>NZ_CP034170.1:1200000-2400000 GCF_003860405.1 Nakamurella antarctica | reverse complement strand
GCCGTCGGGTGCGGTGGATGTTGTTGCTGTTACCGGGGCGTTGCATGTGCGGGGTTGGGCGTTTGATCCTGATGCTGTGGCGACGTCGTTGGTGGTGCATGTGTACGACACGGGGCCTGATGGTTCGGTGGTGGGGTCTGTGGTGACAGCGGATCAGCGGCGTGCGGATGTAGGCGCGGCGTATCCGGGTGTGGGGGATAGCCATGGTTTTGATGTGTGGCTTCCGACCAGTGGTCGTGGTTTGCATTCGGTGTGTGTGTACGCAATTAATATTGGGTTCGGTACTGGCAATCCGTCTTTGGGGTGCCGCTCTGTGATGGTGGGTGGCCCGTTTGGTGTGGTGGACGCGGTGACTTCGGGGGACGGGTCCATCTCGGTGTCGGGGTGGGCGGTGGATCCTGCTTCTAGTAATGTTCCTACTCCGATCCATATTTATGACACGGGCCCGGCGGGTGTTGTGGGGTATTCGGGGTTCACCACCGGTGGATCTAGGCCTGATGTTGCTGCCGCCTATCCGGGGGTTTCCGCTGGTAGCGGTTATAGCGCGGTGGTTCCGGGGGGAGCTTCGGGGGTGCACACGGTGTGTGCCTTTGCGATTTCGTCGGGTCCGGGCGGCAACACCCAACTCGGGTGCCAAACAGTTGAAGTTCGGTAGTGCCGAAAACTCTGGCGGTGGTCGTCGAGCAGTGCCTCTCGCCTGTCCCCGGTGGGACCGGTAGGTACGCCGCCCAAATCACGCAGGCTCTGGCTGCCGGCGCACCAGCGGGCTGGGAGGTGCGCTCGTTGACTGCGTGGCATACCAATCCGGACGCAGCCAGATTTAGCGGAGTTCGTGGCCCCTCGCGACTACCAGTCGGACACCGGGTGCTCGGTGCGCTGTGGCAAAAAGGTATGCCGCCTTGGCCGAACCCCGCCAGCCTGCATGCAACCACGCCGCTGGCTCCTAGGCACAGAAGCCCGCGGGTGGTTACCGTTCACGACACCGTTCCGTGGACGCACCCGGAGACGATGACACCTCGCGGAGTGCGGTGGCATCGCGATTTGATTACCAGCGCCGCGAGGGCAGCGGACGCACTCGTGGTGCCCACACGCGCTGTGGCAGAGGAACTCTCGGTACTGTTTCCCTACGCAGCATCCAGGATCCATGCCATTGCCCATGGTGTTACTTCGTTACCCATCCCGCGGGATGCGGATCTGCGGGCGACGAAGATGCGGCTGCCGCCGCGTTACGTCATGAGCCTGTCGACGCTGGAGCCGCGCAAGGGGCTCGACGTGCTGTTGTCCGCGATGGCGCAGATGGCGGTGCGGGTGCCGCTCGTGGTGGTAGGGCAGCCGGGGTGGGGCGGCCTGAACATACAAGCTCAGGCTGCGAAAGCTGGGCTTTGTGCTGGCAGCGTCGTCGAACTCGGCAAAATTGATGACGAAGATCTTGCGGTGGTGCTTTCCAGGGCTGCGGTGCTCGCAGTGCCGTCGCTGGCTGAAGGGTTTGGCCTGCCGGTGCTGGAGGGCTTCAGCGCGGGGCTGCCTGTCGTCTCCTCTGACGCGCCGTCATTGGTGGAAGTGAGCGGTGGGGCTGCGCTGTTGTCTCCAAGACGTGACTTCCATTCACTCGCTCACCAGCTGGATTCAGTGCTTTTGGACGCAGACCTTGCTGCCGAGTTGGTGGCTCGAGGTAGGGCCCGCGCAGCTGAGTATAGCTGGGCCAAGGCAGCGCGGTCTGTCTGGGATTTGCATACCGGGCTGGCCTGAAGCGTGACGCAGGACAGCAACTAGATCGTCTCTTTGGTGGACCCGATGCTATTTTTGCACCGCGTATACGAATTGGTTCTGGCTGAACCATTGCAGGCTCTGCTCCGGAACCAAGCAACTTCCTTGGAGTGGCTGTGTCGAGACTACGTACGTGACGTTGAATCCGCGCCCCTGCAAAGTGCACGGATCCACCGTTACAGTGATGACATCCGGCTGAGGACTCTCAATGATGATGTCCGGTCCCACGGTCCAAGCGAACTTGATAATGCTAGCTCCGCGATTCCAGACAAATTCGTGTTGCGCCGTCGGGTCGAGTTTTAACCACTGCTCTCGGTTCGGACCAGACATCTGGTTGCCGCCGAGTATCGGCGTCCCTGTCGCGTCTAATAGCGCATCGTCAAACCACAGATCGGTGGCCCAGAGCTCGTTAGCCGCACGAGCCTTTTTCCCCTCCTCCAGCATGCGCTGAGCGCTTGCGCTCGCTCTCAAATCACCCAGTCCGATTGTGATGGGATTCACAAAGGCCACAGCAGACGCTGCCAATAACACTGGAATGATAAATGGCCAGCGTCGGTGCGGATGAGCCACCATGAAGTACACCACAGCGCCAATAGCGAATGCTGCCAGGCCAACCTCGAATCCTCGCAGACCCGGCATTCTGGTCTGCTGCGTAACGCCACCCCCGTAAGCAGTGATTAGAGCGCAACTTGCTGCGATTAGGACGGGGAGTGCCTTCCCAACTGGCGCCGCCCAGCGAGAGAGCACCAAGCTGAGAAGCAGGATGGCGGGGAAGCCCAAAGATTGGGCCACCCGCAGCGGGTCTACCAAGTTAGCCGCGGGTATTTTGGAGCCGATGGTGCCCCAATGCACCACCACCCAGCTGAACCAGGCCAAACAACACGCCGCCAGGGTAATCATTGCTGCAGAATCGCGGTCGCGCCCCAAGTTTGGGGACATTGCGATCATTGCAACCGCTAGCACGAGTGCGATGGTAAAACCTGTCGAGATCTCGCTGGCGTTCGTTCCAACTAACACAGTGCCGGAAGATTGAAGTTTGAACAGCACTGGCGCCCCGAACAGCTCGCCAGGGTCGAGGGCGCGCCCAGTGGTAATCCGTTGGCCCGGGTAAACGGTCGCTAATTGCGCCTTAATGCCTGGCAGGTTCTCCCAGACCATTAAAACTAACACCGACACCGACGTCAAGGAGCCAGCCGCCAAAGCAAGCAACCCAAATCGACGTTCTGCCTTCGGCCACACCAACCACACCGACGTTGCGAGAACGATAGGGACTCCTATGGTTAGCGCCCAGGGAATGTAACCTGTGACCAAACGCGCGAGTAAAATGCCGCCTCCCGCGGCATATAAAACAGCCGATAGGCGACGCGACTGTTCCCAGCGTTCAGCTGCGACGGTGACGAGATATGAGCCAGCAATGGCGAAACCAGCGATTGTTACCGGAAGAAACGACCACCAAAAAGTGGCTGGAGAGAAAATAAAGAGAGAGGTTCCGAACCATGCAAGTTTGGGTTTCGCTCCTAATTTCTGCAACCACCTAGGGCAGAAGAGGAGGAGTAAGAGAAGAGGAAATAGCCGATATCCGGCGAACAACATTGAATCAGGTAGAAATGGGCCTAGGCGGAGCGCGGCAGCATCAAAGAATACAATTGTCTCGACGAAGCCAGCGTTCGGTATTTGTGTTACTAGGTCGGGCTCCGCAGCCAGCGGGGAGCTGATTGTCTCACCTGCTGCCAAAACGCCAAGTTGCATCGGAGTATTTCGCAGGAATTCATCAGACCGTATTGACTGAGGCGCGCCAAACTCGTAACCCAAAGGTTTTGTGGAGTCTTGTCGGAGGTAATCAGAACCAAGGGATGAGGTTGAAACTCCTAACGCACTCAGAATGATATAAAGGACAATCGGTATAGCAGTAGTTGGCTTTAACCAATGCAAAAATGGACGATAGGGCGAACTGTGGATATGCGGCACTGAACTACTTGTATGATTGTCCATGTGATGACGACTTTCTTGGGGATCTGAGGGTCACGGCAGCGGGCACAAGCCCTTCAGCGATTTGTCCAACCGAATGTATCCAAGGAAAAGAATTGATGGTTATCATCATTGGCTGACACTGTCCACCATTTGCGGAATTGCCATGCGTAACTCAGTCACTTGTGCTGCTTTGAAGATCTTGAATTGCGGTCTCTTCATTTGGCGGCAAAGGCAAGGGGGGAGTATCTAAAATTTCCCATACTTGGAGCTTGAGAATAGCAACTTCCTCGGTGAGAGTTCTTACCTTATCCTCGTTGCTAGTGAGCTCCGCCGAAAGCTGCAAGCAAACGAGAAGCAAAACGATGGCTGCGGCCGAGAACAATAGATTCGCAGGGGTCTGAACCCCGACGAGATTCGAAAGCCATGAGACCACGTCAGGAAATGCACCGACTATGCAAATAGCAAACGCTAAGACAATCCACAACGCGGCGTAGCGCTCGCGAAGGCGACGTCCCCTCAAAAGTAGGAAAAGACAAACTAATAAAGTCAAACATACTGCGAGCGCTATAAAATAGGCGACGTTCACTCTGAAGGAACCTTTGTTAGCTCGACTTTGGGTCTAGTCAATGCCACTGCAAGGGCAAGTGCGGCGCGGAGGAGAAATAATGCGGCTTTGACAGGGCTGTGCGAAGGCTGGCCAGCGGTGCGCGTTCTCATCTCGACTCCCAGTTGACGCACTACGAGACCGGACCGAGAAGCGATCACCAATGATTCAATAGTATCGCCGAGGTATTCCGCTGGATAGTTTGAGGCGAATAATCGAATGGCGTGAGCGTTGGAGGCTTTAAATCCTGAAGTTGTATCGGTCAGTCTTGTACCGGCAACGTGAGAGAGAACTCTTGAGAGCAGTTTCATAGCCCAACGTCGGGGTCCGCGTGCGTCATAATGCCCAGTGCCCGCGAATCTCGCACCTATCATTACATCAGCGCTATCGACCTGGAGCTGAACAATCAGACGCGATACGTCGAAAGCGCTATGCTGGCCATCGGCATCTAGCTGAACTGCATAATCGAACCCGTGCCGGAGCGCATACTTGTAGCCTGCGCGCATGGCGCCTCCAACGCCTAGATTGATGGGAAGGTCGAGCACGGTTGCACCAAGTTCGTGGGCGATCCGAGCAGTGTTGTCGGTGGAGCCGTCGCTGACAACCAATACAGATGCTGCGGGTACAGCCCGAGCGACCTCGGCCAAGGTTGAGGGTAGCGAGTCTTGTTCGTTCCACGCGGGCACAATGATGATCACACGCGGTAGGGGTTCAGCAGCCACTGTTCGATCCTATCGGGTGGCTTGCCGGTGTCTTCAATTTCTGTGGGGATTGACTGACGCTCCCGCTGCGATCAGTGAGAAGGAACCGGGCGGCTGTGACGTTCGAACGCGATCTTCGAAGCGCCGAACCAATTTTGGTTGCGAGCCTAACCTCGGCAGCACGTATCCTTATTCCGCTGCCAAGTGCGAATGGAAGCGGGCCCGGCTAGCGCCCCGCGCCGCGTGTATCGATCTGGAGGAAAGGCGGAACGTGCGCACTGAGCCTCGCGTGCTTCTTGACGCCACCGCCATTCCCGCTGAACGCGGCGGTGTGGGGCGATATGTGGATAGTCTGGCCGCCGCATTGGACGCCCAAGGCACCGCGTTGTCGATCGTCTGTCAAACCGCTGACGCCGGCCAATTCGCATCACTCGCCCCGCACAGCCGAATAGTCCCCATCGCCACAGAATTGAGCAGCAGGCCTGCTCGGCTCACCTGGGAACAAACCACTCTCCCGCGACTGGCGCGTCGCTTGCCGGTCGACGTCATCCATTCTCCCCATTACACGATGCCGCTCAGAGCGGGTGTTCCCGTGGTGGTCACGCTTCACGACGCCACCTTTTTCTCTGATCAGCAGCTGCATTTGGGCGTCAAAGGTCGCTTCTTCCGTGGTTGGACCCGAACATCTTTGCGGTTGGCCGCAGTGTGCGTCGTGCCGAGCGTGGCTACTGCCACCGAATTACGCCGGGTGGTTTCGGCAGACCCGCAGCGGCTGGTCGTCGCACATCACGGAGTCGATTCCGAAAGGTTCCATCGACCCAGTGCCGCTGAGATTGCCGCTGCCGCAGACTATCTGAAGCTAGAAGCGAAAGGCTGGATCGCCTTTCTAGGAACACTAGAGCCGCGCAAAAATGTTCCAGCACTGATCAGAGCGTATGTCCGCGCTGCTGCTGATGCGAGAGATCGAGCGTCCTTTCCGGCCTTGGTGCTAGCTGGTAGCCCCGGTTGGGATCAGGCGATCGAACCGGCGCTGGCCGCTGTCCCGGTGGATCTGCAGGTGCTGCGTGCGGGCCATCTCCCTGTCGAAATGCTGTCCGGCTTTTTAGGCGGCGCCGCCCTAGTGACCTATCCGAGCCTGGGTGAAGGTTTTGGACTCCCCGTGCTTGAGGCAATGGCGTGCGGCGCGGCGGTGCTTACCACCAGAAGACTTTCGCTCCCCGAGGTCGGAGGGGAGGCGGTGGCTTACTCCGATGTCGGCGCGGGTGATATCGCCGAAGCCCTTTCGTCGTTGCTGTTCGACCCTACGCGGCGCCGAGAATTAGCTGCGGCGGCCGTCGCGCGCGCGGCGGAGTTTACCTGGGCAAATAGCGCTCAATGCCACCAAGAAGCATACGACCGCGCGGCTGCGTTGGGAAAGGCTCGATGACGAGCATGACCCAGTCGCCCAGCCCCGACACGCACGTCGGAATCGTCACCGTGACCTACTTCCCTGGCGAGACGGTCACCCTGCTGTTGGAATCAGTGGAAGCGGCCGCGGACTGGGTCAAGTGGGGCCGCCCCACAGTGGTCATGGCAGACAACGGTTCGACCGATGGGAGTATCGAGGAAGTCGAGAAGACCGGACTGGCAACGGTTTTACATACCGGTGGCAACCTGGGGTTTGGTGGCGGAGCGAACGCGGGCGTTGCTGCGCTGCCGAAGGCGATGGAATGGGTCCTGATCTGCAATTCGGACTTGACGTTTGCCCCCGGAGCTATCGAGGAACTTCTCTCGGCGGCGGGTAGACACCCGCGAGCGGGTGCTCTCGGGCCGATGCTTCTTACCCCAGACGGCCAACCGTACCCGTCCGCCCGCGAGCTGCCGAGCATCGGCAGAGGGGTTGGCCACGCGGCCTTTGGCTGGGTCTGGCCACGCAATCCTTGGACAAAGGCGTACCGACGCGACCACGAAATTCCCCAGGAGCGAGGCGCTGGATGGCTGTCGGGTGCATGTTTATTAGTGCGCCGCAGCGTTTTTGATCAGCTCGGCGGGTTCGACCCCGCATTCTTCATGTTCTTCGAAGATGTTGATCTTGGCGACAGGATTGGGCGCGCTGGCTGGGAAAACGTGTATGTACCGTCAGCACGGGTGACACATATCGGCGGCCACTCCACGCAACGTCACCAGGCCGAAATGACAGCTGCCCACCACAGGAGCGCGTACGTCTATTTGGCGCGCAGGTATGTGCACTGGTGGCAGGCACCTTTGCGCATGGCGTTGAAGGCAGGTCTGACCATCCGCTCTGCGATGGCACGACGGTCTGCGGCGCTGGCCGGGGGAGCGGACCTACCCACCAGGCCTGAAATCAACTGTAACTGAAACCCTTGCGGCATTTGCTGCGCCCACAGCGCGAGCTCCAAGAGGTTGAGCGATCACACCGAGTTGCTACGCCGGAGGATAGCGAAGGTGTGCACTAGAAGGGTGGTTGCCGGACCAGCGATTTGGGCGCCAATTGCAGAAGTGATCGGCTCAAACGGCAGGCCCAATGCGCCCGCGAAAACCACAGCGCCGAGAAACCAGCCGACCACGAGGAAGCTGTGTTGTTTCAGCGCAATAAGCGCGGGTTGTAGTAGTGAGACCGCCATCAGCAGCACTGCAGATAGGGTAAGCAATATCAGTGCGGAGGATGTTGTTGTGTCTGTCTCAGCCCCGAAAACTAGTCGGATTGCCCACCTGCCCAGTACTGCCACGCCAAGCAGACTGAGCAGTCCCAATGCCGCGACGACAGCCAAACCTCGCGTGACGATGGATCGGAACGCTAGAAGATCACCCCTGCTCACTGCGGCAGACATGCGCGGCAAGAGCAGAGCTTGGAGTGGTCCCATCAGCAGGAGTGGCACTCGAGTCAGAACAAGAGCTGTTGAGAAGCCGGTAGCGATGGCCTTGTGGCCGAGCAATTGCGATGTCACGAAGACGCCAGCGTAGTTTGCCATCACCATGGAGATTAACGACGCAACCAACAGCCAGCCGACGCCGCGGATGAGTGTTTTCCAACTCGATTGTTTACTTTGCAGTGCGCAAGTATCGGATGCCTGTTGCGATTCGTTTTGGGGGCGGGGCACTCTGAGTGTCGCTAGCGCCGCCACGAGTGGCCCGCTGCAGAGCGCAAACGCGTAGGCGACTGCAGTCGTGCTGCCTACGACGACAAGTGCCACGCAGCTCAACAATCGGACGCCGCCGTCAACGCACAAGGTAAGTGCGTAACGAGCGAACCGTTGCTCACCACCGCTAAGGCCCCGAATCAGGTATACGACGGCCGAACCAATAATCGACAGAGCGAGTGCCAAAATGAACCCAACATTGCTGTTGAGAAGTGACTCCATCATCGTTGGTGCCGCAATAGCCAAGCTGCTGAGGGTTATAAGACACAGGACTGCGCCGACCGCGCTCAGCCTGCGAATATCGCCACCGTACCGGCGCCCCTGGCTGCGGCTGGCACTGACGGTCCGGGAGGTTTCCTGCTCGATTGCGACGAAAATTCCAGGCCCGAGAATACTGACAATCAGGTAGGTGACTGTCAGAGCAGAGTGGGAGTCTTCGTCGAATCGGTTGTGGCCGATCAGCGCGAGGAAGGCATACCCAGACAGTCCAATGAGTAAAGTGCCACCTGTCATCCACGCCGCACTTTTTGCCAGGGGCTTGCCCATCGGCCTAGGACCTCGGCCCAGAAGAAGGAAAAGGGCTGCACAGGCGGGATAAGTTCGGCGAGGCGGTGCGGTCGTTCGCGGCAAATGCTCGCGGTGCAGTGGGCACAAGATATCGCGCTTCCATAATGACCTCAGCGCGCACCCGTGTCGTCCATTCCTGTCAGTTGCAGATCGGTTACCGATAAGAACAGTAGCCGCTAACTTCTCTCCTCCGAGCGGGCGCGCTTCCTCACCGCTCGCGGTTGCTGCAGCAGCACCGGAATTCAAACAGGCGTGTGCGAAGATCGGTCCTATGCGAGCTGTTGAAGAACCGATCATTACGCCGACTGTGAGCGTCGTAGTACTTGCGTGGCTGGACGAGCCGTGGCTTCAGCGCTCGGTGAGGGCCATCCTAGATTCCAAGGGAGTGGTCGCCGACGTCATTCTTGTCGACAACGGCTGCACCAGCCAAGATGTGGTGGAAATCGGGGCATGGGATGGGGTCCTTGTGGTACGACCGAATACCAACTTAGGGTTCGCCGGTGGCTGTAATTACGGCTTAAGTTTTGCCAGCGGAGCGTATGTCGCACTCGTCAACTCAGATGCTGTGGTCGAGCAGACGGCATTGGCTAAGTTAGTGCACATGGTTTTGCCCGGAACAGATGAATTAGACAGCGTCGCTGTCGCAGGAGGAAGTATCAGGCTTTCCGAGGACCCGTCCTTACTCAACTCGGCGGGCAACCCGGTTCATGTGCTCGGTTTGTCATGGGCCGGGGATATGGGACAACCAGAGGTGAGAACCGATCCGATCGATGTCGCGGTTGCTAGCGGGGCATGCGTAGTGATGACCCGAGCATGGTGGGAAACTTTGGGCGGCTTTGACGATGCTTACTTTGCCTACCACGAGGATGCCGAGCTTAGTATCCGGACGTGGCGGCGGGGGCGCCGAGTTGTTTACGTGCCTGATGCGGTCGCGATCCATAGGTACGAATTTTCCCGAAACGAACACAAAATGTACTTAATCGAGCGAAATCGCCTCATGCTGGTTTCGACGGCTTGGAGCATTCGGGCGCTGATCCTGCTCTCGCCCGCCCTCATCACCCTAGAGCTCGCTCTCACTCTGTTTTCGCTGAAACAGCGTTGGTTCGGCGCGAAACTGCGCGGTTGGGAGTGGTTATGGACCAACCGATCCCATCTTCGTGACCGTCGGCGGGTGTTACGCGACGAACTGGCAGTGACTGGACCTACTTGGATGTCCAGGCTCACCCCGGAGTTGGCGGAGAACGGGTCGGTGGCGCTACCGCCGGGGGCAGGACTGGTGAACTTTGTGATGCGTTGGTACTGGAATTTAGTGAAGAGGTTAGTCTGATCGGCGGAATGGGTTCTGCGTCGCTAGCTGGAGGAGCATCGTAATTGACCAGGCAGTAGTTCGCGAAGCAGCAAAGTTGCTGTGCCGGGGGCTGTTGCGGAGGGTTCGTCTTGCAGCTATGAGGGCTCTTCACCGTTGCGCGTGATGGTGCTGTCGGCTGGTTGAAACGGCGCCCAGGTGGCGGGACGTTGTTCTGAGCATAATCCGATCGCGGTAGTGCTGCTTGTTTGTGAACCCGCGTCCGGTTCGTTTGATGTTTTTGTTTCCCAGGTTCACGTTTTCGCTGATCGCGTTCGACGCGCCGGTGGTGATGGAGGCCAGGATTTGCGGCCACCAGGGTTTACAGTCTTTGCCAGGGTTCGGGTTTCGTCCATGTCGGCGATCATGACGTAGTAGTCGAAAGTTTGCTTCTCACGGCGGGCCATCACCTTGGTAGGGGACCTCAGGACCACCCGGAGTTGTTCTTTCACCGCCCACCCGGCTGAGAGCTGATCTGTGGGGTCGTCGGTGGCGAACACTGACAGCAGCTTCGCCAACGCAGCCGGTGACAGGGTGTTCCCAGCCCGCAGCAGCAACAACCGGTGCGCCCAGGTCCTGTTTGCGGCCCGACCCCGGTGGCCATGCAACTGCGTCTGCAAACGCCGGCGAACATCGGTCACCATCTGGTTGGCCAGTTGGACTATGTGGAACCGGTCAGCCACCACTTGGGCGTTAGGCAACTGCGCCTTGAGTACCTTGCGAAACGGGGTATGCAAATCGATCGCCGCCACGGCAACCTTGTGCCGCCACCACCGTGGGCGGTCGGCGAACCAGTCAGTCAACGACTTCGCGTCCCTGCCATCGACGACACCGATGATCTCGCCGCGGTCGAGGTCGGTGATGCACGTCATCCACGGCTCGACCCGTTTGAAAGACCCATCATCCTGCCGGAAAAACCGCATCCGCCGGAACCGGTGCTCATCGACCCCGATCCGCGCCACCACCCGGCTGGCCGGGTCAGGCATCGCCGCAGCGCGGGCTGACACAGCACGTTGGACCGTCCACCAGCCAACCCGGTGCGCCCGGGCGGTTTCAGAGATAGACCGCCCGGAAACGACAACCGCATCGACCACTGTGGCAGCCAGCCGCCCGGTAGATCGTGCGTACGGGGGCACCTGCACGGTGTGTTCAGTGAACGTGGCCCGTGAGCACCCGGTATTGCCGCAGCGGAACCGTAACTTACGCCACCACACCGTCACCGGACCGCCGCCGACTGGGATGTCCCGAACCCGCTGCAACTTCCGCACATGAACCCCAGCCGACGGCACACCACATGCGGGGCAACACATCTGAGAAATCCCAGTCTCAACAATCACATCCCGCTGACCACCGTCACAACGAGCACCAACGACGTGAAAGCCAGGCAAATTGAACAACACCGTCGCCGGATCATCGCAAACAGAAGTAGCATCAAACACACTCGTGGTCCTTCTTCGTCAACTGTCTTGTGTGGTAACAAACAGTCAACAGCAAGGACCACGAGCCCTAAACCACAGGCCCCTAACCAAACACCACGCGGAACGGTGAAGAGCCGCTATGAGTCTCACGTAAGGCATGAGAAGGGTGCGCGTACCTAATCCGGTAGTGTCGGGATGATTTGTGTCCGGTTTTGGTCACCAGTTGGGTCGGCTGGCACATGTCAGCAGCAGTGCGGCGCTTTTGCAGATCTCAGCTCCAGTGGAATGAAAAAAGGTGGGTACTGAAGTGAAGGGAATTATCCTTGCAGGTGGCGCCGGAACCAGATTGCATCCGGTGACCCGAGCGGTATCTAAGCAACTGTTGCCTGTCTATGACAAACCGATGATTTACTACCCTCTGTCTGTCTTGATGTTGGCGGGTATCACGGACATCCTGATTATCACCACCCCTGAGGATAATGCGGGTTTCCGCAGGCTTTTCGGTGACGGCAGCGAGTTTGGCCTCACTCTTACCTACGCAGAGCAGCCCAAGCCCGAGGGCTTGGCGCAGGCATTTCATCTTGGAGCCGAGCACATCGGTGATGACGATGTAGCACTGGTCCTAGGAGACAACATCTTCTATGGACAGAACTTTTCGCAGACTCTGCTGGATGCCGTGACCAACGTCCAGGGGTGTGTTCTCTTCGGTTACCCTGTTCGAGACCCCGAGCGCTACGGAGTGGGGGAGATGGGCACTGATGGCAAATTGATCTCGATTGAAGAGAAGCCGTCCAAGCCGAAATCGAATTTGGCGATCACCGGGCTATATGTCTACGACAACAAAGTCGTCCAATACGCAAGGGATCTAAAACCGTCGTCGCGTGGCGAGTTGGAGATCACTGACCTAAACAATATTTACGTGCAGGCAGGTGCAGCCACGCTCGTTGACCTAGGGCGCGGATTCGCCTGGCTTGATACGGGTACCCATGACTCGCTGTTGGAAGCTGGCCAGTTCGTTCAGGTCTTGGAGCACCGACAGGGAATCCGAATCTCATGTCTGGAGGAGATCGCTTTACGTCGCGGCTTCATCGATGCCACCGCGTGCTACAACCTCGGAAAAGCCCTGGCGAAATCTCCCTACGGCCAATACGTGATGAACATTGCTGAGCAAGCCGGCGCCGCAATAAACGCTGAAAAGATGCCATGAGCACACAGGACGACCTCTCATCAGGAGATTTGCGGTGAAGGTTGACGCCGTCATTTTGGTAGGTGGACAGGGGACTAGGCTCCGGCCGCTCACGCTTTTCGCGCCCAAGCCAATGCTTCCCACTGCCGGAGTACCTTTTCTCGAGCATATGCTCTCGCGAATCCGCGAAGCAGGAATCGTGCATGTGGTGCTTGGGACCTCGTATAAGGCGTCGGTCTTTAGCGATTATTTCGGCGATGGAAGCCGACTCGGTTTGGACATCGAGTACGTGGTCGAGACCGAAGCGCTCGGTACTGGCGGCGGCATCCGCAACGTCGCCGACAAGTTGCGCTACGACACCGTAATGGTGTTCAACGGTGACGTGGTATCCGGGGTCGACCTCTGTGCTCTTTACGCAACGCACGTGGCGAACAACGCGGATGTCACCCTTCACCTGGTGAAGGTAGCGGATCCTCGAGCCTTTGGCTGTGTCGCCACCGGGGCGAAGGGGGAGGTCCTGGAATTCCTCGAGAAGACTGAAGACCCACCCACAAACCAGATTAATGCGGGCTGCTACGTTTTTAAACGCGAAGTGCTGCTGGCGATCCCCCCAGATCGAGTGGTATCAGTTGAGCGGGAGACCTTCCCTAATCTTCTCAAGGCCGGCGCGCCAGTGTTCGGCTACGTCGAAGAGTCCTACTGGTTAGACCTCGGGACACCTGCAGCCTTTGTGAAAGGCTCGGCCGATCTGGTGCGTGGATTTGCCCCCACCGCCGCGCTGCCGGGTCCCGTAGGGGACAGCCTCATTTTACCCGGGGCGCATGTAGCCAAAACTGCGCTGGTATTTGGCGGAACGACCCTTGGCCGCGACGTCACCGTGGGCGACGAAGCTGTTGTTGAAGAGTCAGTGGTGTTTGAGGGCGCGCAGATCGATACTGGCGCTCGAGTAGTACGTTCCATAGTGGGCGCTGGCGCGACCATCGGTGCGGGGGCTCATGTTTGCGACGCGGTGATCGGTGACCGGGCGTTGATTGGCGCGGGCTGCGAGCTTCGGGCGGGGATACGAGTGTGGCCTGGCGTCGAGATACCCGCATCTGGCATTCGGTTTTCAGCATAGGACGAGCTTCTGATCTGGTTCACCAACTTAGCCGAGAGACTGTTGGCGCCTTAAAAAGCGACGACTGTGTCGTTCTTGCTTTAGCACCCACAACGCCAAACCCGTCATTGACCATCAAGGTAGTAGCCTTGGATGTCGGCGATGAGGTCTAGTGGTACTTCTGAGCCGTTGTAGAGGGAGATTTTGCCGTCGGTTCCGACGGGGACGGTGGCGAGGTTGGGGGTGATGCTGCCGGGGCTGAAGTTGAGGTTGGAGGCTAGTGGTCTTGATGCGAGGCTTGCGTGGGCGGTGACGAATCCGGTGCCGTTGGCGTTGAGGGCGGTGATGTTGAGAACGACTGCCTTGACGTTGGTGGGTACGCCGGCAACTCCGGTGACTTTGATGCTGACGGTTCCGAATGGTGTGACCTTGGCGGTGTCGCGGGTGTCGAGGAGTCGCGTGGGGGTCGTGGTGCCGAAGGCTCCTGGCAGGGTGGGAGTTCCATCAAGGTAGTAGCCTTGGATGTCGGCGATGAGGTCTAGTGGTACTTCTGAGCCGTTGTAGAGGGAGATTTTGCCGTCGGTTCCGACGGGGACGGTGGCGAGGTTGGGGGTGATGCTGCCGGGGCTGAAGTTGAGGTTGGAGGCTAGTGGTCTTGATGCGAGGCTTGCGTGGGCGGTGACGAATCCGGTGCCGTTGGCGTTGAGGGCGGTGATGTTGAGAACGACTGCCTTGACGTTGGTGGGTACGCCGGCAACTCCGGTGACTTTGATGCTGACGGTTCCGAATGGTGTGACCTTGGCGGTGTCGCGGGTGTCGAGGAGTCGCGTGGGGGTCGTGGTGCCGAAGGCTCCTGGCAGGGTGGGAGTTCCATCAAGGTAGTAGCCTTGGATGTCGGCGATGAGGTCTAGTGGTACTTCTGAGCCGTTGTAGAGGGAGATTTTGCCGTCGGTTCCGACGGGGACGGTGGCGAGGTTGGGGGTGATGCTGCCGGGGCTGAAGTTGAGGTTGGAGGCTAGTGGTCTTGATGCGAGGCTTGCGTGGGCGGTGACGAATCCGGTGCCGTTGGCGTTGAGGGCGGTGATGTTGAGAACGACTGCCTTGACGTTGGTGGGTACGCCGGCAACTCCGGTGACTTTGATGCTGACGGTTCCGAATGGTGTGACCTTGGCGGTGTCGCGGGTGTCGAGGAGTCGCGTGGGGGTCGTCACGTGGAACAATCCGGCGCCGACTGGTTGCCCGGCGGGGAAGCCCGCCCCTACCAACATGTTCCCGTTGTTGTCGATCCCCGCAACGTTCGTGTCAATAGTGATTCCGCACTTCGTGATGTCGATTTGAGGTTGTTGGACCACAAACCCCTGAGGGGCTTGGGGTGCATAAGTGGAGGCCGAACGCCAGAAGACCTTGATGCCGGGGATTCTGGTGCCAAGATCTGACGCGGTCAAAACTTGTGGAAGGCCGACATACATTCCGGGCACGTAACCTGCAGCTGTGACGACCCGCGCCCACTCCTGCACCCACGCGACCATCTCGTCGCGGGTGATGCTCCTCGTACCGTCGGACTGATTGTCTTCCAGATCCAGAAAAAGCTGGGCGCCCACCGGGTATCCGACCGACTGGGCGCCGGCGACCATGCGGTTGGCTCGCTCTGTGGCCTTCGTGAAAATCGACCAGTGCGGTGGGTAGTAGCCCTGGAACAAGATGACGTTCATCCCAGCCGTGGCTGCGTCCCGGTATTCGGCGATGAAGTCGGGGTCAAGGACGTTCATCGCATCGAAGGTGATGCCGGAGTTTTTTAAGCAAGTGAGTTGGGATGCAGAATCAACATTCGCGCTGTCGAAACCCTGAGCGCCGGGCACTATAGCTGTAGCCACGGACACGGGATTTACGACCGGGTCTCCGGGCTCCGCCGGCGCACTGACAGACAGTGGCTGGACGGGGTTCTCCGGCGGCATTGATGCGTTCGCGGTGCCGGGGATGATGAACCCGGTGAGGGCTGCGGCAAGTGCTAGACCGAGTAGACGACGAGCTGAATTCATGTAATCCCCACAGTGTTAACCGCAAGCCCCGTGGGCCACGACGAATTGGAAACCCTCAGGGAGACCATACCTCCGAGCCTGCTGCTAGCTGGAACCTAAAAGTGCCGAAGCGCCGCCGCCAACGCGTCCGTTACCCCATCATCAGAATCCTCGGGTATCGCATCCACTGGCCAGAACCGCAGATCCACCGATTCTGCAGATCGCACGGCCACGGCGCCGGCGGGTGCGACAACTCGGAACCGCACGTCGAAATGTCGGGTGGGAATTCCGAGTTTGCAGGTGATCGGATGGACGTCGAGATGGATCGGCACGGGGTCGATCACCAAGCCCTTGATCCCTGATTCCTCCGTTGCCTCCCGTAGCGCGGCGCCTACTAGGGTCGTGTCATCGTCCTCACAGTGCCCACCCAGTTGCAGCCAGCGGCCGACACGGGGGTGCAGCGTGAGCAATGTCGAGCGCTCGTCCGCAGAGAGCACGATGGCGCTCGCGGTGAGGTGCCCGGGTGCGCAGAGCCGGGACATCGCGTCGTCGCGGGCGGCGAGGAAGCCGAGGAACGCTTCGCGGAGCGCTGCCTGGGCAGGTGACGGAGGTTGCCAGGACCCCACAACCACAACAGCATCCTGATGCAACGAAGCGAAGCTCATCAGCGCTCGATCAACGCGTCAGGGACGCCAGCGCGCACTGCGAGTGGCGTCACGGGGTAGCCCACGGCGATGGCGCCTAGCGGGGTCCACTCCGCCGGAACGTCAAGAGCCTCGGTCACCACCGCTGGCACGAACATCGTCGACGAAACCCAGGCAGAGCCCAAGCCCTCGGAAGCGAGCGCCACTAGCAGCGCCTGGACCGCAGCGCCGCCGGCAACGGTGAACATGCGGTCTTCGGCCGCCGAGCGCCGCGCATCCGGGTAGGTGTGGCGACCCTCGCCGGTGATAAACGGCACGATGATTTCCGGTGCGTTGACAAGGATCTGGCCGCGAGCGACGCGGGCCGCTACCCGCTCCCGGCTCCATCCGTCGGCGATCAGGTCAGCCTCCCACGCCTGTTTCATGTCTAGTAGCAACGCTTCTCGCGCTACTGCGACGCGGACGAAGCGGACGGGTCTGGTGTGGTGGGGTGCGGGCGCCGTCAACGCGATTCCACAGGCCCTCGCCAGAACGTCGACGGGTACCGGGTCTTTGCTAAATTCGCGAACGGTTCGCCGGCGGAGTACGGCTTCCCGGTGGCCTTGCGCGATGGCGAGGTCGGTGCCCAACCGGAAGAGGTCCTCGTCATACGGGCGGATCAAACTGCGCGCTGCCGAGTTCGCCGCGCCTGCGGCGACGGTGCGGAGGCCACGGATAACCGCAACCGGTACGGCGGAGAGCTTGCCTTTGACGAGATCGGCGGCCGATGCCATCTCGTCACCGGTGGCCACTTGGGTCACCACGAGCTCGTTACCGAACTCGTCGACCCCGCCGCGGTGGTCCTGAAGCACCTGAACACCGGCAGCACCGATCGCCACGTCCAGCACACCGTTGCGCCATGCCCGGCCTTGGGTGTCGGTGATCACCACGCCCACCCGCAGCCCGCGATCGGCAAAATACTGCACCAACGTTGTAGCGCTGAGGTCGGGATCCTCCGGTAGCAGAGCGATCTCGTCACTATGCACATTGGAGGCATCAATACCCGCTGCGGCAGCGATCAGGCCGAGCTTGTTCTCTACGATGCGAGTCTGATTGATGCTGGCAACAAGCCGGACGGTCTCGTCATCAATGAGCCTGCGGCGAAGGGCATCTCGCTCTGCCGGGTCGCTGGGCGCTGAAACCAGCCGGCCCTCCACCTTGGACACCACCTTGGACGTCACGACCAAAACATCATCATCGAGCAGCCACGGCGCGGCGCCGAGAATCGCGGCAGCCAAATCGTCGTGGGGGCGGAAGTCGGGAAGGCCGGTCACGGGCAGGATCTGCAAACCGGCAGGAGCCGGCGCCGGCAACTTGCGGGCAGTTGCGGCGAAGTCGAAGTCAGTCATCGTCGGAATCAGCGCCCGCCAACATCAGAATCCCGGCCATTGCCACCGCCGCCTCCACCATTGCCGCGGTGGCGAGTGGATCCGTCATGAGGAGTGGGATGGGACCTATTGCTAGGCCCTGGATCTCGGCAGTATCTCCTTCAGCGATGAGCCAGCCGTCAAGCAACCCGCCGGCCGAACGTGCGCCGTAATGGCGTCCAACCCCCTCCGCCGAAGTCTCGACGCCGATCGCAGCCAGGCACGCATCGGCGTGCCCCCGCACAGGCGCGCCGCCGATGATGGGGGAGACCCCGATGATCTTCGCCGGCGTGCTGGCGAGGGCCTCGCGGATACCAGGCACGGCCAGAATCGTTCCTATCGACACCACGGGATTTGATGGGGCGATTAACACCAGGTCTGCCGTGAGAATGGCCTCGAGAACGCCGGGACCGGGTCGCGATTGCTCGGCGCCGATGGGGGTGATGGACATGGCGGGCAGCTCTGCGTGGTAGCGAATCCACCATTCTTGGAAATGCAGTGCCACCAATTCGGTGCTGCCGGGAAGGTCGACGACGACGTGCGTTTCAACCCGCTCATCTGTCATCGGTAGCAGCGTTACCCCGGGCTTCCAGCGCTCGCACAGGGCCTGCGTGACCGCAGAGAGGGGATACCCGGCGTCGAGCATCCGGGTGCGCATCAAGTGGGTGGCAAAGTCCTTATCGCCCAGATTGAACCACGGGGCTTCGCCGCCGTATTCGGCCAGTTCCGCTGAGGTGGTCCATGTTTCGTCGTTTCGGCCCCAGCCGCGCTCCAGATCGGCGCCGCCGCCCAGGGTGTACATGCACGAGTCCAAGTCCGCCGCTATGTGCACGCCGTGTAAGCGGATATCGTCCGCGGTGTTGACCACCGCGGTGATCTGGTGTGGATGGCCGTCCGGCGAAGGGCCGAAGGGCTCCAGCCCCAAGTACTTTTTGACTCCGAGGAGAAATTTAGCGCCGCCGACGCCGCCTGCCAAAACCGTAATATTCACGGTTCCCAATCCTGCCATGCCATCTCGTTGGCAGAGTGCGTCAGGAAGATTTCCGCAGGCCACAGCACATGCTGGGCGTTAGCGCCAGAAGCGGAATAAATTCTGACCGTAGGCGGCCGCCCACTGCTCACCTCCGCAGAGATGGTAGAGCCACCCGGCGGCATCAAAAAGCACGCTGGCTGCTTGCGGGACCGAGAACAGAATCACGATCAGCAGCAGCGGCGCCCACGGGGTGATGGGCCGCAGGGCCGCACGTGTCTTCTCCGAAAGATACGGCGAAATGACGCCGAAGCCGTCAAGGCCTGGTACGGGCAGCAGATTCAGGATCGCGGTGACGAACTGCAGGAGCGCCAAAAATGACAGTCCGTACCCGAGCGGATTGTTCACCCCGTGTGCAGCGATGGTCAGCAGGACCCCCAGAATCAGGTTGACGCATGGGCCCACCAACGACACGGTGGATTGCCAAGCTTTCGAGCGCAACCGGTGGCTTTCGATGAGGACTGCACCGCCGGGTAGCGGGATTCCCCCGATGGCGAGGATGACGACAGGGATCACGAAGGTCATCGCAGTGTTGGTGTACTTGAGCGGATTCAGCGTGAGGTAGCCGCGGGCTCGCACTGACGTATCGCCGCCGGAATGCGCAAGAAATGCGTGGCCGAACTCGTGCAGACACAGGCTGATCACCCACCCTCCCAGGACGAGGACGAACACCCAGAGTCCGATGGGAGATACGGATTGTCCTGCTGCGAGGGCGGCTCCCGCAGTCAGGATCACTAGGCCCGGAAATATCAATCGGCCTGCGGCAGCGCGACCCCACACGGGGCGAGGGTGCGAGCCTTTGCCGGCAAGGTTGTAGGTCACCAGTCCATTGTCCCTGCAACCTGGGGCGGCTGCTGACGGCTTCATTTCATTGCAGCCGCACCGAGTTGCTGAACCGGATCCTGGCCGGTAAAAGAAGCGTTTATCAGCGATGACGGCCCGCAATCAGCGCTGAAAACGAAGAAGGATGAGCCACCCTGAATGACCTATAGCAGTAGTTGAGGCTTGACGTACACCCCGACACACCTGTGTAATCACATGGATGTGATTCAAGATCCCCGTCGGTCCGCCACGGGGATGAACTCGCTCGGTCAGTAGCGTCAGCGCCCGATCAGCTCCGCGCCTTTGCAGCGCACCAGGGCCGGGGTTGGCCCAAGGGAAGGATTGTGCCTGTGTCGAACCACACGGAGCTGGGGATGCCGCTCACCGGCAGTGCTCTGTCGGGCTCGGTTTTCGCATTCCCGGTGACGGGTTTGCCTGTAACCGGTTTCCCGGTGACAGGGGAAGCGGGCAGCGACGAACCGGACTGGCACGGCCAAGCACTGTGCGCTCAAACCGATCCCGAGGCGTTCTTCCCGGAAAAAGGGGGATCCACCCGGGACGCCAAAAAAATCTGCACCGGTTGCGACGTTCGGGCCGAGTGCCTGAGCTACGCGTTGGCTAACGATGAGCGTTTCGGTATCTGGGGCGGGCTCTCAGAGCGCGAACGCCGTCGATTGAAGCGTCTCGCCAGCTAAGTAGCGTCGAACTCTCAGAGTGAGCAGGCGCTTGTCGCGGAAGCAGAGGTCGAATCTGCGGCGACGATGCGCCCAGGCTCGGGACTAGCTGCCTGGGGATTAGGGAATGCGGACCTGAGCGAGGTTCTCGCGGCCAGGGTCGACCACCTTTACTTGGGCAAAGGCGAAGCGCGCGTCGGTCGAGTCCCCTGCGTCGGGTCCAGGTTTCACCTCGATATCGCTTCGCCCCGGGGGCGCCACCATATCGATCGTTACAGAACTCGAAGCCCACGCAGACAGATTCACCACCCAGCTTTGCCCGTTCAGGGTGAGCTGCACCTGGGAAGCTTGGCTCGGAGAGGTAATAACCATATTGACTTGGACGGCGACCGCAACATCGCGGGCATTGTCCAGGGTGAGGGCGGCCGTCGACTTTTTGGTGGTCCACAGGAGTTGACGAGAAGCGTTGGTGCCAAAATCCATATCGCGTTGCGCGTAGACAAACACGGGGCGGAGCACCGCGTCCCGGGCCGCTTGCAGTCGAGAAGCGTCGTATGACGCGGTGAGTCGGGCCATCTCAGAGTCCAACGAAAAATACGAGTAGCGGCCATCCAGGCTGACAAGTGCTGGGGCGCCAACTATCTCGGTCAGCGAAGCTTCGATCCCCTTGCCACCATCGGAATATCGGCGACGATCGACCATCACCCCTTCGAAGTTCGAGACCGCCAAGTCGGCAACCATGTGCGGAACAGTTTCCTCCGGCACCAACGAGGCCCAGTCAACCTCGGAACGCCCGCGCAGTCCACCCGCCGACCAGCGGAGCGTTGTGGAATGCAGGAACGGTTTGAGCTGATCGGTGTAGCCGATGCCGTTGATATTCTCCGACTCTGGGAAGGCTTGATAGGGCAGCTGGAAGATTGCTGCCCCATCGGGGAGTGCCGCTTCCATCCGGTCAATCCACGCTTGGTCGGTTTGCCACTGTGCCTGTACGGATGCGTACGCCGGCACCGCTTTGCCCGTGGATTGGTCCCAGATTCCCACGACGAGGATGGTGGCGGCGAGTGCCCCAGCGACCATGCGCGATTGGGCGAGGCTGAGGTTGTGGCGCAGAGATAGCCGACCCACCCACATGAGCGCGACGATTCCCACAGCGGCCAGGGACATTGCCATGATGAAAATCGAAATCCGATTCCATGACCGCAGCACGTCGGTGAAAAACGAGACCAGCGTCGCGAAGCCGCCGACCGTGGAGAAGAGGAAAGCCATGAGCGTGAGCAACGCCAGATATCTCAGCGTCGTACGCATCGTGAGGGCGTCCCTCGTTAGGTCGGTGGCGCGCGATCGACGGCGAGTGCCGGCCAAGCGGTAGAAGATTAATGCCAGAAGTCCGAGGAACCCCAACGCCGCGATCAACCCCAACGCGGGTCGCTCGCCAGGGAACGGGTACGCGGTGTCGTAGGTCGCTCGCAGGTTGGCAAAGAAGGGCAGTTGATGTTCGGGGGCGGGCAGTATCAATGACGCCATCTTCAGCGCGTAGCGCTCGGATTCGGAATCATCCCGCAGCAATGCTCCGACGTTGTTTCCGTGAATCCAGGAGTAGAGAATATCGGGGAACATATTCGCAAGGACCGACACCACCAGAACTCCGCCAGCCAGGGCTGCTCCCACGAATCGTCGCCACGCCCTGGTGCGAGCCAACGCGGCGAGGCCGGCAGTTGCCAACAGGATCAGCGTGAAGATCGAGAAGTACGACGACGCGGTACCCATCAGCGCGAAAATCGAGACGGTCGCGGCACCTCGCCCGGTGAAAAAGCCCACGATCCGGTGACCGCGCCAGGGCGAGGCAAACCGGCGAACGCCCCACAGTGACTCACCACGGATCGCCATGACGATGAGTCCGAGCGCAAGTGGCACGGGAAAGTAAGCCGCCAAAAACAAGTGGTTTTCGAACTTCTCCCAGTGAAAGGGAGCAATCGCGAACAGTACTGAAAGCGCCACGGAGAAGATTTTGGATAAACCGCACACCCGGAAAAACCACACGGCCGTGATGGCCGCCAGCGGAAACCCGATCAGGTAGTACGCGTTTACGGCGACACCAACTTGGTCGGTGAACCAGCCCATGACGTGGGCGAAGATCATGGCGAAATTGTCAGCTTGCGGAAAGTCATGGTAATTCTGGCCCACTGGCGCCCCTAAGAAGGGCTGAAACTCATACCAGCCGGTTTCGAGGACGGTCTTGAAATGCGCCTGAACCGCGACTGCGTCATTCGCGTATTGGAACGGGATAGTGAGGTCGGCGAGCCAGAGTTTGGTGGCTCGGACTGTGGCGAAGCAGGTCACCAACACACTCACCAAGTACATCGGGAATGCTGAGCGCTCCCACCACTGGAGCACCCAGGGGCGATAGGGCTCGTGTGGCGCTAGCGGCTCATCGCGCTCACGTTCCGCGTCCTCGGAAACCACACGCTCGAAAACTGAGGGATCGAAAACCTCGGGAGCAAAAACCGAGGCAGTGAAATCACGTGGATCCGAAGCATTGGCAGAAGAAACGTCGGGGTCCACAGCGACGGGATTCGAAACAGCGACGGGATTCGAAACAGCGACGGGATTCGAAACGGAAGCGCCGTCGCTAGCGAACAGTTCCCATGCCGGTGGGTCCGAGGCCGGGATTGCCGATGCTTCTTCCCGAGGGACCACCATGCTCCTAAAGTCGATAGTTGTCGCGGCTGCAGGGACGCCTCGAAGCTCTGATCCGAAGCCTTCTCGGCCGGAGGCCGCGGGCCGCGCATCCCCTGCTGGGGCTAAGGGTATCGGCAGCGGGTGTGACGACGGGCCGAATCGCCTGAGAAGGGCAGTGGGGGCTAGGCCTCGTCCTCTGGTTCGGACTCTGGCTCACCAAGAATGGCCGCGACCTGCTCCGCGAGCACCTCTTCGACAAGATCACCGAGGTCAGAGGGGTCGCCCGCGCGTACCTCC
This sequence comes from Nakamurella antarctica, assembly GCF_003860405.1. Taxonomy (NCBI): domain Bacteria; kingdom Bacillati; phylum Actinomycetota; class Actinomycetes; order Nakamurellales; family Nakamurellaceae; genus Nakamurella; species Nakamurella antarctica. The sequence goes on along the minus strand of NZ_CP034170.1, from coordinate 2,376,635 downwards.
AGCGGCCGCCTGTACAAAACCACACGCGCTTTGGTGGGCTTTCCTCGCTTGTCAACGCCGGGTGCAAAGAAGCGAGCCAGCGGCACACTCCCGTCCAAGATCACATCGGTGGCAGGCGCAATAGCCTCGCTGGAAACGATGGGGACTTCGTCAACGGCGAATTCGAGTGTTGACAACTCGGTCGGCCAACGGCTTTCGAGGGCGGACACCGCGCTTAATACGACTTGGTCAAACTGCTCGGCTCGCGAGCGCGCCGCTGGGAGGTCGGCGGGGAGCAGTGGGGTCCGCAGACCGCGTCCACGGCGATCACGTCGGACTCGATCTCCCTGCACCGCGCGTGGTCCACCGCTCTGTGTTCCGGATGTTGTCATCAGTTCTAGGTTAAGGGATCGCGGTAGAGGTACGTCAACGCTCCACGAGCCACGCGCCACGAGCTACGAGCCGTGCTGGCGACGCAGCAACATATCCGCGACCGTCGCTCCAATACCCACCGGCAGTGGCGTGAGAGTGCGCCTGTCAAGATCGGGCCACACCACCGAGCGCAGCCGAAGATCCTTGACTTGGAATTTCGCGCTCTCCGAGGTGCCCAGCACCACTCTGGGTGCTCGTTTGAAAATTCGGCGGCATTCCCCGAGTAGGGCCCCGATGGTGACGCCGTGGCCGCTCGCCAAAATCTTGATGGTGGCGCTGCCGGGGGCGGCGTCATCGAGACGGTCGAGGCTATCAGCGATCAGTGCGGCGCAGTCATCGACGAAAAGGTAGTCGCGCAATGTATCGAGGCTGACGTAGACGGAGATGGGCTGGCCCGTCACATGGGCGCGGCACAGGTGAGAGATTAGGCCCTGCGGCTTGGCGAGATCCTGGCCGGGCCCGTAGAGATTAGCGATCCGGCCGATGACGACAGGGACGCCGGAGACCAGTGCGAAATTTGTAGCGAGTTTTTCGCAGGCCAACTTGGCGACTCCGTACGGCGAAACTGGGTCGCCGAGGTCGGTTTCGGTGAAGGGTGCCACGCCTGCACCCGAGTACACACCGCCTGCCGACGAGGCGAGGAATACCTTTCCCAGCCAGGGCAGGCGGGCCTGTGTGTGCAGTGTGTCGAGGAATCGGCTGAAGGTGGCGACTTCGGCGTGGAGGGCGCCCGCGGCGGTGCCGGTAACACCGGCGCCAGCGCACCAGGACACCCGCCACGGTCCGTCTGCCGCAGCGATCAGCATGGTGGTGATGCCCGCAGTCAGAGCTGCATGAGCGTGGCGGGGGTTCTCCCAGGGGATGCTGCTGGTGAGTACGGTTCCGAGGGATCGAGCACGCAGTTCTTTGACGAGCGCGCCGCCGAGAAGGCCACCGGCCCCGATCACCCAATCAATCACTGAGTACGTGGCTTTCATGCGGATCCACTCGCCCCAACGGCCCGTCCTGGGGATCGCTCACGATCAGGTAGAGCGGTTTGCCCATCGCCATATTTACGGCCACACCGATGTACTCGGCAATAATGCCCAGTGAGAACAAAATCGCGCCACCGACGAGCAGCAGCGCGACCATCAAGGACGCCCACCCCTGGACCACGAAATGTGAGCCGGACAGCCGCGAAATCACCACGAATAGAGCCAGGACGAAGCCGACGACGGCAAAGACGGCTCCTAAAATACTCACGAGCCGTAGGCCCTTGGTTCCGCTGGAGAGGACCATGCGCCAGAAATGTGAACCCAGCGAGCGCATCGAGTATCCGGACGGTCGGTCGCCCTCTGCGCGAAGTTCGACCTCGCACGTCGCCACCCTTCCGGCGACCCAGCCCATGGCCACATCCAGGTACACACCCGATCCGGCATAGGCCGCTACGCTGCGTCCAATTTCACCCAGCATGAGGCGAAAGCTTTGAAATTCAACGGCTGAGGCACCGTTTGCCCCAGCAGAGCCTGCAAGCGCTCGTTTAGCCGTGCGTGATGCAAGGTTGCGCGCAAACCCGTGCGGTGGCTCGTTTGTCGGTTTCGCGTACACGACGGCAGCCCGCTGATCCAGGGCCACATCCAGCATGCGGACGATGTCGGCCGGATTGTGCTGACCGTCTTCGTCGAGGGTGACAATCCAATCGCCGCCGGCGGACGCCATCCCTGCGAGAGTTGCCGGGTGCTGGCCGAAATTACGGCTCAGCCATACCGGGCGGACGAAGTCGTATTGCTCTGCAAGGTTCCTCATCACCGCTGCGGACCCGTCCGGTCCGTTGTCGTGTACGAGGAGCACCTCGGTGATTCGCATTCTGTGGCCACCGGGGGTGATGACCGGCTGCGCGTACACCGCAACTTCTTCGAGGAGAGCGTTCAGGGTTCGTTCGCCCTGATAGACGGGTATGACGACGGAGAGAGTGTGTTGCCCGGCATTGCCTGACCCGCTGGTGTCGTCCACGTTCGGAAACTATAGCCGAGCAGGTTCAACCTACGGTGTGGTTGAGCGGGATCGTCGAAGCCAGGCGGAGACCGCTCGACGAGCTAGGGCCATCGCTGTCGCCATCGCGTTGCCCCTGAGCAAATCGAGAGTGCCCAGTATCCCTGGTTGAGTCTCAAACACCCAGCGGTGAAACGACTTCGCCTGCGCGGACTGGGATTTTGCCAGCGCGACACTCCACTGATCGTCGTTGATCCGGAATCCCGCTTGCGGCTCTGGAATCGCTACTAAATCTCCCCGGAGGAGCACGCGAGTGTAGGTCGCCTGGTCGATGAGGTAGGGGAATCTCGCATCCCATCCACCCACGTCGAGCAAGGTGGATCGGTCGAACAGGACGCAGCCCGGTTCACCGAAGATATTGACGCCCGCAAGGATGGTGCGGCGGACTGCGTCGCGGCCCCTGATGGGGCCCGTCATTCCGGCGAGTCCACGGCCGCGAATCATCGGCATCCCCGCAGCGTCGATGATGTCCCGCGCGGACGCCACCATGACGGTGCCGGGGTGCGAATCGAAAGCGGCCACCTGTACCGCGAGACAATCCGGGTAGACCAGATCGTCACCGCAGACCAACTTGATCAGATCTGAACTCGCGTGTGCCGTTACCGCGTTCCAATTGGCGGGAGCTCCGCCGCCGGTGGGCAATCTGCTCAGCGTCACCTGAGCGTGACCTGCATAACGCTGCAGCTCCTCCCAGGTCCCGTCTGTGGAACTGTGGTCACTGATGTAAAGGTGAAAGTCCCGGTAGGACTGGGCCAGGATCGAGTCGATCGTGGCCCCAATAAACCGAACGCTGTTGTAGGCGGGAACAACGACGGAAACCCGAGGCATTACACCTTCCCCTCGGTCGCCGTCCGCCGGAAGGAAAAGCCGCGGTGGCCGAAGAAGCTGATCAGCATGGTGCCTGCGGTAATCACCAGTTGCGAGGGTAGGACCGGAAGGGTAAGCGCGCTCACGGCGACCGTCAGGAGCGCGGCGTTGATGAGCAACGACGTCAGGTTCACCAGCTCGAACCGGGCTAGATCCCGCGCGAGGTGACCCCGGACCCGGAAAACGAACCGGCGGTAGAGAACAAAGGCGCAGAGGACCGCGCAGATGTGGGCGCACAGCAGCACGAGAAGATACCGGGAATCGCCGAGGATTAGCTGGAAAAGGATAAAGAAAAACGCGCCGATCGCAGTATTGAATCCGCCAACGAGCAGGAACGCGATGCGCTGATCCCGGATGAGTCGCAGCAGCGGCCCAGGTGTGCCCGCCATCCCCGCTGGCGGCCGCGGTGCGTCGTGATTCGTCATTTCAATCGGTAACCCTACGCAAGGTGCGGCGAGTCGCACCTCCAGCGCGGATGGCGCACCTTAGGGTGGCGGGTGTGGTGAGAAATCGACGGTGCTCGCGGAGCGGGTGCATCAACCCAGCTGTGGCGACCCTGACGTTTGCCTATGCCGAGTCGACTGCCGTCGTGGGGCCGCTCGCGTCTGCTGCCGAGCCGCATTCTTACGATTTGTGTTCTGATCATGCGCTTGGCCTGACCGCCCCCAAAGGGTGGGAAGTGGTCCGCCCCAGCGCGGAATTTGATCTCTCTTCGCCCAACTCCGACGACCTAGAGGCCTTGGCGGACGCTGTGCGGGAGGCTGGCCGCGCCGAACGCAGTGAGCCCCAGGAGCACACCACTGGTCGGCGTGGGCATTTGCGCGTATTGCGCTTTCCCGAGGCTTAGCCCGCGCGCTGCCAGCGTGTTTCGGATGCGATGCCGCTCAAGAACGCCGACTATTCTTTTCCACGAACAACCCTGGCCGCAACCGGCGCGTCCGACACTGCGAGCAATGACGCACAGATTCGTGCAAGCAAAGGAACCCTCTTCATGAGCGACACACGCACTTCAGGCTCGTCAGATACAGCTGGAAATCGGCTACGCGCGATCGTCAAGGCTTATGACGTACGCGGCCTGGTCGGCGTCGAATTCACCGAGGATGCCGCGAGGGCACTGGGCGTCGCCTTCGCCCACCTGGTGCGGGAAGATTCGGCTGACGGCGGGCCGGGCGCTGTGGTGATGGCCTACGACATGCGCGAATCTTCGCCGGGTCTGGCCGCGGCTTTTGCGGGCGGGGTCACCGGCGCGGGCCTGAACGTGATCAATGCAGGTCTCGGATCAACCGACCTGTTGTACTACGCGTCAGGAATCCTGAACCTTCCCGGCGCGATGTTCACCGCCTCGCACAATCCGGCGGAATACAACGGCATCAAGTTCTGCCGCGCCGGCGCCGTACCAGTTAGCTCCGAGACCGGCTTGGTTCAGGTTCGGGACGAGGCAGCCGCGATCTTGGACGGAGCCGTGGTGGTCCCAGCCGCCACCAAGGGCGCCATCGAGGAGCGGAACCTTCTCACCGGGTATTCGCAGTTTCTGCTGAACTTGGTGGATCTGACTCACATTCGTCCGCTGACGGTGGTGGTGGACGCGGGTAACGGCATGGCCGGTTACACAGTTCCGGCGGTTCTCGGTGGGTTGCCGCTGACGATCAAAGAGCTGTTTTTTGAGCTGGACGGCTCCTTCCCGAACCACGAGGCAAATCCGCTAGACCCGAAAAACATCGTCGACCTGCAGGCCGCCGTGAAAGCTGCCGGAGCAGATATTGGCCTCGCTTTCGACGGGGATGCGGACAGGTGTTTTGTAGTGGACGAACGAGGCCTCCCGGTCTCGCCATCGGCCATTACGGCGCTGGTAGCCGAGCGCGAGCTCGCGAAGCACCCGGGCGCCACCATCCTGTACAACCTCATTACCTCCCGAGCCGTACCGGAAATCGTGGATGCAGCCGGCGGTACCAGTGTTCGGACCAGAGTCGGTCATTCGTTTATCAAAGCCGAGATGGCCCGCACCGGCGCCATTTTCGGCGGGGAACACTCCGCGCATTACTACTTTGCGGACTTCTTCAAGGCCGACACCGGGATGTTGGCCGCATTGCACGTCCTTGCCGCACTGGGCGGACAGGCGGGGCCTCTCTCGGCTCTCGTCGCGGATTACGACCGGTACAGCGCTTCAGGGGAGATCAACTCGACCGTCGACGATGCGCCCGGGAAACAACAGCTAATCCGTGAGTTCGGCGCAGCACGCGATGGCGAGATCGACGAGATGGACGGTGTCACCGTTACGCTGCCGGATGGCAGCTGGTTCAATGTGCGCGTTTCAAACACTGAACCGCTGTTGCGGCTCAACGTGGAAGCGGCGACGACGGAGCAGATGGCGACGCTGCGGGATGAGTTGCTCGCCGTCATACGGTCCTGAGTTGGTTCCTGAGTTGGCCGTCCTGTTGGCTGCTGAGTTAGCCCCACGGGGCATTCCACCCGGAAGTGGGTCACACTGTTCCCATGGCAACTTCTCCCGTGAACCCGCTCACCGCAGTTCTGGATCCTGCTCTTCTGGAGGTTCTCGCCTGCCCCGCGGAACATCACGCCCCGCTGGTCCTCGGCACCCCCGATGACGCGTTAGCTCTAGCCCTGACCTGCACCGAGTGCGGAAGAATGTTCCCGGTGCGGGATGGGATTCCGGTGTTATTGCTGGACGAGGCCGCGCTCCCCGGCGGCCAGGTGCCGTGAGCGACCTGGAAGTGCTACTCAGCGACCCCGCCGCACTGATGGACCGTGACGCCGCGGCACTCCTACCAGCAGCGGCTACTGCGGGGGCCCAGGTCCGGTCGTCCCCGTTGAGTGCTGCCTCCGCCCTTGCGGCGTTTGTCGGCCTTCGCCCACGAGCGCTGGTAGTGATTGCCCAAGGTCGAGCAGCTGCGGATGCAGCTATTGGCCTTGCGCTGATTGGCTCCCGCTCACCGGTTCCCACGTTGGTGAGCGCCGTATTGCCGTCCTGGATCGGCGCCCTCGACGCCGTGGTGGTCTTCGCCTCCGACGGCGATTCGGGCGGGCTTGGCGTGGCTTCCGCGGTCGAAATTGCTCGCAGGCGCGGCGCTGCCGTACTCGTGCGCGCCGCTGCCGATGGCGAGATGGCGTACGCCGCTGGACCCAGCCTGTCAGTTCCAGCGATGGGAATCCCGGAGGCACTGGCGGGGCCTTCCCGGCTGACGACGTTGTTGATGGTTGCAGGCGCGTGCGGCTTATTGGGGGAAATGGGTGGGGCGCCGACGTCAGCGGAGATTGGTCTACTTGCTGACCTGCTGGATGCACAATCCCTGATGTGTGCACCCAGCAGTGAAATGTTTATGAATCCAGCGAAAGCGCTTGCGCTGCATCTAGTGTCGGGTATGGGCGTGCTGATCGGCAGCGAGCCGGTGGGGGATGCGCTGACCGCGCACGGCGCCGGTGTTTTGGCCGAGATCGCTGGTTATCCTGCCGCCGTCTATACGCAGGAACAGCTCAGTCAGGCACCGGCCCTGGTGGAGCGACTCACTCGACGCCCCGACATTTTCGCTGATCCCTTTGACGAGTTGCTCGACGGTGATGACGCGCCGATTCAGCTGCCGCTGCGGCCTGTGGTGCTGAAGGCTCGGCCCGCACAGTTCCCACCTGTGACCGGGTTTGCGCCGCTGTTGGCGTGGTATTCGACCATCACGCGGGCGCTGCCGAATGCAATCGCACTCGACGGCCCTGAATTGGTGATGGCGCACTCGCAAGGGTGGCGTTCGGGGAGCTTCCCGACGCCGACGGGCGCGGAATCAGATGGCCCCTTTCGACCGCTCATTGCTGATTGGGCTGCGGCTGCCGTCATGATGCTTCGGTTGGATTTTGCTGCCGTCTACATCGGTGTCGGTGCCGGTCAGGCCGCGCCTCTTGATTCGCCAGCGGGCCTGGGTGGCCAGTTGAGCGGGAGGGGCGCGCTGCGGCCCGATACAGTCATGCACATTGCTCGTGATCAGGAGGACGTCGACCGGTGGAACTAATGCGCAACCGCATCCGGCCCTATGCCTGGGGATCCAGAACTGCGATCGCGGAACTCCTCGGTGAACCCGTCCCGTCTGCGCATCCGTATGCGGAACTCTGGTTGGGTGCTCATCCAGGCGACCCGTCCCAGATCGATATTGACGGTGCGCCAACGCGTCTGGACACAGCTATCGCACGTGACCCTGAGCTGCATCTGGGGGCGGAAGCCGCTCATCGATTCCATGACCGGTTACCGTTTCTCCTCAAAGTTCTTGCCGCAGAGCAGCCGCTCTCCTTGCAAGCGCACCCTTCGATCATTCAGGCAGAGCAAGGGTATGACCAAGAGGATGCCCAGGGGATCCCCCTCGCCAGCCCCGATCGGAACTACAAAGATCGGTTCCACAAGCCCGAGTTGATTTGCGCCCTCACTCCATTTGAGGCGCTGTGCGGTTTCCGGGATCCGGCGGCGACGGTGAAAGTCCTTGCGGGTCTGCAGGTCCCGGAGCTGGACCACTTCCTGTCGCTGTTGTCTGGGCAACCAGATTCCGACGGAGTGCGGGCCCTATTTTCCACCTTGGTCACGCTGCCGCAGACGCGGATGACGCAGTTGCTCAGCGCAGTGCTGGCAGGAGCTGTCACGGCGATTGGCCGGGGCACGCCGTTCGAGGCCGAGTACCGGACGGCTCTGAGTTTGGGGGAGCGGTACCCAGAGGATTGGGGTGCGCTGGCCAGCCTGATGCTGAACCGGCTCACGCTGCAGCCGGGGGAAGCGCTCTACCTTCCTGCTGGCAATTTGCACGCCTATCTCTCGGGTGTCGGCGTGGAGATCATGGCCAACTCCGACAATGTCCTTCGGGGCGGGTTGACCCCCAAGCATGTCGACGTGCCCGAACTTGTGCGCATCTTGGATTTCAGCGCGGGCGACCGCGAAGTGCTGACCGGGGAGGTACGCGATGGAATCGAGGTCTACTACCAGACCCCGGCACCAGAATTCGAATTGTCCCGGCTGGACCTGGCTGGCGCCGATGTTGGTGCGATGATCACGCTGGCAAGTCTGGGGCCGCAAATCCTTCTGTGCACCGAGGGGGCCGTGAGCGTGGCCCATAACGACGGATCGGTTCTGGACCTGCGCCGTGGGCAATCCGCATGGATCAAGGCCCGCGATCGGTCTGTCTCGGTGTGGGGCAATGGCACGATTTACCGGGCTACCGTAGGCCGACCCGGAGAACTCACCGCGTAGCTCCGTACCGCTCCATAGATGTAGACGTTCCCCCGTACCAACCTAGGTAGACACTCGACGCTGCAACGGCTTTCAACGAAAGAGGTGCCCTTACATGTTCGACTCCCTGCTGGTAGCCAACCGCGGCGAAATCGCCAGACGCGTTATCCGCACGGCGAAGGCAATGGGCCTGCGCACGATCGCCGTGTACTCCGAAGCCGACGTAGATCTGCCCTTCGTCCTCGAAGCTGACGAAGCGGTGCTCATCGGTCCGGCCGACCCCGCGCAGTCCTATCGCAATGCTGAGGCGGTGCTGGCTGCGGCCCTCGCCACCGGGGCGGCTGCCATCCACCCCGGATACGGGTTCCTTTCCGAAAACACCGATTTCGCGCGCGCGGTAGTGGACGCCGGCCTGATCTGGGTGGGCCCGTCACCGGAGGCTATTACCGCCATGGGTGACAAGATCGCCGCCCGGAACGCCATGCAGGCCGCTGGCGTGCCGGTGGCACCAGGATCTGAGGATGCACTGAACAGCGCGCAAGCAGCCCTCGACTCAGCCGCTGAAATTGGCTACCCGGTGATGATCAAAGCCTCCGCCGGCGGTGGCGGAATGGGGATGGCCGTCGTTGACTCGGCGGCAGCGATGGAGGCCGAATACGAAAAGGTCACAGCGTTCGCCGGCCGGCTCTTCGGCGACTCCTCGGTCTTCGTGGAGCGGTACTACCCGCGGGTGCGTCATGTGGAGGTTCAAATCCTTGGCTTGGCCGACGGCACGGTACTGGCGCTGGGGGAGCGCGACTGCTCCGTGCAGCGTCGCAACCAAAAAGTCGCGGAGGAGACCCCCTCACCCGCGGTCGATGACGCGCTGCGCGCGCAGATGCTGAGCGCGGCCCGCAAGGCGGGCGAAGCTGTCGACTACCGCGGCGCTGGCACCGTCGAGTTTCTTCTCGCCCCGGAGACCGGCGAGTTCTTCTTCCTCGAAATGAACACCCGGCTGCAGGTGGAGCACCCCATTACCGAGGCCGTGCTCGGCATTGACTTGGTACAGGCGCAGCTCCGAGTCGCCGCTGGTGAGCCAGTGGACTTCGACCCGGCGACGCTCGTGTCTCGCGGGCACGCCATAGAACTACGGATCAATGCCGAGGATTCCAAAAGGTTTCTGCCGGGACCAGGCGTCATCACCGAGTGGGAGGAGCCCTCCGGCCCGGGTGTGCGGGTCGACTCCGGCTATGCCAATGGCACGACAGTAACTCCGTCCTACGATTCGCTCATGGCCAAGCTGATCGTGCACGGGAGTGATCGCTCCGACGCGCTGCGCACGCTCCGGGCTGCGGTGGCAAATTTCGTAGTGGTGGGGCCCAAGTCGAATCTTGCGTTCCACGCGGAGCTGCTAGACAACGAAGAGTTTATCTCGGGCGACTACGACACCGGAATCATTGCCCGGATGCGTGCTCGCAAGTGAGCTGATTTCTAGCTCTGGGACGGGCAAGTGCGTGGGAACTTTCTGTGAACCAGTGCCCGGGCACGTGATAGAGGCAACTTTAGGCGGTCTCAGGGCTGTGAACTGGACTTACGCGGCCTAGACTAGGGCTAATCATCGGTGGTGATCAGCTCGCCCAGCGGCCCCGCCGTGCGAGATACCGTAGCGTGCGCTCCGACGACCGGGGGAGCGAGCGAGAACTGCCGATAGTTTTTCTCCGCCGGTTTGCCCCGGACATGCCCTCATCTGTACGTTCGTCAAGGGTCGCAGCCGCCCGCACCAACTCCTGCCGGGGTACTTACCCTGACACGAGTGCGGACTAGCACCATCGATTCAGCTTTATCCGACCACCGTTTACCCAACACCGAAGTGAGGCCGAAGTGGCATTGCCCCAGTTGACCCCCGAGCAGCGCGCATCAGCCTTGGAAAAGGCAGCCGCCGCGCGTAAAGCCCGCGCCGAGCTCAAGGAAAGCCTGAAGAAGGGAACGTCGACCATGAACCAGGTTCTGGTCGACGCCAAGACCAACGAAGCGTTGGCGAAATTAAAGGTTTCGGCCTTGCTTGAGGCCATGCCGGGTGTCGGCAAGGTGCGTGCAGCGCAGCTGATGGAGCAGTTCGAAATCGCTCCCAGCCGCCGGGTACGTGGCTTGGGCGAACGACAGCGCGCGGCACTGCTCGCCGAGTTCGGTAGCTGATTCTTTTCCCTCTTCCGTTGGCCCCAAGATCGGCGCCGGTGGTGGGGGACAGCCGCACATGAGCGACGCCACGATCCACCACAAGGCCCAGCGCGGCCGACTCTTCGTCCTCTCCGGTCCGTCCGGGGTGGGGAAGAGCACCGTGCTGGGCCTTGTGCGTGCCCAGCTGCCAGCGCTGCATTATTCGATCTCGGCCACTACCCGCCAACCGCGCGCGGGAGAACGTGACGGGGTGCATTATCACTTCGTCGACACCGACACCTTCGCCTGCCTTGTTCAGGCTGGCGAGATGCTCGAGCATGCCCAATTCGCGGGGAACTTTTACGGAACCCCCCGCACCGAGGTGGAAAGCAGACTCGATGCTGGCCAGGACGTGCTTCTGGAAATCGAGGTGCAAGGTGCTCGTCAAGTGCGCGCATCTGGCGGGGTGGGAAGCGAGGCGATCTTGCTCTTCCTGGCGCCGCCATCCTTTGAAGAATTAGCCCGTCGGCTTACCGGACGAGGCACCGAAGACGTAGCCACCAGGACGGCGCGGCTCGATGCTGCTAGGGCCGAGTTAGCCGCTGAACCCGAGTTCGACCACACCGTAGTAAACACTGACGTCGCCGTTGCCACCTCGGCCTTGGTAGACTTAATGTCACAGTGAGTTCTCGCCGCCGTATCTCGAGCGTTAACCACCGCCGGTCGCACCGCGGCAGCACGTCGCAACCGGCACAAAGAAAAGACTCTGGAGCGTTTTTGTGACGACACCGTCGACCAAGCCTATGACCCCGGCACAGATCGCCGCGGCAGGTATTACCTACCCGCCGATCGACGAGCTGCTCACCAAGACCAGCTCAAAGTACGCACTGTCGATCTACGCGGCTAAGAGGGCACGCCAGATCAACGACTATTACGCGCAGCTCAATGAGGGCCTGATGGATTACGTCGGTCCGCTAGTGGAGCCGTTGCCGAAGGAAAAGCCTCTTTCGATTGCTCTGCGTGAAATCAACGCGAGCCTGCTGGACCACACCGAAGGCGTGTGACCTGCACCAGCGTCTTGCACCCCGCCCACCCCGGAATGTGTCCGGGGTGGGCGTTGGCATTTTTCGAAGTTGGCATTCCTGTTGCCAGGCGCTTATCCAGCTAGTCTCTGCCAGTTTCCTGTCGGCGTTGCAATATCTGACATCTACCAATGGAGAACCTCTGTGGCATCCCGCCTCTTCACCTCTGAATCCGTCACAGAAGGCCACCCGGACAAGATCTGCGATGCCATCAGCGATTCGATCCTGGACGAACTGCTTCGACAGGACCCCGCAAGCCGCGTGGCGGTCGAGACCATGGTTACCACCGGCCAAGTGCACGTCGCTGGCGAGGTAACCACCACCGCCTACGCCGACATCCCGACCATCGTTCGGGACACGGTGCTCGCTATCGGTTACGACTCTTCCGCCAAGGGTTTTGACGGAGCCTCGTGTGGCGTGAACGTCGCGATCGGTTCGCAGTCCCCAGATATTGCCCAAGGTGTCGACGAGGGCTACGAGTCGCGGACGGGCGACGACGCCTACGGCGATGACGCCATCTCTCGGCAAGGCGCTGGCGATCAGGGTTTGATGTTCGGTTACGCCTGCAACGACACGCCGGAGTTGATGCCGCTGCCGATCGCGTTGGCCCACAGGCTTTCTCGCCGGCTGACGGCGGTGCGCAAGTCCGGCGCAGTGCCCTACCTTCGTCCCGACGGCAAGACCCAGGTCACCATCGAATACGTCGGCGACAAAGCCATCAGATTGGACACCGTCGTGCTGTCCAGCCAGCATGCCGAAGACATCGACCTGGTGAACTTGTTGGCCACCGACATTCGCCAGCAGGTGGTGGAGCCCGAACTTGGGCAACTCGACATCATCACTGACGGATACAAGCTGTTCGTCAACCCGACCGGGCGCTTTGTGATCGGTGGCCCCATGGGCGACGCGGGTCTGACCGGCCGCAAGATCATCGTCGACACCTACGGCGGAATGGCCCGTCACGGGGGTGGCGCGTTCTCCGGAAAGGATCCGTCAAAGGTGGACCGTTCTGCCGCGTACGCCATGCGGTGGGTGGCCAAGAACGTTGTTGCTGCCGGCCTTGCCGAGCGCATCGAAGTTCAAGTGGCGTACGCCATCGGCAAGGTGGAACCGGTGGGATTGTTCGTGGAGACATTTGGTACCGAACAGATCGACCCGGCGAAGATTGGCGACGCCATCTCACAGGTCTTCGATCTGCGGCCCGGTGCCATCATCCGTGACCTTGACCTCCTTCGCCCCATTTACGCCCCGACCGCGGCCTACGGCCACTTCGGCCGGACAGACATTGATTTGCCCTGGGAGAAGCTCGACCGGGTCGACGCGTTGAAAGCCGCGCTGAACTTCTAGGCCCTCCCGATTTGCCGTGCGCCCCGCCGTATGGCCGTGCGTCCCGCCGTGCGGCGCTGTTGAAGGTTTGTATCGCGCAGGCGCCGTCGGCAGTGTCTGGTAAGTCTTGACCCATGGGTGTCAGCACGCGGGTGGAGGGGGGCGCAATCCCGGATAACGAAGGTGCGGTGGTTTCGTCGCGGCCGCAGTTGACAAAACGCGGCGCCACCAAGAGGCCACCCGGAGCGCTGGTGCCGGCCGCCGCGCTGCCCGTGGCCTCGGTGGCTGTCGATACCGGGCTGCCGCACTTAGACCGGCCTTTCGACTATCAGGTGAGCGAAGATCTGGCCGCACTAGCGCAGCCGGGGGTGCGTGTTCGGGTCCGATTTTCTGGGCGCTTGGTCGACGGATACGTGTTGGCGCGCAAGGACTCCTCGGACCATGTGGGAAAGCTCGGCTACCTGGACAAGGTGGTATCGGGTGAGCGGGTCCTCGCTCCCGAAATTGCGGCACTCGCGCGCGCCGTGGCTGACCGGTACGCAGGAACCCTCTCGGACATCCTGCGGCTGGCAATACCGCCACGGCATGCGGCAGTAGAAAAAGCGGGCTCGGCCGCCACTTCCCTGGTCGTAGACCCCAATTCGGCAACTGTGCTTTCCACCCAAAATCGTGGTCTATCCAGCCTTCGCACAGCCGCGATTGGTGCCCCTCTGGCTGCGTTCGACGCCGGCGGCTGGGATGCCTACACCGCGGGCAAGTCATATTTGCAAGCGGTTCACGAACGCAAGCCGGTGCGGGCCGTCTGGCAGGCGCTACCGGGCGAAGACTGGCCGCTGCGGATCGCGGAAGCTGTCCGCGCGTGTGTTTCCGGTGGCCGCGGGGCGGTGGTGGTCGTTCCTGATGCGCGGGACCTGGCGCGCCTGGATGCGGCGATGACGGACGTGCTGGGGGCGGGCGCCTACATGGCGCTGGCGGCCGATCTGGGTCCGGCGGAGCGATACCGCCGGTTCTTGGCGATCAGCCGCGGTGAGGTGAGCGTGGCGATCGGGACGCGCGCTGCAGCATTCGCACCGGTGCGCGATGTTGGGCTGCTGGTGATTTTCGACGACGGGGACGACCTTTTCGCTGAGCAACGCGCCCCGTATCCGCACGCCCGTGAGGTACTGATGCTGCGTTCGGCGTCGTCAAAGGCCGCACTTTTGGTGGGGGGTTTCGCCCGGACTGCCGAGGCGCAGCTGCTCGTGGAGTCCGGCTGGGCCCATCCCATCGAGGCTTCCCGCATCGCGATCCGCGCGGCGGGTCCGAGGATCGAAGCGGCGGGCGACGAGTACGCCCGCGGAAGCGACTCTGCGGCAGCCCACGCACGCTTGAGCCCAGCGGCCTTCGATGCCGCCCGGACGGCGCTGGCGGCTGGCAGGCCAGTGTTGATTCAGGTCCCTCGGCGGGGGTACCTTCCGTCCTTGGCATGCTCGAGTTGCCGGCGACCCGCCCGGTGTCGGCCCTGTCGCGGTCCCCTGGGTATACGGCACGGATCCTCAGTGCCAGCGTGCCGTTGGTGTGGGGCCTTGGCCGCGCCGTGGTCGTGCCCGGCTTGCGCGGCACTATCCTTTCGGGCGGTGGTGACGGGATCTGCGCGGACCGCAGAGGAGATTGGGCGGGCCTTCGCGGGCGTGAAGATCGTGACCAGTGCAGGCGAGGAAGTGCAAGCACGGGTGGAGGCGGCGCCAGCGCTAGTGATCGCGACCCCGGGGGCGGAACCGGTTGCCGAAGAAGGCTACGGCGCAGCGCTTTTGCTGGACGGCGGCGCGCTTCTGGCTCGGCCCGACCTACGCGCGGCGGAAGAAACGCTGCGACGATGGATGGCGGCGGCGACGCTGGTGCGGCCCGGATCAGTAGGCGGCCGAGTGGTGGTCGGCGCAGACTCTTCACTGCCGACAGTTCAGGCATTGATCCGCTGGGATCCCGCCGGTCACGCAGCTGCCGAGCTAGCAGCGCGCCGGGAGTTGGGATTCCCGCCAGCCGTGGCAATGGCAGCGGTGGAGGGTAAACCCGCTGGAGTCGCTGCGTTCTTGGAACAATTGCAACTGCCCGAGGGGGCGGAGTTGCTCGGCCCCGTGGAGCTGGACTACCCGTTTGATACGGAGCGCGCGCTGGTGCGAATCCCGCTTAATCGGCACAAACAGCTCGCCCACGCTCTGCACGTTGCGGCGGCAGCTCGCAGTGCGCGCAAAGACCCGGACTCCGCAAAGTCCCGGATGGATCCGCTGTTGATGTTCTAGCCAGCACCACCCGTGACGGCGCGCATTCGTATCCGAGCCACCCCGATGGGATAGGAACGACATATGAGCGCACACACCACGCCACTGCAAATGGGATTCGACCCTGAAGACACCGGCTTCATCAGCAACCCCTATCCGGTGTTTACCGCGCTCCGGGAAGCTGGGCCACTACTTTTCTATCCCGAGCAAAAGCTGTGGCTCCTCACCACTTTCGCCGACGTACACGCCAGCCTGCGGAACCGCTCGCTGGGCCGGATGTATGAGCACAAGTACACCCCGGCGGAGTTCGGGCAGCCGGAGCCATCCAAGACCTACCCACGGTGGCAGGAGTCTGAGCGCTGGTCCATGCTCAACCTCGAACCACCGGATCACACCAGGCTCCGCCGGCTGGTCACCAAGGTATTCACGCCGAAGTCCGTAGCTGCGCTGCGACCGCAGGTGGCACAGTTTTCTCAGAATATTCTCGACACCTGTGTGGCCAGAGGCGAATTCGATCTCATTGCTGATTACGCCCAGCCGTATTCGGTGGCCGTCATCTGCGAGCTTTTGGGAGTTCCCCAAGCTGATGGGCCGTCGTTGCTCCGCTGGTCGCACGGCATCGTGAAAATGTACGAGTTCTCTAACTCTGCGGCGCAGCGGCAGAACGCGGAAGACTGTGCGGCCGAGTTCATCGATTACGTGCGAGCGTTGATTCGGGCTCGGCGCAGTGATCCGCAGCCGGATCTGATCTCCCAGTTGGTGTCAGTGGCCGATGAAGGGGACACGCTGACGGATGACGAGATCATCTGTACCGTCATCGTTTTGTTGAATGCGGGCCACGAGGCCACAGTCAACACCCTCGGCAACGGGATGCGTGCCCTGATGAAGCACCGGCGGCAGTGGGATCGCTTGACGTCCGGTGAGGTGACGCCGCAGACCGCGGTGGAGGAGCTGATTCGATTTGACGCACCGCTGCAACTCTTCCAGCGATGGGTTCTGGAGGAGGGGGTGGTGATCGCCGGACGAGAGTTCGCGGTGGGGGAGCAGATCGGCATGATGTTCGGTGTGGCTAACCGTGATCCCGCTCGCTTCCCGGATCCCGACACATTCGACATCGGCCGCGGCGATGCGAACCATATCGGGTTCGGCGGCGGCACCCATTTTTGCATTGGCGCCCCGTTGGCCCGGCTGGAGCTCGAGATCTCGCTGAACCAGATCCTCGCTGCGGCGCCGCAGATCGAGCTCGCCGCCGAACCGGAATATCACCCGCAGTTCGTGATTCGAGGGCTGAAGGCCCTGCGGGTCAGGATGTAGCGGACTTTGTCACGCGTGGCCGAGGGCGCGATCTACCTGAATAATGATCACGACGCGTTCGGGGTTGACCCTGGGTTGGCGGTATCGCACTGCATAGCGCTGGACGGCTTCGGCAACCTCGAGCGGGTCGGAGCTCACGCGGACTTGTCCCTCCAGGGTTAGCCATCGTCGGCCGTCAACTTGGCAGACTGCCGCCCGCGTCCCGCCGGGGATGTCCAGCGATCGTCCGGCATTGCGCGCCTTGACCGTGCCGCGTCCGGTAATGACGCGCGCCATTCCCGTCGAGGGGTCGTAGGTAAAGCCCACGGCCACCACGTGCGGACTAAAATCAGCACGCAGGGTGGTCAGCGTCGCGAGGTGCCGTTCGGCGACGAATTCCAGCATCGGTTCGGACAGGTTCGGGGTCACAGGTTCATTGTCTGGTGCCACATTTTCCTCCTTCATTTGACGTTGCTCTGCACTTGCCTTAGACCGTTTCGGTCAGTGCCGTTTCCGGCAACCAGTCGGCGCCAAGGAGAGCAGCGACGCTGCGCAACGCGCTGGTGTCACCGCCCACAATGTCTGTGGTGGAGCGCAGGCGATCCATCAACGTGCCGGCCACCTGTTCTTCAATAGTGTTCTCCGCGTAGGCCATCCACCATTCGCCCACCTGCCCATCGCGGTGAATCCGACCCAAACGCTGTCGGGCAGCGATCCCCGAGTAGCCAGGCTGATGCAGCACACCGATCCGTGGGGTGAGCGTGGCGCGTGATCCATCGGCCATCATCTCGCCAGCGTGCAAACTGATGGACGACGTCACGGTGAAGACGCACACCTGCGTGTGGCCGTGCTGAAACTTCAGGCGTTCGGCTTCCGCATCGAATCGCCCGGAGCCGTAGATCCTCGACACGGCAATGCCTTGAGCGGCCAACGCGTCTGCGATGGGGTCTGCTGCAGTCGAAACGAACTCGACAGATACTGCGACCTGCCAGCCCGCGGCGACCTGGGCCAGCACCCAATCGACCGTGTAGGGGACCCGGATCATCCCAGCTTTCTGGCGAAACCTCATGATGGCGGCGCGGCCTCGAGCAGCAGATTTCCCCACCCGGGCCAGTCCCATCTCCTTTTGGAAAACGCCCCAATCCACCCGGTACTGATCCTGCTCGGCGGCCGATAATTCCACCGGCATCGGCTCCAGTGGCGCCTCGCCCCACTCTGCCGGGCGGTGCAACATCAGTGACGGCGTGTGGCCGGTAAGCCATCGTCGGACCACCCGGGTCGACTCCGACTGCAGTGCGCCCGATTGGGCAGCCTCGGCGTTCCACGTCCACTTTCCGTACCTCTGAACCAACGGCAGCCCCATGGCCGCCATCCGCGCTCCCACGTCATCCCAGGCGCTGGGATCCTCACCATGGATCTGTGCGAAAACCGGCCCCAAGTAGGTTAATTCGGCCGGATTGTGGGAGGGAGTGGCAGTCGCAGCGATCACAAACGGTGCTTGGTCGTGGGTATCTGCGAACCGCGCGACCCGGCGCATCGCCGAAACCCGTTTTGTATCAACATGTCGGTACAGTTGCGCTTCGTCCAAGATGACGACGTCGAAACGAAATCGCGGTTTTCCGTTGCGGGCCAGCAACTTCGATAGCTGATCGGGAGAGATGATTAGCCAGCGCGGGCGCTGGGCGTCATAGTTGGTCAGCTCGCCGAGGTGGACCGGTTCGCCAGCGTGGACCGCGGCGATGGAGGCACGCCAGTGCGCAACAGTAATAGCGGCGGGCCGGTCAACGGTGACCAGAATATGGGGCCTACGAGTGGGGCCTTTAGCCGGCGGTGCAGCGGCCAGGCGGGATTTTGCGATCTCGATGGCAGCAAGAATGAGCGTGATGGTTTTACCGGTGCCAGGGGCATCGGCCAACAAAAACTGCCTTGCTCCCGCTTCGGCGGCGGCGATGATCGCATCTGCGCCCTCGTACTGACCGCGCCGCGGCTCCTTGGCGACGATGCTTCGTGGTGGTGGGCCAGGGACGTCGTTGAGCTCGTCTTCCAGCCATCGCTGGTAGCTGAAAGGCTTCGAGGCAAAGGATGCCAGGGCTGGCGGCAGCGCGGGGCCCGCGTACGAGTGCGCCTTCCACTGGGGAACCCAGGTTGCGCCGGGCGCGGCTTGACCAAAAGGTACTTCTAGCAGCCAGATTCGCTCGCCGAAGGCGGCAAATGGCGCAGGTGTGGCAGTTTTGCCGATAGAGGGCTTGCGCGAACTGGGCCGAACGGTGCGGGTGGTGAGATTGCGCGCAACAGCTGTGGTCCGCCTAGCGCTGGTGCGCTTTCGCTTTGGGGGCATGGGGTGAGGACAATCCTTGCTGCGGTGGGGGTGCTGCGGTCCAGAGATCTATCTTGCCGGGAGTCGCCGCTAGGCTGATGACCGACCCGCGCAGTACTGCACCAAAGAATGTCAGTCCCACACTGGAGGCCGTAGTGTCCGGCAGTACAAGTTTTGCGGCCCATCTCGAATTAGCGGGACGCCCGGTGCTGGTTGTCGGAGCCGGCCCCGATGCCCTCCCCAAAATTACCGCCCTACGAGCGGCTCGCGCCACGGTCACGGTGTTTGCCGAACGCGCACTCCCGTCGATTCAGGACATGGCCGAGCGCGGTCTCATCAGCTGGCAGCGGCGCACCTTGGATGATGTTGGCCTGCAGGACTTTTGGCTTGTAGTGGCAGCCTCCAACGACGCTGAAATTGACCTGAGAACCGAGCAGTTGTGCACTGCCAACAAGGTCTTTTGCTTGCGCGGTAGTGGTCTGGTCCCAGCCGTCGAACCACAGACTGGAACGCTACGAAAGCCTGGCGGTCGGGTGATTTTGGTCGGTGGTGGACCCGGTGATCCCGCGCTGATCACGATTGCAGGGGCAGCGGCGCTACGGGAAGCCGACGTGGTGATCACCGATCGGTTGGCGCCGCTCGCGGCTTTGGAGCACGTACTGCCTGGCACCGAGATCATTGATGTGTCAAAGATTCCACGCGGTCTTACCACCCCGCAGGAGGAGATCAACCGGCTTATTATCGTCCACGCCCACGCTGGAAAGACCGTGGTCCGTTTCAAGGGCGGCGACAACTTTGTGTTCGGTCGCGGCGGCGAGGAAATGATCGCGTGCGCCGCGGAGGGTATCGACGTGGTGGTGATACCCGGGGTAACGTCCGCCATTGCTGCTCCGGCACTTGCGGGTATCCCGGTCACCCACCGCGGTCTCAACCAAGGGTTCACCGTGATCACCGGCCATGTGCCGCCGGGTGATGCTCGGTCGCGGTTGGACTACGAAGCGTTGGCACGCACCGGTACCGATCTCATTTTGCTGATGGCGGTGGCCAATTTAGGTACCATCACCGCCGAGTTGATCGCGCGGGGGATGCCAGCAGACACCCCTGCTGCCACGATCGCTGACGCCGGCCTGGAATCGCAGCGCGCCGCGCACGGTACGGTCAGCACCATCGCGGAAGTTGCCAGGGCAGCCGGTATTGTTTCGCCTGCGGTGACAGTGATCGGCGCGGTCGCTGGATTCGATCCAAAAACTTCACACTAGCTCCGCCTCGTGTGGTCGGCTCTCAACGAAAAGGTCGTGTGGTGGTGGCTGCGGTCGGCGGCGGGTCTCATAGCGACTCGGCTGATGGTGACTCGGCTGCTGGTGACTCAGCAGTGGCCCTCATGCACGGCTCCGCAGCGCGCTCACCCGGAATGCACGACGTCGCCAGGGTCGCCGGCGTCTCTCATCAAACAGTTTCGCGCGTGCTCAACGACCACCCCAACGTTCGGCGCGAAACCAAAGAGCGTGTGCAGCAAGCAATTGTCGAACTTGGCTACCGCAGAAACACTGCCGCCCGAACTCTCGTCACCAACCGTTCCGGCGTTATCGGTGTAGTGACCCCACGTTCGGTCCTTTATGGACCCACCAGCACCTTGATCGCGGTCGAGGCCGCAGCACGGGAGGCCGGATTCTTTGTCAGCCTGGTCAGCGTGGACGAGAGCGGACAGGCATTGCTGTCCAACGTTTTCGAGCACTTCATGGACCAGGGCGTCGATGCCATGGTGGTGATCGCACCATCTGTGGCTTTGTTGGCGGCCGCGGAGGCGGCGTCGACACGTTGCCCGATGGTGCTTATTTCCGCGGACGTGGCCTCCTGCAAGACATTTCACACGGCATCTGTGGACAATGAAGATGGTGCTCGCAAACTGACCAAGCACCTCATCGACCTCGGGCACCGCGATATTGTGCATCTCGCGGGCCCGACCGCGTTTATGGAGTCGCGGGCCCGGATTCGCGGCTGGAGCGCCGAACTCACATCAGCGGGGTTGCCGGCGGATCGCATATTCGACGGCGATTGGACGGCCGGTCGTGGGTACGAGGTCGGCGGGCTTCTGCTGAAGGAGCGACTGCCAACGGCGGTCTTCGCTGCGAATGATCAGATGGCGTTAGGGCTGATCCGGGCATTCACCGAGGCGGGAATCGCGATGCCCGAGCAGGTCTCAGTAGTCGGGTTTGACGACATCGCGGCAGCGGCGTATCTAAGTCCGCCGCTGACCACTCTCAGGCAAGACTTCGAGCTGTTGGGCCGACGGTGCATCCAGATGCTGACGGCGCTGATGGCGGGTCAGGCTGTAGCTAACGAAGTAATCAGCCCGGAGATGGTGATCCGGGACAGCACCGCCCCTCCTCGCACATGATTGTCAACTCTCGCAGGCGCCTCCACATGGTGCAGGGAGAGATCCCGAACAAGCGCCGCCGCGGGTGCATACGGATGACGAGGGGCAAAACCTGCCTGCCGAGCAATTCCGCTGACACACTTCGAAGTCGTGTGGAGTGCACGCTTGGGTTGTCCGCCCTCTTGACGAAAGCCGTTGTTAGCGTTAACAATCCTGTGAGGGCCTCGGATATCCAACTGGCCTTCACGTAATGAAACACCTCAGGAGGCCTTGGTGAGCGCAGTCTTGGAGCACTCCTATGTTGTCGGAGTCGACTACGGGACCCTGTCGGGTCGAGCCGTGGTCGTGAGGGTTTCCGACGGCATGGAGATGGGAGCGGCGGTGTCGGACTACCGACACGCGGTGCTCGATACTGCGTTGCCGACGGGCGAAACTCTTCCACCGGATTGGGCTCTTCAGGTGCCCTCGGATTATGTGGACGTCCTGAAATCCGCTGTTCCGCAGGCAATCGCGGCAGCTGGCATCGACCCAGCCCACGTCATCGGGATTGCCACAGACTTCACGGCGTGCACGGTGCTGCCGACTCTGGCAGATGGCACTCCGCTGGCCGAACTCGCCGAGTTTGCTCAGCGCCCACACGCCTACGTCAAGTTGTGGCGACACCACGCCGCTCAAGGGCAGGCGGATCGGATCAACACCTTGGCCGCCGCCCGCGAGGAAGACTGGTTGCCCAAATACGGAGGACTGATCTCCGCCGAATGGGAATTCGCCAAGGGACTGGAGCTGTTGGAGGCGGACCCGGAGATCTACCATCGGATGGATCATTGGGTGGAGGCCGCCGACTGGATCGTCTGGCAACTGGGCGGTGAATACGTCCGCAGCGAATGCACGGCCGGCTACAAGGGGATTCGCCAGAACGGTGCGTACCCGAGCCGCGAGTTTCTGGCCGCATTAAACCCGGAATTCGCTGATTTCGCCGTTGCTAAACTCGACCACAGGATGGGCGTATTAGGTTCCGTGGCAGGGTATCTCACGGCAGAGGCTGCCGCCTGGACCGGGCTGCCAGTGGGGATCGCCGTTGCGGTCGGGAACGTTGACGCTCACGTGACGGCTTCGGCGGCACAGGCCATCGATCCGGGTCAGATGGTGGCCATTATGGGAACCTCGACGTGCCACATCCTCAACGGAACGCAACTGCGCGAAGTGCCCGGCATGTGCGGCGTGGTGGATGGCGGTGTGGTCCCCGGCCTCTGGGGCTACGAGGCGGGGCAAAGCGGCGTCGGCGACATCTTCGGATGGTTTGTCAAACATTCGGTTCCAGCCAGCTACAGCGAAACCGCTGCCACGCGGGGTATCTCGGTGCACGAGCTACTCACAGAACTCGCCAGCGCGCAGCAGATTGGCGCGCATGGGCTTGTCGCATTGGATTGGCACAGCGGTAACCGCTCGGTGCTGGTCGACCACGAACTTTCCGCGGTGGTCGTGGGACAAACGCTGGCCACGCGGCCGGAGGACACTTACCGGGCGCTGCTGGAAGCAACGGCATTTGGGGCCCGCACCATTGTTCAGGCATTCACTTCCTCGGGCGTCCCCGTCACGGAATTCGTGGTTGCGGGCGGTCTGCTCAAGAACCCGCTTTTGATGCAGATCTATGCTGACGTGCTCAGGTTGCCACTGAGCATCATCGGGTCGGAGCAAGGACCAGCGCTGGGAGCGGCCATTCATGCCGCAGTAGCTGCTGGTGCTTATGCCGACATTGCCGCCGCTGCCAGATCCATGGGCAAAGTCCATCGCGGCGTCTACCAACCTATCGAGGCGAATGCTCGGCGTTATGACGCGTTGTTCGCCGAGTACACCACCCTTCACGACTACTTCGGCAGAGGCACCAACACTGTGATGCACAGACTCAAGGCGATCCGCAGAGCCGCGGTGACCGGATGAGGATTACCTCAGAGATTGCGGGCGTGATCAAAGAACTGCGCCGCGAAGTCTGCGAATTGCATTCGGAATTGACCCGCTACCAACTGGTGATCTGGACGGCTGGCAATGTGTCGGCGAGGGTGCCGGGCGCGGATCTGTTGGTAGTGAAGCCTTCCGGGGTTTCCTATGACGATCTCACGCCGGAAAACATGGTGCTGGTGGATTTCCAGGGCCGGGTGTTGGAGGGTGATCTCGCGCCGTCTTCTGACGCATCCGCGGCTGCGTATGTCTATCAACACATGCCCGAGGTCGGGTCGGTAGTCCATACACACTCCACGTACGCCACCGCCTGGGCCGCCCGCGGTGAGGCAATTCCCTGCGTGCTGACCATGATGGCCGACGAATTCGGGGGCGAGATACCGGTAGGCCCGTTCGCTCTGATCGGCGACGATTCGATCGGTCGCGGCATCGTGTCGACCCTGCAAGGCCACCGTTCTGCCGCTGTGCTGATGAAGAGCCATGGAGTATTCACAATCGGGAAAAATGCGCGTGCTGCGGTGAAGGCGGCAGTGATGTGCGAAGACGTCGCGAAAAGCGTGCACATTGCACGTCAACTGGGCCAACCCGTACCTATCGCATCCGCAGATGTCGACGCTCTCTTTGATCGATACCAGAACGCTTATGGACAAGGACCCGTGGTTCCCCAGCCCGAAAAGGAAGATCGCCCATGACCATCAGCAATCCCGAAATTTGGCTTCTCACAGGCAGTCAGGGCCTCTACGGTCCAGAGACCCTGGACCAGGTCACCTCTCAATCCCAAGAAATCGCACGAATGCTTGACGAAGCAGCCGACATCGAAGTACGAGTGGTGTGGAAGCCCACGCTGACTGATTCCGTAGCCATCAAGAAGCAAATGCTCGAGGCTAATGCATCCACGAATTGCATCGGGGTAATGGCGTGGATGCACACGTTCTCGCCCGCCAAGATGTGGATCGCAGGCCTGGACGCTCTTCGTAAACCGTTGCTGCATCTCCACACTCAGATTAACGTGTCCTTGCCCTGGGGCGAGATCGACATGAATTTCATGAACCTCAACCAGGCTGCGCACGGTGACCGCGAGTTCGGATATATCCAGACCAGGCTCGGCGTGGCCCGCAAAACGGTCGCCGGACACGCGTCAGACCCGTTGGTGCAGAGAAGAATTGGGGCATGGGCGAGAGCTGCCACCGGTGCGGCAGCGTTGCGCTCACTGAAGCTAGCCAGGTTTGGCGACAACATGCGCGACGTTGCTGTCACCGAGGGTGACAAGGTCGAGGCGGAGCTACGGTTCGGAGTGTCGGTCAACACCTACGGTGTCAATGATTTAGTTGCGATGGTGGATGCGGTCTCTGACTCCGAGATCGATAGTCTGGTGCAGACCTATCTTGAGATCTATTCCGTAGCAGCAACATTGCAACCCGTTGGTGATGAACACGAATCTTTACGATATGCAGCGCGAATTGAAATCGGACTGCGCGGGTTTCTGGAAGCTGGCGGATTTGGCGCCTTTACCACCAACTTCGAAGACCTGGGCGGGCTTCGTCAGCTGCCCGGACTTGCTGTCCAGCGACTGATGGCCGACGGCTATGGTTTCGGCGGCGAAGGTGATTGGAAGACGTCCGCAATGCTCCACGCGGTCAAGGCGATGGCGGGAACACGTCCTGGCGGAACGTCTTTCATGGAGGATTACACCTACCACCTAGGGCCGGGAACACCCAAGATCCTCGGCGCGCACATGCTAGAAGTCTGCCCGTCCATTGCTGGTGGTGTTGTCTCATGTGAGGTGCACCCGCTGGGCATCGGCGGCAGGGAAGATCCAGTCCGATTAGTGTTCTCCGCCGCTTCCGGGCCCGCGGTGATCCTGGGGATAGCGGACATGGGCGACCGCTTCAGGCTGGTGGTGAACACAGTTGACGTTGTTCAACCGGATCAAGCGATGCCGAAATTGCCCGTCGCGCATGCAGTCTGGCAGCCCCATCCAGACCTGGCCACCTCCACCGAGTCTTGGTTGACCGCGGGCGGTCCGCACCACACGGTTCTCTCTACCGCAGTGGGAGTCGAGGAGTTGCAAGACTTCGCGGAGATGCTGGGGACCGAAATGCTGGTGATCGATCCGGCGACGACCACCCAAGAGTTCAGTCACCAAGTGCGATGGAATCAGGCGTACTACCGCCTAGCCCGGGGACTGTGAACTCACGCTCCTAGCAAGGCTGTGACGTCATGAAACCACTTTAAACGTCATGGAACCACTTAAAAAGGAAAGTAAGCTGCACCGATGACCAGCGCACTCGAATACCAGTACCCGGAATACGACCTGGCAGGCTTTGGCTATGAAGCCAAGATCAGCCCCATAGGGGCTACGGTACGTGAGTTGACCTACCAGGGCAGGGATCTCATCGTGAGCTTCGATCCCGCACAGATCCGGCCGCTCTATCGCGGTGCTTTGGTGGCGCCGTGGCCGAACCGCATCGCAGATGGCAAATACAGCCTGGCTGGCACCGATTATCAGCTAGCGATCAACGAGGTGGATCGACACCATGCCCTGCACGGGTTGATCTGTTGGGAACAGCTCGAGGTCGTCGATGTCGGAGCAGCAAAACTCACGCTGCGGCACCACTTGGTACCGCAGGAGGGATACCCATTTCCGCTGCGGATCGATGTCTCCTTCGAGCTGACCGCGCAGGGTCTGGTCACTTCCGTTGATGCCACCAACACTGGGACAGCCGCAGCGCCGTATGGCGTTTGCCCGCACCCTTATCTGGTCGCTGGTTCGGAATCACTCGACGAATGGACGTTGTCCATGCCGGCCGATTCCAGGGTTGAAGTCGACGACGTGTTGATTCCCATCGGCCATGCCGACGTTGCCGATGTTGACTCGGACTACCGACAGGGAGCCCAGATCGGCTCGCGCAAAATTGACCATGCCTTCACCGGATTGAGCGCCAGCGACGATGGCCGCTTCCGGGTGAGAGTCACCAGCGGCGGCTCTGGCGTCGAGATGTCCTGGGGTGCTTGGGGTTCCTGGGTTCAGATCCACACGGCCGACCGCCCGGAAGCGCACAATAACCGGGTCGGTCTGGCTGTGGAGCCAATGAGCTGCGCA
Source organism: Nakamurella antarctica (assembly GCF_003860405.1). Classification (NCBI taxonomy): domain Bacteria; kingdom Bacillati; phylum Actinomycetota; class Actinomycetes; order Nakamurellales; family Nakamurellaceae; genus Nakamurella; species Nakamurella antarctica. The sequence goes on along the minus strand of NZ_CP034170.1, from coordinate 2,350,260 downwards.
CCTAACGCCTTCAACGAACAGGGCTTTGCTCTGTTGGAGCCGGGACTCACGCATCACGCGGAATGGACCATTGCGGCGATCTAAGCCTGATTCGCTCCTGTAATCCTGGCTGGGCAGTTACTCGCCCAGCCAGGATTATTTGCCCTCCAGCCCCGCCACCACCACGGTTAGTCCAGCAAGATGGCCCAACCGGGCAACCTCGGAACTGCGCAGAGCCGGGCCGCCCGGTCTGCCCACCAGAATGGCGAGGTCGGGTGAGCCCAACGGTGCGACCGCCATCTCCGTGCCCAATGTTTTCCAGTCAGCCGGCACCCAGTGCGCTTCGCCGTCCAAACCGGTCGCCTTCGTCACGGGAGCCCAGCCGGGAACGATGCCGTTGAGGGAGGGCACTCCGCCTCCGCCGACCACCAGTTCAGCCCTGCCATCCACTACTCGCACGACAATCGCCCAACCAGCTCGCAGCACCCGCGGCAACATATCGGCAAGGGTCTGGAGCGCGTTCTTCGGATCTAGCGCGAGCGCCTCGACCAACTCCCATTCGCGGTGGGTTTCCGCGATGCCGGGATCTGGCCGCACCGACTCCACACGGACACCCTCGACAGATTCCGCTGCCGTAATTAACGAATCAGGTTGCCTGTTCGGTGGCAGGTCGACCACGAGGTCGTCCACTGCGTGTCCGACCGACCGCTCAACAATGTCCATCGCCAAAATATCGGCGCCCGCTTTGCCCAATGCGGTCGCTACCGCTCCGAGGGAGCCGGGTCTGTCGGGCAGGACAATCCTGAGAACATACGACATTCCGGCCGCCTTCATGTACGAGGTCATTTTTCGAATCCAGAGAGGATTCTGTCTGACCCTCGTTTCCAACAGATCACCGCGATCCTACGATCGCGTGCGTTTCGCGGGCAGCCGGGAACTACCGTAGCCGATCTGGCAGGTTCGGCAGGTGCGTCAATAACAATCACCTGCTATTGATACCCGCGAGATCTTCCTCTGAAACCACTGGCTCCCGCGCTCGGGTGAGACAAGGGGGCGGCGACGCCTAAGATTGAGGCCGATACCCGTGATCGGCTCTCGCTGAAGTGTTTTCAGCACTCGAATCGTTAACAATCCCACAGTTTGACTGTGACTATGCAGGGAGTGTTGTGTCACAAACCCCACCCGGCCTGCCGGATATTGCTTCGAACAGCGCCCATCCAGTCCTGACCCGGGCGGACGTTGCGCATCTTGCGCATTTGACCAGGCTGGCCCTGACGGACGACGAGCTTGATACCTATGTTGGCCAACTCTCGGTCATCTTGGATTCTGTTGCCACGGTGTCAGCGGTGGTCGCCGGGGCAAATATCGTGCCGACCACGCACGCGGTGCCGGTGACGAACGTGTACCGCGAGGACGTCATTGTGCCGGGTCTTGAACATAACGCTGCCATGGCTGCGGCGCCCGCAGTAGAGGACGGGCGCTTCCGCGTGCCGCAGATTTTGGGAGAAGAGTAACCGTGAGCGACCTGACCCGTATGACGGCTGCCAGTCTTGCCGCAGCCATCAGCCAAGGCGAAACCACGGCTGTCGAAGTGACGCAGGCACATCTCGATCGAATCGCAGCCGTCGATGAGGATGTGCACGCTTTCCTTCACGTATCCGGCGCCCGAGCCTTGGCTCAAGCCGCCAGCATCGACCAAACGCGCCGAGAAGGGGCTCCCGCAGCCTCTGCGCTGGCGGGGGTGCCGCTGGCATTGAAAGATATCCTGGTGCAGGAGGGTGTGCCCACCACCGCCGGATCCAAAATGCTTCAGGGCTGGCTGCCCCCCTATGACGCGACCGTCACCAGGAAGTTGCTCGACGCTCACGTCGTGATTCTCGGCAAGACCAACCTAGACGAGTTCGCGATGGGTTCCTCGACCGAGAACTCCGCGTACGGCCCGACACGCAATCCGTGGGATCTGACGAAGATTCCGGGCGGCTCCGGTGGTGGCTCCGCAGCGGCGCTCGCCGCCTTCGAAGCGCCCCTGGCTATCGGCACCGACACCGGTGGTTCCATCCGCCAACCAGCGTCCGTCACCGGAACAGTGGGTGCGAAACCTACCTACGGCGGCGTGTCCCGATACGGCGTCATCGCGCTGGCGTCATCGTTGGATCAGGTCGGGCCCTGTGCTCGCAACGTGCTGGACACCGCTTTGCTACACGAGGTAATCGGGGGTCACGACCCACGCGATTCCACATCCATCAACCGGCCGGTGCCGCAGGTGGTTAACGCTGTGAAAAAGGGCCAGTCCCAAGACCTTTCGGGGATGAAGATCGGTGTCGTCAAGCAACTGCGCGGTGCGGGATACCAAAAGGGCGTCATCGAGTCCTTCGACGCGGCTGTTGAAACGATGACGAAACTCGGCGCCGAAATCGTCGAGGTTGACTGCCCGCACTTCCAGTACGCACTCGCCGCGTACTACCTGATTCTGCCCAGCGAGTGCTCCTCAAACCTGGCCCGTTTTGACGCGATGCGGTACGGACTTCGTGTCGGCGACTCGCCAGCGGCCAGCGCCGAAGAAGTCATGTCGTTAACCCGCGGCCAAGGTTTTGGCCCGGAAGTGAAGCGGCGCATCATCCTTGGTGCCTACGCGCTGTCGGCTGGCTACTACGACGCCTACTACGGCAGCGCGCAGAAAGTCCGGACATTGATTCGCCAGGACTTCGAAACCGCCTACACGCAGGCCGATGTGCTCATCTCGCCGGCCTCGCCCGTAACGGCTTTCGCGATCGGTGAAAAAGTCAATGATCCGATGGCCATGTACCTGAACGATCTAGCCACCATCCCAGGGTCCCTCGCAGGTATTCCAGCCATGAGTGTGCCCAGTGGACTGGCCTCGGATACCCAGCTGCCCGTTGGCCTACAAATTATGGCGCCCGCTTTGGGCGAAGAAGTGATGTACCAGGTGGCCGCGACATTCGAGGCCGACTACGTATCCCGTCATGGCGGCGTCGTTGCCGATTCCGCACCGGAACTGGAGACCAAGTGATCGTCCCCGTTGGATTGATGCCTTACGACCAGGCGATCGAGACCTTCGATCCCGTCATGGGTTTAGAGGTGCATGTTGAGCTGGGCACCGCTACCAAAATGTTTTGTGCATGCCCGACAGTGTTCGGCGGCGAGCCCAACACGCACGTCTGCCCGGTGTGCCTGGCGCTGCCCGGAGCGATGCCAGCTGTCAACCGCCTTGCGGTGGAATACGCGATCAAGATCGGCCTTGCCCTGAACTGCGAGATCGCGACCTGGTGCCGGTTCGCCCGGAAGAACTACTTCTATCCCGATATGCCGAAAAACTTCCAAACCTCGCAGTACGACGAGCCCATCGCCTTTAACGGCTACCTGGATGTCGATGTGGAAGGCGAGATCGTCCGTATCGAGATCGAGCGTGCCCATATGGAGGAGGACACCGGAAAGTCGCTGCACGTCGGCGGGGCAACCGGACGGATCAACGGCGCGGACTACTCGTTGCTCGACTACAACCGGGCAGGTGTGCCGCTTGTCGAGATCGTCACCAAGCCAATAATTGGGACTAAAGCTTCTGCCCCCGTGGTCGCCCGCGCCTACGTGGCGGCGCTGCGAGACCTGTTGCTCTCACTCGGTGTTTCGGACGTTCGGATGGACCAGGGGTCGCTGCGCTGCGATGCCAACCTGTCGCTGACCCCGGCGGGCAACCCGGTGTTCGGGACCCGGACCGAGACGAAGAACGTCAACTCATTGCGTTCGGTCGAGCGAGCCGTTCGTTACGAGATCACCCGGCAGGCAGCAATTCTCGCTGCGGGCGGCAGCATCCGCCAGGAGACTCGGCACTTCGAGGAAGCGAGCGGAACCACCCGGGCTGGTCGCTCCAAGGAGACGGCCGAGGATTACCGCTACTTCCCTGAACCGGATCTGGTTCCCATTGCACCCGACCCCGCTTGGGTCGAGGAAATCCGACTAGCGCTGCCCGAATTGCCGTGGATTCTGCGCGACCGAATGCAGGCAGACTGGGGTTTGACCGACCTGGAAATGCGCGACCTGGTGGCCGCTGACGCAGTGACACTGGTGGCCGAGACAGTTGCAGCTGGCGCATCGCCCGCCGAAGCCCGCTCGTGGTGGTCTGCCTATTTGGGGCAGAAAGCCAACACCTCCGGGGTGACGTTGCAAGAGTTGCCGATTACGCCGAAACAGGTGGCGCAGGTTTCGGCGCTGGTTGCTAGCGGCGAGCTGAACGCGAAGTTGGCCCGCCAGGTTATTGACGGCGTGCTCGCTGGCGAGGGTGACCCGGCCGAGGTCGTGAAGGCGCGCGGTCTCGCGGTTGTTTCCGACGACTCGGCTCTGCAGTCCGCGGTCAATGACGCGTTGGCTGCGCAACCGGATGTCGCAGAACGGATTCGCGCTGGCAAGGTGCAGGCCGTGGGTGCGGTGGTCGGCGCCGTCATGAAGGCGACCAAGGGTCAGGCCGACGCGGGCCGCGTTCGGGAACTGGTCTTCGCAACGCTGGGAGTCGAGCCGAGCTAAGCCGGAACCCCGGCGCGGCTACCACTCAGTCGGGCCCTTCTCCGCCGCCGCTCCCGCCGGGGAAGGTCACGACCATGTCGTCGCGCGGCTGTGGTTCACCAGATCCGTCCTTGTTCGACGTGGTGGCGAACAGCACTCCGGCGGGCGCGCTGGCGATCGACAACAGTCGACCGTAAGCACGTTCGGCAAGCTTCTCGGGTTGTCCGGTAAAGGCACCGGCCGGGCCTAGGGTCAGGGAAATGACCCATTGTGCATCGAGCGATGTCGCGGACACTGTGCCGTTACCCGCGGCGCAGTCCACTGCACCCCCTCGACAAGTGGGTATGACCAGAGGCGCACCGCGGTCGTCAGATCGGTGTTTTGCGTGATGGGGATCAAGACGTTGTTGGCGCCGTCGATATCCATCACAGCGACCGGCCCGGTCTCGAGTAGGCATAGCCCTGTCGGGTTCGTCAGCCCCGAGGCGTAAATGGCGGGGTTGCCAGCTACCGGTCCAGTGGGTTCTGCTGCTGTGGGTTGTGTTGCAGTGCTTTCTGTTGCTGTCGGTTCTGTTGCAGTCGGTTCTGTTGCTGTGGGTTCTGTTGCTGTGGGTTCGCCAGAAGTGGGTGCTGGGGCAGGAGCCGCAGAGCCATCGGTCACCGGTTTCCCGAATTCGTCCAGGCGAAGGATCTTGCCGGCCAAGCTGTGGGGGTCGTGCGGCAGACCCACGTCGCCGGTAGCGATGTAGAGGTAGCCATCTGAGCCGAAGGTAATTCGTCCGCCATTGTGGTTGGCGCCCTTGGGGATTCCGGTAAAGATAGTCTTGGGTTCGTCTCCGCGCGCAATTCGTATGATCCGATTGTCTTCTGCGGTGGTGACGTAGGCGTAGATCAGACCGTCCTCGTCGTAATGCGGGGACAGCGTGATACCCAGCAAGCCGCCGTCGCCGCTTGAATCCAGATCCGGTATTGCTGCGATTTCCACGGGTTCGGTCTGCGGCGCCACTTGCAGGATCCGCCCTGTGGTTCGCTCACCCACCAACGCAGACACCCCGCCTGGAAGCACTGCGAGGCCCCAGGGGGCGCTCAGACAGGCAGCCAGGATGCTGGGATCCATCGGGCGGCAGGGGTCGGCTTCCGCTGAGGAGGAAGTGTCAGAGTTTGACGTTTCGGGGCTGGCGGACGAGGTGTCGGAGGTCTGAGGTGCGCTCGGCTCCCCCCGCGGCGAGCCGCCTTGATTCACATCCGCTGGAATGAGAGTCGGCTGCGGTGAATAAGTGCTGGGCGCGCTGGAAAAGTCTGCGCATGCCGCGGTCATCACGAGAGTGGCAATCACACTTGCCGCGAGGGCGACTATCTGTTTTGACCTTATGCGGCGACTCTTCACGGTTCCACGCTACTTGGCTGGCCGAGCCTGCCTGGCAGTGAGCGTGATCGCGATAGCCTGGCGAGGTGAAAGTGACTACGTACGTTGCCAATTCCGAAGCAGCTGGACTATTGGCCGGAATTGAGGGCGTACGGATCCTTACGTCCGAAGATGGATTACTGCCCAACGGCTGCGATGACGCTGAGATTTACGTTCCGGAGTTCCTCGCGGGCAGCAACCAAGTAGAGGTGTTGCAGCGCCTCCCAAATCTCAAACTGGTGCAGCTACTGACCGCCGGCGCCGAAGTATGGACACCGCATCTGCCCGAGGGCGTCGTGCTGTGCACTGCCCGGGGCGCGCATGGGGGTGCCACTGCAGAATGGGCAGTGGGAGCGTTGATAGCAGTGCTTCAGGAATTTGCCCAATTCGCCCGCAACCAGATGACGGGCCGCTGGGATCAGCACGTCACGGACCGCGTTGAAGGCAAGAGGGTCCTCGTAGTAGGTGCTGGGGACCTAGGAGAGCAGGTCCGTCGAAGGCTCCTCCCGTTCGGCGCCGATGTCACCATGGTCGCTCGCACCGCGCGAGCCGGCATCGAATCGATCCACAACATCGCGTCGCTGTTGCCGCACCACCAGGCCGTCATTGTCGTCGTGCCGGTGACGCCGGAGACAGTGGGGTTAGTGGACGCTGACTTTCTTGCTGCAATGCCGGATGGCGCGGTCCTGGTCAACGCTGCGCGCGGTTCGGTGGTCAAGACCGACGCGCTGCTGCTCGAGCTGACGGCAGGGCGGCTTTTCGCAGCGCTGGATGTCACCGACCCAGAGCCGCTTCCCGTCGGGCACCCGCTCTGGGGCGCCCCCGGCGTCTTTATAACCCCACATATTGGCGGGTCTGCGCCCGGCGCGTTACGGCGAGCCGCCAAGGTCGCCGAAGCTCAGATCAGGAGGTACCTGGCAGGTGAGCAGCTGCTCAATGTCGTGAGCGACAAAGGTTACTGACTCACGGGGGCAACAACGACGTTTCGACGCCCGATCTGGTGCAGCAGGAATTCCGCGTCGCTGCGTTCCACCTGTTTCACGGTGGCGCGCGCGCCGCTCGACAGCGCTATCTGCACCGATGCCAAGCCTGCGCGGCGCTGTAAAGGGTTAGTGGCCACGGTGGTGAGCTGCACTCGGTCTCGGCGTGCCACCAGGGTGTGGATCGCAAAAATCTTGCGGGAACGGAAGACCACCGCGTCGGTATCGATCGACCAGCCTGCGGAGCGGGAGCGGGCCACCCCCACGGTAAGGGCGATAACCGGGGGAGGACACCAATGCCGACGAGCCACCCTGGCGCGGTCCAGCCGGCATCAGCCCACAGGGTGGGAACTATAAAGATTGCGCCTGACAAAGCGAGGCCGGTGAGCAGCGGCAACGTCAGATAACGGCGACGCCCACGGCGGGGGATCGTGTGCAGAGGGACGGGATTCCAACGAAGTTCGGGGAGTGCTTGCTGCAGCAAAGCGCGGGCCTTGCTACGGCGAATCAACGGAAACAAGGTGCGCTGGCTTGAATCTCGAGCAGACAGGCCCGCGACTTCGACCTCGATGGCAGTGAATCCCAGCGCACGCCTGGCCAGTCCGTCGACCAGCCGCACCGCTTGCACTCGGTCCACGGGGATGATGCTCCGGCGCTGAGCGAGCAATCCTCTGCTGAGTTGGAGATGATCATCCGCGCGAGCCAGTGTGAATCTCGCGATCCGTAGCGCTGTGAGGAGAACGCCCACCGCCACCGCCAGCAGGCACAGCACCACCAAGATCAGGGCTGTGCCGCGGCCACGGTCAAAAACTTCGTGCTCCAAATAGTCGGTAGTGCCATCCGGCAGCAGATCTCGTGCCCGGTTATAGACGGTGACGAGTCCGACCAAGATCAGGGGCAGTGAGGTTCCGGTTACCGCGGTCACGAGCAACGTGCCGATGCCCAATGTCGCGAGGGTGGCTGGTGGAACAATCTCGCCCCCACGCCGCTCGGCCGAGGAGCTCCCTCCCTGCAGTGCTCTGCGGACCCGTTCGACTTCCGAAGTTGTTAGGCAGGTCAGGCTGACGGTGGCGTGCTCGCCATCGCCGGGGGTCTGGACCTTGAGCTCCCACACGTTGAAAAGTCTTTGAATCAAGCCTCTTTCGCTGGCCAAAGCGGTGATTCGACTGGCTGGCACGGTCCGTATCTTGCGAGAGAATATTCCTGACTCAAGACGAAGCACGCGGTCTTGGACTGAGTACGTGGTGCGCCACCACGATGCAATAGCCCCCGCGGCAACAAGGCCGGCCAGGGGGAGCAGTGCCCAGAGCGGGAACCGGATGACGCTCAAGATCAGAAGTGGAATCACGGCGCGCAGCCCTCTCGCGCCGCTGATGATAAGAAATGCGGGATGAAAACGGGTTCCGGTCGACGATCTAGACATCGTCGGACAGTCTTGCCAGCTCTGCGATTTGACCACGGATCAGGGTGGCTTCGTTTTCATCGAGAGCGGCAATGTCTACCTTGCCAGCTGCTGTGTGGATGGCAACTGTGGACAGTCGAAACCGTTGAGCGAGGGGCCCTTGCGAAACGGTGAGGTGCTGCACTCTGTTCATCGGCAAGACGGTGCGCCGAATGATGATCGCGCCATGCTGCACATCGATCTCTGCCGGGCTGAGCGCATACCAGAAAAGGCGATAGCTGATCTGTGGCACCACCAGCGTCATCACAGCCAGGAGCAGCCATGCTGCCGCTGGTAGTGCGTAGCGGAGAATCGGGGGCAAGCCTGGGAAAATAACTGCGCTGATGCTGACCGCGACAGCCACAGGGAGCCACACCAGAAGCGATTTCACCTGTCGGTATCGCAGTGCGCGAGCCGGAAGTCGGTGGCGTACATGATCCCCCGGCAGTGCTGAGGTTCCGTTCGTCGTTGGCGGTAGAGCACCGTCGCCAAAGCCCGGAGCCGGATCGGTTCTCTGCGTCCTCACAAGGCCAGCGTATCCACGGACGTTCTCTCTGGGTCTTCTCATCTTTCCTTGTTAGATTTGGAACTGCGCGACATCTCGCGCGGCTCTGCATCTATCAGGGCAATCGGCGGGAGCAGGTTCGGGAGGCACCATCCTTGTTGGACCTCTCGCTTATTTCCGGCCCGATGAGGGTGATCTTGCTGTTGCTCGGGGTCTTGGGTCTGCTGTATTTAGCGTGTGGACGGACACGGCAATGGTGGACGCGATCGTTGCCGCTGGCAATGCTGGCTGGCGCCGGGTGTTCGGCCGCGTTGGTGTTCTTCGTCAACATCGTGTGGGTTCCGTTCCCTGACGGACTGTCCTGGTTGGCTGCGTGGTGGCTCGCTTTTACATTCGCCTCGGTGGCTGCGGCAGTGATCCGGATCCGGGCTGGCGCACCGGGAATCGCCAAAAAAGTCGTGCTGGTGGCCGCCGTGGTGGCGGTGGGGGTGAGCGGGGCAGCCCAGGTGAACCAACACTTCGGGTCTATCCCCGACGTCAGGGCGCTCATCGGCGCTGACCCCCCGGGCCATCAGCCCATCGAAGCGCTCACCGGAAGCCGCGCTATTGTCGCTGCCAGCCCGGATGCCACTCTGGCGCAGGTGTGGCGGCCCCCTGCGGGGATGCCAGCTGGCGGGGCTACCGCCACTGCCGAGATACCTGGATCCATATCGGGTTTCGCCGCACGTGGCGCCTGGATTTACGTGCCGCCCTCGTATCTGAGTAACCCGCGCGCGGAACTTCCCGTTCTCGTGCTGACCTCGGGCCAACCGGGCTCGGCCCGGGACTGGTTCAACGGCGGCAACTTGCTGGCTGAGATGAATGCTTTCGCAACCGCGCACAACGGTTTGGCCCCCGTGGTGGTAGCGGTGGACTCGCTGGGGGGCACCCTGAGCAATCCGCTCTGCTTGGATTCGAAGCGGGGCAACAGCTTTACCTATCTGTCTGTAGATGTACCGGCGTGGATTCGGGCCAATCTACAGGTGTCACCCGACCCGAAACAGTGGACGATTGGCGGGTTTTCGGCCGGTGGAACGTGTGCGCTGCAGTTGGCTGTCAACGCTCCCGAGGTCTATCCCAACTTCATCGACGTTGCAGGAGAGACGGGCCCCCACCTGCAGACCATTCAGAAGACGATCGATACGCTTTTTGGCGGAGACACAGCCGCGTTTCAGGCTGTTAACCCTCTGGATGTGCTGTCCCGCCACAAGTTTCCCCATTCGGCTGGCGTCATCGTGGGGGGGCAGCAGGACACTGTGTATCTCCCGGATGCGTTAAAAGTAAAAGCTGCCACCGAAGCTGCCGGAATGGACATCACCTACCTGGAGTTGCCGGGAGACCACACCTGGCGGGTGTGGGGCCCCGGGCTGGTTGACTCGCTACCGTGGTTGGCTGACCGGATGGGGCTCAAGGAATGAGCAAGATCCGGTTCATGCGCTCGCGCGCCGTGCTGACTGTGCGCACTGTGAAGGCGCCCACCGTTGTGGTGCTGGTATTGCCTGGTGGACCTGAAATAAGTACCGCAAAGGTGCGCGCCCTCTCACCCCGGTGCTAAGACTGGCCCTGCTGGTGGCGTCCATCCGCCGGCGTCTTCCCGCGGACGTGATCTGGGCCGAATTGCGATATTCGGTCGCGGGCTGGAATGAGGACGGGGTCAGCGTGGTCGGCGACTTTCGGTGGGCGATGGGAACTTTGCGACGGCAGTTCCCACATCTTCCAGTACTCCTTGTGGGGCATTCCATGGGTGGTCGCGTGGCAACATGCGGCTCGGACGAGGAGGGTCTCTGCGGGGTACTGGGCCTAGCCCCTTGGCTACCGGCGGAAGATTCGGTACAGCCGCTAGCCGGTTCGGAATTCCGCATTGTGCACGGCGAGAATGATCGTGAAGTTCCGGTGGCCAGTACCGAATTCTTCCTTTCTGCCGCGCGCGCGGCGGGCGTGGTCGTGATCCGAACACTCGTTCCTGGTGGTGAGCACTCCATGCTTCGACGAATCCGGACGTGGAATGCAGTTGTGGTCAGGGAGATTCAGTTCAGCCTCGCAAGGCTCTAGCTGGCTCTCAGGTGTCATCGGGTCGCAGCCGGGCACCTGCGCGGTAAGAGAGTCCGGGAACGAGGCTCACGCACCGTCTACCAATTCACAGGAGATTGACATCCTGCTGATGACCTGCCACGGTTATATCACCCGTTTGGTGGTATTAGAAGGAGTGGCATGAACACACTCAGTAAAGCTGCTGTAGCTGCGGTGGTTGCGTGCGCGGCGTCGCTCGCTGCCCCCGGTATCTCCTTCGCTGATGATCCTGTTCTGACAATGACCGTCAGCTCTGAGTCAGTGATGATGGGGGACAGCGTGACGATCAGTGGAACAGGCTGCGTTTCGACTTCGGGTCCGACAGAGATTTCGCTCAATCTCGCAACGGGTGGCGTGTCCATTGCGCCCGATGCAGACGGTAACTGGTCATATTCGGTGCTCGTAGGCCCCGGTGGAGTAGCCGGTCAATCGCCGGGCGCGAACAGCGTGAGCGGCACTTGCGGCACCTATCTCGGCCTGTACGACCTGCCCACGGTGTCGTTTACTGCGGTCGACGCGGGCTTCGGCAAAGTTCTCATCACTCCCTCCACTGTCACTGTCTCTCAATTTGCCGAGGGGAGTGCCGGTCTCACTGGCACCGCGACCGGCTTTCGGACAGGGGACGCCGCCAGCAAAGTGTGGGTGACACATGTAAATGAGCCCACCCAAGACCCGGCGACGGGCGTCCGGTCCTCGAGTGCGTTCGGCTGGGGGTTGGCTAACATCGCGCTAGATACAGCGGGTAATGCCTCTTTCCTCATTCCTTGGCTGGGATCAGGAACTCCCGCTCTCGGCGTTTATACCGTGCGAGTGACGAGCTCTGATGAGAGCAAAACAGGCACGTTCACTGTCGTCGAAGACGGTGAAGCGATCATCGTTGCAGGCGAGAACGCTACTTTTCCGCGCATCACCCCGGCGGTTTCCGCACCGCGATCTGCTGTTGCAGCACCTGGCCCAAGACCCACTCCGCTTTCCAGCGGACCACAGCTTGCTGCGACAGGCACCGATCTCAACGTGACCGCCGCCCTAGGTCTGAGTGTGATTCTCGTGGCATCCGGCGTTGGCGCCCTCATGTTCTCCCGCCGCCGCGCGGTGCGGGTCCACCTCTGATTCACAGTTCACCGGCAGCCAGTCGCGCCTCGATGCCTGAATTGTGGCTGTGCCTTGCGGGAATCCCGACCTTGCGGCTACCCAGACTTTTCGGCTACTCAGACTTGTCGGCCGGGTTTCCCTCATCGGCGCGCAACTGCTCGTCAACGGCTACAACGTCTTCGCTGCCGGAAACTTCTTCCGGATCGGCCGCTGGTTCCAGGTTCAACCGCCCACCGCTGACGGCCGCTAGGTGCGCCAGATCCCGTGGCCGGACCATGGGGAGGCGGATCCGCTTGCCGCCCAGTGTCACAGCGATCGCCCATCGGGGTCCGCGGAATTCAAAGCCGTCCAAGTCGGCCCACAAAATTACGCGTCTGCCCAACAAGGTGTAGACGCGCAGCTCCTGGCCATCCGCCACCGTGCGCGTCACCACCGTGTAGATCAGCGCCGCTACCGGTACCGCAAATAGAACGACCAGGTAAGGCCTGAAGGTGGCGAGCGGGGTGACCAGAATAAAGAGCATGAGCGGGAAGACGACGGCGCTTCTGGGCAGGCGAAATACAGCGCGATCTGAGGGGAGCATGCCTCCATATTCCCACTAGCCCGGCCTCGAAGATCCACTCTTCGTGGCAGGGGTGGTTATTTTGACACCGACCGCATCGAAGCTTATGGTGGAAGGCGTGCACAACCTGCTCCTCGTAATCATTTAGCGTGTCCTCGCGGAACCACCGCGACGACGCGCACCCCCTTAGTCACCCCAACCGGTGGCAGGGGGTTTTTTATTGCCCCAGATCTCCGACCGGCAGGCAGACCCCCGCCAACGGTGAGTTCCAGTAGTCCGCAGTACCCAACCGCAGTAAGAAGGTCATCATGACGCAGAGCCGACCAGTGCCGGTCGCCCCCGCAGCGTCTGCCGTCCAGACAGCGTCTGCTCCCATCTCTCCCGCGCCCCGGGACCGCCCCGTAGCGCCAGCTCCGGCTGCCCCCACTGTTGAACACCTCACCGGTGCAGCGTCCGTCGTTCGCTCCCTCGAGGAGGCGGGTGTCGAGATCGTCTTCGGCATCCCGGGCGGCGCCGTCCTCCCCGTCTACGACCCGCTTCTCGATTCCACCAAGGTCCGGCACATCCTTGTTCGGCACGAACAGGGAGCGGGCCACGCTGCCACCGGTTATGCCCAGGCCAGCGGCAAGGTCGGCGTGTGCATGGCGACCTCCGGACCAGGCGCGACGAACCTGGTCACACCCATCGCCGATGCGCACATGGATTCGGTGCCGCTCGTTGCTATTACCGGCCAAGTGGCCAAGGCCGCCATCGGTACAGACGCTTTCCAGGAGGCGGACATTGTCGGTATCACGATGCCGATCACCAAGCACAGCTTCCTTGTCACCGATGCCGCGGAAATTCCGCGGATCATCGCCCAGGCCTTCCACATCGCATCGACCGGCCGTCCGGGGCCGGTGCTGGTAGATATTCCCAAGGACATCCTGCAGACCACCACTACATTCACGTGGCCACAGGATGTATCGCTACCGGGATACCGTCCGTCCGTGCGCCCGCATGCCGGTCAAATTACGGCGGCCGCGAAGCTGATCAACGCTGCATCTCGCCCCGTGCTCTACGTCGGCGGCGGCGTGCTCAAGGCTCACGCCACCGAAGAGTTGATGGTGCTCGCTGAGCTCACCGGCATCCCGCTGGTGACGACATTGATGGCGCGGGGAGCGTTCCCAGACTCGCATCACCAGCACCTGGGAATGCCTGGCATGCACGGTTCCGTTGCAGCTGTTGCCGCCTTACAAAAGGCTGACCTTTTGATCACGCTCGGTGCCCGGTTTGACGATCGGGTGACAGGCAATCTGGCCACCTTCGCCCCGGTGCAGCCGTTATCCACGCTGACATTGATCCAGCGGAGATCTCCAAGAATCGCGTTGCGGATGTTCCCATTGTCGGTGACGCCAAGGAGGTGATTGCGCTGCTCATCAAGGCGCTCGAAGTGGAGCGGGCGGAGTCGGCGCCGGCGGATCTGACCGCTTGGTGGGCCGACATGAACCACACCCGCGAAACGTTCCCCCTCGGATATGACGAGCCAGACGACGGCACCCTTGCACCCCAGTACGTCATCGAAAGGCTCGGCGCGATCGCCGGTCCGGACGCTATCTACTGTGCGGGTGTTGGCCAACACCAGATGTGGGCGGCCCACTTCGTCAAGTACGAAAAGCCTTACACCTGGCTCAATTCCGGAGGGCTGGGAACCATGGGTTACGCGGTGCCTGCCGCCATGGGCGCAAAAGTTGCCAAGCCGGACACCACGGTGTGGGCGATTGACGGGGACGGTTGTTTCCAGATGACGAATCAAGAACTCGCCACCTGCGCCATCGAAGGCATCCCGATTAAGGTCGCGGTGATCAATAACGGCAACTTGGGCATGGTCCGGCAATGGCAGACCTTGTTCTACGGGGAGCGCTACTCCAACACCGAACTCGGCACCCACAAGCACCGCATTCCGGATTTCAAGCTGCTCGCCGAAGCCATGGGCTGCGTCGGATTGCGATGTGAATCCAAGGAAGACGTCGATCGCATCATCAACGAGGCGATGGCGATCAACGACCGGCCGGTTGTTGTCGACTTCACCGTCGGCGCGGACGCACAGGTGTGGCCGATGGTCGCCGCCGGCGCGGGAAATAGCCAGATCCAGGCCGCTCGCGGCATCCGTCCACTGTTTGACGGGGTGTAGCCGTGAACTGTTATCCATTTTCCGCAAGACCAGGCGCCGCACTCGCGTCCCCGTGTTCGATAGATCGGCGGAACAAGTAAATGAGCCGTCATACGTTATCCGTTCTTGTGGAGAACAAGCCGGGCGTCCTTGCGCGGGTGGCAGCATTGTTTTCCCGTCGCGATTTCAATATTCACTCTTTGGCCGTCGGCCCCACCGAGAATTCAGACGTTTCTCGAATGACGATCGTTGTCGAGGTTGAAGCCCTGCCGTTGGAGCAAGTTACCAAGCAACTGAACAAGTTGATCAACGTGCTCAAGATCGTCGAACTCGCGCAAGATGCTTCGGTGCAGCGCGAGTTGATCCTGATCAAGTTGCGCGCCGACGTCGCGGTGCGAGCGCAAGTAGCCACCGTGGTGGAGATGTTTCGTGCCCATATTGTGGACGTCACTGCCGATTCCTTGACCATCGAAGCGACCGGAACCACCCCTAAGCTCGAAGCGTTGACCAAAATGCTGGAGCCTTTCGGCGTGCGCGAAACCGTGCAATCCGGGATGGTTGCTCTCGGACGGGGGCCGCGGTCGATCACCTCGGCCAGTAGCCGTTCGGACTGAAATAGGTTGACCTGCAACGCTGTTCAGCAAACCTGAACCTGAGCGAGTCGATTTCCCTGTACGCACATCACGAAGTTCAACCGAGTTTTACCGTGAAAGGACTTACCCGCACATGGCCGAGATTTTCTATGACGACGACGCAGACCTGAGCCTTATCCAGGCAAAGAAGGTAGCCGTTATTGGCTACGGCTCTCAGGGCCACGCCCATGCACTGAGCCTGCGCGACTCCGGAGTCGACGTCCGCGTCGGGCTGGCCGAGGGCTCAACGTCGAAGGCGAAGGCCGAGGATGAGGGTCTCCGCGTAGTTTCGGTGGCCCAGGCCGCCGAAGAAGCTGATGTCATCATGATCCTGACCCCGGATCACGTGCAGCGCCACGTCTACTCCGAATCCATCGAGAAGTACCTCACCGCTGGCAAGGCGCTCGCGTTCGGTCACGGCTTCAACATTCGTTTCGGTTACATCAAGCCGCCTGCCGATGTTGACGTGTTCTTGGTCGCTCCCAAGGGTCCCGGCCATATCGTTCGCCGCGAATTCGTTGACGGTAAGGGTGTCCCAGACCTGATCGCAGTGGAGCAGGACTTTACCGGCGGCGCCCAGGCTCTCGCCCTGTCCTACGCGAAGGCCATCGGCGGATCCCGCGCGGGCGTCATTAAGACCACGTTCACCGAGGAGACCGAGACCGATTTGTTCGGCGAGCAGGCTGTTCTCTGTGGCGGCGTTTCCCGTCTGGTTCAGGCCGGATTCGAAACTCTGACCGAAGCTGGCTACCAGCCGGAAATCGCTTACTTCGAGGTGCTGCACGAGCTCAAGCTCATCGTGGACCTGATGTTCGAAGGCGGCATTGCCAAGCAGCGTTGGTCGGTTTCCGACACAGCTGAATATGGCGACTACGTCTCGGGCCCGCGCGTCATCGACGATGCGGCCAAGGCGCACATGAAGGACATCCTGAACGACATCCAGGACGGAACCTTCGCGGCTAAGTTCATCGCCGACCAGGATGCAGGCGCGCCGGAGTTCAAGCGTCTGCGAAGTGAGCAGGAAGCACACCCGATCGAAGCCACCGGCCGCGAACTTCGCGGTTTGTTCAGCTGGATCAAGGCAGATGACGATTACACGGGCACCGCAGCCCGCAACTAGCTTGTGTGACGCACCGAGTGGTGCTTAATCCCCGCAAGTATTCTGACTTTCGGGGCTTATGGCACCGCTCGGCGAAGTGGAAGGTGGCTCGCCCCCGATGTGACGGGGTCGGGCCACTTTTGCGTGTGCGGGTCTACCGAGCGGCGTGATCACACGGTCGCTTGCGCTCGGCGGACTTCAGCCTGAACCATCCGGTCGAGCGATCGTTAAACAGAAATACCAACGCCATAATCGGGAGTGGCGCAAAAAATACAGTCTGGGCGTTTCCTAGGTTCGAGGTCAGCATGGCCGCCAGCGTGATAGCCAACTGCGCAATCAGGCCTCCCGCCAAGAGGAAATAGTCGATGCCCCGTAGGGCAAGCACGCTGCCGCAGACGATCATGATCACCGCGGCAACGGATACAGCCGCCAATGCCGCCGACGCTAGCGACGGCCACAATTCGTTGGCGAAAATCCGAAAAATTACCAGCAACAAAGCTTGAAACACGAACGCGATTCCGGCTGAAACAAAGGACAGCACGGCAGCGCGGGTCACCTGAGTGGGCCTCTGCTCGCATGCCGAGGACGGGGGAGAGGGCGGGGCGTAGGTCGTAGCCGGGTACTGCGGGAGCCGTGAGCCGTAGGCCTCGGGCGCGCCATGGGAGTGGGAGTGGGAGTGGGCCTGAGAGGAACCAGACGGCGGTCGGCTATCCCTGACAGCTTCACCATCCACCGGCGGTTGCGACATAGGTCTCCTGTTCCTGATCTGGGCTTCCGAACCACGATGCGTTCGAGAGCCCAGTAAACAAGATTCCGCCGTTGTGCCGATGGAGTTATCCACAAATGTGAGCCGCAGCGAGAAGCTTTTACCGCCCTTGGCCTTCAACCACGCCTAGCTGGCTCATGGATTGCTCCCTGGGGTAAGCGGCTCGAGGTTCTCGGTGCGGTTTTTCGTTCCCACTATTTGTCGTCAATTCGCGAACATCACAAGTGCGTGAGCGCAGATCGGGAATTGTGGGAAATTCAGCTCCCACAGATGCAGCACTCCTAGAGGCAGCGCCCTAAGGCTCCCGCGCTGTTCAGGCCATGTTGGGAAGTTTGTGATCGACGCGCAGGGTCGCCGTACCCTTGGCAGAAGGCGGCAAAGTCGGGCGCCGCGGCAAAAGGCGCACTCAGAGGTGGATACCATAACGGTGGCCGCCGTGAAGCTTGATGGTTGCCTGTCCTGAACCACCGAAACCCGTTCGAGCAGCACAGTCTGTTCGCAGCCACCCTCGGAGTTGACTTCACGTGCCCCTGCCAGTCGTATTAATCGCCGAAGAACTCGCCCCCTCAGCGCTCGAAGCGTTAGGAGACGGGTTCGATGTTCGTCATATCGATGGCGCCGACCGATCGGTGCTCCTTCCAGCACTGGCCGATGCCGACGCCATCCTGATCCGGTCAGCCACCAAGATGGACGCTGAGGCCCTCGCGGCCGCGCCCAAACTCAAGGTGGTGGCGCGTGCGGGCATCGGACTCGACAACGTTGACGTCCCAGCGGCCACGGCGCGGGGGTACTCGTCGTCAACGCTCCGCAATCGAACATCATTTCGGCGGCCGAGCAAGCGATCGCCCTGCTGTTCGCTGTAGCTCGGCGAACAGCCGATGCCAACGCATCATTGCAGCAGGGTCTGTGGAAGCGGGCAAAGTACACCGGCGTCGAGATTGCCGACAAGACTGTGGGTGTTGTGGGTCTCGGACGGATCGGGCAGCTTTTCGCCGCTCGAATTGCAGCATTCGATACGACGGTGATCGCCTACGACCCCTACCTTCAGCCCGCTCGCGCTGCTGCCATGGGCGTCACATTGGTCGACCTCCCGACGTTGCTCGCCCAGTCCGACATCATCTCCATTCACCTTCCGAAGACGCCCGAAACCGTGAACCTCATTGACGACGCCGCGCTGCGGACTGTCAAACCCACCGTAATAATCATCAACGCCGCTCGTGGTGGACTTATCAACGAGCAGGCGCTGGCCGATGCAGTGCGCGAAGGGCGAGTCGCGGGTGCTGGTGTCGACGTCTTCGTGACGGAGCCGGCCACCGCGGATAACCCCTTGCTCGGAATCGAAAACATCGTCGTGACGCCGCATCTGGGGGCATCGACAGAAGAGGCGCAGGACAAGGCGGGCACCGCGGTTGCGCGCAGTGTCAAACTCGCTCTCCGAGGAGACTTTGTTCCCGATGCGGTCAACGTTGCGGCATCGGGCCCGGTGTCGGACGAGGTTCGCCCGTGGATCTCCCTCGTCTCAAGGCTGGGAACGATCCTGACTGCCGTCGGTGGCGGCGTACCCACCGAGGTGGTGGTCCAGGTGCGCGGGGATCTGGCCAACCAAGACACCAGCATCTTGCAACTAGCGGCGGTGCGCGGGATATTCGGCGACCTGATCGAAGAAACCGTTACTTTCGTAAATGCGCCGAGCCTGGCCTCAGAGCACGGCCTGACGCTGACCGGCACACAGACTGCGGAAATTGGCGACTATCGGTCGTCGGTTTCGTTGCGCGCCGCGATGCCGGACGGAGCTGCCCGCAGCGTTTCCGGTACTTTGTCCGGCCCGCAACAGGTAGCCAAGCTCATCGAAATCAATGGGCGGCATTTCGACCTGCGAGCAGCGGGAAACCTCTTGGTCCTGGCCTACCCGGACCGGCCCGGTGTGATGGGGACTGTCGGAGCGCTTCTTGGGCGCGAAGAAATTAACATCCAGGCGGCACAAATCTCGCAGGAGATCTCCGGCCACGCATCCATCATGGTGCTGCGGGTGGATGCAGTGCCCGCAGCAGAATTGATGGAAGAAGTCAGCGCCGCCGTGGGAGCCAGCTCGATAAGGGCCATCCGTAGCGAAGGGTAAGCGAGCGGGGGCCCGAAATTCGTCGCTGGCGCTGTAACGTACCGGTAACGTACCGGTGAAACAACGTCGTTGGCGCGGAAGACGACCTCTTCGCGGCGGCGCCATGCTGGAAGCGGTGTCACGGCGAATATTCTGTGGCGTCATCGCCGTTGCCAGCAAAGCTCCCTGTTCTGCCCGGCCTGCGCGTGGGCGGCGGATGGACGTCAGACAAGCGCGTGGGCAAGAGACATTTATGCTGATGAGGAGAACGAAACGATGAAGCTGGCTGTCATCCCGGGCGACGGTATCGGACCCGAAGTTGTGGCTGAAGGCCTCAAGGTCTTGACCGGCGTGATTCCGCAGGTGGAGATTTCTACCTACGATCTCGGGGCCTCTCGCTGGCACCGTACCGGCGAGCTTCTTCCAGACTCTGTGCTCCGCGAGCTACGCGGTCATGACGCCATTCTTTTGGGAGCGGTCGGGGATCCGACGGTTCCGGCGGGAATTTTGGAGCGCGGGCTGCTGCTACGCATTCGTTTTGAACTTGACCACCACGTCAACCTTCGGCCGGCTCGCCTGTATCCGGGTGTCACCGGGCCGTTGGCGGGCGATCAGTCCATCGATCTTGTAGTCGTCCGCGAAGGTACCGAGGGTCCTTATGCTGGCGCAGGCGGATTGCTCCGCAAGGACAGCCCGCACGAAATAGCCACCGAGGTCTCCGTGAATACCTATTTCGGTGTGGAGCGGGTCGTTCGCAATGCCTTTGAACGGGCAAACCGCCGAGCCCGCAAGCATTTGACGTTGGTGCACAAGACAAATGTGTTGGCATATTCGGGCCAACTCTGGTCGCGGGTAGTAGAAGAAGTGTCGATGGAATACCCCGATGTAGCGGTTGCCTACTGCCACATCGACGCAGCGATGATCTATCTGGTGACCGATCCCGGTCGCTTTGACGTCATCGTTACCGACAACCTTTTCGGCGACATCATCACCGATCTCGCAGCCGCAGTTTCTGGCGGAATCGGACTTGCTGCCTCTGGCAACCTGGACGTTTCTCGCACCAACCCCTCGATGTTCGAACCCGTCCATGGGAGTGCGCCCGATATCGCCGGCACCGGCACTGCCGATCCCACCGCCACGGTGCTGTCCATCGCCTTGTTGCTCGATCACCTCGGAATGCCCGATTCGGCGCGACGCGTGGAAGCAGCTATCGCCTTCGACCTCGCGACTCGTCAGCCGGGCTCGGTGGGACGCACCCAAGCGGTGGGCGACCGGTTGGCTGCTCTGGCTTCCAGCTAACGTGGCGCGTTCGTAGCTGCCTGAATTTGATGACGATGAAGTGCTGAAAGAGAAGAACTCATGCGGCTAGGCCGAATTGCACATCCAGCGGGTTTGGCCTTCGTGGCGGTCGAAGGTGACCTCGATTCGCCTGACGACTTGATCGCCAGGGAGATAAAGGATCACCCGTTCGGCAATCCCGAATTCACGGGGCGGAGCTGGCTGCTCGCCGATGTGCGCGTTCTGGCGCCGATCCTGTCGTCGAAGGTCATTGGAGTGGGTCGCAATTACGCCGACCATGCCGCCGAGTTGGGTAACTCCCTTCCCGACGAACCGATCATTTTCCTCAAGCCACCGAGTTCGGTCATCGGCCCGAACGCAACGATCCTCCTGCCCCCGTCATCTGCGCGGGTGGATTTTGAGGGTGAGCTTGCTGTCGTGATCGGGCGGCCGGCCCGCGACATCAAAGCGGAAAATGCGGCTTCCGTGATCCTTGGGTACACCATCGCTAACGACGTCACGGCGCGCGATCTGCAAAAGCTCGATGTGCAATTCACCCGTGGCAAGGGTTTCGATTCATTCTGTCCGCTGGGACCGTGGATCGACACCGACGTGGATCCATCCGATTTGCGCATCACGACCGAACTCGACGGCGACGTCGTGCAGGACGGACATACCAGCGATATGGTGCACTCCGTCGGTGCGATCATTGAGTTCGTTTCCGAGATTATGACGTTGATGCCCGGCGATGTGATTTT
This sequence comes from Nakamurella antarctica, assembly GCF_003860405.1. Taxonomy (NCBI): domain Bacteria; kingdom Bacillati; phylum Actinomycetota; class Actinomycetes; order Nakamurellales; family Nakamurellaceae; genus Nakamurella; species Nakamurella antarctica. The sequence continues at coordinate 2,328,890 of NZ_CP034170.1, read as the reverse complement.
GACCGGAACCCCTGCTGGTGTCGGGCCTATGGAAGCGGGTCAGACGGTCACGGTGCGGATCGAAGGCCTCGGAGCCTTGAGCAATCCGGTGGCATACCGCCAGTAATTATCTCCGCGCGTCGGCATCTAAGCTGGGTAAGCTATGAAAAATTCAGCTGACATCCCCGCGCGCCCCGTAGTCGCTCGCTTCTGCCCCTCGCCCACCGGAACCCCGCACGTCGGAATGGCGCGCACCGCGCTATTTAACTGGGCTTTTGCCCGGCATCACGGTGGCACTCTGGTGTTCCGGATTGAGGACACAGACCACGAGCGCAACACCGAAGCTTCGTACAATTCACTCATCGACTCGATGCAGTGGCTGGGCCTGGATTGGGACGAGGGTCCACTCGTGGGTGGCCCCCACGGGCCGTACAAGCAAAGCGAACGCGGCGAGATCTACTCGGATGTCGTAGCAAGATTGCATGCGGCGGGACATTTGTACGAGTCGTATTCCACCTCCGAGGAGGTGACTGCGCGGCACGTGGCGGCCGGGCGTGACCCCAAGTTGGGGTACGACAACTACGACCGTGACCCTAGCCAAGCCTTTGTTGCCGCAGCGAAGGCGGAGGGTCGTCCAGCGGTGATGCGCCTCAGAATGCCGGCCAGCGACAACACCTTCACGGATTTGGTCCGCGGTTCGATCACCTTTCCGGCTGGCTCCGTACCCGACCCAGTGATGGTGCGAGGTAACTCAGACCCGTTGTATACCTTGGTCAACCCGGTTGATGACGCATTGATGGGTATCACCCACGTCCTGCGCGGTGAGGACCTGCTGCCGTCCACCCCGCGGCAAATCGCGCTCTACAAGGCGATGGCTGATATCGGCGTGGGCAACGGCATTCCGGAGTTTGGGCACATGCCATTCGTGACAGGCGCCGGGAACCGCAAGCTGAGTAAGCGCGACCCAGAATCCAGCCTATTTCACCATCGCGATGCGGGCTTTATTCGCGAGGGAATGGTGAACTACCTTGCGCTGCTGGGGTTCTCGATCGGCGAGCATACGGACGTGTTCTCGCCACAGGAGTTGGTGGCCGCCTTCGACATCCACCGCGTGTCGTCAAACCCGGCGCGATTCGATGTCAAGAAGGCGGAGGCCATCAACGGCTCGCATATCCGCCTCCTGCAGCCAGCAGATTTCGCGGCACGTCTGGTGCCATACCTGCAGGCTGCTGGGCTATTGCCGGCGGAACCCGAAGAGCTTTCAGCAGCAGAACGTGCTCTGGTGGCGGCCGCCGCACCCTTGGTTCAAGAGCGGTCGAATCTGATGGTCGACGCAGTGACCATGCTTGCTTTCCTCTTCGTCAAAGAATCCGACTTTGCGATCGACGCGGCGGCAGGGGCCAAAACCTTGACGGCGCAAGCGGTTCCGGTGCTTGAGCGCAGTCTTGAGGTCCTCACAGCCATGCCAGAATTCACATCCGCACAGATCGAATCGGAGCTTAAGCGGGCGCTGATCGAAGAACTCGGGCTGAAGCCCAGGGTCGCATTCGCAGCGCTGCGTGTTGCCGCCACCGGCAACACCGTTTCGCCTCCGCTGTACGAGTCGCTGGAACTGCTCGGCCGCGAGATCAGCGTGAAGCGCCTATCAGCCGCGCTGGAAATCGCCAGGACTGCAACGGAATCGTCGGCGTGAATTCCCCCTGCTCGCAAAGAGTCCGGTGGTGAGCGCGCACGAGGTAAGCGCACACGCGTCGATGCAGCGCGACGACGACGACGAACCGTTGCGAGCCATCCTGTTTGACGTCGACGATACCTTGGTGGACTTTGGCGCCTCCGCAGTGGCGGGCGTGGCCGATCTGCTCGGAACTATGGTGGTCGACACGCAATTGCAGGTGGGCCTACCTCATGCGTGGCACGAACTCACAGAATTTCACTATCCGCGTTTTCTCTCCGGTGAGCTGAATTTCCTTGACATGCAGCTCGCGCGGCTGGCAGCTCTGCTGGGCTGGGCAGGGCTGCCAGTACCGCATCGAGAGGCATTGATTGCTCTGGAACATCGTCGCCAGCAGGTGATGACCCTGCACTACCAACTCTTTCCTGATGTGTTGCCAGCACTGGAGTTAGCCCGCGCTGCGGGCTACGCGATCGGCGTGGTGTCCAACAGCGACGGCAACCACCAACGGGCCAAGCTGTTTTCGGTCGGTCTCGCGGACGCCTTCAGCGCTGCCATCATCTCGGGTGATCTAGGGATCTCCAAACCTGACCCCCGAATCTTCCTTGCCGCGTGCGAGGCGTTGGGGTTCGCGCCGTCCCAAGTTGCCTACGTGGGTGACAAGTTAGATATCGACGCTCTGGGCGCCCAGTCAGCAGGATTGACCGGTATTTGGCTGGATCGGCGCGGGTCAGCAAACACCGCTGGCCCGCTGGAGGGGGTCACTGTGATCACCACACTCGCCGAGTTGGCTAATCTGTACCCCTGACCTGCTGATTCGTGCATGCCAACGTCTGACTGTAATATCGATAATCGTGCCCGTAGGGCGCACGGGCTACGAATCAATGGGTCCTTTGGGGTATGGTGTAATTGGCAACACAAGGGATTCTGATTCCCTCATTCTAGGTTCGAGTCCTAGTACCCCAGCGGTGAGATAAGCGGTGGCTGTTGATGTTTCGACCGTGTAGTCTCACCCACAGCGCAGCTGTAAAGCTTGGCGGATGCGAAGCCTTTCAGATGCACAGCTTTCCAGATTTATAGTGTGACCGATCAAAGCTTGGCCCCGTCGTCTAGCGGCCTAGGACGCTGCCCTCTCACGGCGGTAACGAGGGTTCGAATCCCTTCGGGGCTACACCTAACAAAGTCCCCAACGTCATTGACGTTGGGGACTTTGTTGTATCGGCCAGGTATCCGCCTGTGCTGTTTCGGCCAGCTCTACAGGACCAAAACGTCAGCCCTGGTGGCGCAGCTGGCGGGCTGGGTGCACCGTAGGGCCAACCAAGCGCGGAGACGGTGTCCCTCACAGCCTGGCGGTGAGCGCCTCGGAGGCTGCCAGTAAATCAGCGGCCCATGTCGATCCTGGTTTCTGCGCGATCCGTTCCGCGGGACCTGAAACACTCACCGCCGCGATCACCACCCCTATCGCATCGCGAACCGGCGCTGAGACGCTTGCGACACCTGGCTCACGCTCCGCGACAGACTGAGCCCAACCGCGCCGCCGCACTTCCGCAAGCATCTGCTCCGAAAAGCTTGACTTCGCCGCGGCGGCCCGAAGGGCACTCGGATCTGCCCAAGCCATTAAGACCTGTGCCCCGGATCCGGCGTTCATCGGGAGCAATGCGCCCAATGGCACGCTGTCGCGGAGGCCGGATGCGGGCTCCGCCACGGCTACGCAGACACGGGAAATCCCATCAGCGCGATACACCTGCACACTTTCGCCGGTGATGTCCCGTAGTCGAGGCAGGACGTGGGCGGCCGCAGCCACGAGCGGGTCCGGAGCGCCAGCGGCGAGTGCGGCGAGGAGAGGTCCCGGGCCCCATCGCCCCGAGGTGTCGCGGGACAGGAGACCGTGGAACTCCAGTCCGACGGCGAGCCGGTGCGTGGTGGCGCGCGGCAATCCGGTCTCGGCGCAGAGTTGGGCGAGAGCCGCCGGCGCACTGGCGCAGGCGCGAAGTACCTGCACGGCTTTGTCGAGAACGCCGATGCCACTACCATATTCCATAAAGCGATACTAGAATCCTACAGTGTGGGATGTCTAGCGGACACGAATTCTCCTGCTCGGTGTGGGGGAAGATCCAACGAAGTGGGCCACCGATCTTCGTCGGTGGATAGTTTGAGGGAGAGAACATGAGTCGCACACTCGCCGAGAAGGTCTGGGACGCACACGTAGTCCACCGCGCCCCCGGAGAGCCCGACCTGCTCTTTATCGATCTGCATCTTGTCCACGAAGTGACGAGTCCGCAAGCATTCGACGGGCTTCGCTTGGCGGGTCGGCCAGTGCGTCGTCCGGACCTCACGCTCGCTACGGAGGACCACAATGTCCCGACCCTCAACATCAACCTGCCTATTGCAGACGAAGTCTCGCGAACGCAAGTGGAGACGCTCAGACGCAACTGCGCCGAATTCGGCATCAAGCTGTATTCGATGGGAAATGCCGAGCAAGGCATCGTGCACGTTGTTGGCCCCCAATTGGGGCTCACGCAGCCTGGGATGACGGTGGTGTGCGGTGATTCCCATACCTCCACCCACGGCGCTTTCGGCGCTTTGGCATTCGGTATTGGGACGAGCGAGGTCGAGCATGTAATGGCAACGCAGACCCTGCCGCTCAACCCGTTTCGCACTATGGCAATCACGATCAATGGCACATTGCCTGCCGGTGTTACCGCGAAAGACATAATCCTGGCGGTGATCGCCAAGATCGGTACCGGCGGTGGCCAGGGGTACGTACTCGAATATCGCGGGGAGGCGATCGAGGCGCTGTCAATGGAAGGTCGGATGACCATCTGCAATATGAGCATCGAAGCGGGCGCACGTGCGGGCATGATCGCTCCCGACGACACCACTTTCGACTACCTCAAAGGCCGAGACCACGCACCTACAGGGGCGCAGTGGGACGCCGCGGTAGATTATTGGCGCTCGCTTGCCACCGACCCCGGCGCCATCTTCGACGCCGAGATTGTTCTCCAGGCAGCAGATCTGAGTCCCTACGTCACCTGGGGGACTAATCCGGGACAAGGGCTACCCTTAGCGGCCAGTGTGCCCGATCCTGCTGACATTGCCGACGATGGTGAGCGGATGACGGTGGAGAAGGCCTTGGAGTACATGGATTTGGCGCCGGGGACACCGCTGCGCCAGGTGCGGGTGGACAGCGTCTTTATTGGGTCCTGCACCAACGGTCGAATTGAGGATCTGCGGGTAGCGGCCGAAATTCTCCGCGACCGCAGTGTCGCGACTGGCATGCGGATGCTGGTGGTGCCAGGATCGATGCGGGTCAAACTGCAGGCCGAAATCGAGGGCCTGGACAAGATTTTTGTTGCGGCCGGGGCGGAGTGGCGCAGTGCCGGCTGCTCAATGTGTCTAGGCATGAACCCGGATCAGCTCGCGCCGGGGGAGCGTTGTGCATCAACATCCAACCGCAACTTTGAAGGCCGGCAGGGTAAGGGTGGTCGTACGCACCTGGTCTCCCCGGCGGTTGCTGCCGCCACAGCGATCGCGGGCACACTCGCCTCGCCTGCTGATTTGGCACCGGCGGCTGCGCCGAGCAGCATCTGATTGCCGTAGCGGCGGCGACCTCACCACCGGTGAAACGAACACTTTTGTCTCATAGCAAACTAAGGACTGATGATGGAAGCTTTTACCCAGCACACCGGGGTGGGAATCCCCTTGCGGCGCAGCAACGTTGATACCGACCAGATTATTCCGGCCGTGTACTTGAAAAGGGTGACGCGCACCGGATTTGAAGACGGTCTATTCGTGAGTTGGCGAGCCGACCCGCACTTCGTGCTGAACCATCCTGCCTATGCCGCAGGGTCCGTTTTGGTAGCAGGACCGGACTTTGGCACCGGATCCTCGAGGGAGCACGCGGTGTGGGCGCTCATGGATTACGGAATTGCGGTGGTGATCTCCTCCAAGTTTGCCGATATCTTCCGCGGCAATTCGGGAAAAGGTGGATTAGTAGCAGCCCAGATCTCCCAAGACGAAACGGAACTGCTGTGGAAGCTGCTCGAAAATGCACCTGGAACGGAGGTTTCGGTGGATCTTGAATCGCAGAGCATCACTGCGGAGTCGCTCACGTTTCACTTCCAGATTGATCCGTACATCAAGTGGCGGTTACTCAATGGTCTTGACGACATCGCTTTAACACTGCGCCACGCCGACGAAATTACCGAATTCGAGAAAGGCCGCCCGGAATTCTTTCCAGTCACTTTGTGAAGATTCGGTATGTCACAACACCGGATTCGTTACCGGATAGCCCGCCGCCGCAGGTGCGAAAACCTCTACAGGCCAACGGTTATGCGGTGAAACGAGGAGCGTCGTCAGGCACTCGGACTGCCCGGTTCTGACCGCGTAGACGCTGCCGCCCTTGGTCCGAGAGTCCCTTGCACGTAACACTTTCTGCGCCAGATGTTGGATTTTTCGACGAAAGACGCATAACGTGAGCCAGAGTCGGCCTTTTCCTCAAACCCTTGGCCGGAATGTCCTGGGAGGGACTCACAATGAACAAAACTGATCTCATCGACAAGCTCGCAGAGCGCCTGGATGGTGACAAGAAGATCGCACAGTCCGCCATCGAAGGCATGATCGATCTGATTCAGCGCCAGGTGCACAGCGGTGACACCGTTTCCATCTCTGGCTTCGGAGTGTTTGAGAAGCGTGCCCGGGCGGCACGTACAGCCCGCAACCCGCGTACTGGCCAGGCCGTCAAGGTCAAGAAAACCACGATCCCGGCGTTCCGCCCGGGCAAGTATTTCAAGGATGTTATCGCTGGCAGCGTCAAGCTCCCGAAGGCTACCGCAGCTCCCACGTCGGCCCGCGCCGCAGCTGCCGCCGCGAAGTCTCCTGTCGCTGCAAAGACCGCTGCTGTCAAGGCACCCGCCGCCCGCGCAGCCAGCAAGCCGGCGGCGAAGGCCCCGGTGAAGGCTGCTGTGAAGGCGCCTGTTCGGGCTGCCGCGAAGCCAGCTGCCGCGAAGCCAGCCGCTGCCAAGGCCGTCGCCAAGCCAGCCGCTGCCAAGGCTCCTGTTCGGGCCGCCGCGAAGCCAGCTGCTGCGAAGCCAGCTGCTGCCACCAAAGCCGCCGCCAAGCCGGCTGCTGCCAAGGCACCCGCTCGCGTTGCCGCGAAGCCGGCCGCCAAGGCTCCTGCGGCCCGGAAGCCAGCGGCGAAGAAGTAATTCTTCCGCGAATAGAGTTGCCCTATACGGCCCCGTCACTTCTTCCTAGAAGCGACGGGGCCCTATGCGGTCTTCAGATCTTGTTGTCCTCGGATGCTTCCGTAGTCGGACTCAACCGGGTCAGACTTCCGGTGCCGGATACGAGTCGGCTTGCAGCAGGCTCGATCCATCGAATGTCAGGACCCAGAACGAGCTTTTAGGGGTGTTTACCGGTCCCACCGACAGGTCCGCGCGTCCGGCGAGTGATTTAACAACGCCGGGTATGACGCCTCCTTGTGAGCACACCGCGACGGTGACCCCAGCTTTAGCTAGTTCCGTGATTCGTCGCCGTGCCGCAGACGGGTTGCGCCGGTAGGCAGCCTCAGTAAAGACTTTCTCCTGGCTGATCGGGAGGCCGAGCGCAGCTGCCAAGGGCGACAACGTTGCCACGCATCGCTCAACCGAAGCGCTGTGGAGTTGCACCGGGGCAAAGGGAATCAGTTGCGCTCGAAGAGCTTGTGCCTGCCTAGTTCCTTTAGCATCGAGCGGCCGGGAGTCGTCATCGCCCTCCCAAGATTCGCGAACCCCGGCGCGAGCATGACGGACGAACAGCACCGTCGAAACTGACAGCGAAGCGGCGGCAAAAGTCTCGAGAAGCGAGCGGTCGGTGCCGTGTGTAACGCGGGCTTGGGCCTTGTCGACACTGAGCCACTCAAGTTTGTCCACCTCTTTGTTCGGAGTGAATTCACCGACACCGGCGCGGGCAGCGAAGTACACCACCCGCTTCTGCCCGGAGGGCACCGCGTATCGGACAGTAGTCAGTTGACGTCCGAGTTCCGATTCAAAACCCGTTTCCTCCAGTACCTCTCGGTAGGCCGTCATAGGCGGGGTCTCGCCCAACTCGGCCTTACCTTTCGGTAGCGACCAGTCCTTGTAACGGGGGCGGTGCACGAGAGCTACCCGCGCACCGTGTTTCGTCGAAGGCCGCCACAGCACAGCACCGGCGGCGTACTCCGTGGGCGTGTTACTCGACACCTGCGGTACCCCGCAACAGCGCATTTTGCATATCCCGCCCGCCGTCGGCGGGGGAGGGTGTCCATCCGTCCGGACCCAAGTTCCAGCAACGCGTGTCGGGGCGAGCGATGAGATCCAGCAGTTTGCTCATACGTTCCACAGCAGGAGGGCTCTTCACCTGCACGAGTGCCTCAACTCGACGGTCGAGGTTGCGGTGCATCATGTCCGCGCTACCAATCCAGTACTCGTCGTTACCCATGTTGCCGTAATGGAAGATGCGCGAGTGCTCCAAGAAACGGCCCACCACCGATCGCACCACGATGTTCTCACTCAAACCAGGCACTCCGGCGCGGAGTGCACAGATCCCGCGCACGGTCATGTCGACTTTGACGCCAGCCTGGGACGCCCGGTACAGCGCGTCGATCACTTGCTCGTCGACCACCGAGTTCATCTTTAGCCGGACCAACCCGGTGCCGCCAGCGCGCACGTGCTCGATCTCGCGATGGATGCGACTGACCACCCCATCGCGCAACGAATGCGGGGCCACCAACAGGTTGCGGTATTCGGTCTGCCGTGAGTACCCGGTCAGAACGTTGAACAAATCCGTCAGGTCGGCGCCAATATCCGGGTCGGCTGTCAGCAGGCCAAGATCCTCATAGATCCGAGCGGTCTTGGGATTGTAGTTTCCAGTCGCGATGTGGCAATACCGCCGAATGACGGAGCCTTCCTGGCGCACCACCAACGCTGTCTTGCAGTGCGTCTTGAGGCCGACCAGACCGTAAACCACGTGCACGCCAGCCTTTTCCAGAGCCTTCGCCCAGGAGATATTGGCCTGCTCATCGAAACGCGCTTTAACTTCCACCAAGGCCACTACCTGCTTACCTGCCGCAGCGGCTTCAATCAACGCCGAGACGATGGGGGAATCACCCGAGGTGCGGTAGAGGGTTTGTTTAATTGCAAGTACGTGGGGGTCTGCTGCTGCCTGCTCGATGAATCGCTGCACGGTGGTGGCGAACGATTCGTAGGGGTGATGGAGCAACACATCCCCGTCACGAAGCGTGGCGAAAACGCTCTTGGGGGTTTCGCCGTCGACAAATGCAGGGTTCGTTGCCGGGACGAACGGCGCGTCCTTGAGGGTCGGCCGGTCCAGTCCGTAAAGCTGCCACATGCACGAGAGGTCAAGTAGTCCTGGCACTTCCACTGCGTCGGCGGGGTCGACGTCCAGCTCGGTGATCAAGAGATCCAAGATGCGTTCGCTAGTGGTGTCGGCGATCTCGAGCCGTACGGGTGGCCCGAATCGGCGACGTGCGAGCTCTCGTTCCATCGCCTGCAAGAGGTCTTCGTCGCGGTCTTCTTCGACTTCGAGATCGGCGTTGCGAGTAACTCGGAATGTTTGGTACTCCACGACCTGCATGCCAGGGAATAGCGCGCCCAGGTGGGCGGCGATCAAGTCCTCCAACGGAAGATATTCGAATTCACCGCGACGTACCCGAACGAGGCGATCGACGTTGTTCGGCACCTTGAGCCGAGCGAAGCGTTCCGCCCCAGATTCTGGGTCCCGCACCATGATTGCCATGTTCAAACTCAGGCTCGAGATGTAGGGGAAGGGGTGTGCGGGGTCTACGGCGAGCGGTGTCAGGACCGGGAATATTTGGTCGGTGAAGTAGTCCTGCAACCGGCCCTTGTCGGTTTCCGCTATTTGCCCCCAGTGCAAGATTTTGATCCCAGCCTCGGCGAGCGCGGGCAGCACGTCGTCGGTAAAGCAGTTTCCGTGCCGTTCTGCCAGTTCCTGCGTCCGCTCCGAGATCAGCGCCAGCTGGTCGACCGGGCTTAGACCGTCCGCGCTGCTGACGGAGAGCCCCATCTGATGACGACGCTTCAGGCCAGCCACGCGGACCATGTAGAACTCATCCAGGTTCGAGGCGAAAATAGCCAAGAACTTGGCCCGTTCCAGCAGCGGCTGGTCCTTGTCTTCAGCCAAAGCCAACACGCGCGCGTTGAAGTCGAGCCAGCTCAATTCGCGATTGGAGAACCTGTTCTCCGGAAGCTCGGAGTCGAACTCAAGCACCACGTCTGGCTCGTCGGAAGCCGATTCAACGCGACGGAAATGCTCGGGCTGCACCACTTGGAGGGGCGCGGCGACACCGTCTACATGCACCGGCCCGGTTCCCGGCGCGATGACGGGGACCTCGGCTACGTGACCGACTGGTTCGCTGGGTGCAGTCGGCATCTGCCGCCTGGGGCCGGGGGTCGGGGCGCTGCGCGGCGTGTTGGGATCCTGCTTGCTAGTAGTCACCCCCTCATTGTTGCCCTACGAAGGCCAATACCTGAACCCCGTCTGTTAACACAGAGTGTCGCGGGTGGTTACTGCCCTTGTTTCCTACCCGCACATCGGGTGTCCGTTCTCGGTCTCGCGCTCTAGCCCAGCGTGCGCGCGCTCTGCCTCTAGGGTGAGGTGCACGGTGGGTCCCAGGTCGAAGGCCGACGACATCCGATAACCCGAATGTGACGAAGGAGTAATAGTGGTCCGAGGTGCGTATTACGAGGGGATGAACGCCTGGATTCGGGTGTGCAAAGCCATTTTCTACTGTGTCACGGCGATACTGGGCCGACGCATTTTTCTCGGCGGTGAGCAACTTCAGCGGCCGGGGGGAATTTTGTTGGTGGGTAATCACATTTCACATCTGGATCCCGTCTACAACGCCGTCTTTGTCCGCAAATCCGGCCGCTGGCCGCACTTCATGGCGAAGTCTTCGCTGTGGAAGGTTCCGGTGGTGGGCAAAGCGCTCACCGGCACCCAGCAGATTCCGGTCGAGCGCAATGTTGGTGCGGGACAAGAGGTTCTGGCTGCAGCAATCGCGTCGATGGAGCAGGGCAAGGTGGTGGTGATTTATCCGGAGGGCACTATCACCCGTGATCCCGAGTTCTGGCCAATGAAGCCGAAGGCGGGGGTTGCGCTGTTGGCCCTGTCGGGCGACATCACGGTGCTTCCGATGGCCACGTGGGGTACGCAGCGCGTGTTTGTCCCGTACATCAAGAAGGGCAAGTTCAAACCTTTCCCGCGCAAGGACATCACTGTCAAAATTGGCGAACCGCTTGACCTTTCGGCGTATCAGGGCAAACCGATCGACAGCAGGGCCATCAGGGATGTCTCGTTTCTCATCATGGGAGCGGTGAAGGATTTGGTTGCCGAACTGCGAACCGAGCCAGCGCCCGCTGGGTTCTTTATGCCACCGCGCCCGCCGAAGCCCGCAGCCAAGGCCCCCGTGCGGCCGCTAGCGGACCCGGGTGTGTCGGATTCACATCAGTGAGCGCCAAGCCCATTAATCGGGTCGCGGTCCTTGGGTCAGGTTCGTGGGGGACCACCTTCGCCAAAGTGCTGGCTGATGCGGGCCGTGATGTTCGGCTGTGGGCGCGCCGCTCGGAAGTCGTTCGGGATATCAATACTGACCAGGTCAACCACGACTACCTGGAGGGTATTTCGCTGCCAGCGACCCTGACCGCCACGAGCGATGTCGAGGTCGCAGTCAACGGCGCCGACGCGGTGGTTTTTGCAGTACCCAGTCAAAGTCTGCGGGAGAATCTCGGAGTCTGGCGCGACCTACTGCCAACGCGCGTGCCCATCATCTCGTTGGCAAAAGGCGTGGAAATCGGCACCGGCCTGCGAATGAGTGAGGTCATTCGTACCGTCGGCCATATTGACCCAGTCCGCATCGTAGTGGTGAGTGGACCCAACCTGGCCCGGGAAATCGCGCAAGGCCAGGCCACCGCCACCGTCGTGGCGTGCATTGACCACGACCAAGCAATTGCTGTTCAGCAAGCCAGCGCGAACGACTATTTTCGGCCCTATACGATCACCGACGTAATCGGCGCGGAGATCGCTGGCGCTGGGAAAAACATCATTGCACTTGCCTGTGGAATGGCCGAGGGTCTGGGGCTTGCGAGCAACACCCAGGCGTCATTGATTACCCGTGGTCTGGATGAGATCACTCGGCTCGGCGTTGCTTTGGGCGCGCAAGCGGCAACGTTTGCCGGCCTAGCCGGAATCGGGGATCTGGTCGCCACCTGTTCGTCGCCGCTCTCGCGGAATCGAACTTTCGGTGTTCGGTTGGCGCAGGGGATGGGCTTGGAAGCTGCGCAGGCAGCGGGAAGCGGGCAAGTCGCCGAGGGGGTGGTGTCGTGTCGGAGCCTGCGGGCGCTAGGGGCCACTTACGGAATCTCGATGCCCATCACCGACGCGGTATTCGAGGTGTGTTACCACCAACTTCCCCCGGCCGAACTGGTCAGATCTTTGATGAAGCGCCGACATACGCCCGAGTGAGCGCGTCGCGCCCCCCGGCGACCGTAGGCTGATGTCCCATGAGCATGCGGCCGCCGGTGGGCGGGGAGAAGGTCCGAGTTGCCGTCGTTTTTGGCGGTCGCAGTGGTGAACACGGTATTTCGTGTGTTTCTGCATCGGGGGTGATGCGCCATTTGGACCGAACCATTTTTGACGTGATCCCTGTGGGAATAACGACTTCTGGTACCTGGGTGCACCTACCGCAGGACATCAACTTGGCGATTGTCGATGGCAAGCTGCCGCAGGTCCCCGCGGGGCCGCCCGTAGCGCTGTCCGTGGATCCCACGACCAATGATCTGATCCTGCTAGGTGATTCCGGCACCGGCTCACCCAAAAGCGTCGACGTCATCTTCCCGGTGCTGCACGGCCCCTTTGGCGAGGACGGCACTATCCAGGGTCTGATCGAATTGGCGGGATTGCCCTACGTGGGCGCCGGAGTGTTGGCGAGCGCTGCGGGCATGGATAAAGAGTTCACCAAGAAGCTGCTGGCCGCCGAAGGTCTTCCCGTGGGTAACTGGGTGGTGTTGCGACCCGAGCGGCAAACCCTGACCCAATCGGAGCGCGACTTGATCGGACTTCCAGCGTTTGTGAAACCTGCGCGTGCGGGCTCCAGCTTGGGTGTCAGCAGGGTTGATTGCTGGGAGGATCTGGAAGCTGCGATCGCGCATGCCAGACAGACAGATCCGAAGGTGCTGGTCGAAAAGGCGGTACTAGGGCGCGAGATCGAGTGCGGCGTCTTGGAATTTCCGGACGGCTCCGTCCGGGCGTCGCCTACTGCGGAGATTCACTTGGGGACGGATTTTAGCTTTTACGACTTCACTGCGAAGTATCTCGATGACGCGGCCACCTTCGACATCCCCGCTTCACTGACGCCTGAGACCACTGCGCGCCTGAGCGATCTCGCCGCGCGTGCGTTCGCAGCGCTGGATTGCCAGGGGCTGGCACGGGTGGACTTCTTTGTGACGCTAGATGGTGAGGTGGTGATAAACGAGATCAACACCATGCCTGGCTTCACGCCGATTTCGATGTTTCCGCGGATGTGGCTCGCCGGCGGTTTGACGTACTCAGAACTGCTGACAAACCTTGTCCAGACGGCACTCTCGCGCGGAACGGGCTTGCGCTAACTACGGTGTGACGGTGGGATTGAGGACACCTTTGTTGCACACGGCGCGCTCGGGCAGCACTTTGGCCAAGACGTTGGAAAACGCTTGCACGGGTCCAACCCCCTGAGAGTTATCGACCGTCAGCGCCACCCGTACCGCCCTGTCAACTGCGATGAAGGTGGTGGACCGGGAGTCCGGATCGGTGAGAGCGAACCACGCCACCGCATTGAGAACTTCCAGGGAAGAGGAGCAGGTCAGTTCGAGAGGATCGGCCAAACCGCACCGCATGACGACGGGCGGTTCGCCCCATGCGGCGACTCCGGGCTCGTTGACGGCCATCTCACGCCTGGTAAGCGTTGCGATCTCTGCTGGCAAAGCAGCATCCAGAGCGGCGCATTCGGGAGTGCTCGACGCGGGCTGATCCACGACACCTGCCGCCACTTTGGCGTTGGGGTCGGCGGCGGGGAGCGAGCCGAAGTGGTTGGCGAGCACCGCAATTGCGGTGATGGCCACCAGCAGCGCCGTTAAGCCCGCAAAGATCTGCCACCGCAATCGGCGGGCCGCTCGCCCAGCGCTTTCAGCACCAGAGCTTTCAGCGCCAGCGCTTTCAGCACCAGCGCTTTCAGCGCCAGAGCTGCCGGTGCCAGAAATCTTTGAGACCGGGTCGTGCTCAGACACGGGCAGCTCAGAGGTGTACGACGGGGCACGTCAACGTGCGGGTGATTCCGGGGACGCCTTGGACCTTGGCAACAACCAACTTGCCGAGCTCGTCCACCGTTTCGGCTTCGGCACGCACGATCACGTCATAGGGGCCGGTGACGTCTTCAGCGCTCGTGACGCCATGGATCGCGGCGATGGCCGAGGCAACTGATGCGGCTTGCCCCACTTCGGTCTGGATGAGAATGAAAGCCTGGACCACGGTGACCCCTTTGATTCGATCAGCACTGGACGAGAAAGGGGGCGGGTGCTGCAACGCCCCGTCTGGCAGCCTATCGGTTCCGGCACGCCGCGGTCCTGCCGCATCACGCGGACTCCATGCGGCACCATGGAAGGACGAGCTCGAACGCCATCAGGAGCGCGGGCGTTTTCACACCCGAGCCCGGGTTAGGGCCGGAAACGAGATCGCCGAACATCAACTTGGAGGTTCCCATTTCTACCCCGCCAGCTACTGTGTCAGGCCGATCCAGCGATCGAAGGACGTTGGCCGAGGTGGGCGAATTTGATCTCATCGACACGGTGACAGCGCACGGTCAACAGCCGGCGTCCACGATTCTCGGGCCGGGCGATGACGCGGCCATTATTAGTGCACCCGATGGTCGAGTGGTGGTCAGTGTCGATATGTTCGTCAACGGTGTGCACTTTCGCACCGACTGGGCGAGCGGCGAACAGATTGGTCGAAGGGCAGCGCTGGCATCCTTGGCCGATTTAGCGGCGATGGGTGCGGCGCCCACCGCAATGGTGATAGCAATCTCGGCGCCAGCGGACACCCCAGCAGAGTTGATTGAAGGCATTGGGCGCGGTTTGCATGAGGTAGCGGCCCAAGTCGGCGCCGGGATCGTGGGGGGTGATATGACGCGATCCGATGTGCTCAGCATTGCCGTCACCGTCATGGGAGACCTGCAGGGAGCGGACCCGGTCCTGCGCTCCGGGGCAAAGCCGGGCGAGACCTTGGCGGTGGCCGGGCGTCTCGGCTGGGCAGCGGCCGGACTCGCCGTGTTGTCCCGAGGCTTTCGCTCTCCCATGGTGATGGTCAGCGCCTACCGCGAACCGCAGCCGCCGCTGGTCGCTGGCATCACCGCGGCGTCCTTCGGCGCTACCTCCATGATCGACATCTCCGACGGACTACTAGCCGACGTGGGGCATATCGCTGCCGCATCCCACGTAGCGATCAATATCCGGACAGCCGCGCTGGATCTGCACCCGCGTCTCGTCGAAGTTGCGTCCGCATTGGGCAAGGACGCAATGACCTGGTTGTTGACCGGCGGCGACGACCACGCTCTCGTGGCAACGTTCCCCGCGGGGAGCGCGATGCCGCCGGGCTTCACCGCGATCGGCACCGTCACGCAGGGCAGTGGCGTCACTGTTGATGGCGCACCGTTTGACGGCCCAGCAGGGTGGGATCACTACCGGTGACGCTGCCCAGCACGCTCGACTCGGGATGGGCGAGCGCGCTGCAACCGGTGGCATCTGAGCTTGCACTGATGGGGGAGTTCCTTCGGGCCGAAGTGGCGTCGGGGCGCACCTATCTGCCAGCGCCCTCGAAGGTGCTGCGTGCATTCGAGCAACCGTTCGCAGAGGTCAAGGTGCTCATCGTGGGCCAGGACCCCTACCCAACTCCGGGCCACCCAGTAGGTTTGTCGTTTTCCGTCGAGCCGGATGTCCGGCCTGTACCGCGGTCGTTGAAGAATATTTACACCGAACTCGTTGCAGACGTGGGTGTTTCAGCGCCGTTGAGCGGTGATCTGACGCCGTGGTCGCGGGCCGGGGTGCTGCTATTGAATCGGGTGCTGACGGTGCGGCCGGGGGAGCCCGCATCGCACCGGGGACGTGGGTGGGAGGCGATTACCGCAGCGGCCATCGCGGCGTTGGTGCAGCGCCAGGCGCCGATGGTGGCGATCCTGTGGGGAAAGGATGCGCAGACCCTCATTCCGATGCTCGGGTCGGTGCCCTATATCGCCTCCGCACATCCCTCGCCGCTGTCTGCCCCGCGCGGATTTTTTGGCAGTAAACCCTTTTCGCGCGCAAACGCGGCGCTGGCAAGCATGGGTGCCGATCCGGTGGACTGGCGACTCTAAGGGGGGCGAGGTGGGCGGCGGAGTGCAACCACCACCCGGCTTAGGAGGCATCTGTCACCGCGTTCACCGCGGCAAGAATCATCGGGAGTGCCAGGAGCGCTCCGGCGCCGGCGCTTGAATCCGTACCGAGATCGACAACTGCTTTCAGGCCGAGCATCTCGGCGAGCCTGCGGCCCGCACGACTGCGCGAAGGGGTCGCCGCCATCATCCATTCTTGCGCGCCCGGGGCGAGCCGATGGGCCAACACCGCCGCGACAAAACCGGCCAGACCGTCAACGATCACAGGCGTCCGGCGGATCGCGGCCTGCGTAATGAATCCTGTCAGTGCAGCAAGTTCGGCGCCGCCAACCATGCGGAGCAGACCGCGCACGTTTAGGACACCGGCGTCGCTTTGTTGGCTGCGGCGCAGTGCATCCCGGATCTCCCCGACCTGCTCGACCCATAAGGAAATGTCCAGATCTTCGCTCAACCCGATAGCTTCGACGGGTTCCATGCCGGTGAGTGCGCACACGAGCACGTTCAGTGCGACCGAGGGTTCAGCGCCGCTAAGAACGGGCATCAGAAGGTCTGCGCCAGAGTCTATTTCGGAATCCGCCGCGTGTTTGCCGCGGTGTAGAGCCTCGTTACAGGACTGCTCCGTGAGCGCGTCAGCGACACCGATGCCGCCCTTAACCATGGGAACGGGTGATCCAACCACCCGGACTCCGACTCCGGTGTTCACCGTTACAGCGCAGATGAGGCTTGCCGGCAGTGTCGTTTCGGTGCCCTCACTAGAAAAAGCCACCACCCGCGGCCGCGCCAGCGGCGCCATTTCGGGTTGGCCTTGACAAGCGGCCAGCCAATCGAGCACCGGACCCAGGTGGCCGATCGTGTCTGCGTCATATCCGCGGGCAATTCGCGACTCGCGGGCACCGGCCACGTGCGCCGGATCCACTGCAAGTACTTCGCCGAACTCGACGTGCGACTCTTCCGACATTGGGCTCCTTCAGTTCTGTTGAACGCTACCGGCGACTACCGCGCCGTGAACAACAGGCATGATCACAGGGAAACGGGAAAAGGAGACCAGCCGTGGGTTATCAGTGGAACTATGTCGACGAAGCCGGTGTGGTGATTGAGGACGAGCTTGAAACCCCCACCATCTTCGAGACGCAGACCGAGGCCGAAGACTGGCTCTCCGAGCACTTTCCCGATTTGCTTGCCCAAGGCATCGATGCCGTGGTCCTGCATAACGAACATGGGATTCTTTACGGCCCGATGCCGTTGACGCCTTAGGCGCTCGGCGCGGAACAGCGCGGAACAGCGCGGCAAAGCAAGGGGCGGCGGGCGCAGGAGTGCGCGCGGCGCAGGGGGAAGCGGCTCGAAGTCCGGCCAACTAAAGTGTGAAGCGTGACCGACAACGCTCTACCCGATGCCACCCCAGCAACTTCCCACTTCGCGCCGGCGGCGAGCCCGGCTGACCTGCCCACCCAGTACGATCCGGCTGCGGTAGAGATCCCGACGTATCAGCGCTGGCTCGATGCCGGGTATTTCACCGCCGACCCCGCGCGGGTGCTCTCCGGAGAACGTAAGCCCTTCTCGATCGTGCTGCCACCGCCGAACGTCACAGGCAACCTGCATGTTGGCCACGCCCTTGATCACACCATGATGGACATTCTGGCGCGCTGGCACCGGATGAGCGGCGATGAAGTGCTGTGGCTTCCTGGGATGGACCATGCCGGTATCGCGACCCAGAACGTGGTCGAAAAGCAACTGGCAGCAGAAGGCACAACCCGGCACGACCTGGGCCGCGCCGCTTTCGTGCAGAAGGTGTGGGATTGGAAGGCCGAATCGGGAGGGGCGATCCTCGGTCAGATGAAGCGTCTGGGCGATTCGGTGGACTGGAGTCGGGAGCGGTTCACCCTCGACGAGGGTCTGAGCGATTCAGTGCAGACCATTTTTAAGATGCTCTTCGATGATGGACTGATCTATCGCGCCAACCGCATCACCAACTGGTGTCCCGGCTGCCGCACCGCGCTCTCGGATATCGAAGTGGAACATTCGGAGGACTCTGGCGAGCTGGTGTCGATTCGCTACGACTCCACACCTGGCGACGGCGAACCCTTCTCGCTGGTGGTGGCGACCACGCGGGTGGAGACCATGTTGGGCGACAGCGGTATCGCGGTGCATCCGGATGACGAACGGTATGCCCACCTCATCGGCCGCACTCTCACGCTGCCCATCGTGGGCCGCGACATCCCCATCGTGGGCGATGACTACGTGGATCCGGCCTTCGGTACCGGCGCCGTGAAGGTAACCCCGGCCCACGACCCCAACGACTTCGAGATCGGGCGCCGTCACGGGCTCGCTGAGATCACAGTGCTCGACGAGGCCGCGGCAATCTTGGGGACCGGTACCGCTTTTGACGGTATGGATCGCTTCTCCGCACGCAGCGCCATCAAGGAAGAGCTCCGCACGCAGGGCCGCATCGTGGCCGAGAAGGTGCCCTACATCCACTCCGTTGGACATTGCTCACGCTCCGATGACGTCATCGAGCCGAGGCTATCGCTGCAATGGTTCGTCAAAGTTGCCCCCTTGGCGAAAGCCGCCGCCGATGCTGTCCGCGACGGCGAAACATCGATCCACCCACCGGAGTTGGGCGCTCGGTACTTCGACTGGGTCGACAATATGCACGACTGGACCATTTCCCGCCAGCTGTGGTGGGGGCACCGGATTCCGATTTGGTACGGGCCGGACGGTGAAGTGGAGTGCTTCGGACCCGGCGATGCCAAGCCGGGCGAGGGGTGGGTGCAGGACACGGATGTCCTCGATACCTGGTTCTCTTCGGGATTGTGGCCTTTCTCCACCATGGGATGGCCGGAAAATACCGACACGCTCAAGGCTTTCTACCCGACGTCGGTTCTCGTCACCGGTTACGACATCCTGTTCTTTTGGGTGGCACGGATGATGATGTTCGGGATGTACGCGATGAAGGATGAAACAGGGAAGTCCGTCACCCCCTTCACAGTTGTTGCGCTGCATGGCATGGTGCGCGATGAGCGGGGCCGCAAGATGAGTAAGTCGCGCGGCAACGTGGTCAATCCAATGGATTGGATCGAGACGTACGGCGCCGACGCGGTGCGTTTCACGCTTGCGCGTAGTTCGAACCCCGGCGCTGACCAAGCGACAAGTGCGGAGTGGGTCGCGGGTTCGCGCAACTTCTGTTCGAAGCTGTTTAACGCCACAAGGTTTGCCTTGATGAGCGGGGCTGTTGTCCCCGATATGCCGCTGGAACGTAGCGAGCTTAGCGACGTGGACCAGTGGATTTTGCTGCGCTTGGACTCAACGGTTGCGGCGACAACGTCACTGTTGGCGGACTTCCAGTTCGGCAAGGCGGCCGAGGGCCTGTACCACTTCGTCTGGGACGAGTTCTGCGATTGGTACCTGGAATTTGCCAAGGTGGCGACCTACTCGGGCGACGAGAAGGCCGTTCGAAGTACGCAGCAGGTTCTTGGCCACACTTTGGACACGGTGCTGCGATTACTGCACCCGTTTATCCCCTTCGTCACTGAGACGCTGTGGACGAGTTTGACGGGCGGGGAATCTCTTGTGATCGCTGCCTGGCCGCAAGGGGCGATCACAGAACCGGGCGAAAGCCAGGGCGCCGAAGCGCTTCTCGACAAGGTAGAGAAGGCTCAACAGCTGATCACCGAAGTGCGCCGCTTCCGCAGCGATCAAGGTATCAAGCCGTCGGCGAAGGTGCCCGCTGCGCTCACCGGACTCGATTCGGCGGACTTACTCAGCTTGGAGCCGGTGCTCCGGTCAGTTGCGCGACTCACCGCACCGGACGAGGATTTCATGCCCTCGATCAGTGTGCAGGTGGTGGTCGGCGTCACCGGTCAGCTCGTCACGGTGGACATCGACACCTCCGGAACCGTCGATCTCGTTGCTGAAAAGGCTCGGTTGGAAAAGGATCTCGCCGCAGCACACAAAGAAATTGCGGACACCGACAAGAAGCTGTCGAATACCGCCTTCACCGATAAGGCACCGGAAGCAGTGGTTGCCAAGATTCGAGGTCGGGCCGATCGAGCCGCGGCCGACATTGCTCGGATCAGTACTCGGCTAGCAGAGATGGCCGGTGGCACAGTATGAGTCGCGACGAGCGGGAATACGAGCCGGAAAGCTTTGATGACGGCGAGCCGGATAACAGCGCCGAGGATTTCTTCAATCTGCACGGCGAAGTCGAGGAGCAGGTGCGGGCCGCGCTGGGTGAGCGTGGTCCGGTTCCAACACGCGAAGAGATCGTGGAACCCGACCCCACCGGTGAGATCGCCTCAGCTACAGCCGATCTGGATGATCAAGAGGACCTGCTTGCGCACTCGGATCAGAACCTTGACCTTGATGCAGTCGAAGACATCCTGAACCTGCGGTGGCCCGAGACCAAGATCGAACCGAGCCTGCACCGGATTTCGCGACTGCTCCAGGTGCTTGGGTCACCTGAAACCAGCTACCCCGTGATTCAGGTGGCAGGTACCAATGGCAAGACCTCGACGGCAAGGATGATCGATGCCTTGATCAGTCGGATCGGATTGCGCACCGGCCGTTTCACGTCGCCGCACCTGCAGTCGGTGACTGAACGCATCAGTCTCGATGCGCTACCGATCAGCGAGGACGACTACGTCAGAACCTTTGCCGATATTTCCCCGTTTATCGACCTCGTGGACGCGGAGAGCCTGCGCGAGGGTGGGGTGGCGCTGTCGAAGTTTGAGATCCTCACCGCTATGGCTTACGCGGCTTTTGCCGATGCGCCGGTAGAGGTTGCTGTCGTGGAAGTCGGCCTTGGTGGCACCTGGGATTCGACAAATGTCGTTGACGCGCACGTTGCCGTCATTGCGCCTGTCGGCATGGACCACATGCACTACCTTGGCGACACCATCACGGCAATCGCTGGCGAGAAGGCGGGCATCATCAAGGTGGGCGCCACCGTGATCATCGCCGAGCAAGAGTCTGCGGCCATGGACGTCATTATTGCCAGGGCCGTTGCTATGGATGCGACCGTCGCACGGTACGGCAGTGAGTTCTCAGTACTGCACCGGGATGTCGCGGTCGGCGGCCAGCGCCTCACCCTTCAGGGCCTGGGCGGTACGTACGAGGATATTTTCCTGCCGCTACACGGCACGTATCAGGCGCACAACGCCGCGGTAGCACTCGCCGCGGTCGAAGCATTCTTCGGCGCGGGCCCGGGAAAGGCGCTGGACCTAGGCGCTATCCAAGACGGGTTTGCCGCAGTTGCCTCGCCGGGCAGGCTCGAACGCATCGGCAGTCAACCGACCATTCTGATAGACGCCGCCCATAATCCGCACGGCGCAAAAGCTCTCGCCGTTGCGCTGACGGAAGAGTTCTCGTTCAGCCGACTGGTTGGCGTCATTGCCATCATGGGCGACAAGGATGCACGTGGCATCCTGACCGCGCTAGTCGATTCCTTTGACGCGGTCGTCGTGACGACCAACTCCTCTCCCAGAACGATGAACCTTGACGACTTGGCAGCATTGGCCGTCGAGATCTTCGGTGAGGAACGGGTGCACACGGCGCGACATATGCGGGCAGCTCTCGCGCTCGCAACCGAACTGGCGGGAACAGACCAGGCAGATTCAGCGAACGCCGATTCAGCTGATAGCGAGGCCGCTAACGCGGACTCGGGGAGCGGCATTGTCGTCACAGGCTCAGTGGTATCCGCTGGCGATGCCAGGGCTCTGGCAGGAAGGCAGATCCAGTGACTCAATCTCGCGGTAACCAATCTCAAGGCGATCGATCACCAGATAACGGACGGAAACAAAAACCGGGAAGCCCCGCACGCACCGAACCCGTCAATCTCGATCCCATGGTACTGAATGTCCCGGCGACGTTGATGCCTCCAAGCAGTCGAAAAGCTGATCCGGAGCGTGGTTTTCGCGGAGTGATGTCCGGGGCGCTCATTCTGCAGGCAATCACCGTTTTATTGGGTCTGCCTGTTGCGTCCACTGACCACCCGCTGGCTTTCTGGGAGATCGCGGCCTTACTGTTACTGGCCGCCGCGATGGTGGGGGCGTGCGCCTTCGTGAGCAAGCCGTGGATGCTGAAGGTGATTGTCGCTTTGCAGGTGGTGCACATCGCGTGTTGGTTCATCTACCCCGCGCTCGGCATTATGGGCATCATCTTTGGGGTGGCGTGGTGGACTTTGATTTATTTCCGCAACGAGTACCGGCAGCGGTTGGCCGACGGCGTGCTGCCATCCCAGATCCGCGACGCAGCAGAAGCGGCGGCCGCAGCCGACCAGCATGGCGAGGATGGCGAAGGTGCCGGCAGTGCCTCGTTAGCTGAGAAGAATTGAACAGGCCACATCCTGTCTTCCGGGGTTGGATTGGCCCTGCGGTGCGTCCGCTTTATAGATTGATGTGACTGATCAGTGAACAAATGAACGGCCCAACAAAGGAGTTTTGCGCGTGTCTGAAGCCACCGAACGCAGTCTGGTACTGATCAAGCCCGATGGGGTCGCCCGTGGATTTGTAGGGGAGGTAATCGCTCGCATCGAGCGCAAGGGTCTGGCCCTGGTGGCGATGGAGCACCGGTTGACAACTGTTGCGGTGGCGAAAGAGCACTACGCGGAGCACGCTGAACGTCCGTTCTACGGCAGCCTCGTCGATTTCATCACCGGTGGACCGCTGGTCGCGCTGGTGATCGAAGGACCCCGTGCGATCGCAGCTTTCCGTCAGCTTGCTGGTGGGACCGACCCCGTCGAGAAGGCCGCCCCCGGGACGATCCGCGGCGATTTCGCGCTCGAGGTCCAATTCAACATCGTGCACGGCTCGGATTCAGCAGAGTCGGCTGCCCGCGAGATCGGTCTGTGGTTCCCGAACCTGTGAGAGAAAACAATTTCGTCGTCCGCCGGGTTGGTCCAGGCCAGCCCGGCGCGGCCGACGGTGACCGCAACACCGCTCTCGCCTCCGACAACTTCTTTGCCGCAGCGTTGTTGACCCTGTGGCACAGAGTGTCTCAGGCAGGCGGCAGCGTCGGCTACCTGCCCACAGCCACGCGGCAAGAGATCGCGCCAGCAGCAGCCGCCGCCGTAGACGAGATCCGGGCCGGCAAGCGGAAGGCTCTGGTGTTCACGCAGCACACCGACATCGCGAAGGACCAGCTCATCGCCTGTGCCTTTCTCGTGCCGGCCACGATCGCGCTGCACAGTCATCGCGCGGAGGTCCGGACCGTGATAGTCGACCCCGACCATCAAGGACGAGGACTCGGTAGGGCACTTCTCGGCGAAGTTGATAAGTATGCGAGCGAACTCGGTATTGACACACTGACGCTGTCCGTGCGAGGTGGGCGAGGGCTCGAGAAGTTTTACGAAGGAATAGGTTTCACCGAATATGGGCGACTGCCCGACTCGATTCGACTCAGTCCGACCGATTCCCGCGAAGAGATCTTCTATTGGCGCTCCGTCGGCCCCTGACCGTGCGCGCGAGTAGGTTGGCCGTCATGGCTTCGACAACGCGACGTGGTACTCGGCTCCGAACATTGTTGGCGACCGGCGTGGCGGTGGTGGGGTGCGCGGCTATCGGGTCACTCGCCACCGATCCTGACTCGGCCTACTATCGTGGGCTCCGCAAACCGGAATGGCAGCCGCCGCCGCTAGCATTTCCACTGGTGTGGACGCCGCTGTATGCAGACATTGCAGGAGCGACGGCCGTGGCACTCGATGAGTTAGCAGCAGCGGACAAAACGCGGGAGCGGCAACAGTTGGTCACCGCGTTCGCGGTGAACCTGGGCTTGAATACCGCATGGAGCTGGTTATTTTTCAGGGTCCACCGACCATGGTTGGCCGCGGCGGAGTGTGCCGTCCTCACGGTAAGTTCGGCAGATTTGGTACGACGTGTGGGAGCGGCAAAACCCAGCGCTGGACGGGTGTTGGCGCCGTACCCTGCCTGGTGCGCGTTCGCGACAGCGCTGAGCGTGGGAATTGCCCGCCGCAATGAGCACATCCACTTGGCTGGTCTGTAACCATCGGGCGAGGACGCGCCACTACAAAGCACTCCGGGCGGTCTGCCTGATGCGGTGTGGAATACTGAATTCGGTTGACCAACTCAGCGCCATAAAGGTGTTTCGTTTGTCATCTGGGCCTGGTCAGGTTTTTGCCTCCCGCGAATAAGAAGGTGCGTGACACACCGTCACCGCGCGAGGAAGCCGAGATCGGTCGCTACCACTCACAGACTTCCTGCGTTGCTTGCAGCGCGGACTTTAGCTAATCCACAGGTCCCCGAGCGGACGCGTTCACCACGCGCCCGGGGTCCCTGGGAGGGGATACCACCGCATGTCCGTACCCGTTTCTTATCTCTCCGCCGCTGCACTCGCCGAATTACTGAGCGACCTGCCCGGCAAACAGCGTGTCCACGAGCTGGCCAAACGTGCTGGCCTGAGTTCCAAGCAGGTTCTTAGCGCGCTTGCCGATGCTGGCGTCGTTGCGAAATCGTCGCAGTCCTCCGTTGACCAGGCGCAAGCGCGTAGCGTCCTCACCGCGATTCTGACCGACCCGGCAGCGGCGCAGACTCTGCCCGCAGCCAGCAGTGCCGCTGATGCCCAGGGTTCTGATGCCCAGCCAGCCGCGCGCAAGACGGCCCCGAGAAGGTCGAGGAGGGGACCGGAAGCAGCGGGGGCCCCCGCCGCAGACGTCCCGGAACTCGTAGCTGAGCCGGAAGTACCCGCCGCTCTCGAGTCAGAATCCGAAGCCGGGGCGCCGAAGCGGACCCGTGGTCGAAGACGTCCAGTGCAGGCTGCTAGCTCGGACGCTGAGTTAGCCCTGCCTTCCGAGCAGGTGCCAGAATTTGCTGCTGCTGCCGCGCCTCCGGCGTTTCCCTTGGTATTCGTAGAGCCGGTGCTATCCGCAGCCCCCGCGAGCGCGCGCCAAGAACAGCCCGCGCGCCCAAGGCTCAGGCCGTGAGCGCTCCAGTGCCCAACCCAGCACTCGATACCGCTCTTGCTGACCTGCCGCCGCGCTCACGGGTCCATCAGCTGGCCAAACGCGCGGGGGTCAGCACCAAAGCGATCATTGCCGCGCTGGCTGACCAGGGCGTCACTGCGAAGTCAGCGGCCTCAGTAATTGCCCTCGAACCTGCCCAGGCCGTACTCACAGCGCTGCTGGGCTTTGCAGATGTGGCCGCTGAAAATACTCCTGTCGATACGGCCTTTGTCTTCAGCGACTCCGGCGCCGTAAACCCAGCGGGTGGCAACGTCGCTGGCTCCTTCTCCGCGGCCCCGCTTTTCCTCGCGCCGGATGAGACCCCGAGACCCCCTCGTCGTCGCCGCGGTAAGGCCGCCGAAGACGCTTCTTCAACGGCCAGCGAACAGGCGGCCGAAGCAAGCGAAGCAGGCACTGCATCACCGAAGCTAGTGGACCTCGACAGCATCGTCGATGCTGCCGTCTCGGCACGGAAATCACCTGAGGGCTCGGGTGCGCACGAGGGTGACGCCGACGAGTCTTCTGACGAAAGCCGCCGCCGGCGCCGCCGGGGACGCCGTGGCCGCGGCCGCAGCTTCGACCGTGAGTTGGAAGCAACCGAAAACGACGTCGAAGGCGAATCAGGTGCCTCCTTAGACAATGAATCAGACCTTCCTGAGGGTGGTGCAGTAAATCCTGGTGACGCCGCGGTACGGGACTCGGAGGATGATGATGCCGAAGGCGGCAACACCTCCCGGCGTCGTCGTCGTCGCCGCGCACGCGGCGCAGATGATGCCAGCCGGACTGGCGACGATCCAGCCGACACGGTGGTTCATGTCCGCGAGGTCAAATCCGCTGAGTCCCAAGTGCAGGGTGTGCGCGGATCAACCCGCCTCGAAGCAAAGCGGCAACGCAGGCGTGATTCGCTGCAGACGCGTAGGCGTCCGCAAATCCTCACGGAGGCGGAGTTTCTCGCGCGTCGTGAGTCTGTTGAGCGTGTGATGGCAGTTCGCCAGCGCGGGGACTTAGCGCAGGTCGCCCTGCTTGAGGACGGTGTGCTCGTCGAGCATTTTGTCTCCAAAGCCGGTTCAGCGTCGATGATCGGCAGCATCTACCTGGGCCGCGTTCAAAACGTGCTGCCCTCGATGGAAGCTGCCTTCGTCGATATTGGCCGTGGTCGTAATGCCGTGCTGTACGCGGGTGAGGTCAACTGGGACGCCGCAGGGTTGGCTGGCAAGTTCCGAAAGATTGAAACCGCTTTCTCCGGGGGCGACACCCTTCTTGTCCAGGTCTCGAAAGACCCGGTGGGGCACAAGGGTTCGCGTCTGACGAGCCAAATCTCCCTCCCCGGGCGCTTCTTGGTGTACGTACCGAACGGGGGAGCGACGGGCATCTCTCGCAAGCTGCCCGATGTTGAGCGCAAGCGCTTGAAGGCCATTTTGGATCGTATTGTGCCCGAAGATGCGGGCGTCATTATTCGGACCGCCGCCGAGGGAGTCTCCGAGGAAGAGCTGGTGCGCGATGTTGAGCGCCTTCAGGCCCAGTGGACCGAGATTTCGCGCCGGGCAGGCCTGAAGTCCAATGCCCCGGAGCAGCTGTATTCGGAGCCGGACACCCTGATCAAAGTTGTGCGCGACTTGTTCAACTCCGATATCACCAAGCTCGTCATCGACGGCGACGAGGCCTGGGAGTCGCTGCACGGCTACGTGGAGCAGGTGGCGCCAGAATTGGCCGAGCGGGTGGTCCGATTCGAGGGGCGCACCGATGTTTTCGCTGCTTACCGGGTGGATGAGCAAATCGCCAAAGCATTGGAACGCAAGGTGCACCTACCCTCTGGCGGCTCTCTCGTTATCGACCGCACCGAGGCGATGACGGTCGTCGACGTCAACACCGGCAAGTACACCGGTTCTGGGGGCAACCTCGAAGAGACCGTGACGAAGAACAACCTCGAAGCCGCCGAAGAGGTTGTTCGGCAGATGCGTCTGCGCGATATCGGCGGCATCATCGTTGTCGACTTCATCGATATGGTGCTGGAAGCGAACCGCGATTTGGTGTTGCGACGGTTGACCGAATGTCTGGGCCGCGACCGGACCCGTCATCAGGTAGCCGAAGTAACGTCTTTAGGTCTGGTTCAGATGACGCGCAAGAAAATGGGCACCGGGCTGGTGGAGGCCTTCTCCGAGCTCTGCGAGCATTGCCATGGACGCGGCATCGTGCTGCATGATGTCCCCGTCGACGCCGGAATGCCGGAGTTTGTCCAGGAACGCCAGGGTGGGTTCGATCGCAATGGCGCTGGTTCGTCGTCGTCGTCATCGTCATCGTCATCGTCATCGGATCGCAACGGGAATGATCGCAGCGGTCGTCGTCGCAGCCGTGATGGCGGCAGCCGTGACCAGGACCGGAACCCGACGGCACCCGCAGAGTCCGATGAAGCCTTTGCCGCATCGCTGCCGCAGGTGACGCCACCGCAGCGCGACCCACGTGGACCGAAGCCGCCGAGTTTCGCCGAGCGGCGCGCTGCCGAGGATGCGGCTGCTCTCGTGAAGTCGGAGCTGGCTGCAACTGCGGCTGCCTCTTCGGACGCTGCTTCTTCCGGCGCTGGGGACGACGCCGCTTCGGTTGCCGCTGCAGAGACCCCCTTGATGGACGCGGGTGGTAGTGAGCGCTCCGTCGATGCTTCAGATGAAGCCGAAATCGTTCCCGCGGGCCGCAGGCGCCGCAGGGCGGCGGGACGTCCGGCAGGTGCGCCGAATCCGAGTGCTGAAGGCGCTGTCATCGTTCTTCCGGCGACGTCCGACAGTTCGCCCAGTCAAGCCGCAACGAGCCAGCCCTTGGCAAAGGCGGAGTCAGCGGAGTCGGCCACTGAACCGGAAGGTGCTGTCGAATCTTCGGCAGCAGCGCAGGCGCCGGATGGTGATGCAAAGACCAGCCGTCGCCGCGGTGGTCGGGGTGGCCGTGGTGGTCGGGGTAAGAGTGCGGGCGAGGGTCAGTCGGCCACGGCAACCGAATCGGCGCCAGCCGCTACAGAGTCTGTGCCCGTCGTTGCCGACCTCAGTCCTGATCCCATAAAGGTTGTCGTAACGCCGCTGGGGGATTCGCCCGAACAGCCAGTAGCGGCAGCTCCGAGACGCCGCCGTGCGGCTTCTCGACCTGCAGGGCCACCCAAGGAGTGAGAGCCTTTGGGGGCGATCGTTCAGTCCGCTGCCCCAGGGCTCTGGCCGGTTTGCTTCCAAGGGCGGTCGCCGCGTATTCTGAATCGTCGGCCGACATTTGTTGTTGGCCATGGGCGCGGAACGCCGTTTCGCGCTGATCCAAGGGTTGCCCAAGGCCTCTTTTACGAAGAAGCCATGGTTCAGCTGTAGCGGGTGC
Source organism: Nakamurella antarctica (assembly GCF_003860405.1). Taxonomy (NCBI): domain Bacteria; kingdom Bacillati; phylum Actinomycetota; class Actinomycetes; order Nakamurellales; family Nakamurellaceae; genus Nakamurella; species Nakamurella antarctica. Next base: position 2,300,486 of record NZ_CP034170.1, on the reverse strand, counting down.
GTCTGGGATATGACGAGTCGCATCAGCTGCAATCTCTGTAGACACCACGTAATTGAAACTCAAGGCAGGAAGGCGCGTCCGCGATGTACGCGATCGTTAAGACCGGCGGCAAGCAGTACAAGGTTGCTCAGGGAGACATCATCGAGGTCGAGAAGCTCGAAGGTGCGCCCGGTGCTGCCGTCGACCTTGCGGCCATCATGGTCGTCGATGGTGACAGCGTCACAGTGGGAGCGGAAGAGTTGGCCAAGGCCAGCGTCTCCGCCGAGCTCGTGGCCCACACCAAGGGACCGAAGATCATCATCCACAAGTTCAAGAACAAGACCGGGTACCACAAGCGACAGGGCCACCGCCAGCCGCTTACCCAGGTCAAGGTCACCGGCATCTCCCTCGGCTGAAGGTAGGCGAATAACATGGCACATAAAAAGGGCGCGTCCAGTTCTAAGAACGGTCGCGATTCGAATGCACAGCGGTTGGGCGTCAAGCGTTTCGGCGGCCAGGTTGTCAGCGCCGGCGAGATCCTCGTCCGCCAGCGCGGCACCAAGTTCCACCCGGGCGTGCTCGTCGGAATCGGCAAGGACGACACGTTGTTCGCGCTGAGCGCCGGCGCAGTGGAGTTCGGCAAGAAGCGCGGTCGTAAGACGGTCAACATCGTCGTGGCTCCGGTTTTAGCAGCAGCTGAAGCGGTTTCCGCTTAAATCGTCGGCATGGCCGCAAGGCAGTCGTTGATTTCAGATTTTCGTAGGCGAGGGGCGAGTCCGGATTTTCGGGCTCGCCCCTCGTCGGTTTGTACAGCAGTTCATGAGTATCAGCAGACTTTGGAGAACACAGATGGCCCGCTTTATCGATCGCACCGTGCTGCACCTGCAGGCCGGCGATGGCGGGCACGGTTGTTCCTCCGTGCACCGTGAGAAATTCAAGCCCCTCGGTGGACCTGATGGAGGCAATGGAGGTAACGGTGGGAACGTCACCCTCGTCGTGGACCCAAATGTGCACACTCTGCTCGACTTTCACTTCCGGCCACACGCGAGGGCCGGCAACGGTAAGCCGGGAGCGGGTGACAACCGCGACGGTGCTCAGGGCGAAAACTTGGAGCTTCGGGTGCCCGACGGCACAGTGATCCTGGACGAGCAGGGCGAGATCCTGGTCGACCTGGTGGGAGCCGGAACGCGCTTCGTGGCTGCCATGGGTGGTCGCGGTGGTCTCGGTAACTTCGCTCTGGCATCTCGGGCCCGCAAGGCGCCGGGTTTCGCACTGCTCGGCGAGACCGGTGAAGTTGTTGACATCACGTTGGAACTCAAGTCGGTGGCCGACGTTGGTCTCGTGGGGTTCCCGTCTGCAGGCAAATCATCGTTGGTTTCGGTCCTTTCTGCCGCGAAGCCGAAAATTGCCGACTACCCTTTCACCACCTTGAGCCCCAACCTGGGGGTGGTCAGCGCTGGCAGCGAGATCTTCACCATTGCCGATGTGCCGGGTCTCATCCCCGGTGCGTCGCAGGGTAAGGGCCTGGGCCTAGATTTCCTTCGCCATATCGAACGCTGCTCGGTGCTGGTCCACGTTGTCGACTGCGCCACCTTCGAAGGCGATCGCGATCCACAGTCCGACATTGAGGCCCTGGAACACGAACTCCGTGAGTACACACCATCATTGGCCACCGACCTGGCAGATCGCCCCAGAGTCGTCGTGCTCAACAAGATGGATGTGCCGGAGGCGCGTGAGCTCGCCGATCTGGTTAAACCGGATCTCGAAGCTGCGGGATACCAGGTGTTCGAAATTTCCACGGCAAGCCGAGAAGGTTTGCGAGAGCTCACGTTTGCTCTCGCCGAGGTGGTTCGCGCTGACCGGGAGGCACGCCCGAAGGCCGCCGCCGAGCGAATCGTGTTGCGCCCCAAGGCTGTCAACGCACCGCAATTCGTTGTGAAGGAAGACCCGGAAATCGACGGCGGCTTCATCGTCATCGGGACAAGGCCCGAACGGTGGATCAAGCAAACCGACTTCACTAATGACGAAGCTATCGGCTTCCTCGCCGACCGCCTTGCCAGGCTTGGGGTGGAACACGAGTTGGCGAAGAAGGGTGCTCGGCCCGGTGCGCCCGTCACCATCGGTCCCGTCACGTTCGATTGGGAGCCAACAACACTGGCTGGAATCGACGTCATGCAGATTGGCCGCGGCGGCGATGTTCGCCTCGAGCAGACGTTGCGGGTTGGTGCCACCGAGCGCAAGGCGCTGCATAGATTACGGCGCGGTCTGGACGTGGAAGGCCATGAGTTTGATGACCTTGACCTCGACCGGTTGCGGTCCGAACTCGAGCAGGGCATGCATCCAGAAAGTGGCCCCGGGCAGGCAGACGCAGAGCACGTGGCGGACGCATCGGGTGACTTCGTCGAGGGTGGTCGCTGAGCCGTGTCGTCATCGGTAGCGCCGGTCGCAGCTGGGGACGAGAAGGTCGCCGCGACGCGGCTTTCTGCTGCCCCGAAGCCGCTATCGCTACTGTGGCCGGGCCGAACTTGGCCCGCCGCGCCGTAGCTGCGGCCAAGGTCATTGTCGTCAAAGTTGGATCGTCCTCGCTCACCACGTCAGCGGGAGGGTTGGACCGCGCACGACTCGATGGACTGGTAGACGCGCTGGCGGCCCGCCAACTGGCTGGCTCCCACGTCGTGTTGGTGTCCTCCGGTGCTATCGCCGCTGGTCTCGCGCCACTCGGGCTTCGGCGCAGGCCGAAAGACCTTGCCACCCAGCAAGCGTCAGCCTCGGTAGGGCAGCTGCTGCTGATCGAGCAGTATGCGGGTTCTTTCAGTCGGTTTGGTTTGACGGTCGGTCAAGTGCTGTTGACCACCGATGATGTGGTTCGCCGCTCGCACTATCGCAATGCTCAGCGCACTATGAGCAAGTTGCTGCAGTTCGGGGTTGTGCCCGTCGTCAACGAAAACGACACCGTGGCCACCCAGGAGATCCGGTTCGGCGACAACGACAAGCTTGCGGCGCTGGTCGCGCACCTGGTCGGCGCCGACGCGCTGGTGTTGTTGTCGGACGTCGACGGGCTTTACACAGGTGATCCTCGCCTGCCGGGGTCGCTGAAGGTATCAACGGTCCAGACCGCCACCGACTTAGAGGGTATCGACATCGGGGCAGCCGGAAGCGATGTCGGCACCGGCGGGATGGCCTCCAAACTGACGGCGGCCACCACCGCTACCGGCGCAGGGATCCCGGTGCTGTTGGCATCGGCCTCCGATGCGGCCCTGGCGTTGTCCACTGAATCTGCCGGTCCGGTTGTGGGAACCGCGTTTGAGTCAGCGCCACGGCGCACCAACGCTCGGCTTTTTTGGCTGCGTCACGCCGCTACCTCGGCCGGAACCATTTCTCTCGATGCGGGTGCTGTCGCGGCGGTGATCGGCCGGCGTAAGTCCCTCCTGCCAGCCGGCATCACCGGACATGCCGGTGATTTCGAAGCCGGCGATGTGGTGGACCTGCTGGACCCCGCTGGAGCGATCGTTGCGCGCGGTTTCGTGGGACACGACGCGTGCGAGTTAGTGGCCATGATTGGCCGGACGCTGGCAGATCTGCCGGTGGAGCAGCGGCACGAAGTGGTGCACGCCGACGATGTGGTGGCGATATGACGACGATGCGAACTCAGGCCAACCGGACTGTCGAGGTAACTCGGGAGGAAGTCCTGGCGGTAGCAGCCAGGGCGAAGGCGGTTGCTCCGCACCTCGCTGTGTTGTCTAGCGCTGCGAAAGATGCTGCGTTGCAGGGGATGGCGAACGCAATCCGCAAACAATCGGCCGCAATTATGTCTGCCAACGCTGAGGATGTCGCAGCCGCCGCGAGCGCGGGCGTCAGTGACGCGCTCATCGACAGGCTGCGCCTTGACCCACTGCGCGTGGAAGCGATGGCGCTCGGGCTCGAAGAACTTATCGCCCTTCCTGATCCGGTGGGTGTCGCCGTTCGGGGTTCGGTGCTGCCCAACGGGTTGCACTTGCAACAGGTCAGGGTTCCCCTCGGGGTGGTGGCAATCATTTACGAAGCGCGCCCCAACGTCACGGTTGATGCCGCGGGGATCGCGCTAAAATCGTCAAATGCCGTTCTGCTGCGCGGTTCTGCTTCTGCGTATGCCTCGAATCGCGCCCTCGTAGGCATTCTGTCCGCGGCTGCTGTGGAATCAGGACTGCCAGCTGACGCGGTGCAATTGGTGCCTGGCACCGATCGGGATTCGGTGAAACACCTGATGACCGCGCGCGGATTAGTGGACGTGATTATCCCGCGCGGCGGCGCAGGTCTGATCAAAGCGGTGGTGGACGGCTCAACCGTTCCTGTAATCGAGACCGGCGTGGGGAATGTGCACGTCTTCGTTGATGCCTCCGCAGATCTTGAGATGGCGCGCAACATCGTGCTCAATTCGAAGACCCGTCGCCCCAGTGTGTGCAACGCCGCCGAGACCCTGTTGATCCACGCCGATATCGCTGATGTTGCAGTTCCCGCCTTGGTGGGGGCACTCCAAGAAGCAGGTGTCACAGTCCACGCCGATGCAAGAGTGTCGGCGCTCATCGGTGGTACCGTACCCGCGACCGAGGCTGACTTCGACGCTGAGTACCTTTCAATGGATATCGCCGCAGCCGTGGTCGACAACTTCGAAGCAGCGCTGGCCCATATTGCAGCGCACTCGACCGGCCACACCGAAGCAATCGTGACGTCGGACCTGGCATCTGCCAATGAGTTCACGCGCAGGGTCGACGCCGCAGCTGTCATGGTCAATGCATCAACGGGTTTCACGGACGGCGGCCAGTTCGGGTTCGGTGCCGAGATGGGAATCTCCACCCAAAAGCTGCATGCGCGCGGACCAATGGGTCTGGCCGAACTCACCTCTACTAAGTACATCGTCATCGGAACCGGGCAGATTCGGCCGGTTTCATGACCCGCGCCGCCGCCGCCAACGGTGGCGTTTTTATGAGTCCGATCACCAGGCACAGCGGGGCCCGCCGGCGTATCGGAATTATGGGTGGCACCTTCGACCCGATCCACCACGGCCACCTCGTGGCGGCGAGCGAAGTAGCGGACAGGTTCGACCTTGACGAGGTTATCTTCGTCCCCACCGGGCAACCGTGGCAGAAGGCTGGCGTGACACCTGCGGAAGACCGCTACCTGATGACCGTAATCGCCACCGCAGCCAACCCGCGGTTCTCCGTTTCACGAGTCGACATTGACCGCCCCGGACCGACTTACACCGTCGATACGCTCACCGATCTGCGCCGGACCGACCCGGAAGCTGACTGGTTTTTCATCACGGGCGCAGATGCTTTGACCGCCATAATGAGTTGGAAGAATGTCGCCCAGGTGTTTGGCTTGGCACATTTCATCGGTGTCACCAGGCCTGGCTACAGCATGGCCGAGTTGACGTTGCCGCCGGATGCCGTCACGTTGATGGAAGTTCCGGCGTTGGCCATCTCATCCACAGACTGCCGAGCGCGAGTGCGCGGCGGCGGCCCGGTGTGGTATCTGGTACCGGACGGCGTTGTGCAATACATCGCCAAACATAGGCTGTACCAAGAGGATTCCGGCGAGCACCGACGAAGAGTGCCGGAACCAGAACACAGACCGGACGGCATCGTGTTGCCGCCTGGTATCGCGAAAGAAATTACTGAAAGTTTTGAGGGAGAGCAGTGACTGCAACAGATTCCGCTCGCACACTGGCCTTGGCGGCCGCACATGCGGCAGCGGACAAGTTGGCCCAGAACGTGGTGATTATCGATGTGTCCGATCGATTGGCCATCACCGACGCCTTCGTAATCGCATCGGGCTCCAACGAACGCCAGGTTTCGGCGATCGTGGACGAGGTCGAAGAGCAGCTTCGTAAGCTCGGTGTGAAGCCGACCCGTCGGGAGGGCGAAAAGGACGGTCGTTGGGTTCTTCTCGACTTCCTCGACATCGTGGTGCACGTCCAGCACAACGAGGAGAGAGTGTTCTATGCACTCGAGAGGCTTTGGCGCGACTGCCCGACTTTCGCTTACGAGGAAGGCCCGGATGGTCCTAACCTCACGATCGAGGACCTCGCAAAGGTGCCAGAGGATCAGCTAGGTGGCGCGGAGTACTCGCTCCCCAGCGCCGCAATGGCCGACTTGTCCGCCGCAGCGGCAGGTATTGTCCGCGATTTCGACGGCGGCAGTGCTGGCACCCTCAGCCAGGACGAAGACGAGGAACTAGCAGAACTCGAGTCAGAGCTCGGTGACGGATCCGATCCAGACGAGGATGATGATCATTCAGAGGTGACCAGCAAGGACTTGGGATGACCCTGGAACGCCTTGTCCTGATGCGCCACGGCCAGACGGACTGGAATGTTGCGTTCCGAATGCAGGGCCATAGCAATATTGCGCTCAACGCAGTGGGCCGCAGCCAAGCGGTGGCGGCGGCGCCCTCGGTGGCGGCGCTTGCCCCGGGTGTCATCGTCTCCTCTGATCTTGACAGGGCTCACGACACGGCGCTGGAGGTTGCAGCGCTGCTGGGTCAGAAGGTGTTGATCGACAAGCGCCTGCGTGAGACGCATATGGGCCAGTGGGAAGGGTTGACCCGAGACGACGTGGTTACTGGCTGGCCCGGCGAGTGGGCACAGTGGCGCACCACTTCGGCGCACAAATCGCCCCCGGACGGGGAGTCGCGCTGGCAGGTTGCGCAGCGGGCAAACCAGGTGGTGACCGAATTGGATGCGGGAAACACGGATAGCGCGCTTCTGGTGGTGCACGGCGGGCTTATTGTCGGCCTGACCGGGCTGCTACTCGATTTGCCGGATGCGGTGTGGGGCCATTTGATTGGCGTCAACAACTGCCACTGGGTGGTACTGCATCGCCTTGACGGCGCCGACATTACCTCGGGCTGGCGACTCCATTCCTACAATGCCGGACTTGCCAGTGTCGTCATCCCCGGCGGCGAAGATGAGGTGCCCGGTGCCTGAAGCTTCCGATATCCGTCAGGTCGAGATCACCGGCAGTGGTATCCGGCTCGGTCAGCTGCTCAAATTTGCGGACCTGATTGAAATTGGGTCGGAGGCTAAAGAGGTGATCGCTGATGGCAGCGTCCGCGTGAACGGCGATGTCGAACTGCGCCGAGGACGACAACTTGAACGTGGCGACGTGGTCACCTTGGGCAGTGGACCAAGCGCTGAGTCTGTTCGGCTGATCTAGTCGGCTACGGATCACCGCTCTAGCGAGTTGTCCACAAGCGGGAATCTGTCCACTTCTGCCACATGACGGCCAGCGCGCGGCACCCGCGGCACCTACCGTACAAAAGTGCGCACCCCCAGTGATCCGACGAGGCGGCTCCAGGTGCTGGTGGGTCGGGGCACTACGAGTGACGAGTCGCCGCTCGCGAGCACGGCGCCAGGCTGGGTCCCAGACTGGAAGGCCCCGGTAAGCGCGCAGTCACACCCCTCCGGTCCAGCGACTGTGCTGGCTGTTTCGCCGCTGCAGACTAGCGGCATCAGTGCAGAAGGTAACGATGCCGGAAATGAATCGTGCGCAGAATGCGGCAGTGATGACGTAGACGCCGAGGGGAACTGCAGCTCTCGCCATGATGGGAGCCGGGGCCGGCTGCGGCACCAGGGGGCCGGGCCGTCAGGTCGATGGGGCCGGTTCAAGACTCGGTGGATCCCAGAGCCACTGCGGGGTGCTCGCGTAGATCCCGGACGAAAGGGAGCGCTCGTCCTAGCTTCGGTCGCCGCTCTTGCCGCGGTAGCGGCCGCACTCGGTGTGTGGCTGACTGTTCCTAGCCAGCAACAAGTCCCGGCTATGCCGCTGAGCGGGCTGGGTCTGACTGGGCTTGGTGCTGGCGAATCGGCAGCAGCAAGTGCGTCTCGGGTCTCGTCGCCGCCAGCGACAGCCGCGCCTGCGCTGACTGAGATTTTTGTCTCGGTAACTGGCAAAGTAGCCAGGCCCGGGCTGGTCCGTCTGGAGCCTGGGGCGCGAGTGGCGGATGCCATCGCGGCAGCGGGCGGGATAGCCGAAGGAGTGGATCTGACCGGCCTCAACCTGGCGGCGAAACTCTCCGACGGGGACTCTGTCGTAGTGATATCCGGAGCCGGAAACGTTGTGGGCACGCAGCAGTCGAGTAACTCCGGGGCTGCTAATACCGGGAAGCTGATCAACCTCAACACCGCCGATGCGACGCTGCTGGAAACCCTGCCCGGGGTGGGCCCGGTCATGGCCGCAAACATTATCGGGCGTCGCGAAAGCGATGGCCCCTTCACCGCGGTAGAGCAACTGCAAGAAGTGTCCGGCATTGGGCCATCGCGGTATGCAACGCTGTCGCCGCTGGTGACAGTGTGACCAGAGCTGCGCCAGCCCACGGATCGCAGCCGGTGCACGCCGCTCCGAATCGTGCTCGCATCAAGCGTTCCGCGCGAATGGTCGAGGCAGAGGTGAAGCCGCCGATCGACCTGCGGTTAGCGGCGCCAGCCGCTGCGGTATGGATGGGCAGCGCCCTTACCCTGTGGCTTCGCCCAGCGCTGGGTTTCGGGACGGTGTCAGCCTTGAGCTTGCTCGCTCTCGTGCTGGGGCTGCTGATCAGGTCACGAAGTTCACACACGTCCTTCCTCATGAGATCCGCTGTCCTGCCGGGGTGCGCCGCTGTATTCCTGTGCTTGTTGGCATCGAGCGGCGCGGCAGCGCTCCGGGTGCACGCCGCGGAGAAAGATCCAGTCAATCTGGCCGCGGCTCTGGGCGACTGGGGTCGCCTTGAGCTGACGATCACCTCCGATCCGCAGCGGATGGAATCGTCGTTCGGCGCCGCAGAACCGGGAAACAGCAGGTTCCTGATCAGGGCGTGGTCAGTGGGCGTGGACACCGGCGATGGCGTGAGATCGACCAGCAGCTCAATCACTGTTTTCGGTGTTGGGTCGACCTGGGGCGATCTGATTCCGGGTGAAAAGGTCGTCGCCTATGGGACTTTCGCTCCAGACGCGTATTCGGCCTTTCCTGGCGCAACACTGACGGCAAAGTCCGACCCGCAGGTCACCGGCGCCGCTCCCTGGTATCAGAGGGCCGCGGTGCGAGTTCGTGATGACTTTGTGCACGCGAGCGCACGGCTCGCGCCCGAGTCGGCGGGGCTGCTGCCAGGGATCATTCTGGGTGATGTGTCCGGCATCAGCGTCGCACTTTCGGCCGACGCCAAAGTGGCGGGTCTTGCGCACTTGCTGGCTGTATCGGGCAGCCATTTCTCGATTTTGTGCGGTGCTGCAATGGTCTTCTTTCGTAGGGCAGGTCCGAGGCCTGCTGCGGTGCTGGGGTTTGTCCTGCTGGTGATGCTTGTAGTGATTGTGCGGCCCGGGCCATCCGTCTTACGCGCGGCCGTGATGGGTGCGGTAACCATGCTGGCGCTTCTCGTCGGACGAACGCGGACGGCGCTGCCCGCGTTGTTCGCAGCCGTCATCGGGTTGCTTTTCTATGACCCCGCACTCTCGGTGAGTCCTGGTTTCGCGCTGTCCGTCCTGGCGACCGGGGGTCTCGTGCTTGTCGCTCCCGCGTGGTCAGAGTCCCTTCAGCGCAGGGGATGGCCCGCGGGCTGGGCGGATCTGCTGGTGGTGCCTATCGTGGCGCACCTGTTCACGATGCCAATAGTGGCAGCTATTTCGGGCTCGATTTCGCTCGCGTCGGTACCCGCAAACATCCTGGTTGCTCCGGTGGTGGCGCCGTTGCTCATTCTTGGCGCAGCCGCTGCAGCTGTCGTGGTTTTCGTGCCCTGGGCTGCGGAAATTTTGATAGCAGGGGCTGGTCCACTGGTGGGTTGGATCGCGTCGGTCGCGCACATGGCCGCCGATTGGCCGCTGGCGACGGTGCCATGGTCGTCATCGGTGTGGGGCGTGATGGGGCTCGCTGCCCTTGCTGCGGCGGCAGCATTTACCCTGCGTGCCCGACGGATTCGAGCACTCGCTGCGGCGCTAACGGCAGGCGTTGCAGTGGTGCTAATCCCGAGCGCGGCGTTGTCCATAGGTTGGCCACCCGAAGCCTGGGCGGTGGTGGGATGCGAAGTGGGACAGGGGGACGGGTTCGTGCTGTCCACAGGCGAACCCGGTTCAGCCGTTGTCATCGACACCGGGCCAGATCCGGATCTCATGGATGCTTGCCTCGAGCGATTAGGAATCACGGCGATCACGTTGCTGGTGTTAACACATCTGCATGCCGACCATGTTGACGGGCTCGAGGGTGCTATCCGGGGGCGGACTGTCGGCGCCCTCGCAGTAGGTCCCGGTCGGGAGCCGAAGTCTGCGTGGCAGACGGTGACCCGGTTGGCTGCCGTTCGCGGTATTCCCATGATGGAACTCGCTATGGGACAACGATTCTCGGCCGGCGATGTCTTACTTGACGTATTGGGACCAGATCGTGGCAGGATCGGGAGCTTCCTCTCACCGAACGATCAATCGGTGGTGTTCCGCGCAGATGTGGGCGGAATCAGGATTCTATTCACGGGGGATATCGAAGACGAGGCGCAGCGAGCGTTGCTCGCCGATGGCGTCGATGTGCGGGCAGAGGTGTTGAAGCTCCCGCATCACGGCTCGGCCACCCTGTTGCCCGCGCTGATTGCGGCCGTCGACGCGCAAGTCGTGATGATCGGCGTGGGTATCGGGAACGACTTTTCGCATCCCACCAAATTTGCGCTCGACACGGTGCGCGCGGCTGGCGCGCGGGTGGTGCTGCGCACTGATACCGACGGGGATATCGCGGTGTGTCTGGGCGCGGGCGGCATCTCAACGGCTACTCGAGGGCCCTCCCTCCGCGTCGGGGTCGGTTAAAGCCCAGAGCCAGTGCGGGTCGTGGCGCACGGCCAGATCGCGATGCGAGTGACTCAGCTTTGTGGGTATTGGTCGAGTTCTGCCTGGGCGATTGCCAACGCGGCCGCCAAGTGATCTGCCCGTTCCTGTACGTGCTTGCGATGCTCGGCGAGAACTCCAGCGACATAATCGGTCAGCGACTCATTGTTGAGGGTTGCCACCAACTCGGCGGCTCTCGTCGGCGCGACGGTAGCTGCTCGGACCACTATTTTCGTTCCTTGGCGGGCTTCGATTTGCCACGCGGTATTCTCCACGCCCGTGGTGCTCAGGGTGATGATCACCGGCAACCGTTTGCCGCGTGAATTTTTCTTCGCTGGCTGATTCGAGCGGGGCTCAGTTCCAGGTGAACCGGTTGCCACCTCGGTTGCGGCCGCAACGCCCGTAGTGGGAGAGACGGATTTCGGCGCAGCGCTTTTCGGCGCAGTACTGTGCGGCGCAGCGCTTTTCGGCGCAGTACTGTGCGGCGCAGCGCTTTTCGGCGCAGCAGGATCCGATGTTGCGGTGAGAGCGCCAGCTGCGTGTAAGCGTGCAGGGGTGGCAAGTTTCTGGTCAGGCACGGCATTCAGTGAGGGCCTTGAGGTGCTGCCCGAGAGCGGCTGAGCGGGCACAATGGGCATTAATGGGAGCGCGGGGACCGCGGCGAGGGTGGGAGGTGCTGCCACCGCGGAAACTGAACGCAGCGCCGAGGCGGCGCGAGGCGCAATCGCCGTGCGTGCGGCGCGAACGGGTGTAGCTGGCTTCGCCGAGCGAACTGGCTCTGGTTCGGCTTGGCCCCGCTTGATGGGCGTCAAATCTCCCGGAGCAAATGGGATGACGTCTTTCGAGCCAGCGAGGGTGACTTCCACGTGCAGAAATTCTTCGCCTTCGGTGGCAGGGTCGCCGATGGCACGCAGTCGCCCACTGCCGCCGGAGGGAAACAGGCCCATCGGCACTATGCCGACGCGGACGTTTTTACCGTCAGCGAGCGCCCTTCGCGCAGCGTCCAAGTCCAGAGGTGCAAACGCGATACGTGAACGCGGCGGCATGTGGCGACCTTTTCTCAGGAGTGGGGATGGGACCGTTGCCCAGCACTGTACTGACTATAGAACAGTAGTTCGATCCTGATGCACCTGCTGCTGTATCCACCGACGCGGAGCTGGCATCTTCTCTCACGTCGCTAGCCTAAAATACGGACCATGACGCCACCGGTGGCAGAATCTGAGGGAGCTGGGGCTTGTTGGCTGGATGGATCGATTGCTCAAGCAACACCACAGTAGGGTGCGCGAAGGATGATCTGGGGGCGCAGGCTGATCGGTGCGAGCTAGGGAAATGGCGCACCCGGGACGAGTATTAATTCCGAGAGTATGAGTATTTTCCGGCAGCTGTATCCCCGTACATCTCGCCAAGGTGAGAAGGCTGCCGCCGTGCCTCGCGTATCTATAAACTAGGCCATAAGCGTGCAGGTGGTTCACTATGGTCAGGTAGTTCTGAATCACCTTTTGTAGGGAACTTTGATGAGCAAAGGAGCGGTTATGAACGACACTCCGCTCGCCGAGGGTGCTGATCGGCCGCGGCTATCACGTACCCACACGCAGATAGTGGAAATGATAGGTCGGCGGATTGTCCTCGGGGAATACCCCGTCGGTTCAATTGTTCCCAGGGAAGAGGATCTCGTCGCCGAGTTGCTCGTCGGCCGTGGGGTGATTCGCGAAGCCATCAGGGTGCTGGCCTCCAAAGGGCTTCTGGAAAGCCGTTCGAAGAGGGGCACCCAGGTGCTCCCCTCTGATCAATGGCACATGCTGGATCCGGAGGTTCTTTCTTGGCGATCGACTGCGGAGATCGACCTGAAGCTTTTGCGCGACGTTGCAGACCTGCGGGCGATGATCGAGCCAGCTGCCTGCGCTCACGCAGCGGTTCGGGCGGCAGACTCCGAAGTGAGCCTCATTTCTGCCCTTGCCCGAGAAATGAAACTGGTCGAGGGTGACGCGGCGACATTCATTGAGGTAGACATGCAGTTTCACCGGGCGCTATTCGCGGCCGCGCATAACGATCTCCTCATGCAAATCGGCGCGGCCATTGAAGTAGGACTGCGGCTCAGCCGAGAGGTCACGGTGTCTATGGGGCACGGATCCAGGGCTGAGGAGCATCTGGAAATCGCTAATGCCATTGCCGCAAGATCAGCCGTCCAAGCGCAGAAGGCAATGAGCAGGCTCCTAATAGCGAGCCAATCGGACATTGAATCCGTGCTTGGCCGCGGGTGGGCAAGAGATGCTGGAACGCCCGACCCAGCGTGAGGACGTGTCGCATTTCGCTTCATGAAAGCGTCAAGAGTGCCTAGGTTTCGCGCCATCCCTAGGCTCGGCCGCGTGGCTGGGGGTGGATCGAGGGGTGGCGACCGCCTTTTTTTGCCCACCGCAGGATTAGTGCGTCATTCTTCGTTGCCAATGCCATGAGCTCGCGCACCTTCCAATCCTGAAGGGGCTGTATAGGTGCCCGGACTGCCGGGCTGGTGATGATTCCGCCTTCGAATAGCAGCTGCTTAGCGGCCAGAAGTCCACATTGCCTATTTTCGTAGTGAATGAGGGGAAGAATTTGCTCCCATTCCTGGGTCGCACCTTCTACATTCCCAGCGGCAAATGCGCGCACAATGCCGCCAAGCCGGTCGGGAATGACGGCGCTACACATCGTTCCGACAACCCCGGCATGAAGATCTGGAATGAGCGTGATCGACTCCTCGCCGTCGAATAGCCCGGGGAGTTTGTCTCCCGCTCCCACTGTGAGTGCCCGCAGCTTCTCCGCAGTCCGGGGTACTTCAATTTTGGCGTACCGAATCTGAGGTATTTCTCTAGCCAGCCGCGTCAACAGTTCGACGGAGAGCTTTGTGGTACTCAACGGAGAATCTTGGACCATGATGTCGATGTCAATTGAATCCGCGACGCGGGAAAAGTAGTCGAAGACGCTTTGGTCGTCCACCGACATGGTGGCGCCGTAAAACGGAGGCATGAGCATGACCACGCTGGCACCGCGGCGCTGAGCGTCCACCGAACGTTCCACCGCTATGCGAGCGCTGAAGTGGCTCGTCGTAACCATTATTGGAACTTCCGCGCCCACCTCCTCCATCGTGTGGTCGATGATGGCATCGCGTTCGGAGTCGGTCACGGAGAATTGTTCCGAATAGTTCGCCAGCAAACAAATAGCATCACTGCCGGCATCGATCAGATACCGAGCGACTCGCTTTTGCCCTGCCGGGTCGAAGCTTCCATCCTCGGCGAAGACCGTCGGGGCGACTGGTGCAACCCCAGTGAGAACGTGACTCATGATGCTATTACCAGCTTTCCATAGATGCTGCGCGGGTGCTGCCTGTGTTACCGGTGTAGGTCAGATGCTGGGTGTAGCGAAGGACTTCCTGAAAGTATGCAACTCTCTTGCGCTGGCTCAGATCGAACCACGTTCTCGGAGAGCGTCCCTGGTAGCCGCGGAGATGCCGATCTCTTCGAGCAATTCCTCGGTGTGCTGCCCGAGCAAAGGGGGGGCGACTCGAATGTCTGCGGTGCTTCGAGAGAAGCGAATGGGTACAGACGGAAGCCTTAATTCTCCGATTGTGGGATGCGAAATTGTGGAAATCATTCCGCGGGCTTTGACATGGGGATCAGCCTCGATGTCGGCATAGGTGTAGACAGGGCCCGCCCACAGCTTGGCGGCGTACAACACCTCTAGCCACTCGGCCGTGGTGCGAGTAGGCATGATCTGAAGAAGAATGCGCCGGATCTCATCCCGCCTTTCCTCTGCCTCGTCCCATGAGCTGATTGCCCTTAATCGGTCGTCGTCAACGGCTTCGCCGAGCACATCAATGGGCAGCTGGGAGAGCACGATGTAGCTGTCCTTGGTCTTGTAAGTTCCGTAAGGCGGGTTGGTCCAGGCGTGGGCAAATTGCTCCTCGCTGCGCTCGGGCAAAATGTCGCAGTTCAAGTACGTAGTGAACTCCTGAGTCTGGCAATCCATGACCACAGACCACATGTCGACCGATACCTTTTGCCCGAGCCCCGTCTTGTCGCGCTCCCGGATGGCGGACAAAATGCCGATTGCAGCCTGGTAACCGGTCATCGCATCCACCGCCCACAATGCCCCGGGCAGAGGAGGATCGGTACGTGATCCGACCGACCACATCGAGCCGGAAACGCCTTGTACGAGGAGGTCCTGTCCCGGTCGATCTCGGTACGGGCCGTCCTCGCCGTACCCGCTGATCTGGCAGTAAACGATATGTGGGTGCCGCTCCGCTATCTGCTCGTACCCAATGCCCAAGCGCTCGGCAGTCCCTACTCGGAAATTTTGCAACACGACATCCGCTGTGCCGATCAGTTCGTGCAGCACCTCAAGCGCTTCGGGATCTTTGACATTGATCACCACGCTGCGCTTGTTCCTGTTGAGCCCTAGGAGCGCGGTCGACTCCCCATTGACGCGGGCGTTGGCGAAGGGGTGCGTGCGGGTCCACTCACCAGCGGGCGGTTCGACCTTGATCACATCGGCACCCAGATCTCCGAGCCGCATGGCGCAGATTGGTCCCGCCAGCATTTGGGACAGATCAATCACCCTAAGCCCATCAAGAGGGCGAGATACGTTAGTGCTCATGGTCGAAAGTTCTTCCGTTCTGAAGGGGCTTGCGGATCAGTTTCCGGCGAAGTTCGGCGGTCGACGTTCCGCGAATGCGGCGCGACCTTCTTGAGAGTCGTTGGTGGTGAAACAGTATGCAAAGAGGTCATTCTCGTGAGCTAGTCCAACCTCGAGCGATGTTGATTGCGAGGTTCGAATCAAGTGTTTCGTCAACTGAACCGCGATGGGCGAGTTCCGTGCAATCCGCTCGGCGATGTCGGCCACGGTGTGATCTAGTTGATCGGGCTCGACAAGCACATCGACCAACCCAAGCCGAAGAGCTTCCGCGGCCGACACCGGATCTCCGGTGAAGAGCATGAGCGCCGCGCCGCCCAGTGGAATAGTTCGCGGGAGGAGCTGGGTGTTGCCGGCGCCGCCGTGCCAGCCGAGTTTGATCTCGCCGGAGGCGAAGGAAGCAGTGTGGTCAGCAACCCGAATGTCGCTCAGTAGTGCCAGCTCGAGGCCGCCGCCCACGCAGTGCCCCCGGATCTGCGCAATGACCGGCTTTCTGATCGCCCAGATCTCGCGCGCATAATCCGTCCTGTTCCGCAGCTGCCAATTAGTGCCGTACTCATCGAGGACCGACACGTCGCTGCCAGCAGAAAAGGCGCGCTCGCCCTCTCCCTTCAGGATGACGACCCTGACCTGCTCGTTCTCGTTTATTTCAAGGACGAGTTGCTTGAGTGCGCGGCCCATCGCGGGAGTGAGGGTGTTGAGCTTTTGCGGTCGGTTGATGGTGATGGTGATGACAGGACCAACGATGTCTGCCTTCAGCTCGTCCGGTAATTCCGTAAATGTCATGTAATTCCTCCGACAGTAAAGGCACGGGTCTACTTGATTTCGTGGCTTGCGCTGCAGGCACTACGTCATATGTAGGAGTTAACACGACCCGTGGGGTCTCCACAAGGAGCAACTCGCCGTGGCCCCGTCGACTTTTCCTCCGGCAGGAAAATGTGCCTAGAGCACCGGCGAACTCGAGGATTGAATCGCTTCGCGATGGAGTTTGTTCAGCCGGGCAACGACCTCCGGGGGGCGGCGATTATCACGTGCGCTCGTCAGGAGGAATGTCGACGCATCGTGGTGAAAGTCGATCCACCCGTCATAACGGGGCCTGACCATGCTCCCGGATTGGCTGCGCAAGGTGGCCGAGTAGAACCCGTTCGATTCGCGGTCCAGGCTTGATTCACCCCACACCGTGGCGTCGGCGGGCTGGCCGCCAGCCGCCCCGAACACTTCCTGCTGCGCTGTTTCACTCGAAATCTGACGAAGATGCGCGAGTGCTCCTTCCTTGTTGGCGCTGTGGCGGGAGAGCGCCAAACCTGTCCCGCCGAGAATGCAACCCGGGGCGCCGCTGTGCGTGCCTGGTGCGTTAGCGAACGTGATGATGCGTTTGCGGCTGCTTGGCCGGGCGTAGGTTACATAGCCGTAAAGAAGAGGGCAGGCATCTAGCTGACCATCAGAAATCTTCTCGAGAATGTTGATCGGATCCATGTCCAATGAGGCAGAAGGCATGGAGCGCACCATGTTCCCAAAGATTTCCATTGCGTTCTCGCCGGTGCGTGCGGGGACGAGTTCGTGGGCGCTCATCTCGAACCCTGGGCTCACCGCCGCGGCGATTCCCAAAAAAGTAAGCATCGCGTGTGGCGATTTTGTGGGAAGGGCCATCCGATCGTCCTGACGGCTGATGACCTCGGCCCAGGTGGCGGCCGGTTGGCAATCCGCCCACGCGGATACCTGCGTGGCAGCGTCGATCGGAATCGCCCACTGGGCGCCCCTGTAGTGATATGACGCGAGGCTCCCGGTCACGAAGCGGCCCTCGAGATCTGCCGGGGTCAGTCCTGACAATTCTTGTAGTGGCTCCAATGCGCCCGCGCTCCATGCCCGGCCAAGGCCCGGATGGTCGAGGACAATAAGGTCGTATTCTCTCGCCAGTTCCGCAATCGACCTGCTCTCGAACCCGGCGAGATCTTGTGCCTCCCAGACGATTGGCGGCGCGTCCACCCGCAGGGGGCCATCGAGCAGTGCCAATTCCGCGAGTCGCTTCAGTGGCGCGAAGCCGCGCTCGTGTGTCCAGGTAATTCCGCGCAGTTCTTTCATGACGCGGCCGGTGCTACGCGGGTGGTTGGCAACTCCAGTCGTGACGATGGCGCCGCGAGCCGGGGGTTGTTGAGCGATGCGTTCTGTTTCATGTGTGGCTGACTCCTCCTACATTTTGTGCGGCGCGAAACACCAAGGCGCGGGCTCAATCGCGTCAGAGGCTGTTCCCAGATCCTCGAGCCAAGACTTGTGATCGCGCAGGTCGGTGAGGAAAGGGTTGACATTCGAAATGAGACCGTATTTAGTCCTACATAACGTAGCGCACGCCCAGCGAACGCGGGGATAACCGGCCGTTCGTAGGTTCACCATGATGAGCAAGGATGAAATGGGTATGAGCAAACCTGCCCCGCTAGCAGCGACTGAGGTCCTCGTGCGATGCGCGGAGCGAACCCGTCGATACGACTTCTCGATCTGGTTTTGGGGAGACGGGATTGCGATCGACGGGCTTCAAGAAGCTCGCGAGCTGGCAGCGGATGAGGCATCTGGAGAGCATGCCCTCCGCTTCTTACAAAACTGGACCGAGCAAACGCCGTCCTGGACCGACCACCTCACCCCGGGGCTCGCGCTGGTGAAGGCCGTCGGGCGCGATCACCCTTCGGCCCAGCGCCTTGCACAGTGGTTAGCCAACGTCCCGCGCTCGCCGGACGGAGCTCCGCTGTATCGACCCGATCAGCCGCAATACCGACATACGGTGTGGGTGGACTCGATTTATCACGTGCCGCCCTTCCTCGCGGCGCTGGGAGGCGAGCAGCGCAGGGACGAGGCGCTCGAAGCATGGAAGTCGCACATGGACGTGCTGCGGGATCCGAGGGGCCCTTTCCTGCGTCATAGTTTTGACACGGGAACGGGAGTGGGCCACGGCTATGGGTGGGGCCGTGGCAGCGGCTGGGCCCTGCTCGGAATGATCGATACCCTGCGATTGATGGAGCAGCCGCCACTTTGGGCGCAGCAAGACTTTGCTGAGCTGGCACACGCGGTGCTGTCAGTACAAGACTGCGCAGGAATGTGGCGAACGCTTTTACATGATCGCGAGGCTTACCTGGAATCCTCGGCGACAGCCTTCTTCGGCGCCGCATTTACCGCGGGCGTCGCGGCAGGGTTGCTGGGTCCGGAATTTGCCGAAGCGGCTGACCGCGCATGGCAAGCAGTCGCCGGGCGAATCGATGCGGACGGATCCTTTTGGGGAACGTCGGCCTGCACCTGGGCCGGTGCCGCAGATGTCGACGACGATCAGATGTACCGAACTCTCCCTACAGAAACCAACGTGTGGGGTCAGGGCAGCATTTTGAGATTTGCAGGCGAACGCCTGCGAGCCGGATTGGAAGGCACGCAATGACCGAAGAATCCATCGAAGATCTGGTGATCTACGAGCACACCAGTGAGCACGTAGCGCGAATAACGCTCAACCGCCCTGCAAAACTCAACACCATCACGCCCGCGATGGGTGTTCGTGTGGCCGAGTTGGTTCGGCAGGTCAATGACGACGACGCCGTACGGGTGGTGGTGCTCACGGGAACCGGACCGAAGTCTTTCTGCGCAGGCAGCGATGTGAGTGCCCTCGATCAGTACGGCACAAGTTGGCAGCTTCGTAATCGGGTGGATTACGCGCGCGCCATCGGAAACGTCCGTAAGCCGGTGATAGCCGCCATCGACGGCTATGCGTTCGGCGGTGGACTTGAACTGGCGTTGTTCAGCGACATTCGCCTGGCCACTCCGACGTCAACCTTCTGCGCTGCCGAAATCAAACTCGGCTGGCACGGGGGAGCAGGGGCGACCCAGCTTCTGCCACGGATTATCGGCTACGGGAATGCGCTGCAATTACTTCTTACCGGTGACCGACTTTCTGCGGCAGAAGCCTGCGCGATGGGGCTAGTCCAGCGGGTGGTTGAACCGGAAGTACTCCTGAGCGAAGCGGATGCTCTCGCAGCGCGGATCGCAGCCAATGCGCCCATCGCGGCGCAGTATGCCAAGCACCTAGTTCGCGTATCCATGAGCACAAGTCTTGAGATAGGTCTCGGTTACGAGAACGACACCTTTGTGTACGAGCACGGCACACAGGATGCCGCTGAGGGGCGCGCAGCGTTCGCAGAGCGGCGCCCTCCACAATTTACCGGCGAATAGTTCTACCTACCAACGGTTTCAGCCGAAAGGACACCGCGTGATGACGAACGAGACGAATACGACTGAGGTTGCACCCGGCTTGATGCGGATCGTCGCGCCGATCGGCGAGCGGTTCATCGCGAGCTATCTCTTTCGCGGAGAGGAGGCAAGCCTGATCGTCGACACCGGTTTCGACAGCAGCGCACGGGAGGTCTTCATTCCCGCGCTCGAGTCACTGGGTGTCACGCCCGAGAGCCTCAAATATGTGGTGTCGACACACTGCGATTTTGACCACACGGGCGGCAACGCTGCGTTTCGTGAGTGGTCTCCGAACGCGACATTTGTGGCTGGCGAGGCCGATCGTCACCAGACGGAGTCTGTAGAGGCTCTGATTGTGGAGCGGTATGGCGAGTTGGCCTGTCATGGAGTCGACGAGACCGAGGAAAGCAAAGCCGGTATACGCGCCGCCACGCAATTGACGCGGGTAGATGTGGGGATGCGCGGGGAGGAAACCTTTCGCCTCAGCGAAGACTGGAAGGTCTGCCTCGTGCACACTCCGGGCCATTCGTATGGGAGCGTGAGCATCTGGGATCCGCGTAGCCGTGCGTTCGTCATCGGTGATGCAGTGTTGGGGGCGACGGTGCCGCTAGCGAACGGGGAGCCCGCCTTTCCGCCGACCTACCGCTACCTCGATGACTACTTGGCCACGGTGGCGCTCGTGCGCAAGTTCGCGCCGGCCCTGCTTCTTACTTCCCACTACCGGGTGATGGACGCTGAAGCGGCCACTGACTTCCTCGACGAAACCACCAAGTTCGTAGACGAGTTGCAGAGTTCCATTGATTCCCAGTTGGCGGAAGGACCGCAGACCCTCACCAGCATCATCAATGGTGCTGCTCCGCTGTTCGGGCCGTGGGACCCAACCGCTTGGCCGTATCTGGGACTACCCGTCTACGGACACGTGGAACGGATGCAGGCACGCGGTGAGTTGGAGATAGACCACAGCACCACTCCCCCCACGGTGCGCTCTGTGGCAGGGGTGGCGTCATGAGTCGACGCTTGCGGGTTGGCGCAATCGGAGCCGGGTGGTGGGCTACAACCAATCATTTCCCTCTGCTGGCTGCCCGGGACGATGTGGAACTTATCGGGGTAGTCCGACCGGATGAAGAAATATTGCACACCGTCAAAAAGGAATTCGGGTTTCAGACGGCGTTCACCGACTATCGGGATTTGCTCAAGGAAGATTTAGACGCGGTGATCGTGTCGACACCGCATCACGTGCACTTCGAACACACGATGGCCGCGCTCGCCTCAGGAGCCCACACCCTGTGCGAGAAGCCCATGACCCTGACCGCGCTTGATGCCTGGAAAATCGTGAAGGAAGCAGAACGTAGAGAAAAGAATGTGCTGGTTCCTTTTGGATGGAACTATGCGCCTTTCATCGTCGAAGCCCGCCGCGCACTTCACGATGTCGGAATCGGAGAAGTCGAATACGTGCAGGCATTTATGGCCTCACCGACCAAGCAGTTCTTCTCCGGCGCTGGAACCGTGCCGTCCCAATGGACTCCCTCCATCGCATCGCCGGACCCAGGAACGTGGCAAAACCCGCTCCAAGGCGGGGGCTACGCTCACGGACAATTGAGCCATCTGGTGGCGCTGGCACTGTGGTTGACCGACCTGCGAGGAGTTTCTGTCCGAGCACTGGCCTCAGGGCCGGGGGCCGGGGTGGATCTGTACAACTGCTCAACCGTCGCCTTCAATAACGGAGCTCAGGGAACGCTCGCTGGCGCTGGCACGCTGCCTGACGACGACAAGTTCCAGGTTGACATTCGACTTTTCGGAAGCGAAGGCGTTCTACTACTCGATGTCGAACGAGAACGGGCCGAAATTCGGCGTCACGACGGTGTCGTGTGGTCGGCTTCCCCGCTAGCGAACGAGGGAGCGTATCAATGCGTCGAACCTCTCAATAGGTTTGTTGATCTGGCTCTGGGTCGGGACGTGGAAAATAATTCTCCCGCGGAGCTTGGAGCGCGCACCGTTGAAATAGTGGCGGCGATCCAAGAGTCCAGCTTCCGCGACGGAGAAAAGGTGTTCATCGAGCAGCTGACCCTGGCGGATTAAACAGATGCCGCGGCCGACTTAGCCCGGGTACGCCTCGAGGGCCTCGGCGAACTTCGCAATATCGGCCTCGCAGGCGTACACCGGGGTCGAGAGCCTCGCCCACCCCGATCCGTACATCGGGAACAGGACGGCTTCTACCTTCGCCACGTCGCTCAACCACCGCGCAGCATTCCCCAGTTGCTCGGGTGCCACCACTGCTTCGGGGACCTCCACCACAATCATCGGTATGGCGGGAGACGGGTCCAGAACCCTTCCACCCCAGCGGTGATGCAAGAAGTCGTTGGCCGTCCGGGCCACAGATACGGAGCGCTGCCACAGCACTGATCCGCCCAGCCACTCCAGGAAGGCGATGGCCGACGGCGTTGCCAGCGCCGGCGTGACGTCATGCGTGCCGCTCCAGTCGAAGAGTTGCGGATAGTTCCATCCATTGGCGTGGGAGATAACTGGGGACTGCATGGACGACCGCCACTGGGGCGCCACCCAGAGACCCGCGGAGCCGCGCGGAGCCCCTACCCATTTGTGAAAGCTGCCGATCCAGAAGTCGCAGGGAAGGTCCTTGGCTGGGTGCTCGATCGGACCGGGCGCGTGAGAGGCATCCACGAGATAGGCAACCCCTCGGTCCGCGAGTGTGGACCCCAATTCGTGGACCGGCCACACGCGCGCAGACATGGTGCTGATGTGGTCTGTGACGACAAGACGCGTCCGCGAACCGACCTTGCTCAGAAGCCGATCGACGCACTCGTTCACGGGTGTCAGGAAGGGGGTAGGTACCGACACGAGCTCAGCATCTGCGCGAGAGCAAGCCCGCTGCACTGCCATGTGCACGGACGGATAGAGATCGTCGGGGACGACTACCTGATCGGATGCGCGCAGAGGGAAGGATTCAAGAACAGCGCTCGCGCCCGTCGTGACATTTTCCACCATCGCTAGACCGCCGGGGTCGATGCCGCAAAACGCGGC
This sequence comes from Nakamurella antarctica, assembly GCF_003860405.1. Lineage (NCBI taxonomy): Bacteria > Bacillati > Actinomycetota > Actinomycetes > Nakamurellales > Nakamurellaceae > Nakamurella > Nakamurella antarctica. The sequence goes on along the minus strand of NZ_CP034170.1, from coordinate 2,277,772 downwards.
CAACGTGTGCCGAGTGGTGTGGAACTCCGATTCGAGCAGATACCGCAGCTCGCGGTTGGAATTGGCGTCGATGCGGTCCTCGATGCGGCGGCGCTCTGCGACTACGAACTGCGGTACGGCGCCGTAGGACCCGTGGTTGAGATGGACCACGTCTGGGTCTAGCCGGTAGAGCGCCCGAATCGCCTCGATGTCGGTCAACCCGGGGGGTGGAGAATTGAGTGGCTGCGTACGAGTCGCGGTCACGACTTGACGCTGCCTGCCAACGCGCCTTGGACAAGGAACCGCTGGGCGAAGGCGAATACGATCAGCATCGGAATCATGCTGATAACTAGTGCGGCAGCTTGTGTTTGCTGTCCTGTGCTGTACTGGCCGACGAGGCTTGCCGCAGCCACCGTGACGGTGGGATTGCCGCTTGCACCCGTAAACACGAGTGCGAGAAGGAAGTCACCCCAAGACCAGACAAAGGTGAGCGCCGCGAGTGTGGCCAATGGAGGCAAACTCAGCGGCAAAACAATAGCCGTGAACTGCTTGACGGTTGACGCGCCATCCACCCGGGCCGCTTCAAATATTTCCGTGGGCAATCCGCGGTAATAGGCGTACATGAGGTAAGCCCCGAAACGAGCCGCGACCAGACCGTAGAGAATCCCCAGGAACCACAATTGATCTGCAACCCCCCAGTCGCTCGCTGCAACATAGAGGGGGATGAGCCAGACAGGAGCTGGCAGCGCTTGGCTGGCGAACGTCGCAATGCGAACAAACTTCGCGGGCCGACTGTTGTGGCGCAGGAAGAAGAATCCAGCAGTGGTGGCGAGCGCGCAGGACACCAGCACGCCGATAACAGAGGTGTAGAGGGAGTTGCCCATCGCTAATCCGAGCCCGCCGGCGGTCCAAGCCCGCGATAGGTGCTCGAAGGTGACGGCAGAGGGGATGATGCTGACCGAGTTTTGTAGGTAGTCGTTCGGAGTGCGCAGGGCGGTAACGACCATAAAAAGGAAGGGGTAGAGGAATGGGATCATGGCCACCCATAGCCACGCCACGGTTCCCCATGCCCTCATCTGGCCTTTGAGCGACTGGCGCGGTTTTTTAGGGGCCGATTCGATCGGGACGCCGCCTTGTGCTGTTGCTGTTGTCACAATTATCGATTCCTCCGACGCTGCCAGCCTTGCCCACCAAGAGCTCCCACGACTCCCAGCACGACGACGATGACGAGCATGATGACCATCTGCGCCGCTGCGATCCCGAAGTTGCCGAAGACGAGAGCGCTTTCATAGATGCGGAAGTCGAGGGTGCCGCTCGAATCCCCGGGTCCTCCTCTCGTCAGCGTGTAGATCCACGGAAACATCGAAACAAACACGGTGATGAAGAGAATTGCCGCCCAGACTTGAATCGTCGGTTTTAACGTTGGGATGATGACATAGCGGAATTGAGCCCAGAAACCTGCACCGTCTAGCTCGGCAGCCTCGAACAAATCAGGCGGGGCGGCACTGAGAGCAGCGGAGAAAATCACCACACCCGTGCCGAGAGTGGCCCACGCGATCACCGCCACGATGACCGGTTTGACGGTACTCGAATCGACAAGCCACCCTCTGGTCAGCGAGTCCAAACCGATCGCCCGCAGCGCTTCGTTGAGGGGACCGAGGGGCGCGAGAATCTGTACGAAGAGCAAGCCCATCACTGCGGCCGACACGATCGAGGGGAAGAACAGGATCGACCGGAAGATAGCTGGTCGGGACACTCCTTTTCGCAGGACAGCAGCGAAGAACAGCGGCAAGAATGTCCACAGCGGGACCGCTAAAAGGAAATAGAACTGGTTGAAGATGATCGTGCGGAAGGACGGGTCTGTGAGCGCATCCTGGTAATTCTCCAGCCCAACAAACGGGCTGTCGTACCCAGGGTCCCATCTCGTGAAGGACTTGGCGATCGCCTCAAAACTCGGAGCGATAAAGACCAGAGTGATGCCCACAAGAAGAGGAAGGATGAAGAGCCACTCCCATCGGGAAGTCTCTTTGACGCCTCTGCTGCTTCGACGTATCTGGATCGCCACTACCCGTCCTTCCGCACGAAGAAGTTACTTCTTAGTCTTATTGACGAGATCTTGAGCCGCTTGCATCTGGCCGATCAGATCATCAGCACTGAGGTCGCCGGACAACAGGAGCGTTGCGTTCTTCCAGATAGCAGCGCCGGCTTCTGTTGACATGACCATGCCCAGGTGATTATCCGGAAGTGCGAGCCAATCAATTGTCTGCTGCACCGGTGCGTAGTCACTCTTCGGCGCGGTTGCGCTATTGGCAGGCAGCTCTCCACCCTGGTCGAACAGCATCTGCTGAGGCTCTTGACTCTGGGTGAACTTGATGTACTTTGCCGCCATGTCAGGGTTTTTCGCCCACTTTGTCACTGCCCAGCCAACACCGGGCCCAGCAACAATGAAGTCCCCATATTTGTCGCCCGGAATCTTGGGGAACAGCGCAACGCCCAGATCGGCGCCCAGCGGCTTCTTGTACAGCTGGCCGCCCTCACTCAAGTTGCCGAAGTGGAATGCTGCTTTGCCTGCCGCGAAGTTATTGCGTGCCTCGGAGAAGACAGTGATTCCCTCTGCGCCAGGGGTATACAGACCGCGTTTTTGCAAGTCCTGAATTGCGTTAAGTGCCCACACGTTTCCGGGATTGTTCATCGGAACGCTGCCATCGGCCGACTTCAACAACTCGTCCTGGCTCAGCAGTTGGGCAGTGGCATTCTGGGTGTACCAGGAGATTGCGTAGCCATCCTTCATTCCGAGGTTCATGGGAACGACGCCGGCGGCTTTGCACTGCTCCAAAACCTTGACAAAACCGTCCCATTCGCGGGGAATTTTTTCAGGATCGGCCCCGCACTGCTTCACAAGTTTTTTGTTGACGTACAGCAGGTTTCCCTCGCTCAGGATCGGAGTCACGTAAGGCTCGCCGTCGATCTTCTGAGTGTCGGTGCCGTATTGGAAGCCCACTAACCCCTTGCGGTCTTCCGCGGTGTAGTACGAACCAAGCCCTAGGAGGCCTTTCTGGAACTCCAGGGTTGCCGAGGAGTTGTACGCCATGACGACATCTGGACCGGCCTTAGCTGCGACCTGGCCACGGAGCAGGGTGAAATAGTTGTCGAATGGAAGACCGACATGGTCGATCGTGACACCAGGATTGGCCGCCATGAACATTGCGTCAATCTTCTTCAGGGTGGGGCCGACAGTGGTGGGGTCGTCTCCGACCAGCCAACTTTGAACCTTGATGGTTACCGGACTCGCTGCACTGGCACTGGCGCTCGGACCCGCCGCGTCGGAACCCTTAGCCCCGGCACTATCTGAGCTAGAGCTACACGCGGTGATAGCGAGTGCAGCAGCAATGAGGGCGGCACCAATGCCTACCCCTCGCCGATTCTGTGTGATCACGTGCTTCTCCTTCGAAGACATTCCATGGACGGGAGGTGGCATCGGCTCGATGGCGATGCCACAAAGACGTGGTCTAAGCATAGGATATAGGAAATGTAGTTGCAACCCCTATTGTAGGATCTTTTATCAACTGATCCGAGGTTCCTTGTCGTCGGACAGTAGTGGAGCGGGGGCTAGAACCACTGCCTCGCCTCGTAACGCCCACGCTACTTTCGGTCGAAGCAGTGATGGCTTGGATGTGCGAGCGTAGCGAAATCACGCGGGTCATTGCTGAGGCAGCGCGGTGTGGCTGGTTGGCGCACCGTGAAGATGACTAGATTGTTGCGTTGCCTCGGTCGCCTCGCCAGCGGTAGCGCTCGCAGTACTCTTGCTGCCGCGCGTACGGCCATTTGTAGTACACGACATCGTCAGAGAGCCGGTGCACGTCCCGAGGTGTTCGCCCTTTCGGATATCAGCCCGCACCCCGAAGTATTTCCCCGCGGGGGACCGTACCCGATCGGGGTTGACGGTATCGGACGCGAATTACCGGCGACTCCTAACGTCAGGTGGCTCCTACGCCCGTGCAGGCGTCGCCGATGCCGCAGCTGCGGCAGCCGCTGGCAGCGCGTCCGCGATCTGTTGCAACGCAAGATCATCATGGGCAGCAGATACAAACCACGCCTCGAAAGCGGAGGGCGGCAGATAGATTCCAGCATCGAGCATGGAATGGAAGAACGCTGCGTATCGGAACGATTCCTGCTCGCGGGCATCGTCGTAGTTGAAGACTTGCTCGGCGGTGAAGAAGATCGAAAACAAGTTGCCAGCTCTTTGCAGCCGGTTCGGAACGCCGGCGGCATAGAGCGCATCAGAGACCAAGCGCCCGACAGTGTTGGCGGTTTCGTTGAGGTGTGCGTACACGGTGTCGTTGAGGCCGCGCAGGTTAGCCAGGCCAGCGGCGGTGGCGACCGGGTTCCCCGACAGCGTCCCTGCCTGGTAGACAGGTCCTTCCGGAGCAAGCAACGCCATGACGTCAGCTCGACCGCCGAAGGCTCCGACGGGGAGCCCGCCGCCGATCACCTTGCCGAAGGTGAGCAAATCCGGCGCCCAGCCCTGCGCCACGGGATCTAACCCAGCTGCTTCCAACCCGTACATGCCTGCTCGGGAGAGCCGGAAACCCGTCATCACTTCATCCGAAATGAGCAACGCACCGTTGCGGTGGGCAATTTCTGCCAGCATTTTGTTGAACCCGGGCAGTGGTGGAACCACTCCCATGTTGGCGGCGGCCGCTTCGGTGATGACGCAGGCGATCTCGTCGCCGTACTTGCTAAACGCAAGCTCGACCGCAGCGATGTCGTTGTAGGGCACTACGATCACGTCAGCTGTGGTGGTTGCGGGTACGCCAGCGGAATCGGGTAGCGCTAACGTTGCGACGCCGGACCCGGCCGACGCCAACAGCGCATCGACATGACCGTGGTAGCAGCCGGCAAACTTGACGACCTTGGTCCGCTTGGTGAAGCCGCGGGCGAGCCGGACGGCAGACATTGTTGCCTCGGTGCCTGACGAGACCAGGCGCACCTGTTCGACGGGCGCGACTCGCCTGACGATTTCCTCGGCAAGCAGGACCTCACCCTCCCCGGGCGTGCCGAAGGAGAGCCCGCGAGAGACGGCATCGGTAACTGCGGCGATGACGTCGGGATGGCTGTGACCCAGGATCATCGGACCCCATGATCCGACGAGGTCGACGTAGTGCTTCCCGTCAACGTCCGTGATCCACGCGCCCCGGCCAGATGCCATGAAGCGGGGAGTGCCCCCGACGGAGCGGAACGCACGCACCGGCGAATTCACACCGCCGGGAGTGACCGTGAGCGCGCGGGCAAAAAGTGCTGCGCTGGCGGGGGAGTGGGTGGTCATCGAGTTCCTGCTTCCTGGTTGAGCCAGCCGGCGACTTCAGCCGCCCAGTAGGTGAGAGTGAGGCTAGCGCCGGCCCGTTGGATACTGAGCAGGCTCTCCACGATGGCGCGATTTCGGTCGATCCAGCCGCGAGCTGCTGCCGCTTCAATCATGGAATATTCACCTGAAACCTGATACGCAGCAACGGGAACGTCAACGGAGCCTGCGACGTCGGCGACGATGTCGAGGTAGGACATGGCCGGTTTTACCATCACCACGTCGGCGCCTTCGGCGATGTCCAAGGCAACCTCGCGGAGCGATTCGCGCCGGTTGGCACTGTCTTGCTGATAGCTCCGTCGGTCGCCGGTCAATGCGGAGTCCACCGCCTCGCGGAAGGGGCCGTAGAAAGCCGAGGCATATTTCGCAGCGTAAGCCAGGATGACGGTGTCGGTGTAGCCAGCAGCGTCCAGCGATGAGCGGATCGCGCCGACTTGGCCATCCATCATTCCCGAGGGGCCAACGACATCGGCCCCGGCGGCAGCCTGCGCGATCCCCATCTCCTGATACCGCTTTACAGTCGCATCATTATCAACAGCGCCGCTGGCGGTGAGCACGCCGCAGTGTCCGTGGTCGGTGAACTCGTCCAGACACAGGTCCGCCATCAAAACGGCTGCATCGCCGAACTCTGATTTCAGATCACGGAGCGCGACGTTCAAAATACCGTCCGGGTCGGTGGCGCCGGAGCCGATGGAATCTCGATGGGCGGGGATACCGAAGAGCATGAGCCCGCCGACTCCGGCGCTGATAGCCTGCGCCGCAGCTCTTTTCAGCGAATCCCGGGTGTGCTGGACCACCCCCGGCATTGACGTGATGGCCGATGGCTCACCGATACCCTCCTTCACGAACAGCGGGAGGATGAGATCAGCTGGGTGTAAACGTGTTTCGGCCACCAAGCGGCGAAGCGCCGGAGTTCGCCGCAAGCGGCGCGGACGGTGCTCCGGCGCGGTGAAGTTCTCCATCATCTGCGTGCCCTCCTAGTGCTACTTTGCACTGCGTGAGAAAGAAACTGCGGCGGAAATAAGCCCGTCGGCCAGCGCCGAGGCAGTTGCCTCAGCAGCCGTGAACGTCACAGTGAGGCCAGCGTCTCGGGCGGCCGCGGCCGTGGTGACGCCAATACACCCGACAACCGTCTCCGATGATGGAATTGCGGCCTGGGTTAGGGCCCGCACCGTAGATGGGGAGGTAAGCAGCACAGCGTCATACTGCCCCGATTCAAGATCCCTGACCACCTCCGCGGGCGGCGGTGTCTCCAGTGTCAGGTAGGCGGTGAGCCGCTCAACGGTGTACCCAGCCTGCGTGAGACCCGCGGCCAACGTGCCCAGGGAAATCTGAGATGACGGCAATAAGACCGATGCGCCACCAAGTGCTGGCGCTGGCCAACATGCGGCCAGCGCGGCTCCGGAAAATATTTCCGTGGGGGACAGATCGACCCTCCACCCGGCAGCGCGAGCGGCGCCAAGAGTGGCCGGTCCGACTGCTGCAATCTGCGTCTTGGCCGGGATGGCGAGTTTCAACGCTGACAAGGTGTTCGCTACGGCTGCAACGCCGTTGGCGGAGGTCACACCCACCCACTGGAAATCGCCCGCGGCCAAGCGGTGCGCCGCAGCGTCAAGTTCCGTTCTGTCCACAGGCTGCGCAATCTGAATCAGTGGCACTGCGCTCACCGTCGCTCCTGCATCGGCCAGTATGTCCACGAGTTCGCCTGCTCCCCGGCCTACCAGCACTCGCCAGCCCGCGAGAGGCCCTGCAGAACCCGGTGCGGCAGAACCCGGAGCGTTGGTCACCCCGTTGCCATCAAGGCGGCGGCGCCTTCGGCGAGCAGCTGCGACGCCAGATCAGCGCCAATCACCTCCGCGTCGGCGGCGAAACCGCTTGCGCTGCCGCGAAGCTCGGTGCTTCCAGAGGGTGCAAAGACTGCGCCGAGGATCGTCATCTCATCGCCGCTGATCGTTGCCAGCGCGCCCACCGGGGCAGTGCAGCCAGCCTCAAGTACGGCCAAGAATGAGCGTTCGGCGGCGATGCAGGCACGGGTGGCGAAATCGTCGAGCTGACCGATACACGCTTGGTAGAAATCGGTATCGACGTCGGCAGTGCGGCACTCCACTGCAAGCGCGCCTTGGCCGGGCGCCGGAAGCATCTGTGCTGCCGTCAAAATCTGCGTGATGCTGCCTGCGAGGCTGAGGCGATTGAGCCCGGAGGCTGCGAGCACTACCGCGTCTAACTCGCCGTTACTGACTTTCCCGAGCCTGGTCGGCACATTTCCGCGCAGGTCCGAAATAGTCAGGTCTGGCCGAAGGCGCAACAGCTGTGCAGCGCGCCGCGGCGAGCCGGTCCCTACTTTCGAACCCAGCGGAAGCTCATCCAATGTGAGGTCGTCTCTCGCGCACAGTGCATCTGACGGGTCCTCCCGTGGCGGCACGACCGCCAGCGTGATGCCGTCGACAGGAGCCGTAGGTAAGTCCTTGCAGGAGTGCACGACCAAGTCGACCTCGCCCGCAGCCAGCGCCGCGCGAACGGCGGCGACGAAAACACCGGTTCCGCCGATGGTCGCCAGGGGCCCCAGGTTGATGTCTCCCTCGGTGCGGATCTGCACAAGTTCGACAATGCGTCCCGTTGCGGCTTCCACAGAACGCGCGACAATGCCGGATTGGGTCATCGCCAACGCGCTGCCCCTGGTCCCCAACTTCAGGGTTCGCGGGATCACCGAAGTACGCTCAGCGCCTACCATTCACGGCCTATCCCAGATGCTTCCAGACGCTCGGTTTCGATCCCGGTGCCCTCCCAATCTGCGGCAGAATCCCGAGCGGACGTGGTGGGTTTGACGGCGCGGGCGTTGCGGCAGCAGTTGACCCCGCAGATATTCGGCGAGGCTGGACGGTCCGTGATCACCTCGGCGGGAAGGGACGGATCGAGACGCTGCTCCACTAAGTCTGCGAGCGCGCTCACAAACCGGGGGTCGGTGCCGGGAGTAGCGACCCGAGCGAAGAAGAGTCCGTGCTCGCCGGCAGTCTCCTTCGCCTCGTTGTCCAGATCCCAGACAACTTCGACGTGATCAGAGACAAACCCGATGGGCACCACGATCACGCCTGCCCTGCCCTGCGCTGGCAGGCCGGAGATGATGTCGTTGACGTCAGGGTCGAGCCATGGCATGGACGGCGGACCGGACCGGGACTGGTAGCCGAGTTGCCAATTCAGCGAGGTGCCCAACGTGTGCTCGGCCGCGGCGACCACGGTGGAACACGCAGCAAGGTGTTGCGCCACATAGGCTCCGCCGGTGCCCGGGGCGTATGTCCCCGCGGGCCCGGAGGTGTCGGCCATGGAGTGGGGGATGGAGTGCGTGGTGAAGACCACTTCTACATCCGCAGCGGATAATCCCGAACGTATCGCTTGATGGACTGCTTCAACGAGGCTGTCCATCACCGGTTCTAGGAATCCGCGAGCGTTGTAGTAGTGCCGAATCTTGTCGATTCGCATTTTGCCGATCAGGTTGGTCTTCTCCAGCGCCATGCCGAAATCCTCCCGGTACTGGCGGCAGGAGGAGTAGCACGAATAGGCCGAGGTAGCCAGGCCAAGCAGCCGAGTCTGGCCATCGGTGTGGGCCTGCTCCACGACGTCAGCCATGTAGGGGGCCCAGTTGCGATTGCCCCACAGCACCGGCAGGTCGATGCCACGGCGGGTCAGTTCAGCTTGCAAAGCCGCTTGCAGGGCACGGTTTTGGTCGTTAATCGGCGACGATCCGCCGAGCGCCTGGTAGTGGTGCGAGACCTCAACCAGTCGCTCTTCGGGAATCCCGCGACCGCGAGTCACGTTGCGCAGGAACGGCATCACGTCTTCGGAAGACTCGGGACCGCCGAAACCGGCGAGCAGGACAGCGTCCCAACCCGGTGTGAGCGGCGAGGAAGCGGGCGAGGATGGTGACGACTGAATTGTCATTATCGGATCACCTCGACGGCCTGGGCCGCGTCGACCCGGCGGCCGGTGAAGAACGGAATCTCTTCGCGGACATGAAGTCTCGCCGTGGAGGCGCGCAGGCTTCGCATCAGGTCGACGATGTCATGCAGTTCAGTAGATTCCAGCGCGAGCATCCATTCGTAATCACCCAACGCGAACGCGGCGACGGTGCTGGAGAGCACCTGATTGAACTCGCGGCCCATGATCCCGTGTTCCATCAACATCTCTCGCCGCTCCGCGTCAGGCAACAGATACCACTCGTAGGAGCGCACAAACGGGTACACGCACACCCAGTCCAGGGGCGCCGATCCAGCGAGAAACGCCGGTACGTGGCTCTTGTTGAACTCGGCGGGGCGGTGCAGCGCCATGCCGGCCCAGGTGTTTCCCATGCTCCGGCCAACGCTGGTACGGCGGAACCGGCGGACTGCATCTTGGAGTTCTTCAGCGGTATCGGCGTGCCACCACACCATGAGGTCTGCGTCTGCGCGGAGCCCGGAGACGTCGTAGATGCCGCGAACCACGACGTCCTTGGCCTCGAGGTCGGCAATCAGCGCCTCGAGTTCTGCGGCGGCATCTGCCGGGTCGATGTCGAGATCGTCGAGGCGGGAGAAGACGTTCCACGATGTGTAGCGAATCTTGTCGTTAATGACCCGGGCAGAAATCTTGGAAGGTGCCGCTGCCGCAGTGGGTGCAGGCCCCGCCACCGGCGTGGCTTCGTCCGTGGCAGCTGTGGCGGAGGTAACAGGGATATCAGGCGAGCTCGTCATACGCTCCATCTTCCTCTAGTTGGATCGGGTTGCGACTGGAGGAAGTGCTGTTGTGAGGCAGGTCTCGCGCTACGCGGCGGGCATCATCGATGACCGCGGCTAACCCGGTTCCGGCCAACCAAGCTCCGGTGACAGCGAGTCCAGGTAGATGTTGAGCGGCCTCCCGAATAGTGTCTGCCGCGGCAGCGTGACCAGGCGCCGTTCTCGGCTGCACCGCGGCCCACTCGGTCAGCGCGACATCGCGGAGGTCGGCCTCGCCAAGCGCCACTCCCAGCAAGTCGCTGGCGTCGGCGAGGGCTAGACGCGGAAACTGGTCTGCTGTTGGCAGGTCACCGCTTCCTCGGCCGTAGGACAACCGCAGCACGTGCTGGTTGTGGCCTGCAGCCTCCGCGAGCCATGCCCATTTCGCGGTTCCGTGCGTCAAAGCCTTGGCGCTGACGCCCCCGACGCGCGCCGAAACAAGCATTCCGGAGCCGCGGGGGGAGCAGTTGAGCTCGGGCTTGTTAACCACCAATGTCGCCAGTAGGACGCCCGTGGTCAAGGCTGCCGCCGGCCAGTTGGCCCCGGGCAGGAGCGGTGTCAATAGCATCTGCGCCGCTTGAGCGGGCGCCGCAACCACCACCGACCGCGCCGTCAGCTGGCTGGCTACGCCGTTGATGATGGCGCTGACGTGCCAGAAATTTTCTTCTCGCCACAACCCGGCAACGGGCGAATGCGTCCAGATGTGGCCGCCAGCCTGCGTAATCTTCTCAGCCAACACGTCGATCAGCGTGAACATCCCGCCGCGCAGGCCGTTCACCGCGGAACCGGCGGGGCCAGCCGCTCCTCGCATGGCACCGGCAGCTCCCGCCAGCGAGCCGGCGGTGAGGAAGTTGGCTGGCAACCCCGGTGCAATGCTGGCTATTTCGAGATCCTCAGGATTGGCGGAGTGGACACCACCCACCACGGGTTCCACGAGCCGCCGCAGCACACGGGAGCCCATCCGTTGACGCACCAGAAAGCCCAGGGTGGTGCCGGCGGCAACACCCCTCGCAGGCATCGCCCGGTCTGCGGCAGCACGCAGCGAACCGGTTACCCCGATGACGCGTCGGACGTCTCGGGCAAATGGCCTGCTGGGAATGCCCAACCAACTAGCAACCGGCAACGGCGCTTGCCCGCCCGCAAACCGCACCCACGCACTTCCTGGTTCCGGGGTGACGACGAACTCCGCCATGCCTAGGTCGTCAATTAATGTGCGGACCGCGGGCCGAGCAATGGCAAACGATTCCGCTCCGGCGTCCAGGTCCAGACCGCCGACCCGGTGTCGACGCACTGCGCCGCCCAGCAGCGGTCCGGCTTCCAAAACGGTGGGCGTCCGGCCATTCCGGGTGAGTTCGAAGGCGGCTGCCAACCCTGACGCGCCACCGCCTATAACGAGGACGTCCAGCGCCTTGTCCATCATGTGGTCCTCGCTTGCGGTTAGACCCGTTGCTGATGGACAAATTCCACCAGTCTGGTCAAAACATTCGGGTCGGTGTCGGGTGGGACGCCGTGACCCAGGTTGAGAACATGCCCCGGTGCCTGTGTGCCACGCGCCAGGATGTCGAGCGTGTGCGCGTGCAGTACGTCCTGGCCGGCGAATAGGAGTGCGGGATCAATATTTCCTTGCAGAGGCACGGTGCCTGCGAGGCGGTCGTTAGCAACATCGAGTCCGATCCTGTGGTCGACCCCCACTACTGTCGCGCCCGCATCCCGCATCGCGGGAAGGAGCTCACCGGTGCCAACGCCGAAATGCACTCGAGGTATCGGGAGGTCTGCCACCGCGGCCAGCACGGCAGCCGAGTGTGGAGCTGCGTAGCGGGTGTAATTAGCCAGCGACAAGCCCCCGGCCCACGAGTCAAAAAGCTGGACCGCTGACGCGCCCGCCAGTGCTTGGGCGCGCAGGAACAGTGCTGTCGCGCGAGCTACCCACGACGCTAACGCATCCCAGGTTTCGGGTTCGGCGTACATCAAAGCCTTGGTGCGCAGGTGTTCTCGCGAAGGGCCTCCCTCAACGAGGTAGGACGCAAGAGTGAACGGTGCACCGGCAAAACCAATCAGTGGCGTGCTCCCAAGTTCGGCGACGCAGATCGCTGCGGCGGCGGCGATCGGTGCTAGCGCGGCAGGATCCAGTTCGGGTAAGGCGGCAACGTCGGCGGCAGTGCGCACCGGCTTACCGACAACGGGACCAACGCCGGCCACTATGTCCACGTCGATACCAGCCAGCTTCAGCGGCACAACGATGTCGCTGAACAAGATGGCCGCGTCCACTCCGTGTCGGCGAACAGGCTGCAGGGTGATTTCGGCTGCGAGCTCAGGCCGCACACAGGATTCGAGCATCCCGACGTCTTTGCGAAGTTCCCGGTACTCGGGCAAGGAACGGCCCGCTTGCCGCATAAACCACACGGGCTGACGGTGTACTCGCTCACCCCGATAGGCGGCCAGCAACGGTGAGGAAGCCGTTCGGCCGTCGTTGACAGGGTGGTCGGATGGGAGCGCGTTGGTTTCAGTCATGACCCCACCATTGTGCCAGGGACGACCTCGTCGTCCTCATCCCGTGGCGAGCATGACGCTGGACACAGTGTCGAAAAATTGGCATTTCCGCAGGTGAAGGATGGCTGCCGTTAGGGTCGCCTTACTACATACAGTGGAGCGTCGCCTGTAGCATTTCGGATGTGCTCATGGTCCTTGGTGTCTCCCATCATGATTTGGAGCTCGCCGACCTTGAACGCTATTCCGCTGGGGCCAGCGAGCTTGGCGTCAACCTCTTTAACGCTGATACATCGGTGCAAGCATCCTCGCCCATTGCTGGCGTCGCAGTCTTGGCCACCTGCAACAGGGTCGAGATTTACGTGGATGCTCTGAGATTCCACGACGCGGTTGACGCCGTGACGCACGAGCTGGCAGCGATCACCGGCATCGAGGAATCGGTGGTCGCAGGCCAATTGCATGTTCGGGTCGGTGCCCCCGTGGCGGCTCACCTGTTTGCCGTGGCAGCCGGGTTAGATTCCATGGTCGTTGGCGAGGCCGAAATCTCGGGCCAAGTCTCCCGCACACTGCGCCGAGCGCAGCGAGAAGAAACTGCGTCCCCGGCATTGAACAGGCTCTTCCAGAATGCGGCGCGAACCGCGAAAAAAGTAGTGGCTGGAACGGGTCTCGGTGCGGCGGGTCGCTCCGTGGCTTCAGTCGCCTTGGATGTGGCCGAAAGTGGCGATCTGTCAGTGGCTGGCAAACGCGCACTAATTGTCGGCACCGGCGCTTATGCGCGAGTGGTGGCCGCAGCCCTGCGCGAGCGCGGATGCACCGATCTGCTAGTTTTCTCACCCAGCAACCACGCTGAAGCATTCGCTGCCACACATCACGCAAGGCCCGTGCTGGCGGCTGAGCTGCAAGCAGCAATTTCCGAGGTGGCTCTGGTCGTAGCCTGCAGCGGAACCACCGGCGGTGCCCTAGACGCCGACACGATTGCGCTTGCCCGGACGTCCCAACGTGAGCAGCTGACGATCGTAGACCTCGCATTGCGCGCGGATATCTCCTTCGATGTGCGAAGTCTGCCGAACGTGCGTGTGATCGATCTCCAGACCGTGGCAGAAAATGCCCCGGCCGAGCAGGCTGAAGCGCTGATTGCTGCGCAGGACGTGGTAATCGCCGCCGTCGCCGAGTTTGAAGACGACCAGGCGGTGAGAGTGCTGGACCCAGCGGTGATCGCATTGCGCTCGCATGTGTCCGGGATGGTTTCGAAGGAGATGGAGCGGCTGCGGGGCAAATATGACGAAGGCATCGCCGCCGACCTGGAGATGGCAATGCACCGCGTGACCCGCTCGCTGCTGCACACCCCGACTCTGCGGGCCCACGAACTAGCGCGCTCCGGGGACTCAGCGGGCTACCTCAGCGCGCTGCACACCCTTTTCGGTATTGAGCTCACCCCACCCACTCAAGGCTGACAATTATTCGGCTGTGCGGGGAGGCCATTTGCCGAGACCCCCTTCTGGTGCGGGGATCTCGGCAAATGCTTTGGGACAAAATCTACTGAACAACAATCGAGGCGATGTCCACCGGATCTGTGGGCGCAATGCCCGAGATGCCCTTGGCGGCAATGCCATCGAGGATTTCAAGACCCGAAGTGATAGTGCCGAACACCGTGTAAGACGGCGGCAGGGTGGAGTCTGCGTACACCAAGAAGAACTGCGAACCGTTGGTCCCAGGCTCGGCGTTCGCCATGGCGAGCGTGCCACGGGGGTAGGTCTCAGTGCCTGCGAGCTCATCAGCAAATTCGTACCCGGGGCCCCCGGTACCAGTGGCAGTGGGATCCCCGCACTGTAAAACGCTCAGCGAAGGCGAGGCCGTCAACCGGTGACACTTGGTGCCATCAAAGTACTTTTGGCTCGCCAGCGATGTGAAGCTGTTTACCGTGCAAGGCGCTGTTGCCGGCTTCAGCGTGAGCGCGATAGTGCCTTGGCCGATAGTCATCGTGGCAACGGGGGAACCGCTGGTGGCCGCAGTTGCCGGGGGCGGGTTGTTCGACTTTGCCGTCGGGCCTGCCGGGGTGTAAGTGCAGGCGGCGGCCCCACCAGAGGCCGCTGCGGGGGTGCTCACGGCTGCATCCGCCGATGACGGTGACGCCGATGACGCCGGCGATGGCGCCGATGCAACTGCGGCCTTGCCGCCATCGGAGGAGCAACCGCTCATCAAAAGCAGTGCAGTGGCTGCCGCGGCGAGACCGGTAGTGATCTTCTTGGCGGTATTTTTTGTTTGTGTGGCAGCAGGGTGGCGAAGCGAGCTCAACGAGACTCCTAGGTGAGGCGGCAAGGGAAGTGGCGCCGCAGAGAGCAGCTACCCCGAGTAACGGTAGCCCAGACTTGTGTATGCACCACGGACAAACCTCGTCATGGTCCTGTCCTGTCGGTCATCGCTGGCAGGATGAAGTCATGTCCACAGCCACCCCGGTCTTGATCACTGGCGACGAGCAGCTGCTGATTGACCGCGCGGTGCACACTGCCCTCGTTCGGGCGCGCAAGGTGGATCCGGAGGTAGAGCGGCGAGAGGCCTCGGCGGTAGGACTTTCCCTGGCCGACTTCGCTGAGCTCGTGGCGCCGAGTCTGTTCGCCGAGCCACGGGTGGTGGTAATCAGGGGAGCCCATGAAGCGGCAAAGGAACTCGCTACGGAAATCATCAGCTACATAGCTGATCCTGTCGACGGCGTGACTTTGGTGATTCAACACGGCGGCGGAGCGCGCAACAAGGCTCTCGTGGACGCCTGCTTGAAAGTGGGATCTCAGCCAATTCAATGCAGCAAAATTTCTAGGCCGGACGAGCGGGCTACGTTTGTCCGAGCAGAGATCAAAGCCGCCGGCGGCACCACCACTTCCGATGCAGCGCTAGCGCTGGTGGAAGCTATTGGATCGGATCTGCGGGAGTTGGCTAGCGCGGCCAGTCAATTGGTGGCCGACACCGGAGGTTTAGTGGACGACGCAGCGGTCCGCCGGTACTACAAGGGGCGAGCCGACGTCACCGGATTCGCGGTGTCGGACAAAGTAATTGTTGGCGACATTCCTGGCGGTCTTGAAGCTTTGCGTTGGGCGTTGTCCGTAGGCCTGGCACACGTGCTGATCGCAGATGCGCTCGCAGACGCGGTGCGCTCCATCGCGAAGGTGGCAGGTGCGGGACGTGGCAACACCTACCAGTTGGCGAGCCAACTGGGTATGCCGTCCTGGAAGGTTGAGAGGGCTCAAGGCCAGTCGCGCGGCTGGACCCCCGCCGGCCTGGCGAACGCGGTTGCGGTCACTGCGAGGCTGAATGGCGAGGTCAAGGGTGGAGCCGCAGACCCGGACTACGCACTGGAGAAAGCCATCATGGATATCGGCCGTGCTCGACGGATGAAATAGACCTGCTGAACCGCCGGGACACGAGGCAAGGCTTCGCGAGACACCAGCACAACGCACAACAACGGCGACACCTGCCGTAAGGCTAGGTATCGCCGTTGCTGAAAAAGATGTGTCGCGAAAGGAGATCGCGCTGCCCTGCCCCGCGGAGGGGATTTACAGTGAGTTGACGCGCAGAGCCATGGAGGACTTGCGGTTCGCTGCCTGGTTGGCGTGGATAACGCCCTTGGACACGGCCTTGTCGAGGCTGCGAGAGGCAACAAGCAACTCCTGCTGAGCCTGATCCTTGTCGCCAGCCTCGGCGGCCGAACGGAAACGGCGGACAGCAGTCTTCAGTGCCGACTTGACCGACTTGTTGCGCAGTCGCGCCTTCTCGTTGGTCTTGTTGCGCTTGATCTGGGACTTGATGTTTGCCACGCGGGATTGCCTTCGTTTCTTTAAGAGGTGTATTCGCTCATGCCGAACTGCTTTTCATGTAGGACGTGGTGTGTGCTTGCCACCATTGACTTTGCGATTTTGCGGCTGGTAGGCCACTGAACCACACCGGTCAACAAGGCCGTTGGGGCCCGACACACACGAGGGTTCAGGTTAGCAGCAACACCGCGCGCAGCTCAAATCATGGAGTGCGCGCTGCGCACTCCAGTATCGGCTTCTCCACTTCAGCTGTGCTGAGACCGCGAGCGAGTCTGTGACCCGGACCCTCATCCACACTTCGACCCGGGAGACGCACCGATCGCGTCAGCCCCGGTCCGAGAGCGAACCTGCTAATCGGATGCTCAACACACCATGTCGGCGGCGTGTGGTCGACCCTGCGTTGCCAACGCCGCGACTGTCCAGCTGATGACAGCCGCCGACCTGGTCAGATTCTCGTGGCGGGCGGTGGAGAGCGGGCAAACCTGATCAACGACGACGCTTGTCACGCGATCGCTGGGACCCTGCGGTACTTGAGACTGCCAAGGAATAACGACTTGATCGGTGGTGAGGGATGCGACGGCGTACCGCACCGTGCCGTCGAGATCGCCCCCGGCGTTCAGACTGTCGATGAGAGCCGAATCGGCCTTCTGATCCGCACATGCGGGGCAAAGGCCGTCAGGCAACGCGTCAATCAGCGGGGAAGTCGTGCCGTGGAAAGACGGTGCAATGAGGACAGCCGTGTCCACGAAATCGGCGATCTGGTAATTACGCAATGCCGTGCGCAACACCAACCCACCCTGGCTATAGGCCACGACGTCCACTTGGGAGGTTCCGGTGGCCTGGCGGACTGCGCTCACAAAACTTGCGAAGCTAGCAGCCGAGTCCGCCACGGGGCCAGTTCCCATCAGCCCATAGTCCCGGCCGAAGATGCACCACCCCTGTTTCTGCAGCTGCGGAACGAGGAGGGAGTAGTCGGCAGAAATTTTCGAAAACGTGCCGTGCAGTAGCAGGACGGGCAGGTGTTGCGAGCGACAGGAGGCATCGTTCATGCCTGGCAGCGGCCCTGCCGGGAGCGGCGCGGCGACAGGGGTGCGGGGAACAGGGGTGGCTGAGACAGAGGAAGAGGAGGTGGATGGCGCGTTCGTGATGGATGGCACGTTCGTGAGGGACGGCGCGTTCGTGAGGGACGGCGCGTTCGTGACTGACGGCGCAGGACGCGAGGGCAGGTCTGCTGAGGAAGCTGTCGCAGATGTAGTTGAAACTGCAGGTGCAGGTCCAAAACTGGGGTTGACATTCGCACTGGCGGGCAATAAAGCCATTGATCCTGTCCCGGCTTCGGTATTCGTCGAACAACCGGCGAGGAACGCCGCGCTGGCGATCACCACCGTGAGAAGGGCATCGCGTAGGGGCCTGGATCGGCCGGGGTGGCGCAGCGATTTCACCTCATCACCGTAGCTAACGCGTCAGGAACTGACGCATCAGGTTGGGGCGAAGCCACCGGTGAAATGGAGCGCAGCTGCCGGAGAAACAGCTTCGACAGGCGCAGTATGAACACATGACGGCAACGACCACACGCGCATTGTTGATGACCACCATGTTGAGCATCTCCGGAGTGATGCATTTCGTCACTCCCAAGCCTTTTGTTGCGGTTGTGCCCAGATCGCTGCCGGGCAAGGAAATGCTCGTCGCGGTGAGCGGGGTCGCAGAGCTTGTCTGCGCAGGTCTGGTCGCGGCGCCAAAGACCCGAGCGATCGGAGGGTTGGCCAGTGCTGCTCTGCTGGTGGCCGTCTACCCGGCGAATATTTCAATGGCGATGCGATCACGGCGTCAGTCCCGCGGATTCCAGCTGATTGCGTGGATGCGGCTTCCGATGCAGTTCCCGCTCATCGCGTGGGCTCTACAGATCGCGCGGGAATCTCGGCCCGTCAGCAGCTGATAAACCTTCAGCAGCCCCATTCGGGCCACAACGCCTTGCCGGGATACTCCAGCCGCGTCAAAGTCGTGGGACTATGGAGTGATATCCCCGCCCGCTCTGCGGCTTCGCCAGTGACGCGTCAGTTCATTTGATGCTTTCGGCGCGCCACCGGGCGGACCCGCCAGCAGGAAGATGAGTTGTGACCCAAGGCTCGCTCGCGCATACGACGTTCACTCAACCCGAGCGCATCCGTAACTTCTGCATCATCGCCCATATTGACCACGGTAAATCAACCCTGGCAGATCGGATGCTGCAGCTCACCGGTGTGGTCGACTCCCGCTCGATGCGTGCGCAGTATCTGGACCGGATGGATATCGAGCGCGAGCGCGGTATCACCATCAAGAGCCAGAACGTCCGCTTGCCGTGGGCCGTAACGAACGACGCAGGGGTGAAGGAAGATTTCATCCTGCACCTGATCGACACCCCTGGCCACGTCGACTTCACCTACGAGGTTTCACGGTCGCTGGCGGCGTGTGAAGGTGCGGTTCTGCTGGTGGACGCTGCACAAGGAATCGAGGCCCAAACGCTGGCAAACCTGTATCTCGCGTTGGAGAACAACCTCACCATTATTCCAGTGCTGAACAAGATTGACTTGCCGGCGGCGCAGCCAGAGCGATATGCGGCGGAGTTGGCGCACATCATCGGGTGCGACCCATCAGAGGTGCTGCACGTCTCCGGTAAGACGGGCCAGGGAGTTGAAGCACTACTTGATCGGGTCGTGGCTAATATCCCGCATCCGGTCGGCGATTCCGATGCGCCTGCGCGGGCGATGATTTTCGACTCGGTGTACGACATCTATCGCGGCGTTATCACCTACGTGCGAGTGGTGGACGGCAAAATCCGCCCGCGCGAAAAGATTTTGATGATGTCGACGAAAACCACCCACGAGCTGCTCGAGGTGGGGGTAATCTCACCAGAACCGGTCCCCACCAAGGGGTTGGGTGTCGGCGAAGTGGGCTACATCATCACGGGCGTCAAAGATGTGCGTCAGTCCAGGGTTGGCGACACCATCACGTCGTCGGTCAACGGCGCCACCGAAACCCTTGGTGCGTATCAAGACCCGCAGCCGATGGTCTACTCCGGGCTGTTCCCCTTGGATGGTTCCGACTTCCCGCTCCTGCGTGACGCGCTCGACAAGTTGCGTCTTAACGATGCCGCGCTGACGTACGAGCCGGAATCGTCTACCGCTCTAGGTTTCGGTTACCGCTGCGGGTATCTCGGCTTGCTGCACCTGGAAATCACCCGGGACAGGCTGGAACGCGAGTTCGGTCTCGATCTCATTTCCACCGCACCCAGCGTCGTCTACCGTGTCACGATGGATGACGGTAGCGAGCACGTCGTCACCAACCCGAGCGACTGGCCAGGCGGCAAGATTGCTCATGTTCACGAGCCGATCGTCAAGTGCACCATCATTTCTCCGAGCGAGTACATCGGCGCCATCATGGAGCTGTGCCAGACTCGACGCGGGACCATGGGCGGGATGGATTACCTGTCGGAGACCCGGGTTGAGCTTCGCTACACGATGCCGCTGGCGGAGATCATCTTCGACTTCTTCGACGCTCTGAAGTCGCGCACGCGCGGGTACGCGTCGCTGGATTACGAGGAGATCGGCACCGAGGAGGGTGATCTCGTCAAGGTCGACATCCTGCTGCAGGGTGAGCCCGTCGACGCGTTCAGTGCAATAGTGCACAAGACGAATGCCTACGCCTACGGCGTTTCGATGACGGAGAAGCTGCACAAGCTGATTCCCCGTCAGCAGTTCGAAGTGCCGATCCAGGCGGCCATCGGGGCCAGAGTCATTGCCCGTGAAAGCATTAGGGCGATGCGAAAGGACGTGTTGGCCAAGTGCTACGGCGGCGACATCTCCCGTAAGCGCAAGCTCTTGGAAAAGCAGAAAGAGGGCAAGAAGCGAATGAAGATGGTCGGGCGCGTGGAGGTCCCACAGGAAGCCTTTATCGCCGCGCTTTCCACCGACGCGCCCACCGGCAAGGAAGCTAAGAAGTAGATGAGTTGGCAGTGGCTGATCGACGGAATCGATGCGGTCGAGTCGTGGTTGGTGTTGTTGCCTCTGTTGGTTCAGATCCCGTTGCTGCTGGTGGTTCTGCTGCCGTTGGCCTGGGGTACATCGTGGGTGATCGATCGAGTGGTGGAGTTCGCGCTGCGTCGTCATACTGCGCGATCGGAGAAAGAGTTGGCTGACGCAGAGGTTGCCAGAGCAGAAAGAACAATGTGAGCCGTCCGCTGCCGCAACGAACCAGGATATTCATGTCAGCGACACTGCTGGCGCTGATCCTGGTTCTTGCAGTTTTTGCTATTTTGAATTGAGTTGCTGTGCCATCAACACTTCCTGAGGGTGATCCGGTCGCTGTCGACGGCTCGTTGCCAGACCAGGCATATGAGGGCATCGCCGAACGCGGCTTAGGTTTCTACATCCACGTGCCGTTTTGCGCGACCCGTTGCGGCTACTGCGATTTCAACACCTACACCGCCGGCGAGCTGGGGATGCCAACCACGGGTGCACACCGCACCAACAGCGCTATCGACAGCTGGCTTGCGGGTGCGTTAGCCGAAATCGACTTGGCAGCAAAGGTTCTGCACACTGGCAGCAGTGTTCGCCGGCGCGTATCGACCGTATTTGTCGGCGGCGGCACTCCCTCACTGATCGGTGCGGGCCCGTTGACGGCGGTATTGCAGCGCATTGAGCAGCGCTTCGGGCTCGCCGATAATGCCGAGGTGAGTACGGAGGCGAACCCCGAGTCCACCGACCCCGCATTGCTCGCCGGGCTTCGGGAGGCGGGGTACACCCGGCTAAGCCTGGGGATGCAGTCAGTTTCGCCGAAAGTACTCGCGGTGCTGGAGCGCAACCACACGCCCGGCAAGGCGCTGGAAGTTGCGGCGCAAGCGCGCGCGGCAGGTTTCGAACATCTCAACCTCGACCTCATCTATGGGACGCCGGGGGAGACGGACGCAGAGTTCGCCGAATCGCTGCAAGCGGTAATCGAGGCGCAGGTCGACCACGTCAGCGCGTATTCGCTGATAGTCGAGCCCGGCACCAAGCTGGCTCGCCAGGTCAAGGCGGGGCTGCTGCCGATGCCGGATGACGACGTGCTG
Organism: Nakamurella antarctica; assembly: GCF_003860405.1. NCBI lineage: Bacteria > Bacillati > Actinomycetota > Actinomycetes > Nakamurellales > Nakamurellaceae > Nakamurella > Nakamurella antarctica. The sequence goes on along the minus strand of NZ_CP034170.1, from coordinate 2,256,310 downwards.
GCTGACCGATATCTATTGGCGGACAGGGCATTAAGTGAAGCGGGGATGCGTTGGTATGAGGTGTCAAATTGGGCCACCAACGATGACGCGCAATGTCGACACAACTTGAGTTACTGGTCCAGCGGCGACTGGTGGGGGATTGGTCCCGGCGCCCACTCGCATGTCGGTGGCGTCCGCTGGTGGAATGTAAAACATCCTGCCAAGTACGCATCTGCGATGGCCGAGGGCGTCTCTCCCGGATACGCCCGCGAGGTGTTGGACGGGAAAGCTCGTCGGGTTGAGCGCATCTTGTTGGGCCTGCGGCTCGCCGCCGGTTTACCTTCCGACCTGTTCACCGAGGCGGGGACCGTCGAGGCTGGGCACGCGGTGCGGGAAGGTCTGCTGGAGCCAGCGGACTGGGAGCGAGGCCGGGCTGTTCTGACCCTGCAGGGTCGGTTGCTGGCCGACGGGCTCGCCATCCGGCTGCTCGATTAGAAGCCGATTCTAGATCTGCGAGCGGCTCAAGTAGCTGCGCTACTCAGCTTTTCAAGAAGTCCAGATCCAGGACCCGTACGTGAATGACGGTCCGCTGCTGAAGGGCCGAACGCAGCGCGCGGTGCAAGCCGTCTTCTAAGTACAGTTTGGAATTCCACAGCACCGCGTGCGGGAAGAGGTCGCCGTAAAACGTGGAATCGTCGTCTAGGAGGGTGTCGAGACGCAGCTCCCGCTTGGTGGCGATCAGCTCGTCGAGGCGGACCTGCTGCGGGGGAATGCGCGCCCAGTCCTTCGTGGAAAAACCGTGATCCGGGTAGGGACGTCCGTCGCATACGTCCTTGAAGATCATCTGGGCCTTTCGATTCCTTTTGCGCCTGTGGCGAGTACCGCAAGAGTAACTGGCGCAGAGGTGCGACGCTCGGAGGTGGCCGCGCGTCCGATGCTGCATCTCAAAGATGAGGACTCATCCCGGAGACGCCCCAGCGTAGTGGTGAGGTGGTGGCCCGTGAATTCGACGTCTCGAATGTCGGGGCACCTACACGTCTGTCACCAGCGGGAGCAGGGGCCAAGATCGGACGGCCCCTCCCTGTACTAGAGGCATAGTAATACCTATGCTGCCAGCAGGTGGTGGGTCCTGCTACTGGCGGCCCCTCTGAAGCAACGGCCCCTCTGAAGCAACGGCCACTCTTAAGCAAAGAGGACTACTGACGGCGCGACCTGATTGCGGCTGCTTCCTCGCCTACGCGGCGGTTCAGCCAGGAAGTTGAGGGGCTCCTCCGATTTAACACGGGCGCAGCAGGGTGCTTGCGGTTGGCGCCTGCCGCGTTCGAGGGTTGGAGGCGATGACGGAAGATGCGGCTTTGTCGATGATGAATGCGGCGCGGAAACGGATGGGGCCGAGGTCACCATTTCAGTGAAGACTCAACTCGTGGGAGATCCGGTGAGTCTGGAGGCAAACCAGTGAGTGGTCACCGCGAGGGCTTCCTCCGCGTGAGTCTGATCGTCAGTGGTCGCGTCATATTCGTGATCCGCGCCATCGATGACGTAGCGCGTTACATCCGTGCTGGCCAGAGTTTGCACGAGTACATCCGAAGCCACCGGCGGGACCACCGTATCTGCCGATCCCGTCACTGCAAGTACGGGGCCGGTGTATCCCGCGACATCGTCTAGCGGATGGGACTGCTCAATGGAGTCAAACCAGTTCAAGGACAACGGAAACGGGTTGGTATCTCCGCCGACTGTGGCGTATCCGTCCGTGCGAGCCTGATCGTGGCCGTCGGGGTCTTCGTCGAAACCGTTGTACACCGCTCCCGACCATTCAGCCAACGCGGCAACACCAGGAACCGTTCCCGCCAGGGTGGCTGCGATTGACCCTCCGCGAGACAGCCCCAGGACTGCGACCCTATTCGGATCGATTCGTGAATCGTCCTTCAGATACGTCAGCGATGCTGTTGCGTCCGTGACCATACCGGGGTAGTCCAAAGCCATGCCCGACTGCTCGGAGTCCCCAGAGCCGGCGAAATCTATCCGCAGCGAAGCGATGCCTCTACCTGCTAGGTCCGCGGCGAGTCGGGTAAACAAGTCACCGTTCTCGTTGCGACTACTCATATCACCGTGGAGAAGTAGAACCACCGGCAAGAGATGCTCCGTCGGGACAGCGGGCAATGCCAGCGTGCCGGGTACCCGGTGATCCCCAGCAGGAACCCACACCATCGATTCGGCAACCGCGTTGCCACTGTCGGCGGCAGAGTCCCCGGCTGCGGCCGGTGAATCGTCAACTCCTGACGAGTCGACGCTCAGTGCCTTTGCCTCGGATATCGCGTCAGTCCCCGATGCGGGCGCCTCCGCTGGCGATGCCTCCGGCGCTCCGCTCGATGACACTGCCGCTGAGTGTGGGTCGGCCAATGACGATGCTGCCGACCGGATGTCGGTCGGCGCCGGTGTCGCACCCGGGTAAGTGGCTCCAGTCGCGACGCACCCAGCGACCAAGGTAAGCAGGGCAACCGTAGCTATGGCACCGGACATCGACCTCATTGCCTGCCACTCCGTTTCCTGACGATACAAAACCCGCACCGGCGCCTTGCTGTGGGTTTTATCTTAAGAGCGGCGACTGTGAGACTGCCAAGTAACTGCTGTGACCCGACCTTCGGGACTTCTCACCCTGGGGGTGGTCGCTCGTCGAGGGGTGGCCGCTTCCTTGGCATTGCCCAGGCGCTGCGAACCCGACGACTACACTTGGCAGACGGGCGGGCCGAGTGCCAGTTCGCGCGGACGCCCCAGGGATCCGAAGAACGCGGAAGCAGGTCAACAGGCAGGAGGAACCGATGAGCGCGGAAGACCGCAGATTTGAGGTTCTGCGCGCCATCGTTGCCGACTATGTTGCGACCCACGAGCCGGTGGGTTCAAAGTCTCTGGTAGATCGTCATCAATTGGGTGTCTCGCCGGCCACCATTCGCAACGATATGGCGGTGCTCGAGGAGGACGGCTACATTGCGCAACCGCACACCTCAGCCGGCCGGATTCCCACCGACAAGGGCTATCGCCTGTTCGTGGACCGGTTGTCCCAGGTCAAGCCGTTATCCAGTGGGGAACGGCACGCGATCCAACAATTCTTATCCGAGGGCGTCGACTTGGACGACGTTCTTCAGCGCAGCGTTCGGCTGCTCGCCCAGATCACCCGCCAAGTGGCGGTCGTGCAGTACCCAACACTGTCTCGCTCAACGGTGCGACATGTTGAGGTCGTTCAGCTTTCGCCGCGCAAGCTCCTCGTGGTGGTCATCACCGACACAGGGCGAGTGGAGCAGCGGATGGTCGACCTGGACCACGACGTCGCCGAGGATTCGCTGGTTCAACTCCGACTCAGGCTTGCCGAGTCGGTCAACGGACGCCGTTTGGCTGAGGCTGCAGACGCGGTCGCCTTGCTGCCCAACCAGGTGCCGACGGCGGTGACTGGCTTGTTCAATTCCGTCGTGGGCGTTTTGCTGGGCGCTCTGGTGGATTACTCCAGCGACAAGTTGGTGCTTTCTGGCACCTCTCATCTCTCCGGTGCGTGGGTGGACCAGCCTGCGACTCTGCGCGGGGTGTTGGAAGCGCTGGACGAGCAGGTCACTCTGCTGAAGCTGCTGGCCTTGGCCACAACGGCTGATGCAGTGACAGTGCGGATCGGCCGGGAGAATGATGACGTGAACCTTTCAGCTTCCGCCCTGGTGAGTACCGGCTACGGGGCGGGCGAGACGGTCATGGGTGGGCTGGCAGTGGTCGGGCCGACGAGAATGGACTACCCGGGAACTATGTCGGCCGTGCGAGCTGTTGCACGATATGTCGGGGAGATTCTCGCCGAACGGTAGAGCAGCAATTGAATGAAGAAAATGAAAGCAAGATAGCCACGCCTCGTCGAGGTGGGTCGATGTGCAGAGATGGTCTCTGCGGGAAAGGTTTGTGGTGCAGAGGGTGGCTCGCGATTATTACGGACTGTTGGGCGTTCGCAAGGATGCCTCCGCCGACGAGATCAAACGCGCTTATCGCAAGCTAGCGCGCGAATTGCATCCGGATGTCAACCCGGATCCGGAGGCGCAGCAGCGCTTCAAAGAGGTAAGTTCCGCCTACGAGGTCCTCTCGGACCCGGCGAAGCGTCAGGTCGTTGACCTTGGCGGCGACCCGTTGGGTTCCGGCGGCAACTCCAGCGGCCAAGGCCAAGACCCCTTCGGCAACATGGGCTTCGGCGACATCATGGACGCCTTCTTCGGCGGCGGCGGCGGCCGCCAGCGCGGGCCGAGATCACGCGTGCGGCAAGGTGACGACGCGCTGATCCCGATTGAGCTCACGCTGGAGGAGTGCGCGACGGGAGTTGCCAAAGATCTCGCGGTCGAGACGGCGACGATCTGCAGCATGTGCCAGGGCGCGGGAACGGCCGAAGGCACCACCGTTCAGGTGTGCGACACCTGCAAGGGGGCCGGCGAGATCCAGCAAATCCAGCGTTCGCTGCTCGGTCAAGTCGTTACTGCCCGGCCATGCCCCGTCTGCAAGGGTTTCGGCGAAGTCATCCCCGACCCGTGCCGCCAGTGCAACGGGGACGGTCGAGTGCGCACGCGCCGCAGCGTCCGAGTCAACATCCCCGCTGGTGTGGGTGAAGGCATCCGCGTGCGGATGTCGGGCCAGGGCGAAGTGGGACCAGGCGGGGGCGCGCCCGGCGACCTGTACGTTGAAGTTCGCGAAAAGCCGCACGACATGTTCACCCGCGACGGAGTCGATCTGCACTGCACGGTGCACGTCCCGATGACAGCCGCGGCGCTAGGAACGTCGATGACGCTGACCACGCTGCTCGACACCGAAGAGTTGGATATCAAGGCGGGCACCCAGTCGGGCACGGTCCTCACCATCCGCAGCAAGGGTATGCCGCGGCTGCGCGGTACTGGTTCCGGCAACTTATTCGTTCACATCGAGGTCATCACGCCGACCAAGGTCGAGGGACGTCAGGCCGAATTGCTCCGCGAACTTGCCAGCCTTCGGGGCGAGGAACAGGCAGAACTGGCCGAGCGGAGCCAAGGCTCGATATTCTCCCGGATTCGTGATTCGCTCGTAGGTCGGTGATCACCGCCCGCCCAGCCGGGGCGCCGTATTTTCTGGTGCCCCGGATGCCGTCTGCGGGCGCGTTTGTTCTCGACGGCGCCGAGGGCAGGCATGCCGCCACCGTGCGGCGGATGCGGGTGGGTGAGATTTTAATCCTTACCGACGGCGCCGGTAGCTGGTGCAGTGCAACGGTATTCGCAGTCGGCAAGGCCGAGCTGTCTCTTCTTTGCCAGGAGGCGATAGTCGAACCCGAAGCCACGCCACGGGTAACTATTGTGCAGGCGCTGCCCAAGGGGGAGCGCAGTGATCTTGCGGTCGATCTCGCGACGGAGGCGGGTGTCGACGTGATTGTCCCGTGGTCGGCGTCCCGCTGCGTAGCGCGCTGGAGTCCGGAGAAGGCGGCCAAAGGCGTCCATAAATGGCAGGCGGTCGCGCGGGAAGCGGGAAAGCAGTCGCGCCGGGTGTGGTTCCCGCTCATCGGGGATCTGGCATCCTCCCGGCAGGTGGCCATACTTATCGCCAGCACGATTGCGGGAGGCGGAACGGCGCTCCTTCTGCACGAAGCGCAATCTCAGTCGATTACCGAGATTGAATTTCCGGTAACCGATGTCGTCTTGGTGATCGGCCCGGAGGGCGGTATCTCCCCGGACGAGGTGGCGGAGTTCACCGAAGCCGGAGCGGTACCGGTTCGTCTGGGCCACGAGGTCCTCCGGACCTCGACGGCCGGCGCGGTTGCATTGGGCGCTCTCGGCGCGCTGACCCCACGGTGGCGGTAGCCGCTATGACGAAAGTCCACGAATACAGCTACGGCTCGCACCCCGACCAGCACGTGAAACTGCATATACCCACTGGCGATCGGTTGCCGGTGGTGCTGGTAATCCACGGCGGCTTCTGGCGGTCCAAGTACGGCGTGGAACTCGCCGAACCGCTGGCCGCGGACCTTGCTGGAATGGGTATCGCCGCCGCCGCTGTCGAATACCGCAGAGTGGGCGGCGCGAGCGGTGGCGGTTGGCCTCGCACGCTCGCTGACGTCAGCCGCGCAGTCGACGCGCTCGCCACCTCCGGTCAGTACCTGGCGGACGGTCGCTTGGATTTGAGCAAAGTCGTTGCTATCGGCCACTCCGCGGGCGGCCACCTCGCCGCGTGGCTCGCGCACCGCCCGTCATTGCGCTTTGGCACGGCTGGTTCCATCGGCCCGTCGAGTAACTGGGTGCCGCTGCGCGGCGCCGTGAGCCAAGCGGGCGTCTTGGACCTCGCGGCTGCCGTGGCCGAGAACCTTGGCAACGGCGCCATTATCGACATGATGAACGGCCAGCCCGGTTCCGTCCCTCAGCAATATCACCACGCCTCACCGATGTCGCATGTGGGCGACGGAGCCCAGATCGTGTGCGTCCACGGCGACTTGGACGACGAGGTGCCGATCAGCCAATCGCAGTTGTACGTCGAGGCAGCGATTCTCGCTGGCGACCCCGCCAGATTTGTTCCGCTGCCCGGGGTCGGGCACTACGAATTGATCGATCCCGAAGACGCGGCATGGACCGTGTGCCGGGATGCCGCCGTCGCGATGCTGTAAACTTTTCGCTACGCGGCGGGTTGACTCCGAGGGTAAGTTGACCGGGTATGAGAGTCGCCCCCGCGCCGTCCGGTGTCCTGATCTTGCACGGCTGGACCAATCGTCGGCCTCCGGAACATTGGCAGCACACATTGGCAAACTCGTTGCGCGAGTTGGCTATTCCGGTGGAATACCCGCAGCTCGAAGACCCCGACACACCGTCGCCACGGGTGTGGGACCGGCAGGCGCTAGAGGGTTTGGCGGCGCTCCCACCGGGTCACAGGGTCCTCGTCGCACACAGTCTCGGGACGTGGGCCATCATCCGGTTGGCCGTCGGCGCGCTGCGCTCGGGCAACCACCTCCCTCTCGACCGAGTGCTGTTGGTAGCACCCGTATCTGCGGCGGTGCTCGCCTCCCACCCAGAAATCGCGGCGTTTCACCCGGCAACGGATGATGAAGAGATTGCGCGGGCTCTTGCGCTCTGTGGCGCGGTGGAAGTGGTCGTCACCGATGATGATGATGAGTACTTCCCAGGTGCGGGGGAGTCGCCTGGGCGCAAGATTTGGGCGTCAAGGTGCACCTGTTGCGCGGACAGGGGCATCTGGCGTTGGGTGATGGCTACGGCGAGTGGCCGAGCGTGCTGCAGTGGGTTCTCGGAACGGGCAGTGAGATCGCCCCCAATAGGTGAGAGGGAGCGTCGCGCTCTGTCAATCCGTAGCCGACTAGCGTTACCTGCTATGAGTGTTGAAGAGAGAGAATTCTGTGTTTTTTGCGCTATTGCTGCGGGCGACCTTCCTGCCGACATCGTGAGCCGTAGCGATGACGTCCTTGCTTTCCGCGACCTCGCTCCCAAGGCTCCCACCCATATTTTGCTGATCCCCACCGAGCACTATGCGAACGCCGCTGAGCTTGCCTGCGCAAGGCCTGCGACGGCTGCCCAGCTGATCTCAATGGCGGCGTCGATTGCTGCCGAAGAAGGTGTGGGTGATGGCTATCGGCTCATTTTCAACACCGGCGAGAAGGGTGGCCAGACGGTCTTCCACGCGCATTTGCACCTTCTTGCGGGGCGAGGGATGCCAGGTTTTTAGTGGCAGCGGACCTGGGAGGCGTAAATCTCGGTGACTCGCCAGAGCGGTCACCGTTAGGATGGGGATACACGATTCTCGTGCCACTCCAGACGATCAACGAAGGTAGGCAGTACGCCAGGTGCCGGACAGAAAATCGGCCGCAGCCCAAGCCCGCGGTCTTTCCGATTCCGACTTTTTTGCAGTCAGCGAGTCGGAAATCTCAGACAATGACACGCCGCTCGAAGTTGCCCGTTCGGGCTCTTCGGGGAGCATTGAAGCCACTATCGTCGTGGCGCAAGAGCGGGATATGCAAGGGCTCCTAGGGTTTCGGGATGCCCTCTTGCGACAGCTGGAAGAACAGCTTCAGGCAGAGATTCATGTTCGCGGCAACCGGATGACGCTGCGCGGACAGGCCAAGGACGTTGCTTTTGGCGAACGCGTCATCAAGGAGCTGCTGAACGTACAGGCTTCCGGGTCGCGCGTCACCCCGGATGCGATCCGCCGGTCGATCAGCATGTTGACAGCCGGTTCGGACTCTCCCGCGGAAGTGCTGGGGCTCAATATCGTTTCCCGGCGCGGGCGCACTATTCGCCCCAAAACTGCAAACCAGAAGAAGTATGTCGACGCCATCGATGCGAACACCATCACCTTCGGCATCGGGCCTGCGGGCACTGGAAAGACCTATCTGGGGATGGCCAAGGCGGTCCAGGCCCTGCAGACAAAACAGGTGAGCCGGATCATTTTGACCCGGCCCGCGGTGGAAGCCGGCGAGCGCCTCGGGTTCCTTCCAGGCACCCTCAACGAGAAGATTGACCCCTACTTGCGTCCGCTCTACGACGCATTGCACGACATGATGGACCCGGAATCAATACCTCGGTTGATGCAGGCAGGAACCATTGAGGTCGCACCTTTGGCGTATATGCGCGGCCGAACCCTCAACGATGCCTTCATCATTTTGGACGAGGCGCAGAATACGACCCCGGAACAGATGAAGATGTTCCTGACGCGCCTGGGCTTCGGGTCGAAGATCGTTGTCACCGGAGACGTTACGCAGATCGACCTTCCGGGTGGTCAGAAGTCTGGCCTGCAGGTGGTGCGCGATATTTTGCGTGATGTCGCAGACGTCCACTTCTCGATTCTGACATCGACCGATGTGGTGCGGCATCGCCTCGTCGGTAGCATCGTCGAAGCCTACGAGCGCTGGGACGCGGCGACGGCGGAACCACTTCCTTTAGTGCAAAATCGGCAGCCCGGCCGACCAGCCCAGTTCGAGCCTCACCAGCCGGTGGCCGAGGTCTCGGGCCGGCGGGCAGCGCAGCGGCGGGCCCGGGCAGCGCAAGCTGCGGAGCTCACGGAGCGCGTCGCCGGAGAAGCTGAATCGTCATGAGCATTGAAATTGCAAACGAATCCGGTGTCGGCGTAGACGAGACCGCATTGGTGTCAGTTGCCAAGTTCTCGCTCCGAGAACTGGGGATCAACGTGCTTGCCGAGCTGTCCATCCTGCTGATGGACGTGGAAGCTATGACAGAACTCCACATCAAATGGATGGACGAGCCGGGTCCGACCGACGTGATGAGCTTCCCGATGGACGAGCTCGATACCGCCCGTCGCCCGGATGAGAGCGGACCGGGGCCAGCCCTTCTCGGCGATGTGGTGTTGTGTCCCGCCGTTGCGCTGGAGCAGGCGAAGTCGGCTGGCCACAGCCTTGATGATGAACTGCACCTGCTGACGGTGCACGGAATTTTACATTTGCTGGGCTACGACCACGTGGAAGCATCCCAAGAACGCGAAATGTTCCGACTGCAAAACGAGTTACTCGATTCTTGGCGTGAGGTGCGAGCAACAGGGGCGGCGAAGGCAAAATTCGCTGCGTTGGATGCGGCGGTGCTTGATACCGTTGGCCTCGGCGACACCGTCCCCGCGAACTCACCCACCGAGTCTGCTGTGCCCGAGGCGAAGGCTACGGGTGAGGCAAACCGGTGATAACAGCGATGGACGCCACCGACGTCGTACTGCTGATCATCGCTGCCGCGCTCGTGCCCTTGGGAGGCCTCTGCGCCGCAGCTGATGCCGCCTTCACCATGGCGTCTTCAGCCCGCGTCGAGGAACTACACCGCGAGGGCCGACGGGGGGCAGCGTCATTCATGACGATCGTGTCCGATCGCCCCAGGTACACCAACTTGTTGTTGCTGCTCCGGGTAGCAGCAGAACTCACTGCCACCGTGCTGGTCTCGGCTGTCGCACTGAGTATTTTTGGGTTCAACATCCTGGTCGGCCTCGTGGTAATCGCCGTCATGATCGTAGTGTCCTACGTCGTGATTGGTGTGCTGCCAAGGACTCTGGGCCGGCAACACCCCTACAACGTGGGACTAGCATCAGCGGGTTTGGTGAAGGGCCTCGGCACTATCCTCTCGCCGGTGACGAGTGTGTTGATCCTGGGAGGTAACGCGATTACTCCGGGCCGCGGATTCCGGGAAGGACCGTTTTCCTCGGAAATCGAACTTCGCGAACTGGTGGATATGGCTGGCGACCGCGGCGTAGTGGAAGAAACAGAGCGCGAGATGTTGCAGTCGGTCTTCGCCCTGGGCGACACGATTGTTCGTGAAGTGATGGTGCCACGGACCGAAGTGGTGTGGATCGAATCCAACAAGACAGTCCGCCAAGCACTGCACCTGTGTGACCTGTCGGGCTTCTCCCGGATCCCCGTCATCGGCGAAAACGCGGACGACATCCTGGGTGTCGTCTATTTGAAGGACATGGTGAAGCGGGCTCTGTATCTCCCGGCCGGGACCAGCGGCCCGGCGCTGACAGAAGTGATGCGCGCGGCGCAATTCGTCCCGGAATCAAAAAATGTCGATGCCCTGCTGCGCGAAATGCAGCGAGACCACACGCATTTCGCGGTCGTCATCGACGAATACGGCGGAGCCGCCGGCGTCGTGACCATTGAGGACATCCTTGAAGAAATCGTTGGCGAGATCACAGACGAGTACGACGCCGATACCCCCGACCCTATCGAGCATCTCGCCGACGGCTCGGTGCGCGTATCGGCGAAACTCTCCGTGGAGGACTTGGGCGACATCTTCAACGTGGAACTTCCGAGCGAGGACGTCGAGACAGTAGGCGGGTTACTGGGTCAGCTGCTCGGCAGGGTGCCGTTGGCGGGAGCAGAAGCCTGGGTCGAGGGTCTCCTACTTCGCGGCGAACCAGGATTTGATAGGCGAAACCGGCCTCGTGTCCAGAGCGTTGTGGTGCGACGGCTCACGCCCGCGGAGTTGGCCGAACCGGTACCGTCTCCGGAACCTTCTCCGGAAGCCGGTACCGGGAACGAATCAGCTGAAGGCTCCGAGTTGGTAGCTGCAACTGAGCCCAGTGCAGACCACAATGGAGAGACCAAACAATCGCGTAAAGACAAGAATCGGCGGGTGCGTACGCAGTGAGCTCCGAACATCGCTCAGGATTCGGCTGCTTCGTAGGGCGGCCCAATACTGGCAAGTCCACGTTGCTCAACGCTGTTGTCGGGCAGAAAATCGCTATCACCTCCGACAAACCGCAGACCACTAGGCGCGCGATCCGCGGAATCGTCACTCGCGAGGACTCGCAGCTCATCATCGTCGACACCCCGGGCATGCACCGCCCGCGAACGCTGCTGGGCGAACGGCTGGGCGAAGTGGTGCGGACGGTGTGGAGTGAAGTCGACGTTATCGGTTTCACCATCCCGGCCAATGAAAAGATTGGGCCGGGCGATCGGCGTATCGCCGAGGAACTGACCGAACAGGCGGGTAAGACGCCTGTCATTGGGATTGTCACGAAAACCGATCTGGTCAAACCCGAACAGTTGGTGGCGCAGCTGATGGCGCTGGAAAGGATCCGACCATTCGCCGACATCATTCCGGTGTCGGCGAAGGCGGATTTCCAAGTCCAGACTCTGCTTGACCTGATGGTGACGCACATTCCCGTTAGCCCGCGGCTGTATCCGGACGCGGAAGTGACGGATGAGCCGGTGGAGACCAGGATCGCCGAGATCATCCGCGAGGCCACCTTGGACGGAGCCAGGGAAGAGCTGCCGCATTCGTTGGCCGCGCTCGTGAGCGAAATTCTGCCGCGCGAAGGCAAGCCCGGAATGCTGACCGTCTTCGCCACCATTTACGTGGAACGCGAATCGCAAAAGGCGATCGTGCTCGGCAAAGGCGGCGAAAAGTTGGCCGCTGTCGGGCGAAGTTCGCGGACCCAGATCGAAGAATTGTTGGGCTCACGGGTCTACCTCGATCTCCACGTGACCGTCGCCAAGGAATGGCAGCGCGACCCCAAGCAGTTGCGCAAGCTCGGTTTCGATGCTTGAGCTGCGGCAGGCCCGAGGGGGACACATCTTGCCGGTGCCCGCGGGTTAAGGTGCGAGGTATGACCGTCGAAACGCACAGCACCAGCGAAGAACAACGACATGTTTCGGAAGGCTCTGCTGCCTGGCTCGAAGAGCTCATGCAGTGGCTGCGTATCCCATCGGTAAGTGCTGATCCGGCCCACCACCCGGACGTGGCCGCCAGTGCGCAGTTTCTGGCAGATGTCCTGCGCCGCACAGGTTTTCCCACTGTCCAGATGTGGGAAGAGACTTCGGCGCTTCCCGCCGTTTACGCGCATTGGCCGTCCGATGACAAGGACGCCGTGCACGTGGTGGTGTACGGCCACCACGACGTCCAGCCAGCTGACGGTGAGGAGCGCTGGACATACCCGCCGTTCGAGCCGCGCGTCATTGACGGTGTGCTGCACGGCCGCGGAGCAAGCGATGACAAGGGCAACATCTTTATGCACGTCCTCGGCCTCAAAGCCCACCTTGCCGCGACCGGTCGGACGTCGCCGGCGGTTCACCTCACGATGTTTGTGGAGGGGGAGGAAGAGTCGGGTTCGCCGCATATTTCCGAGCTGCTGACCGCGCACGCGGCTGAGCTGAATGCCGACCTGGTGGTTGTCAGCGACACCGGAATGTTTAATGCGCAAACGCCCAGCGTGTGTGTGGGAATGCGCGGCCTAGTCGCCGGCGAACTCCACGTCCACGGCCCCGATATCGACCTGCACTCCGGTTCGTTCGGTGGCGCCGTTCCCAACCCGATCACCGAACTCGCCCGCATCCTTTCCCGGATCCATGACGAGGACCGGCACATCACCATTCCCGGTTTCTATGACGGGGTGGTGGAACCGACAGAGCAGGAGGCTGCGGCGACCGCTGCGCTGCCGTTCGATGAGCATGCATGGGTCACCGGCCCAGCAGCGTCCCGGGCCGCGGCGGGGGAGGGCGGTTGGTCGACGCTCGACCGTATCGGCGCCCGCCCCACTGCGGAAATCAACGGAATCTGGGGCGGTTACACCGGGCCCGGTAGCAGGACGATCGTGCCGACCGATGCCTTCGCCAAGCTGACCTTTCGTTTGGTGGGAAAGCAGAACCCCGAGCAGATCAGGACTGCCGTCACGGAATTTTTCGCCGCTGTAGCTCCCGCCGGCGTCGAGGTGACGATGAACTGGGAAGCGGGCGGAGTGCGACCGCTCTACGTCGACACCACGCACCCGGCAACGGTGGCGGGAGCGCGGGCGCTGAGTCGCGCCTTCGATAATCAACCCGTGCTGTTCACGCGCGAAGGCGGGTCCGGGCCGGAGGCCGAGTTGTCCGAGGCGATGGGTGCACCGCTGATCTTCCTTGGGGTGATGACCGACTCCGACCAGATTCACGCGCCGAACGAGAACACCGAAGTGGCGCTGCTTTTTCGCGGCTGCGAGGCAGTGGCGCATCTTTGGACCGAAATCGCCGCCGTTGGCCGCGCGGGTATCGCACGGTAATGAGCGCCGGGTTCGGGGCCAGATGGGCGACCATATGTCATGATCCAAGCGAAGAACGGGCATGGTGGAAAGGAACAGTGATCAACAAGCATGGGTAAGCACGGCGGCAAAAAGCAGCGGCTCAACCCGTTGATCATCGCCTTGTTCCTGTTGGCCGTGATTTTGGTGGTCGGGCTCGGCACTTGGTGGTGGAGTCTACGATCCAGCACTGATCCTATTTCAGCCGATCCAGTGCAGGCTTATGCCACTGTGACGGCAAGCCAGCCCTGCACCGTCGCTGGTGCGAACACGGCAGTCGATATGAATACAAGCTCCGGGATCGTTAGCGCCAACATCGCCGTGTGCGGGTTTCGCGTGGACCAATCCGTCCTGGTCGAGTACCTGAGGTCGGAACCAACCAGGGCCAGGGTGTTCGGCACCTCGACGAAACCGCCCGCTTCGACGACGCAAAAGCTTTTGCCCATCGGTGTTTTGATACTCGGAGTTATAGCGGCGGGCGCAGCGCTGACACTGCTTCGCGAAAACAAGAAGGTCGCGCCGCGAATCCGCCGAGCTGCGGGCGCTCAACGAGCGGTGGTGATGCCTGAGGCTGCACCTGTTGGTGTTGCTGGGGTTTCCGCAGTTTCGGGGCCGGTCGAATCCCTCGACTCTGGGGCACCTACGGAACTTGGCGATCTCTTCGATAGCGATATCAGCCGGAGCTGACGCTCCGTGCTGCGTTGGCTAGGAGGATTGCTCGGTAGCCGGCGCGTCTCAAGTCGGATAGTTCGCGCCGCTAAAGTGGAATAGTGACCTCTCCTGGAACAAAGAAAACGCGAAGCCGAATCCCGGCTGCCAATTATCCGATCTCCCGCATGACGTTAGCCAACGGGCTGCGGGTGGTGCTTGCGCCGGATGATTCTGCGGGTGTGGTCGGCGCGGCAGTCCACTACGATGTTGGATTTCGCTCGGAACCATTGGGCCGCACCGGATTTGCGCACCTCTTCGAGCATCTTATGTTCCAGGGAAGCGAGTCCCTCCCCAAGCTTGAGCACTTTCGGCTGGTCCAAGCTTCGGGGGGCATCTTCAACGGCTCCACCCACACCGACTACACCGACTATTTTGAGGTGCTGCCTGCCACTGCAGTGGAGCGCGGTCTGTTCCTCGAGGCGGACCGGATGCGAGCGCCGAAAATTACCGCAGAGAACCTGGCCAATCAGGTCGATGTCGTGAGCGAAGAAATTCGACTCAACGTACTCAGCCGTCCCTACGGGGGCTTTCCCTGGATCACACTGCCGCCGGTGTTGTTTGATACTTTCGCCAACGCCCATGACGGGTACGGTGCGTTCGAAGATCTGCGCGCAGCGACTGTAGAAGACTGCGCCGACTTTTTCGAAAAGTACTACACCCCGGCAAATGCGGTGCTGACGGTCTGTGGCGAATTCGATTCCGATCGCGTTTGCGACATGGTGGAACACCACTTTGGCGACGTACCGTTTCGGCCGGCACCCCTGCGTCCGTCGTTCGCGGAACCGTGGCCGGACCGAGTGAAGGAGGCAGACATCACGGATCCGCTGGCGCCCGCTCCTGCCTTCGCCGTTGGCTGGCGGCTTCCAGACCCGGTGGCCGACTTGCGCGGCTACTTAGCTCACGTTGCGCTCGGCTCCATTCTCTCCGAAGGTGAGGCTTCCCGGCTGCAGTCAGTCGTCGTTGCCCGCCAGCAACTTGCCACCGAGATCTGGGCTGGCCCTGGCATTATGGGAGGACCGCTGGATGCGCGCGATCCCGACGTATTCGTTCTCGGCGCGCTGCACACTCCCGATATCCCGGCCGCCGAAGTGATCGCAGCAGCTGACGAGCAAATTGCATCTCTCGCAGCGGATGGTCCTACCGAGTCTGAATGCGTGAGAGCAGCAGCACGTTTCACCGCAGCTCTCTACCGTGAGAACGACAATATCGGTACTCGAACGCGATCGTTCGGGTCGATGGAGCTGCTGCACTCCCGCGCCGAGCTGATCAACGAAATCCCCGGCATCTTCGCGGAGATCACGCCCACCGAGATTGCCGTGGCAGCAAGCTCTTTAGACCCCCAGCGTCGCGCAGTACTGCGCATCAACCCGGAAGGAACGCGCTGATGGCCCGCGCTCGCACTACCACCGTTGCAACGAGTGCAGCGAAGGCCACTGTGCCCGAGGACGCTGGTGCGAGGGCTGCTTCGTCGAAAGCTACATCGGCCAAGACTGCCTTGCCACGACGGCGGGCCGCGAGGAGTGTGCCTGCTCGAACAGCTGCGCAGATTGGTATCACCGCCGGCGGGCCGCGGACTATTCCGGAGCTGACGTCGCCGGTCCGGAGGTCTCAGACCAAGGTCTCCGAGCTCGTGCTGGAGTCGGGGCTGAGGGTGATCGTGGCGCGCAAAGCGGGAACGCCACTGGTCGAGCTGCGGCTGCGAATCCCTTTCGGCGGTAAGGCTTCTGCGGCAGGGACCCATGCGGCCCGAGCGGAAGTTCTGGCAGCGAGTGTGATGCTGGGAACCAAACGTCGGGACCGCGAAGGGGTGGACGCTGAGTTGGCAACTGTCGGCGGGCACCTGGGCGCATCCGTTGACGCGCAGCGGTTGGTGTTCGCGGGCTCGGTGTTGTCCACCGGAATAGGTGTGCTGGTCGATGTGCTTGCCGATACCCTTACTGGCGCCGCCTACCGTGCCAAAGATGTTGCTGGAGAACGGGATCGCCTTGTTGAGCATTTGCTAATCGCTTCAGCGCAGCCAGGAGTGGTGGCGAACCGTCATCTGCAGCGCGCGCGATTTGGCGACCACCCCGCAGCCTGGGATATGCCAGAAGCGGCTGACGTGGCTCTCGTGACACCTGCCGTGGTGAGGTCCCTCCACCAGCGAAGCGTGGTCCCTGCGGGGGCGACCTTGGTGATGGTGGGGGATCTGCAGCCCGCGGCGGCGCTTCGACTGTTGGCCAAGGCTCTCGAGCCGTGGCAATCGGACCGCACCGCGCAGCAGATGGCGAGTCCCCCGGCGGTAGAACCCGGCTCGATAAGTGCATACGACAAGGCGGGGGCGGTCCAGTCGCAGGTCCGTCTCTCGGGCGCTGCGGTGGGGCGAGACCACGAGGGGTACGCAGCCCAGCAGCTGGCCAACCTGATCTACGGCGGATATTTCTCTTCGAGATTGGTGGAGAACATTCGAGAAGATAAGGGATACACCTACAGTGCGCGATCAGGAGTCGAGTTCTGGCCCGGAGCAGCCGCTCTCACCATTGCATTCGACAGCAACACTGAATCCACTGCCGCAGCACTATGGGAAACGCGCTACGAACTTGGGCGGATCGCCCTGGTAGCGCCGACATCTGCGGAGGTGGAATCGGCGCGTAGCTACGCGTTGGGAACCTTGGCGGCGTCGTTGGCCACCCAGTCGGGGTATGCCTCGATGTTGTCGTCCTTAGCCGGCTCGGGCCTCGATGCGCAGTGGTTGGTTGCGCATCAACACCGCTTGGCAACTGTCACTGCCGACGAGGTCCACGCGATGGCGAGGGTCATTTTTGCACCGTCAGCGTTTATGGGTGTGGTGGTCGGCGATCTGAGCGCCATGGGATCCGAGCTTGCCAGCATCGGCGGCGTGGACCTGCCATGACCTCTCCCTACAGCCCAGTCGGCGAAAATGCCGGCGACGAAAGCCTCGGCGAGGTGGGCGTTTCGAGCCTCGCAGCTGCGGCATTGAGCGCGGAGGCCAGCGGTTGGCTTCGACGCCCGGTGGAGCCGGTGTTGTCCAGAGGGACGGCGGATCGGGGCGAGGACCAACGCAACCCAGAACGAATAGAGCACGAATGGCCCAGAGCCAAGGTGCTGATCGTAGACAGCAACGGTCGGGTAGCAGCAGACACCGACGGAACGTCAGTACACCTGCGTTACAGCGATGCTTTGGAGATGGCGCCCACGGTTCCGGCAGATGCCGTGCTGTTGGGAACCGTTGACGGCATTGATCATTGGGCGCTGCCCGGCGAAGTGGAAGCAACTGATCGCGCGTTCGACGACGGGTGGGGGCGCACAGGCGGCGGGCTGCGGCAGTGGGGTGGCATCCTTTCCGACACCGAATCAGGGCTTTTGACTTCGGCCACCGCGGTGCTGACGTGGCACGCCATGGCGCAGTTTTGTCCCCGCTGCGGGTTGCCCAACCGACCTTCCGCCGCGGGGTGGACACGAACTTGCGAACAGGGCCATGTTGAGTTTCCGCGGACTGATCCGGCAGTCATCATGCTGGTCCATGATGGCGCGGATCACTGTGTCTTGGCGCGGCAGCCGAGCTGGCCTGTCGACAGATATTCGATACTCGCCGGTTTTACGGAGGCTGGGGAGTCCCTGGAAGCGACCGTGATCAGGGAGGTCGGCGAAGAGGTGGGAGTTGCCGTTTCAGAGGTCAACTACCTCGGATCGCAGCCGTGGCCGTTTCCCCGTTCGTTGATGGTCGGTTTTGCGGCGAAGGCACAGATTGGTGCAGAACTCACCCCTCGTCCCGGCGAGATCGAGAAGGCGCAATGGGTCAGCCGAGACAGGGTTCGCGAAGCGTTGGCCGCCGGCGGCGGCGTAGAGGGGCTCATTCTGCCGTCCGCGGTTTCAATTGCACGCCAACTCATCGACGGGTGGGCGACGGGCTGATTGCGAATTCTGGCCTCTCCTGTGGATAGTTGCGGTGATTTGTCGTACACGTGTGCGAGCATGGAATCATGATTTCGGACCCATTAGTTGGCTTGGACGACGAGCAACGCTCTGCGGTTCTTGCTCCCTCCGGCCCGCTGTGCGTCCTTGCCGGGGCTGGAACGGGAAAGACGCGGACCATCACCCATCGCATTGCGCAGCTCGTGCAATCGGGAGCGCATCCGGCGGGCGAAGTCCTTGCTGTGACGTTCACGACGAGAGCCGCGGGCGAGATGCGGGTTCGGTTGCGCGATCTCGGCGTTCCGGGAGTTCAAGCCCGAACTTTTCACGCCGCGGCGCTCCGGCAGCTTCGCTATTTCTGGCCGAAGGTCACGGGCGAGCAGGTCCGACCCGTTATCGAGCAGAAACTTCGGCTGGTGGCGGTTGCCTCGCGTCGAGTAGGCACCGGCACCGACGTGGCAACTTTGCGAGACCTAGCCAGCGAGATCGAGTGGGCCAAAGCGACATTGCTGACTCCCGGCACGTACGTGTCCGGGGTCGCGAAGGTCAAGCGGGACACCCCGCTTGACGCCGCCGTCATCGCCGCAGCATTCGACGCCTATGAACAGGCCAAGGACGCATCGGGACAACTCGATTTTGACGACATCCTGCTGAATATGTGCGGTGCTCTTGATGCGGACGAAGCTGTGGCTCGCGAATTCCGTTCCCGCTATAGGTGTTTCGTCGTCGACGAGTACCAAGATGTGACGCCACTGCAGCAGCGGGTCTTAGATACCTGGCTGGGCGGCCGCGACCAATTGACCGTGGTGGGCGATGCGAACCAGACCATCTATTCCTTTGCCGGAGCGTCTCCAAAATACCTGTTGAATTTCGATCGGAAATATCCGCACGCCGCGATTGTCCGTCTTGAACGCGATTACCGTTCCACACCGCAGGTGGTGACCCTTGCCAACCGGGTGATCGCGGGTGCCACAGGACCTTCGGCAAAGTTGCGTCTACGGTTACGGCCGGTCCTGCCTGACGGTCCGGAGCCGGTCTACTCCGAACACCCCGATGAGGCCACTGAGGCCCGCACCGTAGCTCAGCGGTGCCAAGCAATGATCGCTGCGGGCATGTCGGCTGCCTCGATCGCCGTGCTGTACCGGATTAACGCGCAATCCGAGGTCTTTGAGCAAGCACTTGCGACAGCGGGTGTGCCATATCTGGTGCGGGGTGGTGAACGCTTCTTCGCGCGGGCCGAAGTTCGCCAAGCAATGATGGCGTTGCGCCAGGCTGCGGAATCAGTTGCTGCAGGTTCAGACACTGCAGGGTTAGACGCTGCAGGGTTAGACGCTGCAGGGTCAGTTTCTGCGGGACTGGCAAGCAGCGGGCAGGTGGCAGCCGTCGACTCTGCGCTTTCCGGTACGGATAGGTCAGCAGGCGCCGGTACGTCGATTGGCACCGCCCGCGTGAGCCCCGCGCGGATTCTCGTCGCGGGTGCGCCGAGCACGTTGGTGCCGCTGACCCAGCGCGTGCTGCAAACGGTCGGTCTTACCGACACCGCGCCAGCGCCGGGCGCGCTGCGCGATCGATGGGACGCGTTGGTCGCGCTCGTTGGGGTGGCAGAGGGCCTCGCCGACGCCGATCCGCAAGCAGGGCTGGGGGAGTTAGTTGCCGAACTGAATCAGCGGGCAGAAGCGCAGCACGCGCCCACCGTTGAAGGCGTGACCCTCGCCTCTTTGCATGCAGCCAAAGGTTTGGAATGGGAGGCAGTGTTCCTCGTCGGACTCACGGACGGAACCATGCCTATCCAGCATGCTGAGACCCCGGAGGAAGTCGAGGAGGAACGGCGCCTCTTTTATGTCGGCGTTACCAGGGCCAAGCAACAGCTGTTCCTCTCTTGGGGCTGTCCCGATCCGAGGGTGGCCGAAAAACGAGACGGCGCAGTAGGTTTCTGAACGGTCTGGCGCCTGAGTCGCCACCGGTGAGCAAAGCCGGTGGCCGCGCAGCACCTGGTCGCTGCCGATTCTGCACCGGGCCACTCAACACGCCCGCCGAAATCAAGACCGGCCGGTGCGCGAATTGTCCTTCCACAGCAGATCCGGACCTACTGGACGAACTCAAGGCGTGGCGCAGAACGTTGGCGAGCGAAAAGTCGGTGCCGCCGTATGTCATATTCACCGACGTCACCCTGCAGGCCATCGCCGAGCGCAGCCCTCTCGACGACGGTGGGCTGCTTGCCATCCCTGGCATCGGACGAGTGAAGTTGGATTCGTTCGGCGCTGATGTGCTTGCGATGGTGGCGAAGAGCATCAAAAGGGCTGCTACCAAAACGAGTTAGAGCGGACGCGCTCAGCAGTCCGAATCGATGGCGCAGCAACGTGTATCAGTCCTCATCAGTGAGTGGATGCCTGCGCGTCTGCGCGGAGGGGCCGAAGGGCGGCGTTTTGCTGAAGAAAGGTATTTAATTCAGTTGCGCCCGCGGCTCGAGTCGCCATAGTGTGCATCTCGAGCCGCTGCTACTGCGCGGCATACTTTCAAAGGCCGCCCCTGCCAGGGATGGGCCCGAGTGAACGGAGGGACGGCAATGAACATTTATATCCACAATGAGATCGGCGCTGCCGGAGTCTCGCCCGTTGCCGGGCTCTCCCGCGTCGCAGGACAGAACTGCGCCAGCCAGCGCTGGGTGGTCGAGCATCTCAGCGGTGTAGGCACGCCTGAACTGGGCTCCACCACCGGTGAGCACGTTCGCACGCGACCGCAGGCCAATGTCAGCACCCGTCGGTGTAGGGGAGAGTTGCTCACTTAGAGCACATCTGAATCTCACCTTCGGCCGCGGATCAACCTGAAAAGGGTTGCCGCGGCCGTTGTGTTTTCACCTACCGGCACCCGCTTTTTTTGTAAGTTCCGGCCGGAGGGCGCGGAGACACAACTACCAACCTTGGAGGTGATCAGCGAATGCTGAACCTACCCATCCGCGAGAGCGAGGACCTCTCGCTCGTCGGCGATCTTCCGTGTCACGAAGGAGATCCAGATCTTTTCTTTGCCGAACTGCCGAATGAATTGGAACTCGCCAAAATGCTGTGCATCGACTGCCCGGTGCGAGCACTGTGCCTAGAACGCGCTCTTGAACGTCAGGAGCCCTGGGGCGTATGGGGCGGCGAGATCTTCGACCAGGGCATAGTTATCGCGCGCAAGCGCCCTCGCGGTCGGCCGAGAAAGATCGCTGCGTGAGAGAAGCCTGGCTGCATCATGCGGGCGCACGGTCCGGTAGGCGGTCCGCCCAGGGCGGGCTGGCCGCCTACGCTGGGCCGCATGGAATTGAGGACCTGTA
Organism: Nakamurella antarctica; assembly: GCF_003860405.1. Lineage (NCBI taxonomy): Bacteria > Bacillati > Actinomycetota > Actinomycetes > Nakamurellales > Nakamurellaceae > Nakamurella > Nakamurella antarctica. The sequence continues at coordinate 2,234,865 of NZ_CP034170.1, read as the reverse complement.
ATGCATGCGGCAAGACGAGCACGGAGAGTGCCCTGACGTGGTCTCTGGAGCGGGACGTCCGGTCCCCCGGGGTCGAGTGGTGGTCCTGCGACGAGTGCGCTAGGGCCAACGTCCGGTCGATTGAGGCAAAGCTGGACCCGCAATTTTGGTCCAAGCCACTTTCTTGAGACGCCAGGGCAAATTTCAACGTGGGGCTGGTGCTTCGGAATCCCGCTCAGGCTGGATCTTGGGCAAAACCTGGTTGCCATCGTGCCACGATGTCGCGAAAGGGAGCCCTAGCGTCGAGTTGGCAGAGCACCCCAATGGAGCCCAGCGTGACTCGTTGGATCATCAAGTAGGACGGCGGCAGATTGAGGCGTCGCGCCATTTTTACTTCAGCACTGGAAAAGTCGCTCATCCTGGCCCCGAGCTCTTGCATCCAGGCGCGGGTGAAATGGAAGATCTCGTGCCGCAACGGCTCAACGTAGGGAACCAAGTACGCCATCAGGACATCAGGGTCTGGATCGAAGTTGGCGGGGATAAAGCCCTCTGCTCGCAGCCCCGTCACCAAGCGCTCTGCATCACCTTGAATTGAAAGGCGCGCCAAAGTGCCGATAATCGGCGGTGACCCGTTCGGCATCGGAGCGATTGACCCAAAGTCGATGACGCCAAGACGCCCATCGTCCCGGAGTATGTAGTTACCGGGATGTGGGTCCGAGTGTAGGAGGTGAACGCGGGTGGGCGCTGAGAAGTGCAGTTCAGACATCAAGCGGCCAGCGAGGTTTCGCTCCTCGGGCGTCCCGCTCTCAATAATCGAGGCAAATCCGCGGCCCTCGACCCATTCGGAGACAATGAGTTTGGGAGCGCTGGCAACAATCTTGCCAACATAAATTTCGGGATCGTCCGCGTAGGCCGCAGCGAACGCACGTTGGTTGGCAGCCTCTGCCGCATAGTCAATTTCCTCGAGAATCCGCACCTTCAGCTCGGCCATGAGCGGCTTCACTTCGATGCCCGGCAACAGGGGCGTCATCAACCTGCTGAGCCTCGAGAGTTGGTTCATATCAGCCGTTAACGCCTGCGCAGCGCCGGGGTACTGGAGCTTGACTGCGACATCGCGACCATCTCGCCATATCGCCCGATGCACCTGGCCGATGCTCGCGGCCGCGGCCGCCGTGTCGTCGAAGTCGCGAAAATATTGGGGCCACCCAGTGCCAAGTTGTTCGGCCATGATGGACCGAACGGTGGCTCCATCCATCGGCGGCGCACTATTTTGCAACTTGGTGAGAGCAGCGCGGTACGGCGCTGCCGCCTCCTCGGGGAGGGCGGCTTCGAAGACGCTCAGTGCTTGGCCGAATTTCATGGCGCCGCCCTTGAGGGTGCCGAGCACTTCGAATAGCTGCTCGGCGGTGCGGCGCTGCATTTCAGCGCTGATTTCAGCCCTGTCCTTACCCAGAAGACGTTGACCAAAGCCCTTGGTGGCGCGACCAGCGGCCGAAATCGGGAGGCTTGCCAGCTTTGCGCTTCGGTTCAGTGAACCCTGTGGAATGTCGGACACCCTCCCATTGTGGACCGTCCTGGCCTCGGGTGGGTGGGACACGCCCGCCGCCGCAGGTCGGAGGCTTACCGGCGGTTGCTATTTCAGTGTCCCGACGTCTTTCCCGGAGTTTTTGCTGCCGTCTTCTGCTGCAGCCTGCACTGGAGTTTCGGCTAGCCCAAGGGTTTCTTCTGGCTTATTTTCGGTGGCTGAACCGTTGGCCGCACGGCGGGGGATTGGCACCGGCAGTCCGGGTGCAGATCCCAGGAGCGCCGGCGCGGTTGCCACTGCTGAGCTTGGAATTCCAGTGTTCCCCCGACTGTCTCGGGGGTAGCTATACCGTCGAGAAAATGCAGAATTTGGTCGGCACTGGCCGCCGCCACTGCTGCGGTCATTACCGCCGTTGGCACGGCGTGCGAGTGTGTCAGCGCAAGACTGACCAGCGGCCACCCCGGGTCCATTGCCGTTCGATGTAAGTCTGTGCACGTGAGGCAGGCGGTGCGGCGCGGCAGCACCAGCGGACCCACGACCCCTCGAAGTGAGCCCGCGCGGATCGCCAAATGCGGGATACCTCGCTCCATCAAATCACTCACCCGTGCTGGATCGGGTGGCCCATCGCCGGCTATCACTACCAAAGTCGCCGGCACGTATCCGCTTGGCGCATGGGTCGCTACCAGGGGGGCTACGCGGTGAACCACTTCGGCCAATGACACCCGGGCGCTAGCAACTGGTTCGATGCGCGGACTTGTCACACGATCGGGGCGCACCGGGTTGCGAGGGTCCCGAAGTGGGGCTTGTCGCGAGGTGCTGGGCCCGAGCAAACCCGCACGGTCAACATGGTCAGCACCCGTGGCCTCGCCAGTCTCAGTCCTTACCTCGGATCCTGCTGCCAGATCGACGGCGGTTCGTTTCGTCCTAGTCGCGTGAGCTGGAGTCGGCGGATGCCCCACTCCCGCGGCGCAGACATCGGTAGGGCGCAGCGGCCTGTCTGGGTTGAGGTGGATACGCCCGACTCCGGCGTTTGCGAGCAGAGACGCGACGGATGCTGCTATGCGGCCCGCTCCAAGGATTTGAATGACGGCCTCGCGGCGGTTGCGCATCGCCAGTGATGCTCGCGAAGGGCCAGCCAGAAGGGCGAGCTGTTCATGTTCTGGAGCCACTGTCGCGGTGTCGGGTCGGTGCGACGGTCTCTCGGATTTTCCCGCCACAAGGAGGTAGCCGGCGTCAACGAGATCCGAGAGGAGAACTTGCCAGCCCGCGTCATCAAAATCTGGGCACGGGCCGAGACGATTGATTAATTCGGCGATGGAACTCATTCCATCAAGGGAAGCGAGCACCTTGGCAGCGTTTCGGGGAGCGTTGCGAACCAGCGCGCATCTAGGCGCCTCGCTGCCGATTTGCAGAATAGATTCTGATCGCTGGACCACGCATAGGCCGGGCGCCAAACGGAGCCTTGCGGCTGGGTCGAGTAGATCCAAACTGTCCATGGTGTTTCCCCCTTGTCCAGAGACTGACACAGGGCGAAGCGCGGCGCCGGAGTTGTCCACATCGGGCTGGCCTGATAGGACACACCGGCGCCGCATCGTCGATCATCGCGCGCAGCCCAGCCTGGGGTGCGAGCGGAGACGAATCAGCTATTCAGTCTTTTCCTTGCCCAGGATGCGGTTCATTTTGGTACCGCAGACAGGGCAGATCCCCTTGGCCATCCGGCGACCATTGGTCTCGACGGCTTCGCCCTCGAAATCACGCTTTTCTTTGCACTTCACGCAGTAACCGTTATAGGTCTGTGCCATGTTGTTGCCTCCCATGAGAACGTCCGACCGATGCAGTCACCGGTCGTGGTACCCGAGTTTGTGCTCGGAATTCCCCGTCACGCTACCGCGACGGCCCGACACCTTGCTGTATTGCGGTCCCAATCCGACACTTTGACGGTCTCAGACTGTGGCCACGGCAGCTGGGAAGAAGGCAGATTTCCGACTGCGGGCCCCGCATCTGGACCGGCACTGACACGACACGTGACAGAGGTGATGAGCACGGGGGAGGGAACCGTCGTTCGGCGAGTGTGTGGTTGATTGCGGCGCTCCGCCGTGGGGATTAACGCATCGGCGATGCGAGCAGTTTTCTACCGGGAATCAGCCTACGAGCAGCGCAGATGTAGTAGGAGCCGACGCTGTCGGTGGTCGGTCCTACGCTTAATTCACTAGGTCAGTGACGATGTGGCAACGCCCGTCAGCGGCTGGCGAAGGCAGCTATGTCGGACCAGATCCCAGGGAGGAAAATGATGACAGCGTCGGCGTTACGAGCTGGTGCGGATCAGCAGGTGGAGATTCGTCGGAGCTCCAAGCGAAGGCGCACCGTTTCGGCGCGCCGGGAGGGTCAGCGCACCATTGTCTTCATCCCGGAGGGCCTGAGCGACGACGAGGAAGTTCACTGGGTGGGCGAGATGGTGAGGCGGCTCGATGCATCCGATAGTCGCAAGGGCGCCGGTGCTCTCGGGTCGGACTCGGCCTTGGTGGAGCGAGCGCGTCAATTGTCGGCGCAGTTCCTCTCCGGCCTCGCCCGGCCCGTTTCGGTCCGCTGGGTCCAGAACCAACAGCAGAGATGGGGATCTTGCACTCCGGATGACGGCACGATTCGGTTGTCTCACCGCCTCAAAATGATGCCTGCTTACGTCGTGGACTTCGTGTTGTTACACGAACTCGCGCACCTTCTGGAACCGGGCCACGGCCCAAGATTTGTAGCTCTCCTTGGTGCCTTTTCCGATGCGGCAAAAGCGCAGGGCTATCTGGAGGGATTCAGTGCAGCGCATCTCGTCGATGCCCCAACACGTCCGAAAAGCGAGCGGTTTCCGGAGCCACCCGTTCGCGTCCCCAACCCGCACACCAGGCCGGGGGTGAACCGAAATGGTTTGCTATTAAACAACAATGAGCCGTCCTTGTGGTGAAATCTGCTCGCTGAGCGGCGCTGAGAGGTTCCCGTCAGCTAGCTGGGGCAACAGGGCTGACACAATAGCTCTATGGCCTACCACTGTGACCCACATAGATACGACAGCATGACCTTTCGCCGAGTAGGACGGAGCGGACTGAAGCTACCAGCCGTTTCCCTTGGTCTCTGGCATAACTTCGGCGACACGGATAGCTTGCACACCCAGGGTGAGATTCTGACCCGCGCCTTCGATCTGGGCGTTACGCATTTCGATCTAGCCAACAATTACGGACCGCCCTACGGCAGTTCTGAGACCAACTTCGGGCGGCACATGAAGACGCTCTTCGCCGGGCTTCGTGACGAATTGGTGATCTCCTCGAAGGCTGGCTATGACATGTGGCCGGGTCCGTATGGGAACTGGGGTTCACGGAAGTATCTACTAGCCAGCCTGGATCAGTCGCTGGAGCGGATGGGCCTCGACTATGTCGATATCTTTTATTCCCACCGTTTCGATCCGGAGACACCGCTGGAGGAGACGATGGGTGCATTGCACACAGCGGTGACGTCCGGCCGGGCCCTCTACGCAGGTATCTCTTCCTACTCCGCAGAACGGACCATCGAAGCCGCGAAGATCCTGTCGGAAATGGGAACGCCGCTGCTGATCCACCAACCTTCGTATTCGATGCTGAACCGGTGGATTGAACCAGAGCTGTTGAATGCCGTAGGCGAGCTCGGCGTTGGGTGCATTGCTTTTTCGCCATTAGCCCAAGGAATGCTTACCTCGCGCTACCTCAATGGGATCCCAGCCGATTCGCGGGCAGCTAGGCCGTCGTCTTTATCGCAAGACTTGTTGACCCCGGAAAACCTCACCAAGATTCGCGGACTCAATGATGTCGCTGCTGGTCGCGGTCAAAGCTTGGCCCAAATGGCTCTCGCCTGGGCGTTACGTGATGACAGGGTCACCTCGGTTTTGGTGGGGGCATCATCGGTGAAGCAGTTAGAGGACAACGTGGCCGCTATTGACAAGCTCACGTTCTCTGAATCCGAGCTTGCCCGGATCGACGAATTCGCGGTCGAGGCTGGTATTAACCTCTGGAGCAACTCCAGCAAGTCTTGAATCTTTCGCTGAAAAGCGCCCGCCCCAGTGAGCCTGGGGTCGGCTCTTTTTTGTGGAATTTACCGCGACGTCTGATCGGGTGTCTGGGGGCCGTCTTCGTCCATGGCTCCGTCTGGCATGGCTCCGTCTGGCATGGCTCCGGGAGAGTCCGGGGAATCGGAAACGGGGCGATCCGTCGACTCTGCGGTGGATGATGCTTCAAACGTCAGCGGAGATGGATCAGTGGTTGTGGCTCCGTCTCCGAGGTCTGTCCCGAGCCCCTCGAGGCTGCTCAGTAACTCGTTGAACTGTTTATCCGTGGCAACGAACGCTTGAGGGTCATCTAAGTCAGCGCTGGTGGGAAGTAGGTCAGGATCCGACCACAGTGTGTCGCGGCCATCGATGCCCCTGGATTCACCGAGGCTGCGCCACAGCTGCGCAGCAGCCCGCAGACGCCGAGGACGCAACTCCATCCCAATCAGGCTGGCAAAGGTTTGCTCGGCCGGTCCACCTGTGGCCCGGCGACGGCGAAGCGTTTCGCTCAGCGCCGATGCGGTAGGAAGGCGGTCTCCTACCGCATCACTCACAACGGTGTCGACCCAACCCTCGACCAGCGCCAGCATCGTCTCTAATTTGCCCAACACCCATTCTTGTTCCGGGGTACTGACCGCCGAGAACATTCCCTGGTTCAGGGACTGCTCGATAGCGGCCATGTCTGCTGGGTTGAAGTTTGCGGCAAGTCCTTCAGCGGCAGAAAAGTCGACCGTGATGGTTGCGGCGTATTGAGCGATGGTGGCAATTACAGCTTTTCGCAGCCAGGGAACGCTCGCATAGAGACGCTGATGGGCAGCTTCCCGAGCAGCCATGAATAGCCGGGCTTGATCAGAGTCGATTCCAAGACTGGTGCCGAACTCGGCGAGCGCACGGGGAAGCAGCACGGCAGTGCCGGCCGGGCCCATCGGTAGTCCGATATCGGTGGAGGTCAGCACCTCGCTGGCGAGCTGGGCGAGCGCTTGGCCAAGGTGTGAGCCAAAGGCCATTCCGCCAACAGACCCCAGCATCGCCATCATCGGGCCCGCTTGTGCCTTCGCTTCCTCGGGGAGGCCCTCCAACATGGCCCCGCCCATCCGGTCGGCAATGGGGGAGCATAATTCTTGCCAGACCGGCATGGTTGCTTCTACCCACTCCTTGGGGGTCCACGCCGTCACCTTGTGCGCGCCAGCTGGAAAGCTGGTGGCCCCATCGAGCCACACTTCGGCCAGCGCAACCGCATCACGCACGGCAGCGAGATCCACCGATGAAACCGGATGGTTGTTGGGGAGTGCCTGCATTGCCATCTGCTTGGCCAGGTCGTAGTTGACCGGGCCGGCCGAAGGTGTCGCCGACGACATCATCGCGCCAAGCTGCGACAGCATCGCTCCGAGTTGGGTCATGTCGAAGCCGCTTGCTGCGGGATCCGGTTGACCTTCACGATTGTTGTTGTCGTTACCGGAATCATCAGCTGGCAACCCGAAACCGAAGGGGAAGTTCGTCATGGGTTCAAAGGTACTCACTGTTACCCAAGAAATGTTGTGGGACTACTCGAGTGCGCCGGCATCACTCGCCCTCCCGGGTGCTGTGGATACAAAACTCATCTGAGCCGCCTAGGGTTGGTTTCCATGTCCTGGTTTAAGTCGCTGAGTGTTCGCGGCCGCACGTTAAGCATTGGTCTCGTCCTCACGGGGGTGCTAGTCGTAGCGGGTTCCACGGTCAGCATTCCGTACGTTGCGCTGGGGCCGGGCGTCACCATCAACACTTTGGGAACCTACGACGGCGCTCCGATCTACACGTTCGCGGGCGAGGACATTCCGCCAGCAGTGAACGAAAACTTCGGTGACGGAAGCCATCTCAATATGACGACGGTGTCGGTAACTGACGGCATGACGCTTTTCGGCGCTCTTGGGTTGTGGGCCAGCGGCAATTCCGCGTTGGTGCCGCGCGAGGAGGTTTACCCTCCAGGTCAGACCACTGAGCAGGTGAAGGAAGAGAATGCGAAGAGCTTCAAGGAGTCGCAAAATAGTTCAGAAATTGCTGCCCTGACCTACCTGAAATACCCGCAGGTTATCTACGTCGGTACCATCGCCGACAATTCGCCGAGCTACGACGTGTTGGACCCGCAGGATCAGGTGGTGGCTGTCGATGGCGTTCAGGTGGCGGACAGCGCGGCGCTCCAAGCGGCCTTAGCCAACACGACCCCGGGCCAGGTGGTGACGGTGACTGTACTGCGGGCCGCTCCTGGGGGTTCAGCAGCACAGAAAGATCTGAAAGTGACGTTGGGGAAAAACCCAGATCCAGCCGCCGAGTCAGGACGGGGTTTCCTCGGGATTGTCCCGCAAATGCGGCCGGTGGCCCCTTTTACCATCAGCAACTCCCTCGCCAAGTCCGATATTGGAGGTCCCTCGGCTGGTCTGATGTTCACGCTCGGCATCATCGATCGCCTCACCAGCGGTGACCTCACTTCTGGCCATTACATCGCTGGCACTGGAACCATCGATACCAGCGGGGTTGTCGGTCCTATTGGCGGCATTTTGATGAAGATGATTGCGGCCAAAGATGTCGGCGCGACGATATTTCTCGTCCCAGCCGATAATTGCACCGAGGCATTGACCCGCGTCCCCAGCGGGTTGCAGTTGGTCAAGGTGGCGAAGCTGACCGATGCGACCACAGCTCTAGACCTCATCAGCAAGGGCGAAACCCCGCCCGGGTGCTGATGTTGCGGCGTTAGTCCTCGAAGGTCAGGCTCAGCGCCTCGACCAGGTTGGGGGCTAAATCGGCGCCACGCAGGGGAGTTTCTTCGTGCTCGCCTCGCAGACGCATCAGGCAGGCAGCACCCCCCGAACGCAAAACACCCACCGCAAGCCTGGCTTCAGTGCGTTCAGGGTGCGCGGCAGCCTGTTCGGCCGCTTCCGTCGCGTCCTGGGAGAGCTCTCCTTCGGCGGAGGGCGGGAGCACGACGATCTCCTGCACCACAATGCAACCCACCACCGCAGCAGGCCAGGCGATATTCGCCAGCGCTTCGCTGAGTTCGCCTTCAGGCAGCTCTTCCTGCGCGATCGGGGTGTAGTGGGATGTCGCGTCCAAGTGTCCCGCCATGTCCGGCTGGTCGGCCAACAACTCGGCGGTGGCCACCAGGGCGAAGAGTTGCGCCGGTCGGTCCCAGCCCGCGCCGGCGGCGAACTGCTCTGCCTCGGTCACCGCTGTGGCCAGCAATGGGTCTTCCAGGAAGGCGGGGACAGGGGGGTGTTCGCCGGATTCGGTCATGATCAGATCGTGCCACGGGCGGCGCCGACGACACGACTAGGTGACCCACCACTCATTGCTGGAGGGGGAAGGTAACGCTTTGGCCTCAGGTGGTGCGGAAAGCTCCTGCAGTGGAACCTTGGTCGATCTTCTACAGTTAGCTGGAGAGGTCCGGTGTGGCGATTTTGCTTTTCACCGGAAAAAGCCGCGCTGGTGAACGTTCGCCAGACGCGAGAGCGAAAAACAACGTCTGGAGTTCTCTGTGCAGCGCCCCCCGATAAACATGCCGGTCATGTCCAAACGATCCAAGCGCACCATCATCGCGCTGGGATCGCTGGCCGTCTTGGTAGTGATCTGGTTCAACTTCGTTGGCGTTTACGTCGATTATCTGTGGTTCAAGGAGGTCGGTTTCACCCAGGTGTTCACCACACAGGTGGTCAGCCGGGTGGCGCTCTTCCTGATCGCAGGCATCGTGGCAGGAGCCGCTGTCTTCGGCTCACTATTCATCGCCTATAAGTCTCGGCCAGTTTTCGTGCCGACGGACGAGGCAGATCCGCTCGGCCCCTATCGGACGATCATCTCGACGCGACCGAAGCTCATCACCATCGGAGTTTCCGTTCTCGTAGGCTTCATTTGCGGAATCTCAGCTCAAGCCCAGTGGACGGTCGTTCAGCTCTGGCTGAACAGCCAGCCGTTCGGCCAGGTCGACGCTGAGTTCGGCAACGATGTGGGCTTCTATATTTTCACGCTGCCAATGATCGAGACCGTTCTTGGCTGGTTGTTCGTGCTTGTTGCGATGTCCTTTATCGCTGTCTTGGCCGTCCAGTACCTGTACGGCGGTGTCCGGACTGCCGGACCTGGGCGCAAAATCACCGCGTCTGCGAGCATGCAATTGTCGCTGCTCGTCGGAGCTTTCGTTCTCATCAAGGCTGTTCAGTACTGGTATGACCGTTACAGTCTGCTATTCAGCAACCGCAGCGACGTGTTCACCGGCGCCTCTTACACCGACGTGAACGCGGTGCTACCGGCCAAGCTGATCCTGCTGATTATTGCCGCGATCTGCGCTGTCGGCTTCTTTGTGGGGGCCTTTCTGCGCTCCGTCAAATTGCCAGCCATCGCGCTATCCCTGTTGATCTTGTCCGGCGTCCTCATAGGAGGCGCATGGCCGCTGATCCTGCAGAGCGTCCGTGTGAACCCGAACGCCATCACGCTGGAATCCCAATTCATCTCGCGCAACATCGATGCCACCCGCAGTGCCTACGGGATTGGCGACGACAAAGTCGAGTATGTCCCCTACGAAACCAGCGTCGTGGCAAACCCGGCTGTTCTCACCAACAAAGCGGCGGACCTGCCGAATGCGAGGTTGCTGGATCCGAACGTGCTGTCTCCGACCTTTGTGCAGCTGCAGCAGCTCCGTAACTTCTACAACTTCTCGAAGCTGCTCTCCGTCGACCGATACACGGTTGACGGCAAGTCGCAGGATTACGTTGTGGCGGTGCGGGAGCTCGACGTCAGCCGGCTCGATGAGGGCCAGAGCAACTGGATTAATGAGCACCTCGTCTACACCCACGGCAACGGCTTCGTGGCCGCGCCAGCGAGCGACGTTGAGGCTGTCTCCGCGAAGGGCAACGGCTACCCCAAGTTCCAAGTTTCGGATGTCGAGAACCAAGGCGCCATCAAGGTGGATCAGCCGCGGGTCTACTACGGGCAACTGGGCGCCGACTATGCCATTGTCGGAGCTTCGGCTCCCAGCGCGGATACCCCAGTCCGTGGCCGCGAATACGACACTCAGACCGACACGTACACCTACACCGGTTCTGGCGGTGTGGGATTAGGTAGCCTTTTCCAGCGACTGGTGTTCGCTACCCAGTACCGCGATACCAATTTCCTGTTGTCTTCGGAAATTAACGACAACTCAAAGATCCTCTATCAACGAGATCCGGTAGCCCGCGTCAAGGAAGCGGCACCATTTTTGACAACGGATACCAAGCCCTACCCGGCCGTCATTGATGGCCGGATCAAGTGGATTGTCGACGGCTACACCACAGCCGCAAACTTCCCATACGCGCAGAACATCACACTGTCCGATGCAACCCAGAACTCGCAGCAAGCACGTGGCGCTCTCGGTCAAACTGACCAGCAGGTCTCCTACATGCGTAACTCGGTGAAGGCAACGGTCGACGCTTACGACGGCACGGTGACGTTGTACGGTGTAGACGACACTGACCCGATTTTGAAGGCATGGGAGGGTGTATTCCCGGGACTTATCACGCCCTCTAGCGCGATCAGCGACGACCTGCGGGCACACTTTCGTTACCCACAGGATCTGTTCGAGGTTCAGCGCTCACTGATCGCCAAGTATCAGGTGACCAACCCGACAGACTTCTACCAGACGTCAAACTTCTGGCAGGTTCCCAACGACCCGACGGCGGACACGGGCGTGGTGTCACCGCAGCCTCCGTACTACCTCCAAGTCAAGCTTCCCGGTACGGATCGGGAGCAATTCGAATTGACCAGTGCTCTGACCGGATTTAAGCGAGACTTCATGGGCGCCTACATTTCGGCATCCTCGGACCCGGCGACGTATGGAAAAATCACCGTCCTGAAATTCCCGACAACGATTCAGACGCCGGGGCCAGCGCAGGTGCAGCAAGCCTTCCGAAACACCGACGAGATCACGAGAACCATTTCCCAGCTGGCTCTCTCCAGTGACGTTGTCTACGGGAACCTGTTGACGCTACCTACAGAGCAGGGCCTGTTGTATGTGGAGCCGATCTATGTGAAAGGCACCAATAGTGAGCGGGCTTTCCCCCAGTTGAACATGGTGCTGGTCTGGTTCGGCAGCAGAGTTGGCTACGGCGCCACGCTGAAGGCTGCTCTGGAAAAGGCTGCCTCAAGCGCGCCTGTTGCCGTGCCCGACACTGTGGATCCAGGGACCCCCGGCACCATTGACCCCAACGCCACTGGCAGCGCCGGCGCTGGGATGGGTACATCAACGAGCACTGCGGTGCCCACCCCGACACAGCCGCTCTCTGCTGACGCGGCGCAGGCTCTAGTTCAGGTGGACGGCGCTCTGAAGGCTCTGGAGTCGGCGAAAACCACGGGCAGTTTTGCCGAAATTGGGGCGGCGCAGGACAGGCTGAATGATGCGGTTCAAAACTACCTCGAGGTAGCGGGGCCATCGGTGGGCAGCGCGCCGAACTCGGCCCCGGCTACTTCCAGCGGCGGGTAGTCGATTTGAGTTTCACCCCGTTCTGCGGCTACTGTGAAGCTACACCGCAGCGCGGGGTGGAGCAGCTCGGTAGCTCGCTGGGCTCATAACCCAGAGGTCGCAGGTTCAAATCCTGTCCCCGCTACGATTGTGATGTCTCGGGACATCGGAAACTCCTGAACCTACGTTTTGTAGGTTCAGGAGTTTTTTGTTTGGCGGGTGGGTTGGTAGTCGCGGGTGGGGTCCAGTTTCAGTTCTCGGATGATGTGCCCGGTGGTGGTTTCGGCGATGGTGATGTCCCGGTCTTGGATGAGCACTGTGACGTAGGTTCCGGCGTAGGTTCGGCCGACTCCGATGTGGTGCAGCTTCCCGTTGTGGCGCAGGGTGATGGTGCCTGATTTGTTGACCCGGTCCTCACGGACCCGGTCGTGGGTGTCACCTGTGCGGTCGATGGTCGGGGTGGCTTTGGGTCGCAACGTGTATGCCGCTGCGGGGGTGGCGTGGTGCGGCAGCGATCGGTGCGGGCGGCGGTGGTTGTAATCGTCAACGAACGCATTGAATCACCCCGGGTTTGGTGGAGGGTGATTTACCCGACGAGCTGGTGCTCGGCGGGAGTGTTGTGCTGACTGTAATACTCGACTTCTGCTTCGGCGGGTGTTTGATAGCCCAACGCTGAGTGGATGCGGGTGTTGTTGAACCAGGCGACCCACCCCACGGTTGCCAGTTCCAGCTCGCAGGCGTTGCGCCATGGGCCTTCCCTGTACACCACCTCAGCTTTGTAAAGGCCGTTCACCGTCTCAGCCATGGCGTTGTCGTAACTGTCGCCGACGGTCCCGATAGAAGCGTTCATGCCGGCCTCGACGAGCCGGTCGGTGTAGCGAACAGATGTGTATTGGGCGGATTCAAGTGGTCGTCGCAACACCCTGACAGTGGAGGTGTGGGATGGGTCGACCTGCTGGTTGGGTCACGGCAAAAACGGGGCGGGCTGCGATGCGCTCACCGGGGCGACCACCGATAAGGCGCGATCTGGAGCGGTCGTTCTGGCTGCTCGTTGCGGATGGGTTGACCAGCGAGGATGCCGCAATTGCCTGCGGCGTGTCGGGTCCGGTCGGATCGCGTTGGTTCCGCGACAGTGGTGGCATGCCACTAATTGAGCTGGAGCCGGGTTCGGGTAGGTATCTGTCGTTCGCTGAACGGGAAGAGATCGCTCTTCTCAGAGCTGTGGGCAGTGGGATTCGGGAGATTGCCCGCGGGGTCGGGCGATCGCCGTTGACGATTTCCCGGGAGCTGCGTCGCAATGCGGCTACCCGCAGAGGCCGGCTGGAATACCGGGCCTCGATTGCACAGTGGAAGGCCGAGCGCGTTGCGCGTCGCCCGAAAGAAGCCAGATTGGTAGTTAACGAACGACTGCGCAGTTATGTGCAGGACCGTCTGTCTGGTGCCGTCCGCGCCGATAGCGGCGACGTGGTGTTGGGCCCTACGGTTCCAGAGTGGAAGGGACGCAACAAACCTCACCGGCAGGATCGTCCGTGGTTCACGTCGTGGAGCCCGGAGCAAATCGCTCATCGACTTCCCATCGACTTTCCGGATGACCCTTCCATGCGGATCTCGCATGAGGCGATCTATCAAGCTCTTTACGTGGAAACCCGCGGAGCTTTGAGTCGTCATTTGGTGCAGTGTCTGCGCACCGGACGTTCTCTCAGGGTTCCCCGAAGCCGAGCCAGACGGCGCACTGCCGGCCATGTGACCCCGGAGACTTTGATCAGCAACCGGCCGGCAGAGGTAGCCGGGCGCAAGGTCGCCGGCCATTGGGAAGGTGACCTGATCATCGGCACCGAAAGGTCTGCGATTGCAACGATTGTCGAACGCAGCACCCGGTTCACCATGCTGGTTCATCTACCTCGAATGGTCGGGCACGGCATCATCGCGCCGACCAAGAACGGACCCGCCCTATCGGGCTACGGCGCCGAAGCGACCAAGGACGCAATCGCGGCCAGAATGCTCGCTGTGCCACAGGATCTGCGTCGCTCGCTGACCTGGGACCGCGGCAAAGAATTGGCACAACATGCCGCGCTCAAGGCCCAGACTGGCATGGCAATCTTCTTCGCCGACCCACACAGCCCTGGCAGCGCGCGACCAACGAGAACACCAACGGCCTACTTCGTCAGTACTTCCCCAAAGGAACTGACCTGGCCCGCTGGAGTGCCACGGAAATCGATTCGGTAGCAATGGCTTTGAACCACCGCCCACGCAGATGCCTTGGCTGGAGGACACCTGCTGAGGCTATGCACGATCAGTTAAAATCATCAGATCAACATGGTGTTGCTTCCACCGGTTGAGTCCGCCTTGAGCCCCGGCGTCGCTGTGAAGTATCAGTCCAGACACCCTATGGCCCAACCGTTCTCGGTTCCACAACGCCATCTCAAGCGCATCCAATGGTAGATCCGTTTTCATTGACGTCGACGATTGCCACCCGACGATCATCGGTGAAGAAAACATCAATCGCGAACGCCACGTACACCCAACCAGCGATGGTGCTCACATAGGTGAAATCGACTACCCATAGCTGGTTCGGGGCGGTCGCTGTGAACTTGCGTTTCACCAGATCCGGTGCCCTATCAGCGGTGACATCCGGGATGGTGGTGCGGACCCGGCGGCTGCGGTGAACACCCTTCAACCCGTGCAGACGCATCAGCCGTTCCGCGGTGCACCTAGCCACCGGCGTGCCCTGGACCAGCACGTTCTCCCGGTGGAGTTGGTGATAGACCTTCAACACCCCGTACAAGCCGCCGCGGGACCCCTCGTGCACCCTGCGGATCTGGGCAAGCACCTCAACGTCGCGGATAGCTCTGGCGCACGGCGCCCGTTTCACCGCCGCGTAGAACGTACTTCGGCCTGGGGACGTCCTTGAAGGACGACCGCGGTGATGATCAAACGCGCTTTCGACATAGGCGAATCTGACCAGGACGGGAGTTTCCGATGTCCTGAGAGATCAGTTTCCTATGTCTTGAGACATGCGTTTCCTATGTCCTGAACCAGGACACTGTCCCCGCTACGAAAGTTACAGAGAAAAGGTCCCAGTCGATTTGGCTGGGGCTTTTTCTTTGTCGCAGCGTCGGTTGTTTTGGATGATAACCGTTGGTGGCGTGCGCCTTTCGCCAGCCGGTTTTTGTTTTGAGTTTCTACCAGTTACAGTAGGAATACATCGCAGCGCGGGGTGGAGCAGCTCGGTAGCTCGCTGGGCTCATAACCCAGAGGTCGCAGGTTCAAATCCTGTCCCCGCTACGAAGGCAGTAAAAAAAACCACCGTTCTCATCGAGGACGGTGGTTCTTTCATTCTCGCCTCACCGGACCACACCCGCACGTCGTCGGTCCGAGTCGGGCCGACAGTGCTGGGTTGGCGGGTGGGGAGAGTTAGTTGCTACTTTCCGAATTCCGACGCCACCGAATGCCGGCTTCTACGAATCCATCGATGTCACCATCGAATACCGCGGAGGGGTTGCCCACCTCGAAGTTGGTGCGGAGGTCCTTAACCATTTGGTACGGGTGCAGGACATAGGAGCGCATCTGGTTACCCCAAGAGTTGCCACCATCCTTCAGAGCATCCATGGTGGCCTTCTCCTCCTGGCGGCGACGTTCCAGCAACTTTGCCGACAGGACCGTCATCGCGGAGGCGCGGTTCTGAATCTGCGAACGCTCGTTTTGGCACGAAACAACGATGCCAGTGGGAAGGTGGGTGATGCGGACTGCAGAGTCAGTGGTGTTGACGCCTTGACCACCGGGCCCGGAGGAACGATAGACATCCACCCGAAGCTCCTTCTCGTCAATGTCGACAGCGTCGGTGGAAGCAACCACTGGGAGGACCTCGACGCCGGCGAAGGAGGTCTGGCGGCGGCCCTGGTTGTCGAAGGGGGAAATCCGCACGAGACGATGCGTGCCTTGCTCGACGGAAAGCGTGCCGTAGGCGTAGGGCGCTTTGACCTGGAAAGTAGTCGACTTAATGCCAGCCTCTTCGGCGTAGGAGGTTTCGTAGACTTCGGTGGCGTAGTGGTGTCGCTCCGCCCAGCGCAGGTACATCCGCATCAGCATTTCGGCGAAGTCAGCGGCGTCAACGCCTCCAGCTTCGGAACGAATGGTGACAAGTGCGTCGCGGACGTCATATTCGCCGGACAACAACGTGCGTACTTCCATCGCCTCGACGTCGGCCCGCAACTTGGTGACCTCGCCGCGCGCCTCCTGGAGGGTGTCTTCGTCATCGTCGCCCAATTCGAAGAGCACATCCAAATCGTCGAGCCGCTGTCGTAGATCTGAGATTCGTTTTAATTCCGCCTGCGCGTGGGACAGGGCAGAGGTCACCTTTTGGGCATTTTCTGGGTCGTTCCACAGGTCGGGCACGCTCGCTGCCTCTGAAAGGGCAGCAATATTTGTGTGGATCGAATCCACGTCGAGCGCGTTTTCAATACTGGTCAGCGTGGTTTCAAGGGCCTTTACATCGGCCGTATCGTCGGGATGCACAACTGTGGAGCTTACGCGGTGGGGCTCAGAGGCCCCACCCGCGTTGTTGCCCGCATTAAATCCCGGGGGAGTCGCCCCGTTCGAGGTAGGTCCGAGTACAGCTCGATATCGATATGCCCGCCGAACGCTGAGTCTTGGGGTGTGTAGTCGGCACCGCGATACCAGTGGCCTTGAGGCAGTGGGGGTGGACTTCCGCATGGGTTTCAGGCACGGCAGGTGCAGCAGCGGTGGCAGCGCAAGGAGGCAAAGCCATTGGCATCGGAAAGCTCAGCTTCAAGCTGAGAGTGGCATGTCTTGAATGGCGGACCATCAGAGAGCTAAAGCCGCTGGTGCGCGCGGTTTCAGGGACTCGGCTGGCCGCTCAAGTCGGCGACACCATCGTGTGGCTCCAGGCTAGTGGCGGGGCTGTTATTACACAGAGTCATCCACATTTCGTAAAATCGTCCTTTACTTACCTCTTTAGGGGTGTCATATTGGCAGTGTGTCGTGAGGGTGACACAGCAGTATCGGCGGGGGGGGCAGGAATGGGGGCGTTTATAGGTCTGGTGGCGGGGGTCGGGCTGCTGCTCATCTGGCACGGGCTTAGCAACCGGCCACGTCGCCACCGCGTTCATCGTCGCGCTGACCGGCTGCGGGAGTCTTTGCAGCAAGCAGGTTTGCCACGGATGCAACCGATCCACTTGCACCTAGCTCAACTTGGAAGCGGAATCCTGGGCTTTGCGGTGGTGGTGGTCGCGACAAGTTCGCTTTCGGTGTCAGCCATTTTCAGTCTCTTTGCTGCGGTGCTTCCTCGGATGTGGGTCGTGCGCCTACGTAATCGACGCCAGTCCGATCTACGCGAGGTGTGGCCGGAGGTCGTTGACAATTTGACATCTGGTGTGCGCGCTGGTCTTTCGCTGCCCGAAGCGCTGGCTGCCGTTGGTTCGCGCGGTCCCGAGTCGATTCGCGAACCATTTAGGCGCTTTGGCAGTGACTACCGAGCATCGGGAAGGTTCAACGATTCGTTGGACCGGCTCAAAGCCTCCTTGGCGGACCCCATCGGGGACAGAGTCTGCGAGTCGCTTCGAGTAGCGCGAGAGGTGGGCGGCACGGACCTGGGCCGGTTGCTCAGCACGCTGAGCGGGTTCCTGCGCGAAGACGCGCGGACTCGCTCCGAGCTGACCGCGCGGCAGTCATGGTCGGTAAACGCGGCTCGGATGGCAGTCTGCGCGCCTTGGCTTGTCTTGCTACTGCTGGCGACGCAACGGGAGACGTTGGAAGCCTACGACCGACCAACTGGGACGCTGATTCTGGCTTTTGGCGCGGTCGTCTCGGTGTCGGCCTACCGACTGATGGTAAGAATCGGTCGCCTGCCGGTAGAGAAACGGGTCCTGCGATGACGGGCACCTGGGTGGGGATGCTGTTAGGGGGAGCGGTAGGCGTCGGTGTACTTCTCCTGATTTTCTTCGCGCCACCCATGCGAAAAATGAGTTTGGGCGACAGGATCGCGCCCTATCTTGCGGATGCACCCGTACCGTCCAAGCTGCTGAGCGCAACGACATCGGGCAGCAGCTTGAGTCAGCTGAGCGCACCTTTAGTTAAAAAATTTGTCGGCCGATTAGATACCTTGCTCGGTGGCCGGAAGTCCGTGGAGAACCGCCTGCAGGCCACCGGTTCGCCCATGACAATCGAACAATTCAGGGCCGATCAAGTGTTGTGGGGGGCATTAGGGTTTTTAGCGGGCATAGCAGCGGGGCTCCTGGCGGTGTTCATTGCTGCAGCTAACCCCTTGGCCGTGATGCTGCTAGCAGTGGGGTTCGGTGCTACCGGCGTCTTGATGCGCGACTATTGGTTGACTCGGGAAGTGCAGCAAATTGACGCTGAAATCCTCGCAGAATTTCCGGTAATTGCCGAAATGTTGGCTCTGGCAGTGACAGCGGGTGAAGGCCCTGCTGGAGCAATCGAGCGAATCACCAAACTGGCGCGTGGAGCCCTAGTAAGTCAGCTCGCCGCGATTCTGGCCGACACTCGCTCAGGTACTCCACTGCTGGAGGCACTCACCTCAGCGCGCGATAGGGCTCGACTCGAACCGTTCTCCCGGTTTCTGGACGGAATGGCTGTGGCGATAGAGCGTGGCACGCCGCTGGCAGACGTGCTCCGGGCGCAAGCCGCAGACGTTCGTGCGCTTGGCAAGCGAGAACTTATGGAAGCCGGGGGCCGCAAGGAAATCGCCATGATGGTCCCAGCTGTCAACTACCCGTAGTTTCTCTCGGTATGCGGCAACTAAGCCGCTCCAGAGAGAGGTCGCACCATGCCAGTCTTTAGAATCCCGTTGCCACCAGGAACAGTGCTCACCAGGGCGGAGCGCGTCTATCTCAGCAAGGTTGCTCGGGACGCGGCGATTGCCAAGATTGAGGAGATCAAAGCACGGCCACCTGTAGTCAATGCAGCAGAACCAGAGATTGCGGCAGGTGCGTGATGAATCAGGCTCCAGTAATTCCTTCGCCCGCTACCGCAAACGACACCGAGCCAGCGTGGTGCCAGATCCCGCCCGATGAGCACAAGTGGATATTTGATGGTGACGAGTTCTACCGTAATCACGAGGGCTACGCCGGTAAGCATGTAGAGATTTACTGGCGAGAGGATCACGTCCAGAAGCCGACTTCAGATGGGCCTGCTCTTATTCTTCTGGAGATGCCAGACCTGATTATGGATCGGGCCATGGCGGTGGAACTGCAGCAGGATATCGCTCTCGCGAACCACCTTCTAGGCTGGCAGTTGAACAAGTAGAACCAAACGACGAAACGGACCCTGACTGCATCACGCGGTCGGGGTCCGTTCTGCGTTCTGGGTTAGATTTTCGGCGGTCGGACCAATCGGATCGCGTCTGAATTGCCGTCCTCACAGTTGAGTTGGCTTCGGCGTAGCGCTCCGAGCTTGCCGATACCCGCGTCTTTGGCGCGTTGATAGTCCACATGCGTCGGGAAGCGCTCGGACATGAGGCCATTCTGTCGGCACCATTCGGTCATAGCGGCGTCGTAGCGCCAGTAAGTGCCCTCGGAGTGGAGCTTGATCGTTTTGCCAAGATACTTTCGGCACCAACGGTCATAGGTCGCGGTTTGACGCCAGACGGTCGATCCCATCGGATCTTTCAATGCTGCGGGGACAGATTCGGCGGTCGGTGTCGATTGCTCTGGTTCGCGTAGTCGCGCCATAGCTAAGCGCCTCTCTCTTTGACGTGACCATTCCAGCGTGCCTTAGCGGCTGTCTTGCCTCGGATGCTGGATGCCTTGTTCACGGTCGCCCCGTCGATGTCAGGCAGTGCCAGGGAAGCGATCAGTCGGTGCAGGGCCAGCCGTTGTCCACGCGCTTCGGTGAGCGCCGGATTGACGACTAGCTGCCCAGTGGATCCAACGGTCATTGCGCCTTCGGACTTGATCGCGGCGGCCAGGGCGTCGAGGTTGTCCATCGTTCTGCACGTCTCGGTGAGCAGGGCCAGCTCGGATTCGGTGAGGTCGTAGGACTGGTTTGTGGTCTCCCAGAACTGCCGGCCTCGAGCGGCCAGACCAGATGGTGCAAGGGTTTGCATGTCGTCTCCTAGGTTGAAAATTGAGTGCTGAGCAGTGCCAAAGATCTGAGACAGCTCACCAGCGGGTGGAGTCGCCGCAGGTCACGGTCACCTCCCGTGGGTGGGGGGGTCTCAGGTCGTCCCTAAGCCACGAACGAACCTCGCCTAGGGTGCTGCCAAGGTCCACGATCTGCACCAGGCAGACCCGCTCTAAGTCTCTGAGTCGGGTCTGCCCTCGGTGCGCTGGATGGGTCACTGCGGCTCCATGGTTAGGCCACTCGCCATCCATACTTCCTGCCAGCGGTGAGCTTGACGCACGGTCAGATAGTCAGGGCTAGACCTTGGTGATCTTCACCAGGCCAAGCGGTTGAGGGAAGGCGAACCCAACACGCAACGTTGCTCGGACGGCAACGCGGTCGCTCGTGAAGAACACACTGCTGTCAGCCGTGACTGTTGCGTCCTCGCGGATCACGACGAATGCGCGGTCTTGCGGGATTGCCCAGACTTCGCCGACGGTGACGGCGGTGCTGATGTAGAGCGGCACGCCGCCGATGGTGCGGCGTCCGGCCTGTGTCGGGTCGGGCTGTAGCAAGTTGAGGTTGCTCGCGGTCGCGGCCTTCAGCTTTGCCAGCAACAACGCGTCGGCAGGATTCGCCACGAATGCGGTGATAGTGGTGCCAGCTCCTTCGGCGGCGTACTGCGCTTCGGTGAACGGGTCTACGTTGCTCCAGTTTCCACCCGCACTGACGACGGTGGTGGTCAGGGACTTGACGCCACTTGGACCGTTCACGGTGGTGGCAGCGAAGAATGCGGCATCAATTTTGCGGGCCAGGTCTCGGGCCAGTCCGTCGCCTACGACCTTCGCGGCTTCAGGGCTGGAGTCGTGGGCCAGCTCGTTGCTGATGACGGTCAATCCGGCCAGCTTCTTCGGGGTGACGATCAGCTCGGTGAGAGTGGGATCTGACGGGGCGATCTCGGCGCCTTCGGCGGTCCACGCTGCGGTGGGGTCGGCGCTCACGATGGGGATTCGGAACGTCTGCGCGCCGGTCTTGACGACTGTGGAGATTCGGGTGGCAATGGATTCGGTGGTGACGGGCTGGACGATCAGTGCGCCGACGTCGAAGGGCAGAAACGATCCGTTTGCTTGGGGGCTGTACAAAGTCATTGTGACTCCAGTGTGTGCTCGGCGCGGCATTGCGCGCCTTGAGGAATTGGGGAACTATCCTCGCGGCGGCTCCAGGCCGAACGCGTTGCCCTCCAGGGGCTTCGTGGGACGGGCGGACCATCAAGATCCGGCATCCGTACCAGGTCAAGCATATCGCAAACGACAATGGAGCAGGTCGTCCTTGCGGATAACCTGCTCCATCGTTTGACTCTGGGGCCTACTGCGCCAAGATCTTCTGCCAGCTACTTTCGCCACGGCCGACCTGGTTGCCCGTCGCACCTTGTGATGGGTCGGACCTCGGCCACGTGAGGGCTGGTTTGAGTCCGAACCTTTCGGCGGCTTCGGTCGCGGCTGCCTTGACCTTTTCGCGGTCGATGTTCCCGTCGTCGTCGATCAGGTCGGCCACGGTTTTACCGCTTGCCCAGATCGCTTCGCCCTGTAGTAATTCCTTTGAGGCCAGCCGGGTTATCTCGCTGCGCTGCAACGCTTCCAACCGGGTTGCCAGTCCGTCGCGCTCCGCTTCGGTGGCCCGTAGGCGTGCCCGATACTTCGCGGCCTCGGCTCCTGCCTTCGCGGTGTCGGCGTCGGTGTCCTGGTCGTCGGTGTCGAGCTGGTCTTGTTCGATCGGCTCCGGTAGCTCGGTGACGACTTCGGCGGTGACTATTTCGGTGGTGGTGTTCTCTGGCATTTCAGATCTCCTCGGTTTGTGTGGTGCTGATGTAGTTCTCGGTTTCTTCCCAGATCGGCAGTAAGTTGCCGTCGGCGTCGGCGGTGGTCTCCAGGACGCGGTTTGCGGTCATGCCGTCCGGGAATCCGTCTATCTCCACCAGATCTCCGGGGAAGATGACGGTTAGTTTCCTTCCGGCCACTAGGCGGCGGAACTCGGCAACGGGGTCGCTTGGGTCGGTTGTCATTTGGTCTCCTCGTTCGGGTCGCGGCCTTCGGCCAGTGCTTTGATTCCGGTCCGCATATCGGTGCCGAGCGCGTCGGTGACGGCCAGGACGCCGGACAGCACGACGGTGGTGATGATGCTCAGCGCGGCGGTAGCGACGTATCCGAAACCTGCGGGTCCGGCTTCCGTGATGTAGCGGGCGGTGATCTGGTTGAGGGCGTCCTGGTCGTCGCAAGCGTTTGCGAACTCGAACGCGAGCCGAGCGCCAGCGGTGCTGATCGCTTCGGGGTCCACCATGCCCAGCGGCGCGCCGTCGTCGTCAACGAGCATGTAGTTCGGGGTGACTGTCATTTGAGCTCCAGTGAATAGGTTGCGGCTTCGGACGCGGCGAAACTGTGCAGGCAGATCGGATCTCGGGATGCGCCGTGCACGTCGCATCGCCAGCTATCGTCAGTTGGCCGGTGAATCCATCGCACGCGAACCTCCTCCTCGCCAGCTCTCACGGCAACGAACGCGGCCCACTTGTGGCGGTGTCCGATCACCCGGACTTGCGCGGTTTGTTGGGTCGATCTTTTTCTCATTTCGTCTCCTCGGTGCGCTTAGTTTTGGCGGCCTTGCGGCCCTGTAATTTGCTTCTGTCGTGCCCTGCCCAGATGCCGTGCACTTCTCGGTTGGCTCCAGCGAACGCACCGCATTGCGTGATCGCGGGGCACGGCCAGCACTTGGACGCGGCGACTTCCCGCTGCTCCTCGGACGCTCCGTCGGTATCCCACTGGCAAGGATCAGCCGAGCAGGGCACGCGCCATTCGACGTCGGCCAGCACTGACTGCAGCACGGCCCAGGCAGCTCGGGCGGTTGGCCTAATCGGGACCGGGAAGCTCACCGGGTCACCGCCGGTCGCCAGTCGGCGGCGGTGCTGCTCACCGAGACTTCTAACCCACGGCGGGCTAGCTCCTCGGCTCTCGCGGACGCGGCGTCGTGGTGGATAAACCAGCGGCAATAGGCGACCTCGCCGGTCGGGCTTATGGCGCTAACTAGGGTCGCCTCGGTCGGTCGCTGGCGGGTCACCGGTTCGCTCCGTGGCACTTGCGGCAAGCCATACCGGCATCGGTTTTCTGCAGCGTGAACGCCGTCTCGGAGCGACAGATCGTGCACACGAACGCGGCGATCGGCTCAGGAATAACTAACGGGTCGGGGATCTCCAGTTGCGCTGTTTCTGCGCCACTTGCACCGGTCGCGCCACTTGCGCCGGTTACTTTGAGAGGGTCATCCGAACCGGCGCGGGTGATTCCCATACCTCGCCAGACCTTCTCGAAACTCACTTTGGAGTATCCGCGTGGGCCTTCCCGGTCAGGTCGGATTGAGTGCACGTTGAACGATGTAACGAGCATCTTGCCGAGCCGCTGCGCTGTCAGTGGCTTACCGAACGCGGATTCTGCTCCCCATGTTTTCGGGTGATTTTGGATCAGGCGGTCGATCAAAGATGCGGTGGAGATGAAGTTCTTTTCCTCGGGCCAGATGTTGATTGTGTGTTGGAGTAAGGCGATGGCGGGCTTTTCCTGCACGATGCCCTCCTCCCGTTCGAGTTGGATTCGTTCGACATCGTGGATTGCCAGTTGTCGCACTGCCTCGGGCCAGCGGCCTCCTGCAGCGGTAGCAACCCGCATGAGTGGTGACCAGCGCTCGCGGGCGCGGCCCTTGACGATCTCGGGCAGCGGCGGCCTATTGGCTCGGATGAAGTCTCGAACCTCATCTGTCCAGGCGACTATTCGTGCGCCTAGTTCCTTCGCGGGGTCGTCGATAAGTTCCCAGTCGCTTTCCTGCACGACGCCCAGGACGTCGGGCAGGAGGAGGACGCGGATCACGCGCTCGCGGGTGTCGTCTGGCAACTGTGGCGCGTTGCCGGCCATGGCAACGGGGGAGAACGTGCTCATTTCTTGCGCTTCCCAGGAGCCACCTTTGACGGGCACAAGCACCGGCCTTGATCCACCTTTTTTGTAACCTGTGTTCAATACCGCGTACAGCTCAGCGATACCCTCCTTCGCCGGGTTAAGGCTTCGGTCGGCTTCGTCAATAAGGATCGTTCGCATTCCCACGTCGAGCATCCGAACGAGTAACGCTGGCGACGATAACGACGCCATTTGCACCGCGTTGAGACACAAGCGGCTCAGGTGCTCCAGCACGGTCGTCTTACCGGAGCCAGGGACCGGAGAGTCGATCAGGAGTCTTGGGGTGGTGTAGGTCTCGGTCGCAACGTGAGTGTGCACGGCCCATAACGTGAGCAGGTCCAGGTCGGCCTCGGTCATGGTGCAGATGTAGGTCGCGAACCACTGGCGAACCTCCTCCAGGAGCGGTGCGCCGGTTTGACTAGGGGGTCGGAAAGTAACCGGCGCATCCGGCGCGGACGGCGCATCCGGCGCAAAGTTGCCGGTCATTTCGTCACCGCAAAGATCGCCAGTAAGTCAGTTGAGACGATCTCCGATACAACTGGCAGATCCTCCGGTGCTAGGGTCCGTGCTGCGCGGATCAGTCGCTCGCCTGCAGCGGTGACCATTGCTGCTCGGCGGTAATGCCTCACCAGATCGCGGTAGAACTGGCACGCCGTCGGCACCGGGGCGTGTACGGCCAGATGAGCGATCCAGGGAATCAGTCGTGACCGTAGGACTTCGGGGATCTCGATTGACTCGCGGCGGATGGTTTCAGCGACGGTCACCAGATCGGGCTGGATTCCAGCGGCGAACGTCGAAACAATTGCCAGATAAGCCATGCCGCATAACGGGTCTTGGAAGAATCCCGGTTCCGGGATGGTCGCCAGATTGACGACTTGCGAGATCGGCACTTGGAACAGTGCGAGGACGTAACCCTTCTCGGCCTCGGCCACGAGCGCGAAATAATCGCTATCGTTGAAAGTGGCTTCGTCAGCTAAGTTTTCGGATTGGGCACCCTTCGCCGGGGTGCCTTTTCTGTTTTCAGGAAGCATCAGATGCACCGCCTCGGAGCAAGACGGCCAGACGGTCGCGCTGATCCTGAGTCAAAGGTGGTGCTGCGTCTACGGTCTCGCGGATATAGTCAGCAAGCCGTTCGGTGCGGAGGTTGCGGCGGGCGTCCAGTAATGCGGGATCGTCCGGCTTTCGAGATCTCGTGAGAGATGCAACGCTCGCGCGGAGCGAACGCCAGTTTGGGGATTCGGTCGTCATCATCGTCTCCAGGGCAGGGTGAACCTGCCGGCGATGACCGACTTGAGTGAAGTAGTCCAGTTAAAGATTTAGGCCAGAGTGGGCGCTACTACTCGCCCACTGCTTCATAGGATAGCAGCAAGAGTGGTTAGGGTCACGGTGTCAATTTTTAGGGCTTCCAGACTCGCCATCAGTTTGTCGAGTTTTTCTTCCCTCACTTGCACGTTCAATCCGCATAATTTGCAGCGAAACGTCGTGCGCCTCCTCGTGATTCGCTTACTTAGCTCCTGATCGGGTGCTCGCTCGCTGCTCCCGAATATCTGACTCTCGCTGAGTGTTTGGTCGGCGGCGTCCAGGTGTGTGGTGTCGCCATACATCGGTACTGAGTACGGCGAACCGAAGGCACCGGCCCACGGGCGTGGCGCATAGTGAGTCACCATGAGCCGGTCCACGTAGACTTCGTTTCCTTCGTGGGATTTGGCGTTGCAGATGATGGTGACCTTCTGCCTCTTAACCATTCGCTTTCCATTCGATTTTGATCAGCTCAGGGTCGAACCGTTTGCCAGATCCCGTCGGCATGATCGTTACAGTCGCCAATAGGTCGATTACGGTCCGCTTGACCTCCAGCGGCGCAAGGTGCCAGCGCTCTAGTGCTTTGTCTCCCACGAGATCCAGCAATCCCGGCGCGGGGGAGTGCGAACTGACAACCGACTTCAGCCCTTCAATCTTCGGGCGTAGGTTCGCGGTGATTCGTTTCAACTGTGGGCCGGTCAGATTGCCTTCGGCATATTCGTCGGCGGCCAGCTCCAGCCTTGCGCCCAGCGCGGCCATTTCAGCGGCGGCTCGTTCGGCTTCCTCGGGATCTCCAGCCGCAAGGACGCTCAGGGCATCGGGCTTAGTCAGTCGGGCGATCATCACGCCTTCTACTACTTCATCGACTGCGGACTGTTTGCGGCGTATGCGGGTGCATTGCTGGCAGGTATAGGCGGAGGGTTGTCTGCCGTCCGCTGTCACCCTGCCGATGTTCACGACCATGGGTCCGGCGCATAGACCACAACGCGCCAGGCCGGTGAGCAGATGTTTGCGGGCGGTGCCTTTATTCGTGCGCCTGCTCGGGTCGGTCAGGAGTGCGACTACCCGGTCGTGGGTGCCTTCGTCATAGATCGGCGGCCACTGTCCCTTGCCGATGATCTCGCCTCGGTGAGTGCGTAGGCCAGCATTGCGATCTCGGACCATGATCTGTTTCAGCGTTGCGCTTGCCCACGGCTTACCTCGTGGCGATAACGCACCCTGCGTGTTTAGCTCTGTCGTCACCGCGCGGAGCGACTGCCCAGCGAGTAGCAACCGTGCTGCCTGCCTGACGATTGCGGCCTGCTCCTGGTCTAGCTCGTCGCGGGTGTTGACGCGGTGTCCTCGGTCGTCAAACTCGTTGATACGCCGGTAACCGTAGGCGGCAAAGCTGTGTGGCTTCCCAGCTTCGGCTCTCTCTTGGAACTTGCGCCGTAGTCGTCGGGATTGCTGCTCTGTCTCGTGCCTTGCCACGGTGCCTTTGATTCGGGCGGTCATCCTGCCCTGCGGCGTCGATAGGTCAATCTCTCCTCCTACGCTCGCCAGCGAGAGTCCCTGACGGTCGGCAAGGTCGATTATGTCCTCTAGCTCGCGCGGTGTGCGGGTCAGCCGGTCCACGTCCCAGACGATCACGCCGGTGATGCGGCCTGCAGCAATATCGGCCAGCATCCGCTGATACTCGGGGCGGACCTTTGACCGCGTGGCGCTGACATCGTTGTCGGTGTAGATGGTTTCGACTTTCCAGCCTCGCTTCAATGCAGCGGACCTGCAGTCGTCGGTCTGTCGTTGCACACCGAGTCCGAACCCTTCGGCGTCACTGCTGATTCGGGCGTAGATCGCGCCTCTAACGGTCTCGGTCATAAAGACACCTTAGATCACTATTGACACCCGTGGTGTTCCTCGTTCTCCCCACCACCATCTTGTTCGCCATGTATCCCGGGCTGATTGCCATTACCACCATTGCTGGATAACCGCATCCAACCATCACACCAAGGAGAAGCACCATGCCATTGAAAGACCGTTTTGCCCTCGGGTTTGTCCGGACTTTGCTGCTCATCAAGCATGTCGCGACCGCGGAAAAGGAAAAGTGCGTCGGGAATGACGACGTCGATCGCGGAGACGTGCCCGGTTGGGTCATGATCACCGTCATGACGTCGATCGTGGTGATTGGACTCCTTGCCGTGTTCGGCCCGGCAGTGGAAGAAGCTGTGCGAAGTGCATTTGCCAACATCACCGGCTAGTTTCGAGGCTCACTCGCGATGGAAAGAGTGTCACGGCGCCATCGATACTGATGCCGCCAGCGTCACGGATCCAACCGACGAAGCCTCCAGCGCGGACCTTGCGAGCAAGCAAAGTTCGGTGGATAGAGGTTCGTCAGTGGCCGAGTTCGCTTTGGTCATCGTGGTTTTGATGCTGCTCTTTCTCAGTCTGGTCCAGATCTGCTTGTGGGCTTACAGCCGCACACTTCTTACCTCTGCGGCGGTCGAAACCGCGCACTCGGCCGGATTGGCGGGCAGTCACGTCAGTAACGTGACGGGGGCGGTGGGAGCGTCCCTCGGTGGCGGGATTACCGGCGCGACCCGAGACACGCTGCGATGCAA
Organism: Nakamurella antarctica; assembly: GCF_003860405.1. NCBI lineage: Bacteria > Bacillati > Actinomycetota > Actinomycetes > Nakamurellales > Nakamurellaceae > Nakamurella > Nakamurella antarctica. Next base: position 2,206,877 of record NZ_CP034170.1, on the reverse strand, counting down.
TATCTCTAACGACGGATTGATGGCGCGAGTGGAATGCACCATGCAAGCGCCGGGCATTGTGGGTGTTCTTGACGGCTTGATGCCCGAGATATCGGTGACTGGTCACTCTGCTCTTGAGATTCCGGGATGAGCAGCTTTGCAGATAGCCCAATCTGCGCCACTGTGATTTCCGCTGGGGCTTCCCCAGCCGCGTGCCAGGAACCCGCCTGCCAGGAACCCGCCTGCCAGGGTGGTCAACCCGACAGCGGGCGCGCACTGATTGAGGTTCTCGTGTTGGCGGTGGTTCTGATGATTCCCGTCATCTATCTGTTGATTGCTGTTCTCCGCTTGCAAGCGGGCACCTTCGCCGTAGCGCAGGCGGCCAGGGACGCCGCTCAAGTGATCGACACAGCGCCCGATCTTCCTACCGGCCTGCAGCGAGCGAGCCTGGTGTCGATCACAGCGCTCAGCGACCAGAACATCCCGCCGGATGGGCTACGCCTGCGGTTCGTCGAACCTGGGGCGGACTGCGGCTCTGCGCCTGACCGAAACCCCGACCTCACGGCGGGCTCGGTGTATGACGTATGTGTCATCACCATAGTGACGCTGCCAGGAGTGCCGACCTCTGTGACTTGTTCACGCAACACGGTAACTGGTGTCTACACCCTGCATGTCGGCGAGTTTCGGGAAGGTCCGTGACGCGCTTGTTCTATCGGGCGCTGCCAATGCCGACCTCGCGCTACCATCCGATCTATGGGCAGGGCGCACACCACCAACTATGTCGACACGTTCATTGCTGTCGCGCATGATTGCACGGCTTCTGTCGGTCTGGTTCCCTCGCCGAGGAAGACACCCAGCGTGGCCGAGCTGACCTACGCAATGATCGTCGACAACCCCTACCGCTTCACGAGCGACGATGTGGTGTTCGGCGTCTGGGCGATGAGGCAAGGGCTGGCCGCCGAAGCGTGGGAAGCAGCGCGTACAGAATTCTTCGCGAAGGGGCGAGCGTGTTTGCGGTCCAGTGATCTTGGCAAACGGTACGGGTGGGGGGTACACGCCGATAGTCAGGGGCGAGTGGCGCTCTACCCCGTGAACTCGATCGAATATTTACATTTCATGTCGGGCGCAGACGTGGTCACGGTTACCCGAGCGATGAAATCCAGCCGCGCGAAATAAGAACAGGGACGCGCTACGAACCCGAATCCGGTGCCTCCCGCCGCGACCGTGGAGTTGGTGGCGGCGGAACTCCCTTCGTAGCTACCACCCTGCTCAAGTCGATCCGGACCTCATCCCGCTTCGTCGCAACGGTGCAAAACCGCTCATCTAGCTCGGTCAGGTTGCCCAGAGCGTCTGTAAACCCGCCCTCGATCCGATACCTGATGACGACTCTGGCTCCGACGCCCAGCACGGACAGCCGCGAAAATGCCTGAGCAGCAGGAACTTTCGTCAAGGGTGAATCTCCGACCATGACAACAGCCTAGAACGATAGCCACCCGATACAAGACCCAGCACTGTCCAGGACACCATGAACTCGATAGCCTGAGTTGACGCTGAGCCGGCGTGCACCGCAGCAGTGTGGTCTGCGAGCAAACATCACAGCGAATCAACTAGGCCGTTCTTTATTCGAGCGAGGCAAAACGATGAACCAGATTTCACCCCCGAGTGGATCCGCGGCGCTAGGCGGAAATCCTGCGAGGTTACCCATCCTCGACATGTCCCTCTTGGATGCCGGAACTGCTGCTGCCGATGAATTCCGCTCGAACCTTCGGCAAGCGACTCACGAATTTGGATTCTTCTACCTGATCGGCCACGGTATCAACGAGGAGACCGTCGACGAGGTGATCAGTACAGCGCGAGCATTCTTTGCGCTGCCCGAGTCAGACAAGCTGGCAATCGAGAACGTTTACAGCCCGCATTTTCGCGGGTACACCCGTGTGGGCGGCGAGCTGACCCAGGGCCAAGTGGACTGGCGGGAGCAGATCGACATCGGCCCGGAGCGGCCAGCTATCCCCGCTGGTCCTGGGGTCCCAGACTACCAACGGCTGGAGGGGCCCAATCAATGGCCAGCTGCGTTGCCACAGCTCCAATCGATCATCGGAGAATGGCACGAAAAGCTATCGGCAATTGGTCTGAAGTTGTTGCAAGCGTGGGCCGCATCGCTAGGAGCCGACGTGTCCGTGTTCGACGACGCCTTCGCCGAGCGTCCGTCAACGTTGATCAAGATCGTGCGGTACCCACCTCGGCCAGCGGAGCAGTCCAGCCAGGGAGTGGGCGCGCACAAGGATTCCGGTGTGCTGACGCTTCTCCTCGTTGAGCCGGGTAAGGGCGGTTTACAGGTCGAAAAGAATGGGGAGTGGATCGATGCGCCTCCCATTCCGGGCGCGTTCGTGGTCAATATCGGCGAGTTGCTGGAAGTTGCAACCGATGGATACCTCAAGGCAACGGTGCACAGGGTGATTTCACCTGTGGCAAATCAGGATCGAATTTCCGTTCCGTTCTTTTACAACCCAGCGCTAGAGGCGACGATTCCGAAGCTTGACCTGCCGCCGGAACTCGCTGCGGGGGCCACGGGCGTTACGACCGATCCATCGAACCCGATATTTGGAACCTACGGTGAGAATGCCCTCAAATCTAGGCTGCGGGCCCATCCAAACGTCGCGGCCGCGCATCATCAGGATCTCTTGGCGAAGCAAAACTGATCCCGTTGCACGCCAGCCTTAGTAGGAAGAGCACCAGCGCTGCTGGCATGATCACCCTCATGCCAGATGCATCTGAACCAACACCCACTCCGATCCCTGCACCTACTTCGCGGCCGGAACCCGCGGAGGGTGTCGCGGCAACGGCAGACCGCGCGTATGCCGACCGACTGAACGCTCTGCAGGGGAAGCGGTGGAAGAAACTGCTGAATGTTCAGCTTCCCTGGCAGCTTCACATCAGAAGGCTTGCAATGGGCCGGACCCTTGACGTCGGTTGCGGCAATGGCCGCAATTTGAGCCGGCTGGATGCTGGTTCAGTAGGTGTTGATCACAACCCGTACTCGGTTCAAACAGCGCGTGCTCTGGGATGCGAGGCCTACACGGTTGACGAGTTCTTTGCTGACCCAGCCGTGGCGAAGCCAGGCAGTTTCGATTCCATCTTGGCCGCTCATTTGGTCGAGCATCTCCAGCCGCCGGAGGCACGCGAGATTCTGTCCTCGTATCTGCCGATGCTGCGACCGGGTGGGCGAGTCGTGTTTTTCACTCCCCAAGAGCGCGGGTACGCCTCGGATGCCACCCACGTGGCGTTCACCGGTTTCGACGAGCTTCGTCAGTTGTCACACGATTTGGGGCTGGATGTGGTCAAGCACTATTCGTTCCCGTTTCCCCGTTTTACCGGGAAAGCGTTTATCTATAACGAGTTCATCCTTATCGCCACCGTCCCCCAGCGCTAATGGGGCAGCCGGGGGCGCCGTACCAGCATGCGTTGTAGCGGGCCAGAAAGGCCAGCGTTTTGGACAGCATCCAGGTCACGGCGCTCGCGCGACACAGCTCAGGCCCTAGCAGTCAGGCCATACCAGTCAGGCCATATCAGGCAGGCGAAATCAGCTGGGCCACACGCCGGAGCTGCCCCGCCGATGGCTGCCGAGCAGGTGGGTATCGATGATGCCAGTTGCTTCCATCAGCGCGTGCATGGTGGTCGGTCCGACGAAAGCGAAGCCCTTTTTGCGCAGGGCTTTCGCGAGCGCGGTCGATTCTGCCGACGTGGTGGCGAGGTCTGCGATGGTGCGCGGCGATGGAGTGTTGTCGGGCTGGTAGCCCCACACGAAGCTGGACAAGCCGCCTTCGCTTCGCAGGGCCAGAGTTGCTTTCGCGTTGCCTATGCAGGCAAGGATCTTCGGTCGGTTGCGGACAATCGTGCGGTCGTCCATCAACCGAGCCACGTCGTCGTCAGTGAAATCGGCTACTGCGGGAGGGTCAAAGTTTGAGAAGGCGAGCCTGAACGCGGGCCTCTTACGAAGGATGGTTGACCACGAGAGCCCAGCTTGAAAACCTTCGAGGCAGATTCGCTCGAACAGCCCTTGTTCGTCGCGGACTGGCATGCCCCATTCTGTGTCGTAGTACGTGCGCATCAACTCGTCCTGTGATGCCCAAGCCGGCCGTGCCAGTCCATCGGACCCAAGGACGACATTTAAGGCGAGCTCGTCTGTATCTTTCACGGGTTAAGTCTGCACGGCGGCGATGACGCTCGTGGCAGTTATCCCCATTGAGAGCGAAAGTGGTTACGCGCTTCCTCCGCGCACAGCGCAGGAGCGAGCGGCCGACCGCAGAATTTCCGTTCGCCGCAGTGTGGTGCCTACGGTAGGTCACGAGCCGTGTTTTCCAGAGCCCTAGCAAACTCTGATTTGCTGGCTCCTTTCGACGTGGCCGAACAATTACGTGTGGCACTTACGGCGCCAGGCAGAACGGATTCCCTTGCCTCAGATCTCCCTCATCACACATGCCTTGTCGCGGCCGAGCTGGCTGCACCCCAGGGTTTTCCGCACAGAGGTGCTCGCCGGGCTCGTGGTGGCGTTGGCGCTGATCCCAGAGGCGATTTCGTTTTCTATCATCGCCGGGGTCGATCCGCGCATTGGCTTGTTCGCATCGTTCACGATGGCAGTGTCAATCTCCATCCTCGGCGGTCGGCCCGCGATGATATCCGCAGCTACCGGAGCTATCGCACTTGTCGTTGCTCCCTTGGTGGCTAGCCACGGGCTCCGATATCTGGTCGCTGCTGTGATTCTCGGCGGTATTTTTCAGGTGGTGCTTGGCGTGTTGGGAGTCGCCAGCTTGATGCGGTTCGTCCCGCGCAGCGTCATGGTGGGATTCGTGAACGCACTGGCGATCCTGATTTTTATGGCGCAACTACCCCAACTCATTAACGTGCCCGGGTTGGTGTACCCGCTGGTGGGCGCCGGACTGGTCATTATCTATCTCGCGCCGAGAGTGCTGACTCGTTTGTTCGGAGTCGTGCCCCCGCCGCTAGTAGCCATTGTTGGGATCACGGTTGTGGTCGCGACTACAGGCATCCGAGTGCCAACGGTGGGCGATCAAGGGGCGCTGCCCGACAGCCTGCCGACCCTGTTGCTGCCCGATGTGCCGTACACGTTCGAAACCCTCACCATCATCGCGCCGTTCGCGCTGGCGATAGCGCTGGTGGGTCTGCTCGAATCACTGATGACGGCCAAGCTGGTCGATGATGTAACCGATACGCGCTCCAGCAAGCGGCGCGAAAGTTGGGGCCAGGGAGCCGCCAACATTATCACCGGCTTCTTCGGCGGAATGGGGGGATGCGCGATGATCGGGCAGACCATGATCAACGTGAAATCTGGCGCCAGGACAAGGCTGTCCACCTTTCTGGCGGGCGTGTTCTTACTGATTTTGGTGGTGGCGCTCGGAGATATCGTGGGCAAAATTCCGATGGCAGCCCTAGTCGCGGTGATGGTGATGGTGTCCATCTCCACCTTCGACTGGCACTCGATCGCACCCACCACAATTCGTCGTCTGCCCAAAAGCGAGCACGCGGTGATGCTCGCGACTGTTGCCGTCACTGTGATTACCTCCAACCTCGCCTATGGAGTTTTTGTTGGAGTAATCGTGGCTCTGATGCTGTTCGCGAGGCGAGTAGCGCACTTGGTGAATCTCACCAGCGAGGTTTCGGCTGACGCGAAGACCCGAACTTATAAGGTCACGGGCGAGCTGTTTTTCGCATCCTCAAACGACCTGTACAGCCAGTTCGACTATGCGGACCTAGCCGAACAGATCGTGATCGACCTGTCGGGTGCACATCTATGGGATGCCTCGACAATCGCTACTTTGGACGCCGTCACCGCCAAATTCGAACGCCATCACAAGCGTGTGACGATTGTCGGGCTCAATATTGATAGCGCAGAACGACATGAACGACTCACCGGTCACCTCGGCGGTGCAGGCTAGATCCGGAAACAAGGAGGGAGATCCCGGCAAGTTTTTTTATCCTTAACCCGGGTCCGGGACGAAACCCTGCAGTAGTGCATGCTTGGTGGATGGGCGGAAATCGTGCAACCGGGTACGGCATAGTGGCCCGGTGGTACGACGTGGCCTCGCTCGAATGGCCGTTGTATCGCCCGCCGCGAATGGCTGCCATTGAGCTACTCGACCTACGACCGGGCGACCGGGTGCTGGACCTGGCCTGCGGCACAGGTCTGAACTTCCCGCTTTTGCGTGCGAAGGTCGGTGCCAGTGGGCTGATCGTCGGAGTGGATAGTTCTGCGAAGATGCTCGCCACCGCGCAACGGTCGGCGGATCGCCGTGGAGACCATGTGACACTCATCCACGCTGATGCGGCAGTGCTCCGCGCGAGCGCGTTGGCACCTGCGCCTTATGACGCGATTATTTGCAGCTATGCACTTTCCATCATCGACGAGCCGCTCAGGGCGTGGCAGCAGGCGATTGCCGCGTTGCGTCTCGGCGGCAGGGCCGCGATAGTCGACCTCGGACGCCCCACCACGCTTCTGGCCCGGCCTCTTGCCCGGGCAGCGTGCTGGCTCGGCGGCGCGGACCCAGACCGTAAGCCTTGGCTCTACCTGCCGCAGACGACAGGTTCCACGCGGCAACAGTTTTGGGCCGGCCATGTGCAAGTTGCCGTTGGCCCCATAGGAAAGGATTTGCCATGACCGCACCGCAGACATCGCAGAACTGGAAATCCGACGACCCCACACCGCCGCGGGCTGGCTGGGACTTGGTGGTGATTGGGGGCGGAACTGCGGGCTTGGTCGCTGCGCGTACCGCAGCCAGCCTCGGCGCCACGGTGATGTTGGTCGAGCGGGACCGCCCAGGCGGTGACTGTCTGTGGACCGGCTGCGTACCGAGTAAGGCGTTGATTGCCGCTGCAGCTCAGGTCAGCGGCCGGGCTACCTCCGAGGGGCGGGGAAGTTTGGCGTTGAGGTCCTGCCCGCACATGTCAATTTCGGTGAGGTGATGGCCCACGTCCGGCAATCGATCAGCTCCATCGAACCCCACGATTCGCCGGAGACCCTGCGGAAGGCCGGAGTCCGGGTGGTGCGCGGCGACGCCACGTTTGATGGCGAGAAATCGGTGTCGATCAACGGACGATCAGTTCCGTTTACCCGGGCGCTGATAGCCACCGGTGCCCATCCGGTGCTGCCGAATATTCCGGGCCTCGAATCAGCCTCGCCGCTGACGAGCGAAACTCTCTGGCGCATCGACACCTTGCCCGCGCGGTTGCTGGTGTTGGGCGGCGGCAGTATCGGCTGCGAACTCGGGCAGGCCTTTGCCCGCCTTGGCTCGAACGTGACGCTCGTCGAGTCTCTCCCCACTGTGCTTGCAAGGGAGGACACCGATGCTGCCGAACTCATCACAGCAGCGTTGACGCGCGATGGCGTCACCCTACGGACAAATGTTGGGCTGCAACGCGTCTTGGGAACGGGAGGCAACTGGCGCGCGGAGCTTTCCGATGGCTCCACGGTGAATTTCGACCAGATCTTGGTAGCTGTGGGTCGAGCTCCGCGCACAGACGCGTTGGGCCTTGCAGCGGCTAGCGTGGATACCGACCAGCGGGGATTCGTGGTGGTCAGCAACTCGTTGCAGACCACCAATGCGGCGATTTGGGCAGCCGGGGATCTCACCGGCTACCCGCCTTTCACCCACGTAGCAGGGATGCACGGGTCCATAGCCGCTAGCAATGCGGTGTTGGGGCTTCGCCGGAAGGTGGATCTCACCGCAATCCCGCGAGTTACTTTCACCAGCCCGGAGGTTGCGGCGGTGGGCGCAGCCACGGGAAAACAGTCCCACACCCTGTGGCACGCAGACGTGGACCGCGCGGTCGCAGAGCAGGACATGGCGGGGTTTTCGCGATTGGTGCTTGGCCGCCGCGGGAAAGTGATCGGCGCGACCATCGTCGGGCCGAGGGCGGGGGAGTCGCTGGCCGAAGCGGTCCTCGCTATTAAGAAGGGCCTCACCGCCACGGATATCGCGGGGTCGATTCATGCCTATCCCACCTACGGTGATGGGGTCTGGAACGCCGCAGTGGCATTGGCCCAAGGGCGGTTGAAGAAGCCGTTGACGCGGTTTTTTCTCCGGCGCTTGGTGCAGTTGCGGCGCCGCTAGAGCGCCGTCACATCTACAATTCGGTCACTTCTGCAGCGCGACGTGCGGCGGACCTGCGCCTCATGACCACCGCAATCCAACCTGCCACCGTCAACGCCGTCAGCGCACCCACTGCGGACCAAAATTGCCAGGAATTTGGGTTGACGCCAAAAGCGCCGACGCTGACGTACGCGGTGGACGCTGGCAACACGCCAAGCGCGGTGGCAGCAACAAACCCGGGCAACGCGATTGATGCGGCGCCCGAGGCGTAATTAACAACGGTGAAGGGCACGATCGGTATCAGCCGCGCGGCCAAAATAGTGGCAAACCCCTTACGCTCCAGGTACTTATCCATCGTTTTCGCCCGCTTACCGAGTACGCGGTGTAACCCGTCCTTGCCTAACGCTCGGCCGATTGCGAAGGCTGCGACCGCGCCAAGATTGGTGCCGACCCACACGGCAAGCAGTCCGAGAGGCAGACCGAACAGAGCGCCAGCGGCCAAACTGAAGACCGTCTTCGGCAGCGGGGACAATGTCGCAACCGCATAGACCCCGGCAAAAATAGGCGCCGCTATCCACCTCGGGTACTGCGCGAATGTGTTGCGCAACTGCGCCAGGTCCGGCAATCCAACGGTAACTGTCACGGTGATGACGATGATGGCAACCGCAGCTATTCCGATCAACTGCCAGCGCAGCGACCGGCTCATCGGCGCGGCGGCACACGGCTCCACCACGGGTTCAGGCGCGCTCATCGCCCCACCACGGTGATCGCAGCATCGTCGGCGGCAAAGACGCTGACGGCCTGGCCCGGAGCCCCTGGCGTGCCGAGGGCGGAGTGCACCTGCAAAGTAGCCCCATCGACCAGCGTGACTTCCACTGCAAGGTGGCTTCCAGCAAATCTGATGGCACTGATAGTGCCGGCCCAGCACGCTGTATTCGGGGCGCTACGATTGCCGACGATGCTCTCGCGCAACATGAGACGTTCAGGTCTGATGACGGCAACAGCGGCGCCGTCGGCCATGGTGACGGGAGATCGCCAACCGCTCCGCGGCTCGACGAACACCCCCCTGCTACGGCGCCGGGCAATTCGTTGGTGACGTTGAAGAAACGCGCGGCAGCCAGTGACGGCGGGTTCAGGTAGAACTGTTGCGGCGCGCCGATTCCCTGCAGTGCTCCGCCCAACATCAGCGCGATGGAGTCGGCCACTTCGACGGCCTCGGCCTGATCATGGGTGACGAACAACGTCGTCATTTCTGATTCTGCGTGCAAGTCCCGCAGCAGCAACCGCATCTGGGATCGGAGTGCGGAGTCAAGTGCGGAAAAAGGCTCGTCCAGCAGCAGGACAGGGGGCTGCAGCACCAAAGCGCGGGCAAGCGCGACGCGCTGCTCTTGGCCGCCAGATAGCTCCCCCACCCGCCGTTTTCCGAGACCGGCAAGCTGCACTCTTTCCATCATCTCACCGACCCGGTGGCGGATCAGGGTACGGGGCAGTCCACGCATCCGCAGGCCGAAGGCGACGTTCTGCTCCATAGTCAGATGTGGGAAGAGCAAAGGCTTTTGGAACACCAACCCGGTCGGTCGGTCCTCCGCGGGCATTCTCGTAACGGGGTAGGAATCGACGAAAATCTCCCCGCAGTCCGGACTCGTCAGTCCGCCAATCATGGCCAAAGTGGTGCTCTTGCCGCATCCGGAGGGACCCAGCAGCGCAGTCAGCGACCCGGCCACCAAATGCAGGTCGAGGTCGACGACGGCTGGGACCGCAGCGAAAGCTTTGCTGACACCGACGATGTCGACTCTCGGCGCACCGTGGTGGCGCAATGGCGGCGGGTTTTTTTCAAAGTTCGTTGTCATAGTCGAGCAAATCCAATTGCTGCGACCGAACCGCTGCGCACACAGCGAGAGGTAACGGCCACCAGTAGCAGCGGGGGCAGCGCCAGCAGCACGGCCAGTGCGGCCGCGCTGCTGGTATCTGAGGTGCTCAGAGCTGAAAACAACAGCAGTGGCAGAGTTTTCACCTGGCCGCCGCCGATGAGAAAGGTCAAAATGTATTCGCTCCAGGAGATGAGGGAGGTAAACACTGCTGCCAGAATGAGCGCCGGCCGCAAAATAGGGAAGGTGACGTGCAGAAATGTTCGCCACGGCCGGGCGCCGAGGGCGCGGGCTTGTCGTTCGTAGTCCGGGTCGAAATTCGCAAATGCACCCGCTAACACGGTGGCCGCGTATGGCACCGTGGGCATGAGTTGGACTGCGATTACTCCCACCACGGTATCGGCAAGGTTGAACCGGATAAAAAACACCTGGATTCCCAAAGTCACTGCCACTCCAGGCACAATCACCGGTGCAAGCAGAAAAAACTGCACCAAGCGCCTCCCGCGGAACCGGTAAAGGCCGAGTGCTCGGCCAGCCGGATAGCCGATCCCGCAGGCGAGAATGGTGACCGCGGCGGCCACCCCTAGCGACGTCAGCAGTCCGGTGATGATCTGCTGCCGCGGATCGAAAAGCCGCTCAAGAGCCCGCATGCTCAACGACCGGGGCAACAGATCCGGATAGCGCCACTGACCAGCAACTGCCCAGATCAGTAGCGCGAGGATCGGGAGTAACGCGAACACCACGAGCACCGCCGCACCGCCGCCAACTGCGGCGCTCCGGCCCCGGCGAGCGCGAGAGTCAAGGGGCGGAGGCGTGGGGGTGTTCACAGGGTTCGCCTGCTCGCTCGTCCGGCAAGAAACAGGTATCCAGCGACAAGAGCCACACTGAATCCCACAATGAGCACTGATACCGCCATTGCCAGCGGCCGTGAGGTGAGGTCGCTGTCCTGAAACTTCTGTAACGCGACCACGGGCAGCGTCGCTGGGTATGGCTGGCCCAGCAGATATGGCACCTCGTAGGAACCGGCGGCAAAGGCGAACACCAACACCGAGCCTGCGGCAACCGGGCCAGCGATGATGGGCAGCGTCACGCTACGGAACCGCTGCCACGGCCCTGCTCCGAGGGCCCGCGCGGCGTCCTCCAATTCGGTCACCCCGCGCCCCAACGCAGCCAGCGCGATCACAGCGAGGAAGGGTGTTTCTTTCCAGACGTATTCCGCCATGATTGCCACCCCAAAACCGTCCTGGGTCAGTGCAGGGAAATCCGCGGGGCTGGAGGACAGTCCCAAGGCAAACCCGACCCGGGATGCGAGTCCGGATTGGGCGAGCAACAACGTCATGCAGAGAGCTCCAACCAAGTGCGGAACCGCCAGGTTGGCCGAGAAGACCGCTGCTATCCATCGTTTGCCTCGACCTAACCGACGGATGAGTAACGCAGCACCTATCCCCAGTACTGCTGATAAAAGGGTGGGAATTACTGCAACCCGCAGGGTCAACCACACCGAGGCTTGTACGGTCGGGTCGGAAAACAAGTCCTGATACGCCGCAGTCGACCACCGCCAACCGGTGAGAAGGGGTTGATAGCCGAAGCTCTGGGCGAGCGCTTGGATAACGCCAGATCCAAAAAAGACCAGCACCACGAGGGCCGCCGGAGCTAACAGCGCGCTGAGGGTGAGAGTGCGCCGCGACAGCGCCGCTACCTTCACTGGATCACGCTACTTCTGCAAAACTTCAACGGCCCAATCCTTTTCGATCCGCGCGATATACTGTGCGGCCAGTTCGGGCTGGGTGTTCTTGGTCAGCTCTTGCACTGGAAGTACGGATGCGGGCGTTGGAACGCTAGCGAACGCTGCCCGATCTGTTGCGTCAAGCTTTGCCAAGTCGATTCCGGGGTTAGTCCCAGTGGCACGGAGCAACTCGAGTTGGGTTGCTGGGGCCTGGAGCGTGTTGGCAAGTACCAAAGCTGCCGCTCGATGTGCGGCATTGACGGGCACTGCGAGGAAGCTGCGGTTAGCAATGTTGCCGCCCGAGAGAACGGCAGTCCGTGTCGATGCGGGGAATACGCCGTCCGCTACCTGCGCTCCCGTCGCGCCCGGCCCGTAGGTGAAGAATGCGCTGATTTCCCCTGCTGCGTATAGTTTTTCGACTGCTGCTTGATCTTGCGGATAGGTGGACCCGCCGCGCCACAGGGACGGCTCGATCTGATTCAGGGTGGGCCACAGCTTCTGGGTGGCCGAGGAATAGGCCTGCTCGTTGAACGATCCGGCCAAGGCAGCAGGCCCGCCGAGCTGGTCGTAAAGGATGGTGCGGACCGCCATTGATCCGGTGAAGTCAGGCAGCGCCGGGTAGGTGAAACGGCCTGGATGCGCCGCCGCCCAGGACAGGAGCGAGGTCACCGAAGCGACGTCACTGGCGCCTAACGCAGAGCTGTCATAGACCAGTGCCGAGTTGGCTTGCTGCCACACGGCTTCGCACCCGTTAACAGGGGTACCGAAGTCGTTGGCGACGGCAGGGTCGTCGAAATTGACATACCGAGCGTTCGGCAGGGTGGGGGTCCATCCGCAGTCCCACATGTTTGCTTGCACGCCCGTAGCGAAGTTCACGCCGTTCACCCAAATCGCATCCACCGAACCATCGGCAGTTCGGCCCGCCTGCAGCTCACCCAACACCTTGTTTACCGCGTCTTTGGTGTCTGTGATCTTCACCTGGTTGAGTGTGACGCCGTCGACGGCGAGAGCTGTGGTGAGGAACCCCGAGATAAAACCATTGAGCACGTCATCGCCGCCGTACATGTACCAGTTGACGGTCTGCCCCCGAGCCTGGGCGAGTACGGCATCCCAGCCTGCAGCGGCGCTCGGAGATGATGGATTGCTGGCTGACGGGTTGCCGGCGGCGCCCGAGCTGCATCCTGCGAGAACCGTCGCAGCGATAGCTACTGCGGCGCGCCACACGAAGGTGGAGGGCTTCGGGAAGGTCGTTGTGATGCGCAAGGTCATGTTCTCCGCGGTGAGGAAGGGGTGTGAAGGGTGAGGACGGCAAATCGAACTCGCTGGAGTGCGGTGATGAGTACAGCTGCAGCAAACACCCAGGCGATGACCTGGGCGTGGCCGGGGAAAAGGCAGAACACGCAGTAGACGATCACAGTCTCGGTGCCTTCGGCCAATCCACCAACAAATTGGAGTGACCTGTTGTCGGGGGCGATTGCTTTGCGCTTCTCCTGGAGGGAGGACAACGCCAAAAAGGCCGTTCCGGACAGGTAGTAGGACACCAACAGCGCCAGGCAGGCGACCCGGGCGTCCGGCGCCGCGATGCCAACGGCCAGGACGAAACCGGCGTAGATGCTGAAGTCGGCTAAGAGATCGAGAAACCCGCCGAGGTCGGTACTTCCGCGCCGCCTGGCCACCGGTCCGTCCAACCCGTCACATAGACGGTTGGCCAGCCACAGAGCGAGCGCAAGGAGCCACCCGCCGAATGCAGCGGCCACGCAGGCACCTACCCCCAGCAGCCAACCCACCCCGGTAAGGGCCAAGGCGGGAACCCCCAGGGCGGCAAGCCTTGCGGCAGCGGCGTCCAGGGAGGGGGTAAGAAGAGCTCGCGCGCGTCGGTCAAGCATGCTTAATTCGGTTGCTTGTAACCGGGGCGAGCGGCAAAAGCGCTCGCAGCGCCACATTTTCACCCGGGTCCAGGACTCCGTGCTGCACACACGCGGGCACCAGTTCGCCAGTCTCCGGGTGGGCCATCGCGTAACTACAGGCCTGAAGACGCTCCTGCGTTGCCCGCAGTGTGGGGTCAGTGAGCTGTTCACCCCGCTGCATCGCAGCCCACGCCGGTGCTACGTCTTTGGCATCCATGAAAGAGTGCATGACGAAAGTGACGGGACGAATTTTGTTGGTAAGAATCATCTTTAACCCCACATCGCTCCTGACATCACGAGCCTTTCGGATCAACCAGCCGCCGAATTTGGTCACCAGGGACGGGTGTCGGGCCACACTCCTGAGCACCTTGACGATCAACAATGGCGCAGGCGTGCCAGAAAAGTTGACCCCGCCGAGGTAAGACATGAAGGCATCTCGCAACCGCAGATCAGCCGGAATGTTCTCGTCAAGGATCGAGAACCATTGCGGGCCAACGTAAAAGCCGTACGCGGTCCGGTTGCAGCGTTCGTCGCCGTTCTGCAACGGCTTGAAAGGCAGCCGAGTGCCCGCGCCGCGCTCTATTTCTGCCCACACGTCGTCATCGGAAATGGCGCGGTATCCGTCGTGCCATCGTCGGTCGTCGCCGACGAAGGCCGCGGGTTGAAACGAGAACAACCCAAAGCCCATCGCGTGGCAGGTTTGAACGACCCCGGCAATCTGGTCGAGATTGCGGGGCGTCACCGTCATGTTGTGCGCCAGAAAGTGCCGCACCCCGTGGTCAGTTTCAAGACGTTGGAACATGTCGACAAATTTTTGACGGTAGGGGGTGAGTGCGGCTTCGTCGGCTGGCCGAGCGATACCCCGCCGTCCAAACATGAACATGTCGAAGTGACCGGCGAACGACATTCGGTCGAGTCGGCGCTTGCCATCTGAGCCGAGCGCGACAGCCTCGAGATAGTCGTAATCGAAATCCCCGTGGGTCATGCTCATCGGTTCGCGGCCAGCGTCCCGCATGGTGCGCAAAGTAGCGGCATGGTCATCTGGCGGCAGGAGTGTGACCTCGCCCCCGATCAACTGTGCATGGGCCCGTGGCCCGCGGATCTGTTGGAGCAGCGCCATTTGTTCGGCCACCGCTGTGCGGGTGTGATCACCGTCTACAGCCACCTGGTTAGCATCTCGAGAGTGGTAGCACGGAGTACAGGCAAGGTTGCATTTCGGGAAAACTCCGTGGGTGCCTTCGCATCCGACTGCATGCTGGCCCAACGTCTGCGATTTGGTGCGGGCCCCGGCGGGGAGTTCGGCCCACCGGCGGGCAAGAGCCGCCTTCGTTCCCGGGTGCACTGGACGGGTCGCGAGTTCGAAGCCGGCAAGAGAGGATCGAATGGTCATTTTCGATTCCATGCCCGCGCGTACCCACACGCATTGCAGTCAGCTGAGCGCAGTCGCTCCGATACCCCCGCGAACCTGTAAATCTCGCTGACGGTGACGTGAATCGAGCTCATGTCGATCGCATTCTTCATGCTGGTCGGAGTGGTGTGTGCCGATAGGCACAGACGGCCGGGCCGTCGGCAAGTGCAGAGTCCGACGGTACAGGAGAGCAGCCGGTAAAGAGTTGGCGTGATCCTCCCGCGCTGTTTGTCCTCAGGTGGCAGGCAACGGCACGGGTCCGGTAAGACCCATCCTGCCGCCGAGCCACGGCATTGCTTGGCTGAGGGCCGCGGATGCCACATACCAGTCGTGAGCACCCGCAACTTGGAGCGTCGCGACCTTCACCCCCGCGCTCTCAGCGGCAGCCCGTACCTTTCGCAGCTCAGGTCCGTAGGTATGATCTGCCTCGCCAATCCCCATCAATCCGACCATGCCGATGTAGGGGGACGTCGCCAGCGAAGCGGCAGCTTTATCGAACAGGTCGATCGGGTTCACCTTGGCATATGCCTCGACGTCGCCAGCAAAAGCCTTGTCGATCGTTTCTTTCTTCGTGCCGAGCGTCGGTGCATCTTGGCCAGAAATATCCAAGAACGTCGGGAACAGCTTCGGGTGGGCTGCCGCTAATTGCACCGAACAGGTTCCACCGAAGGAAAACCCACCCACCGCCCAGAGGGATGTGTCGGGGTTGGCCTGGATATGTTGGGAAATCCAAGCGGGAACATCTTGAGTTAAATACGTGTCGGACTTACCGAATGCGGTGTCCGCGCACAGCGGATTCGCGGTGGTTGACCCAAGCGGATCCGGCATCACCACAATCGGCGCAAGCCCCTTATGCGCTGCAGCGTAGGCGTCCATGGTGGCCGCAGCCTGCCCCCCATTCAGCCAATCCCGAGGGTCACCCGGTTGCCCGGGTATGAGCATCAGCACCGGAAGCAGGGGACGATTTGCGGTCAGATAAGCCGGCGGCAGATACACCCATCCTTGACGTGCGGCGAAACCAGAAGTTGTGCCGGGGATGTCAACTTGGGTGAGAGTGCCAGCTTTGGGGAGGTCAACGGGGGGCACCCAGGTCGCTGGAGTGGGCGGCGCTGGCGGCGGTGTCACCTCGGCAGAAGGCGCGTTCGGCGGGGGAGTTGGTGCAGATGTGGTCACCGTAGACGGCGTTGACGAGCGAGGTCCCGCGGCAGGGGAGCCGTTCGCTGATGTCGCCGTTCCATCCGCCTGCGAGGGCGACATAGCGGGCGTGGACTGTGTGCTCGAAGCCACAGTGCCAGGGATAAAAGGGGGAAGGGGTGCTTCCTGGGGCAAAGCCAGCCCCAGGGCCGCTTCGGTGGTGGGGTAGTAACCGTAGAACCGATTGACTTGGTTGAGACCAGCCAGAACCATGGCGACAGCGGCCAGGATAGCCATCGGGATCTGCCACGCCGCTTCTCTGCGGGCCACCGACCTCTTCGCTCTACCGTGCAGTCGCCGAGGCTGTTCGATTAGCTGGTGCGTCCCCGCGCACCGCCTTGCTGTTTTCCAGATCGCGGCGATTCCGAGACCAATTCCCAGAATTGCCACGCCCAGCCAGCCGAGTACCTCTATCGGTAAGGCCTCCGGAAAGGGCCGCCACACATCGTCCACAATCCACGCCAAGAGCGCCACAGCAGTGGCCGTGCCAAGAAGAGCGACTACAGAGACAGTCAGCATAAGGCGCCGAGGTAAGCGCTTAGTCACGAGGCGTCCCAAGAAAATGAGAGCTAACGCGGCCGTGATCCACAGAAGAATAGGAAGCGGTCCAGAAAATAACGACCAGCTGAGCGGATGAGACATACAGCCACTTTCTCTCTGCAGGGGCGCGCACACGTCATATCGGCGTGTTCTTCGACCTTCAACATTTGCTGGGAAATTGAAACGTAAAGCCGTGGGATGTGCAGAAGATGTGAAACGCCATGCGGTTCCGCAGTGTGTTGGATGGCCGCACGGGCGAGGATGACGCCCTTGTTAATCAGCCAGAAGCCCCGCGAGATCGATCCCGTGCCGCTGGAACCGATCGAAGTGCGGCGGGTAGCCGTCAGCTCGGACCAGTACGCCATCGCGGGTGGTGAAGATGTCAGCAGTCTCGACGACTCCATTTTCGACCCTGCCTGGTAGCGCGACGATCTCACGGACCGTGCGCGACCCTGTGTGGTCCATCCCTACTTGAACGATGAGGTCTACCGACGCGGCCACCGTCGGTACCACGAACGCGGCAGTCACGTTTTCCCCTGCTAATAGGGGCAGGGTACAGAGTTTGATGACGGCCTCGCGGGCGGAGTTCGCGTGGACGCTGCACATCCCGGGGAGGCCAGAGTTTAGCGCGATAAGCAGGTCCAGGCACTCTTCTTGGCGTACTTCTCCGACGATAATCCTCGACGGCCGCATCCGAAGCGCCTCCTTGATCAAGCGTCGCAGGCGAATCTCTCCGTTGCCCTCCAAGTTCGGCTGGCGGGTCTGCATTGCCACGACGTCAGGCAGCCGGGGCTTGAGTTCGAACACTTCTTCGCAGGTGATGACGCGTTCGGTGGCCGGTATCGAATTGATGAGGGCGTTGAGCATCGTCGTCTTTCCGGCTTGGGTACCTCCGGCCACGATGACGTTCAAGCCAGCGGTGATGGCTGCTTCGAGGAATCTCGCTGCGTGTGCCGTGACGGAACCGCGCATCACCAGTTCGTCGAGGGAATGTGCCGAAACGACGAACTTGCGGATGTTAAGAGACAAATGAGTGCGAGTGATGTCGGGAATAACAGCGTGCAGCCGGCTGCCGTCGGGTAGCAGCGCGTCAACGAACGGCGACGACACGTCGAGACGTCGACCGGAGGGTTTCAACATGCGTTCGACAAGGTCGCCGATTTCGCCTGCCGCGAGCATCGTGGTGGTCAGCTCGGACAGCCCGTTGCGGGCGACAAAGACCTGCCCGGGTTGATTCACCCAGATCTCTTCTACCTCAGGGTCGTCCAGAAACCGTTGGAGGGGGCCGAATCCGGCCACTGAGTCGAAGACGGAGCGGGCGAGTTCGGGCCGGTTGAGGAGCGGTGGAAGTGAAGACGTGCTCGCGCGTTCCTCGTAGTGGTTCATCACTTCGTCGATGAGCTCGCGGGCGGACCTGGGGTTGATGACGGGGTCGAATCCACGCCGCCTGATGAGTTCGCGAACTTCGGACTGAATATGGTCGATGGCCTGCGACATCTGTTCCCCCCGGGAGCTGGCTATTGCTTTCTCGTACTTGAGAGCACAAACCTACCTCTGCTAGCCAGGATTAGGCGGTGTACTTCCATGCCCGCACGTAATCGATGTCGTAGGAACCGTTTCGCGTCAGCTCCTTATCGGCCGGGTCCGCGAAGCCCATCCAGCTGCTTCCCACCCGCGTGTCGATGCGGACGTTGACACCTGCGTCGGTGAACGCGGTGTTGAACCAGGGGTTGTCGGCGGTAGTAGCGGTGTAGACCAGCGATCCGTCGTAGAAAAACTGCATCCCGATGGGGGTCCATTCCAGCGCCCACGTGTGGTGACCGCCAATAACGGAAGGCATTTTCTTGATCAAATTGGAAATACTTACCTTCCCAGCCTCGTGATTGGTGGAATCGTGGGTTGAACGGGAAAAACTGCCCTGCGGCTGAGTTCTCTGCTGGTTGTGAGGAGATCCCAACGCCTCCATGATGTCTATTTCACCGAGACCACGAGAGTCGCGAAGCCAGAACGCCGACCACATACTCTTTGACGCATCCTGCACCAGCGGCAACTTCGCCCGCATTGCCCACCGCCCGTACTGCTGGGAGAACTCACCGATGGTGTCGATATACCCAGAGTTGAAGTAGCGCAAGCGGTTTGCGCCCTGCACGGGTGCGGGGAGCCACTGGGTTTTGATACTGAGTTCGCCGCCGCCAACCTTCACTTGAGAGGCGTTGATGACAGCCTGGTCATACCCAACGCTGGTTTTGTCCCTAATACCCCACTTGATGGTATCGACGGCAACACCATCAAACTCATCCCGGAAAGACGGGGCGGTCCACGTCTCCAAGACGGCGGGATCGGCCGGCGGCGGGGTTTCCATCAGAACTTGGGCGTCGAAGGCAAGAGTTTTGGTGGCGCGATAGTTCAGGTGAACCGACGCGCTCACCTCGTTGTGGCCCTCGGTAATGAGAGTGGGGGGAATGTTGAAAGTGGCGGGTCCACCAAAGGTCGAATTAGCGAAACGGTCGTGGCTGTCCGGGCCAGCGATCAGGTTGGACCGGCCAATTTCGGTGCCGTTCACGTACACGATCACCCCGTCGTCGGCGACGGTGTTCAAGGTGAAGGTCTCGCCGCCCACCAAGGTGGGAGCGTCGAAGTCGCCTCGGAAGTAAGCGACACGCGGGTTGGGACTGATGCCACCTGGGTCAACATTGGTGACAATGCTGGCGTATCCGAACCCCAATGGAGCGTTGCCTGCGGGCCACGCCGACTCTGTGAAACCTATTTTCGCCGGGTTCGTCGGTAGTTTTTGAGTTTTGAAGTACTACGACCAACTCGAGCCGTTAGTCAGCAGCATTGTCGTTGTAGCCCCGGGAGTGACCGACGGTTCGGCATGCGCGATTATTAATGAGTGCGCCTTGGAGACTGGCGAGCCTGTTGTTTCTAACTCTGCCGGTGCGGTCGAAGGTTGCTGCAATGCAAGCTGCCTTAGCCGCTGTGACCCCAGGGGTGCCTAGACTCACCTCCTATGACTAACGCAGCTGCGCTTCACTCCGACCTCGAACGAGACTTGGCACTTGCCCTTACCATGGCTGACGCCGCGGACTCCATTAGCTTGAAGCGTTTTGGTGCCAGCGATCTCGTGGTGGAATCCAAACCGGACTTGACACCGGTCTCGGACGCCGATCTCGCCGTTGAGACTGCGATCCGCAAAATACTGACGACCGAACGGCCAGATGACGCGGTCGTCGGGGAGGAGTTCGGCGCCGACCTGCCCACCAGCGGGCGGCGGTGGGTGATCGATCCCATCGACGGCACGAAGAGTTTCGTCCGCGGGGTACCGGTGTGGGCGACGTTGATCGCATTGTTCGACGATGACGAAGTCGTTGTCGGTGTAGTGTCCGCCCCCGCGTTATCACGCCGTTGGTGGGCCGCGAGTGGCCTCGGCGCGCACAGCAGCTTCCAGGGCCAAGAGCCACGCCCCATCAGCGTGTCGGGGGTGCGCGACCTCGGCGATGCCAATCTGTCGTTCTCGGAGCTTGCCGAATGGGAAACGGCGGGCAAATTGGACACGTTCCTCGACCTGACCCGCGCGTGCTGGCGCGTACGCGGCTATGGCGATTTTTACTCCTACATGCTGGTTGCCGAAGGGGCAGTAGATGTTGCGCTGGAGCCATCATTGAGCCTGTGGGATGTCGCAGCCCTGGTCCCGATCGTCACGGAGGCCGGCGGTCGGCTCACCGAAATAGGCGGCCCTGCCATCTCGCAGACGTCCACCAGCGCACTTGCCACCAATTCGCACTTGCACCCGGCCGTGTTGAAGGCCATCAATAGCTAAGGATCGAGGTGTGGCTTGAGAGCGCGGGGGGCTCGAAGCCACAGAAGGGCGTGAGATGAGGGATCGAGAGAGCGCGCCACACGGGGTGAAAGTAACGTCAAGATAACGTCGTGCCGGGTAGTGTCCTCTTCTGTGATCCATCTGTCTCATGTTTCCAAGTCCTATAAGACCTCTACTCGACCCGCCCTGGACGATGTGTCCATGGATATCGAGAAGGGGGAGTTCGTCTTCGTTATTGGTCCTTCCGGATCGGGCAAGTCGACGTTCTTGCGTCTGTTGCTACGCGAGGAGCTGCCAAGCAAAGGTGAGCTGACCGTCAACAAGCTCGATATGAATCGGCTACGCCGCTCGAAGATCCCGGCTCATCGGCGAACCCTTGGCTGCGTATTCCAGGACTTCCGGCTCCTGCAAAACAAAACCGTCGATCAAAACATCGCTTTTGCCCTAGAGGTCACGGGCAAGCCGAGGGCGCACATCAAGAAGATCGTTCCCGAGGTGTTGGAATTGGTGGGGCTTGAGGGCAAGTCCAACCGCATGCCGCACGAACTCTCCGGAGGCGAGCAGCAACGTGTTGCGATCGCCCGTGCTTTCGTCAACCGACCGCTCCTGATGCTGGCGGACGAACCTACGGGCAACCTCGACCCGGACACCAGCAGTGACATCATGCTGCTTCTGGAGCGGATCAATCGGACCGGGACCACCGTCTTGATGGCAACCCACGACAATCACATCGTCGACTCGATGCGCCGCCGCGTCATCGAACTCCAACTCGGCAAGATCGTGCGGGACGAATCCCGCGGCGTCTACGGAGTTGGTCGCTGACCCCGGTCGGCACCCCTAACGATTAACCGCGGCGCACGAGAGGAACACATGCGAGCCGGATACATGTTCAGTGAGGTCGTCACCGGCCTGAGACGGAACGTCACGATGACCATCGCGATGATCCTGACCACCGGGATCTCCCTGGGCTTGTTGGGAGGTGGGCTGATTATCGCCCGCATGACCGACAAGATGAAGGAAATTTTCGGCGACAAGGTCGAGGTCACCATTTATCTGACCTCGGACCAGTCGCGAACGGACCCCAACTGCACCGACGCTATCTGCGCCGATTTATTGAAGTCGATCCAAAACGATGTAGAAGTCGAGCGGGTGTCCTATGAGACACAGGCGCAGGCCTATGAGCGCTACAAAGCTGCGTTTGCGAATCAGCCCGAACTGCTCGACATCGGGTCTGCTGATGCGCTTCCCGCCTCAATGCACGTGACGCTGAAGGACCCGGAGCGCTATCAAATAATCATCGACGAGTACTCCGGGAAGCCTGGAGTAGACAGCGTCAGCGACCAAAGTGCCTTCCTGGAAAGGCTTTTCTCCCTGCTCAACGGTTTGCGGAACGCGACGATCGTCGTGGCGATAGTGCAGGCGGTGGCCGCTTTCCTGCTGATTTCCAATATGGTTCAGATTGCCGCCTACACCAGACGGACCGAAACAGAAATCATGCGACTCGTGGGAGCCTCGCGATGGCGGACGCAGCTGCCGTTCATCATCGAGGCGGTGGTGGCAGGCATTATCGGTGCGGTGTTGGCACTGGGTGGACTGATAGCTGCCAAAATCTGGTTCATCGACGATGCGCTCGGAGCCCCCATCAGAGCCGGAATTCTGCCCGCAGTCGACGAGTCCTATTTCTTCTACGTCGGCCCTATTCTCGGCGCAGTCGGCGCTGGCCTCGCCGCCATCTCGGCCTACTTCACCCTCCGTTTGTACGTCAGGCTGTAACGAACAGCTAGTGCACGCCCAGAGCCGGCGCCACACACCCCTGGTCAGGTTTTAGCCTTCCACCAGCGTGGCCGGAAACTGATTTGCGCGCACCGATAGCCTTAAGCGGTTATGCCAAAAGAAACCGGACGCAAAGCGATCGCCTCGAACCGCAAGGCTCGCCACGATTACACCATTTTGGAAACCTACGAGGCTGGCATGGTCTTGATGGGTACCGAGGTGAAGTCGTTGCGCGATGGCCGGGCTTCTCTCGTCGATGGCTTCGCGACCATCTCAGATGACGAGATCTGGCTGCGCAACGTTCACATTCAGGAGTACATCCAAGGTACGTGGACTAACCACACCCCTCGGCGTCCCCGCAAGCTCCTGCTCCACCGCCAACAGATCAGCAAGCTCCGCGCGGCGCTCAAGGAATCAGGCGTGTCGTTGGTGCCACTGAGTCTGTATTTCAGCGATGGCAAGGCCAAGGTCGAACTGGGACTCGCCAAAGGGAAGAAGACGTACGACAAACGGCAAGACATGGCCAAACGCGATGCCAACCGGGAAATGGCCAGGGTCGGCGGTCGTCGCTTTAAGGGCATGGACTGACCTAGCGATACCGACCCTACGAAAGAGTTGGCCCCCCAAAAAATGTAGAGGAGCGCGCATCGTGGACGTGGCAGCGCCGCCGCGGATCCCGCGTGAGGTCTGGGTGCTCGTGGCGGGCAGCTTTGTAGTTGCTATCGGATTCGGGTTAGTGACCCCGGTGTTGCCAACTTTTGCCGCCAGTTTTGGAGTCAATGCTACGGCTGTGGCTGTCATTATCTCAGCCTTCGCTCTCAGCCGGCTTCTCTTTTCGCCCGTCGCGGGAAAGCTGCTTAACCGTTGGTCGGAACGCCCGATCTACCTAATGGGCCTGGCGATTGTGGCGCTGTCCAACATTGCGTTTGCTTTTGCACCGTCGTACGGATGGCTCGTCGCCGCCCGTAGTTTTGGCGGTATCGGCTCGTGCATGTTCACCATTTCGTCATTCGCGCTGTTGGTACGCGTAACGCCGCCATCAATTCGCGGGCGAGCGTCCGCGCTGTATGCCAGCGGGTTTCTGATCGGCAACATCACGGGCCCCCTACTCGGCGGGTTGCTGGTGGGGGTTTCGATGAAGGCGCCGTTCCTGGGGTACGCGGGAGCTCTGTTGGTCGCGATTGTGGTGGTGCAACTACTGCTGGGGCGCGGGAAGCTCACGCCGAGGGTAAGGGTGGAAGGGGCTGTTGACATGTTGCTGTCTGAAGCACTTCGCCATCCCACCTATCGCGCAGTGTTGGCGTCGAATTTTACGGTGGGGTGGGCGGTTTACGGGATTAGGATTGCCTTGTTGCCGCTGTTTGTCGCGTCCGTCCTCAAGTCCGATGTGGCGGTGGCTGGCTACGCTTTGACCTTATTTGCGGTAGGAAATGCGATAGTTCTTCCTGTTTCCGGCAGGTGGTCGGACCGTGTCGGACGTAAACCGGCCGTGATGTGCGGGCTCATCGTGTCCGCAGTGGCCACAGGAGCGATCGGTCTTACTTCTTCCATAGCGGTGACATTGCTGTTGAGCGTCCTGGGTGGGATCGGATCTGGACTCATCACCCCTGGCCAACAAGCGGCAGTGGCGGATGTCATCGGCAGCCGGCACGGCGGATCGGTTCTTGCCGGATTCCAGATGTCAGCCGACATTGGCACTGTTATCGGCTCTATCGCAGCGGGACTCATTGTCGATGCGAGCGGATTTAAGATGGCATTCCTGTTGGCCGGGTGCGTGGTGCTCCTGGCTTTTTTGCCCTGGTTGTGGGCGAAGGAAACCCTGCCGAAAGCTGCGCCGTCAGGGGTGAAGAGGCCGTAGCGGCTGGAACGTGAATTCGTGAGCGGCATTGGCTGGCGGTTGGGTAGACTTACCAGAGTCGGCGGTTGCCGGTGATCGTATCTACGCGGGGGTGATTGGTTTCGACAGCGGATGTCGAGTGAGGGGAAGCGTGTCGAGGAAGGCGACGATGATCTCGTAAACCAATAATGTCGCAAAAAATCAAGCGCCGACAATAGTCAGCGCGAATTCGCCCTAGCCGCCTGAGCTAGCTGCGATTCCGTCAGCCTGGGCAGGCCTCCAGCCCAGTACCTGGCGTCGACTAGGAGGATTACCACCCGCATCGGTTACGGATGTTGATGGGAAATCAAACAGTAACTGGGCCCGTCACATTGGCTAGTTTGCAAGATCAATGGGGTCAAGTAGAGACGTAGCAAACTACACACGTAGAAGACCTCACAAAGCAACGTTGGACCCGGGTTCGATTCCCGGCACCTCCACTAACGAATCCTCGGCCCCAGCAGTATCGGGGTCGTGGATTCGTTGTTGTATCGAGTAATCGAGTGGGCCCCCGCTGGTGAGCGCTAGCGAGTCAGTAGCCGGTCCCGGCACCTGGACACTTAGGGAGCGCGCTATGCAGTGCGGTGAAGCCTTTGTGCGACCGCTCCAGCGAACAGCGCAGCCCGATCGGGGAATTGCGCGATAAACAGCTCCGGCTCGATCAACTCCAGCTCCATCACCAACGGACCGTTCGAGCCGGCCACGAGATCGACCCTGGCATAGAGCAGTTCGCCGGGGGTGTGCGCCAGTGCAGCTTCGGCGACTTCGAATTCCGCAGGCGTCGGGGAGTGCGGATTGACCACTCCGCCGTATTCGCTTTGGACCCGGAAGTCCTGTGCTCCCGGGACTTTGCACACTGCGTGCGAGTAGGTGCCGCCGATATAGATCAGCGATCGTTCGCCGGACAGTATTTCAGGCAGGAAGGGCTGAACGAGCATGTCGCCAGTCCGAGCCCAAGTCTGCAAGTGTTCCAGCGCTGCGGGGTCTCCGATTTCAAACTTCCCCACACCTCGGGCGCCGGCTGAGGATGCAGGTTTGATGACGACCGAATCGGCCCCGGCGAATTCTGGGACTTGAATAGCAGCGCCCTGTTTCACGATCGAGGTGGGAACAATGGGGATCCCAGCGGCTGCTAGATCAAGGAGGTAACCCTTGTGGCAGTTCCATCTCACGATCGGGAGCGAGTTGAGTAACGGCGCCCGGAGGGCCTCGAGTGTCGTGAGAAATCGCGGCAGGGCTGTTGTGTAATCCCACGTTGAGCGAAGTACCACGAGGTCGGCGGGCAGGTCGGTGAGCGCTGGATCATCCCAGTTGAGCACAGTCGATTCGATTCCGAGTTCGCCCAAAGCCATTGCTATTAAGCCGGTCTCGACTTCTGGGTGTGGTAGATCCGCACAGGTCAATAGGAGAACCGAGGGCACAAAAAACTCATCTCTGGAGAAAAACTAGGAAACTTCCGTGGGTGTTGGCAACACAACTTTGGCCTTTACTTTCGGCTTTTCACGCTTGCGGTTGCCCTGACCGCTAGGGACCCCGGTGCCATCGGCTGGTTCGGCTCCGCTGAGCTGCCCAGCCAGCGCATCCAAGTCTTGGCGTAGCTTATCGACCTCGCCGCGAATGTAGTCGCGGGTAGCTACTTCGTTGATTGCGACGCGCAATGCAGCAATCTCGCGCGCGAGATATTCGGTTCCCGCTTTTGTCTGGACTGCACGGCTGCGGTCCTCCTCCAGCGAAATACGGTCACGATCATCCTGCCGGTTTTGTGCGAGAAGAATCAGCGGAGCGGCGTAGGCAGCCTGGGTAGAGAAGGCCAGGTTCAGCAGGATGAAGGGGTACGGATCCCAGCTATTGCTCGCTGCGAGAATGTTCACCAAGATCCACATGATGACGAACAACGTCTGCCAGAACAGGAATTTGCCGGTCCCCAAGAACCTTGCGAGGCGCTCGGACAGCTTCCCAAAGGAATCTGGGTCAATCTTGAAGGTGAAACGGCTTCCAGATTTGGGCTGGTCCAAATGGCGCTGGGAAAACGAGTCAGCCATTGGTCCCTCTATTCACAACCCCGAGCCTGTCAGAGTTTTCGCGCCAATTGTCGGGAAGCAGGTGGTCAAGTAGGTCGTCGACGGAAACCGCGCCCAGCAGATGGTTTTCATCGTCCACCACCGGCGCGCACACCAGGTTATACGCGGCCAGGAACCGCGTGACCTCGCCGATGTCGGCATCCGGGGAGAGTCTGGCCATGTCGGTATCCAACGCACCGGCGACCAAGTCGAACGGTGACTCGCGGAGCAGCCGTTGGGTGTGCACGCAGCCCAAGTAGCGACCGGTCGGAGTGGACTGTGGCGGCCGGCAGACGAAGACCATGGAGGCAAGCGCGGGCGTGAGGTTGGGCGCTCGGACGCGAGCGAGAGCTTCGGCGATAGTGGCGTCCGGGGTGAGAACGACTGGCTCGGGTGTCATCAGACCACCCGCTGTGTCGAAGGAGTATTGCATCAGCCGTTTGACCGGCGCGGAGTCCTCGGGTTCCATCAACGCCAGCAGGCGCTCGGAGACACCGGGCGGCAATTCGCCGAGGAGGTCGGCGGCGTCGTCGGGGTTCATCGCTTCGAGGATGTCGGCCGCCCGCGCATCGTCGAGATTCGTGAGCACGTCCATCTGGTCGTCCTCGGATAGCTCTTCAATGACGTCGGCGAGGCGTTCGTCGTC
This sequence comes from Nakamurella antarctica, assembly GCF_003860405.1. Taxonomy (NCBI): domain Bacteria; kingdom Bacillati; phylum Actinomycetota; class Actinomycetes; order Nakamurellales; family Nakamurellaceae; genus Nakamurella; species Nakamurella antarctica. Next base: position 2,179,975 of record NZ_CP034170.1, on the reverse strand, counting down.
GAGTGCGTCAGCGAGTTCATGGCGTCGTGCCATGGACAAATCCCGAAACACCGAGGCAGCATCGGCGGGCCGCATCCCATCCATGCTGACCAGCAATTGCTGGGTGGCGGGCGCGGTACCGGTCAGATTCATCAGGTCGGTGCCGCGTACATCCACCCAGTTCAGCACCTGCACTGGTGGTCGGCGACCCAGAAGTGTGGCCCGTGGGCGAACCGCCAGCCTGTTCACCAGCCAATCGCGGGTCCGGCTTTGTTCCATCCCCGCGTCGACGATCAGGACGGAAGTCTGACTGGTGGCTACGGTGACTTTCGTACCCAGCAGTTGCGCCATCAGGAGCACCTCTGTAGGCCGCTGCCCGAACCGCCGCAGTGAAACCGAGCCCTTGGCTAAGGTCACAGCGTTGGCTTCGATGGTGGTGACGCGCAGCATCGGGACGAAGATTGGCTTCCGACTGGGCAGATCAACCACGATGCCGAGAACCCTGGGAGGCTGCTTGTCTAGCCGGAGGACCACGACTACGTCTCGCACCTTGCCGATGGGCTCGCCGTCCGGGCCGTACACGGGCAGGCCTGCGAGCTGAGCGACGAAGACCTTCACGTTGGCGACCACGGGTTCAGCCTAGGATGCGCGCGGGTCCTCGCGCGCCACTTAGCCATCGGGTACCCGATCCGCTTCACTGTTTGCGCGTGTAACAGCGAAGGCGAATCCTCCGCGCCACGCAGCTCGCAGCGAACCCACACTCTTGCCCCGTAAGCTTGGCCGGTTGCCTTCTACGAGTTTGAGGAATCTATGCGTATCCGCACTGTGCTTGTCGTCCTGCCCCTGTTGGCTCTCGCTGCCTGTGGCTCCACCCCCGTTGTCGCCTCGAGCGCTGACTCGACCAGTCAAGCAAGCGCCAGTAATCAGTCGGGTCCGACGGGGGAGGGGAGCGCTAGTGCGCCAGCCGCTGTCGTTGCAGACCCAACCGCGCCTGTGAATGGGCCGGAGACCCCCGCCGCTACTGTTGCTAATGCGGATATTCCAGCGGCAGAAATGCCGTCTGTTACCGGCAAATTCGGTGAGTTGCCCACTGTTACCTTCCCGAGTACCCCCGCTCCGCCCAAGCTCAACATCCAGACCCTTTCGCAGGGCAACGGGCCCGCCGTCGCTACCGGGGACGTGCTGGTCGTCAACTATTACGGTGTGGTCTGGGGAGGCACCACCCCGTTCGATACTTCATTTGCCGCAGGAAAGACCCCGTTCGATTTCACCATCGGAAAGGGATCGGTCGTGAAAGGGTGGGACACCGGATTGCTTGGCGTCGCCGAGGGTTCGCGAGTGTTGCTCACGCTCTCCCCATCGGATGGGTATGGAACTGCTGGCCGTGCACCAACAATTTTGGGTACTGACACTCTCGTTTTCGTGGTCGACGTCATCGCTGCGCTCAGCGCCAACAAAATGGGCCAGGCCGATGCGGCTGTGCAGACACCACCTGCAGGTCTACCGACCGTTGAAGGCGCACTGGGCGCCTTCCCGACAGTGACCGTCCCCGCGGGGACGGCCGAGCCAGCTGGCATCGTGACAACAATCCTCGCCAAGGGCACCGGTGCGCCGCTGGTTGCCGGCGATGCGTTCCTGCAATTCGCAAGCTACGGATATGACGGTAAAAAAGCGGGGACAACCTGGGAAAATGGTGGTCCCCAAAAAATCACCCTCGGTGGTATCCCGGAACTCCAAAGTCTGCTCGGCATTCCGGTGGGCAGTCGCATCATGCTCCAAATTCCGGCGACCCCTGAAATCCCGGCGTCGGCTTCAGCGGCAGCTGTTCCGGCTAACCCCGCGTCCATCTTCGTGATGGACGTTGTGTACCAAGCTCCTGCAGCGAAGTAGCTCCGACCGGTTTCGACTGATCTCTCGGGCTGCATTCCTGTCTGCGCAGACCGACATAGTTTGCGGCGCATCCTGTGATGCGCCGCAAACTCGGCAATAGAAGGTGAGCGTTCAAGGTGGTAAGCCGCGATCCGCATGACGTTTCCGATACCCCTGCGGCGGATGAGCCGCTACCGGCGGAGCCGGACCAAGGGGAGACCGCCGTCCGTCCTGGCTGGATTGCGCCGCCGCCCGCTGAGCTTCGGACAGCCGTCGGTAGCGGCCCTGCGGGTAGTGCGATCAAAAGACAATCCGTGGCCTCGGAACGGAAGGCTGGTCCACAGTCGAAGCAGCTCATCATCGGCGGCATCGTGGTGGTGGTGATGGCTGTTGTACTGGTGGTGGGTCTGGTCCTGAACAAGGTGAATACGGCGATTCAGAACGACGGATACGGCAGCGCGACATCAACCACTGCCACGGTTATCGACGGCGTCATCGCAGTGGGAACAAAAACTGCGCCTGTGAGCATTGATTATTTCACCGACGCGTTATGCGCGAACTGCGGTCAGTTCGAGCGGCAGTACGGCCAGCAAATCGCCCAAGCAATGGATGAGGGCAAGCTGACCGTGCGCTATCACCTGCTGACCTACTTGGACGCACGTTCAATCACCCAGACCTACTCGACCCGCGCCGCGGCTGCCCAACTGTGCGTAGCCACCAACCTCGGACCGGAACCGGGTACATTTTCGCGTTTCCACGAACAACTCTTCGCACAGGATGTGCAGCCACAGGAGAACACCTTCACAGACCTGAGCACCGAGCAACTCGTAGACCAATTGACGCAGGCTCGCACTGCTGTGGGTGCCACGGGCAACGAAGCCGCAGTGGGAAAGGCTCTGGCCTGTCTGCGAGGCGGGGATACCGCGGCAGCCGCTGCTGCGAACACCGCGAGCGAGGCGCGGTTGACTCAAGCCCTGGGAGGGGTAGGTGCCCCGGTCGTGTTGGTGGGAAACAAAGGAGTTAATACTGACGACGTCAACTGGCTGACCAATCTCTTGGCTTCCTAGCTACCGCACCGCGCTGACCGGCCAATTAGGAATGCGCGGGCCGGGCTTGGTAATCTCGTAGGGCAGCACGGGGCTGTGGCGCAGCTGGTAGCGCACCACACTGGCAGTGTGGGGGTCAGGGGTTCGAGTCCCCTCAGCTCCACCATGTTTGGCAGCATCCCGGATAACGGAGATGCCAAGCACGGATCGTTTCGAAGAAGCTCTGACCTGAGGGTCAGAGCTTTTTTCGTTCCACGTATGTACCTTCAGCTACTCGTTCGTGGCGTCGTGATGAAGGGAACATCCTTCTCCTTTTCGGAGCCCATGAATGTGGTCCGGGAGGGCCGTCATCGGCGCCGATCGTGATGGCCCCCTCAAAATGTGGCGCGCCGCCGCGCGGACCCCGGCGCACCTCTCGCCCAATCTCGGACTAAGCTCGTCTACAGCTTCACAATCTCGATCGCGCCCTGTGCGCGGCGGCTCGCGAAGAGTAAGATTTCCTGTGTTGCCAGTACGCCGATTAGCTGGAGGATCGTAGTGACCGCCCTCGCTCCCCGCCCTGTTGTGAGTAGGCCCGTTACGGTCCAACGCGCTGCTCGGGGCACCAAGTTCCTGTCAATGTTGAAGACGACAGACCATAAAACCCTTGGCATCATGTACATCGTTACGTGCATGACGTTCTTTATGATCGGCGGCGTCATGGCGCTGCTGATGCGCGCCGAGCTGGCGCAGCCTGGGATGCAGTTCCTGTCGAATGATCAGTACAACCAGCTGTTCACCATGCACGGCACTGTCATGTTGTTGTTCTACGCAACCCCGATCGTCTTCGGCTTCGCGAACTTCATCATGCCGCTGCAGATCGGCGCGCCCGACGTCGCCTTCCCCCGGTTGAATGCGTTCTCCTACTGGCTGTTCCTTTTCGGTGCCCTTATTGCGCTGTCCGGATTCTTCACTCCCGGCGGAGCGGCTGCGTTCGGCTGGACCGCTTACACGCCGTTGTCCGGCGTGGAGAACTCGCCAGGAGTCGGCGGTGATCTGTGGATCATGGGTCTAGCAGTCGGTGGTCTCGGCACCATTCTCGGCGCCGTCAACATGATCACGACGATCATCTGCCTGCGTGCACCGGGTATGACGATGTGGCGGATTTCTGCCTTTACCTGGACCATCCTGATCACCTCCATCCTAGTTTTGGTTGCTTTCCCAGTTCTTACCGCAGCCTTGTTCGGACTGGCGGCCGATAGACACTTCGGTTCCCATGTCTTCGACCCGGCAAACGGTGGAGCGATTCTCTTCCAGCACCTGTTCTGGTTCTTCGGCCATCCTGAGGTCTACATCCTCGCTTTGCCATTCTTCGGCATCGTCTCCGAAATCATTCCCGTGTTTAGCCGGAAGCCAATCTTCGGATATCGCGGCCTGGTATTTGCCACCATCTCCATCGCTGCACTGTCAGTTGCGGTGTGGGCGCACCACATGTACGCCACGGGCGGTGTGTTGCTTCCGTTCTTCAGCATGATGACGTTCCTGATCGCGGTGCCGACCGGTCTGAAGTTCTTCAACTGGATTGGCACTATGTGGAAGGGGCAGTTGACATACGAAACACCCATGCTGTTCGTGTGCGGGTTCCTGGTCACCTTCCTGTTCGGAGGCTTGACGGGCGTCATTCTCGCTGCCCCGGCAATCGATTTCCACGTCTCCGATAGCTACTTCGTGGTAGCGCATTTCCATTACGTGTTGTTCGGCGTGATCGTCTTCGCAACCTTCGGTGGGATCTACTTTTGGTTCCCGAAGATGACGGGCAGATTCCTTGACGAAGGCCTCGGGAAGATGCATTTCTGGCTGACGTTCATCGGGTTCCACCTCACCTTCCTGGTGCAGCATTGGCTGGGCAACATGGGTATGCCGCGTCGCTACGCGGACTATCTTCCTTCCGACGGCTTCACAACGCTCAATGTCATCTCTACTGTCGGATCCTTCATCTTGGGAGCCTCAGTATTGCCGTTCGTATGGAACGTCATCAGGTCTTGGCGTCATGGCGAGATCACCACCGCTGATGACCCGTGGGGCTACGGCAACTCGCTCGAGTGGGCAACGAGTTCACCGCCGCCACGGCACAACTTCCTTTCGCTCCCGCGAATCCGTAGCGAGCGCCCAGCGTTCGAGTTGCACCACCCGCACATGGTGGAACGGCTCAAGCACGAAGCGCACCCGAATCGGGACTGGAAGCCGCTGGACGATCTTGAATCCAGCGATCATGTCAGGATCCCCGAGTCCCTCTGACGAATCTGTTGTGACGAGTCCCGCTGCCAATCGAGGCAGCGGGATTCGTTGCGTACGGGTCTGTGATGAGGCCTGCCTGCTGTTTCTCGAGCGAGGAGTCTTTCGATGGCGAAAAGTTCGGTGCTATTTACTGTGTCTGGACGCGATAGGCCCGGGGTTACAGGTGTGTTGTTCGGGATGCTCAGCCGGCATGGCGCAGATGTCCTGGACGTCGACCAGGTGGTGGTCCGCGGGCAGTTGACCCTCGGCGTGCTTGTTAGTACTGGGGGCGACCCGGAATCCCTCCAGGAAGCGGTCGAACAAGGCATGGCTTCTATCGGCATGCAACTGCAGGTGTCGATCGGCGGCGATCTTGAAAGCGGCAGGGACACGTCAACCCATGTCCTGGTAGTGATGGGGAAACCGTTGCAGGCCAAAGCTATCGGGGATCTTGCTCGGAGATTCGGCGAGCTCGGCGTCAACATTGAAACCATTAAACGCATTGCTGATTACCCGGTCACCGGTATCGAGCTATTCGTGACCGCTCCGGATGACGAAGAGCTGCGGCTGGCCGTCACGAAGATCGGCGCAGCAGCAGGTTTTGATGTGGCGGTTCAGCGAGCGGGCCTGGCGCGGCGCTCGAAACGGCTGATCGTTTTTGACGTCGACTCGACGCTGATTACGGGTGAGGTGATCGAGTTGCTCGCAGACCACACGGGGCGTCTCGCCGAAGTAGAGGAGATCACGAAGGCCGCAATGCGCGGTGAGCTGGACTTTGCAGAGTCACTGCACCGCCGGGTCGCCATGCTGGCGGGGTTGGATGCCGCGGTTCTCGACGAGGTCGGCAGCAGTTTGGAGCTCACGCCCGGAGCGCGGACGACGATTCGCACACTCAAACGGCTGGGGTATCGGTGTGGCATCGTTTCGGGCGGTTTCACCCAGGTGACGGGGCACCTCGTGAAAGAACTCAATCTCGATTTCGTCGCCGCCAACACATTGGAAGTGGTGGACGGACGACTGACGGGACGGGTTGTGGGCGAGGTGGTCGATCGGCAGGGTAAGGCAAGGGCGCTGGCAAGATTCGCGATGGAATCCGGTGTGCCGATGAACCAGACAGTAGCCGTCGGAGACGGCGCCAACGACATCGACATGCTCGCCGCCGCCGGGTTGGGTATCGCGTTCAACGCAAAGCCCATTGTCGCGGAATGCGCCGATACCGCACTGAATCAACCATTCCTGGATCCGGTGCTCTTTATCCTCGGGATCAGCCGTGACGAGGTAGAGGCTGCAGACGCGGAAGACGGGTACCACGCCAGATCTCCGCGGGTATGAGCAACCCGGACCCAGGCCCGGACCACACCGCACCGCCTGGTCCGCCGGTCCTTGGCGCCGCACTCGCCCCGTTAGCCGCGCGATACGGGTATTGGCTGGGGATGGATGCACACCAGGTTCTCCTGGATCGCGACGAGGCAGCGTGCGACGTCCGGTCAATGCCGTTAATCTTGCGGATGGAGCGAAGCGACCCGCCGCTGTGGTCGGCAGCTCTAGCAGGCGCAGCGACAGCAGCGACCGCGTTGTCCCTCGACCCCCGTGCAGCACCGGGTGGTGTGTGGTTCGACGCGATGTCGTCCTACTGCGCGGCACATATCCGCAAAGTCACGCGGCGAGCCCGGGGTATCCAGTGGGTGGCCGCTGCAGAACTTCCCGGGATCACCATCACGGCAGGCGGATTCCAAGGCCCCAGTACGCAGGTGCATGCGATCGTGCCTGGGTTGGTCACTGACCTTGACCCCCGGATCTCCAAGCTCCAGGTAGGTGGTACCGATGTGGCGACCGATCTGGACGTCGGCGGAGCGGGCGGTGTGCGAGCCGCATGCAACCGCGAACTGATCGCTTTAGGGGATCAGAAAGAGGCGATTCGTGAAGCACCGTCATTGCTGATGTGGCTGCCGCCTCACGTGCAGATGACGGCGGGCAAAGCCATGGCGCAAACGGGCCATGCTGGAATGATCGCCGCCGCGTTGATGGCGCGAGTGCAGCAGGAGCGTCTTAGGCGGTGGTGGGAAACGGGCTTGCAGACGCAGGTGAGGCGAGCCGATGGCAGACAGTGGGCACTGTTGGCCGCATCGGTCGCCGCACCGGAAGCAGCCTGGTCGCACGGGTTGGTAGCAGTGCGTGATGCCGGCTTCACGGAGATCGCGCCAGGCACTGTCACCGTCATCGCGGACGCATCAGCGATCTAGCCATCCTGCGCAGTCTCATTCGGTTGCTGGGAGGTGCCAGGTGCTGTCATTATCTGCTGATGCTCACCGGTGCCCAGCTCGCTCCGTTCCTCCTTGCGACCTCCCTCATCACACTGAGCCCCGGGCCAGCAACCGCCCTGATTGTGCGCCATTCGGCGATTCATGGGTTTCGGTCGTCTGTCGCTGTGCTGGCCGGGATCGAGCTTGGCGTCTTTTGTTGGGTGAGTCTGGCAGGCATCGGAGTCGCAGGGTTGGTAGCGGCTAGTCCGGGCGCATTCACAGTGCTGAAAATAGTGGGTGCCATTGTGCTTTTGTGGATGGGGATCCAGGCCTGGCGCGCGAGCTTCGCGATGGTCAGTGGCCCGGTAGATTCGGAACTGGTCGGGACCCAGCGTGCGTGGCGGGGCTTTGGTGTCGGCTTGCTGACAAACCTGGCCAACCCAAAAGCTATGGTTTTCTGTCTGGCGTTCTTCCCACAATTCATTCCTGCAGGCGCACCTGTCTTGTCAACAACGATGTTCCTTGCTGCGATCATGATCGTCATTGATACCGCCTGGTTCGTCTGTCTGGCATTGGCAGCGCACCGTGCAAAAGGGTTCTTTGCGCGCGCCAAGGTGCGCCGAGCTCTCGATCGCGTGGCTGGCACGGTATTCGTCGGGCTCGCTGCCCGCATGGTGACCTTGGTGCGCTAGCAGGCTTCAAATCGGGGACCGTCGTTATCAGATGAGCTTGACGCCCGCTTCCCGCATTGCAGCCACCGCCGCTTCGCCGTCACCGGCCCGCAACTCAACGAACCGGGTGAGAGCGAGCGGGACGGCAACGTCGTATCCGAGCTTCACGCCGTCTATGGCGGTTTCTTTGACACACCAATCGCCGGCCAAGCCGATCACCACAATGGACATGATCCCGTTCTCGTCCAGAATGGTGGACAGTTCGGTGCCGCGGACCACACCGGTTTCCAGGTGTTTGACGGAGAATCCCGAGTAGCCGTCTTCGGGCCCGGAGCCTTTGCGCACCACAGGGCCGACGATGGGAAATCCCGGTGCGAATGCTGCGCCCATGCTGTCGATAACGCAGTGCACCGGCCATATTCCGCCGTCTTTGGCGAAGTGTGGCGTGGACTCCGGATGCCAGTCCTGGGTATAGACAATGAGGCCGCCAGCGGCTTCTGCTGCCGCAATTTCGGCCGCAACGCCCGGGAGAATATCCTCGCCGCCCTGCACATACAGCGAGCCCGCAGGGTCGGCGAAGTCGTGCTGCACATCGACCACAATCAACGCCGTTGCGGGAGTGTAGGTCCAAGTCATGTCCAAAATCCTTTATCAGAGGTAGGTGTCAGGGAATTAACGACGTGGTGGGGATGGCTGCCTCACCTCGAGAGAGCTTTAGTCCAGCCCACGGCAGGCTGACAAGTGCGGCGGCAAGGTGCTGCCGGGAGTCCTGGAGTTTCGGTAGACCTTCGACGGGCTTGCCGGCACGGAGGAGCGGCTGCGGCAAAATCTTGTCGTTCGCAAGGCTCTCGGGCGCAGGACCGTCAGCAAGGTAGACAACCTCTTCGGTGGCGGTGCCCGTGTCGCGATAGCGGCGGAGCGCTGATTTGCGCCCGCCGTACGACTTCTTGTTTTCGCTGCGTTTTGCGACGGGCCGGCCATCCACTTCGACCAGTTTGTAGACCATACTCGCGGTAGGCGCACCTGATCCGGTGACGACGGAGGTCCCAACGCCGTAGACATCAACAGGTTCCGATCGAAGCGCCGCGATGGCATATTCGTCGAGATCACCGGAGAGCACTACCTTCGTTTTCGTTGCACCCAACGCGTCGAGCTGATCCCGAGCTGCTCTGGCCAGTACGCCCAAGTCTCCCGAGTCAATGCGGATGGCGCCCAGATCGGTGCCCGCGACCTTGATCGCGGTGGCGATGCCTTGGGTGATGTCGTAGGTGTCAACCAGCAGGGTGGTGTCCACCCCGAGAGAAGCGATCTGCGCGACGAAGGCGGCTTCTTCTGTGTCGTGCAGCAACGTGAATGAGTGGGCGGCGGTGCCTCCGGTGGGGATCCCGTAGCGGCGTCCCGCCTCCAGATTCGAGGTAGATCCGAAGCCGGCAAGGTAAGCCGCGCGCGCGCAGGCAACCGCAGATTCCTCGTGGGTACGGCGCGATCCCATTTCGATCAGGCGCCTGCCAGCCGCTACTGAGACCATCCGGGCTGCGGCGGAGGCGATGGCGCAGTCGTGGTTGAGGATCGACAGGATCAACGTCTCCAGGATGCAGGCCGATCCGAAGCTTCCGCGGACCGTCAAGATAGGGGAGCCGGCGAAGAACAGCTCGCCTTCGGGGTAGGCGTCGATGTCGCCATCAAAGCGGTAGTTCGAGAGGTAGGTCAGAGTTGCTTCGTCGAGAATGGGTGCGAGCTGCGCGAGTTCGTCATCCCCGAAAGTGAAGTCGTGCAGCGCCTCTACGACGCGGCCTATCCCCGCCACTACGCCGTAGCGCCTCCCCTCTGGTAGCCGCCGGGTAAACGCCTCGAACGTGCAAGACCGATCGGCACTGCCCTCGGCCAGCGCTGCTTGCAGCATCGTTAGCTCGTAGTGGTCTGTCATCAGAGCGGTACTGCGGCGATACGGCGAATGCGGTGCGGCTGTCATTGGGCAAGCCTACAAAGCCGCGAGAGCATTCGTGGACGCGGGGACTCAGGGCGGAGCGCGCACAACCGCCGTCGCACGTGGCGCGCGGGGGGCGTTGGCAGCGTGAAACAATGGCTTCGTGACCTCTGCCCCGATCGCCCCGCCTGTTGAAGTTGCCGAAGAGGTGACCTCTGCTGACCACCCGTGGGTGACGATTGTCTGGAACGACCCGGTCAACTTGATGTCGTACGTCACAATGGTGTTCGTGAAGCTGCTGGGCCATCCGAAGTCCAAGGCGGAGAAGTTGATGTCTGACGTACACGTCAAAGGCAAGGCAGCGGTGTCCTCGGGCACTCGTGAAGCCATGGAGATCGATGTCGCGAAGCTCCAAGGCGCAGGGTTATGGGCCACGCTGCAGCAGGACAACTAGCAAATGGCATCGTTTAAGCGGCACCGGGGCCACATCGTGGGCCACCTTGAGCCTGCCGAATCACAGTTGTTGGCTGACTTGATGAACCAAATCCGGCAGATGCTGGCCGGGCGACGGGCTCAAGCCCCGCTCGATCCGCTCGATGCCATCACCGGAATGGCGACGGCGCCCAGCACTGCTCCAGAAGACCCGGCGTTGGCGCGGTTGCTGCCGGATTTTCACCGTAGTGATGCGGACCTCGCTGGCGGAATGCGGATGCTGTACGAACCGGAGTTGTTAGCGGCCAAGGACGCCGCGGCGATCGCACTCCTGGACTCACTCCCGCTGGGCGGCGGAGCGGTGCGACTGGACCCCGATGAGGCGCAAACCTGGGCCGCAGCTCTCAACGATGTGCGGCTAGCGCTCGGCGTGCGTCTCAATATCACGTCTGATGACGGCGAACCAGACTTGGAACGCGAGGAGTTGGAGGGGCGGGTCCCGCCATGTTCAACGTCTACCGTTGGTTGACGGAGCTTCAAGACTCGGTGGTATACGCCTTGATGCGCTGATTTTCAGTACTTTTTCAGGGTTTACCCGGGTACGCCCTTGGAAGGACTGCCTTAGGCTGAAGCTATGACTCTTTCGGCGTCCACTCCGTCCATGCAGCCCGGGAAGGCGAGTAAGAAAGACCTCATTCCCGCTCAGTGGCAGCAGGCGTTGATCGTTCCTGGTGCGTTTTTGGTAGTGATGTATCTCGTGCAGTTGGTGCAGGCGGTAATGCCTGCCGCTGGAGATGCCGCTCTGGTCCACTTTGCAGGTGTAGAACCACGGCAGGTTGATGGCTTGGTCGGGGTGATCACCTCGCCGTTTGTCCATGCCAATTGGGGTCACCTTTTCGCGAACACCATCCCATTCTTAGTATTCGGTTTCCTCCTGATGGTCAATGGGGCCAAGCAATTCATCGCTGTCACCGTGTTGGTGTGGCTGATCGCTGGCATGGGGACCTGGCTCACCGGGGACGGCAATTCGGTGGTGATCGGGGCTTCAGGTGTGGTGTTTGGCTGGCTTGCCTACCTGGTGACCCGCGGTGTGTTCACCCGGAACTTCTGGCAGATCGTAATGGGCATAGTGCTTCTCGCAATCTGGGGCTCCATCTTTTGGGGCGTATTGCCCTCGGCTAACCAGGTTTCGTGGCAGGCTCACCTGTTCGGTTCCATCGGCGGTCTCGTGGCTGCGTTCCTAGTGTCGAAAGCTGACGGGCCGCGAACGCGGAAGTCGGCTGGGACCCAGGCACAGAGTGAGGGCTTCGGACCTGCCGCCGCATAGATCCACATCCTTTCAACCGTTACCCTTCACCCATGGTGCGTAACGACGGCAGAAACGACGACGAACTCCGGCCCGTAAGGTTCACTCGCGGCTATCAATTGCATCCCGCTGGCAGTGTTTTGGTGGAATTTGGCGGGACTAAAGTGCTGTGCGCCGCAAGTGTGACTCCGGGAGTTCCGCGGTGGCGCAAAGGTTCTGGCTCAGGGTGGCTTACCGCCGAATATGCGATGTTGCCGTCGGCAACCCACACCAGATCGGATCGGGAAGCGGTGCGCGGCAAAATCGGTGGTCGGACCCACGAGATATCCAGGCTGATAGGTCGGTCACTTCGTGCTTGCATTGATCTTGCCGCGCTGGGGGAGAACACCATCGCTATCGACTGCGATGTACTGCAAGCAGATGGCGGTACTCGCACCGCAGCCGTCACGGGCGCGTACGTGGCGCTGGCAGATGCATTGACCTGGATGCACGCCTCTGGCGTGTTGGCCCACCCGCAAACGTTGTCCTGCCAGATCGCCGGAGTCTCGGTCGGTGTAGTCGGCGGCAAAGTGCGGCTGGATTTGCCGTACGAGGAAGATTCGCGCGCTGAGGTCGACATGAATGTGGTGGCCACGGACGCTGGGACCATCGTGGAGGTGCAGGGCACGGGGGAGGGCGCCACATTCTCGAGAGCCACCCTGAACACAATGATCGATTCTGCGCTGGCTGGTATTCACGTCCTGACAAGGCTGCAGCGTGAAGCGCTGGCAGCGCCGTACCCAAAACAGCTGCCCGAGCCCAAGAAATCGGTAAAAAACTGATGAGCCGCATTCTGCTTGCCACCCGAAATGCCAAAAAACTCGCCGAGCTGCAACGCATCCTGGGTGACAGCGTGAAGGTTCTCGGGCTCTCCGACGTCCGCGAGTTTCCCGAGGAACCCGAAACAGGCGCCACTTTCGAAGCAAACGCGGTGGACAAGGCGGTCCAGGCGGCGCGGGAAACAGGTGAGATCTCGTTGGCCGACGACTCCGGATTTTGTGTTGATGCGCTGAACTCGATGCCTGGCGTGCTGTCCGCTAGGTGGGCTGGTCACCATGGCGATGACGATGCGAATAAGCAGCTCGTACTGGCGCAGCTGACCGACACGCCCGACGAACGTCGGGGGGCCGAATTCGTCTGCGCCCTCGCGCTCGCGGTGCCAGGCGAGGAGCCGAGAGTGGTCCGCGGCCAGTGGCGCGGGGTAGTAATCCGAGAAGAGCGCGGCAGCAACGGCTTTGGCTACGATCCCATTTTCGTGCCCGAGGGTGGCGACGGTCGCTCTTCGGCGGAGTTGACGCCCGCAGAGAAGGACGCGCAGTCGCATCGCGGTCTAGCCACCGCCTTAATGCTGCCGCAGCTCAAGGCGGCCCTCGGGCTGATCTGAGCGTTGTGGCCGCGGGGGCTCGCTCCCCGATGCTCCTTGACGATTGGAGACGTCAAGAGCGATGCCGCGGTGGGGGAGAAAGGCGCCGTCTACCGGAGAGGAGGAGGACGGTTCCACAAGCGATCAAGGCCGCTGCGGCGCCTGCGATGGGGCCGGAGTTAGTGCCCGTGATCGCCAGCTGTTTCGTCCCGGTATCGATCCCGTGTTGTCCAGTTTGAGTGATAACGCCGGTTTTCCCCGTGGTGGAAGGATGTTTGCTCGTGACCGACGACTGCGTCACCTGAGAAGTTGTTGCCGGCGAAGTAATCACTGGGCCGGTCAACGGTGTGGTCGATAGGGCTGTGGAGTTACTCGACCCCTCAGCTTCACTGGCGGTAGGCGTCGTTGGTGAGCCATTCGTCGAACTGGTTTGGCTCGAGGTCGAACCCTGGCTGCTGGAGCTGCTGGACGAACCGGATTCAGTGGATGTAGAGCTGCTGCTGGAGCTGCTGGACGAACCGGAGCCAGTGGATGTAGAGCTGCTGCTGGAGCTCTCGCTTCCACTGGATGTCGGTGGAGTGTCGCCGTTGCATTCGGCGCCAGTGATCGTATTGGTGTCCAGTGTTACCGCGCCGTTGCGCGCCAAAAGTCTGCCTTGGATGGTGGCTTGCGTAGTAGCGGTAATCGAGGTGAGCGCCAAGACATTTCCGACGAAGGTGGAGCCTGTTCCCAAAGTGGCAGAGCTCTGCACCTGCCAAAACACGTGGCACGCCTGCGCGCCGTTGATCAACGACACCGAGCTGGCGGTCGCGGTGATCAAAGTGCTGTCAGTTTGGAAGATCCAGACGGCGTCCGGATTCTGCTGAGCATCCAATGTCACCGTCCCCGTAATGCCAAGTGTGGGGCCTCCGTAGACCCCGGAAAGAAATGTCTGTCCGCCCAATTCGCTGGCGACGGGAGTGCGAATTCGGCCGGCCGCGTCGTCGTACGCGCCCACAAGCGCCAGCTGGGCTTGGCTGGCTTCGGTGTCGGTAAAGTGCATGGCTCCTCCGATGACCGCTTGATCCATGCCAGAGTGGTCAGTGCCGGGGGATACTCCAATTCCACCCCCCACCACTGACGATCCCGTGTTCGTGACAGCTGACCCACCGATCACCGAGTAACTGCTCAGAACGCCGAGCGCAACGGGAGATTCGGCGGCACTGGCGTGGCCAGCCGTGAAAAGCGTTACGGCTGCCACAAGAGCAATGGAACTCGCTGCGGCTAGAACGGGAGGGAGGGCAAACGTTCTGGGCGACATCGGGTTCCAACTCTCCGCGATATTGGAAAAACAGGTTCCGCGCACATCGGGGGGGAACAACCGAGCCTCGGGGAGGTCCCCGTCTTTCAGTTGGCCGTGCGAAGGTCTGTGAACAGAAGGTAGGCCATACCCTGGGGTTTTCACAGGGGATTCACTCAAATCACCCGGTCAAGAAAATTGGGGCATTTCGGACACCGATGTGGCAACTGCGTGTACAGAAGGCGCTTCACCTTTGGAGTGCGATTGGCACTGCAGCTGAGTGTCAGTAGGCCATTCGGGTAGCCATGAACGAGTGGGTTCTCACCATGAAACGTTCAATGAAGGGCATAGTGAAGGAAGCAAATCACGGCAAATGAGTGAAAAGGAAACCCTGAAATGTCAGAAGTAAGTTTCGAAGTGTCCGACCGAGATGGCTCCCGCGACGTGAACGATGGGGGTGACTCCAGCACCGAGCAGCTGTCTGCAGAGGACACGCTTGTTGATCGCGGACTCGAAGATCCACTCGACGAAGGGTATTCGCCGCCCGACTACGAGCCGAATACAAAGATCCCCACAGAAGCCGAGGAAGCTCAGGGTCTGAGCCTCGACGAGTTGTTAGCAGCGGAAACTCCTGACGTCTTCGAACGCGCCGAGACCGAGGATGATAGCGAATTTGAAGCACTCGAGTTGGGCGAAGTGCGAGCGGGCCGTCTCGTGGATTCCGGCGACGGCAGCTACGACGACAATGAGAAGAGCTTGATAGCCGAGGATGTCGGGTTTTCCGGGGGCGCAGCCAGCGCAGAGGAAGCAGCGATGCACATTTTCGATCCTGACCACAACGATCGTTTTTGAGCGGTGCGCTTCCTAGCTCACGGCTGGGGCGAACCGGGGCTCAAGGTGGATTCCGGCGATCATGCAACGGACCGACCCGCCTGCAAGTTCCAGGGTCGGTACCTCGAGGGGCACAATGATGCAGCTGTGCTCGACGCGCGCTCGTTGTGACGGAGTGAGTGAGCGTTCGGCTCGGGTTGACATGGCCAAAATGCGACCGTGATCTCCTTGAAGTTCCAGGGCATTTCCAGCAAATTCGCCGATTTGGGCGTGACTTAGTTCGATTACCTGACGGCCAGGTGCGGCGAGTCGCTGCGCAACCTCAGCGCGTCGCTCTCGGTCGCTGATCATGACCAGGCCGGCGAGTGCAAAATCGGTACCGACGCACAACATGACATTGGTGTGGTAGCAACGTATTCCGGCTTCATCGCGCGCGTCGAACGCTAGGGGCTCGTAGCCAAAGTTAGTGCAGAAGCGTTCGAGCGCGATCGGGTCGGCTCTGTTGGATCGCGCCACGTAAGCGATCCGAGTGATGTGATCCAGGACCATAGCGCCGGTGCCTTCGAGGAAGATCGAATCCTGTTCCAAACCTGAGTAATCGATGACGTCTTGCACTCGGTAGTCACGTTTGAGGAGCTCGATGACGTCGCTTCTGCGTTCGCGCCGCCGGTTCGGAGCCGTCATGGGGTAGATCGCCACGTGACCCCCCGCATGAGTGCTGAACCAGTTGTTAGGAAAGACGCTGTCGGGTGTTGCCGTGCCTTCGTCGTCGAACAGGTGGACATAGACACCGTGAGATCGCAGGGTCTGCGCTGCGGCGGTCACTTCTTGGAAAGCTCGAGCCGCTACGTCCGGGTGGTAGCTACTGATGGGAGCCTGGAAGGAGTTGTCGCTCAGGGTTTGCGGGTTGGGCAGGAAGTGGTGCGGTCTGATCATGACGATCGACGCAGGCGCTTGGATAGACATCGAGACTCCTCAGGGTTCTCCTCACCGTAGAACGTCTGAATAGTCACCCACAATCCAAAAAGAGCATCAATATGTGCTGTCAAACATTCACTCTGAATAGTCCCGATGTACATTCTGTGCATGGATGACCTTGACCAACGACTACTGGCACTTTTACGGGTCAACGCGCGCGAACCCGTTGCCAGCCTCAGCCGACAGCTGGGTGTTACCCGCGCCACAATCGCCGCGCGGCTAGAGAAATTGATGGAAACTGGCACTGTGGTTGGCTTTTCGGTGCGTGTTCGAGAATTTCCCGACTCGTCCACGGTGAGGGCGATCGCGCTCATCGAAGTAGAGGGAAGAAGTACCGACTCGGTCATCAGGCGGCTGCGTGGCCTCGCCGAAGTAGAAGCGCTACACACCACCAATGGTGGCTGGGACCTTGTAGCCGACATACGCACCGACAGTCTTGCCGGTTTTGACCGCGTACTGGGCCGCATCCGGTCGATCGAGGGAGTCGTGAACAGCGAGACAAGTTTGCTGCTGAGCTCTGTGCTTACCTAGGGTGCTTCCGCTCACCTCTTGCCCGGCGCTCCACCTGAAACTGAGGCATTTTCCAAGAGCTTATTGCTGGTCAGCGGGTAATACCTGTGTGGGGCCGAAGGGAGTCGAACCCTCACTGGCACGGACCTAAACCGTGTGCCTCTGCCAATTGGGCTACGGCCCCAGCGTCGTCAGCACTCTCGCGAGCCAGACAACGTTCATCAGTTTAGCGGGCACCGAGCTATGTTCCGTACCGGTGAAAATGGACGGAGCGCTGGCTCTGGATCACTCGCCCACTCCCAGCTCTTTGATCAGCCTTGCCACATGACCCGTCGCTTTGATGTTTCGCCAGACCTTCTCGACCTTGCCCCGTTCGTCGATAACGAAAGTCGAGCGGATCACGCCCATCACCGTTTTGCCATAATTCTTCTTTTCGCCGAAGGCACCATACGAAGAGAGCACCTTCCTTTCTGGGTCTGACAGCAGCAGAAGGTCTAGATTTTCTCGCGCCCGGAACGCCTCCAGCTTGGCGGGTGCATCGGGGGAGATACCGATCACGGTGTAGCCCGATGTATCAAACACGCCTCTCGCTGCTGTGAAATCGCAGGCCTGTGTGGTGCAGCCCGGTGTGAGCGCCGCTGGGTAGAAGTACAGGACGACTTTTTTGCCGGTGAAGTCGCTCAAGCTCACCTCTGTGTTGGAGCTGTCAGGAAGGGAAAATGCTGGGGCGTCATCGCCCACGTCAATTGGCTGTGTGGTCATACAAGTAGGGTATTAGCTAGCCCGATGCAGTCCTGTGTCCGGTAGGTACGTGTGAGGGAGAAAACAGTGGCCCGCGATGCTGACACCATCCAGGCGGAGATCGAGCGCGCTCGAGATGCGCTTGCTGTCACCGTGGATGAGCTGACCATCCGCGCCAATCCAAAAAAACTGGTGAATGACGCTAAGCAGACAGTCACCTCCAAACTTTCTGCGCCCAAGGTTAAGTACGCGTTGATCGGCGTGGGCGTGCTTATCGGTGCATTGATTGTCCGACGCATCCTGAAGTAGCCAGCGGGTGTTTTCCGCGCGGCACACGTCTAGAGATATTCGCCCGCGAGAACCCCGCGCTCCGGTATCTTGATAGGCGAAGCTTTGGCCGCGCAGCTGTGATGCATCCAGAGTCGAATACATACTCCGGAAACACCAGCTAGGCGGATCTGCTCAATGACATTTGTTCGAACCCTTTTTCCCGCAATGGTGAGCGCGACGCTCCTAATTTGTGTTGCGGGTTGTACTTCGTCATCGGCAACTTCGATGCCGCTGAGCTCCTCTACCCCCGCGTCATCGGCCGTGACGACGCCGTCCGCATCTGTGGATCCCACCGGGATAGCCACTGTTCCCGCGGCCATCCCAACATCGCCTACGGCGAGCGCGTCGTCCAGCTCAGCCACTGCCGTCACGGCAGCTCCCGCGACGGCATCGGCCTCTCTCAGTACTGCCACGCCACCCCCGCCGCCGCCGGCGAGCGTAAGCTCCACGCCGCCATTGGGAGCGGTGGGGATATCGCCGAGCACGCCGATTGTGGTGACCGTGGCAGCAGGCACCATCAAGGATTTCGCCTTAACCAACCCCGATGGCAAAGCGGTCGCAGGCACGGTCAGCGGCGACGGCGCAACTTGGACCGCGAGCGAGGAACTGGGGTACGGAAAGGTTTATACCGCGGCTGGATCTGCGGTGGGAGCCGATGGTGTGGCGGTATTGATCGCTGGCACCTACACCACACTCACTCCCGCTTCTGGTACTGCGAGGACCACGATGTCGCCTGCTGATGGTGCGGTGGTGGGTGTGGCAACGCCGGTGATGATCACGTTCGGCGTGAAGCCCCTCGACCGCGCCGCCATCGAAAAGGGAATTTCCATTACCACCACACCAGCGGTGGAGGGTGCGTGGGCATGGATTCAACACGACGGAGGCCTGTGGGCACTGGACTACCGACCGCAGAATTACTGGCCATCTGGGACCGTAGTTCACGTCGAAGCCAACCTTTACGGTACAGATTTCGGTAATGGGTACTGGGGCCGGGAGGATCTCACCAGCGATTTTACGATTGGTCGTAATCAAGTGGTGATCGCCGACGTCAACTCACACGAGCTCGTCGTGAAGCGAGATGGAAACGTGGTGGCAACCTACGAAGCGTCATTTGGTCGAGGCGGCGGCGAAAACAACGATTTGACCACCCGTTCGGGCATCCACGTCGTCTCCGAATTCTTTGAGACCAAACTCATGTCGAATCCGCGCTATGGGTATACGAACATTCCGGAAAAATGGGCTGTTCGAATTTCCAACAATGGTGAATTCATCCACTCCAACCCGAATAGCGTTGATGCTCAGGGAACCAGCAATGTGACGCACGGCTGCGTCAACCTCTCGATCCCCGACGCGAAGTCCTATTACGACTCTGCTCTTTACGGCGACCCGGTGGAAGTCAGCGGCACTGATGTGCTGCTTTCGCCATCCGACGGCGACATCTTCGATTGGGCCGTCGACTGGGACTACTGGAAGTCGCTGTCCGGTCTCAACGGCTGACAGATCCTCTGTATCGCAACGTTTCTCACTCACTTGAGAGCCCCGGTGGCTCTGTCGCAAAGGATAAAGGCTATGACGGCCAGCAGTATCCGCATCGTCGGAGCAACGATTGTCCCCATCGCCGGCGTGGTCTTGGAGAGAAGCGAGATAGCGTTCTCCTCGTCGACGGGCGTGATTGATTACGTCGGACCAGTTCGGGGGCCACGGGGCGCTGGCGACATCGATGGCGTAGGCAGGGTCGTGATCGCTGGCCTTACCAACGGCCACACGCACTCCGCAATGACATTGCTACGCGGATATTCCGATAACGTGCCGTTGCATATTTGGCTCGAGCACATGCGCGCCTTCGAACTGCGAATGACGGGCGCGGATATGCGGGCGGGGCTGCGGCTCGCGATGGTAGAAATGTTGAGGTCCGGAACTACTGCTTTCATCGATATGTTTCATTGGGACTCGATGTTGCTTGCGGCAGTCTCGGAAGCGGGGATGCGGGTCAATGCTGCGCCCACCGTCTTTGGATACGACTCAGTCGGCTTTCCCCTGGCCTTCGGTGGCACTGGAGCAGAAGTAGTAGACCAGACACCACACTTAGTAGATGAATTTCGCGGTGACCCGTTAGTGCACGTCACCTATGGTCTGCATGCGCCCTACACCTGCTCGGCGGAGCTGATCGCCGACGTAGCGGCGCGAGCTCGCCAGTCGGGAATTGGCGTTCAGATTCACCTCTCGGAGACCCGGCGTGAAATCGAGCAATCCCTGGCGCAGCACGGAGTTTCCCCCATTCGGCAGGTTTTTGATCTGGGTCTTTTTGAAACCACACTGCACATTGCACACGCGGTCCATCCTTTGGAGGGTGACCTCGAACTTCTCGCACGGGCAAATGTCAGCATCTCCCACAACCCCGTGTCGAACCTTAAGCTCGGCGCTGGGATCGCACCCGTGGGCAGTACCGGGACGCTGGGATCAACCTGGCGCTGGGTACCGATTCAGTGGCCTCCAACAACACGTTGGATATGTTCGAGGAATTGAAGACGGGTGCGATACTTCAGCGCGGTGTGGCATGCGACCCAGAGGCGCTGTCGGGCGCTGAGGTGTTCGAATGGGCGAGTGCGGGCGGTGCCCGTGCCGCCGGGGCCGGTTCCACTGGCGAGCTGCGCGTGGGCGGTCAAGCGGATGTGGTTCTTGTGGACGTGACGGGTACCGCCGCGACACCGCTGCACGATGCTGAATCGTTCCTGTATTACGCCGCCTCTGGCAGCGACGTGACAGATGTGTTCGTCGCGGGCCGTCACGTGGTGCGCAACCGCCGCGTTACGACCATGGATGAGGATCAGGTCCGCGAAGATGTCCGAGTGCGAGTGGCACGTATCAAGGCAGAACTCTTAGCCGCCGGGGACGCCCCGGGGATACCCGCACGCAAGTCTTAGACCCGGGTAAGTTCGGTGATCCTCGCTGCTGCCTCCGGATAAGCGCCGATCATCTTTTTGCGGTCTCCCAATTCCAGCATCTCCCACTTGAACTCGGGCGAGACCACCGTGGTCACGAGAGTCCATTCCCCTAATGACGACGAGCCTTGCCAGCAATGGGGAGGCACCTCGATCTGGAGGTGGTGTCCGACGCTCGGGTCTGGTCCAAGAACCAGGACGCGGGGACCATCGTTGTCGATCAGAAGAAGATCGAGCGGTGCGCCGGCCTGGTAGACGTACAGTTCGGACGCTGGCAGCCGATGCAAGGCGGAGAAATCGTCACCGATCACCATAAAGAAGATGGCACTGCAATTGACACCGACGAAGGTGCGTCGGTAGAGGCCACCCTCACCTGGAAGAGGCTCCAGCCCGAGCGCCGCGGCCAGCGCATACGGACCATCGGTGAAACCGCCGTCGATCACCCTGTCAGCACCGTGTCTTTGCGGGCACCTACAGGGGGAGCCTGGCGCGCCTGGGGGGCACTTACGGCGACCCAGCTCGACTTAGTAGCGATGTCGCACAGTGGAGAAGAGGTGGCAAGGCGCCAGCGCTTTTGGACCTCCCGCACAACGAGGAGCAGGAGCGTGAGCGCAAAAATCGCGGCCCAGTCCCACGTTGATTCACCCAGGCTGGGAGGCCGGAACCCTTGACGCCAAGAGTTGAAATCCACTGTCCAGCCGAACGATTCGGCCATGAGGTGACAGGTGACCAGACTCATGCCGGCCAAATCCGAATAAGTGCAACGTTGGTGCAGCGCGGCCATAAACATCGCATCCGCTTGAGCCCGAGCAGCCGCGGGTAGAGCTTCACCGACTCGCTCGGAGTATCGCAATACGTCGTAGGCCAAATCGTGTTGCTTGCAGACCACGTCAAAGTCGTACTCCGTCTGGCCAGCAAAAGAGGAACAATCTCCCGTGGGTTTATAGAGAATGAGCGACCCATCAGAATTGCGGCCCACGGCGGCGTGGTAACCCATAACATCAGCAAAATCTGTTGGAAAAGCGGAGTTGGGGTTCGCCGGGTCAAAAGACTGTGCGGTAACTGCGTCAAGCGCTCTTTGCACGCCAGGGTCTGCCACTGCTTCGGTATCCGGCATGCGCACACCGAGAACCCCGAACGAGAGCGCAAAGGCCACCGTAGCTGGAATGAGTCGACGCCACATCAGCCCAGCGTTTCACGTCTGGCTCAGTTTGTGCACTCAAGTCCGATTTTGGGCTCACAATTGCCAACGGTGATTCCGGACGTAGAGTCATCCGTGTCCGCGCCCCGCGTGCTCGGGAGGCTGCCGAATCGCTGCGTCGATATCTTTCAGGTAGGCCAAAAAACGGGAACCTGGTAGAAGCGACCGGCTGATTGAAGCGGTTGACATATTGATGGTGTAGCCGCCTGCGTGGGTGTGTAGCCACCGTCGTGCTTGCTTCAACGCGGCCGCATCCGTCGCAGCCTGAATAGGGTACTCGGCGTACCCGTCGTAGATGACATACAAATTGCGCGGCATCACTTCACCATGCCCATGTTCCGTGTGAAGATAACCCCTTGCGAGATCAAAGTACCTCTTCGGTACCGCAGGACGGGGTTTGGTGCAGAGTCGCCTCTCGGAGATCGCGCTGTGGAGCAGCTCGCGCGCAGGACGCAGGTATTCCTTGCTCGTATCGGTCGTTTGTACGAGTATTGGAACGTAACTCCCTTTCGACAACAGATCGGCGGCCTCGTGTGACTCAGAAGCAGAACGGTCGGCAGCGTCAACCCACCGAAATTCGCCGGCGGATGCTGATGGATGCGGCGCGAACCGTCATCGTTGACCGGGGATTACACGCCACGACCGTGCGTGACATCGCAGCAGCTGGCGAAGTGGCTGTTGGCACCGTGACCTACCATTTTTCCGGGATTGCTGAAGTGCTCGCGGGCGTGTTGGAAGCCGAAATGCAGGGATACTCGGCGCCGGTGATGCGACGGGCAGCGGCAGCCGCGACCGGCAGAAAGGGATTGGGCGAGATTATTGAGGGCCTGTTGGGATCCCAGCCGCGGCTGACCGAGCATTGGAAATTGTGGCTGGACTTTTGGACGCTTGCCGCCCATCGTCCCGAATATTCCGCCTACCAGTCACAGATCTACCAGGAACTGCACGAGCAGGTCCGCAAAATTATCGTTGCCGGTATTGCAGACGGTTCGCTGAGTTCAGCGGACCCGGCCGACGCCGCCGTCGCGTTCGTCTCGATGATGGATGGTCTGGTGATTCAGGCATACGTCCCACAATCAAGACTGACCCCGAAAGACGCACGTCGACTACTCCATCATTTCGTCGACAGCTCGATGGAGGTTGCGAAAAGCTGATTCCTACTGCGAGTCGGGCGCGCCGTAGCCCTGAGCCGGTGGGCCCTCGTAGTTATCGTTGACGGTTGCGGCTTCCTGATCCGCCGCGGTCGCAAGGGCCGCGTCCGCTACCTCCTCCTCCGGGCGCGGGGGAATGGAGGAGTCTGGTTCCAACTCTTCGAATTCGTGATCAGGCTCAGCAGTAGTCATACGCGACAGCCTGACATACCCGGCTAGGCCCCTGCCGGCCAGTACAGTGTGGCGAGAAGGAAGGTGGCAATCCTATGGCGCACGCGCTCCCCATTGTGGTGATCAACGGCCCCAACCTCAACATGCTGGGGCTGCGGGAGCCGGATGTGTATGGTTCGGCGACGCTTGGCGACATCGAGAAACTCTGTACTGCAACAGCTTCCGCTCACTCGCAGCACGTGGTGTTCTTCCAGAGCAATCACGAGGGCGCGCTGATCGACCGGATCCAACAGGCACGGACTGACGCCGCTGCCATCGTCATTAACCCCGCTGGCTACTCCCACACCTCGGTTGCCCTCCGCGATGCTCTGGCGGCCGCGGACGTACCGGTGGTGGAGGTGCATATCAGCAATATCCACCGGCGCGAAGACTTCCGCCATCATTCATTCGTCTCGGCCGTATCGGTGGGAGTTATCGCTGGCCTAGGTATACAAGGGTATGCCGCAGCGCTGACCTTCCTCTGCGCGAGCCTCGTCGCCCCGCGCACCCCTGACCCAGTTCAGTCCGAATCCGAGCCCGGGCTGCCGGCTCTCGCTGCTACTGACCGCGGTCTGCGCAGCTGACCTGCGTCAACCGGATGGTAGTAGACGCCTTTCTCCGACTCGATAATCTCTACGGTGATGACGTCTTCGGCTTGGAGGTAGTCGTCCACGTCGATGAGTTTCTCTGCTCCGACGAGCAGCCGGATTACCGAAGCGGGGACGAGTCCCTGCTCGCCATTAGCCTGGGCGAGCGCGTAGTTGGGGCCACTTCGGATCACCACAGCTGTGGCCAACGTCCTTGCTGGCTGGGCATTCTCGGCGGCAATCAGGACACGCTCGTTCGGGTCGGTGCCAGAGTCCAGTTCGATCGCCAGGTGGTCGGCCAGGGCGTCTACTTCGTTGAGTAGCCCGGCCATGGTGCGGGCGATCTTGTCGTGGAAATCATCGGGCTTGAGCGGACCAGGCTTGTAGAGATCTTCGTGGGTCAGTTCACTCCACGCATCTTGCAGCCGGGTCCGAATCTGAATTTCTACTTTGGTGGGCTTTTGCTCACCGTCCGGGTCCAGAACGCCGATGACGTAATGACGTGCTCGGTAACCGGACTTTTTAGGATTCGCGACGTAGTCGTTGCTCTCCTCGGGGAAAAAAGTGATATCGGTCTGAGTCAATAAAAAAGCAGGCAACAATTCGGAGATCTCGTCCAGGTCGCGTGGTGTTTTGGCGAGCACCCGGACTCCTACTACGTCGTTGACAAGGGCGTCGACCTCATCAAATGAGGTCGGCGGAAGGTCATTGGGTCCCAGCTTGCGGCGGATTTTCCCTAACGCGCTTGCTGCTTCTTTAATACGGCCCTTACCCACGGTTAGCCGTTCCTTGTCCTTGCCCAACAAAATCTGCGCGGTCAGGGACTGCAGCAATCGGCGGGTCCGCCGCTGGGCGTAGTTCCATCGCTTCTCGCGTTCTGCGTACATGGCGGCAACCAGCATGTCGACGTCGTCGTGAACCGCCATAGATTCGCCTTCCCAGTCTCGACACGGCCGATGCGCCCTGGCCCATAGGGGTTTGAGTTTAAGGGGGAGGGTCCGACATCGTGAAGAAGGCGGGGGTCATCCGATCGCGGCGGTAAACAAAATGATGGTGGAAAAACCATTGCGTAGGTGGATAATTCACTGCTAACCGAAAAAGCCCCCCACCCGGACAAACCGGATGGAGGGCGGGTGGTGCGCCGTCAGGGACTTGAACCCCGAACCCGCTGATTAAGAGTCAGCTGCTCTGCCAATTGAGCTAACGGCGCAGACCATCCGGCAGATTGTGCAGGCAAAAATTCACTTGCATGACGTTCAGGCGGACGATCGGTAACTTTACAGCCGAACGGGCCTGAACCATAAATCCGCAGGTGAGCGAGCACGGTCTTGCTGCGGAGGGCAGCGCCGGTCCGTGTGCGGGCGATAGTTGTCGTCGAGCCGCAACAGGGTCCCCTACGCTGAGACCGTGATTCGCATTGTCTTCTACTGTCCCGAAATTCCGCCGAACACCGGAAACGCCATCAGGCTTGCCGCTGTCACCGGATGCGAGCTCCATCTGGTTGAACCGTTGGGATTCGACCTCTCGGATGCCAAACTTCGGCGGGCGGGGCTGGACTATCACGATCTGGCTAATGTCACCGTGCATTCCAACCTAGCGGCCGCCTGGCACGCTCTGGCCCCGGACCGGATCTTCGCATTCTCCAGTAAGGGCACCACGACGTTCACGGATGTTGCCTACCGCAACGACGATATTTTGCTGTTTGGCCCCGAATCCGTGGGCCTGCCTGACGAGGTTTTGTATTCACCCCGCGTGACGGCGGCGTTGCGAATTCCGATGCTGCCAAGCCGTCGGTCGTTGAATCTGGCGAACTCTGCGTCGATCGCGGTGTACGAGACGTGGCGCCAGCAGGGGTTCGCTGGATCCTGACCGTGGTGAGTGAAGCTGTGGTGGTCGAAACTGTAGCCAGCTGCGTCGTACGGGGTGCGCCTGGCAACACCTCCACTGACCAGCATTTTCCCCACTTGGAGTATCGTCGGTCACACTCGCGCAGATGTTGGTGAGGCAGCATTTTCGGCGCTCGTACACGCAGGGGAGGTAGCGATGACGCAGCCGATGCCACGTTGGCCCAGAGCGGCGCTGTGATGTCGATACCTCACCTTTCCCGTGCGGGAGCAAACCGGAAGTTCGCGTTGCCGCGGGGGGAGAATCCGCGCCAGCGTCGGGGCAGTTTGGCCAAAGCCCATGAGGACTTTCTGAGTAGTGGCTCCCTCAACACATCGCTGAGACATATCGTCGCCGAGTCTTGGAAGCTTTCTCGTGACAGCGGAGTGGACCCGGATCGGGTGCTGCCGCCAGTCGAACTCACGGACGAGGAACTGGAGGCTTATCGCGCAGCGCACCCGCTGGCGGCGGTCATGCCGCTGATCCGTCGGCTGCTGGTTGAAGAAGCAGAAGGCACCGACGCAATCGTGGCCGTTGCAGACTCGAGCGCGAGATTGCTGTGGGTGGAGGGGGATTCGCGCCTGGTCCGGCAAGCGGAAAAGATGCATTGGATGCCCGGTGCCCGCTGGGATGAAGCGAGTGCGGGGACGAACGCTCCTGCCACCGCTATTCGGCTCGACCGGCCCGTCCAGTTTTTCTCGCGGGAGCATTTCGCAGCGAACGTGGCTGCTTGGTCGTGTGCGGCGGCACCGATTCACGATCCGCTCACCGGCCAGCTACTCGGTGTGTTGGACGTGACGGGAAAAGATGAGGTGGCGGCGCCAGCGGTGTTGGACCTGATCCGCGCCGCGGTAGCAGCAGTGGAAAGCGAATTGCGCTACAACGCCATGATGGCTCCCACCTCGGGCTCTGGCCGTTTTACGCCCCTCACGATCGCGCCGGTCACCCCCATGAGCCAGGTCAGCGAGCTTCGTGTCCTCGGTGTCAACCGCGCGGTCCTGAGCTCCGCGGGGGTCACGTCACGGTTGTCGTTGCGGCACTCAGAGCTGCTTCTTGTTGTGGCGTCCCGCGAGCAGGGTTACACCGCGGACCAACTTGCGATCTCACTGCATGAGCGAGATGTTCCTGCTGTCACCGTGCGCGCAGAGATGTCGAGACTGCGGGCGTTACTACCCGCACTCTCCCTGCAGGGCAGACCCTATCGGCTTACAGCACCTCTCAGTACGGACGTCGGAAAGGTGCGAAATGCGCTCTCCGAAGGCGATGTGCGAGGCGCGGTGGCGCTGTATCGCGGCCCAGTGCTGCCCGAGTCGGAGGCGCCGGCGGTAAGGCAACTGCGCGCGGATGTGCAACGGGATCTGCGTGAAGCCGTATTGGCTGCCACGGATTTCGACCTCGTCTACGACTTCGCTCGGACTGATTTCGGGCGGGAGGACCTTCTGTTGTGGCAGCGTGCCAGGGCTCTCGCTCCAGAATCGGCGACTCCGGGCATCGTCGATCGCATCGCCGCGTTGGAGCGGGATTTTGCTGACTTGAAAGGCTGACAGTTGCAACGTTGGCGCAACGTCACAGTCCTTACTCTTGGCGATAGTTGCGCCGCGATGGGGCGGTGCGTCTTCGACAAGGAGGTCGTATGACGGTCTATGCAGCACCGGGACAGCCCGATAGCTTGGCGACTTACCCGGCCAGGTACGACAACTGGATAGGCGGCGAGCGAGTTGCTCCCGTGAAGGGCATGTACTTCGACAATCCATCGCCCGTGAACGGCCAAGTATTCTGCGAGATCGCCAGGTCCACAGCAGAAGATATCGAATTGGCATTGGACGCCGCGCATGCGGCAGCGCCAGCCTGGGGACGGACCTCGGTAACCGAGCGGTCAATCATCCTCAACAAGATTGCCGACCGCATCGAACAGAACCTGGAATCTATTGCGGTGGCTGAAAGTTGGGACAACGGCAAGCCCATTCGAGAGACCTTAAACGCCGATATGCCCTTGGCCGTAGACCATTTCAGATACTACGCAGGAGCCATCCGCGCCCAGGAAGGTACTAGCTCCGAGATTGATCAGCACACTGTCGCCTATCACTTCCAAGAGCCACTGGGCGTCGTCGGCCAAATTATCCCGTGGAATTTCCCGATCCTGATGGCGGTGTGGAAACTGGCTCCAGCGCTCGCCGCTGGTAACGCTGTGATTCTCAAGCCGGCGGAGCAGACTCCCGCCTCGATCATGTTCCTCATCGACATCATCGGTGACCTTCTTCCCCCGGGCGTTCTGAACATCGTCAATGGCTTCGGCGTCGAAGCGGGAAAGCCGTTGGCGTCCTCGTCTCGGATCCGCAAGATTGCCTTCACCGGCGAAACCACCACCGGCCGGTTGATCAGCCAGTATGCAAGCGCGAACCTGATCCCGGTGACGTTGGAATTGGGCGGCAAGAGCCCCAACGTGTTCTTCGAAGACGTGGCGTCTGTCAATGATGCCTTCTACGACAAGGCTCTGGAAGGTTTCACCATGTTCGCCCTTAATCAGGGCGAAGTATGCACGTGCCCGTCACGGGCGTTGATCCAAGAGTCGATCTACGACAGCTTTTTGGCGGATGCAGTTCTGCGAACCCAAAAGATCAAGCAGGGCAACCCGTTGGACACTGACACCATGATCGGCGCCCAAGCTTCCAACGATCAATTGGAAAAGATTCTCTCTTATATCGAAATTGGAAAGGCCGAGGGCGCAAAGCTTCTCACGGGCGGCATGCAGGCCGATCTTGGCGGCGACCTTGCGGGTGGGTACTACATGACGCCGACCATCTTCGAGGGCGACAACTCGATGCGGATCTTCCAAGAGGAGATCTTCGGGCCTGTTGTGTCCGTTACCAGCTTCGGCGACGAGGACGACGCACTCAAGTTAGCTAACGACACCCTGTACGGCCTGGGGGCGGGGGTCTGGTCGCGGGACGGCGCCCGGGCATACCGGATGGGCCGCGGCATCCAGGCGGGCCGCGTCTGGACGAACTGCTACCACCACTACCCAGCGCATGCGGCGTTCGGTGGGTACAAGCAATCCGGTATCGGGCGCGAAAACCACCTCATGATGTTGGGGCACTACCAGCAGACAAAGAACCTGCTGGTGTCGTACAACCAGAACGCTCAGGGGTTCTTCTAAACATGACCGGATCCGATGTGGTGGCCAGGGTCGCCCTGGCCCCACTCGCGGCCGACCTGCTCGTCGAGCTGACCGGGGTGCATGGTCCACTGATGTTTCATCAATCCGGCGGATGTTGCGACGGATCTGCGCCAATGTGCTTTCCCGTGGGTGAGTTCATACTGGGTGATCAGGATGTCATGCTCGGTGTGCTCGATGCTGGCGTGGATCAGCCGATCGAGTTCTGGATGTCCGCGGCCCAGTTCGAATATTGGTCTCACACCCATCTTACGGTGGACGTGGTGCCAGGGCGCGGCAGCGGTTTTAGTGTGGAATCACCTACGGGCAAACGGTTCTTAATTCGGTCGAGGCTCTTCACCGATGCCGAAACGGCACTCCTGCGGCCCGTTGTGCGGGGCGTGACCTGAGGCCTCGTCGCCTCCCGGTTCTCCCTGAGGTCGCTGTCCACCGAGTAGGTACCTCGGAATGTGAAGCTGAGAACGAAGTAAGCCCCCCGACCGGAGTCGGGGGCTTACTTGCATGGGGTGAGCGACGGGACTCGAACCCGCGGCCACCGGCACCACAAGCCAGTGCTCTACCAGCTGAGCTACGCCCACCATGGCGACTGCTGCGCGAGGCAACAACCACAAATATTCTAACCGATCAACCGTGATGCTTCCGACCATCTACTCCGGAAAGCAGATCGGCTGCGACTGCTTGGGCTTCGTCACTGCTGGGACCTGGGTCGGCTACGAACGCAGTGCGGCGGTAATACGCGAGTTCGCGAATCGACTCCTCAATGTCGGCCAAAGCGCGGTGCGCCATGCCTTTTGCGGGCTGGGCGAAGTAGATCCGCGGGTACCAACGGCGGCACAGCTCTTTGATCGAGGAGACGTCAATCATTCGGTAGTGCAGATGTTCGTCTAGTTCGGCCATGTCGCGGGAGATGAACCCGCGGTCGGTGCCGATCGAGTTGCCCGCCAGTGGCGCGGTTTTGGGATCTGGGACGAACTTTTTGATGTACTCCAAGACCATTTCTTCGGCCTCGCGCACTGTCACCGAGGAAGCTCGTACTTCGTCGGTAAGCCCCGAGGCAGCGTGCATTGCTGTCACAATCTCGGGCATGTGTGCGAGCGCATCATTGCTGGCATGGATGACCACATCGATGCCTTCCCCCAGGATGTTGAGGTCCGCGTCGGTCACAAGGGCGGCAATTTCGATCAGGCAGTCCTTCTTCAGGTCCAACCCGGTCATTTCGCAGTCGATCCATACGAGTCTGTCGTTCACGTGAAGAACCTTAGTCCTTTGACGCCCGTTCGAACTGCCGGGCGTGGGCGGGTGACACCGATGAACGGACCTCCCCTCCTACCCCCACCCACGGCCGGTAAGCTCGCACTCGAAAACAGTGCTGAAACGAGGGCATCGTCGCGTCGCCGGCTGTGCGTACGGAGGAATCACCTATGACGAGTCCCGAACCTGCCGCGACAGAAGCCCCCGATGCTTTCTCGCCCGCAAGCGCAGCGGCGAGCGGGAGCCCGGTCGCTGCTGTGGTGGGGCCGGAGTTGAGTAGCGCGGCAACCGAAGTTACGGACCGCATTTCGGCGGGCTATGCCTCCCTTGCGCCCTCGGTGACGCTGGGATCCGTGGTGTGCGGGGCCGAGGTGAATCCTGCAGCTCAGGTGAAAATTCCGCTGTCGATGTTCACCAGGCATGGTTTGGTCGCCGGGGCAACTGGCACGGGCAAAACCAAAACGTTGCAGCTGATGGCTGAGCAACTCAGCGCCGCCGGTGTCGCGGTTCTGATGCCCGACGTCAAGGGTGATCTGTCCGGTTTGGCGCAGCCGGGAATTCCGGGGGACCGGATTAGTACCCGAGCAGCGGATACGGGGGACACCTGGCAGCCCTCTGCATATCCCGTCGAGTTCGTAAGCCTTGCAGGGCAGGGTAATTCGATTCAGCTTCGGGCAACGATCGACTCCTTCGGACCAATCCTGCTTTCAAAGGTGCTGGACCTGAACGCCACTCAGGAGTCAACGTTGGGTCTGATCTTCCACTGGGCGGATCAGAAAGCGTTTCCACTGTTGGATACCAAAGATCTGCGAGCCGTCATCTCGCATCTCACTTCGGCAGAAGGCAAAGCTGACTTGACGGAGTTGGGTGGAGTCTCGAAATCGACTGCCGGGGTGATTCTCCGCGCTGTCACGAACCTTGAAGCAGATGGTGGGGACGTGTTTTTTGGCGAGCCACAGTGGGAGGTTCAGGATTTTCTGCGCAGTGTGGATGGGCGCGGGGTCATAAGCCTGTTGGATGCCTCGGGTTTGCAGTCGCGGCCCGCCATGTTCTCGACGTTCATGATGTGGTTGCTCTCTGAGCTCTTTGAAGTGCTGCCGGAGGTCGGCGATCTAGAAAAGCCAAAACTAGTCTTCATGTTTGACGAGGCCCACTTGCTCTTTGCTGACGCCTCCAAAGCTCTGTTGTCGGCCATCGCACAAACGGTGAAACTGATCCGTTCCAAAGGGGTGGGGGTGTTTTTCTGCACGCAGCTTCCCACGGACGTTCCGGGACCTGTGCTCTCCCAACTGGGCGCCAGGGTGCAGCACGCGTTGCGGGCGTTCACCCCGCAGGATCAGGAGGCGCTAGCCGCCACGGTTAAGACCTACCCGGTGACGTCGGACTATGAGTTGTCTTCCGCCCTCACCAGTCTCGGCACTGGCGAAGCGATTGTTACGGTGCTCAGTGAAAAGGGCGCACCGACTCCGGTGGCGTGGACCCGCGTACGCGCACCGCGGTCTTTGATGGCGCCTGCGAGCCCCGAGGTGGTGGCGGGGTTGGTAGCTCAGTCGCCCTTGGCGGGGAAGTACCAAGTCGTCGTTGACCGGGAATCTGCTTACGAGATGTTGACGGGCCGGCTCGCAGCGCCAGCCAACGAAGTGGCCCCAGGCGCCGCAGCAGGTGGCGGTTCCGTGCCAGTTCAGCCCCCGTCAGCTCGGGTCGATTGGCCGACTCTTCCGCCGCTCCCGGACCCGATTTGGCCGGATCAGCCGTCAGGGCAAGCTTCTACGGCACCCAGTTATGAACCTGACCCGCAGAGCGCTGATGCGGGCGGCGGATTTTTGTCCGACCTCACCAACAGCCCTGTCCTGAAGTCCTTTTGGCGTTCGCTGGGTACGTCCTTGGGTGGGTCACTGGGACGAACCATCGGCGGTACTCGGTCCAAACGCCGGCGGTAATTGGCACCGAGATGAGTAACGTCGCTTTCTCGTGCCGTTACGCCTAGTACACCCCGCACTGACCGGCCATCGCCTAGGCTGGCCGCGCTAGACCAGAGCGGGAATACCCTCGCTGACCAAGTCAGCGACGAATTCCAAAGTCCTGATCCGGGCGTCAACGTCGTACACCTGGCTCGTTAGCATGAGCTCGTCGACGTGGGTGCGGTCTACTAAGAGGGCAAGCTGGGCGCGCACGGTTTCCGGTGAGCCCAGAAGCTGACCGCGACGGCGCTGGGCGGCAAAAGCCATCTCGGCATCTGTGAACTGATATTTTGCGGCATCCTCCGGCGTTTCCAACGCCTGCGGACGCCCTGTACGCAGCCGCAGAAACGCTAAAATGCCGGGCTTTGCGAGGTATTCGGCCTCCTCATCGGTAGGTGCGCAAACTGCATTGACCCCGATCATGGCGTAGGGCTCGGCGAGGAATCGCGAAGGGGTAAAGGTGCTGCGGTAGAGGGCAAGTGCAGCCTCCGTGTTATCGGACGAGAAATGATGAGCGAAGGAGAAGGGCAGGCCGAGCATTCCGGCAAGTTGCGCGCTAAAACCACTTGAGCCCAAGAGCCACACCTGAGGCATTGTCTCCGCCCGTGGGACGGCGGTGAGCAAATCGGGGCTGCCCGCCAGCATCGCCATCACGTCAGCAAGTTCTGCGGGGAAGTCTTCGGCTGAGAGCCCATCCGAGGTGCGCCGCAACGCCATTGCGGTACGACCGTCCGTCCCGGGAGCCCTGCCGATGCCGAGATCGATGCGTCCAGGGTGCAGCGAGGCCAACATCCCGAACTGTTCTGCCACAACCAACGGCGCATGGTTAGGCAACATCACGCCGCCGGAGCCCACCCGAATGGTCGACGTCGCAGCAGCGAGGTGCGCGATCAACACGGCAGGGGAGGAGCTGGCAATTGCTGGCATGTTGTGATGTTCGGCCACCCAAAACCGTTGATAGCCAAGGGCTTCAGCGCATCGCGCTAGCTCGGTGCTGTAGTGCAACGCTTGGGCGCTTCCGGCGTTCTTCAGCACGGGAGACAGTTCGAGAACGGACAGCGGCAGTGTGTGTGTTTGGGCGCTCACCTTCGGTGTAACGCTGGAAGGCGACAGTTTGTTCCTAATTCTGCAAGATTAAACCTACGAATTACTCGCAATCCGTGTCGCATCGCGGGACCTGATGCAGGGTCCTCATGGCCGGCCTGCGATCATAGTGGCGTGAGCACTCACGCTGGTGACCCAGCGGACGCCCCAGAGCTTTTGCGGGGTGATTTCGCTCCCGATAGCCGCACCCTCGTAGACATTCTGCGTACATCTGCTGGACTTTTCCCTGACGCCGTCGCTCTTGACGACGGAACTCGAGAGCTGAGCTACAGCAGTCTCATTCTGGAAGCGGAGTCGGCAGCGCACGATTTGATTGCCAGGGGGGTGGGGTCTGGTGACCGGGTCGGAATTCGGATTCCCTCCGGTACTGCCGATCTGTATATCTGGATTTTGGGCGCGCTCCTGGTCGGTGCTGCCTACGTGCCGGTCGATTTTGAAGACCCTCCGGAAAGGGCATCCCTCGTATTTTCCGAAGCCGAAGTCAGTGCCGTGGTTGGAGAAGGCGGGCGCATCGAGAGCAGTCGCGATATGCCGGTGCAGGGTGCAGCACGTCGAAATGATCCCAGGCCCGATGACGATGCTTGGGTGATTTTTACCTCGGGTTCAACAGGTACCCCCAAAGGCGTCGCGGTGACCCACCGCAGTGCGGCTGCCTTCGCCGATGCTGAAGCGCGAATCTTTTTGCAAGCTGAGGACACCGAGCCGCTCGGCCCCGAGGACAGGGTGCTGGCGGGGCTTTCCGTGGCCTTCGACGCATCGTGTGAGGAGATGTGGCTTGCGTGGCGGCACGGTGCGGCGCTGGTTCCTGCTCCTCGCTCCCTGGTCCGTACCGGGGTCGATCTGGGGCCGTGGTTGGTGGCGCAACAGATCACCGTCGTTTCGACCGTGCCGACCTTGGCGGCGCTGTGGCCCGTCCATGCGCTGGACGCGGTTCGACTGCTCATATTTGGTGGGGAGGCGTGCCCTCCAGAATTAGCCGAACGACTGGTCTACCCCGGCCGTGAGGTCTGGAATACCTACGGGCCCACGGAAGCTACCGTCGTCGCGTGTGCTGCCCCGATGACGGGTCAAGGCCCGATCCGGATTGGGCTGCCACTGGATGGTTGGGATCTTGCGGTCGTGGACGCCGCGGGATTCGGAGTTGCTGAAGGGGAAACGGGTGAACTGATCATCGGCGGCGTGGGGCTCGCGAGGTATCTGGACGCCGAGAAGGATGCACAAAAGTTTGCTCCCATGCCACAGCTTGGTTGGAGCCGGGCCTATCGCAGCGGAGATCTAGTCCGGTACGAGTCCGAGGGTTTGGTGTTCTTAGGCCGTGCGGACGAGCAAATCAAGTTGGGTGGTCGTCGCATTGAATTAGGCGAGGTCGACTCCGCGATGCAGGCCTTGCGCGGTGTTGCCGGTGCGGCGGCAGCAATCAGGACCACCCCTGCCGGCAACCAAATCCTGGTCGGCTACCTCGCCGTGGAGAACGAAGCCCGCGACTTCGATGTGGCCGCCGCTACCGTTGAGCTTCGTGAGCTGCTGCCAGCCACCATGGTCCCGATGCTGACCATTGTCGATTCGCTCCCGACACGAACGTCGGGCAAGGTGGATCGTGATGCGCTGCCGTGGCCGCTGCAAGGCTCTGCCGACGAGCCCGACGTGGGTGACAATCTTTCCGGCACCGCCGCGTGGATAGCCCAACAATGGCGAAACATCCTGGGAGCGGCCGTTTCGGGTGCTGATGACGATTTCTTTGCTCATGGTGGTGGTAGCTTGACCGCCGCTCAGTTGGTGTCGATATTGCGCAGCAGATTCCCGGAGGCCACGGTTGCGGATATCTACGCCGCTCCCCAGCTGGGCGCGCTTGCCGCAGTCTTGGACGCGATGGTTCCTGCTGGGGCGCAGCAGACTCGCGAGGTGACGCCCACACCACTGCGTGCTCAGCTGATCCAGGCGGCGCTCACCGTCCCCCTCATCACCTTGACCGGTTTGCGGTGGCTGACCTGGTTGATGGCGCTGAATAATATTCTTTCTTGGTTCGGCAACTTCCCGTGGGCGCCGGTTGTTTCCTGGTGGTGGGTACTTCTGGGGACCGTCATCTTCCTGAGCCCTCCCGGCCGGATGGCCGTCACCGTGGCCGGTGCCCGGTTGCTACTGAGGAAGGTAGAACCCGGCACCTTCCCGAGGGGAGGCAGCGTCCATCTGAGGATTTGGTGTTGCAGAACACTTGGCCGAGGCGATGGCAGCGACCAATCTCGCGGGGGCTCCGTGGATCGGTGTATACGCGAGGGGGTTGGGCGTCAAAATAGGCGCCGATACAGATCTACATTCCTTACCGCCCGTCACCGGGATGCTGACGTTGGGGTCGGGCAGTTCCATTAACAGCGAGGTGGACCTTGCGGGGTATTGGCTCGACGGCGACGTTCTCCACGTCGGTGGCATCACCGTTGGGGCCGGTGCCACCGTGGGTTCCCGCAGCACCCTGGGGCCGGGCTCGGTGATCGGTGAAAATGCCGAAGTGGCAGCAGGGTCTGCGGTGTCGCACCGGGTACCAGCCGGAGAGAAGTGGGCGGGTTCACCCGCAGTACGGATCGGCAAGGCGCGTCACCGGTGGCCCGCAGAGCGCCCAGCCAGAGGTGGGATCTGGGTTTTTGCCTACGGTATTGGTGCCCTTGTCCTCGGCGCACTGCCCTGGATAGCGGCGCTACCCGGTATCGCTTTGCTGGGTTGGTGGATTCGCGATGCTCGAACCCTGGGCCAAGCGATTCGATCGTCGATGTTGGCAGTACCGCTGGTGACCCTGCTCGCATTGGCGGCATTCATCACGCTTACCGCGTTGTGTGTGCGGCTGCTCAGCATTGGGGTAGTGCCCGGGTACCACCCGGTGCGGGGCCGGATTGGCTGGCAGGTCTGGTCGGTCGAAAAATTGATGGATTCGGCGCGAACCGTCGCATTTCCGCTCTACGCAAGCCTCCTCACGCCCGTCTGGCTCAGGGTTCTGGGCGCCAAAGTGGGTGCGGGTGTGGAGGCATCAACCGTGATCATGCTTCCTAAATTGACCACGGTAGGCAACGGCGCTTTCCTCGCGGACGACACGATGGTCGGCTCCTACGAACTCGGTGGTGGTTGGCTCCGGGTCGAACGATCCAAAGTCGGGAAGCGGGCGTTCTTAGGGAACTCGGGAATGACGGCGCCCGGCCGCCGGGTGCCAAAAAATGGTTTGGTGGCAGTACTTTCGGCCACGCCAAAGAAGGCGAAGGCCGGAACTTCGTGGTTGGGCAGTCCGCCCGTGGAGCTACGCCGGCATAGCGCCACCGCCGACGATTCGCGCACCTACGCGCCGCCGCTCAAATTGAAGCTGGCCCGCGCTGTGGTGGAAACCTGCAGGTTGCTGCCCGCGATGGTGACGGTGGGCATCGGCATCGCGATACTACTGGGTCTGGAATGGTTAATTACCGAGTCCAGCGTGGCAGTTGCTGGCGTACTTTCCGGAGCGCTTCTGATGGCGGGTGGATTGCTTGCCGCCCTCATATCAGTGGCCGCAAAGTGGTTGCTGGTGGGCAGGTTTCGGGCCGTCGAGCACCCGTTGTGGTCCTCGTTCGTGTGGCGCAACGAGCTGGCAGACACCTTTGTCGAGACCGTCGCGGTGCCCTGGTTCGCAGGTCCAGTTCTGGGAACCCCCATGCTGAACTGGTGGCTGCGTGCGTTGGGCGCCAAGATCGGCAAGGGCGTGTGGCTGGAGACCTACTGGCTGCCGGAGTCAGATTTGGTGGAACTCGGAGACGGTGCGAGCGTCGGCCGGGGTTGCGTCCTGCAAACACACCTATTCCATGATCGAATCATGAGTATGGATACCGTGATTGTGAAAGCTGGGGCG
The DNA here is from genome assembly GCF_003860405.1 of Nakamurella antarctica. Classification (NCBI taxonomy): domain Bacteria; kingdom Bacillati; phylum Actinomycetota; class Actinomycetes; order Nakamurellales; family Nakamurellaceae; genus Nakamurella; species Nakamurella antarctica. Next base: position 2,142,847 of record NZ_CP034170.1, on the reverse strand, counting down.
AGTGTCGGACCGCACAGCGTGGTACTCCCCGCCGCCACCATCGGCAGTGGCGCCACGGTGGGTCCGGCATCGCTGGTGATGCGCGGTGAAGTGGTGCCTGACAGCAGTCGCTGGATTGGCAACCCCATTGCCTCCTGGACGAGTCGGGAGTCTGCCAAAACTCTCGCGAAGGCGCCGGTGAAGACACCTCCGAAACCGGGCGTCAAGGCCCTGAGGCAGCCCCGCTAATCGTGCCCAAACTTTCCATCACCGCAGCCGCCCCAGGAGCGGCTACCGCAGGTGATCCGTACGTTGCGTTGCACGGCAACGGCGGCTATCGCGTCACCAGATACGACCTGACGTTGACCTATCGGATGTCCAGCAATCGATTGGTGGCGCGAGCCGAAATCTCTGCGGTAGCAACGCAACCGCTGACTCGTTTCACCCTGGATTTAGCGGGCCTGCGCGTCAGCAAAGTGAGCGTCAACTCACACCCGGCAGCGAAGTTCACGCAGCCCGGCCGCAAATTGCACATCTGGCCTGCCATGCCGTTGGCGGTGGGTGCGGCCATGGTGGTGGTCATCTCCTACAGCGGAAATCCCGGCCCCATCGGTGGCCGCTGGGGCCAGGTGGGCTGGGAGGAACTCGACAACGGCGTCATTGTCGCCGGCCAGCCTACGGGCGCGCCCACGTGGTTCCCTTGCAACGACCATCCGTCGGACAAAGCTAGTTTTCGGATCGGAATTACCACCGACTCTCCGTATTACGCGCTTGCGAACGGCGTGCTGACTGACAAGAAGAAAGCGGCAAGCCAGACCACGTGGGTGTACGAGCAGCAGGAACCCATGGCCACCTACCTCGCGACAGTTCAAATCGGTGAGTACGAGATGGTGGAACTCACGTCCAAACCGGTGCCCACCCGGGGACTCATCCCCACCTCGAAGCGAAGTCAGTTCAAAGCAGACTTCGGCCGACAGGGGGATATGGTGGCCTATTTCGGGTCCGTATTCGGTCCCTACCCGTTCGCTGCTTATACGGTGGTGGTGACCGCTGATGATCTCGAGATTCCCTTGGAGGCCCAGGGTTTGTCGATCTTCGGGGCTAACTACCTCGACGGCAAGAGGGGACAAGAACGATTGGTAGCCCACGAATTGGCGCATCAATGGTTCGGGAATTCTCTGACAGTCTCGGCGTGGCAACATATCTGGCTCAATGAGGGGTTCGCCTGTTACGCGGAGTGGCTATGGGCCGAGCATTCTGGCGGGACCGCAGCGGATGTCAGCGCCATCGCCGCACTGGGCCATCTTCGCAAGCAGCGACAGGATCTCATTCTCACCGATCCCGGTCCGGAGTTGATGTTCGACGATCGGGTCTACAAACGAGGTGCCTTGACGCTCCACGCGGTGCGAAAACAGCTTGGGAACGAGCAATTTTTCCTTCTACTGCGCGATTGGGTGGCATCGAATCGCTACTCGCTCGTCAACACGGATGCATTCCTGGCGATCGCCCAGCGGTATGGCGTAGATCTGGAGATGTTGCAGCGCTGGCTGTTTCAGGCGCCGCTGCCTGATCTGTAGCGAAGAATGCGCGATGCGTTGATCAGTTGGTAGGAGAGCTGATCGCCGGGTGAAAACTTGCCGGCATCAATCGCTACGGCGCAGGCATATCCGGCGGCCAGATCTACGTCGGCAACGGATCGTGATTCGGCGACCACCTCGCGCGGATCCATGGCGAGCCCTTGGCCGCTGGCTTTGAGAAGTGCTTCTTTGCGCGTCCAATATCTGGCGCGGGCAGCCGCGCCTCTACCCGCGGGAAGCGCGGCAACCAAAGCACTCTCGTCGGTCGTTAACGCCACCCCATCGAACCCGGGAAACTCCACGCGCGTGATGATTTCGACATCAACACCGACGGGTCGCGAACACGTTGCCAGGACCACCAGGTCTCCCGCAGACGACATGCTGAAGTGCAGTGGATTCCCGAGTACCACAGGCTTTCCGTGCTGGGCGTCGCATCGGGAGCAGGATCGATCGAATACCAGCTCGCTGGCAGGGACGTTGAGTGCCTCTCCCAGAATAAGGCGCGCGAGAGCGTGGCGAACCAGGTAGCGCTGACGATCCACCCGATGGCGCAACTGTCGAAGCCGGTCCAGCTCGCAAGTGTCGAGCAGGGACGTGGCAAAGAAGTCTGCGGGACCGAGATCATCGGGCCGAGCCCACCAGACTCGGAGGAGGAAAGTATCCACGGGTGCGGGCGCACTGTCCTCGCAGGGTGTGCACGCGGTGTCCGAGCGCAAGTTACTCACTGCCCGCAGCCTTCACCCTCGCGGCTTCGCGTTCTGTACCTACTGCATTACTGACCAGGTTGCGAGACCCATTGAGTTTGCCGAAGATGTGTTGCCCCACGGTGATCGGTGGGTACAGCGGTTCGTCCCCAGGCTCTACGCAGCCTGGGAGAGCTGAGATCACTGCATCGATGTTGCCATCGTGGAAGTAAGCAGCCGACCGGCGACGCTCGATGGCGCCGTTCACAATTGGCGGCTTGACGCGGTGCAGCGTGGACTTCCAGCGTTCGTTGGTCCATCTATTGGTGAGGTCGCCAAGGTTGACGAGCATCGCCCCGGGAGCGGGCAAAACGTCGTTCCAGCTGCCGTCGCGGCCCAATACCTGAAGCCCCCGGACCCGGTCTGCCCAAAGCAGCGTCACGATGCCGAAATCCGTGTGCTCGCCCATGCCTATCAGCTCGCCGTCGAGGGTGATATCGCCTGGCGGCAGCGCATAGTTGTTCAATCGCAACACATCCAGCGAGTGGTCGGTGTAGCCGACAAAGAAGTCTTTCGGGAGACTCAGGGCATCGGCAAAAATTCTCGTCATGATGCGGGCCAGCGCGCCGGCTTCGTCGAACCATCGATTCACGCATTCTCGGAAACCTGGAACATTCGCGGGCCAGATATTTTCGCTGTAGTCGCCTGAGGGGAGTTCGCCGTCGTAATCGGGGTAGTAGGAGGGGTCGGCACCGATATTGAAGGCTTCGAAAAAATCGTTCATTCGGTTGGCGGACTCGACCCCCAAACTCAAACTCAGTTGCTCCGACTTTGGCGCCGTGTATCCCCGATTGATGCCGATGGGGGCTACATATGCTTTCTTCTCGGCCAGAGCCTGCGAAAAAAAGCTGTCAATCGCGCTTGCCAACCCATCGGCAGCCTCTGCGGGGATTCCGTGTCCCACCACCTGAATGAACCCGACGGTGCGGCATGCCTCGTCCATCGCCCGCGCGACGGCCGCACGCTCGTCCGAAGTGCCGCCGAGAACGTACGGAGAGATGTCGATGATCGGAACGGAAAATGGTGCGGTCATAGTGATCATCATCGCAGGATGCGGCGCACGCGCCGGGCGCGGAGGGTGGCTTCGAGCAACCTCGCAGCTGGCAGTGCCCCCGGTTGGATTCGAACCAACGGCCGACAGATTAGAAGTCTGTTGCTCTATCCACTGAGCTACGGAGGCTGGGCCTGGAAAGGCCCGCGCGTTCGACGCTGAACTCGCGGGCTAAGGATACCGGCTCGAAGCTGTCAAAATCGACCCACCGCCCCGAGCGTGCACTCTGCGCGTTCGTCTAGACGACCCGGCGCCTCACATGCAGCACGCTTGTATCCTCGAAGTGTGTCTCAAACAACCTCGCTTTCCACCGGCAATGCGGGTGGGTCCGTGGGAACGGGTGTTCTCGCGGGAAAGCGTGACGCGTGGTCCGTCACGTGGTTGGTGCTTGCCTGCGGACTCATCGCCACGTGCGTCGTCATCGGCATCTCCGCCGCGTTACCGAACACCACCGTGTCGGCCAGCCTGCTGCTGCGCGACCCTGGCCCGCTGACCACGCTGGGGCTTCCAGTGGTCAAAACCATTTTCGACTACGCTGGCGCGCTCACCATCGGCTGGTTGCTCGGGGCTGTATTTCTGGCACCACCCAAGCCTGGCGGCGGGTTTGACGTCGGCGGCTATCGCTGCGCACAAGCTGCGAGCAAATGTGCGTGGGTGTGGTGCGCTGCGGCATTGGCCCTCGTCCCATTCTCCGCGTCCAACGCCACCGGATTCAGTATTGGCACGATCCTTTCCCGCGACGGCATTGCAAGCGCGCTCCAGAGCTTGGATGTTGCTTCTTCAAGTCTGCAGGCGGCTGTGGTCGCGGCGCTCGTCGCGGTACTTGCCAGGGTGGTTCTTCGGCCAGCCAGCGCGTTTGCCGTCTTCGGACTTTCCATCCTGGGGATGCTGCCCGTCGCGTTGAGCGGTCACGCAACAACCAGCGGGGACCATGACTTCGCCTCTGACACCATCATTTTTCATTTGCTGGGAATCAGTATCTGGGTGGGTGGCCTCGTCGCGTTCTTGGCTTTGGCCAGGCAGCGCAGCCCGCACCTCGACACCATTGCACGCCGCTATTCCGCTGTCGCTTTAATCGCTTTCATCACGGTTGCACTGTCGGGCGTGGGGAATGCTCTTATCCGGCTTTCTTATCTCTCTGATTTGTGGCGCACCGACTACGGCCGTTTGGTCGTAGTGAAAGCGGTTTTGCTGATTTCGTTGGGCGGGTTCGGATACCTACAGCGCCGGAAGTCGGTGACAGCGATCACCACGGACGGGGACCGTCGCCCGCTACTGCGCCTCGCGGTACTGGAGATTGCCGTCATGGCGGCGACCATCGGAGTCGCTGTTGCACTGGGTCGGACCGCCCCGCCCGCCCCCACCCCAGAATCGTTCACCAACCTCACTCTGGTCCTGGGCTACGACCTCTCCGGCCCCCCGTCGGCGTGGAACTTGTTGACCCAGTGGCGATTTGATTTCATCTTTGGGACCGGTTCAATTGTCGCCGCGGGCCTCTACCTGTGGGGCTATCGCACACTACGCTTGCGCGGCGACGCATGGCCCAAGGGCCGGCTGATTAGTTGGCTTGTCGGATGTTTCGTGCTTTTGATGGCAACGTCCAGCGGCCTCGGGCGCTACGCGGAGGCGCAGTTCTCCATTCACATGATGGGGCACATGCTGCTTGGCATGGGTGCGCCGATTCTGTTGGTGCTCGGCGGTCCAACTACTCTGGCGCTGCGCGCATTGCCCGCGGCGCGGCGAGGCGACATTCCCGGACTTCGCGAGGGCATTGTCGGTTTGATGCACTCACGATTTCTTACTCTGCTCACCCACCCGCTGGTGGTGTTGCCGCTCTTTGTAGGTAGCTTCTACGCAATTTATTTCAGCTCCCTGTTCGATACGATGATCGACTCCCACGCGGGCCATCTGATCATGAACCTGCACTTCCTCCTGGTTGGCTATCTGTATTACTGGGTGATTATCGGGGTCGATCCGTCGCCACGGCGGCTGAGCTCCTTCGTGCGGTTGGCGTTGTTGGTGGCAGCCTTGCCTTTCCACGCATTCTTCGGTCTGGCTTTGATGAACTCTCGGTCGGTGATCGGTCAGTTGTACTACCAAAACCTTGAGTTGCCATGGGTTTCCAACCTGCTTTCAGATCAGCACCTTGGTGGCGGAATCGCCTGGGGTGGAACCGAAATTCCGTTGATCATCGTCATCATCGCTTTAATGGCGCAGTGGTCGAAGGCGGACGAGCGAGAGGGGCGACGCTCAGATCGCAAATCCGGTACCGCCGTCAAGTCTGATGATGAGTTGGATGCCTACAACGCCATGCTGACCCAGTTGGCTGGGCGGGATAGTCAGCAGCGCTGAAGTCGTTTTTTTGGTGGCGCGTAGGTGGATGGCGTTGGTGTGGGGTGGGGCGTTATCCACAAGGCCATTTTCATCCACATCTGGCGGTGGCGCCGTTGCTTCCCCTGCCCGGGATGGGCACCGTGAGGTACATCACGGACCGGGGCGCTGGGCTTCGGCGGGAGGGGACACCATGGGATCTGCGACAGTGCAACTGGTTGGCAATGTGGCCACCGAGTTGAAAATATCAATGGAAAATGCAGGCCACGAACGGGTTTCGTTTCGAGTCATTGCGAGCGAGAGACGGTTTGATGCCGCTACCAATGAGTGGGTGGACGGCGACGAGTTTGCGGTCAATGTGGTGTGCTGGGGCGCGCTCGCCCGGGGAGTAGAAACCTCCGTGCGGATCGGTGACCCGGTAGTTGTCACGGGCCGCATCATCAGTCGAAAATATGAGGTCGAAGGCGTCGTAAGATTCGCCACCGAAGTCAAAGCAGCAACAGTGTCCCACGACCTGAACCGAGGTACGGACACCTTCCGCCGCAGCCATCTAAGGCCCGCTGGTTCAGGAGTCGAGACAGACCACAACGGCGCTCACAGCGACGACCACTACGCCGCCTCGGCAACGGATGCGATCGGTGCCGAGGTCGACAGCGGCGGTTCGTCAGAACTAGTCGGAGCAGGGATCAGCGGCAGGGATCGCGGGGCTGGCAACGCCGGGTTTGGCGCTGTCGACGGCGCAGAGCCACCTTTCTAGCAGCTGCGCTGGTGCTCAGGGCTGGCCGTTAGTAAACGCGCAGGGATCTTGCATTGCCGCGAGCGCGCCTGCGAATACCTCGAAGCACCCAAGTGAGGCAGACTGTGGGTGGGTCGACTTAGCGCCGCAGCGCGGCTGTGTGATGCGCCGATGCGACGGTCGGCCCCCGTTCTGCGCGTGTGCGCTGAACGCCTAGACACACCTGTTCGCAGCAAAGAGAGTTCGAGGTATTCAGTGGCTGAATTTATTTACACCATGAAGAAGGCGCGCAAGGCCGTCGGCGACAAGGTCATTCTCGACGATGTCACGATGTCCTTTTTTCCGGGCGCAAAAATCGGCGTCGTCGGACCCAATGGCGCGGGTAAGTCCACGATTTTGAAGATCATGGCGGGCTTGGATCAGCCCAGCAACGGCGAGGCCTTCATCACACCCGGATACTCGGTCGGCATCTTGATGCAGGAGCCGGCGCTCGACGAAACCAAAAACGTCCTCGAAAACATTCAGCAGGCGTTCGGACCGACCATGGCGAAGATGGCTCGTTTCAACGAAATTGCCGAACTGATGGCAACGGACTACTCAGACGAGCTGATGTCTGAGATGGGCGAGCTTCAAGAAGAGCTAGACCATGCCAACGCGTGGGATCTTGATGCTCAAATCGATCAGGCGATGGACGCGCTGCGTTGCCCGCCGGGCGACGCGGACGTCAGTATTCTTTCCGGTGGTGAAAGACGCCGCGTGGCGCTCTGCGAGCTGCTGCTCTCCAAGCCCGACTTGTTGCTCCTCGATGAGCCCACCAACCATTTGGACGCCGAGAGCGTGCAGTGGCTCGAGTCCTATCTTTCTAGCTACGCGGGGGCTGTCTTGGCGGTGACCCACGATAGATACTTCCTGGACAACGTGGCCGACTGGATCGCCGAAGTGGACCGGGGTCGCTTGCACCCCTACGAGGGCAACTACTCGACCTACCTGGAGAAGAAAGGCGAGCGGCTCGCGGTCCAGGGCAAGAAGGATGCGAAACTGGCCAAGCGTCTTCGCGCGGAACTTGAGTGGGTACGCTCCGGCGCCAAAGCACGCCAGGCCAAGTCGAAGTCCAGACTCGACCGCTACGAGGAAATGGCGGCGGAAGCCGACAGGCACCGCAAGCTCGATTTCGAGGAAATCCAGATCCCGCCCGGACCTCGACTGGGTTCGGTGGTGGTTGAGGTGAATGACCTCAAGAAGGGCTTCGGCGATCGGGTCCTTATCGATAATCTGTCATTCACGTTGCCGCGCAACGGGATTGTTGGTGTTATCGGACCGAACGGCGTGGGTAAGACCACGCTGTTCAAGACCATCGTCGGCTTGGAACAGGTTGACACCGGAAAGGTCCACGTCGGCGAAACGGTCAAGCTGTCCTACGTTGATCAGAATCGCGCCGGCATCGACCCGAAGAAGAATGTGTGGGAAGTGGTCTCCGACGGCCTTGACCACATCAAGGTTGGGAACGTTGAAATGCCTTCCCGCGCCTACATTGGGGCCTTTGGTTTCAAGGGCCCCGATCAGCAGAAAGCAGCGGGCATCCTTTCTGGTGGTGAACGCAACAGGCTCAACCTTGCCCTGACCCTCAAAGAAGGCGGAAACCTGATCCTGCTCGATGAGCCCACCAACGATCTCGATGTTGAAACGCTCGGTTCGCTCGAGAACGCGTTGGAACAGTTCCCGGGTTGCGCCGTGGTTATTTCCCACGATCGCTGGTTCCTGGATCGGGTCTGCACCCACATCCTGGCGTGGGAGGGCACCGACGAGGATGAATCGAAGTGGTACTTCTTCGAGGGAAACTTCTCCGACTACGAGAAGAACAAGGTTTCTCGGATGGGCACCGAAGCCGCCCGTCCACACCGTGTCACCCACCGGAAGTTGACGCGCGACTAGTCGGCAGTTGCCGCTGCGTTCAGCAAGCGGGTCGGGGGTGAGAAGGAATTCTCAGGGCCGGCCCGCTTCGCTGTATCCACCAGCGCACGTCCTCGGGACTGCTTGGGGCGCCGCCCGCAGCTCTGGCCTCGACTGCACAATTTGTTGCGTCAGAGGTATCGAATGTGCTGTCCCACGGACCTGGATGGCGAATACCTCACACCTGCGTGAGTGTTGCCGTGGGTTGCTGTCCCGTGTTCACGCCGCAGGGTTAGGGTTGGTGCATCGATGGCGCAATGAGGCGCCAGAATCTAGGGAGATCTCTGCAATGACCGAGATTGTCGCGTCTGATCACACCGGCATCGAAAAGGACGGCTCTCCAAGTACTGCGAGGAAGCAGAGGAACAAGATCGCGGTAGCGGGCAAGGACGCTTACGGTATTCGGTCCGGGCAAGGCGGATCGGAGGCCGCCGCAACAGTCGCGAACACAGCCGTTGAACAAGCTGCAGCGGAGCACCCGGAGATGGAAACGCTGATCTCACGGTACTTCCGCCATATTCCCGCCGAGGACCTTCCGACGAGGGCTGAGGATGTGGTTGCGGTCGTGACAGCCCACCAGCGTCTTGCTCAGCATCGAAGTGCTGGCAGCCCAAAAATCAGGGTCTTCAACCCACAAAACGCCGATGACGCGTGGTCGGCGGGGTCAACGATTGTCAACATCGTCAACGACGACATGCCCTACCTGGTCGACTCGGTGATCAGCACTCTGACCGAGGCGGGTGCGGTTGTTCTTCGCGTATTGCACCCGATCCTGGATGTCCGTAGAGACAGCGCCGGGACGCTCGTGGAGGTATTGGGGTCTTCGGCAAAGTCCAGCATCACCGGTGGTTTCCGCGGCCGAGACGTGGTGCGAGAGTCTTGGGCGCACATTCTGATCGACCGCATCACCGACGCTGAGCGCGCTGAGAAAATTGAACTCGAGGTCGCTGCTTCACTTTCGCAGGTGCGGGATGTGGTCGAAGACACGGACGAGATGGCAAGAACGGCAAAGGAACTCGCAGTCTCGCTGCGTCGGAACCCGCCACCGCTTGCCGCACAGGAGATTATCGAAGCGGCCGATTTGCTCGATTGGTTCGCCGACGGACACTTGACCTTTGTTGGCTACCAACAATGCGATGGGCCGACCGGAACGCCGATGACCCCGGCGCCGACCAGTGGGCTCGGCCTCCTGCGTGATAATGCTAGCGCTGAGGGCTTCACCGCCAATATGCACTCTCCGCTCGACCATAACCGGCTGATGGTGCTGACGCGATCGTCGGCGCCCACCAGCTTGGCAAAGAACGCACAGCCGTTCTATCTCGCCCTTCGCGAATTCGATGAAGACGGCGTCGCAGTGGGTGAGCACCAATTCATCGGTCTGTTGACTCCAAGGGCCCTCAATGCCGAGGTGCAGAGCACCCCGGTGCTGCGCCGCGTTGTGGACGAGGTCCTGCTCGCATTGGGCTCATCGGTCGACTCCTACACGGGCCAGCGCGCATTGGATTTGCTTGCCACCTATCCACGGGCAGAATTGTTCTGGGCGAGTGTTTCTGAGGTCGTTGAGTTGGTCCGCGGCGTCTTGCAGCTCACGAGCCGTCGGGCGCTGCGTATTTTTCTGCAGGCAGATCCCTACCGCCGCTTCGTGTCTGCGCTGGTGTTCCTACCCCGCGATAGGTACACCACCGCTGGTCGCCTCGCGATGATGAAGATTTTGTTGGACGAGCTCCAAGGCTCCGACATTCGCTACACGGCTCGTGTCGGCGACTCGGCTTTAGCCGCAGTGCATTTCATCGTTACCACCAACCCCGAGAGCGCAGTGGTGGTGGACCTTCCACGGATGACGGAAAAGGTTCGCCAGACAATCCGAACCTGGGAGGACGAACTCGTAGCCGCCATCGGTGGTGACGAGGTTCTTGATACCGCGGGGGAGCGGACCAGATACGTCGAGGCGTTTGATCAGGCGTACAAGGCCGACTACTCGCCTGCCAGCGCAGTGATGGATCTACAGTTACTCGACGCACTCCGGGGACCGGAGGATCTGGCGCTTTCCATCATCGACTCCCCACCGGGGCGCGGTGGCAACCGCCGGTTGAAGGCTTACGTCACCGGTGGCACTGTGACACTGAGCAGGGCGCTGCCGCTATTGCAAAGTATGGGCGCCGAAGTTATTGATGAAAACCCCTATCAGGTAACGCGAACCGACGGAACACCCTCGCGGATCTACGACTTCGGCTTACAGTTCCCCGACCAGTATTTGGCCGATGATGGCAGTGTCCTGGAGGTTCGGGCGCGCTTCACCGACGCGTTTACCGCATCGTGGAGTGGGTTAGCTGAGGTGGACGGTTTCAACACCCTGGTGTTGGCGGCCGATTTGAATTGGCGGCAGGTTGCGGTGTTCCGCGCTTACGCGCACTATCTGCGCCAGATCGGTTCCCCGTATACCCAGGGTTACATCGAGTCGGTCATCACGACCAACCCTGCCATCGCTACTTCGCTAGCAAGGCTGTTCCAAGCTCGATTCGATCCCGCCGAAGAGGACGGGCGGGAAGAAACCTGTGACACCTTGGCCGAGGAAATCACCGTCGCGCTTGATTTGGTCAGCAGCTTGGATGCCGACCGGATACTCCGTTCCTTCCTGCGGTTGATCCTTGCAACCGACCGCACCAATGCCTTCCGCACCGATAGCAACGAGCGACTGCGCGAGTTCATATCCTTTAAATTGAACCCGCGAAAGATCCCGGACCTGCCCAAACCTGTTCCAGTGCATGAGATTTGGGTGTACTCTCCGCGTCTGGAGGGAGTTCACCTCCGTTTCGGCGACGTAGCCCGGGGAGGCCTTCGCTGGTCCGACCGACCCGAGGATTTTCGCACCGAAGTACTGGGCCTGGTCAAGGCCCAAGAGGTGAAAAATGCGGTGATTGTGCCCGTGGGGGCCAAGGGCGGGTTTGTCCTCAAGCAGGCGCCAGCACCGACCGGTGACCCGGTAGCCGACCGTGACGCCCTCGCCGCAGAAGGAATCAACTGCTACAAAATGTTCATCCAAGGCATGCTCGACGTCACCGACAACCGTGTTGATGGCGAAATTGTGCCGCCGAAGCAGGTAGTGCGCCATGACGAGGATGACCCGTACTTGGTGGTCGCTGCGGATAAGGGAACCGCAAAGTTCTCCGATACCGCCAATGCGGTGGCCGCCGACAACGGGTTCTGGCTCGATGACGCTTTCGCCTCCGGCGGCAGTGCAGGCTACGACCACAAGGGGATGGGCATCACCGCCCGCGGCGCATGGGAGTCGGTGAAGCACCACTTCCGCGAACTGGGAGTGGATACCCAAACGGAGAACTTCACCGTGGTGGGGGTAGGGGACATGTCCGGCGATGTCTTCGGCAACGGCATGCTCCGCTCCGAGCACATCGCGCTGGTGGCTGCTTTCGACCATCGCCACATCTTCGTCGACCCTGCGCCGGATGCGGCTGCATCGTTCGTAGAACGACGCAGGCTCTTCGACCTGCCCCGATCTTCATGGGCGGATTACGAACCATCTTTGATCTCTGCTGGTGGTGGTGTGTTCTCGCGGACGTTGAAAAATGTGCCAATAACGGCACAGATGCGGGAAGTGCTGGGACTCGATGACGACATCACGCACCTCACGCCCAATGAGTTGATGCATGCGGTGCTGCTGGCGCCGGTGGATCTGCTCTGGAACGGTGGGGTCGGTACGTATGTCAAAGCCTCCACCGAATCCGACACCCAGGTCGGCGATAAGGCTAATGATCCGGTCCGCGTGAACGGCGGCGAACTACGCGTCAAGGTGGTTGGGGAGGGCGGCAACCTGGGGGTCACTCAACTCGGCCGGATCGAATTCGCCCGCATCGGCGGCCGGATCAATACCGACGCCATTGACAACTCGGCGGGGGTCGACACCTCTGACCATGAAGTGAACATCAAGATCGCGCTCCAGCCGCTCCTTTCCGAAGGGACCTTGACGGTCGCTGACCGCGACGCGTTGCTGGTGTCGATGACGGACGAGGTCGCGGAACTGGTTTTGGCCGACAACATCGACCAGAACAGGGTTCTCGGCGTAATTCGGCTTCACGCACCGTCCATGCTGAACGTGCATGCAAGGCTTATCGACGACCTGGTGGCGCGCGGCAACCTGGACCGTGGGTTGGAATTTTTGCCTACCCAGGCCCAAATAAACCAGCGCGGCGCTGCCGGCGAGGGCCTGACATCGCCAGAACTGAGTGTGCTGTTGTCGTATGTGAAAGCAGACCTATCCAAAGAAATGATCAGATCCGAACTCCCGGAACTGTCCGCCTTCGCCGACCAGCTGCCGGATTACTTTCCGCAGCAGATGCGCGACGGTTACGGGGAAGCTATTGCCGCCCATCCTCTTCGTCGCGAAATTGTCACCACCATGACGGCTAACGAGGTAGTCAACGGTGGCGGATTATCGTTCGTCTACCGGTTGACGGAGGAAGTGGCCGCCACCGCGATCGACTCGATTCGCAGCTACCGGACTACCACCAAAGTATTTGGGCTGCCTGAGTTGTGGGCCGATATTGCCGAGGTGAACAACGTGGTGCCCGCTGCTGTCCAAGATCGGTTGACGCTTGAGACTCGGCGACTGCTTGACCGCGCCGCGCGGTGGTTCCTCTCCTCCCGTCCTCAACCGCTGGATGTCACCGCAGAAATCGAGCGCTACGCGGCGATCGTGCACGCGTTGACGCCACGGATGCCTAGACTGCTCGTTGGAGTCGAGCACGAAACCGTCCACGCAGATGTGGTGCGTCTGCAGAACCTCGGCGCACCAGCTGATCTCGCACACCGAGTGGCATACGCTCTGTTCACCTTCAGCCTGCTCGATGTGGTTGATGTCGCCATCGCATCTGGGCGTGAACCGCAGGAGGTGGCGGAGTTGTACTTCGCGCTGTCGGCTCATCTGGGTCTAGATAACATCCTGTCGTCTGTTTCGGCGTTGGACCGGGGCGATCGATGGCACGCGTTGGCACGCCAGGCTGTGCGTGATGGTCTGTACAGCTCATTGCGAGCCATCGTGGCCGATGTCTTGTCCAGCAGCAGCCCGGAGGTCGGCGCGCAGTCAAAGATCGACCAATGGGAGCAGGACAACCGATTCCGTTTGGAGCGGGCGCGCCGAACGCTGGGCCAAATTGCGGGGTCGGGAGCTAACAACCTGGCCGCGCTGTCAGTGGCAGCGAGGGAGATCAATTCGCTGGTTCGGTAGCTACCGCACCCCCGAGGTGGGCCACACTAGGTTCACTAAGAGCGCTACCTGCCGTGCACCCCGCACGGGAGTGTTAAAGGAGAACCTGTGCCAGAGCGGTATGTGAGTGAGGTGCGGGTCCGGTACTCCGACCTCGACGCCCAAGGGCACGTCAACAACGCCCGAGTGGTCACGTTGCTGGAGGAAGCGCGGGTCGATTGGTTATGGGTGGATGCACCGCGCCATGGCGCGGATCTGTTGATAAAGGCGATTGTTGTGGCTGCGCTGCGTATCGACTACAAACGCCCCATCCTGATGGGCCCACCAGCGGTGGTGTCGTTGGGTGTTTCACACGTCGGCTCCGCCTCGTTCACGGTGGATTACGTCGTGACCTCGGATAACGAGGTAGTTGCGCTCGCCTCCACTGTCCTCGTGCCCATCGAACTCGCAGATGGGCGGCCGCGGCGACTGGGCGAGGCCGAGCGCACCTTCCTCGCCCGCTTCGCCGCCCCACATGCTGGCCCCGTCGTGGGTACACCGGGGTTGACGGGGGCTGACCGATGACGGGCACGGACTCCAGCGGCATCTACCCGGGGACCGCGCGTGTCACCATCACAGACTCTGGAGACCGTGCGGACGCGGGTGCCTTCGTGGCCAGAGCGGTACGGATGGATCCCGAGGTGGTGGTGCGGATGCGCAATATGGCGCTAGCCTCGCGGATCCAACTCTGGGCCACCACTCCGTTCGACGCCATGGTGACCAGAAGCGTGGGTGGGCTGGTGGAACCCAGCGATGTCACGGTTCGCGGTTCGAATTTGCTGCCCGCGTTAAGCATTTCGCGCGCAGATCAGGTGGACCCTGGACCGGTGGTTGACGGACTGTGGCGCTCTCAGCTGCCTCCGTTGACTGGATGGGTTGCCGTAGACCAGATTCCTGGTTCGGTGATTGTCGAGCTCACAGAAGCGGGAAATATTGCGGCAAAGGACAGCATCAGCCCGGCCGGTGGCACGTCGTCATCGCTTCTTGACTCGGAAGTCCTCACTGTCAGCGGCGAAGGAATGAAGGTGATTATCCCGATGCGGTGCCTGTTTGCGTTGTCCGGCATGGGTTTTGCCGGCGTCGGCACCGATGCCGTAACGGTGTACGCGACTGACTCCTGGCTTCGGCTCGACTCCACCTATGGCGCCGTCGTTCGCCGCCGTCATTCGTTGCTGCCGCTGCTGTTTTGACCTCTCAGACCAGCCAGACGGCAGCGTTGGGTGGCAGCTGACCATCGACGAGGGGTATCGACGAAACCACTACGTCCCCCGGTGGTAAGTCAATTGCGACATCGCTGCTGTTAAGCGCGCAGACCAATCCGCCAGAACGGCGGAAGGCGAAGCAGCCTGCAGGCGCCCCGTACCAATCAATGTGATCGCCGGAGAGTGCAGGGTTGCTTTCGCGAATTTCGATCGCCAGCCGCACCAAGTTCAGTGTGGAGTGAGGATCCTCCAGCTGCTTTTCCACTGTTAAGGGCGCATATTCCACCGGGCTGGGCAGCCATGGATGTGCGTTGGTGGAAAAACCGAATGGAGGCTTTTCGCCGTCCCACGGCAGCGGCAATCGTGCGCCGTCGCGGCCACGCTCAGTATGCCCACTGCGCTCCCACGTTGGATCCTGCAAGGCTCCGTCGGGAATTTCTATGTTCGGTAATCCCAGTTCTTCACCGTTATACAGGTAGAACGCCCCTGGCAATGCCATCTCGACAAGCAACATGGCCCGTGCCCGCATTCTGCCGAGTTCACCGTCGCCGTACCGCGTGGCAGGCCTGGTGAGGTCGTGATTGGACAACGTCCAGGCGGGCACTTTGCCCACTGACGCGACAGTGGCCAATTCTCGCGTGATAGCGGCCACGATCTGCTCCGCATCGAAGGCCACCTCGGTGAGACCAAAACTAAAAGCTTGATGTAGCTCGTCAGGACGCAGATAGTCGGCGAAACGAGCGGGATCAGCCACCCAGACCTCGCCGATAGAGGCGCGCTGTGTGTACTCGTCGACCACGCTGCGGATATAGCGGTGGATGTCGTGCACGCCGTCGTTGTCGAATCGTGGATCGGACGCGCCTTCGGCTACTGGAATAACTCCGCCGCCGTCGTGGTGGACGGCGTGGGCGACGGGGGAATCGGCAGGGACGTCAGGTAGACCCTCGGGTTTAGCCATCCCGTGGGCGACGTCGATGCGAAGACCATCGATACCGCGGTCGAACCAGAAACGCAGAGTGGTCCCGAGGTCTTCTCGGACATCCGGGTTATCCCAATTGAAGTCGGGCTGAGACGCGTCGAAAATATGCAGATACCACTGGCCGTCAGGCACTCGCTGCCAGACTGAGCCGCCAAAAATTGACTTCCAGTTATTGGGGGGCTCCGCGCCTTCGGGGCCTTTCCCCTCTCGAAAAATATAGCGGTCCCGCGCCGCGCTCCCCGGCTCCGCAGCGAGAGCTTCGACAAACCAGGGGTGCTCTGATGAGGAGTGGTTGGGCACCACATCGATGAGCAACTTCATGCCTCGATCGTGTATTTCGGCGACCAACTCGTCGAGGTCGGCCAGCGTGCCGAAACTCGGATCAATATCGCGAGGATCCGATACGTCGTAGCCGGCATCGTTCATCGGAGACGGATAGAAGGGGGTAATCCAAATGGTCTTGACGCCGATGAGCTCGAGGTATCCCAAATGTTCACGAATACCCCTCAAATCACCGACGCCGTCGCCGTTCGAATCCGCAAAACTCCTGATGTACACCTGGTACCCGACGGTCCCGGACCACCAAGCGGAGGTTGAGGAGGAGGCTGCTGAACTGTTGGCGGGAGAAGTCACAGGTAGTCATCTTGCCAGCTGGCCCAGCATGCTCACAAGCAGACGCGGTGGGAGCGGAGCTGCTGCAACAGTCCCTAGTGGCTGGGCGACGGGCTGTTGACCATGGAATCGGCCGCCATCACCAAGTAATCCCAGAAGCGTTGATCCTGTTCGGCAGTGAGGGTGACTCCGTCCAAGGCCACGCGCATCGCAGCCAGCCACGCATCCCGTTCGATCACTCCGATAATGAACGGCGCGTGGCGCATTCTCAACCTCGGATGCCCCCGCTGATCCGAGTAGGTTCTTGGACCGCCCCAATATTGGGCCAGGAACATGGTGAATCTGTCCTGCGCCGGGCCAAGGTCTTCCTCCGGGTACAAGGGGCGCAGAATTGGGTCGACCGCCACGATCGCGTAGAAGCGATGGACGATCGACTGGAAGGTGCTAGCGCCGCCGACCTCGTCGTAGAAAGTTCCTGGGCTGCTCACGCCTTCCATTGTCCTCTCGGAGTCATCAGGATAGGAAATTGCATGCTTATGGTCGGCTGCCAGGCGATGGTGGCGGCAACACCAGGGTCATGGGTGCTTTGATTCCTGCTTCGTCGTAGGCCGTTTTGATCGCGCCGCGGGCAGCCCTGCCGTAGGCCCACTGGGAGCCAGTTCGCACCGTTGTGCTGAGCCGGATCATGACGGTGTCGGAAGTCATGGAAACAATGCCGAGCATTACGGGCGCGGAGATAATGGCGTCGATGAATTCCGGTTGTTGAGCCACGATTGCGGCTTGGTCGACTGCTATCTGGCCCGCCTGCGCAGCGTCGGAGTCGTAGGACAAGGGCAGATCGATATTGACGACTGCCTCGCCCTGACTGGAGTTGCCCACTCGAAGGACCTCGCCGTTGCGGACGTACCAGATAGTCCCATCCGTCCCGCGGAGCGCGCTGGTGCGTAGTCCCACGGAAACGACGGTGCCCGTAGCCGAGCCGAGATCCACGACGTCTCCGACTCCGTACTGATCTTCCAGAATCATGGCGATTCCAGCCAGGAAATCCTTGACGAGGTTCTGGGCGCCGAAACCCAGTGCCACACCCGCTATTCCGGCGCTGGTGAGCAGCGGGGCAAGGTTGATACCCAGCTCGGCAAGAATAAGCATGAAACTGACGACCACAATCACAAATGACGACATGGATCGCAGTAGTGATCCGATCGATTGCGCCCTTTCCCTGCGTCTCACCACAGTGGTGGGTCCCAAGAATGCATCCGCGCGGTCTCGCAGTGGCCGAAGCAAGCCCGGCGTCGAGCTGGTCGAAGACATGTTCGCCACGCGCTTGATGGATCTGTTCACTAGCGTCCTGGCGATAAGAGCGATCACGATAATCAGCATGATGTGAAGCCCCGGGCGCACAATCGCATCCGCTGCCTCCGCGATCCACCCCACTTGCCACCACTCCCACACCCGGTTGCACCAGGTTCCCAGCTTCGCTGCACACACCGGCGCGACAGTTTCGGTAATTGTCTGCAGCATAAGGTGCTGGTTCCTTTTCGCTGGCGCTCGGTGATGGGAGGTATGGAGGGTCGCTGGGCTCTTGAGGAGCGTCGCTGAACTGGCCTAGGGGTTTACGTTAGTCAGCATGCCTTCCATGTGAGTCATCGCAGGCATCAGCAATTTTTGCCACCGCGAAACTGGGTCTTCCGAAAAAACTCTCGCATGTCGGGCCAGAAACCTGTTGACTAGGAATAACGAGCTCCTCGGATCTCGCGAGACGAGGTGGGCCGACCGGCCTAGCGGAGTAGGGAAGAGAGCTGCCGATGGGCGTTCGCCGCAGTGTCAACAGAGCTGAGGCGAGTAAAAATCGCGCTCTAGGGACTCTATCGTCAGTGGATCGAGCTTCACAGCGCATGGATCCGGGCTGTGACCCCACACGAGGAAACCCAGACCCGGGGACGTCGCCGCTACCTCGGGTGTTGTTGCTCAATGCCACCCATGAACCGTTAGCAGTGGTAACCAGCAAGAGGGCGTTGGTGCTCATCCTGGCTGGGAAGGCAGTCAGCATTTTTGATCGTGATGGATCGGCCGTGCACTCTGCGCGTCTAGTAATCCAACTTCCCGCAGTCGTGAGGCTGAACCGTTATGTTCGCGTGCCTTATAGAGCTCCAAGCTCAGTGACGCGTGCGGGGATACTCCGACGAGACAAAAAGGCGTGTGCCTACTGCGGAGGGAAAGGAGAGACTGTGGACCATGTGATCCCGAGATCGCGGGGCGGTAAGCACACCTGGGAAAACTGCGTCGCGTGTTGCTCGCGGTGCAACACCCGTAAAGCCGATAGGACTTTGGATGAGCTGGGATGGCATCTTCGAATCACGCCTCGCCCCCCACAACACACGCCAGGCGGGCATCTCTGGCTCGTTGATGAAGCTGACCCACTATGGGAGCCGTGGCTCGCCGGTGCAGCTGCATGAGTAAAAAGCTAGATTTTGCGCAGGTAGGCGCGCTCACGTCACAATGACGAACTAGCTACCGGGGTTTCGGCGTTCCGAGTTACAACTCTCGAGGTCCCAGCGCCAGAGGACGCATTCTCGGAACGGATGGTAAAGCCGAATGAGGCTAAGGCTTAGCCGACGCGGGTGCCACGACCGACGCGGGTGCCACGACCGACGCGGGTGCCACGACCGACGCGGGTGCCACGACCGACGCGGGTGCCACGACCGACACGGGTGCCACGGCCAACGCGGGTTCCACGGGATTCAGACATGTCGATCTCCAGTACCTAGAATGATTGAGACGGATGTTCATACTTTGGAGTCAAATTGTATCAGCTGGGTGAGCAACTTGTCACGCACAGCAGTGTTTTCGGGCTCCTGTCAGGAGTGTAGCCGTAGAAAACAGCGAGGTTTCGTCGAAATTATCATCTACCTCACTGCGCGTGACGAGATGAGGGGTAAGAAGCCTAAGAGATGTAACAAAAGTCTCAGAGTTCACTCGGAGATGACCCAAACAGACTAAAGGTGTTTTTGGAAAAATCACCCAAATGATTTCGAAGTGTGAGATCGCTGTAGCGGCTCAGCCCGGACTGCCTAATCGTGCAGCCACCCGAATGACGAAAGCAGAACCGAGAGCCGTAAGAGTGGGGATGGGTAGATTCCCGCATCAACGAAGCCGCTACGCTCCATCATGCGGGGGTACAGAAGGTAACAGACAAGTGGCAGGGGGACGGATTGAGCGCGGATCGACGGCATCATAGCGCTCCCGGATTGCCACGTGACTTTCGATCGCTTCTGGTCGCCTGGGCAGCTTCCCTGTCGGGTGATGGTTTGCGCGTGGTGGCACTTCCGCTGTTGGCGCTCGCCACCAACCCCAGCCCCGCCGCAGTTGCCGCAGTTGCCGCCATTGCCAGCCTGCCTTGGTTGCTGATCGCGCTGCCTGCTGGCGCAATCGTAGACAGGCTCTCTCCGAACCGTGTCATCATTGCCGCGCACCTCGTCCGAGCCGCGTTGACGCTGGGTTTGGTCGCGGTGGTTGTTGCGCACTCGGTCAACATTTTAGTGTTGTGCGTCTTCGGGTTTCTGATTACCGCCGCAGAAACATTTGCCGACGGCGCAACCCAGTCTTTGATGCTGCACGTCGTACCGACCCAACAGCTGGAGCAGGCCAATGCCCGGTTTGTCACCGTCGAAACGCTTGCGTTGGACTTGGCTGGACCACTGCTGGCTGGACTTTTGTTCATCCTCCAACCGTGGTTACCGTTTGCGGTGAGCGGGTTGGCGTTCGTAGTGTCCGCCGGTCTGATTCGTCGAATTCGCGCTGTCGCCGCAGCCACTCTCACGGCAGGTGAGGGAGTGGACGGATCTCACGTCGGTAAGAGATCCGATCTGCGAGCGCGGTTGCAGGAAATTCGCGACGGGCTGGTGTTCCTGTTCAGGCATCGGGTTCTTCGCACATTGGTGCTCACCGTAGCGGTGCTTGCCGTTGCCAATGCAGCTACGGATGCGGTGCTTGTTCTCTACGCTCGGACGTCGTTGAACATGTCGGAAGCGGTGTACCCCACACTGCTTGCCGCCTACTCAGTGGGAACGTTGATCGCGACGGTGATTGTTGCCCGGTTGAGCCGGCGATTTGCCAGTAGCACCCTCCTGGGTTCTGCCATTGTCGGTTTGGGCCTCTCGATGCTCGTGATGGGCATGTTTGTCACCCCTGCGATCGCGCTGAGTGCCTACGTGTTGCTGGGGATCTTTGGTGGAACCTGGAACGTGCTGTCGGCAACACGACGGCAGCGGCACACACCCCGCGCCATTGTGGCGCGAGTATCCAGCGCGTTTCGAGTGGTGGCCTGGGGCGTCATCCCCGTCGGCGCCGCGCTTGGCGGTGGGGTGGCCTCGCAGTGGAGCGTGCCAACAGTTTTCGTCAGTGCGGGTGTGTTGACGTTGTTGCTGGCTGTCGTGGTGATCCCGGCTCTGGCGCGCCAAGAGCGGTTGGCGCACTAACCGATGTCCGTCATTGGCATCGCCGGGCAGGGAGGGCGGCGAATTTGCCGGTAGGTTCGGGGAATGTCTGACCTCCATGACCTCACCGCATTGCAGCAGGCTGCAGCTATCGCGGCAAAGGAAATTACGTCGCACCAGTTGGTCTCGCATTACCTGGAGCGCATCGCTTGTTATTCGGACGCGTTGGGCGCATTCGCCACAGTGACAGCGCAGTCCGCGCTGCGGGCCGCGCAGGACGCGGATGCACGGCAGGCCAGCGGTGCTCAGTTGACGCCCCTGCATGGGGTTCCCACCGCTATCAAGGATCTCACTGCTACGGCAGGCGTCCGGACCACCTACGGGTCCGCAGCATTTGCTGAGTTCGTTCCCAGCTACGACGACGATGTTGTTCGGTTCCTTCGTGATGCTGGCGTAATAAGCGTAGGAAAGACTAATGCGCCCGAATTCGGGCTCGCGTGTTACACCGCAAACAAGGTTGCGCCACCTGCCCGCACCCCGCATGACACAGACCGCATGGCGGGTGGCTCCTCGGGCGGTGCAGCCGCGGCAGTGGCCGCAGGTTTGATCCCCTTTGCGCATGGTACGGACGGAGGCGGATCGATCCGGATCCCGGCAGCAATGTGTGGCTTGGTCGGGATCAAAACCTCCCGCGGACGGGTCTCTCGCGGACCGCTCGGTAGTGATCCGTTGGGTCTATCGGTCGCTGGCCCGATAGCGAGGAACACCGCAGATGCGGCAGCGTTGCTGGATGCGATGTGCGTCGCGGTCAACACGGAACCAGCGGGTGTGGCCCCTCTGCCAAATGGAGGCAGTTTCCTCCAGGCTGCTTCCAGAGCCCCGGGGAAACTGCGAATTGGCCGAACCCTTGACACGCCGGTGGCGGGAGTTCACATCGACTCGGAGGTTGCGAAGGCTTACGACGCAACATCGCAACTGCTTCAAGACTTGGGCCATGAGGTCGTTGACCTTGACCTCCCCAGCCCTGAGGGAATGCTGGATGCCTTCGTCACCGTCTGGGCTGTGCTCGCCCACTTAACACCCCTACCACCGGGTGCACACGCTCTCCTGACGCCGCTCACCCGTTATTTGCTCGACGAAGGCTCGAAACCCAGTGGCCCCGAAGTCGCCGCGGCATTCAGCGCCGTCCAGTACGGCGGCCGCCGGTTGATCCAGGCAATGCAGCCCTATGACGTCGTCCTCACCCCCACGGTCGCGCGAACGCCGCGTCCGGTCGGGTACTTCACCGATGGCGGCGACCCGGCGTTGGACTTCGCGCGCCAGATGACGTTCACGCCGTGGACAGCCCAGGTGAATATGACGGGTCAACCTGCCATCAGCGTCCCGGTTCAATGGACGAGCGAGGGGCTGCCCATTGGTATGCAGTTCATTGGCAGCCCTGGCGACGAATGCACCCTCATCTCGCTGAGCGCGCAGCTGGAACTTGCGCATCCGTGGGCAGGTCACCGGCCTGCTCCGTGGTGGTCATGACGGGCGCGAGTTCCGCATAACCACAGCTGGCGGCGCTGAAAAAGGCCCGGCAGACCAACTAGGCCACGAGTGAGATACCTTCTGGTAGTGAATACTTCTGAGACTTTGCTGGTGCTCGCGGGTATCCCGCTGGCGACCATCCTGGTGACCGGACTGATGACGGTTGTCCCGAATCGAGCGAAAGCCCGTTCGCGCTACACACCGGGCGATCAGTGGAACTATTCGAACCGCCTCTGGGCTGGCTCGGAGCCCGTCGTCGTCCCAGCCACGATTGTGAACTCACAAAACGGAGGTGCCCGTGGAACATGGTGAATTGGTGAGTGTTACTGAAGCCAAAATTATCGCAACCACACAGCGCAACAGGCGCCTGCCAGCCATCGTCGGACCGCAGGGGTACGCAGATTCCCCGCTATCCGCGAGCGAGCTGGAACTTCTCGATGATGTTTTGGTCGAAGCCGAGCGAAAGACAGGTCTGCGCTTTGCCGTGTACCTCGGCGATTTGGGTACGGATACCCGAGCGGAAGCAGAGTCGCTGTTGGCTCAGTTCGAAGCAGAGGCGCCCATGACGGTGCTGCTTGCCATGTCGCCGGGGCAGCGCGTCGTAGAGGTGGTGACCGGCGGAGAGTCAAGCCGTCGCATTACCGATCGCGCATCGCGGCTCGCGGTGTTGTCGGTAATCGCCTCAGCAACCGAGGGCGCGATTGGCGGCGGCCTGATCAACGGGCTGCGGATTCTGGCCGATCAAGCCGGAACATTGCCAGAGCGCGCGCGCTGGTAATTTCCTGAAGACGAAGGCTTGTCGAGACCCTGGGCAAATCCGGGGTCTCGACAAGCTTTTGCTTCTAGTGTGCTGTGGCGGCGTGATGCGTGTCTGCGGCGCGAGCTCGCAATGCACGTTCGAGGCCTGCGCGGCCCTCCGACACCAACCGGCGCAACGCTGCCGGATGGTCCCCGGCTTCCCATTCGGTGACGGCAGCAACGGTTTCCGGCGCAATGGACCATCGGGGGAAGAGGCCGACCGCTACCTTTTGGCCCACCTCGCTGGATCGACGGGTCCACACTTGCTCGGCAGCACTGAGATACAGACCGGTGAAATGAGCGAGCACTTCGCCCTGTGCGGGGTGAGTGAATCCGCCAATGGCTGCGTCCTGCAGTGCGTTGGCCATCGAATCGTCGGTGATCAAGCGATCCCAAATTTGCTGCTTGGATGTTAGATCGGGAAGTAAGGCGGTAGCCGTCATCGCGCGGCGTTCTCCGGAGGCAGTCGCGTCAGCAGCGCGAGCGGTCTCGATCGCAGCTACCGCCTGGCGGCCGTGGGCAACGAGCGCGCCCAGCAGCGTCCAAGCGAGATCTGTATCAACTGTGAGGCCAGCGAGCGGTGCTGAGCCATCCCACCAACCGGTGATGGCGTCCAACTGCTCAGGTCCAAGCTTGGCCGAGGCCAGCGAGGACACGTAAGCAAGCTGGCTGTCGCTGCCCGGCTCGGCGGCGTGGGCGAGCTCGAGCAACCTGCTTGCTAGCGCGGGCCAGCCAGATTCGGCAGCCCAGGTCGGGTCCGAGTACGAACCGACACTCACCTGCAACTGTGAGAGCAGCCGTTGCACCACACCGATCTGGTCTTCGGACTCGATGCCGCGCAGTACGAGCGACACGAAGTCGCGGGCGGGCATTTCTGCATTTCGGGTCATTTCCCACGCGGCAGACCACACCAACGTCCGCGGAAGTGAATCTGCGAAGTCTCCGGCCCTGGCAACTACCGCCTCCAGTGATTGCGGGTCCAACCGAATGCCGCAGTAGGTGAGGTCGTCGTCGTTGACCAAGACGACTTTGCCGCGATCTATTCCGACCAAAGTGCCGACTTCGGTTCGTGCACCGTCGATGTCGATCTCTATGCGGTGGGTGCGAACCAGCTTGCCGCTCTCGTCGTCGTCATAAATGCCGATCGCCAGCCGATGGGAGCGCAGCTCCCCGGCTCCCGGCTGGGCGCCGGATTGCAGGACCGCGAAGTGGGTAATTGTGTTGTCTGGACCTACGGCGAAATCGGCCTCAAGCACATTGAGCCCGGTGGTTTGCAGCCACTGACGGCCCCAGGACGAGAGGTCGCGTCCGGAACTTTTCTCCAACGCGCCCAGCAGGTCCGCCAAGTTCGCGTTGCCGAAGGCGTGGGCGTCGAAGTAGGCCCGCAGCCCGCCTAAAAACTCTTCGTAGCCGACGTAGGCGGCAAGTTGCTTGAGTACCGAGGCGCCCTTGGCGTAGGTAATGCCGTCAAAGTTGACCTCGACGGCCTCCAGATCCACCATGTCTGCGGCAATTGGATGAGTGGATGGAAGCTGATCTTGCACGTAAGCCCACGATTTTTCGACGTTTGCAAAGGTGGTCCAGGCGCTGGTGTATTCGGTAGCTGCGTTCTGCGCGACGACCGAAGCCCAGGTAGCAAACGATTCGTTGAGCCAGAGATCGTCCCACCACCGCATTGTGACAAGATCGCCGAACCACATGTGGGCCATCTCGTGCAGGATGGTCTCACAGCGCCGCTCGTAGGAGTAGCGGGTCACCTTGGAACGGAAGACGTATTCCTCACGGAAGGTAACGGCGCCAGCATTCTCCATCGCGCCCGCATTGAATTCCGGCACGAAAAGCTGGTCATACTTCCCGAACGGGTAGCGAACACCGAACGCACCATGGAAGAAATCAAAACCCTGCTTGGTTTCGGTGAAAAGCCTTTCCGCGTCCAAGAACTCAGCGAGGGACTCGCGGCAGAACAGCCCGAGGTCGATACCGTCATGCGTGTCACGCACCACGGAGTAGGGGCCGGCGATCAGCGCCGTGATGTACGTGCTCATGGGGGCGGTGAGGACGAATGTGTGCAGGTTGGCGACGCCGGACCCCGAGGGCACTTCCGTCACAGTTTCTGTTGCGCCATTAGAAATGACCTGCCATGTCGTCGGGGCAGTCACTTGAAAGGAGAAGGTGGCCTTGAGATCGGGCTGGTCGAAGCAAGGGAACATCCGTTTGGCATCTGCGGTTTCGAACTGGCTGTAGAGGTAGACGGCGCCATCTACTTCGTCAACGAACCTGTGTAGACCCTCGCCAGTGTTGGTGTACTCGCCGATGGCGTGGATTCTGAGCTCATTGGATTCCTGCAGATTCGGCAGGGCCAGACCTTCGACGGTGGTCCAAGTGCTGGTGTCTAGCGGCTGACCGTTGAGTTCTGCGCTGGTGATGGAATCTCCGACGAAGTCGATGAAACTTTGCGAACCAGCGGCGGCTCGAAACGTGATCGCAGCCGAAATGGTGAACGTCTTCTCACCGGGCGCGCCGGCGCCGTCGGTAAGGTCGAGCTGGACGTCATAGTGAGCCACCGCCAGGATTGCCGCGCGTTGCTGTGCCTGGTCTCTGGTCAGGTTGGGAGCTTGGGACACCGAAAGGATCCTCTTTCTTTGTGTGGTGCGCGCAGTTGTCTGGAATTGCTCCACGCTGCTGCGCGCGTGGTGGCGGCGGACGGTTATGGACCGCTGGCGCCACTGGCCGTAGGGGAGTTGTTCCCTGGGAACAACTTAGCCTCCCGCGGCGCTGAACGTTTTGTTGCCTGAAAGCATGCCCCGACGAGTGACGAATTAACCAACTAGCAAGGAGCACGATGAACGAGGTTCAGAGCAGTGACACCGCGAGCAAAGACGTGGCCGACTTTTGGTTTGATCCCCTGTGCCCGTTCTGCTGGATCACCTCACGGTGGATTCTCGAGGTTGAAAAAGTACGCGATATCGAAGTCAACTTCCATGTAATGAGCCTCTCGGTTCTGAACGAGGGACAAGACATGCCGGATAACTATCGAGAGATGATGGACGCTGCCTGGGCGCCGGTGCGGGTGGCGATCGCCGCGGCCCAGCTGAAGGGTGATGAGATTCTTGCTCCGTTGTATACGGCGATGGGCACCAGGATTCATAACGAAGGGAACAAGGATCTCGAAGCCGTCATCGCTGACACCCTTGCCGAGCTGGACCTGCCAGCTGAGCTAGCAGAAGCAGGGAAGAAGTCGGAGTACGACGCCGCTTTGCGCGCGAGCCATCACCTTGGAATGGACAAGGTCGGTAAAGGGGTGGGTACCCCCACGATTCACATCAACTCAGTCGCGTTCTTCGGCCCCGTACTGACCCGTATTCCGCGCGGAGAACAGGCTGGGAAAATTTGGGATGCGACCGTGACACTCGCTGGCTACCCCTACTTTTTCGAAATAAAGCGGGAACGGACCGAGGGCCCACAGTTCGACTAGAGAGTCGATGAGAGCGCGAGTTCGGGAAAATGTCTTCGGTGTGTGAAACGGTAGGGGTCAACCATGGTTGTTCATGGTTTCCTCCTACCGGTTATGCCTTCAGAAGGAGCCTGAAATGGACGAGAAGTCGCGCACGGGAGTGAGCCCCGGTGGAATCCCACTCCCACCTGATCTGAGACCGGGACCGGTGGTAGTAGGGGTGGACGCCGCCGCAACCAGCGGACGCCATTTAAGGGCCGCAGTGTTTCTCGCTCGTAGTTTGGGCCGCCCGGTGCTGTTGATCCATGTGCGTCGCAGAATAATGCCGTTGGTGGAGGGGTTCGTCCCGCTGCAGGAAGACATGGATGTTACGGATGCGGCCGAAAAGGAAATGGAGGCCGCACTTTCGGCCGATCTCGTGGCAGGCGGTGATCTGGCAGGCGTGGAGTGGGAACTGCTGTCAACCTTTGGCGAAGCTGCGACAGAAATCATCCGGATCGCTGACGAGCGCGACGCAGCGTGCGTCGTGGTTGGGAAAAGGCATGCGGGTTTTGCCGAGCTGCTCCACAGGATCGCGTCGGGGTCGGTTTCCAGAGCTGTGGTCGCTTCTCAGAAGTTCCCAGTAATGGTGGTCCCTTAAAGGGTGGGAGACTGTGGCAATGCGCATCTACCTGGGTTCTGACCACGCTGGCTTCGAGTTGAAAGCTGCTCTGGTGCAACACCTCACCGCTGCGGGGCATGACGTCGTCGATCTCGGGGCGCATATCTACGAAAGCCTTGATGACTATCCGCCGTTCTGCCTGGAGACAGGTCGCTCAGTGGTGGCGGATCCGGGGAGCCTTGGCGTAGTTATCGGTGGCTCCGGAAACGGAGAGCAGATTGCCGCCAATAAGGTCGTTGGAGTGCGCGCCATTCTGGCCTGGTCCACCGAGACAGCTCAGTTGGGTCGCCAACACAACGACGCCAACGTCATTTCAATCGGCGCCCGGATGCACGACGAGGCAACCGCTTTCTCTCTGGTGGACACCTTTATTGCTACCGATTTCTCACACGACGAACGCCATCAGCGTCGGATCGACCTCGTGTCGGCTTATGAAGCGGACCCGAAGCGGCTACACGTCTGAGTAACGGTGCCAGTTCAGCTTCCGTAGCCCTCCCGGGTCTGGATTGGTGACCCTTGACGGCGGCACTTCCCGTTACGCAGCACCATCTTGCAGGACACCTCTCGCGCCTCGGTGCGTCGAGGATTATCTACGGGGCTGCCGCTCTGGTTTTTTGCTCGCGGGTAAGGGCTGCGCAGGGGTGTAGTTGCGCCGGACAATCACGAGATCGGTTTCTGCTTCGGCGATGTCGGCTGCGCTGGGCTGAGCCAGACTTCGTGCCCTCAAAGCCGCGGACCAGGTCACCTGCGTGCCACGCGTCGTCACCAAACCGCGAAGCGCCCGCTCGGCGATTTCGGCGCGGCGATCGCGTGGATGACGTGTTTGCTCCCGGTAGGGCTCCTGTTTACTCACGTCTTGCCGGTGTGTCTGCTCCCGCGGGGATAGTTCCCGACTGGCAAGGTGCTGGAGCTCCGGTGCGCCGTTGTCGCTGGTTTCCTCGCCATGCTCAGTCTGAACTGGGACCGCTTCGAGACCGACGTTTTGCTGTCCGTCGCTGCTCGTCTCCGGGTGCGCTGGTTCAGGGGATTTCAGGTGTCCCTGAGGGGTGGGAGCGGGTGTTTCTAATGCTTGCAGTTTGGCCCTATGACGGCTTCGCTTCGATTCGCGCTGTCGCGGCGCTCGCGCCTTCTCCTTGCTCCCAACGGGAGCTTCAGTAGGGGAAGCGGCGGCGGGTTGTGGCAATTCTCGTGCAGCCGACTCGGAGGCTAGGCCCGAGTTCTGATCAGGGCTCGAAGTTGTCGTGGCGGCCACATTGGGGGGACCCTGCTCGCGCCTTGCACTCCTTCGGCGCCGGTGCGGAGTTTCGGAAGTGTGTTCCATCCCTTGAGCATGCCCCATCGAAAGGCAAGTGTGACGCTCCGATCAGAAGCCTTCCGGACACCACGGCGCGCTCGCAGTGGACATCGCCAGATCTAAGTCTGCGATGGCGGTATGATCCCCGGTGATGCGCCCGGCTGCGGCGAGCCGCGCGATCCGGGCACCGCCAAGGAAAGCAGCTCCCAGATCGCTGATGTCCAGAACGATCTCGGCGAGTTTGGCGGTCCGCACGGCGCTACTCGCCCCAAAGCTCCGTGGCCCCGCAGTAAGCGTCAGCTCCCAGGTGCCGTCATTCCAGGGGCATGTGGCGTCGGTGACCCGCACCCGTACGCGTGCCGCGGAGCTGTAGGAGCGCAGTCCGATAGCGCGATCAAGGTCAACGATGCGAAGCCAGAGATGGTCTCTGGTGGTGGTGCGGATGGCACGGGGGTCAACCACCAAGTCCTGAATAGGATCGTCGAGGCTGGATCTGCCGTAGCTGATTTCGCGTACCAGCGAATAGCTCAGCAGGTGCGCCCATAAAGCTGCGTGGGCCTGCGGGGTGGCGGCGCAAAGTTCGATGATGACGAGAGTGCCCGCTGGCCCGCGAGCATCAAAGCTGCCCTTGGTGCGGAAGGCGACGTAGCCGTCGGCGTGCAGCACAAACTCGAGGTTGGATTGTCCGTCGCGGAAGTACTGATGGTCGCTGAACAGGTAGTTCCACGTTGCCTCGGAGCGGGACAAAAACCCGGTTGTTTGCTCGGCTATGCGTTGGTGCAGCGACCGGATCGCGGGAAGCGCGGCATCCCGCTTCATGTGTGTGACCGACCCTTGCTGGGGTATTGAGCGCAGCTCGAGGCCCTGCGGTATCTGGCGGCCAGCGCTGAGGCTTGCAAGGCCATAGCCGAAGCGCCCGTAGATGCCAGATTCACTGGCGGTGAGGAGGGCAATCGGCTCACTCCTCTTCTCGTGAAGAGTCTTGAGTTGATCCGTCATCAGCCTGCGCAGGATGCCTTGGCCGGTGTACCCGGGCTGGACGCTGACCCACGTAACCGCCGCAACCGGTGCACGCACGCCCCCGGGAAGCGTCAGTGACTTGCTGAAAATACCTGCCGCACCCACGATGTCGTTGTGGTCGAAAACTCCGGTAAACCGATCCAATTCGAGCGCGGGCGCGATCACTTGGTCGAGTACATCCTGCGGGGGGAGCTCGAGGAACGCCCGACCATCGAGCTCCAAAAGGTTTTGAAGGTCGGCCGAAGTGAGCGAGCGAAGCTTCAGCCCCTGGGCGATGGGCTTGGCGGCGTCTGTCATAGCGACCATCCTGCCTTACACAGTCGGGGAGATGGAAACCTATACAGAGCGATGGAGGCGCGACCCGCGGATCGATAGAGCGAAGCGCCGCCAGCCCGAGTGGTGAAGAGCTGACGGCGCCGTCGTTCAACGCTCGTTATCAGTGTGCGGCCGCAGCTTTCGGCACCGGCTGGCCGATGACGCTTAACATGTCGACGAACCAAGCGGTGTGAATGTCGAACGCTTTGCCGCCCTTCAACCGGGAGAACTCAATGGCGCGCAACACGTCCCCGGCCTCTTCGTCATGGCCGATGCAGCCGGACTCGCCGCGCAAAGCGGAGTCGACGGCAAAGTCCGTCATCGACTTGATCAAACGCAAGTCCTCGGCGTTGGCTGGGGCGGCCCGTGAGTAGTACCCGGACTTTTGGACCATCACCTTTTCGGCGCCGAGCTTTTCGGCAAACTGTTTCGCAAACCAGGCGCCCGGGTTGACGGTATCGAGTTTGACGTGACCGAAGGGGTCGCGCTCTGCTGGGGTGCCCGCTGCTTCCAGCTGGCCAACGATGGTGTCCATCCCCGCTCCTTCGGATAGGAAAATGGTGACATTGCCTACCCGGTCCATGATTTCGCGCAGTCGCGTCGCTTCGCTCTCAAGATCGAACTCGGCTTCGGGCACGTAGACGGCGTGCACATCCCAGGCCTCGGCAGAAAGCCCGATTTCCGGTAACCACTCTTGGGCGTCCACCCACTTGCGGTACTCGGCCGCCGTCGCGGCGGTCAGCCAGCCACAGTGGCGACCCATCACTTCGTGCACGATGAGCATCCGCGAACCGGAGTTGTGCTCACCGATGATGTTCTGTGCGAAGCGAGCACCCTCCTGCGCGGCGGTCCACGCCCCGAGGGACTGTTTAATCGGGATGACGTCGTTGTCGATGGTCTTGGGGAGGCCGACAACGGTGAGTGCGTAATCGTTCTCGGCGAGGTAGGCAGCTAAATCCGCCGCTGTGGTGTTGGTGTCGTCGCCGCCGATGGTGTGAAGGATGTCGACGCCGTCCGCTGTAAGGCGCTCCGCGGCGACTTGCAGTGGGTTAGCGCCCTCCGCGACTAGGCCCCGCTTGACCAAATCTTTGGCGTTGGTCAGCTTGACGCGAGAGTTGCCGATCGGCGATCCACCAAAACGATGCAGAAGTCCTGCGCCAGCGCGGATCTCGGGGGTGATGGTGATGTAGTCAGCAGCAAGCAGCCCTTGGTAACCATGCTTATAGGCAATGATTTCCACTTCGGGTGCCAGCTCGGTGTAGCGCTCGATCAGGCCACCGACGGCGGAGGACAGGCAGGGGGCGAATCCGCCCGCGGTGAGCAGGGCGACTTTACGCACGGTCATAGCCTTTTCAAGCCTTTCGCTTTACTTACCATTTCGCTGAGCGCACATCTGCCCGGCCATCGGGTCTGAGTTTACTTTGTTGCTGCGGAGGCCCCTGCCAGCTTCGCCTTCCGCATGTGGGGGATTCGCATAACAGCGAGATACATGCCGCCAGCTACCAAAGCCCAGAATGCGGCGCTAATTCCGGCGAACGACATCCCAGACGCTGCAACGACAAACGTGATCGCCGCAACCTCGCGGTGGGCAGGATCGGCCAAGGCGCTAGCCGCAGCAGCTGCGAATGAGCCGATCAAGGCCAAGCCCGCAATGGACGCAACGATGCCCGCGGGCGCGGCAACCGAGATCGCGGCAACGGCTGCCGCAAGTGGGCCGAACGCGAGATAGGTGACCCCGTTGCCCACTCCCGCGATCCAGCGTTTCGCCGGATCGGGATGCGAGCCGGGACCGGCCGGTATCGCTGCGGCGATGGCAGAGAGGTTGATAGTGAACCCCCCGAGGCCTGCGCCAAGTGCGGTTGCCGCGCCGGTGTAAGTGAGCGCTTGACGCAGCGGAACGGCGTATCCAAAGGTCGCCATCACCGCCGTGCCAGCGATGTTCTGACTCGTCATGGTGACCAGGTACAGCGGGACACCGATGGCGATCACTGCGCTGAGGCTGAACGTCGGGGTAGTCCACACCATGTGCGGAACCAGTTGTGAGGCAGACAATTTGCTCAGCGAACCGCTGCCAGCAATGACGACCAGTGCGGTCACCAACGCTGCTGGCACTGCCCAACGTCGGGAAATACGCAGCATGATGAGCCATGTCAGAAGTACCGGCGCAATGGAGAGCGGGTTGGCTGCCAGCGCGGTGAAAGGCTGGACGCACAGGGTAACGAGGATCCCCGCCAACATCGCGTTTGCCAGCGAGGTGGGGATCATTCGCACCCATCGCCCCAGCGGCGCAATGAGCCCCGACGCGGCATAGAGGATGCCGGCGAAAGCGAACGCGCCGAGCGCCGAGGCGTAGCCAGCTGTAGGAACCGAAGCACCAGCCATCAAAGCGGCGCCCGCCGTAGACCACGCCATGGTGATCGGCATCCGGTACCTGAGCGAAAAAATGACGCAACCAGCGCCCATCGTTAGGCAGATGATGAAAAGCCCTGACGCTGCCTGATTGTCGTTGGCGCCGAGAGCGCGTAAGCCGGTGAGAACCACCGCAAATGACGAGGTGAAGCCGACGATGCCTGCCACGAAACCCGTCAGGATTGTCGGACCGACCCCGGTGGCTCTCGCCGTCGCTGGGACATCGGTCGACATGGGTGCTCCTGGTTGGTGCCGGCGTGCTGTTGTCGGATGAGACAGTAGTCGACTTCGACCAGACTCAGGGGATTGAGGAAAAGGACGTGAGGGCGAAGCCACCGTCAAACGCCTGCCCAAAACAATGGTGTGGGCGAGTTGCAATTGTGTGGAGCGGGCGACGAGAATCGAACTCGCATCATCAGTTTGGAAGACTGAGGCTTTACCACTAAGCTACGCCCGCATATGACCTCCCGAGTCGCCTCGGGGTGCGGTCCCAAGGTTACCCGATCCCGAGCACTGGAAAAAACCGCTCGAGGAGCAAGGTATCGTTTCAACAGTCAACGGGGTGTAGCGCAGCTTGGTAGCGCATCCGCTTTGGGAGCGGAGGGTCGCAGGTTCAAATCCTGTCACCCCGACAATATGGTGCTTTTCCCTTTTCGGGAGCGCGGAATCGTGATTCGACGCGCATCAGTGGTGCTGGGCCCAGGCAGCGGTCCCGACGGGTGAACAATTTTCCAGCGCCGTCCATAAGCTTCCCACCGGACGTTCTCACGCATACGCTCACCACCATCACGCTGTACATACCAGCGAATCCGGCTGGATAGCTGTGCGGCGATTATGCATCGTGCGATAACTGTCGTGACCAAAACCTCCCTCGGCATCAGCTGCCGCCCCGAACCGAGCGCAGCTCGGCGAAACCAAGGATCGTTTTTTTGACGGCCTGGTGGATAGGCGCCGAGAGTAGGGTCGCACTAACGAAAGTAATAGAGGAGCCGTCCGTGCTGCACAGGTTTAAGCAGTCTCCGCAGTTGCAGCGTTTGACAGCGGGCCTTCTCGCGATCATCGGAATCATTTTGATCACCGTCGCGTCGTGCTCCTCTACCCCAGGGCCACCGCAGCCCGCTTCGTCAGACGTGACGAGATCCGCGGCGAGTGCGCCAGCTGCTGTCGCAAGCGCTCCACAAGCTAGTTCGCCGACTTCCGAACCGGCGCCGACGAGTGAGCAGTCCGTGGAGCTATCGCCCGCCGCAGTACCGTCCGCCGCGGAATCGCCCGTTGCGGCAGCACCCGAAACGAGTCAGCCGTCAGTCGCGTCGCAAGCATCCGTAGCGGAAGAAGCCCCGCAAAACCCGGACAATGGGCTCATCTTGCCGGCCGCACAACCAATAAAGATTGACATCCCCAGCCTGGGAGTCTCGTCGAAGATGATCGATGTGGGGCTGAATCTAGACGGCACGGTGGAAGTACCGCCGCTGGACGATCCAGAATCCAAGCCCGGCTGGTTCCGCCAATCGCCTGCCCCCGGAGTACTTGGCCCGTCGATCATCCTGGGCCACGTAGACAGTAAAAAGTACGGCCCCGGATCGTTTTATAAGCTGGGGGCAATGCAAGTGGGCGACAAAATAGACGTCACTCGTGATGACGGCACGGTCGCGGTCTTCAACGTGGACGAGGTCCAGTCCATCCTTAAAAGCGAGTTCCCCACCGAAAAGGTCTACGGCAATATCGACAATGCTGGCCTGCGTTTGATCACCTGCGGTGGAGAGTTCGATCCGAACGCGAGAAGTTATGAGAGCAATATCATCGTGTATGCCTCGCTCGAGTCTTCCCACCCCGCCTAAGGACAAAAACGTGTCGGCTGAGATGCCGCAGCGAGCCGATTGTCGCGCTGCGGCATCCCGGCCCGAACCGTCTTGAGTAGACGGTGAACCCCGGTGGCCTTCCAGCTATCAGCTGAAGTAGTCCGCGCGGCTTACGTAGGTGTCGGTCAGGAACATCACGCCGGCGGTCTCTTCGAATAACGCGGTGAGTCCGGCCAGCAAAGCGTCAGCTTTGTCGTCCGGAACGACGGTGATGAGCAGTTCGAGTGTTGCCTGCTGGTTGAAGAGCAGTCGCCCTTGGTGGTAGCCGTGATGGCCAAGGCCTGACACGCCGGAAAGGCTCGTGAAGCCGGTTGCTCCGCAGCTGCGGAACAGGTCGTGCACGGCGGGAGCGTCGGCGCCGGTAACGACGACTTCGAGTTTCGTCATCTTCGTCAGGTTGTCGCGATTCATGCTGTTTTCCTTATCTTCAGGTGGATGGTGCGGATAGCGATCAGTTGCTCGGTCCGGACCACGACTGCCAACCCGCGGCAGTGCGGAGTTTCCAGGTGCCCGTTTCGTAATCTGGCGCGGTGAAGGTGAACCACTCGCCGTGCAGGAGCTCCTGCAGGATGGGGTTCCGTTCGACGATCGTGTCTATGCGATCGGTGGGTGCATGGATGACGGTCAACAGCCGCATTGGCTCGTGAATGAGGGTGTCGCCAACGGCAACCGATTGCCACGGCAGACCCAGTTGCAGGTCGCCGGCGTGCCCGGCGAGAACGCCCACGCCGCCCAGCACGTTATGGATCGTTTTGCTGCCTGCACCAAAAATATCCGGTGCCACCGTGGAGAAGTAGTACTGCGCGTTAATCCACTGCGCGACCACCAACGGGGCGGTCAAGATAGTCTCGAGGACGCTGCCGTCCTGATCGTCCTGCGGCAGGTAGGAGTGTAGGAACGCCCTGCGCTCTAGATCAATCCCGTAGGTCTGGGCGCGGGGCCCGATGATGAACGCGGCGTTCCCCACCAGACCCCATTCCGGATACACCTGGGCCCAGTCAGCAGAGCGCGTGCTGGCGTGCCGTGATGCTACGGCGGGGTTCTTCCGAGCCCGCCCTGGCGCGTAGGGCAGGAGCGCGCTGCGTTCGGCGGTGAGGGCTTCTCCAGCAGCGGCGAGGTCCGCACAAAGTTCGTCTAGCTCGGCCCGATGGCTGGGCGGAATCGCATACTCATCCAAAATGACGACCCGGTCGGTGGCGGTATCGTGCTCGGCCGATATGAAGACAGTGTCGGCAGGAATGTTGATGTTGTGCTCCCGCAGCCCAACGCGGACTTCGGGATCGTTGAAGATCAACGCTGCCGTCCGAGCCGTGGGCCCCCCGCGTTGCCCGCCGCAGGCCCCGCAGTCGAGCGATGCCTGGTACGGGTTGTTGCTCGTGGTGCTGCCGTGGGCACAGAAGACGACGAGCCGTGCAAAATTGCGGATCAGGCCCATGGTGGACAGCGCGACGCGTGCGTAGTTAACGCGATCCGCGATGCCGAACCCGTCTTCCAGGCTGATCTGGGTATCGGCTGCTGGCGCGACCTGGCGCCGCACGAACCGGGCGATTGCCGATCCCACCCGGGGAGCGAGCGTCCGCGCGGCACTTGCGGGTCCGGCCAACCACCCGGAGGCTTCAGCGAGCGCGTATGGACTCACAGAGTCGTCCTTCGCGCTGTGGAACGCATTGTGCGCTCCCGTCAGGGTCTGCAGCCCCGCCAAGCGCTTTCGGCTGCCCAGATCCGCGCCCGGGGCGGGGGTCTCGCTGACGACGAAAGACGGCTTAATGAGCACGGGGCACAAATCGTTGGAGTCCCCTTGAGCCAAATCGGTGAACCGGATCGCAGCAAAGAAGAAGCCCGCGAACCCGAGGGTTTGGTACTTGTCAGTGACCTCGAGGTGCCTGCGCAGTCCCTCAGACCGAGTGTCGATGCAGTTGACGATCTGCGCCGCTGGCCGTGGACCTGAGGCGGTGCTGGCCGGCTCGACATCCGTCGCGGGCATCTGCTTGAGCAAGGCGTCACGGTAGTGGAACTCGAAAGCCTCCACCCACACCAACGTGCGGTCTTTGACAGGCAAGGTACCGAGAAGGCGTATTGCCCGGGTGATATCGGTGTCGAGGGGGCTCGTGATACCCAGCGCGGCAAGGGCGTGAGATGCCCGAGCCGGAAGATGCGCAGGGCGTTCGGCGACCTCGGGGGTCAAGGTGGTGGCAGGCGTGGCAGGCGCTTGGTGGCCAGCGAGGAGCAGCGCCTCATACGTCAGCCGGATCGCGAGATAATCGAACATCGTGATCCGCACCGGCGCCGTGTGGTCGTTATGCCAACGGATGTGCGAGGGCCAGCCGGGCTGCTGCGTCAGGTGCGCGGTGGCGTAGTCGCGGTAAGCGGAATCGGCGACGCCGAGGGCGTTGAGAGCGATCAGAGCCGCGTCATCCGCGCGCTCAGGAAGGTTACGGAGCGCGGCCCGGACGGAGCGGTTTAAGGTGGGGTCGCGATAGGCCAGTGCACGCCACGACGCGAAAAACCCGTCAGGATGCTCGGGCATTGCCCACGCGGTGCTGTCGGTGGTGAGGTAGGCCGCGCACCATCGGCTGCTTAGCTCGTTGACCTGGTCGGCAACCGACGGAGCGATTTGCTCGCTCCGGGTCCGGTAGACCCGTACCGGTTCAGGGGCCGGAGCTCCGGCGAGCAGATCGGCTCGCAAGATGTCGAAGGCGCTGAAGGTTTTGCCACCTGATGCCAGCGGCGGCTCCGAGCCTAGCTGCGGGTATCTGCGAGCCAAGGCATGGTCGAGGTCGACGGTGCTGATGCGGCCCTGCGAAAAGTAGTCGCGGTACTTACCTTCGGGAAGTGCGGCCGTGGCACCGTAGAGCTCACCGGCCCGAAAGGCGGCCGTGTCGAACGGGAGATGCTTGAGCCCGTCAAGAGGATTTACGGCGATAAAGGTCCGCAGCGGATAGTGCGTCGGGAGGATCCGAGCGGCCACGGCAACGCTCGATCGCAATGTGGCCCGCGCCCTGAGATTGGGTGCTGGGGGGGAGCTTTCGGTGGACGCGGGGTGGGCGGGAGAGGTGTTCGTCATCTGGTGGCTCCTGCTGTGGTCTTGCGAGTTGAGGAGTGGACATGAGCGGGGGTGACGTGGCTGGCGGCCAGCGCGTAGGCGTACACGGCATGACGTAGGCCGCCAAAGCGACTGGACCCACCTGCTCGGATGAAGACTGACAATCCGGTGAGAATGAGCGCAATAGCTACCAAAATCCACGGCGCGGCCGTGATGGCAGCAAAGGGTGGCAGGGCGGTATCAAGAACGTTCGTGAAACCGAGAACCACTGCGGCATAGGCAAAGACGGCCACACAAATCAGGACTGTGAAGGACGCCGCCGAGGCGATGCCGGGGGCACGACGAAGCCAGGAGTACAGCAGTGTCGCAGAGCTTGCCAGAGCGAAGAGCAGCAGCGCCAGTGCGGAGGCGGTATGTGTGTTGTTCGCCAGGAGGTATTCGGCGGCCAGCAGAGTCAGTGTGGGTGCGGCGAGAGCCAACACCAGCGTGCCCGCGAGCCAGCCCCGACTGCGCTTGGGCGCTGGCGGTGCTGCGCGGCCACGTTGAACGTGAGCAGTCTCGGCGCCGGAGGAGAGAAACAAACTGGCCTTATAGAGGCCGTGCGCGACCAAGTGGAACAGGGTCGCGGCGTAGAGGCCAAGAGCGCCGGTCAGGATCATGAAGCCCATCTGCGCCATAGTGGAGCGGGTCAGGGAGCCTTTGATGTCCGGCTTCACCAGCATCAGCACGCCCGCGTACCCAATGGTGGCGGTGGCTGCCACGACCGCCAGTGCAATAGCAACGTCGCTGGGGCGAACAAGCGGGGCCAACCTGATGAGCAGCACTCCGCCGGCGTTCACCACGCCGGCGTGCAGCAGTGCGGAGACGGGCGTAGGCGCTGCCAAGGTGGCGGGCAGCCAACCCGGAAGCGGGAGCTGCGCCGACCGGGAAAGAGCGGCAACGACGGCCAGAATGCCAGCTGCGGTGAGCGTGACGGGGTGCTCGGCGAGTAGGCCGAGGTTCAGTTCGTTCAACTGCACCGTGCCAACGGAGACGGAAACGAGAATGACGGCGAGCCAGAGTGCACCATCGCCCACCAAGAACGCCCGCGCGGTCTTGGTTTGACCATCTCGCGCGTCCGGCAAGCTCCGGTTGGTGCCCAGGAGTAGCCACATTGCTAGCCCGGCCACGCTCCAACAAATGGCGAAGGTGATCAAAGTCCCCGCGCTCATGAGTCCGGCCGAAGCGGCGGTGAGCAGCGCTGTCGAAGCGGTGAACCAGCTCGCTCTAGAGTCACCCGTGAGGTAACGACCGGCGAATAGCTGGACGATGGTTGACACCGAACACACCAGCAACAGCAGAACCGCAGTAATGCGGTCACCCATCAAAGACAACGCGGGCACCCCTGAGCCAGGCCAGAGGTCTGCCGACATCGCATCAGTTCCGGGCTGAAAAACAATGACAGTGACCACCACGCTCAACAGCAGGCTGATTCCCGCTGCGCAGGCGCCCACTAGGTTGACAGTGCGGGTGAGTGAATTCCGTCGGCCAGCGGTAACCGCGAACACCGCTGCCAGTAATGGCGCGGCGACGATTGCCATGAGCACTGCGCCCTGGCCCGTCATAAGAAGGTCACCATCTGTGTTCTCGCTTTCGCTGTGTTGGTACTTGATCCGGTGGAAACCTTACACAACACATGACATTTATAACACCTATTGAATGACGTGTTAGAAAAGTCACGTCTTGTATAGTGGGGAAATGAGCGACTGGACCTTCTTCACCAATCACGGGCATGCGTTCTTTTGCATCGCCCGGGATCCCGAGATTCGGCTGCGCGATGTTGCGGAGCGAGTGGGGGTGACGGAGCGGGCTGCGCAGCGCATCGTCGCTGATCTCGTGGAATCTGGCTACCTCGAGCGGGCGCGGGATGGTCGTCGCAACCGGTATCGGGTGTGCCTGGACATGCCCCTGCGTCATCCGGTAGAAAACGCGCACCGTATCGGAGACATCCTGACGTTGCTGCAGCCAAATGTCGAAGTACCTGACGCCGCGCAGTCGTGACACAACCGCACGAGGTGAACCCCTACCGCAACGCAGCCGTCGCATTCGCCAGCTTGCATGGCAAGGCAGATCACGTCCGGGCGGCGTTTGCCGACATTCTTGGCGCCCTTGTCGTGGCAACGGATGCGGTGGATACCGACCAGTTCGGAACTTTTGCCGGTGATGTCAGGCGCACTCTGACGCCGTTGGCGGCGGCGCGAGCGAAGGCTCAGCTCGGGATGCGGGCAACGGGACTGCCTTACGGATTGGCGAGCGAAGCAAGTTACGGGCCACTCCCAGGTATCGGCATCTCCGGCCACGAGGAGATATTGCTCTTCATAGATGGAGAGCGTGGACTGGAAATTATTGAAGGCAGCCGGTCGCTCATTACTCCCGGAACTGCCTGCTGTGTAAGCGATTTCACCGAAATTGAGTCAGCACTTGCCGAGTGGGGATTCCCGGCTCAGGGTCTGATCTGCCGGCCAGCGGTTGGGGGTGAAGCCAGCGATATCGTCAAGGGCATCACGACAGAACGTGCCCTCCGCTCCGCGCTTGCGGCGTCATTCCAGTCTTCTGTTGATGGGCGCGCACTCGTGGAACCAGATCTTCGAGCCCACCACAACCCCACCAGGCAAGCAGTTCTCACCCAGCTCGGCCTCGCTGTGGCCCAGCGGCTGAGCAGCCTGTGCCCGATGTGTGCAAGTCCCGGGTTTGGCCGGACCGGCACCGATCTGGGTCTGCCTTGCTCCGATTGCGGCACACCGACCGACCTCGCATTACAGGATATTTACACCTGTCCGGCGTGTGCACATAGGCAGAAACTAGCCAGGCCATCCTCGTTCGCAGAACCGCTCTGGTGTCCGCGCTGCAATCCCTGATAGAAAATCGCGAGGGTGACAAAAACCGTGGGGGAGAACCTTGCGGTTCGCCCCCACGGTGTGGGATCGCCGACAATAACTGCCCGGCAAAAGCTTTTAGGACCCAGGCAGACAGGCCTAGCCGAAATTGAGTGCGGAATCAGCGACCGCGATCACCGACCAGGTCGCCCCGGTTCCGTCCGTCAGCGTGTAGGTGGGAATTAGCAGGGAGGCGCCGGAGTCTAAGTACTGCAGCGCCAATCCGAGGGTGGCGCCAGTGATGGTGACAGTGGTGACCGGCCACGCGATCGGCGCGCCGGGTGTGGGCGCCGCGGGGGCAACGCCGTCCGCGGGTGGAGCCAGGGCTGGGACAGTGGCTGGGACAGGGGCATCAGATCGCACCGTTTCGGCAGCGTACATCACGTTGGCCGCGCCAAATCGGGGATCACCGAGCCGCGCTACGGCATCTGCTGGACTAATGACGGGGTAGTTCCCGGCGCTCACCAAGGGAGCCAAAGATCCGTACAACGAGGAGATTTCCGGTCCGGAGAATCCGATGGACCAGCTGATTCCGTTTCGAGCCCCGTCAAGGAGCGCATATCCCGAAACGTAGGAGTAGCCGGGGTTTGACGGGTCGGCTGGGCTTGCCTCGAACTCGAGGGTGGCCGGATCGACGCCGACGGTTGTGAGTAGTTCTGTGAACCTGGCAATGGCTTCGTCGCCGGTGGGAGCGCTTCCGACATCGCGCTGTGCGCAGGACGGCGCTACATCGGTCAGCGGCCCCGGGGTGGTGTCGGGGCCGGGTTCAGAACTGGATCCAGCATCACTGGGGGCGATGGCTTGCGGGCAATACCAGGCGTCCACCTGCGGGTTGTAGTAGTTGAAATTGGCAACCCCATCGACTGACAAAGAGACAACAGGCCCAGTGCCGTCCGATGCCCCGACTGTCCAGGAGTTAAATTCGAGCCGAGGTTCTCCGGTCACGCCCAACTTTGCTGCCAGCGCAGCTACCGTGGCCGAGGTCGCCACCGCTGCCGGATCGAAGCCATAGGCCGCCGCCGTGGCGCCCTCGGTGGACAGACCGTTCTGCGTGAAGACTGTTCGGCCGAAGTAGCCGGGCATCGATGACATTTTGCCGTCGGCGCCGCTGGCGGCGAAACCACCCGAGCCCGCTGATCGCGCCTGGGGACTCCCGAGCATTTCGCCGCCAGGACTCCCGGGCCTCACCGGGGCCGCCGCCGGGGCAGCCCCGCCTTCAACTCCCGGTCTGCTCATTGCTACCGACGGTGCGGTTGTAGCCGCTGCTGCGGCGGCCTGCTGGGTCGGAACCTGCTTGGAACCGATCGCATAGCCGCCCAGGCCCACCGCAAGCACGGCTGCGGTAGCCGCTGCCACCTGAAGCCAACGGGTAGTCGGTGCCCGTCGGATAGAGGTAACGGAAGCAACATGTTCGGGATGGGAGGGGGGACCGACAGGGGCCTGCTCAACCGACGTTGCCCGAAGGACCGCGGCGCGGATCGCGCCCAGATCGGGCCGCACTCCGGACGCGGGGTCTGCTTGCACCACACGGTCGAAGGCGGGATCGGCCCCGTCAAAGCCGGCGCTGTCGTGGTGGGAATTCTCCGGACCAATGGTGTCGCTCATGGTGTTCCAACCTTGCGTGAGGAGTCAGTGTGGCGTTCTACCCGGTATGTGTCACGGGCGCATCATTTCTTGCGTGCAAAAGCGATGACCAAATGGCGTATTCAGTGCGCGTCGACGACGGCCCAAGCCGATCGCAGCCGAGCGCGAGCCCGAGATAATGCTGCGTCGGCGCCAGAGCGAGAGATGCCAAGCACTCCAGCAATCTCGTTGCCAGACAACCCTTCCCACGCACTCAGCAGTAAAATCTGTCGATCCTTTGCTGATAAAGCTTGGAGTACCTCGGCTATTTCGTCTACCTGAGTCGAGTTATCAGACCAATGCACCGTGCTGGTTTCCGCACTCACGTCAGCGAAGTCGGAATCGGTGAAAGGGGACAGCGGTATCGCCCGACCTTTTCGCCGATAATTAGCAAGTAAATAGCCAGCGGTTTTGTAAAGCCACGGCAGCTCTGAATCTGCCGGAACGTCGTTGCGGCGGCGCCAAGCGATGACGAAGACGTCAGCTGTCAGATCTTGCGCATCGTCGACGGGCGCGCGCCGGACGAAGTAGCGAAACACCGCCTCGGAATGGGCCTGGAACAGGTTGTTGAACCAGTCCTCGTTCTCATCCGGCACTGGGCCCCCTCTTAGGTCATCAATCGCGTGCACGAGCCACGCAGGGTGTCCCTGCGGTTCGCGGTTACTGGACCTATGTCGCCGGGACCGGCAATCTTGCACTCAATGATGTCCCAAGAATCGTCGACCTTGCGTGGCCCATCGGCTCGCGGTCCGCGGACGTCGAAGTTTAGTAGGCGAACCGTTACCGAGGATCTTTGCGTGCAATGGCAGGCTTAGGCTCATGTTCCTGTGGCGCGCTGGGCCACAACCACCCTCCCACCAGCGTGCGTCGCACCACCACAGTTCCGTTCATCGAAAGCCGTAACCATTGGAGAGCCATGAGTGAGACCCAGCCCGACCAGGTAACTGAGGAATTGGTCGCCGAGGTCGTCGGATCGCAGGACGCCCTGGTCGCTGGCTTCTACGAGTTCGAAGAGATGATCTGGAAGCGCATCAACGAGCAGGAAGGCGACGAGGCCAGAGGCGCCGTCGCTACGTGGGTAGCCACGGAGCTGGAGCGGGTACAGAAGCAGGTTCAGAAAGAAATCAGGATTGTCACGGAGTAGGTCGCGCTCTCGGTGACACCCCCAGCGCATGTTCGAACCTTCTCGCATTAGGGGCGCGTCCAGCCGTCCCCTAGACTCGGCAGGGCATTTGCGCTGTAAAGCGCCGCCCTTGTGCATCCGCAACTTCCCGACCGAGGAGCATTTCCTGTGAAGAGCACTGTCGAGCATTTGAACCCCACCCGGGTGAAGCTCACCGTTGAGGTTCCGTTCGACGAGCTCGGACCGAATTTTGCCAAAGCTTATAAAACGTTGGCTGGCCAGGTCCGGGTTCCTGGATTCCGTCCGGGCAAGGTGCCGGCGAAGATCATCGATGCGCGTGTGGGTCGTGGCGCCATCTTGTCGGAGGTGGTGAACGATGCGCTTCCGGACAAGTACAACCAGGCGTTGGCCGAAAACGACATCACGCCGTTGGGTCAGCCCGACATCGAAATCACCAAAATTGAAGACAACGACGAGTTTCACTTCACGGCCGAAGTAGATATTCGCCCCGAAATCACCCTGCCGGATTCGTCCGGGATCGCTGTCACGGTCGATGATGTCGAGGTCACCGACGCCGACATTGACGAGCAGATCGAAGCCCTGCGTGACCGCTTCGCGACCATCACCGTGGTCGAGCGGGCAGCTGCCGACGGTGACGTCATCACAGTGGACCTTCGCGCCAGCATCGACGGCGAAGACCTGGAAGACGCCACTGCCGATGATCTGACCTATCGCGTCGGATCCGGCGACTTGGTTGACGGCATCGACGACGCCGTCCTGGGCCTTTCCGCTGGAGAGTCCACCACGTTTGTCACCAAATTGGTGGCTGGCGAGCACGCGGGCGGAGACGCCGACGTGACGGTGACCGTCAACACCGTCAAAGAGCGGGTGCTTCCTACCATCGACGACGAGTTCGCCGCCGAAGCGTCGCAATTCGATACCGTCGCCGAAATGCGTGACGACCTAGTCGAGAAAATCCGCAGGGTCAAGAACCAGGCCCAGGGTGCACAGGCCAGGGACAAGGTTCTCGCAGCATTGCTCGCAGCGGTGGAGATCCCCGTACCCGAAGCCGTCGCAAAGGCAGAGTACGACTCGCGCGAACACGATGTGCTGCACTCGCTCGGACACGACGAAGGCGCCTTCAACGTCTGGCTCGAGGAGCAGGGAAAGACGAAGGAAGAGCACGAGATCGAGCTGAGGGCAGTGGCCAACGAAGCTATCCAGACCCAGTTACTGCTCGACGCCATGGCCGAGAAGGACGAGGTGGGCGTCTCTCAGGAGGAGTTCACCGAGCGGATCCTGTTCAGCGCGCAGCGCTAC
The DNA here is from genome assembly GCF_003860405.1 of Nakamurella antarctica. Classification (NCBI taxonomy): domain Bacteria; kingdom Bacillati; phylum Actinomycetota; class Actinomycetes; order Nakamurellales; family Nakamurellaceae; genus Nakamurella; species Nakamurella antarctica. The sequence goes on along the minus strand of NZ_CP034170.1, from coordinate 2,098,627 downwards.
GGGATGAGCCCGGACGAGTACTTCAAGCGCTTGCAGGAGCAGAACCAGCTCGGATCAGTGTTCGCCGATGTCCGCCGGGGTAAAGCTCTGGCCAACGCAGTGCAGCACGCGTCCGTCACCGACGCGTCAGGGAACAAACTTGACGTCGCCTCTCTCTTTGGTTTTGAGCCGGTGGAAGACGAGGCGGAGCCCGTTGCCGGGGATGTGGTTGACGAAGCAGCTGAAGGTTCGGTGCCTGAAGCATCTGAAGAAGCCGACAAGGCCTGATCTGCCGAGCAGCGACGCTTAGACCGTGAAGCTGGCCGCTCCCTGGTGGTGCGGCCAGCTTCACGCCGACAGCGAACAGAGCGCCGAGACGGGCACCTTTGTCCGCCCGTCGTGGTTACTGTCAATACAAGACCTCCCGTGAAAGACGCAGATTTCCTAGCTGCATCTGCACGCCGGAGGGCTAATCGTAGAAAAGACGATCCGACCAAGGAGAAGTCAGTGAGCCACCGTCACCCCCTGGCAGCCATCGAGGCTGTCGCACCCGAAATTTTGCCTGCCATCATGCGCGGGACACCCGGCATGTCGCTGACTGACTCGGTTTCCGAACGACTGCTGCGCGAGCGGATCATCTTGCTCGGCTCAGAAGTGCGGGATACCAACGCCAATGAAATCACGGCTCAGCTGCTGCTGTTAGCCGCAGAAGACGGCGAAAAAGACATCACCCTGTACATCAACTCGCCAGGCGGGTCGGTGACAGCGGGGATGGCCATCTTCGACACCATGCAGTTCATCGAGCCTGACGTTGCCACCATCGCGATGGGGCTAGCTGCTTCGATGGGACAATTCCTACTCTCGGCCGGCACGCCCGGTAAGCGTGCGGCACTGCCACACGCTCGGATCCTGATGCATCAGCCGTCGGCTGGAGTCGGTGGGACATCCTCGGATATTAAAATCCAAGCCGACATGTTGAACCGGACCAAGAAGGAAATGGCCGAGATCATCGCGTCCCACACGGGGCAAACTGTGGAGAAAATTACTCTCGATTCCGACCGCGACCGGTGGTTCACCGCCGCAGAGGCGCTGGAGTACGGGTTCATCGACAAGGTCATCACCAAGGCCTCCCAGAGCCCGGTTAAGTGAGAGGGAGAAAACACCATGAACTCTTTTCAGCCCGGTGGTTCCGCTTACCCAAGCGATTCCTCACACGCCCCGTCGTCGCGCTACATCCTGCCTTCCTTCGTGGAGCGGACGAGCTATGGCGTGAAGGAATCCAACCCTTATAACAAGCTGTTCGAGGAGCGCATCATTTTCCTCGGCGTGCAAATCGATGACGCTTCAGCCAATGACGTGATGGCCCAGCTTCTGACGTTGGAATCCAACGATCCGGACCGCGAAATCACGATGTACATCAACTCGCCTGGTGGCTCGTTCACGTCGATGACAGCGATTTACGACACCATGCAGTTTGTCCGACCGCCGATCCAGACCGTCTGCCTCGGGCAAGCAGCCTCGGCCGCAGCGGTGCTGCTGGCAGCTGGTACCCCGGGAAAGCGATTGGCACTGCCCAACTCTCGGATCCTTATCCATCAGCCAGCCACGGAGGGCGTCTACGGTCAGGTGTCCGATTTGGAGATCCAAGCCAACGAGATCCAGCGGATGCGGACGACGCTTGAAAACATCCTGTCGCACCACTCCAGCAAGAGTCCGGAAGAAGTTCGTCAGGACATCGAGCGCGACAAGATTCTGACCGCGGCGGAGGCCAAGGAATATGGCTTGATCGACCAGGTTTTGGAATACCGGAAGATGATTCCTTCCTGATTCAGCGCGTGAGATGTGCTTAAGCCGGCCGGTTCCCCTTACTGGGAACCGGCCGCTTGTGTGAGCAGTACACATGTGGCCCTGGCTGCAGCCGAACGCGCGAGCGAAGTACTGGATACAGTGGGAGTGGAGAAATAGGCGTGTCGGTATCGGTGCAAAGCCGCTCCGTCGGGCACGGAACCGGGTAGCGTTTGAGCAGGTTGGCGAGCGGACGCTGCCTGCGTCTGAGATAGATGACGGCACGATCCGAGACGGACAGCTTCCAGCGCTAGGCGCTGGCACCACATTTCAGTGCCACCGCGCTGGAAGAACCTGAGGAGTATGAGGGCACATGGCACGCATCGGTGACGGCGGCGATCTGCTGAAGTGCTCGTTCTGCGGGAAGAGCCAAAAGCAAGTTCGGAAACTGATTGCCGGCCCCGGCGTGTACATCTGTGACGAATGCATCGATCTCTGCAACGAGATCATCGAAGAGGAACTCACTGAAACATCCGAGGTCAAACTCGACGAGCTTCCGAAGCCGATTGCCATCAACGATTTCCTTGACCAGTACGTGATTGGCCAGACTCCAGCGAAGAAGGCACTAGCCGTCGCGGTTTACAACCATTACAAGCGCATCCAGGCTGGCCCCGATCGCGGCCCGGATGCCGTTGAACTTGCCAAGTCCAATATTTTGATGTTGGGCCCCACGGGCTGCGGAAAAACCTACTTGGCGCAGACCCTCGCGAAAATGCTGAACGTGCCGTTCGCTATCGCTGATGCCACGGCGCTCACCGAAGCGGGTTACGTCGGCGAGGACGTGGAAAATATTCTCCTGAAGCTGATTCAAGCAGCGGACTACGACGTGAAGCGGGCAGAGACAGGGATCATCTACATCGACGAAGTTGACAAGATCGCACGTAAGTCAGAGAACCCGTCGATTACCCGGGACGTCTCCGGTGAGGGCGTCCAGCAGGCACTGCTCAAGATCCTGGAAGGCACCCAGGCGTCGGTACCACCGCAGGGCGGGCGCAAGCATCCGCACCAAGAGTTCATCCAGATCGATACCTCCAATGTCCTCTTCATTGTCGCGGGGGCTTTCGCAGGTCTCGAAAAAATTGTCAGCGACCGCGTTGGAAAGCGCGGCATGGGCTTCGGCACCGAAGTGCGCTCGAAGCTCGACATGGAAGATGCCGACGTGTTCTCCGAGGTGATGCCGGAAGACCTGATCAAATTCGGTCTGATTCCCGAATTTATCGGTCGACTTCCCGTCATTGCGACCGTCACGAGCCTGGACAAGCAGTCGCTCGTGCAAATTCTAACCGAACCGCGTGATGCCCTGTCGAAACAGTACAAGCGTTTGTTCGAAATGGATGGCGTGGCTCTGGAGTTCACTCCGGACTCGCTCGATGCGATCGCCGACCAGGCCATCCTTCGGGGTACCGGTGCTCGCGGTCTGCGCGCCATCATGGAAGAAGTTCTGCTACCAGTGATGTACGACGTGCCTGGACGTGAGGACGTCGAAAAGGTTGTAGTGACGGGCGAAACCGTGCGCGAGAACGTGTATCCGACGATTGTCCCTCGCAAAGCGAAGCGGGAACCTCGCGAAAAATCTGCCTGACCCTTCTCGGGGTGTGGCAGCAGCGCGGCGGTCAGGCTTCGGCGCCAACCACCCTGTGATGGCCGGTGTACACGTTGAACCCGGTCTGCCGGGTGAACCCGATTAAGGTCATCTCAGTCTCGGTTGCCAACTCGACTGCCAGGGAGGACGGGGCCGAGACTGCGATCAGCGTCCCGATGCCCGCAAGCACCGCCTTCTGCACCAGTTCAAATGAGGCCCGCGAGGAAACCACCAGCGCGTGCTCTGAGAGTGGTAGCTGATCCGAAAGCAACGCGGCGCCGATAACTTTATCGACAGCATTGTGTCGCCCCACATCCTCCCGGATCAAGCTAAGTGAGCCGGCTTGGGTCGCCAAGGCCGCGGCGTGGATTCCGCCTGTCCGGGCAAAGGTCTTTTGGTGCACTCGCAAGGCCTCGGGGAGCGCCATGATCACATCGGGCGTGAGGCGTGCCGGACCGCCGGGGGAGTAGCGGGACCGCTGGGCGATGCTGTCAATCGACGCGCTACCGCAGACGCCGCAGGCGGAACTGGTGACAACGGCACGGGACCGATCCGGCACGGGGTCGGCGAGACCGGCAGCCAGCGCAATGTCGATCACGTTGTAGGTGTTGCGACCCTGATCGTCTACTCCGTCGCAGTAACGAGCTACGAGGATGTCCTCGCGGCCGCCGATCACTCCCTCGGCGTGCAGGAAGCCATGGACTAGCTCTACGTCATGCCCAGGCGTGCGCATGGTGACGGAAAGTTGCTTGCCGCCGACGCGAATCTCGAGGGGCTCCTCGCCTGCCACCTGGTCTTCGCGGTAGGTGAAATCACCCGCGGCGAAGCGGGCGATCTTGGTACGGGTGGTGCCACGTCTCATATCACCAGAGTGCCATCTCCTGCGGCCGTCGTCACCCCGCAGGCATCTCTACCGCGGAGTCGGGACGAGGGTGACTCCCCGGTCGAGGCAGGTGCGGGCGTTACTTCCGGCAGAAACGAAGTTCGAGGATGCCCGACGGATCTACCCGCTCTGCCCCATCGGGAATGAATCCCTGCCGGATGTAAAACGCCGTGGCCCTGGGATTGTCCCGGTAAACCCACAGCGACACGGGAACTTCACCCGTTGCAGCATTCAGCAACAGGGTTGCGATGCCGGTGCCGTACATGGCTTCTCTGACGTAGATCGCGTACAGCTCTAGGTCGGTGGCCTTATCTTCGTCGCGGCTCGCGCCAGACACAGCAATGCCCACCACTTCGTCGCCGACTTCGGCAACGTAATGCTCGAGGTCGCCAGCTTCCAACTGCTCGAGGCGAATCTGGGCAAGGGCCTGCTGGTCTATTTCCGCAAACCTTGCGGCGTCCCATAGGTCGCCGTAAGCCTCCTGCCAGCAGACGTACTGGCAGGCCGCAAAAGCGGCCGCGTCTTCGGGAGCAGCTTTGCGGATTGTCGGAGCGAGATTCATCTAGGGGACCTACCGGCATCCGTCGAGGAAGAAACTGACGGGTTCTTCCGGTCGACCCCACGACACTTTTCGACCGGCCCTCTTGTCTAGTGGCTAGCCTAGTGCACGGCGACGAACGTGCTTCAGCGCACTGTCTAGGCTGCCTCAACCCGGATGACGACGGATTTAGAGGTGGGCGTGTTCGACGTATCGGCTACCGAATCGGTGGGAATGAGTACGTTGGCCTCCGGATAATAAGCTGCCGCCGAGCCGCGGGAGGTCGGGTAGACGACGATCCGGAAATCTTTCGCCCAGCGCTCCTGCATGCCTCCCTTACCATCCGGCCATTCACTGATGATGTTGACCAACTGCCGATCCCGAAGGCCTAACTCCGCGACATCGTCGGGATTGATCATGATCACTTTGCGGGCGTCCTTGATGCCCCGATAGCGATCGTCCAAGCCATAGATGGTGGTGTTGTACTGATCGTGAGAACGAAGCGATTGCAGCAACAATCTCCCCGCCGGCACCTTCGGCCAGCTGAGCTCGTTAAGCACTAGTTCGGCTTTGCCGCTGGCAGTGTTGAAGCTTCGTGAATCTCGCGGTGGGTGCGGCAGGACAAATCCGTTCTTATCCCGGACCCTTGTATTGAAGTCGTCGAAACCAGTTACTACCGCGGCGATGTGGTCGCGGATCAGGTCGTAGTCCTGCTCCATTGCCGCCCAATCCACCGGGTGGTCGGTACCCAGCACCGCCTGGGCGAGTCGGGTGATGATGACGGGCTCGGCCAGCAAGCAGTCCGAGACCGGAGCGAGGCGGCCCCGCGAACTATGGACGGCCGACATCGAATCCTCAACGGTGACGAATTGAGCGCCACTCGTGTGCTGGTCGTCCTTGTCGCTGCGTCCCAACGTCGGCAGGATCAATGCCTGGAGCCCGTGGACGACATGGGAACGGTTGAGTTTCGTCGAGATCTGAACGGTGAGGCCGATTTTCCGCATCCCAACCTCGGTCGCTGCGGTATCGGGGGTAGCAGCGACGAAGTTTCCGCCCATCGAAACGAACACATCAACATTTCCATGAGCCATGCCGCGCAACGTATCCACGGTATCCAGGCCGTGCTTGCGAGGCGAGCTGATGCCGAACTCTGAGTCGAGTGCGGCGAGGAACTTCTCTGGCATCTGCTCCCAAATTCCCATGGTGCGATCGCCCTGGACGTTGGAATGTCCTCGGACCGGGCAGACGCCCGCCCCCGGCTTCCCGATCATCCCTCGTAGCAATAAGACGTTCATGATCTCGCGGAGCGTAGGAACCGAGTGTTTGTGCTGCGTTAATCCCATTGCCCAGCAGACGATGATGGAGCTAGCGCTCACCATTCGCGCCGCGAGCGCTTCGATTTCCTCTCGTTTCAACCCGGTAGCGGTGATGACGTCGTCCCAGTCGAGCTGTTCGGCGTCATGGGCGTATTCGGCAAGACCGTTCACGTGCTGGGTAAGGAAATCGTGGTCCAGAACCGTTCCCGGAGAGGCTTTCTCGGCCTGCAGAATGAGAGTTCCAAGTGCTTTGAATAGCGCAAGGTCACCACCAATTTTGATCTGTAGGAAATCGTCTGCGATCTTCACGCCGCGCCCGATGATCCCCGAAGGGGTCTGCGGGTCGCTGAAGTTCATCAGCCCAGCCTCGGGGAGTGGGTTCACGGCAACGATGTGGCCGCCATGGGACTTGGTTTCAGTGAGAGCGGTCAGCATCCGGGGATGGTTTGTTCCGGGGTTTTGGCCCACCACCAAGACGAGGTCGGCTTGGTGGATATCTTCCAGACTGACGGACCCTTTGCCGATGCCAATGGTCTCGCTCAACGCGGAACCGGATGATTCGTGGCACATATTGGAGCAGTCGGGCAAGTTGTTGGTGCCGTAGGAGCGAGCAAATAATTGGTAGAGAAATGCCGCCTCGTTGGAGGTGCGACCAGACGTGTAAAACACGGCTCGATCCGGACTGATGCGGTTGAGGTTTTCTGCGACCAACTCACACGCGTCATGCCAGGAGATGGGTTCGTAGTGGGTTCCCCCGGAGCGCAGCACCATGGGGTGCGTGAGCCGTCCCTGTTGTCCAAGCCAGTAGTCGGTCTTCGTTTCCAGATCGGCAAGGGAATGCTGGGCAAAAAATTGTGGTGTGACGGTGCGTAGGGTTGCCTCCTCTGCGACAGCTTTGGCGCCGTTTTCGCAGAACTCGGCAGGTCGGCGGACACCCATGGGGTCAGGCCACGCGCAGCCGGGGCAGTCGAAACCGCCTCTGTGATTCAGCCTGGCTAACGATCTGGCAGTTCGCACGACCCCGGACTCTTCGACACCTCGCTTGAGCGCGACACCGACTGCCTTGAGACCGGCAGCGTGGTCCTGGACGGGCCCGATCACGAGGTTTGCTTCGTTAATATCTGCTTTCGGAGCTTTGCGTGCCATGATTCCATCATTCCACTCCCGCGTGCGGGGGTGCTGTCGGCTCAGCTTCACCCACCTGTTTCCCATCGGTGCTGCGGCACCGCCTGGGAGCTAGAGCCGTCTGAGGGTGGCACCATGGAGCGGTGACCGTGTATCGCGACACCGCCGTGGTGCTCCGAGTGGGCAAACTTGGCGAGGCTGACCGCATCGTCACCTTGCTCACTCGTCACACCGGCCGTGTGCGTGCAGTCGCCAAGGGGGTCCGGCGCACGAAAAGCAAATTTGGCGCTCGACTTGAGCCATTCAGCCATGTAGACGTCCAGCTGTACGCGGGGCGCAACCTCGATATTGTTACCCAGGCAGAGTCGCTCGACTCCTTTGGCGCTAAATTGACCAGCGATTACGGGCGCTACACGACCGCCAGTGCCATGGTGGAAACGAGCGAACGGCTGACAGCCGAAGAGCGTGAGCCCAGCCTCAAGTTGTACCTACTGCTGGTGTCGGCACTTCGTGCGTTGGCTGAAACCGAGCGTGACCCGTCCTTGATTCTCGACGCGTTCCTGCTGCGCGCCATGGGGCTTGCCGGCTGGGCGCCCGCTTTGAGTGAATGCGCGAAGTGCGGGGCGCCGGGGCCACACTCCGCCTTCAACGTGGCAGCGGGCGGGGCACTGTGTGTGAGCTGCCGGTCCGGGGCCGTAATGCGCCCAGCGCCCGGGTCGGTGGTGCTAATGCAGGCACTCGCGACGGGCGATTGGGCCACAGCGGAGGCCGGAGAGAGTACGCACCGGCGGGAAGCCTCGGGGTTGGTGGCAGCCCTGGTGCAATGGCATTTGGAGCGGGGGTTGCGCTCGCTGCCGATGGTCGAACGTAGTGCCCCCGCCGAGCTTCCGGACCAGATACGGACCGTCGCGGCGCCCAGGGTTGACACAGGGTTTGCCGACGCATTCGGCGCGAGAGCTGAATCCGCCGAGCGCGAAAGTACAGACCCTGTTCCTGCTGGAGTGCCACTCGCGATTGACGACTCGACACACCAAATGGAAGATGCTGAATTGACCGATGCGACAAGCGCCAGCTCCGGATGGGGAAAAGTACGGTGACGCCGGAGATGAACGGTGCGAGCAAACCGCAGGTACAGCCACCCGTACCGCACCCGTCAGGGGAGTGTGCCCCACAGATTCCTGCAATGTTCGTGCCGAAGCACGTAGCCCTGGTGATGGATGGCAACGGGCGTTGGGCAAAGTCCCGCGGACTGCCGCGCACCGAAGGGCACAAACGTGGTGAGGCGGCATTGTTCGACGTCGTTGAGGGTTGCATTGAGTTAGGCGTGAAAAACCTCTCTGCGTACGCGTTTTCCACCGAAAATTGGAAGCGCTCGCCGGAGGAAGTGAAGTTCCTGATGGGCTTTAACCGCGATGTAATCCGTCGCCGACGTGACGGTATGCACGCCCGCGGAGTCCGCGTCAGGTGGGCTGGCCGTCGGCCCAGGCTCTGGCGAAGCGTCATTAATGAGCTCGAGGCAGCCGAAGAACTCACCGCTGGCAACACGGTGATGACCTTGACAATGTGTGTGAACTATGGCGGACGCGCCGAAATCGCCGACGCTGTCAAACAAATCGCGCTGGGCGTTGCTGCCGGGACGATCAATCCTCACAAAGTGGACGAGGCCATGGTCGCGCGTCACTTGGACGAACCGGATATGCCAGATGTTGACCTTTTCCTGCGTTCTTCCGGGGAACAGCGCACCAGCAATTTTTTGCCCTGGCAGTCCGTGTACGCCGAGATGGTTTTCCTCGATACCCTTTTCCCGGATTTTGACAGGCGCGACCTGTGGCGGGCCTGCCAGATCTACGCCGACCGCGACCGTAGATTTGGCGGCGCACAGCGGTGACTCCGGCATCGGTAAGCCCTGCATCGAAGAGCCCAGGGTCGAAGAGTCCTACGGACGCGCAGTCGAAATACCGTCCCGGCTCGCTGGAAATCTTCGGAGCCATTCTGTTTCTGGCCATCGTCTTTCGCGGCCCGCTGAAGTCGCTGCTCAATCACGGAGGCATGCAGACGTGGTCGACCGTATTTATTGCCGTCTGCGTGCAGGCGACACCGTTCCTAGTCTTGGGCGTGGTGGTCAGCGGCGCCATTGCGGCTTTCGTTCCCGCGCGGGTGTTCGCCAAGCTACTTCCAGACAATCCCGCACTGGCAGTGCCCATTGCGGGGATGTGCGGCATCGCGTTGCCCGGCTGCGAATGCGGGTCGGTCCCCATCGCGAACAGGTTGATGGATCGCGGGGTGCGCACCAGCGCCGCTTTGGCATTTCTGCTCTCGGCGCCCGCGATCAACCCCATCGTCCTGGTGGCCACGGCGGTAGCGTTTCAGAATGAGCCGCGAATGGTGTGGGCACGGCTGGTAGGAGGGCTTCTGACTGCCGTGATCGTTGGCTGGATTTGGGAGCGGATAGGCCGTCCGGAGTGGATGAAGCCGCGGGTAGATCTGCGTGATGACGACGACGGAACGCCGAAATCGCGGATATTCCTGTCGACCGTTGCCGGGGATTTCGCCCAAGTGGCGGGCTTCCTCGTGATCGGCGCCGCTGCCGCTGCCACCTTCAACGTCTTGATCCCCGCAGGTTTCATGGAGCATGTCGGATCGTCAATAGTGCTGACCATCGTGTTGATGGCGTGCTTGGCCTTCATCCTCGCGCTGTGCTCCGAGGCGGATGCCTTCGTTGCCGCGGCTTTTACCACCATCCCCTTCATCGGCAAGCTGGTGTTTTTAACAGTGGGACCCGCGGTCGACGTCAAATTGGTGGCGCTGCAAGCTGGAACCTTTGGCCGCAAATTTGCGGTCCGATTCGCGCCTTTGACGTTCATCGTCGCGTTGGTGACGGGAGTGGGCGTCGGCCTTCTCTTCTTCGGAGGATGGCGATAATGCGCAGGTGGCCAAGGAATCGGTGGATCGGTGAATAAAGAAACCCAGTCGATTGTGACCACGATGTTGGGAGGGTTGCTGATTTCCATCACTCTGTCCGGCATTTTTACCTCGTACGTGAAGCCAGGCTTCCGACCCGTGCTGTTGACAGCTGGCGTCATCTTGGTGGTTGTGGGGATCCTGAATTTGCTGATGACGATTCGCGACGACGTGCGTGCGGCAAAAGCTGCAGAGCATGCCAAACAGAGCGAAAAAAAGACCCACGGGCATGACAGCCACGGGCATGACACTCATGGGCATGACCACAGCAAGTCCAAGGCTCCGTGGCTGATTATGGCGCCGGTGCTGGTGCTACTGCTGGTGGCGCCACCCGCGCTGGGTGCGGATTCTGTTGAAAGGTCGACTGTTTGCCTCAATAACGGCGGAGACGGCCTCGTCCACCCCAGCCGTCGGACCGACCCATCACCGCCGCTGCCGGACGGCTCACCGCCGCAACTCACCATGGCGGACTTTATCTCTCGGGCCTTGTACGACTCGTCGTATTCGGTAGTCGACGAAGATGTTCGGGTGACGGTGTTCGTCGTGCCGTCATCCTGCAAGGAGGGCGGATATGATCTGGTGCGGCTGCGCATATCGTGTTGCGCCGCAGACGCTTTCGCGCAGCGGGTTCATGTCGATGGCGACTCACCCGTGCCAGCGAATACTTGGGTGAACGCTACTGTCCGAGCAGTCAAAGACACTGGTGACGAGGGAAACAACTATATTCCCAGCGCCACAGTGGTCGCGTTGGAAACTATTCCAGCGCCGGATGAGCCCTACGAATCGTAGGTTCCCACCGTTGTGGGCCAGCTCACATCGCGGCCGTTGGAAGCACTGTGATGTCTATTGCTGCTTCCAGCGTCCCCAAGTGGTTCGATTGGGGTGAATTCGGTTTAGCTCAGTTCGGCGCGAAGGGCCTCGTGCACTGTGGCATGGCTGAAGGTGAAACCCGCATCTTCTAAGGCAGCGGGAATGGCGCGCTGCCCAGTGAGGACTTCCTCGGCAAAATCTCCCAAAACGGCATGCACGGCGAAACCGGGAATGATCCACGGTGTCGGACGCGACAGGATTTTGCCGATTTCTTTGGTGAATTGCGCGTTGGTCACAGGTTGCGGTCCGGTGAGGTTCGCCGGTCCGCTGAAGGTGCCATTAATCAAAAACATCGTGGCATCCACCCAGTCGTCGACCGAGATCCACGGCCAGTACTGCTTCCCAGATCCGATCCGTCCGTTGACGAAAAGCTTGGTTAGCGTCCGTAGTTTGGGTATGAGACCCCCCTCTGGGCCCAAGACGAGCCCAGTGCGAAGTTTGACCACGCGAACGCCGCCGTCGGCAGCAATGTCGGCAGCCTCTTCCCAGTCTTTGCAGACTTTCGCCAGAAACGTTCGTCCCACCAGGGCTTTTTCGTCGATGATCTCGCTGCCGCGGGGACCGTAATATCCGACCGCGCTTGCATTGATGAGAGATGGCACGCCCTCTGCGATGCACCGGGAAGCAAGCAGCTTGGTCGGATTTACCCGCGAGGAGGTAATGAGCTTCCGGTACTCATCATTCCAGCGCTTATCGGCCACGCCGACGCCGCACAGGTTCAGCACAGCGTCGGCGCCTTCGAGGATTCCCTTGGGTAGCTCGCCCGAGTCAGGATTCCACTGGACCTCGTTCGCCGCCGAAGTTGCGCGGCGAACAAGGGTAGTTACCTCGTAGCCCTGGGCGGTGGCAGCAGCAACCACGCGGGGTCCAAGGAATCCGCTGACTCCTGCCGCCACCAGTCGCTTTGTCACAGCCCGAGATCTCCAGAGAAGTCGCCCGCTTCGAGGCGAATCTTCATTGCGCCAAGGAATCGCGAGGCATCCGCGCCGTCGATGTTGCGGTGATCGTAGGAGAGCGCCAGGTAGCACATAGACCGAATAGCGATGACTTCGTTGCCGTCAGCATCCTTGATGACCATGGGCCGACGCACGATGGCTCCGGTTCCCAAGATCGCCGACTGCGGTGGAACGAAGATGGGGGTGTCGAACAACGCGCCGACGGAACCCGTATTCGTGATGGTGAATGTGCCACCGGATAGCTCGTCAGGACCGATTTTATTGTCCCGAGTACGAGAAGCAAGATCAGCGATCTTGCGGGCGATGCCGGCAATGTTGAGGTCACCAGCTTCTTTGATGACGGGGACGATCAGACCGCGAGGGGTGTCCACGGCGATGCCGAGGTTGACGCCCGCGTGATAGGTGATCTCCTTCAGGTCCTCGGTGATCGTTGAGTTGAGAACTGGGAACTGCTTCAAGCCCTCGATGGCGGACTTCACGAAGAATGGCAGGAACGAAAGCTTGACGTTCTCGCGGGATTCGAAGCCGCTCTTGGCCTTGGAACGCAGATCAGCAATGCGAGTCACGTCCACTTCGATCACCGTCGTCAGCTGCGCGGCTGTGTGAAGCCCCAACAGCATGTTCTTGGCGATCGATTGGCGGATGCGCGGCAGCTTCTGCGTAGTACCTGAAAGTGCCGCAGCCTCGGCGCTGGGTGTGGTGGGAGCAGACGACGTTGCAGCAGCAGAAGCCGGTGCGACGGGCGCGGAGGGTGCAACGGCGGACGGCGCCGCGGCTGCTGCGGCCGCAGTCTTGGCGGCTGCGGCTGCAGTGATGTCCTCTCGCCGAATCCGGCCACCTACCCCGGTGCCCGTAACTTCGCCCAAGTCAACGCCGTGGTCAGCTGCCAGCTTGCGAATGACGGGGGTGACATAACCGGTAGTCGCCGGCGGTGTCGGGGGCTGCCACGCGGGTGCAGCAGCGGGTGCTGGCGCAGCAGCGGGTGCGGGTGCAGCAGCGGGTGCGGCTGCATCAGGTGCGGCGGGTGCTGGCTCAGCGGGTGCGGCTACTGCTTCGAGTGGCGCTGAAGTGGGAGCAGCGACCGGCGCAGGAGTGGCGGCGGGGCTCGGAGCGGATTCCGCTGGAACAGATCCGCCAGCGGTACCGATGACGGCAAGTTCGCCGCCCACCTGGGCGGTCTCGTCCTCGGCGACGGTAATAGAGAGCAGGGTCCCTGCAACCGGCGACGGAATCTCGGTGTCGACCTTGTCGGTGGAGACCTCGACCAGTGGTTCATCCACAGCGACGGAATCACCAACGGACTTGAGCCACCGCGTCACGGTACCTTCGGTCACCGACTCGCCCATGGCGGGCAACGTCACAGAGGTGCTGGATCCTTGATCAGGCGAGTCAGTCGAGGCGCCGGAGCCAGCAGACTCATTCGCCGAATCAGCAGGAGCGGCCGGTACTGGCGCGTGCGCAGCTGAATCTTCACCGGGTGCGGGTGCGTCGGTGGAGGGGACTTCAGCCTCTGCCTCGGTCGCGGGCTCGGCTGCTGGTGCGGAGCCGCCACCAGAACCGTCGCCGATAATCGCCAAGTCGGCGCCTACCTCTGCGGTCTCGTCCACCTGGACCACGATCTTTTCCAAGATGCCAGCAAAGGGTGAGGGGATCTCGGTATCAACCTTGTCGGTTGAAACCTCCACCAGCGGCTCGTCGACCTCGACGCGATCACCCTCGTTCTTCAACCAACGGGTAATGGTGCCTTCGGTAACGCTTTCGCCAAGGGCCGGCATTTGCACGGACTGGGACATGCGGCGAGTCTCCTATTTTTTGAGGGTTTTGAGTGCTGGCTGGTCAGTTATGGACATGCAAAGGCTTGCCGGCCAAGGCTAAGAACGCCTCACCCAGCGCTTCGGTTTGAGTGGGGTGAGCATGGATCAGGGGTGCAACATCCTCGGGGAATGCTTCCCAGTTCACGGCTAGCTGAGCCTCGCCGACCAATTCGCCGACCCGTGCACCGACCATGTGAATTCCTAAGACCTCACCGCCCTTGCGGCGAATAATTTTGATGCCGCCAGCGGTCTTCAAAATCTGTGACTTCCCGTTACCGCCGAGGTCGTAGACCAAAGTCTCGATATTGTCTGCTCCGTGAAGTTCCTTGGCGCTGGCCTCGGATGACCCGACGGAGGCGATTTCTGGATCGCAGTACGTGACCTTTGGGATGTTGGCGTCGGTGATTACCCGCGGTGCCAAGCCAGCGATTTCTTCGGCGACGAAGATGCCGTGCTGGAAGCCGCGGTGCGCGAGCTGCAAGCCAACGACGATGTCGCCAACCGCATAGACGTTCGGCAGGTTGGTGGCCAAGCGCTCGTTGGTGGTCACGAATCCGCGATCCATTGCCACGCCCGCTTCTTCGAATCCGCAGCCCGCCGTCATGGGGCCACGACCAACGGCGACCAACAGCAGATCTGCCTGCAAGGTCTCGCCGTTCTCCAGGGTGACGGTCACTCCCGCATCGTCCTGGGTGACGCCGCTAAAGCGGACTCCCACCTTGAAGTTGATCTTGCGCTTACGGAAGGCGCGCTCCAGGATCTTCGAGGCCCACTCGTCTTCAACGGGGACCAATCGCGGTAGGCCCTCGACGATCGTGACATCGGAACCGAAGGACTTCCACACAGATGCGAACTCAACGCCGATGACCCCGCCGCCCAGAACGATCACGCTCTTGGGCACGTAGTCCAATGTGAGTGCTTCGTATGAGCTGATGACGCGGCCGCCCAGTTCGAGACCCGGCAGCGTGCGGGAGTAGGAACCGGTAGCCAGGATGACGTTCTTGCCGGTGTAGGAATCGCCACCGACACGGACGGTGGTCCCGCCTGCGAACGTGCCCGCCCCTTCCACGACGGTGATCCCGCGGGATTTCACTAAACCTTGCAGGCCTTTGTAGAGGCGGGCGACGACGCCGTCCTTGTAACTGGCCAAGCCAGCCATGTCGATGCCGGAGAAGGTTGACTGAACACCGAACTGCGCTCCTTCACGGGCGTTGTCCGCTACCTCGGCCGCGTGCAGCAGCGCTTTGGTCGGAATGCAGCCCCAGTGCAAGCATGTGCCGCCGAGCTTGTTCTTCTCGATAAGCGCCACGCTCTGGCCCAGTTCGGCTGCGCGCAGTGCGGCGGCGTAGCCACCGGACCCTCCGCCTAGGACGACCAGGTCAAAGTTGTTCTCGGTCATTGCTGGTGGGACTCCTCAGTGATCTCATGGGAGCAGGGTGGGCTGCGGTAGAGACAGCCACGCGTGTCCCAGACTCCATCACCTATTCTCGCACCTTTGCCATGTTTATCCAGCGCCCGGGGTCTGGTGACTGCGTATCGTTCACCATCAACGTAATTACGCTGGCCCGTCAATGGGAGAGGATCAAGGCACTCCCGCGGCCCGAACAAGGGCAGTTGGTCAGGTCAGCGGCTCTGTGCCGCGGTCAGGAAGGTCTTCGCATGGGTTGGTTCAGTCGTAAAAAGAAAATTGGCTCACCCTCGAGCTCCAGCGACGAACGGGAAGAAACCGCTGCCTACCTTGATGAGTGGGTCAATTCGCGACGCGGCGTCGAAGTGTATGTGGAGCCGAGAACTTCGATGACAGAATCCACGATGATGCTGGTCGGCCACGACGGTGAGTTCACCCGGCGGCCGATTAGTTCGCCGGATGAGGCGAAGCAGTTTGCACGTCATCATTCGATCCCGATCTACGACGCGACCGTTGTCGGGTACCCGCAGCGGATGCGCGACTATTCACGTCGACAAACTCTGCTGGCCAAGAGGGCTCGATCCAGCGATTAACGGCGTGCTGCGTCAAACGTTCGCCGAGCGGTGCCCTGGTGCGCCGATTTCGGCGAGATGTAGGTCATAGCCCACCGCTCGGCGAGAGGTGGGGGAGAGGTGGGGGAGGGCCAGCGTCAGGCCCCCGCAATGTCCTCCAGCACGGCCAACAGGGTGCGTACGGGGATTCCCGTGCCACCCTGGCCGGTGTAGCCATACGGCTTTGAGGTATTGAATGCGGGACCGGCGACGTCCAAGTGGGCCCAGGTCAGGCCCTCGGGGACAAACTCCTTGAGATAGTGCGCTGCGACAAGCATGCCGCCTGCGCGGTCGCCTGCGACGTTGGCGATATCGGCTATCGCCGAGTCGAGCCCCTCGCGCAGTTCCTCCGGCATCGGCATCGCCCAGCCACCTTCGCCGACCTCCCTTGCCAACAGTGCGATGCGGTCTCGGAACGCCTCTGTACCCATGACTCCCATGGTCCTGTTTCCAAGAGCAACCACCTGAGCGCCCGTCAGGGTGGAGGTCTCGATCAGGAAATCCGGCTTGTCCTGGACCGCTCGAACAATGGCGTCAGCAAGAACCAGACGCCCTTCGGCGTCGGTGTTGAGCACGTGAACCGTCTTGCCGCCGAAGTGGGTGAGTACGTCGCCGGGACGGTAAGAACTGCCGGAGGGCAGATTCTCCGCCAGCGGCGCGGTCGCGGTGATAGTGATCGGCAGCTTGAGGGCTGCTGCGGCGATGACGGTCGCGACTACGGCTGCTGCACCTGACATATCGCTCGTCATATGGTCCATGCCAGCGGCTGGTTTGATGGATAGCCCGCCGGAGTCGAATGTGATGCCCTTCCCGATCAGCGCGACCGTGGCCTTGGATCGGGTGGGTGTGTAGGTAATCCGAACGAGGCGTGGTGGCCGCGACGATCCCGCCCCGACTCCGAGAATGCCGCCGTAGCCACCTTTGGCCAGAGCCTTCTCGTCCAGGATTTCAACCTTGAGCCCAGCTTCGGTCGCAGCAGCGTTGGCGCGTTGGGCGAAGACAGCTGGCGGCAGGTCGTTAGGGGCAGTATTGACCAGATCGCGGGCCAGGCCAACGGCTTCCGCCCCGATGACGGCCCTGCGCAGGATCGACTTGTTTGCTGCGGAATTGGCTTCGGTGAAAAGCACAAACTTTTCGACCGGCTGCTTCTTGGGTTCTTTGTAGGCGTCAAACACGTACGCCCCCAGCAGATGCCCTTCGGCTGCTGCGCCGATGTTGAGCCGCGACAGCAAACTGCCGACGCTCCGGTTACCGGCAAGTGCGCGGGAGGCTGCTCCGGCTGCTTTGCGGATCCGCTCCGGGGTGAGGTCGGACTGCGGGCCCAGGCCGGCGCCCACGATCCGTAGCGCCTTGTAGTGGGCGGGAGCTGGGATCACGGTGGTCTCGCCCGGACGGCCCGTGGCTCCTGCGACGGCGAGTAACTCTGCCAGGTCGCCGAGAGCTGGATCGGCGGCGATTGGTCCATCATCGCTCGCATAGAGGCCGATCACGAGGGCTTCGACTGCGGCGGTAACCGGGTTAGCGGCGGACAGGGCTGCTGAGCTCATTGCGGTGGTGCTCCTCTTTCGTTAAAAAAGGCCGGACGGATTCCGATGCTGGCCGATATAGCAGTAGACGGTAGCTGGCGCCGGTCTTGACCTTCTCGCTACCGTACTTCTATGACCACTCCCGCAGACGAGTTGCTGCTTTCTCCCTTACATTCTGCCCACCTCGCTCTTGGCGCAACGATGGCGCCGTTTGGTGGCTGGCAGATGCCGATTTCCTATGCCAACTCAGGAGTTGTCGCCGAGCATCAGGCGGTCCGAAACTCGGTCGGCATCTTTGACGTTTCCCACCTCGGTAAAGCCAGCATCACCGGTCTGGGGGCAGCGGAGTTCGTGAACCGTTGCTTCTCAAATGATCTCACGCGGATTGGGCCGGGCCAGGCGCAATACACCCTGTGCTGCAACAACTCCGGCGGTGTCGTGGACGATTTGATCGCCTATTACGTGAGCGATGAGGAAGTATTCCTTGTCCCGAACGCCGCCAATACCGCTGCGGTGGTTGAGCTTTTGTCCGAGGCCGCCCAGGGTAGCGGTATCACCGTCACGAATCAGCACCGGGATTTCGGCGTGATCGCAGTTCAGGGTCCGCAGTCGGCCGCGACGCTGGCAGCGGTGGGCCTGCCCACCGATCTGGAGTACATGGCTTGGGCCGACAGCGAGTTCCAAGGTTTGCCAGTGCGAGTGTGCCGAACCGGGTACACCGGCGAGCACGGCTACGAGCTACTTCCCGCTTGGGATGTTGCGCTGCCGCTGTGGGATTCGCTGCTCGCCCAGGCCGATGCTATCGGCGGCCGAGCCGCAGGACTTGGAGCCCGAGACACTCTGCGGACCGAGATGGGGTACGCCCTGCACGGGCAGGATCTTTCGGCTGACATCTCGCCCGTGCAGGCACGATCCGGGTGGGCCGTCGGCTGGAAGAAGGAGGAGTTCTTCGGGCGCGATGCTCTGCTCGCGGAGAAGGAGGCTGGCCCGTCGCGGCTGGCATGGGGTCTGCTGGTGTTGGATCGGGGCATACCCCGCGCGCACCAACAAGTTATGGCCTCCGATGGGACCGTCATCGGGGAGGTAACCTCCGGGACCCACTCGCCAACTTTGGGTCAAGGCATCGCCTTGGCGCTGATCGATACTTCGGCCGGCCTGGGTGAGGGTGATGACGTATTGGTGGATGTTCGCGGGCGCAAACTCGTTGCCCGCATCGTGAAACCGCCATTCGTCACCTCGCACGTGCGGTAGCTCGTGAGGTCGCCACTGCGCCGAGCGGTGCTCTATGGGCCGAATGTTCCCGGGTTCCCGCGCACTAACGCACCGCTCGGCGCAAGTGCGAGTCCCTGGAAGCTGGCCTTGCCCCGCGTTTTAGTTTGACGTCAGAGCAAGCGATATTGTGGCGCCATGACTACACAGTTTTCTCGCACTCCCAATCCGGCGCCGGCCAGCGAAACAAGCCGACGCGCCAAGCTGGAATCTCCAGGCTTTGGCAAGCACTTCACCGACCACATGGTCATCATCGACTGGACGGGCGACAAGGGCTGGCATGACGCCCGACTCGTTCCATACGCACCGTTCTTGATCGATCCGGCAAGCATGGTGCTGCACTACGGCCAAGAAATTTTCGAAGGCATTAAGGCCTACCAGCAGCCCGACGGAAGTGTCTCGACATTCCGACCGGGCGAAAACTCGGAGAGGCTTAACAACTCGGCGCGCCGGATGGGAATGCCGGAACTGCCCGAAGAGCTCTTCGTTGAGTCACTGCGGGTGCTGGTGGAAGCCGACCGCGCGTGGGTGCCGTCTCGCGCGGAGGAGTCACTGTACCTGCGGCCCTTCATGTTTGCCGCCGAAGTCGGTCTGGGTGTGCGGCCAGCAAGTCGATACGTCTACGCCGTTATCGCCTCGCCAGCGGGTGCCTATTTCGCTGGCGGCGTGAAGCCGGTGAGTGTCTGGTGGTCGACGGAGTACGTGCGCGCGGCGCCCGGGGGTACCGGCGCCGCGAAGACCGGCGGCAACTACGCCGCCTCGCTCGCGGCCCAGGCGGAGGCGGCCCACAAAGGCTGTGACCAAGTCGTGTGGCTGGATGCTGTGGAACGCCGCTGGGTCGAGGAGATGGGCGGGATGAACCTGTTCTTCGTTTTTGGCTCAGGCAACGAGATCGAGATTGTCACCCCGGAATTGAGTGGCTCGCTGTTGCCAGGTGTCACCAGACGCTCGCTCTTGCAGATTGCCCGTGAGCTCGGTTACACCGCTACTGAACGCAGAATCTCGACCGATGAGTGGGACAAGAGGGCTGCGGCGGGCGAACTCACCGAGGTCTTTGCCTGTGGGACGGCGGCAGTGGTCACGCCGGTCGGATCGGTCAAGCACGAGTCCGGTGGGTTTGTCATTGGCAACGGGGAGCCTGGTCCCGTGACGATGCAGCTCCGCGCGGCCTTGACAGCCCTACAGGTGGGCGACGCGCCAGACCCAAACGGTTGGATGTACCCGCTCTGCTAGAGCGAGTCAGACGTGACCTGCCACACCCGACGCCTGGAGTGGCAGGTCACGTTCAGTTGGGAGGGAATAGCAAAAAGCGGCAACAGGAACCGGGGTTCCCGTCACCGCTCTTGGCGAAGTAAATTACGCGCTGCGAACGACCTTGCCAGCCTTCAGGCAGGAGGTGCATGCATTGACCTTGCGGACGGTTCCCGGCTTGATCAGGGCGCGCACGGCCTGAATGTTCGGGTTCCAACGACGCTTGGTGCGACGGTGGGAGTGGGACACGTTCATCCCAAAGCCAGGGCCCTTGCCACAGACATCACAGACGGCAGCCACTTGGCACACCCCAATCAAATATTCGCATTCGACTTCAAACCCTGATGATGTTGGGCCGGACGCGTGAGCAGACATGGAAGAACCCGGCCGAAGCCGGGCAACCTTGCAAGAGTAACGCCCGATCGTCGCACGCGCAAAATCAGCTCCAGCCCTCGCGGGAAGTTCACCCCCCGGCGCAAGCGACGGGCAGGATGGGCGGGGCGGGTCATCACCATCCGGTCTGATCCACCTCAGCAATTCTGCCGCCTGCCACAGCGCTTGCCGCTATCAGTCATCCTCCCGAAAGAGACGCCGTGAGCGAAAACCCTGACTCCCACCAACAGCATGGGGAGCGCGCAGAGAACAGAGAGGGCCTAGGCGCTGCAGCAGGCAGTAGAACCTTGGATGCAGTGGTGATCCAGCTCTGGATGGACAGGGTTGCGGAGCACCTGCACCTCCGGTCGGTTTCCGACGCTGTCGGGGCAGAGCGTGCGGGACGAGCCCTGCGCGAGCGGGTCCCGGTGTGGACGGGGAAGCTTATGGCGGCGGCGGGACTAGGGGCGGGTGAATCATCCTTCGCCCCGCCCGATGTCCATGGGGCCAGAGACCTGTGGCGGAGCTTGGGCGCCCCAGCCTCTGTGCTCGCGGTTCTGGAACGCTACTTCGGAGCCGTCGCCAGCGGAATGGCCAGTGCCCGCATCAACGACCTCGAATCCTCGCAAAACGGGTGTGCTCCGATCGTTTTCGCAGCGGGCCTGCTGGCTGGCGCCGCCGCACTGGCTGACGCGACACAGAGCGGTCAGGAATTTTGGGGGGCCGAAGCACGCGCTGCGGCAGCCGCGGCGTCCTCGGCGGTAGACCCAGCGGGCGATGGTGCTTCGTTGGCTGCGGTAGTCAGCGCTGCGGCAGCAGGGTCCCTGCCCAGGGGTGCTGCGGCGGGCGCGGTGTCGCAGGTCCTCGAAGCACTCGCTGCTGTCCTGCTGCCCTCGGCGCGGATGCCGGAAGGCAGCCCGGGCTCTTTCCGGATTACCTTCAGCAGCAGTGGCGGATACGCCGAACTGACCGATGCATTGCTCTGGTTAAGCCTCGACATGTCGTTCGGTCCTGCTGGCTCCGGTGTCGGAACCGGCGTGGTGTTGCTCACGCGGCAGCCGGGCGAGGCCATCGAAGCTGCTGTAGCGGTGGGCAGATTGTGGGATTTGAACATCGATTACGTTGCCGAGCCGGCCCTGGTCCGAAGGGTGATTTAGCGTTGTCGGTGTTCAGGGAGAGACTGGAGCACCCAGAGCAAGTGCACGAGAACCGGCGAGAGCGCGAGTTCTGATCAACGGAGAGGAACCAAGCGTGGCCGGCACGGACCAGCAGCCCAGGGGTGTGGGGCTAGGCGACAAGCTCAACTCACTGCTCGGCGCTCGGACGGCGAAACTGCTGGAGCAGAAGTTGCAACTCGTCACGGTCTCGGATCTGCTGCGGCACTACCCGCGCAAGTACAACCGCCGCGGCGAGTTGACGGACATGCGCTTTCTGGTGGAGGGCGAACGAGCCACCATCGTGGCCAAAGTCACCGGCGTCAAGGTGAGGGAATCACAGCGTAAAAACGTGCCCGGTCCGAAGGGGCGCCTGCACGTTCTGATCCTCACCATTAGTGACGGAACGATGCACATCGAGTGCAGCTTCTTCAATCAACGCCATCGGATGAAGGACTTCACGATCGGGACCAGCGCTATTTTCTCGGGCAAGGTGAGTCGGTTCAGAGACACAGTGCAAATGAGCTCCGCTCACGCCGAGACTATGGCGAGTACCCATGACGGAGCGGGAGTTGATCACATAGCAGAACTCGCCGGGGTTACCGAGGCGATCGAAGATTTCGGCAACGGCATCACCCCGATGTATCCGCTTGCCGAAGGCGTGAGCCTCTGGGTGATCCAGAAGTCGGTGAAACTTGTTCTCGACCAACTGGATTCGGTCGTTGATCCACTCCCCACGTCACTTCTGGCGCATCGCGGCTACACCGACTTGGCGACGGCGCTGCGTCACATCCATCGGCCGGTGGACGAGAAGACTCTGGAAAATGCCATTACGCGCCTCCGCTTCGACGAGGCGCTGGCAATGCAGCTCGTGCTGGCGCAGCGCCGAGCGCGGATCAAAAGCTACCCGGCCGAGCCGTGCCCACCCCGCGCCGGCGGCCTACTCGCCGCGTTCGACGCGCGCTTGCCGTTCGAGCTGACCCACGGGCAACAAGAAGTGGGTCGAGCGATCAGCGACGACCTGTCAACCCTGCACCCGATGAACCGGCTGCTTCAAGGGGAGGTGGGGTCGGGGAAAACTGTGGTGGCGTTGCGCGCGATGCTGCAGGTGATCGACAACGGCCGCCAGACGGTGTTGATGGCGCCGACCGAGGTGCTAGCGACCCAGCACGCACGCTCGGTACGAGAAGTCCTGGGCCGGTTGGCCTCTGGCGGCGAACTGGGCGCCCCCGATGGCGCGACCAAGGTCACACTTCTCACGGGATCGCTCGGTGCCGCGGCCCGCAAACAGGCGCTGCTGGACATCGCTTCCGGGCAGGCGGGGATCGCCATCGGAACCCACGCACTTCTGGGCAAGCACGTAATGTTCGCCAACCTGGGGTTGGTGGTGGTCGACGAGCAGCACCGCTTCGGTGTGGAGCAGCGCGATCAGTTGCGCGGAACCAACCCTGAGACATCACCGCCCCACGTGCTGGTGATGACTGCCACCCCGATCCCGCGCACTGTAGCCATGACGGTGTACGGGGATTTGGAGACTTCGGTGCTGCGCGAGCTACCCAAGGGCCGCACCCCGATTGTCACCAACATGGTTCCCGCGCACGCGAAACCTCATTGGCTCGAGCGGGTGTGGGAGCGGGTACGGGAGGAAGTCGCGCAGGGGCGCCAGGTTTACGTGGTGTGCCCGCGGATCGGTGACGTGGGGCCCGACGGCCCCGATACCCTGAGCGGCTTCGATAGCTTCGATGGCAGCGAACCAGGAATGTACGAGGGCGCCGATGACGATGGAAAACGTCAGGCTGTGGCGGTTGTTGACGCGCTCACCGAACTGAGTGCGGGCCCACTCGCCGGTCTGAAGTTGGCGACGCTGCACGGGCGCCTGAACGCGAACGACAAAGACGACACTATGACGGCATTCAAACAGGGTCAGATTGACGTCCTCGTGGCGACCACCGTCATCGAGGTCGGTGTAGATGTCCCCAATGCCACCATGATGGTGATTCTGGACGCCGACCGATTTGGGATGTCCCAGCTGCACCAACTTCGCGGCCGCGTCGGACGAGGAGGGCACGCTGGGTACTGCTTCCTGGTGACGCAGGCGCCGGAAGGGAGCCCGTCGCTGCAGCGGCTTTCAGCCGTGGCCGCAACCCTCGACGGCTTTGAATTGGCGAAGGCCGACCTTGCGCTGCGCCGCGAGGGCGACATCCTCGGCAGGATCCAAGCGGGACGTTCCAGCAGCCTTAAGTTGCTCTCTTTGCTGCGGGATGAAGAAATCATCCTGATGGCCCGAGAAGATGCGATCAAATTCGTTGCTGATGAAGAGGACTTGAAACGTTGGCCCGGTCTGGCAGAAATGGCCAATGCGCTCATCGCCGAAGTGACTCAAGATTTCCTCGAAAAAGGCTGACCGGGAATCCCTCCGGACGCTCGGTGCGGGTCCGCGGGTGAGCGCACGCTAACGTTTTAGGACGCACGGCTTCGGCACGGCGCAAATTTCCGAGGCAAACGTCGCATCAACCGATCCGCTTTACTTCACGAATTGTCTCTCGAAAGAACCTTTTCGCCTGCTGACGCTGTTCAACCGCAAGGAGACCGACAGGTGTTTTCTAAAGTCCTGGTAGCAAACCGCGGCGAGATCGCCACCCGTGCTTTTCGCGCCCTCTACGAGCTGGGCGTGGGGTCGGTGGCGGTATTCCCTTATGAGGACCGCAACTCACTCCATCGGCAAAAAGCAGGGCAATCGTTTCAAATCGGTGAGGTGGGGCACCCGGTGCGCGCCTACCTGGATGTCGACGAGATCGTCAGGGCCGCAATTGCTTCGGGAGCTGACGCGGTCTATCCCGGTTACGGCTTTTTGTCTGAGAATCCGAACTTGGCGCAGGCGTGTGCGGACGCGGGCATTGCCTTCATTGGCCCCGCCTCGTCAATTTTGGAGATGGCCGGAAATAAATCCACCGCTGTTGCTGCCGCCAGAGCGGCCGGTATCCCGGTGTTGGAATCGTCGGAGCCATCGGAGGACATCGACGAGCTGATCGCCGCCGCCAACCGGGTGGGGTACCCGGTTTTCGTGAAGGCGGTTGCGGGCGGAGGCGGTCGCGGGATGCGCCGCGTCGACACGCCCGCGGAATTGCCAGAGGCCCTGCAGACAGCGATGCGCGAAGCGGAATCAGCGTTCGGTGACGCCACAATGTTTCTGGAACGCGCTGTTATCGAACCACGGCACATCGAAGTACAAATCTTGGCCGACGCGGCGGGCAATGTGGTTCACCTGTACGAGCGGGACTGCTCGGTGCAGCGCAGGCATCAGAAAGTAATCGAAGTGGCGCCGGCGGTCGGACTGGACCCCGCGTTGCGGGAGCAGATCTGCGCCGACGCGGTGGCTTTCGCCCGTCATATCGGTTACGTGAACGCGGGCACCGTTGAGTTCTTGGTCGATGCGCAGGGCCGCCACGTCTTCATCGAAATGAACCCACGAATTCAGGTGGAGCATACGGTCACCGAGGAAATCACCGACGTGGATTTGGTGTCCTCGCAAATCCGAATCGCTGCTGGCGCTACTTTGCCCGAACTTGGTCTCCTGCAGGAAAATATCCGGATCCGCGGCGCGGCACTGCAATGTCGCATCACCACCGAGGATCCCACCAACGGATTTAGGCCCGATACCGGCAAAATCACCACCTACCGCAGCCCCGGCGGGGCCGGAGTGCGTATCGATGGCGGGACGGTGCACGCTGGCGCCGAAGTGAGCGCCCACTTCGACTCTTTGCTGGTCAAGCTGACCTGCCGCGGCGCCGATTGGCCCACTGCTGTGCGGCGCGCCCGCCGCGCGCTGGCCGAATTTCGGATCCGTGGCGTGTCCACCAATATCTCCTTCCTGCAGGCGGTTCTCGATGACGAGGACTTCGCTGCGGGCGGTGTCACCACCTCCTTCATTGAGACTCACCCGCAGCTTTTAACCGCTCGTTCCTCCGCCGATCGCGGTACCAAAGTGCTGACGTACTTGGCCGACGTCACGGTCAACCAGCCCCATGGTGCGGGCGTTGGCTTGATCGACCCATCCCTCAAAATCCCAGTTTTTGACGCCACCGAGCCGATACCCGATGGCAGCAAACAACTTCTGACTAATTTGGGGCCAACTGGCTTCGCGGCTGCGTTGCGGGCCCGAAAGACCCTGGCCGTTACCGACACCACCTTCCGGGACGCGCACCAGTCGTTACTCGCAACCCGGGTGCGTAGCCGGGATCTCGTTGCGGTGGCACCCGCGGTGGCGCGCTTGACGCCGCAACTCCTTTCGGTCGAAGCGTGGGGCGGCGCGACCTACGACGTGGCTCTCCGCTTTCTGGCGGAAGACCCGTGGGAGCGCTTGGAGGCCCTGCGCGAAGCGGTCCCCAATATCTGTTTGCAGATGCTGCTGCGGGGGCGAAACACCGTGGGATACACCCCTTATCCCACTCGGGTCAGCTCTGCCTTCGTTGCCGAGGCGGCCAGAACCGGCGTGGACATTTTCCGCATCTTCGACGCTCTCAACGATGTCGAACAGATGCGACCCGCGATCGACGCGGTACGCGAACTCGGAACTGTGGTTGCGGAAGTGGCCCTGTGTTACACCGGTGATCTGTCAGATCCTGCCGAGAAGCTTTACACGCTGGACTACTACCTCGCCTTGGCAGAGAAGATGGTCAAAGCTGGCGCGCACATTTTGGCAGTCAAGGACATGGCGGGCGTGCTCCGAGCCCCGGCGGCAACCACTCTGATTACCGCCCTCCGTAAGAACTTTGATCTGCCGGTGCATCTGCATTCCCACGACACCGCGGGCGGCCAATTGGCTACCTACCTCGCCGCGTCTGCCGCAGGTGTCGACGCCGTCGATGTTGCTGCGGCGCCGATGGCCGGAACCACGTCGCAGCCACCGATGTCGGCCTTGGTGGCGGCTACCGATCACAGCGATCGGGAGACTGGCCTCTCGCTCAAGGCGGTGAACGATCTCGAGCCGTACTGGGAAGCAGTGCGTTCGGTGTATTCGCCGTTTGAATCCGGCTTGACGGCGCCAACAGGCCGGGTTTACACGCACGAGATCCCCGGAGGGCAGTTGTCGAATCTGCGGCAGCAGGCGATTGCGCTGGGATTGGGCAATCGGTTTGAAGACATCGAAGCGGTGTACGCCGCCGCTGATCGAATGCTCGGGCACCTGGTGAAAGTCACTCCGTCATCGAAGGTGGTGGGGGACCTGGCATTGCACCTTGTGGGCGCAGGTGTTTCGCCCGGTGAATTCGAAGCCAATCCCGGCAAGTTCGATATCCCGGACTCCGTCATCGGGTTCCTCTCCGGCGAACTGGGTGATCCGCCCGGCGGTTGGCCGGAGCCTTTCCGCACCAAGGCATTAGCGGGGCGCACTTTCACCCCGGCCAGTGCGGTGGTGTCCGAGTCCGATTCGGAAGCTCTACAGCGCTCCCCGCGGCCCACGCTGAACCGGCTGCTCTTTCCCGGACCCGACGCAGAGTTCCGGGCCTCACGCGAGGAGTACGGGGACCTGTCCGTGGTTCCGACGCCGGAGTATCTGTACGGGCTTCGCCAAGGAACGGAGCATGTTGTCGACCTTGAACACGGCGTCCAGCTCTACATCGGGTTGGAAGCAATCGGCGAGGTAGACGAGCGTGGGATGCGCACCGTGATGGCCACTCTGAATGGCCAGATTCGACCATTGCAGATCCGCGACAGGACGGTCGCGGTAGACGTTCGCGCCGCTGAACGCGCAGACACAGCCAACCCGTTACACGTGGCCGCGCCGTTCTCCGGCGTGGTGACGCTGCAGGTTGACGAAGGCGACACGGTCGAACCGGGGGCCGTCGTGGCAACAATTGAGGCCATGAAGATGGAAGCGTCGATCACGAGCCAGACAGGCGGAGTCGTGTCGCGGACGGCCATTGGCCAGGTCCAGCAGGTCTTGGGTGGCGATCTACTCATGGTGTTGAAAGGCTAAGTAGCGATGACAAGAGTGGTAGCCGGGCAGTGGGGCGGCCGAACGCTAGCTACCCCGGAGGGCCCGCACACACGGCCGACTTCCGAAAAGGTAAGAGCTGCGATGGCAAATTCGCTCCAGGCGGCCGGGGCCTTGGCGGGCGCCAACGTGCTTGACCTGTTTGCAGGCTCTGGGGGGCTGGGGTTGGAACTCGCCTCGCGAGGAGCTGCGTCGGTCGTATTGGTAGATAATGATCGGGCGGCAGTGGCCGCTGCACGGGCGAATGTTGAGAAACTGCAAGCCACTTCGGTGCGAGTGGTGCCAGCGAGCGCCGCCGACTATGTGGCGACCGCCGTAGGCACCACCAAGTTCGACATAGTTGTCGCTGACCCGCCCTACCCGCTAACCACCCAGGAGCTCGCCCAGATTCTGTCCATCCTGCTGGAACGTGGCCTGCTCAACCCGGGGGCGGATTTGGTCGTGGAACGCCCGAAGCGGGCCGGTGAAATGGTCTGGCCTGACCCGATGGTGGGCCTCCGGACGAAAAAATACGGTGACACCCTGCTCTGCTACGGGCGGGCACCATGAGACGCGCCGTGTGTCCAGGGTCGTTTGACCCGCCCACGTTCGGACATTTGGACATCATTGGACGTAGCGCAGGACTTTTTGACGAACTGACCGTTGCGGTGTTGGTGAACCCCTCGAAAGACGGCATGTTTAGCGTCCCTGAACGCCAGGAACTATTGCACGCCACTACATCCGAGTGGAAAAACATCACCATTGATTCGTTCAACGGATTGCTGGTCGATTACTGCCGGACCCACAGCATTGATGCCATCGTTAAGGGACTCAGGGCGGTATCCGACTTCGACTACGAGCTGCAGATGGCGCAAATGAACAAGCGTTTGACGGGCATCGACACCCTGTTTATGCCGACGAGTCCAGAATTTTCGTTTCTCTCGTCATCGTTGGTGAAGCAGGTGGCCCGCTACGGCGGGGACGTTTCCCATTTGTTGCCCGATGTCGTCCACACCGCAATGCAGGCCAAACTCGCCTGAGTCACGGCGACGGGCTCTGGGTGGGCGCTGCGGTGGCTGGTGCGGAAGGTCAGTTTCAGTGCCGCCCGCGTGGCACCACCCGATGCGCCGCTGGGCTTGTCACACTGATCAGGTCAAATTTGGTAGGGCAGGCGAAGTGGCGGCTGCGCGGAGAAAGGTGAGTGCCCATCGTGTATCGGGTATTCGAAGCGCTCGATGAGCTAGTGACGATTGTCGAAGAGGCCCGCGGCCTGCCGATGACGGCGTCTTGCGTGGTGCCGCGGGGGGATGTTCTTGATCTCCTCGACGATGTCCGAGACGCGATTCCCGGTGAGGTGGACGACGCGCAGGACGTGCTCGACCACCGAGACCAGATGATCAACGAGGCACGCGCGACCGCTGAGAAGACTCTCAGCGACTCCGAAGCCAGTGCCACCCGGCAGGTTGCCGAAGCCAGAGCGGAGGCTCAGGAAACTGTTGCCAGCGCTCGCGAGCAAGCAGAGGCGACTGTCTCGGGCGCGCAGGCAGAAGCCAATCGTCGTGTCGAGGACGCCACCGCTGCAGCGGAGGCCATCATGGCGCGGGTGCAAGCTGACGCCGATCGCACCATTCAGTCTGGGCAGGATCAGCACGACAACTTGGTGTCCCGAGGACATGGGGAAGCTGAGCGTCTTGTTGCATCGGGACGCGCCACCTATGAGCGGGCAATCGCTGAAGGCCGCGCCGAACAAGCACGACTGGTGTCGCAATCCGAAGTGGTGCAGGCTGCGCATGTGGAGTCGGCGCGGATCTTGGACGCAGCCCATGCTGATGTAGATCGGTTGCGTGCAGAGTGCGATTCGTACGTGGACGGGAAGCTCGCCGGCCTTGAAGAAACACTCACCAAAACCCTCCGTACCGTGGGCCGTGGGCGAACGTCCCTGCGTTCGGGATCCACGGCCGACTATCGCGACTGATCCGCTGAACCGGCAGTTGTTCCCGATTGGGTAGATCAGCGAACATCGACTACTCTGGGAGAGTTGCAGTTTGGCCGATGAAGCCCGCCTTCTTGCGGGCTTCGTTATCTGATCCGGCTAGGGTCAATACCCTGTTTTCAAGCTGGAATAGCGTTATGTGTCCGCCACAAGAGTATAAATTCACATGCAAAGAAGAGTATGACGACCACGCAGCCTGACCCGACCTCGCCTTGGGTGTACAACACCCGAGACATGGGGCGTCGCGCGGGCACCATGAAAACCCTCAAAATGAGCTTGGTCACGCCAGATTCGATGGGTATTCCGGTTTTGGCCATTCCGGCCGGTGAACAGGTCGCACTGAATCTGCGATTTGAGACCGTTCTCGAAGGTGTAATGGTGTCCGGCACCGCGATCAGCCGAGCCAAGGGGGAGTGCGCTCGGTGTTTAACCGATATCGATATCCCTGTTGGCGCTGATCTGCGAGAGCTGTATGCCTACCCAAATTCCCTGACGGCTCAGACGACGGAGGAGGATGAAATTCCTCTGCTGGTGGATGAGCTGATCGATCTCGAGCCGCTGGTGAGAGATGAAATTGTGGTGCAGATGCCGCTGGCTCCGCTGTGCCGCCCAGACTGCCCAGGCCTGTGTTCGGTCTGCGGTGAGCGGTTGGATGTTGTAGAACCCGACCATAACCATGAAATACTTGATCCTCGCTGGGCTGCATTGCAGGCTCAGTTCGGCGCGAGTAGCGAAGCAATACATTCAGAGGAGAATTAACCGTGGCTGTCCCGAAGCGCAGAACTTCCCGTGCAAACACCCATGCTCGTCGTTCGCAGTGGAAGACAACTGTCCCCACCTTGGCAACCTGCTCCAACCGCGCTTGCGGCGAGCTGAAGCCGCCGCATACCGCTTGCCCGACATGCGGGCAGTACGACGGTCGTCAGGTCATCGGGGCGTAACTCCATGGCGAAGTCGAGGTCTTTTACTGCTGACTCGACAATGCTGATCACCAAGCTCGGCGTCGAATTGGACGCCGAGCTTGTGGTGCTTGCCCTCACACATCGCTCGTTTGCCTACGAAAACGGTGGGCTGCCCACGAACGAGCGTCTGGAGTTTCTGGGCGATTCGGTGCTGGGGTTGGTGGTGACCGACGCGCTGTACAACGGTCATCCCGACTACACGGAGGGTCAGCTCGCTAAGTTGCGCGCCAGCATCGTCAATATGCACGCGCTTGCGGGGGTGGCCCGTGAAATAGGCCTGGGCGAATACTTGCGGCTTGGCCGCGGGGAGGAACTCACCGAGGGACGCAGCAAAGCATCGCTGCTCGCGGATGCTGTGGAAGCACTCCTCGGGGCGGTGTATTTCCAGCACGGACTCGAAGTCGCTCGCGAACTGATCCATAGGTTATTTGCGGCACTGATCACGGCGGCGCCGCTGGTGGGTGCTGGCCTCGACTGGAAGACGTCGCTGCAGGAACGGACTGCCAGTCTTGATCTGGGTGTGCCGTCCTACGAACTCACTGAAGTCGGACCAGACCACGCCAAGGAATTCACTGCGTCGGTGATCGTCGCTGGCGTTGACCGCGGCACTGGCACTGGCAAGACCAAGAAAGAAGCCGAACAGAAGGCTGCCTCTTTGGCCTACGGAGCGCTCTCTCCTGAAGTCCCCACGGATGAGGTCCCTACGGATGATCTGGTGAGCTCGGAACATCCTGCGGCATCGTCCGAGTCTGATCAGCCTGAACCCAGCGAATCCGTCGGTGCCTGAACTTCCCGAGGTAGAGGTCGTCCGGCGCGGACTAGATGATCACCTCGTGGGCCGCACGCTTGGTGGGGTTGAGGTCCTCAATCTCCGGGCCGTCCGCCGGCACGTCGCCGGGCCCGCCGACTTCACCGCGCTGCTACTGGGCCGGACGGTAACGGCGGCTAGGCGGCGCGGAAAATACCTGTGGTTTGCCCTCGACGATGGTGACGCGGTAATTGCGCATCTCGGGATGAGCGGCCAATTTCGAGTGGGATCAACCGTAGATTCCCCGCACCTACGAGTGCGCTTCTCTTTCCATGACGACGGGCCCGAGGTCCACTTCGTCGACCAACGCACCTTCGGTGGCCTCGCTTATTCGCACGGGGGAGCAGAGTTGCCGCCGGAGATCGCGCACATCGCGCAGGATCCGTTGGAGGAAACTTTCGATCTTGGCGCCGCGATCGCGCGCCTGCGAGCTAAAAATACCGGTCTCAAGCGCGCGCTGCTGGACCAGACCGTGGTCTCTGGAATTGGCAATATTTACGCAGACGAAGCGCTGTGGCGGGCGAAACTGCATTACGCACGTGCCACTGCCACTATGACGAAATCTCAGGCCGCCACGGTGATCACTGAAGCCAGCATCGTCATGCGGGAAGCGTTACTCGCAGGTGGAACTTCTTTTGACGCACTGTATGTCAGCGTCAACGGCGAATCCGGCTACTTCGACCGTTCGCTGAACGCTTACGGCCAAGCAGGTAAACCGTGCCCTCGCTGCGGCACCCCGATTGTTCGTGAGGCATTCATGAACCGCTCGTCTTCCAGATGCCCAGCGTGTCAGCCCAGGCCGCGTAACGCCCACGCCTGATCCGATGCTTAGAGTTGGAAGAATGTTTCCTCACGCCACAGTAGGTTCTGGGCCTCTGCAAGCCAGTGATGCCACACCCGGTGCGCATCCGATGCGCGACCCACGGGGCGCCGTTCCAGACCCCGATACGGTTTTGGCGGCCTCGGAGGCCCCCCGGGCAGTCGACTTAGCGCTCAAATTCCTCACCCAGTCCGCCAACCACGGCAAGTTGTGGCTCGGGCTCGCGGCGGTGGGTGTCGTCGTGGGTGGTAAGCCCAGGCGAGCCGGGCTCCGCGGTATCGCGAGCTTGGCGGGGGCCAGCTTTGTGAGCAACAGCTTGGTGAAACCGATGGTGGGCCGCCGCAGGCCCGATCTAGAACGCACCCGGTTGGCGCGCCGGATCGGCGAAAAGCCGTGGACTTCATCTTTCCCCAGTGGCCATTCGGCATCGGCCGCAGCTTTTGCCGTGGGCGCCGCTATGGAGTTCCCCCTTGCCGCAATCGGTGTGGTTCCCTTGGCGGCAGCGGTTGCCTACTCCAGAGTTCACGTTGGAGTGCACTACCGCAGCGACGTGATTGCCGGCGCAGCAGTAGGGGCGGGAGTTGCCGTCTTGATAAAGAAACTGTGGGAGGTGAGAGAACACGGACCCGCAGACTCTTTACCGGCGAACGTTCCCGCGATGCCTCAGGGGGCAGGTTTGACCGTCGTAGTGAACCGAGCGTCTGGTTCTGCGACCGGAGCCGCCGACGAGATCAGACAACTACTCCCCAGCGCAGTCATCGTCCAGTGGGATCCCGAGGATGGACCGGAGACGATCGCGGACCTGGTAGGAATCGGTGGCGACGTCGTGGCCCTCGGAGTGGCTGGAGGTGACGGCACAGTTGCGGCAGTTGCAGGCGTAGCGCTGGAACATCAACTCCCGCTGGCGGTCTTTGCAGCCGGAACCCTGAATCACTTCGCAAAAGCACTGGGGCTGAACAGCTTTGCCGATACAGCTGCGGCAGTTGAGGCCGGTGTTGCGGGCGCTGTCGATGTGGCGGAGGTCGAGGGGGTGCCATTCCTGAATACGGCGTCGGTGGGGATGTACCCGGAACTGGTTCGGCTGCGGGACCGGCTTTCTGGCAAATTCGGCAAGTGGCCGGCGGCGATGATCGCGCTGCCGCGGGTCTTGAAGCGCGCCACCCCCATCGAGGTGGTCGTCAACGGAAACCCAATGAAACTGTGGACCATCTTCGTAGGAAATGGTCATTACACGCCGCGAGGTCTTGTTTCTTCAACCCGCGATCAGATGTCTGACGGGCAGATCGACGTGCAGTTTATTTATGCCCACAAGAAGTATTCGAGATTGCGAGCGGTGCTGGGATCCCTCGTCGGCCAGGTTGAGCGCTCCGGTGTGTACGGCTGCCTGCACACCGACCGGTTGGAGCTGAAGATGGTGGGCAACCCATTGCTGATCGCGCACGATGGCGAGGTCGATGCGCCACGCGAGTCTGCCGTGATCAGTGTGGACCCCGAACGTCTTGTGGTCTTTCGCGCATGGTGAATGCCCGTCCCGGTGACTCCGATGTGTCTGACTCACCCCCTGATATCCGGATGACGATGTGGGTGCACGGCCACGTGCAGGGTGTTGGTTTCCGATGGTGGACGAGGGCGCGGGCGCTGGAACTGCACCTTGTCGGCTCCGCCCGCAACCTGTCGGACGGTCGGGTGGAGGTGGTGGCACAGGGACCGGAAGTGGTGTGTCGGGGTCTGCTGGCGCTGCTGCGCAACGGCGACACCCCTGGACGAGTCGACGTAGTGGTGGAGTTGGTGGGTGTTCCCAAGGGACCGATCACCGGATTCGTGGAGCGCTGACCTCATGCGCTGATTCGGAGCGCGGACGTGCCAGCTAGTTTGCGGCGGACTGGAGACCATGCTGACGTCGAAGCCAGCCAAGCACTAACAGAACTACAGCGCACACACCGATCGCGCCGACGAGCCGCGGATCGCCGGTGCTCCATGTAGTCACCCGTCCAGATTCGTCCATAGTTCCCCCACCTGCATTGACTGAAGTGGCAACGATACTCGTGAGGACTGCGGTGAGGCAGACCCAAGCAGCGCTACCTGTAACCACCAGGGATGTCATGGAAGCAGCCCAAGCAAGGACGAGCGCACCGAAGATGAGGCCGCTCGGCCAGTTGTCAATGGCAGAGGCCGCCGGAATGTCCGTGTAATAAAACCGTGCGATATGGGCGATCAGAAACAGCAGTTGGACGATGAAAATTACGTAGATGCCAGCGGTCAGAACTCGGTGTCGGAACGTAGTCGAGGTGTGCGAGCGGGACTCAGGGACTCGTGCGGGAATCGTCATCTGATTTCCTTTCCGGTCTTCGTCGTCATCTGAACCTACGCCGGTCAGTCTTCGAGAAGTGAGCCACCCTTAGGCGCGGCTGCCCCTGCCCCTCCTGGAAATGCGGCGCTGCCAGCGACCCATTTCTCCTTCGATGGGGGCGGCAAGGAACTGACCCAGCGTGACACCGGCAGCGAGCGCCAACCCGATCCCAGCTGCGCCGACGAGCAAACTGGCGCCCTCGAGCACATTGTTCGACTCCACCGCGGTGAACATCGCTCGATAGATCGCGAGACCCGGTAGCAGCGGGGTGATCCCGCAGATCGTCACGACAACTGGCAGAACACCTAGCTTCTCGCTGAGAGCGTACGCGAGAAACCCGACGAAAAGTGCGGCGATGAACGAAGAGGTAATACCTCCAAAACCTAAGGAGAGCATGAGCTTTGCGGCTCCCGCAGCCAGTGCGCCGACCCCCGTGGCTACCAGAATGGTCCGGGGTAGGGAATACGACGCGACCGCCCAGCCCGCGGAGATCACGGCACCC
Organism: Nakamurella antarctica; assembly: GCF_003860405.1. Lineage (NCBI taxonomy): Bacteria > Bacillati > Actinomycetota > Actinomycetes > Nakamurellales > Nakamurellaceae > Nakamurella > Nakamurella antarctica. Next base: position 2,063,758 of record NZ_CP034170.1, on the reverse strand, counting down.
GCGACCATCTGAAGAAACCAGGGTGGTTCCGGTGTCCCTAGCACGATGATGTTGAGCGGAATCCCAATGCGGCCACCAAAATCAAGCACAATGCCGACACCGATAACGATCCCTGCGGTGTACAACACGACCTCGAAAGTGCGTGCTGCCGCCGTCAGCGGAAACCCCGCGATCGCGTCCTCTGCGGCGCCGACCGTGCTCAACCCGGCGAGCAGAACCACAATGCCGGAGGCCACCACCACCGAGGGCGGAACCAGTTGACCCCAGCTGAAGTACTCCTTTCCGCGGATCAGCACCAGCGCAACCCCGGTGGCGATAGCTGCGCCCAAAGCCTGCTGGAAGAGGTAGGGCAGTCCGCGGTTTCGCATCCAACGCAGGGTCCGATCGATCATGACGGTGGTGCCGAACGCCACTAACGCCGCGAAAATACCACCCCCAACCAGGATCGCGACGCCCGCCGCCATGGCGCCGAGCGCGATAGTCACCACCCCGCGGCGGTACGGATGCGACTGCGCCAGGATCGAGTCCAAACGCGCAAGCGCGTTGGGCAACGGAAGGACGCCAGCATCACTCACCAGCTTGCCCAAGGCGGCGAGGCGGCTGTAGTCGGGGGAGCGTAAAGCTACAACGCGAATGCGTGTGATGGGTGCGTCCTCCCGCTCTATCGTGGCTGAGATCGAGGTGAAAGTGATGTCCACGAAGAGACTGGTCACACCGTAGGCCCTGCCCACGCGTAGCATGGCCGTGGTGCTGGAGGCAACGGATGCCCCGGTGGAGACCATCGACTCGCCAATGCGCAGGGCGAGATCGAGGACGTCCTTCTCGGTCTCGAGGCTGAGCCCGCTCTGCCTGACCGCCGGTGACAGCTCGACCGGCGGCTCCAAGTCGGCGACGACCCGCCGGGCTCTGTCCCGTAACGTCTGGGCACGCGTTGCTTGATGCAGATCAGTCTTCTTAACAGCGCTGGTCAGAGTGTTACGCGCTGGGAGCGCGACCGACGCGGCAGTTTTCCCGGAAGTAGATTTAATCGCCCGGCGCGCCCTGGCGTCAGCGTTTCCGGCGCGCCGCCGCAGCGATGGTGTGCGTGCGGAATGCGACTTCGGATCGTCTGCGGTTGCTTCTGTCCTAGACACGCTCGCTACGGTAGTGCAGCAGCCGCGGTTTCCGGTGCCGCTCCTACCCCAACGGCACGGTGGAACGGGGTAATCTCCTCAACGACGCATCGCGATGCGGCCTGACCCAATCAGAAGGCGAGTGGACTCAGCTGTGTATTTGAAGAGTCTGACTCTCAAGGGTTTCAAGTCCTTCGCTTCGGCCACCACGCTCAATTTTGAGCCGGGCATCACCGCTGTCGTCGGTCCCAACGGATCAGGCAAATCCAACGTCGTCGACGCCATCGCGTGGGTGCTGGGTGAACAAGGTGCCAAGGCGCTTCGGGGCGGCAAGATGGAAGACGTCATCTTTGCTGGCACGGCTAGTCGTCCGCCCCTTGGGCGAGCGGAAGTCACCCTCACCATTAACAACGCCGACGGCGCGCTGCCAATCGACTACAACGAAGTAGCAATCACCCGGCGAATGTTCGCGGGCGGTGCGAGCGAATACGAACTCAACGGATCTACTTGCAGGCTGCTCGACATCCAGGAGTTGCTTTCGGACTCGGGCATTGGCCGCGAGATGCACGTCATTGTTGGTCAAGGTCAGCTCGATGCTGTGCTCTCGGCACGCCCCGAGGACCGGCGTGCCTTCATCGAAGAGGCCGCTGGCGTTCTCAAGCACCGCAAACGAAAAGAAAAGGCGCTGCGCAAACTCGACGCGATGCAGGCCAACCTCACCCGGCTCGGGGATTTGACCTCCGAACTGCGCCGGCAGCTCAAGCCGTTGGGGAAGCAAGCAGAGGTGGCTCGCCGAGCCGTAACGGTGCAATCGGAGCTGCGGGAGGCACGTCTTCGCCTGCTTGCCGATGATCTGGTGACCCTGCAGACCCAGGTGGAGAAGGAGACGGCCGACGAGCAGCAAGCGAAGGAGCACCGCAACCGCATCGCCGCCGAACTTGAAGCTGCGACGAATGCTGAGGCAACCGCCCAGCGTGAACTGTCGGCGGCAGCCCCCGCGATGCAGGAGGCCCAAGACACCTGGTTCGCGCTTTCAGCCCTGGCTGAAAGGCTGCGCAGCACGCTGAATCTGGCGCAGGAACGTGCTCGCAGCCTCACCGCCCAGGGCGGGGAAGTGCCTAGGTCGGGCAGGGATCCCGAGGACCTGGACGCTGCTGCTGAAGCCGCTGAGATAGAACAGGAGGAGAAAGAGGAAGCGGTGGAAAACGCCCGTGCCGAATTGGCTGAGGCCGTTTCGGAACGGTCCGAAACGGAAGCGATGCACAAAGCCGCGGAACGCGAGTTGCTGGCCGCCACTGCTGCGATAGCTGATCGGCGTGAGGGGCTGGCCAAACTTACCGGGCAGGCCAGCAGCGTGCGATCCCGTCTCACCGCCATTGGCGAGGAGACAAACCGGCTTTCACTTGCCCTCGGCGATGCACATGCCCGCGCGGATCAAGCCGACGCCCAATTTGAAACTCTTCAAGAATCGGTCGGCGAGCTCGGCGAGTTCGAGGTCGGCCTCGACGAGGCTCACGAGGAGGCAGCTGCTGCGAGCGATTCCGCCGCGGCCCGAGTGGCCGAACTGACCGAAGCTGGGCGGGAGAGTCGAGCTCGGCAAGCCGCACTCCAAGCTCGGGTCGACGCACTCGCGCTGGGTCTTAACAGGCGCGACGGCAGCGCCGTATTGCTAGCGCAAAGCTCTCGTATGCCCGGCCTTTTAGGTTCGGTGGCTACAGTGCTCACGGTCTCCGCTGGGGCCGAGGCCGCCCTCGCCTCCGCATTGGGCGCGATATCTGATGCCGTAGCCGTGGTGGGTGTGGCTGAAGCAGCAGCTGCGTTGGCGCTGCTGCGGCAATCGCAGAGTGGCCGTGCGGGCCTACTGGTGGGCGGCGGCCCACCCCTGGTAGATCGATTGACGTGGCCACAGCTGCCGGTCGACGCGACCTGGGCCATTGATCTCGTTCAGGCGCCGCAGGTAGTGCTATCGGCGCTAACCAAAGCACTTGACAGGGTGGCCGTCACCGCGGATGTGGCCTCGGCCCAAAAGTTAGTGGAGCAGCTGCCCGAAGTTCGCGCGGTCAGCCGTGACGGCGACCTGTTGGGATCTGATTGGGCGGTGGGCGGTAGCGCCGGTAAGCAGTCCGTCCTCGAGTTGCAGGCTGCGTTAGATTCGGCAGCAGCGGAACTAGCCGATGTCACAGCCAAGATTTCATCGATAGACGCGGCCCTCTCCGGGGCCCGCGCGGAGGCAGAACTCCGAGCCCGAGACGCAGCGGCGGCGCTAGCAGCTCTGGGCGAATCCGATGCGCAGATGTCCGCGGTGGGCGAAGAGCTCGGCAGACTCGCAGAGATCTCTCGCTCCGCCGCTGCAGAGGCCGAACGACTCGTGAATCAACGAGAGACCGCCGAGCACTCCAGGGTTGCGCAGGAAGAGGTTTTGGCAGAGCTGGAGCTTCGACTTGGTGCGGCGGAATCCGATGAGACGCCCGCTAGCATCGACACGTCAGTAAGGGACGAGCTCGCTGACGCCGTCGCCGTCAAGCGGCAAGCCGAAATGGAGTGGCGGCTCACCTTGCGGACCGCCGAAGAGCGAGCCAGAGCCACCACCGGTGCGGCGGAAGGACTGCGGCGCCAGGCAAAAGCCGAACGAGAGTCCAGGGTGCGCGCCGAAGCCGCACGGATTCGGCGCGCAGCGAGCGCCGCCGTGGCGAATAAGGTCGCCTTTCTGGCAGATCAGTCGGGGCAACATCTTTCGGCTTCACTCGACATCGCGCACCTCGCGCGCGAGGAAAGCACCGCCGCGCGCGCAGCCGCTGAACTGCGTGCCCAGAGTTCTCGAAGCAGGTTGATGGAACTGAGCTCGGCGTGGGAAAAGCTGACCACTGAGGTGCACCGCGACGAGGTGCTCAGGGCCCAGCAAAGCGTCCGAATTGAACAACTCGTGGAAAAAATTACTGATGAATTCGCTCTTACGGTCGAAGATCTGATCGCAGAATATGGCCCACATGTTCCGGTTCCGGCGAGCGCTGCGGAGATGGCTGAATATGAGGCGGCAAGAGCTGCGGGGGAGTCCGTCACCGCGCCACAACCGATGGCATATGAGCGAGAGGCGCAGCAGCGCAACGTCAAACGCGGTGAACGAGACTTGGCGCTTCTAGGCAAGGTGAACCCGTTGGCCCTTGAGGAGTTTTCTGCACTTGAGGAGCGGCATGCATTCCTCGCTACGCAATTGGAAGACCTCAAAGACACGCGCCGTGACCTACTCACCGTGGTCGGAGAGGTCGACGGAAAAATACTCGAAGTGTTTACCAGCGCCTATCACGACGTTGCCCGAGAATTTGTGACAGTCTTCGCCACGCTGTTCCCTGGTGGGGAGGGCGAACTGGTGCTGACTAACCCGGATGACATGCTCACCACCGGTATCGAGGTGCACGCTCGACCGCCGGGTAAAAAGGTGAAGCGGCTGTCGTTGCTCTCCGGGGGCGAGAGGTCGCTGACCGCCGTGGCCATCTTGGTCGCCATCTTTCGGGCCCGACCCAGCCCGTTCTACATCATGGATGAGGTAGAGGCAGCATTGGACGAAACCAACCTCAACAGGCTGGTTGGACTGCTGACCGAACTGCGGGACTCCAGCCAGTTGATCATCATTACCCACCAGAAGTTCACGATGGAATCGGCTGATGCGTTGTACGGAGTGTCCATGCGCGGGGACGGGATCACGCAAGTGATCTCGCAGCGCATTCGCGGGCGCGACGCGGAAGCTGCCGTCCAACTCCAGGTGTGAGGCGCGATGGGTCTCAGGTTGGGTTATCTGCCCACGGGCCCATCACCGGATTCCAGGCCCGGATGTCGACGTGGTCGATAAGAGATTCGATGCTGAACGGATCGGATTCGAGAATCTCGTGCAGGTCGGTCGGTGTTGGCACCGAAAATATCAGGAGGGCGCCGTCTCGGGCGTCGTCGGTGTATGGGCCGGAAGCAAGCAGCGCCCCGGACGTGAGGTAGTTCTTGAGGTAGGCGCGGTGGGCAGGCCGGTGCGTATCGCGTGCGGCAGATTTATCGTTGTAGAAGTACTGCACGGCAAAAACGGTCATTCCAGACTCCCGAATGTGTGTGGATGTAATCGCATCAACAGTATGACGGGCCCCTTCGAGCCGTCGCTGTGGTGTGGCTAGCGGGGTCGGGGGCAGCTCGCGGAATAGAAACGCCGGCGTCATCGGTGTTGACCGATGACGCCGGCGCAGGATGCCGTGGTAAGGGGTGAGATGTCTTGTTAGGTCTTAAATGTCGTGTGGGTTTTTAGATGTCGTAGTACATTGCGAACTCGTGCGGGTGTGGACGTAACCGGATAGCGTCTATTTCTTCGCGCTTGATCCGAATCCACGTCTCGATGAGATCCGAAGTGAATACGCCGCCTTCAAGCAGGTAGTCGTGGTCAGCCTCGAGGTTGTTGATCACCTCGTCCAGCGAGGACGGCACCTGCGCAATGTCTGCAGCTTCCTCCGGTGGCAGCTCGTACAGGTCCTTATCCACTGGCGCTGGCGGTTCGATCTTGTTCTTGATGCCGTCGAGGCCGGCCATCATCATGGCGGCGAAGGCCAAATACGGGTTGGCCGAAGGGTCGGGGCAACGGAATTCGAGGCGCTTGGCCTTGGCATTGGTTCCAGTTAGCGGGATGCGAATACACGCGGAACGGTTGCGCGCGGAGTACACCAAGTTGACCGGCGCTTCGTAACCGGGCACCAGGCGGTGATAGGAGTTGACCGTGGGGTTGGTGAAGGCGAGAAGCGACGGCGCGTGGTGGAGCAATCCACCGATGTAGTAGCGCGCCAGATCTGAAAGGCCGCCGTATCCGGTCTCGTCGTAGAACAGCGGTTTGCCGTCCTTCCATAACGACTGGTGGGCATGCATGCCGGAGCCATTATCGCCAAAGAGCGGCTTTGGCATGAAGGTCACAGATTTGCCCTGTTCCCAGGCGGTGTTCTTGATGACGTACTTGAAAAGCATGACCTCGTCAGCCGAGGCCAGCAAAGTGTTGAACTTGTAGTTGATTTCCGCTTGGCCGCCGCCGACCTCGTGGTGTCCACGCTCAACGTCGAAGCCCGTCGCAGTGAGGTTCGCGACCATATCTTCGCGAAGGTCCGCTTGGTGGTCGTACGGCGGAACTGGAAAGTACCCACCCTTGACCCGAGTTTTGTAGCCGAGGTTGCCGCCCTCTTCCTGGCGCCCGGTGTTCCACCATCCCTCGTCGGAGTCGACCTCGTAGAACGACCCGTTCATTTTGGTTTCGAAGCGGACGTTGTTGAAGACATAGAACTCAGCTTCGGCACCGAAGAAGCACGTGTCAGCAAATCCTGTTGACGCCAGGTATTCCTCAGCTTTGCGGGCCACGTTGCGGGGGTCGCGCGAGTAGGGCTGGAGCGTCAGCGGGTCGTGCACGAAGAAGTTCAGCAGCATGGTGCTGCGCTTGCGGAAGGGATCAATCCGCGCTGTGGTGACGTCAGGTAGAAGCGTCATGTCAGATTCGTGGATCGATTGGAAACCGCGGATCGAGGAGCCGTCGAAGGCCATCCCGGCCGCGAGCGACTCAACCGTCACCGTCGACGCGGGCACTGTCAAGTGGTTCATGACGCCGGGAAGGTCGCAGAATCGAATGTCCAGAACTTCGATTTTGTGCTCTGCGAGGTAGGTAACTAGCTCTTCGGGTGTGGAGAACACGCACACGCTCCTTGTCGATTATGCAATCCTGATGTGTGATCGAACCACCGCAACGTATGCGCGAGGTGTTGCTGGCTCGTCTCCGTATCATTTCACGGTTGTTAACTGGACGGGTTCGCCGCGGACGTCGGGTATTGAATCGGGCATTGAACGCTGATTGCCCGGCGCCACGTATCTCGCAATCTGCGCGCCCCCAGCGGTCATTAAGCTGGACTTATGTTTGCTCAGCTCCCGCTCGCTCTCGGCCGCGCCGATTCTCTAGTGTTCCCGCACCATCAGTGCGGCGCTCCTATTTCCTGGTTCGGTGAGCGTCGTGGCTGATTCAGGCGGGCCCCAATGGCCGGGGATCAGTTTTGGTGCACCCGCCGAAGGGGCCGGGGCGGTGGCTTCGCTCGGGCAACGAGTGGGCGGCTTCCTCGTTGATATCGCCATCGCGGCTGGCGTGTCCTGGCTTTTCACAGCGCCGGAAGCGCCAAAGAACTGGAGCCTGCTGGCGTGGGGCGTCGTGACAATCGTGTGTGTGGGAGTGATTGGCCAAACACCGGGGCATTTTGTCTTCGGCATTCGGGTCGCGACGTTCGGCCGACCTGGACAACGATTTCTGATCGGTCTGTGGGCGGTGCCGCGCACCATTTTGGTCGGGCTCGTGGTGCCAGCGCTCTTGCGCGATCGCGACGGCCGCAGCCTTCTCGACAAGCTTTGTCACACTGTCGTGGTCAAAACCAGGTAGGCGCCAGCTATCCTGCCGCGCCTGCCGACGCATCATCGGTGCAGGGCAAGAAGAAGCGGCAAACCTGCCGGTTTTGCGCTCTCCTGCACCAACGATGGTCGTTCAGTACATATGCTCTGAGCGCCGCCGGGCGCTAGCGCCGCCGGGAACTAGTGCAGCCGGGAACTAGTGCAGCCGGGAACTAGCGCCGCCGGGCGCTGCGTTGGACGCTACGTGGCTTCGCGCCCGCGGGCATCGGACCCTTAGGTATGCCCGCCTGAGCGGATCTCCCGGCGAGGGCCTTAAGGCGGGTGTCGAGGGCTTCCACCTGGGCAGCGCTAATATTTCGGGGCAATTTCATCAATGATGTATTCAACTTGCGCAGCGGAGTTTGCTTGTCCTCGTTACCAACGACGATGTCGTAAATCGGGACGGCGTCCCCCACAATACGAGCAACGCGCCGCTTTTCTTGAGCCAACAGCGGGATAATCCGTGCTGGTGATCCCTCGGCAATCAGCACAATCCCCGGCCGTCCGATCACCCGGTGAACCGCGTCAAGGTGCGTTGTTCCGGCAACCGCCGGAGTAATCCGCCACTTTCCGCGCAAGTTGTTCTGCAACGACCACGCCGCCGCGCCAGGGGTGCCGTCAGCCTGCTTGTACACCGAGTTCTGGACTCTGCGAGAGAAGATAAACAGGGCGACCAGGATCCCCAGAAACACGCCGAAGATCGTCATCGTGACCAAGAACAAGCCGCCACCGAAGAGGAAACCTAGGCCAACACCGACACCGGTCGTCGCGACCAGGATGCCGACCATTATTGGCAGCAGGTTCTTATCCTGCTTACGCTGCATCTGGAAGGCCTGCCACAGTTGGCCGCGACGTTCCTTCGCCGCTGCCTTCTTGGCGGCCTTGATGGCCTTCTTCTCTACCTTGGTCGGCTTCACGTTCGCCGAACTGACTGCTGCCTTGGCCATGCCTTTAGGATACGGCCCTGTGGTCGTTGCTGAGAACCTCAAGGGATCCGGTTTCGGATCAAAAACGCCGATCGGACTGCAGCTGCTCGCGGCGTTCGAGGGCTTGGCGATACAGCGTCCCGGCTTTGTAGGAAGATCGCACCAGCGGACCCGACATCACTCCAGAGAAGCCCATGTGCAATGCCTCTTCACGTAATTCAACGAATTCCTGAGGTTTGACCCAGCGGTCGATCGGGTGATGGCGTGGACTGGGGCGAAGGTATTGCGTGATTGTCAGCAGATCGCAGCCGGCAGCATGCAGGTCAACGAGCGCCTCTGAAATTTCCGCGCGCGTTTCACCCATGCCCAGGATGAGGTTCGATTTGGTGATCATCCGTGCGGTTCTCGCTTGGGTGATCACGTCGAGCGATCGTTCGTAGCGAAACGCGGGTCTGATGCGCTTGAACAGACGAGGGACGGTTTCCAGATTGTGGGCGAATACTTCTGGTTTTGATTCGAAGACTTGCTTCAACAGATCCGGATCTCCATTGAAGTCCTGAGCCAGGATTTCAATCCCGGTTTTAGGTGCGGATTCGCGAACGAGCCTGACAGTTTCTGTCCACAACCATGCGCCTTGGTCCTCAAGATCGTCGCGGGCGACACTCGTGATCGTCGCGTAGTTCAAATCCATCTTCGCGATCGACTCCGCGACGCGACGCGGCTCGTCGCGATCGAGTTCGGTTGGCTTACCCGTGTCGATGAGGCAGAAATCGCACCGTCGCGTGCACTGATCGCCGCCGATGAGGAATGTGGCCTCCCGATCCTCCCAGCATTCAAAGATGTTGGGACAACCCGCTTCTTGGCACACCGTGTGCAGCCCCTCGCCTTTAACGAGGGACTGCATCTTGGTGAACTCCGGGCCCGTACGCATCCGGGTCTTGATCCACTCGGGCTTTTTCTCGATCGGCGTTTGTGCATTGCGCACCTCTAGCCGAAGAAGTTTGCGGCCCTCGGGAATAAGAGTCATTTGTTCTGTCCGTCAACTTTCGTCTTTGCAGCTTCTGCCGCCTTCGAGGCAGCGTGGCCCGCGTGGTCCGCGGCTTGGGAGACATCGGAGGTGGCATCTTTTACGACGTCCGCGGCTTTTTCAGCGGCCTTGTCCGCCTTGTGGCCAACCTCCTGAGCTTTATCCGAGATTTTTTCCCCTACCGCGGTGGCCACATCGGCAGCCTTGTCAGCAGCGGCTTCGGTCTTGTCTTTGGCTTCAGCTGCTTTGTCGGCGATCTTGTTGCCCACTGCATCAGCGTTGTGCACACTCTTCTCGGCTGTTTCGGCGGACTTATCCTTCGCGGCCTCTGCCACCGCACCCACTGCGGCCGCGCCATCGTGTGCTGCAGTGCCATGAGCGGCGGGCTTTGCCGTGGGTGCTGGTTTTGTGACAGGGGCGGGCAGTGGCTCGCTACGGAGCGCCTTCATTGCGGCAGCAACAGCTCCAGCGATGAGGGTGAGGATAAGCAGCGATCGCATCTTGTGGGACTTCTTCGGTTCCACCTCATTGGCTAACGATTTCAATGACGTGGATTTGTGGCCAGCAGATTTTTCCGCACGCACCGCGAGTGCGGCAGCTTTTGCTGCGGTTGCTTCAGCGCTCCGAGCAGCGCTGGCGCCGTGGCGGGCTGCTTTGGCCGCGCTCTTGCGCGCGCGTCGACCGACGTTCGCGGCGCTCTCGCTGATGGATTCGGACACCTTCCCCACCAGTGGGGCGACCATCTGAGACGCGGAAGTTGCTAGCGCTGTGGCCTTGGTCGCAGCGTCGTGTCCTAACTCGAGGGCTCGGTCGGCTACTTCGTGACCCACCTCGGTGACCTTGTCTGCCACATCAGATGCCTTAGCCGCGAAATCGGAAGTTACTGAATTACTCATGGCATTCTCCTTAGTTGAAGCTTGGTGTTTTCTTTAGATGGCAGTATCTGCGTCGCAGACCATCTTGCCCCGTTTTGTACCCGGATTACAGCGAACGCATGTCTGGCACTGCACCGGGGGTCCAACTTTGTCCCCTCACGATGTTTCGTTGCCTTCCTCATGCTGCAGTTGTGGGGATGGTGCAGGAAGCTTCCCATTCAGGGCCTCGTCAAGGCGCAGTGCCAAGATCGGCTGCACCTCCGCCACGCAAACGTCACGTCCTAATTCGGACGACAAGGAGGTTACAGCCGCATCTGCGATACCGCAGGGGACTATGCGGTCAAACGCTGCGAGGTCCGCATTGCAGTTGATTGCAATGCCGTGTGAGGTGACCCCTTTGGCAACACGCACGCCGATGGCAGCGACCTTACGTTCTGGCCTGTCGTCGGCAGCTGCAAACCACACCCCTGTCCGGCCAGCGACTGTTATCGGCTCAAGATTGAGGTCTCGGCACGCGGCAATCAATGCGCGCTCAAGCATGCGCACATAGTTGACGACAAACATTTTCTGCGCGAGTTTGATGATGGGATATGCCACGAGCTGGCCCGGTCCATGCCACGTAATGCGCCCGCCGCGGTCAACCTCCACCACAGGGGTTCCCCCCACGGGGAGATCGCTTTTCTCCGTGCGGCGGCCAGCGGTGTAGACCGGCGGGTGCTCCAGCAACAGAATCGTGTCCCCCACCTCCTCGCGAAGCCGAGCCTCGGAGATCTGGCGCTGCTGGTCCCAGGCCACTTGGTAATCCACCAATCCAGGCATCAGATAGGTGATGGGCGCCGCACTTTCCCGCATGATGCCACGGTACCCGTGACCCCCGACAGCGCCCTTGCCGAGCGCGGGGATCTCTCCGGTGACCTGTGGCTACACGGAACAGCAGAATGTGGATAACCCGGTAGTGAGATTTCGCGAACCCCTTAGTTTGCGAACATGACATTTTGTATCGGTGACTACACGGCCCACACGCTAGTGGCGACCGGATCAACGGCGACGGTGTGGTCAGGGAGGCAAACAGACTCCCAGCGCCGTGTGGTGTTGAAAGTGATGTCCCGCGCCAAGCTTGCCCAAATCACCCGGGAGGCAGCGCTGGCTGGATACATAGATCATCCGCATCTTCTCCCTGTGCTGGATGTTGTGGCAGACGATGAACGGGCTGCTCTCGTGATGGAATCTGCCGACCGAGGGAGTCTGCAGCAACTGTTGGACTCGCGGACACTCTCACCCGGGGAGACGGTGACGGTCCTAGCCCCCATTGCTGCGGCGCTAGCTCTCGCGCATGAGCGTGGGCTGACGCACGGCGATATTTCGGTCAGCAACATACTGTTCGATCAATCAGGAAGGCCGCTGTTGGCTGATCTCGGTGCGGCGCGCGCCGCGGCGGATCTGAGCCTGCCCGTGTGTGTGACCCCGGGTTATGTGGCGCCAGAAGTGGCTCGCGGCGCAACCCCGACACCGGCCGCCGATATGTTTTCCCTCGGCGCCATTGCGCTGCATTGTCTGTGTGGTCGACCCGCCTGGCCCGCTGAGGATCTCCGGGTGGTGGCGATCCAAGCAACGGCGGGACTGTGGCCCGACCCGGGCGCCGGCGCCGGTGCGAGTCAAACACTTCTCACCTTGGTCCGCGCTCTGCTGAGCGAGGATCCGCATCTGCGTCCAAAGGCTGCGGAGGTGGTGATGGATCTGCGCAGTGCCGACGTGCCCCAAGCAATTGGTTTCGGCCATCCGCTGTCGGAGGGTGCTCTATCACTTGATCTCGGCAGCACTCCCACACAGGAAGACGACGTTGATACCTCGATTTCGACTGGAACAAATGGGGCAGACCGCCCTCGCTCCAGGATTGAACTCGCGGGCATCGCCGAGCCATTGTTCCGAGCCCACGTTTTAGATCGAGGCAGACACGCTGGCTCCGAAGAGGGTATTCCTGATGACGCAGTGAGCCAGGAGCGCACACCCCGAGGGCGACACCCCATTCCGCCAGGCATGACGCCATCTGATGAGTGGCTTTCGGACACAATCCCACACCCGAACGACGGTCCGGGCAGGGTGCTGACTCAAGTTCGCAGTGGCCGCGTTGGCGTCGACGCAACCCCGCCGATGCGCGCCCCGCGACTACGGGGCATTCGAGTGAAAAAGCGTAATGTGGCGCCGTCTCCAGCCGGGAGAAAGGGCGCTTCAGTGGTGTCTGTCGTGACCGTGGTGTCTGTAGTCGGAGTACTGGCGACAGCCGCCGTGGGGGCTGGCTTGTGGTGGGCGACAACGGGAGCCCCCGCGCCCGCGGCGCTACCCGCTGCGCCGGGAGTGATCGAGTCATCTACGGCGAACTGTCGGCCAGTGATTGAAGCCAGTGAGGGCGTTGATATCGCTCCCATTAATGAAAAGGGGCGGCCTGCCACCGAGCCGGTGTGGATGTCCGTCATCGCTCAACTTGACCAAGCACGCTCCATGGCATTTGCCACCAGAGATATCGATGCGTTGCAAAACGTGTACCAAAAAGGAGTTCCTGCGCTGGCGCAGGACGCTGCAAAAATCGCGGAGCTCAGTGCTGGCGGTTACCGCGTCGACGGCGCGGAACATCGCATACTCAGCGTCGAGCTCTTGGGGCAGGCCGGCCTTCATGTGCTGGTTACCGATCAGCTGCCGGCCTATCCGATCCGGGACGAGACCGGGACAGTCGTCGGAGCTACGACTGCCAGTTCCGCCACTACTCGAACTATGGAATTGATCGAAGTTCCTGACGGCTACCGGATCGTCTCGGTGTCGACGCAGTGATAACCGAACGAGAAGCCGACGGCCAGAGTTCGTGAGCCGCAACGGAATGCTCCGGCAGGGTCGGCAATCAGTGTCGGTGCCTGCCTCTACGGTTTAGCTATGAGAATCCTGCACACCTCCGACTGGCATATTGGCCGGACGTTTCACGGCCATCGTCTGCTGGCCGATCAACAGCAAATCCTCGGCGACATCGCGGATTTAGTGACCGAACATCGCGTAGATGTGGTCGTGGTGGCAGGCGACTTATACGACAGAGCCGTGCCGTCTGCTGATGCGGTCCAAGTTGCGACCACAGCGCTTGGGCGCATTCGGGACGCTGGTGCGCACATCGTTGTCTCTTCGGGCAACCACGACTCGGCACCTCGGTTAGGGGCCTTTGCGGAGTTCCTGTCGGCGGGCGGTTTGCATATCGGAGCCACCATCGACGCACTGGATAGGCCGGTGGTCCTGAATGATGATCACGGGCCGGTCGCTTTTTACTCGATTCCGTATCTGGAGCCCGAAATTGCGGCCCACGTCATGAGTTTGCCCCGGGGCCAGGGCCACGCCGGGGTGCTCGCGGAGGCGATGCGTCGAATCAGACTCAACCTGAGCGAGCAACCGAGTGGTATGCGCTCGGTGGTGCTGGCGCACGCATTTGTCGTGGGCGGGAAGTCCAGCGATTCTGAGCGTGCGATCGATGCCCGAGAGGTGATCGGCACAGAGGTGATCGGCAGTGATTTAGCTCTCGAGGGCCCGAGTGGTCACGGGGCGTACGGCAGCGACGTGGCTAGCACGGGGCAAGACAGTGGGCGAACCGAAGGTGAAAAATCCGGGCGCGTCATGCACGTGGGCACCGTCGGGTCGGTCTCAGCGAGTGTTTTTGATGGCGTTGACTACGTTGCCCTGGGACATCTGCATCGTCCGCAGGAAATCGCGCACAACAAGCGCTATTCGGGCTCTCCTCTCCCGTACTCGTTCTCCGAAGCGGGGTACGCCAAGAGTGTCTGGCTTGTCGATCTCGACGCCGCTGGACTGAATCAGGTTCGTGCCCTCAAACTTCCTGTGGTCAGACCGCTTGCCACCGTTCGGGGAACGTTGGCCGACGTGATCGCCGGATATGGGGACTTAATCGAGCACTACCTCACAGTGGAACTAACTGACGAGATTCGGCCGACGGACCCCATGCGCCGTCTCCGTGAGCGCTTTCCCCACACGGTTCGCTTGGAATGGTTGCCGGGACAGATGGCAGTGGCAGAGCTGGATTTCGGCCAGGCCAGCCGGATGATTCCGGACTCCGATCTGATTGCGAATTTCCTGCTGGAATGCCGAGGCAGCGCACCAAGCAGCGGCGAACAAGATTTAGTGCTTCAGGCTTTGACGGATCTACGAATTGTCGAGGCATCTCAGTGAAACTTCACCAACTTGAACTCACAGCCTTCGGTCCTTACCCCGAACACGTAGCTGTGGACTTTGACGCCCTCGGCGCGGACGGGCTCTTTCTCCTGCACGGAGACACGGGTAGCGGGAAGACCACACTGCTGGACGCAGTCGCTTTCGCGCTCTTTGGTTCTGTCCCAGGGGCGCGCCAAGAGGCGGGTCGGCTGCGCTGCGACCGAGCGGATCCACGGACGCCGACCACGGTCACTCTCGAGCTCACCGTCGGACGGCACCGGATGCGGATTACCCGCACCCCTAAATACGAGCGCGCAAAGAAGAACGGAATAGGCACCACCGTTGCTTTAGCAACAGCCAGCCTGGTGTGGCTGGGAGAAGTTCCAGCAGGCACCGTGCCGGGCGGCCTGCACCGCATCGACGAAGTCACTGCTGCGGTCGGTGAGCTGCTGGGGATGAACGCAAACCAATTCTTTCAGGTGGTGCTGTTGCCGCAGGGAGACTTCGCAAAATTTTTGCGAGCGGATACTGAGGAGCGCGAGAAGCTTCTTGAACAACTCTTTGACACCAGCCGCTTCTCGAGTATCGAGAGCTGGTTCCAGGAAGCGCGACGGGCTAGCGGCGCGCAGTTGCGCGAGCGGCAGACCGTGCTGGATTTAATGGCGGCCCGTGTTGCTCAGGTCCTCTTACAGTCGCCGCCTGACCACCCAAACTCTGATTGGCTCGCTGCAGTCCGAGATCGAGCCTCGGATGAGGCTGCGCTGCGACATGAGCAGCTCAGGGCAGTACGTGACAAGCGAGCCGATGCTGGCCGTCTGCGAGATGCCGCAATTCTTGCTACATCGGGAACTGAACGGGCTTACTCGCTGCTGTCCCGGTTGCTGGTTCTCGCCGAGCAGCAACCCGAACGCGAAAGGTTGCGCTACAGAATCGAGCGGCGCCGAGCGGCCGTCCCGGTCCTGCTCGCAGACCGGGAATGTGCGCTTGCCATGGATGCAAAGAAACAGGCTTGGGCTCTTGCGGAAAGCAGGCGTGCTGCGTTGCGTGTCCTGGCCACACGCGATACCTCTGGCGCACTCGACATTTCCGGTCTTGGTCAGGAATTCGGGCCCGCCCTGGAGAATTACCTGGCAGCGAGCGGGCGCGATGTGCGAGACCGAGCTGGGGGACTACAAGCTCTTGTTCAGCAGGCCTTGCTGCAGAAGGATGAACGAGCCACGCTCGCTGGTGTGACAGCGCGCGCGGAGGCGGCGGAGCGAGAGCGGTCACGCCTCGAAGAAGAGATTGCACAATTCCCTACCGCCATCGCCGAGCTTGACGAGCGGGCCACTTCCCTGCGGGTTACTGCGGCTTCGCTCGCCCTCTGTACCGAGAAGTTCGCCACTGCAAAGGAAGCGGTGGTGGATCACGGACGCCTCAGCGCGATCAGCAAGACCGCCACAATCGCTATTGACCAGGCGCAACGGGCAATCGACGTCGCACAGATTGCTACCAATGAGCGGCTCGAACTCACACAGCGCAGGTTTGCCGGGATGGCTGCAGAACTGGCCGCGGATCTGGTGGATGGACAGCCCTGCACCGTATGCGGATCGGCGGATCATCCCGATGCGGCGATCGGTGACGAAAGTCCGGTGGGAGCGGAGCAGGTTCAGCTGGCTGAGCAGACTGAGAACCGCGCGCTCGCTGAGGCAAAACGACTTACCGCTGTAAGGGTGGCTACCGAGCGAGATCTCGCTGCCCTCACAGCGCGGCTGGGTGAGCGCACGAAGGACGAGATCTCGCAGCAACGCGATGAAGCCAAGAGTGCTTTCGAAGCCGCATCTTCAGCGGGAAGAACCCTGCCAGACGTACTTCTGGCGCTGGAAGCCGCCCGCTCCCGCGGGGCAGAACTGACAGACATGCAGCAGGAGCTGAATGTTCGGATCATCTCCGAACAGCAGCGCGGGGAGCAACTCGCCGCAAGTGTGGCTGCCCGCGAGGAGCGCTTAGAGATCGGGCGGGCTGGGCACGCCGATGTGGCCAGTCACCGGGCCTACCTTCTGCTCCTGGCGGACTCTATGGACCAGTTCTGCGCTGCGGCCACTGCGGTAACCCAGGCGACGAGGTTGGCTCGCGAGCGAGAAAGCGAACTAGCCGCTGCAATGGAGAACGCCGCCTTTACCGACATCGAACAGGTCCGTGCCGCAGGCGGAACCGACGAATCGGCGTTGCAGACGCAACTACGGGCGGCCGAGGATGACGAGACTGCGGTGCGCGCTCAATTGCAACAGCCTGACCTCACTCCCTTCTGCGAGGCGCTTTCAACCCTGCGATCCGCGGGCGCGCACGGCTCGGCCGAACCAGCCAGCTCAGCGGGAGGGAACAGTGCCGCTCCCGCCGCCGAGACCTATATCGATTGGGCGCTGCCAGCTGATTCAGCGCAGTGGCATAGCGACGCGCGCACCCATTTGGCAGACCTGCGAGAGCGCAGCTCGCACGCAGCAGCTACTGCTGCTGCTCTCGAGCAACAGGAAACAGAGGCGTATGCGGATGCTCAATCAGCCCAGTCCCGGTGTGATCAGGTCAATAGCCTGGCGCGATTGATGTTTGTCCACTGGGAAGAACTGAAACCTGCATCTGCTGCCGATGCCGAACTGGCTGGGATGACGGATGTGGTGCTGGGAAAGGGGTCCAACAGGCGCAGCATGTCGCTACGCACCTACGTTCTCGCCTCCTGGCTGAAAGAGGTTGCGGTAGCGGCAAACTCGCGCCTTCAGGTCATGACAAGCGGGCGATATTCGTTCCTGCACTCCACAACGAAGGAATCTCGTGGGCGCAGTGGGGGTCTCGGCCTCGATATCTTTGACGAGTATTCGGGCGTGTCTCGTCCGGCGAAGACCTTGTCGGGCGGCGAGTCCTTCTTAGCATCCTTGGCTCTCGCGCTCGGTCTTGCCGACGTGGTGGCGGCTAGGTCCGGGTCGGGTCTTCTCAGCACGATGTTTATAGACGAAGGTTTCGGCACTCTCGATGCCGACGCTCTGGACTTGGTGATGGAGACCCTGGACTCCCTCCGTGGAGAAGGCCGGATCGTGGGGGTAATTTCTCACGTCGAAGAACTCCGGCAACGGATTCCTAGTCGGCTTTACGTCCGTAACACCCCGTCGGGATCCACGCTAGAAATGACTCTGGCGATGTAGGAGCTACGCCCTGGAAAACAAGGAACAGGCCACCAGCACCGCTGCGACCACCGCACTAAGTCGCATCAGGCGCAGCGGGGCGGGGATCTGGTTCCACCGGAGGACCAGCAGAGCGCCTGCGGCCGCAGCGAGAGCCATCACGACTACTGATCCGAGCACGCCGCCAATCGCGACGGCTGCGATAAACACAGCCAAAACCGTTACAGCCGTGAGTATCTGTGCCGGGGAGATCGATGGAGTTGCTCGGCGCCCCCTGCCGCGGCCGGGCCGCAAGTTCCTTCCCATCGTCATCGGCTTATCTTTACACGAGCGGCGCGCGCACGTGCCCCTCAAGAATCCAACCCTTGGCCACCAGAGGTTGACCTCGAACGGAGCGCATCATGACAGTTGAGTTGATCTGCCGCTTCACTGACGTTGACGACGAATTCGTTCATCGAGCCCGCCGGGCAGTTGCGTTGCTGGCGGCGCAGGAGATGTGTATCGAAGTCCGTCTCTCCAGGTCGACTGAGGATCCCCGATCCTTCGCGCTCACCGCTGAATTCGACTCGTTCACCGGCTACCGCCGATCACTGAGCCCCTTCGACGTTCGGACCGTCGTCATTCCGTTTCTCTCTGAGGCACAGCAGTCAGAGTCGGCCGTTTTAGAGGTGTTGATGCAGTCCAGGGATGGAGTGTTGAGCGAACCCGAGGTGATCGTGGACCCGAACGCGGTGCAACCCCGTGCCGCCGCGCAAGCACCCTGAAGGGCCAGCTGCGATTCATGGCGGCGCATCGATTTGCGGGCGACATTAGGCTCAGAGGGTGATTTCGGCGGAATCCACCGTCGAAACTCCCGAGCCCGCATGAGTTTTACGCTGGCCCACATCGCTCAAGGAGAGTCCGACGTTGTCTGCGTCCGCTATTGAATCCGTTGTCAGCTTGGCCAAACGCCGGGGGTTCGTTTTTCCGTCAGGCGAAATCTACGGTGGGACCCGGTCTGCGTGGGACTACGGACCGCTCGGTGTTGAGCTGAAAGAAAACATTAAGAAGCAGTGGTGGCGCAACATGGTGACAAGCCGCGACGACATCGTCGGCTTGGATTCGTCGGTCATTTTGCCGCGGCAGGTGTGGGTGGCCTCCGGTCACGTCGGCGTGTTCACCGATCCGCTCACGGAATGCACTAGCTGCCATAAGCGTTTTCGGGCCGACCATCTCGAGGAAGCCTTCGTGGAAAAGAAGGGTCGGGCTCCTGCCAACGGCCTGCTCGACCTCAGCTGCCCGAACTGCGGCACCAAAGGCGCATGGACAGAACCTCGCGATTTCAACATGATGTTGAAGACCTACTTGGGCCCAGTCGAGGAAGAATCTGGCATGCACTACCTGCGCCCCGAAACGGCGCAGGGCATTTTTGTTAACTTCGCCAACGTCAGCACCACCACGCGCAGCAAGCCGCCCTTTGGCATCGGCCAGATCGGTAAATCTTTCCGCAACGAAATCACTCCCGGAAACTTCATCTTCCGCACCCGTGAATTCGAGCAAATGGAGATGGAGTTTTTCGTCAAACCAGGCACTGACGAGCAGTGGCATGAGTATTGGATTGAGCAGCGGACCGCTTGGTACACCGACCTCGGAATTTCGCCAGACAACCTGCGCCATTTTGAACACCCGACCGAGAAGCTGTCGCATTATTCGAAGCGCACGGTCGATATCGAATACCGGTTCGGCTTTCAGGGCAGCGAATGGGGCGAGCTCGAAGGGATCGCTAACCGCACCGACTTCGATCTGAAAACCCACTCGGAGCATTCGGGTAAAGACCTGTCGTACTTTGACCAGGAATCCGGCGAGCATTGGTTTCCGTACGTGATCGAGCCTGCAGCCGGGTTAACCCGGTCGTTGATGGCCTTCCTCGTAGAGTCTTACACCGAGGATGAGGCGCCGAACACTAAAGGCGGCGTGGATAAGCGCACGGTGCTGCGTCTCGATCCTCGTCTCGCGCCCGTCAAAGCTGCGGTATTGCCGCTCTCACGTAATGCAGAACTGTCGCCAAAAGCGCGGGATTTGGCGAAAGAATTGCGCAAGAGCTGGAATGTCGATTTCGACGACGCAGGCCAGATCGGCAAACGGTACCGACGACAGGACGAAATTGGCACCCCGTTCTGCATCACGATTGATTTTGAAACGCTGGACGACCACGCCGTCACCATTCGGGAACGCGATTCGATGAAGCAGGAACGAGTATCGCTGGACCAGGTTCCGGCATATCTCGCTGCCCGGCTTATCGGCTGCTAAAGGAGGGTGCAAAGCCGCACGTCTGAGTTGACCCCGTCGAAACATCCCTTCTAGCAGGATGTTTCGACGGGACTTCGCCAGCGTTAAGGCTTCAAGTTTCCCGGATAGAGGTATTGGTCTGCAGGAACGCCTGTATCCCGAAACCACGCCTTGAGGAATGCGCTTAGGTCGCGACCAGCAAGCTTGTTGGCCATGGCTTCGAAATCTGTCCAAGAGGCAGTCTTGCCTGAATATGCCTTGACCCAGTCTTTCAACAAGGTGGAGAAAGCTTCAGCACCCATTTCAGCCCGAAGGGCATGCAAAGCGAGCGGTCCTCGGGTGTAGACATCGCCGAATTCGTTGCCGCTGCCCATGTCCACCAACGGGAGCTCCCAGAACGACGGCTGTGACTTCGCGGTAGCTACCTGCTGCAGGTAGAGCTTGTCCAGATTCTCGTAGCCTTGGGCCTCCTGCCACTGCCATTGGGAGTAGCTGGCAAAACATTCGTTGAGACAGACATCTGACCAATTTGTAAGGGTAACGGCGTCACCGAACCATTGGTGGGCCAGCTCATGGACGACGGTTGCCTCGTCCACCCATTGCGGGTAGACCGGCCGGGTTTGGGTCTCCAGCGCGAAGCCAATGTTTTCGCCGATGAAGATTCCGCCGACGGAGTCGAAGGGGTAGGGGCCGTAGATCGACTCCAAAAAGCTCACGTAGCTGGCAGTCTTATCCCCTAAAGCTTGCGAGGAGGTGGCGCTGGTGGCGTAGGCGTTGATGATGGGGATACCGCTGGCCGTGACACCCTGCGTGGTGGTGAAGGTGTCGATGTACAAAGTTGTGAGATACGTTGACATTGCTGCAGTCTCGGTCCACTGGAAAACGGCGGATCCTGCTGGAGTCGGTGGTAAGGAGTCCTGGGTGGGCAACCCATTGGAGATCACTTTCCATTTTTCGGGAACGGTGGCGGTGACCCGGAATGTCGCTTCGTCGTAGGGGATTTCGTTTGCCGGAAACCACGCGGATGCGGAATAGGGTTCGCCGATGGCGACCGCTCCACCGGATGCGAGGGTGTACCAGCCGCCGTCACCCAGGCCCGCTGTGCCGCCGCCGATCGGGCCAGGAACGCCCGAGTAAGTGATAACTGCTACGAAACTGGCTCCCTCATCCAGCCCGGAAGCGGGAGTAATGATCAGCTTGGAGTTGGCCTGACTGAAACTGGCGTTCTTGCCGTTGATAGCGACCTGCGAAACGGTCATCGTATTTTGCAGGTCAAAACCCATCCGGCCCAGCCTTACCCCCTGGTTGACTGTGGCGGTAATGCCCACCGTGCCGAGCAATTCCCCGGTTTCCGGCGTGTAGACGACCGCTACGTCGTAGGAAGCCACGTCATAACCGCCATTGCCGGAATTTGGGTAGTACGGATCGCCTCCGGAAAGACTCCCGACTGCGCCGTCGGGCGGAGCATTGTTGGTGGCAACGCCGGAAGGTGCTGTCACCGCGGGAGCTGAGTCCGCGGGAGCGCCGGATTCAGGCGCCGAGGTGGATGGCGCCCCTGCGACGGGTGGAGAGGGCGGGTTGACGGAGAAATTGGACGCCGTGCCTGGCTGCTCGGCGACGCCGTATCCGCTAGTTGCTGTCGTACACGCGGTGACGCTGGTGAGGACTAACGTGCAGGCGAGGACCAGAGCTTTCACTGTTCCGCTCCTACCGCGCGGCGCTTGAAGAGCTCCCTCGCTCAGGGGCCGGCGAAGGTGTGATGAGGGCATAGAGATCACGCTAGCAATGAGGAGTGGTGATGCGGCGCTTCCAAGCAGTGGACGCGCATGGTGTAACTGCGCATGGCGTAACTGCGCATGGTGTACTCCCGCCCGGGGTGTTCATGCCTGGTCGCCATAGGTCTGAAGGGTCTTACCGTGGCTCAGATCTGTCAGCGCGGACAGTCGGGGCACTAACGCGGCCATTGTCGGCGCGATATCAACCGTGCGCAGGATGCGATCAGCCATCAGAATATTTCCATCGACGATCGTGGTGGTGATGTCGGCCGAACGGGCGCTGTACACGAGTGTTGATGCGACATTGTGGATGGGCTGGGTGTGCGGGCCCGAGAGGTCGATCAGAATGATGTCGGCTTTGAAACCTGTTGCGAGCTTTCCTATGTGGTCTTGCATCCCTAATGCCCGAGCGCTCCCGGTGGTGGCATGCCACAGCGCCATCTGTGCTGGCATGTATGTCGGGTCGGTCTCTACAGATTTCTGGATGAGCGCGGTGAACATCATCGACTCCCACACGTCGAGCGTGTTGTTGGACGCCGCGCCATCGGTCGCCAATCCGACTGCGATACCGCCGGACCGGAGCAGCCGCACAGGCGTGGTGTCCCACGCCATCTTGAGATACCCCTTGGGAGCGCTGGCAACTCCGACATTGTGGGCGTGCCGGGCGAGTATGGGGATGTCATCGGCGACGATTCCAGTGCCGTGGGCAATCAACGTTCGTGCGTGCAACACACCGGTGTTCTCGAGCACCTGGATCGGCGAGAAGCCTGTGACGGCAACGCTTCGCCGCGATTCAGCCCGCGATTCGGCCGCATGGATGTGGACGAGAAGGTCGTGTTCCAAAGCCAGAGCGGCGGTGGTTTCAAGGTCGGCGTCATTCACGGTGTAGGTGCCGTGCGGAGCCAGGGAGGTCTGAATCCGACCGTCCGCAGTGCCACGTCGTCGCAGCGCGAACTCCAGCGACTTTTCGAGTCCGGCTTTTCCGTCGGAGCTGAAGTAGGTCCAGCCCAAGTTGGCACGAAGGCCGCTCTCTGTCACGGCATCAGCGACGGCGTCCATCGCAAAATAGTGGTCCGCGAAAGTGGTGGTCCCCGAAGCGATCATCTCAGCCATTGCCAGGTTCGCGCCTAGGCGAACGTCGCTGTCCGTCAGGTTGACTTCCATCGGCCAGATGTATTTGTTAAACCAATCTTCAGCCGGCACATCCTCTGCAACACCGCGAAACATCGTCATAGGCGAGTGTGTGTGGCAGTTGATCAATCCCGGCATCGCCACTTGGCCGCACCCGTCGATCCGAGTGGTGGCGCGGATAGAAGCTGCCTCCGCGACGGGCAGCACCGCGGTGATTACACCGCCCTTGATCACGATGGCGTGGCCGGCAAGGAAATCGATGCAGTCATCGTCATCGTGCTGCATGACGAGAACATTTTCGATGATCACATCGGCGCTGGTGGGTACTGGCGCGGTGCTGTTCACGGGAAACTCGCTTCCGATACTCGGACGACAGGTGTGATGTGACGCTATCGCCTGAACCACGTGAACAGCGCCGCGGCATCTTTGCTGGCATGATCAAAGTCCCTGCTAAGGCCTGCAGGTAGCGACAACACGAGTAGTAGAAGATGGGGTGCTTCGAGTGTCGGCTGGACGCGTCATCGGTCGTTATCTGGTCGGCACTGCGATCGTGCTCGCAGTGGTGGTGTTCGGGGTGGCCATCAGGGTAAGCGAGACGGCCGGTGTCGATCAGCGTGGGAAAGCCGACGCCATCATCGTTCTCGGAGCGGCGCAGTATGACGGCGCACCTTCGCCGATCTTCCGATCGCGGCTTGATCACGCGCTCGAGCTCTATCGTCAGGGGGTGGCGCCAGCCATTGTGACCATCGGCGGTAACCAAGTCGGAGACACCTACACCGAAGCCGGAGCGGGCCAAAAATACCTGCAGGAGCAAGGTGTTCCTGCGGCAGCGCTGGTGGCGGTGGGTCAGGGTAGCGACACCCTGGTGAGCTTGCGGGCCGCCAAAGAGGTCATTGGGCACAACAACTGGGATTCAGTGGTCCTGGTGACCGACCCACTGCACGCCTTCCGCGCCCGGGCAATGGCGCAGGATCTGGGGCTGGCAGTGCAGGTCTCATCCGTGGAGTCCGGCCTGGGAACCGCGAGCGATATCGCGGGTCGCTACCTGACGCGAGAGACGCTGGGTTCGCTGTACTACCTGCTGGTGGGCGGCTCCTCAGGTGCGGGCGGACCGGTGACATGAGCGGCTATCGCATCGCTGCTTACGGTGATGCCGACACCGAGCGCCGGTACGGCGAGAGCCCGAAACGGGCAATGTTGCCTTCGGCTTCCACATTGTTGCCAAGGAGCACTTTCGCTCGCGATCGCGCCAGGGTGCTGCATTCCGGGTCGTTTCGACGGCTTGCGGGCAAGACTCAAGTCGTAGCGCCTAACGAAGATGAGGTTCCCCGCACGCGGTTGACGCACTCTTTGGAGGTCGCTCAGATCTCGCGGGAGGTCGGAGCCTTGTTGGGTTGCGATCCGGACCTGGTCGATCTCGCCGGGCTGGCCCACGATATTGGCCATCCCCCTTTTGGGCACAACGGGGAAATCGCCCTCGACCAGGTGGCCGACGCCTGCGGCGGCTTCGAGGCAAATGCGCAAAACCTTCGCCTGCTCACCAGGTTGGAAGCAAAGGTGATGAGCGACGATGGGAGCCCGTACGGGCTCAATCTGAGTAGGGCGGCGTTGGACTCCGTCATCAAATACCCGTTCGAGCGGCCCGCGGGCGGCGGCAAATTCGGTGTTTTTGCCCCGGAGGTCGCGGTTTTCGAGTGGGTCCGAAGCGCAGTTCCGAGCACTGCGGGACTCCGCGCGACCTGCCTGGAAGCCCAGGTGATGGATTGGGCGGACGACGTCGCCTATTCGGTCCATGACGTCGAGGATGGAATCCATGCGCACCGGGTCAATCTTGCCCACCTAGCCGACGAGGAAGAGGGCTTCGAGGTCTGTGTTGCAGCGGCCAATGCCTTTTCTCACGAGTCGACGGCAGACTTGCAGGTGGTGCTGAGGGAGTTGCTACAGATGCCCGTGGTGCGGGCTGCCGCCGAATTCAACGGCACGAGGGCGGGCGAAAGTGCGCTGCTGAAGATGACCAGCGAATTGACCGGCCGGTTCGCCACGGGCGCAGCCGCAGCCACGCGGGCCTCATCGGGTAGAGAACCGCTGCATCGTTACGACGCAAATCTCGTCATCCCGCGCCAGTTGGCGGCGGAAGTTGCAGTGCTCAAAGCTATCGCTCAGCGCTACGTGATGCAGGATCCGGTCCGCCACGACATTCAAAACGAACAACGGCGAATGCTGCTTGAGCTGGTCGGAGCGCTGCTGGATTGCGGCGCAGAACAGCTCGATCGTGTCTTCGCTGCCTCCTACCGAGAAGCCGATGACGATGCGTCGCGTCTTCGCGTGGTGATTGACCAGGTGTCCCTCTTGACGGATGAGCAAGCACTTACGAGGCACCGGCGTTTGCTCCGGCCCCGCTAACCTATTTCGGCCCTGCGCACCAGGTCGGGTCCGTGGATACCTGACGGGGGAGCGGGCCCGGTACAACTAGACTCGCATCGTGGCCGGGCGGATAGTTGATACCGATAAAGAGAGAGTGCGGGACCTCAACAAAATCGAGGCCGTCGTGGGGGAGTACGTGGCCCTCAAATCCGCAGGCGGCGGCAACCTCAAAGGGCTATGCCCCTTCCATGATGAAAAGTCGCCTTCCTTCAACGTCCGTCCCTCGCACGGCACCTACCACTGCTTTGGGTGTTCGCAAGGGGGCGACGTTTTTACCTTCGTCGCAGAGATGGAACACCTGTCCTTTATGGAGGCGGTCGAGCGGCTCGCCGACCGCGTAGGGTACGCGCTCAGCTACGTCGAGGGCGGCAGCTCGGTGCAGGTCGAGAAGGGCACAAGATCTCGGTTACTTGCTGCCAATAAGGCCGCGGCCGAATTTTTTACCGCTCAATTTCAAACTGCTGAGGCCGAAACTGCCCGCAATTTTCTCCTCAATAGGGGTTTTGACGCAGGTGCTGCTGCCCGCTTCGGTTGCGGATATGCGCCAGGAGGTTGGGATCAGCTGGTGAAAGCGTTGACCGCCAAGGGTTTCAGCCTCAAAGAGCTCTACACTGCAGGACTGGCTCGGGAGGGTCAGCGAGGACCGATCGACAACTTCAATCGGCGATTGCTGTGGCAAATCCGTGACGCGGCTGGCGATGTTGTCGGCTTTGGCGCTCGCCGGATCTACGACGACGATCGGATTGAGGCGAAATATGTCAACACCCGAGACACTCCGGTGTATCACAAGTCTCAGGTTCTGTACGGGATAGATTTGGCAAAAAAAGAGATCGTCAAGCAGCGCCGAGCGGTGGTGGTGGAGGGCTACACAGACGTCATGGCGATGCATGCGGCGGGAGTGATGACTGCGGTTGCCTCCTGCGGCACCGCGTTCGGAGACGAGCACATCACGGTGCTCCGTCGCTTCCTGATGGATAGCGACAATAGCCGCGGTGAAGTAATTTATACCTTTGACGGGGACGCAGCCGGTCAAAAAGCCGCGCTCAAAGCGTTCGATTCTGATCAAAAGTTCGCTGGCAACACATCCATCGCCCTCGCTCCAGACGGCATGGACCCGTGTGATCTGAGGCAGAAACATGGTGACGCGGCGGTGCGCGATCTTGTCGAAAACAAGAAGCCGCTCTTTGAATTCGCGATTACGTCCACACTGAACGGTTTCGATTTGAATACCGCCGAAGGCCGAGTTGCCGCTGGTCGGGTGACGTTCCCGATGGTGGCCAAGATCAAGGACACGCAACTGCGTGCGCAGTATGTCAATGTTCTGGCGGGCTACCTCGGCGTGGAACCGCAAGACGTAAATGCCGGAGTGCGCCGAGCGCTTTCCGAGGCGGCCACCGCGGAGCGCAACAAGCTAGCAACCAGGCCCCTTCGATCCATTGGTACCGGCGTTGCGGGCGCGACTTCAACGGTTTCAGGTGCTGCCTCAGCGCCGGTCTCCGCGATGCCGGAACTCGCCGTGCAACAGGAGCCAACACCCCGTAAGCCGAATCCGGTGGACCCCACATTCGTCGAGCGAGAGTCAGTAAAGCTGGCTCTGCAGCAGCCTTCTCAGGTTGCTGGTGCCTACGAGCAAGTCGAGGTGAGCTCGTTTACAGAACCTGCGTACGCCAGGGTGCATGAAGCAATTCTTGCCGCCGGCGGCACCTCCTCCGGTCTTCGCGGCGCCGCCTGGATGGCCGCCGTGGACGCCCACCTTCCCCGCGGGATGCTCGCGTCATTGCTCACTGAGCTGTCCGTGGAACCGTTGCGGCATAAAGGTATTGAGGCGGATGCACAATATGCGGGGGCGATGCTGGCGGCGATGGCGTTGCGCGCGGCAGACGTCTGCATCCGTGACCTGGAGTCTGCACTACGCCGGGCGGCTGCCGGCGGTGACGCAGCGGCGCTCGCCCAGATCAGCGTCGATCTACAGGCGACGATGGCCTACCGGCGAGCTTTGAACGATCGAGCCAACCAACAAACGAGCGGGGAGTGAGAATGCGGCTTCCATTCTCCAAAGCGCGTCTTTCCCCCGCGCTGCGGGTGGCCCTTGAGCCGGACGAGCAGCTCATTTCCGTAGCCGACATCGATGGCGGCGGTCAGCTTGCGGTCACCCGTTTAGGTCTGTGGCACGTCCCCGATGGAGGGACACCGGTGCGTACCGGATGGGAAGTGATTTCGAAAGCCCGTTGGGCCGCAGGCATTTTGGAGGTCACCGTTGCTGACGTCGTAGGCGAATTGGCGTCTGCGCAGGTACTGGTGGATCGGCAGCCTGTGCGCTATGCGATCAGCGAACCACGACGGACTACCGATCAAGTTCACACCCGGACTCGCGGCGGCGTAGTCCATGCTGGACATCACACCTTTACTGGCGGTTCCGGCTGGATAATCCTCCGAAAAGTCCCCGGCTGCAACGGTTTGCAGCCGCAGGTCCGTTTTGACGCCGGAACTGACCCAGCATCGGCGGCGGTGCAAACAGCAGTGAGGGAGCTCATAACTCGAGCGCTGCGAGCGCTGCAGCCGGAAGACGATTTGTAGAAATCCCTAGTTAACCCCGGGGAGGT
This sequence comes from Nakamurella antarctica, assembly GCF_003860405.1. NCBI lineage: Bacteria > Bacillati > Actinomycetota > Actinomycetes > Nakamurellales > Nakamurellaceae > Nakamurella > Nakamurella antarctica. Next base: position 2,035,824 of record NZ_CP034170.1, on the reverse strand, counting down.
CCTCTGCCCGACGCTATCGTTTGAATTTCTTCTTGAGCCCGCTGCTGATCTGGGCATTGACGACGCCAGCGGCGCCCTGCACCGCGGGGTGGTCTGCAGCGCGTCGGCTCCATCTCTTAATTTGCTCGTAACGCTCCCTTCCAGCGCGCGATCCGAGGACATAGCCGATTGCGGCGCCGAGCACTATCCGATACATGGGGGCCTTTCAAGGAAGCGGTGTGGTTGCCTGCGTAGGTGTTCCATACAGACGGTAAATCTCCGAGCACCAGTGTCCCTCAACTCGGGATGCTGACGATAATGATTCAAGCAGTGCCCAATCGCGTGAAAGCTCAATCTTGCTGGGCGCGGTAACCAGCAGTGACAACTCAGCGGCGCTGGGGGGCGCCCCTGGCGCAGCCGGGATGTCAGGACCATCCGTTTCGATGGGCTATTATTGACAAGCGCTGCAAGGCAACAAGCAGAGCATGTAATCCCCTCTAGCTCAATTGGCAGAGCATCCGACTGTTAATCGGACGGTTACTGGTTCGAGTCCAGTGGGGGGAGCCAGTGATCCTCAAAAATGGCCGGTATGGCCACTTGTCGAGTGATGGTTGCCCCGAATTCGGCGGGTGAGATCAACAGAAGAGCCCACCATCTACGTCGCCGTCAGCTGCCTACCAGTTGAGCGCACCCTACTAGTTGACCGAGACCAACACGGCGCTTTCGCGATACAGCTGCGGGAAGAGCGCCTTGAGCTCCTCTACTTTGGAAACATCGTTGGCCACGATGTAGGGGAAGTCGGTGTGGGAATTGAAAAAGTCCTGGTGGTACTCCTCGGCGGGGAAGAAGCCGGTATTTGGCTCAAGAGTGGTCGCGATAGGCCCCGAGAACACGTTGTCCGCGGTCAGCTCCGCGATGTATATCTGCGCCGCCTGCTGCTGAGCTGCGTCCTGCGAAAAAATCGCCGATCTATATTGGGTGCCGACGTCTGGACCCTGCTGATTGTGCTGGGTGGGATCGTGGACCACCGAGAAAAATATGTGCAAGACCTGCGCGAAAGTCAGCTCGGTGGGGTCGAAGGTTATCTTTACGGCCTCCGCGTGCCCGGTCGTCCCAGAGCTGACAGCGGCATAGTTCGCAGTTTCAGCAGTGCCCCCCGAGTAACCAGATTCCGCGCGGATCACGCCGTTGACATGTTCGAAAACCCCTTGTACTCCCCAGAAACAGCCACCTGCCAGTAGTGCGGTTTCCGTCCTGGCCAACGGTTGCGGCTCACTGCTCGTGGTGCCGGTCGTGAATGACGCGGTGGGTGCTGGGATCGCAGAGGTATCAACGGTAGGGATGGCCGCAGTGCGGCTCTCGATTGGCAGCGCAGCCACGGCCTGGTCGGGTGTGTCATCCTGCGCGGTACCTGCCGGAGTGTCGATCGTCGGTCGGGCAGCCGTAGAAAGGTGCGGCGGTGGAATCTGCTGCGCCGCTGCAGAACCGGGCTGCGGGCCCGCGCTCGGCGCCACGTCGGAACATCCAGCTAGTCCAACGGATAGCGCCAGAATCAGGCAACCGATCAGAGCTTTGCCGGTCGGAATAATATGCACGTCAGCGGGCAGAGGGTAGTGAGATCATAGCCCCAGTCTTCCCCACGAGGCAGGGCACAGGGCCGTTGACGGAATGTGCGAGCGGCGCCTTGGCGGTTATTGGTGCCAAAACTGCGAAGATCCGGTCGGTAGGTGGCGTGGGTGACAAACAAGTGGTGTCAGCGCAAATCACATCTTGGCCACGTTTTCAACGATAGTTTCGAAGCGACCAAGCCCCAAGAGGGCGTGTCTGGCATTGACTTGAGCTTGACCTTGTGCGCTCGAGCGGGGGATACGGGCAATCCCAAGGTGGCCGTCTTCCAATGACTGATTCCAGCAGGACCGCACGCGAGATAAGCCCAGAAGAGCCCGGCAGCCAAATCAGCCAAGTTTGCCGAACCGCGTCGTGGGTACAGTGGTGGCGACGTTCGGCTGATGGCCGAAACCAGCGGTGAGACGGAGATATCGATGAGTATTAATAGGCGGAATTTCTTCGGCGTTGCGGGTGCGGCAGCTGTGCCTCTGGTGCTCGCCGGATGCGGATTCACCAAAGCGGATTCAGGGCAAAAGGCCGACGGCAATTCACTCACTTTCACTACTTGGGGAACGGACAGTGAGCTCGCTGGCTTCAACTCAGCGATCACCGGTTTCGAGGCGGCGAACCCCGGCATGAAAGTGTTGCTCAACGCCGTTCCTTACGCGCAGATGTTCACCAACATCGACGCGCAATTACAGGCTGGTAACCCGCCGGATATCTTCCGAGTTCCCTACTACACGTTCGGCAGGTACGCGGGGAGCGGTCAGCTGCTGGACCTGAGCTCACATGTGGACAAGGCATTCAGCGACAGGTTCACCCCTGCCGCTTGGGCCGCGGTCCAAAACGCAGGGAAGCCTTTCGGTGTTCCGCACCACACTGATACATCGGTCATTTTGTATAACAAGGATGCTTTGAAGGCAGCGAGTATCACCTCGGTGCCTACCGCGCTGGACAAAGCCTGGACCTGGGACGAATTTCAGGGGTTCTTCAATCACTGCGAAAGTCCATGCCGGACGCAAAGTATCCCTTTGCCTACAACTGGCAGGGCAACGGGGTGACCCGCTGGCTCAGCTGGTTGTTCGAGAGCGACGGTCGTTTCTTGGCTCCGGACCTCATCGCTCCGGCCATCGATTCAGAAGCAGGTCGCGCGGCAGTCGATTACACGAAGAGTTTTTTCGACAAGAAATTCGTGTCCCAGAACAGCTCGGTGAAGTCCTCGACCTTGGCCGCCGATTTGTGGTACTCCCAAACCACCGCCATGGTGTCGTCCGGAGCCTTCGCTATCCCGGATGCGACGAAGACTTTGACATTTGAGTGGGGCGCAACTTTCGCGCCTCGCAACGTCCGGGCCGCCGGCGATTTTGGTGGGAACGCGGTGGTTGCCACCGCAGCAACGAAGCAACCGGCACTCGCGGCGCTGTTCTTGGACTACCTGACGCAGCAGGAACAAATGCGCGGTTTTTGTGCCGGGGCATCGCTGTTGCCGACCCGCCGGGATCTCATCACCTCCGGCATCGAGTTCGCAGTGCGGCCGGAGCTTTCGCCCGTCTTCGTTGGACAAGCCAGTGCTGTCCAGGCCACCGACTCCAGTCAGGTCGCGTCCCCATCGATGTCCAAGATCATTACCGTGCTCAAGGATCAGCTTGAGGAAGCCTTCATCGGTGGAAGATCAACTCAGGAGACCATTGCGGGGATCACGACCGGGATCGCCGCGGCAACGGCACCCGCGAAGTGACGGTGTCGTCACCATCCGGGGGGGTTAGCACGGCGATTGCCCCGGTCGCCGAAGCGAGAGCGCGCACGTCCACGGGGCGTCGGCTTCAGCGACGGAAGTCAGCCAAGAAGACAAAGTTCGCGGGTGAGTCGCTCGCCGCATACGCGTTTCTGGCACCAAACATGCTGCTGCTGTTGACATTTGTGTTGGTGCCCTTGGTCTGGGCGCTCGTCACGAGCCTGCAGCAAACCAACGGATTCGGTGCGGGCGTTTTTGTCGGAGCGGCGAACTATGTCCAGCTGTTTACGGACCCGCTCTTCTGGCGGTCGACCCTGAACACGGTGTTATTCACTATTATTGTGACGCCGGCTTCCATGGCTTTGGGGCTCGGAATTGCGGTGTTACTGAACTCGGTGCTGCCAGCTAGGGGTGTTTTTCGGTCGATAATGATCGCTCCGATGGCTATCTCGGGTGTCGCGACGGCATTGATGGGTCTGCTGCTATTCGACGAGAACAGCGGCGTATTGAATAAGGTGCTGGAATCGGTCGGACTACCCGCAATCTCCTGGCAGTCCGGCGGCACTGCCGCATTTGCTTCGGTAGTGCTGGTCACCCTTTGGTGGCGAGTGGGATTCAACATGTTGATTTATTTGGCTGGAATGCAGAGTATTAGCCCAGAGCTATACGAAGCAGCAAAGCTCGATGGTGCCGGTCCCTGGCATCGCTTCCGCTACGTCACAGTTCCCTTGGTGGGACCATCTTCATTCTTCCTTCTTATCCTTAATGTCATTTACTCCTTCCAAGTCTTCGACATCATCTTCGTCATGACGGGCGGTGGACCGCGAAATGCCACGTCTGTTCTTGTGACTTATGCCTATGACCAAGGCTTTGTGACCCGCGACCAAGGCTATGCTGCCGCCATCGGGATGGTCCTGCTGGTGGTCATGTTGATATTTACGGCCGTCCAATGGCGTTTCAACACGTCACGAGATGTGGTCGAATGAAGGCCCTCCGAGTTACCACGGCAGTACTGATAAGCGCTGTTTTGATTTTCCCGCTGTATTGGATGATCGTCGTAGCTTTCTCCTCCAGGGCCGACCTCCTGGGTGGTGAACTGCGACTCTGGCCGCGAGCACTGACGATCGAGAATTTCCGACAGGTACTTGACTCTTTCCCGGTATTCACGTGGTTCGGAAACTCCGTAGCCATTGCCTTAGTAGTTGCCGTAATCTCGGTCAGTTGCTCGATGCTCGGCGGCTACGCCTTCGCTCATCTGCGGTTTCGTGGATCCAACACACTTTTTCTGATCTCGCTGGCGACGTTGATGATCCCGGTCCAGGTCATCATGGTGACGTTGTTCAAGCTCGTTACTTCGATGGGGCTCTACGGAAGCTACTGGGCGGTCATCCTTCCCACGTCCGCTTCGGCGTTCGGGGTATTCCTGGCCAGGCAGTTTATTTTGTCTATTCCGCGAGATCTTATAGAGGCGGCTCGTATTGATGGGGCCGGGCATTTCAAAACTTTTACTCGTATCGTCCTTCCGCTCTCCCGACCGTTGCTGGCTGTCTTGTTTTTTATGAGCCTGCTTCAGGTGTGGAATGATTTTGCGTGGCCGCTCATCGCGCTCAAGCAAAACCAGCTCTTCACTCTTCCGATCGGACTGGTGTATTTGCAGGGGCAATTTGGCTCAGACTTTGGCGGCACCATGGCGTTCGCACTGATCAATGTGACACCAATGATCGTGCTGTTCATGATCTTTCAGCGCTATTTCGTTCAGGGGTTTGCCCGTAGCGGTATTAAGTAGTTCCGATGTCCTTGTTGCGGGGAAAACCGTCGGTGGCAAGACATTTGCCACTGGCATAGAGAAATAGTGCTTGGTAACCCTCGATCCAGTGGCCAGAGGTAAGCATCTCCGGTCCTTTCACCACAGCCGCAGTGGCGAGGATGTCTGTCCAGGTGAGGTCCTTTCCGAGGACACTGACCTGTAAGCCGGTGTCTACGGGCAGGCGGGTCGCGGGATCGAGAATATGTGCCCCTCGGTGAGCCGCGCCGGAGGTGGCTAGGGCGCCGTTGCCGACTTTTACCGTGGTGGCCAATTGGCCCGGATTGCGGGGATCCTCGATTCCGAAAGTCCACGGGTCAGAAGGATCCGTGACACCTGCAATGATGTCGCCGCCAGCGTTCAGGTAATAGTCCACTCCGAGGTTGGCCAACTGTCGTGAAGCCTTTTGGGCAGCCCAGCCCTTGACGACCCCGGAGGGGTCCAACTGGCCGTTTGCGTATGCGTCAAAGGCGCCGCCCGTCAGTTGCCTTGCCTCGTCAGCTATCTGAAGCACTGTACTGACATCGGGATGGGCGTGCGCCGGGTGCAGGAGACCACGATTGATCTGACTGATGTCGCTGTCCTGGCGGTACGTACTGAAGATTCGGTCCGCCTGGGCAAGCTCAGCCCAGACCATCTCTACCTGCGCCTCGGCGTGTGCGATGTCGAATGCCCCCGTAGGTGGAGTGAAAACGGCAATCCCATCACGATGGTGTTGCGTGCCCAGTGCGAGTAAGCCCCCACTGTCATGAAGCGGTGGGGAAGTGCGCCGCGTCGAGAGCCGATTGCAGAGACTGGATAAATCCTTCGCTCGTGTAAGTGGCGCCGCTGACGCCGTCAACGCGTGCGCTCTGCGCTGCTAGTGCCTGCGACTGTAGTTGAGGTACGGCAATGCTGTTGATCTGTCGATCTTCTCGCTGCTGGTTGGGGTAGTCGATAATCTTGACCGAGCTGATTTTGCCGTCGGCGATTGTTGCCTCCACCTGCACATTGCCGTATTCGGTCCGGACTGCAGCGCCGTCGACGACGAGAGCAGCAGGTGCCACCGGAGTGACAGCGTTGCTCGGCGCTGTTACGGCCTTCGCACTTGCAGCCGACTCGTCGGCAGCGCCGGCTGACACGATACGGGCGGCGCCGATCGATGTCAGCGTGAGCGGGCCTCCTACGGTGCTTGTTTTGTAGGAAAAAAGCAGGACCAATGCGGACACCGTGCTGAACATTGCCAGCGTAATTTTTCTCATGCTCTGCGCCTCGGGGTAGAAACTGAAAGCGGGCGGGGGGAATCGTCAGCAGTCACCAGCTGAATTCCTCCGCGTGCACAAATAGGGGATCGACGCCAGCGCTGGCGAGGAGCGAACGTGATTGAGCCATAAAGTCTTTCGGCCCACACAGATATATTTCCCGGTTCTGCACATCGGGGACGAGCTCACGCAGCGCTCGAGCAGCATCGTGGGGTTCTGGCCCAGGGAAGATGGAATTTTCTGGCCCCCTGCGACCCACCAACGGGATCACGGTGATGTTGCGAGTCTTGGCAAGCTTGCGGAATTCTGCGTTGAAGGTGAGATCTTGGGGGCTGCGGACTCGATGCAGAATGGTGACAGCGGGCGCCCGCACGCAGTCCACGTCGGCGCTGGGCCGTTCGGCCGTGATGTGCTCAGCCAGTGCGCGCATGGGGGTTATCCCAATTCCCGCACAAATCATCAACGCGTCTCGTCGCCGGCGGACCTCTGCCGTCATAGCGCCGTAGGGACCTTCGAACGCCACCCTGGTTCCAGGTCGTAGACAGGCAAGCCTGGCGCTGCCTTCGCCAAGTGCTTTGGCGGTGATTCGGATGCGGTGTTGAGTCGGAGGAGCCGAAATGGAAAATGGGTGGGCTCTCGTGGCTCCGGCGCCGCCGAGGAATCGCCACTGGCAGAATTGACCGGCCTTCAATTCGAGCCGGTCCAGGTGGTGGCCCGCCATGATGACGGAGAAGACGCCGGGACCTTCGGGGATCACCGCTTCCACTACGAGCCGATGACGAAGGGTGCGGTAGAGCGGGAACGTGATTCGGAAGACGATGATCGCTCCCGCTGACGCTGCCCACAGCCCCCACCAAAAAATAGTTGTCAGGGGTGAGGCGGTAAATTCCGCACCCGTCCACAGCTGATGAGGCAGCGCCAATCCGACACCGAGATAGGCGTAGAGGTGGAGCAAATGCCAGGATTCGTAGCGCAGACGCCGGCGGGCCGCCCTGAGCGACGTGCCCGCCACCATGACCAGTGCCAAGGTGCCGGCCGTCGCGATCAACATCCCCGGATAGTTGATCACGAGATTCCAAGTCTCACCGAGCACGTTGGCATGGGCAACCTGGGCGTATCCGATCGCGATGAGCGCGATGTGAGCCAGCATCAGCGTGAATGAGGAGAACCCCACCCACCGATGACGACGTGCAAGACGATCTTGGCCCCACACCCGTTCGACCCAAGGGATTCGGGCCATCAGAATAACTTGGATCAGCAGCATCGCAGAAGCCACCAGGCCGGTGAGTCGCCCGATGCCGATGGCGATTCCTCCGGTGCCTGCCAATGATGCGACCCCGCCGTTGTGCACCCACAGGGCAACGACGGCAACAACAACGCCGAGCCCCGATATGCCGAGGAGGTCACCCTGTCGTTGGATTCGACGCCGCAGACGCGGTGAGCGTCCCGGCGCCTCGCTGCGTGAGGTGCTGCTGCGTGAGGTGCTGCTGCGTGAGGTGCTGCTGCGGGAGGTGATGCTGCGTGAGGTGGGGGTGGAGGTGGAGGTGCGATGTGCGGTGGTGCTGATCACGTGCGTTCTCCTTGTGCTGACCGGGCCAACCCGGAGCCGGTCTCACCGACGAGAGCAAGAGTGCACATCCAACCTCTGAGAACCTTCTCAGCGGTGTTCGAGTCCTGCCCGCCGGAACTGCGCCTCTCTGTATATGCGCAGTTCGGAGCCATTCGCTGGGTGCTGGCTCCGACAATGGCAGCGCACATTCAGAGGAAACTCAGAGAAAGAATGACCAAATTCGGGGCATGCTGGGGAGGTGACCGATTCCATTGCTCCTCGCGAAGCAGCAGCTCTTGACGGCCGCTATACGGTCCTGATCGTTGATGACGAGGCCGATCTCGTGGATGTTTTATCCGCGGTGCTCACGCGCGAGGGATGGGTGTGCGCCAGGGCAGCTTCGGGGGAATCAGCGGTGCGTCAATTCAAGAAGGTGCGTCCAGATATCGTCATCTTGGACATGATGCTGCCGGATTTTGATGGCTTAGAAGTGTTGCGCAGGATCCGCGCCATAGATCCCGCTGTACTTGTTCTCTTTCTCACCGCCCGCGATTCGGTAGACGAGCGGATCGCCGGTATCACCGCGGGCGGGGATGATTACGTGGCGAAACCGTTCAGCTTGGAAGAGGTGATCGCGCGCCTGCGCGGCCTGATGCGCCGGCTGTCTCGACCAGCTCTGGAAACGGCGGGGACGCCCAGGTCTGGTCTTGCCTACGCGGATGTGACGATGGACGAGGACGCGCGCCTGGTCCATCGCGGTGGCGATGTTATCGCCCTCACCACCACCGAGTTCGAATTACTGCGATATCTGCTGCGTAATCCAGAACGAGTGCTCTCGAAATCGCAGATTCTCGACCGAGTTTGGCAGTACGACTTCGGCGGGCAAGCGCACGTCGTCGAGCTCTATATCTCCTATCTCCGCAAGAAGTTGGATAACGGACGAGCGCCTCTCATCCAGACGGTTCGAGGTCTGGGATATATGCTGCGGTCCAGTACATGACCGCACTGGACAACGACAGCCGGTGGGCTCGCAGGACTCTGCGATTCAGGCTCACCGCAGGAGTTTTACTGCTGCTGTTTCTCGCGTGCGCGGTGGTGGGAGGGGTGACAACTCTTTCGCTGCAGCACTTTCTCACCACTCGGCTTGACGAACAGCTGCAGTCGGCAGGGGGCCGGTACTCAGCATCCTTGGAGCACCGTTTCCCGAAACCGGGAAAGCCCGACGGTGACGGCGACAATAAAGTGATAAGCCAAGACGTAGGGACGCTCGGCGTCCGATTGGTGGGCGGCGTAGTCCGTGAGGCCGTGGTTATCGCCCGGGATGGCACCAGCGCACCCATCACTTTCGGGCCCAAGGATGCCGCGACCTTGGTTGCGCTGCCTCAACCGGGCGGCGCTACCACGATTACATTGGAATCAATCGGCGACTACCGGGTTCAGACCGTGGCGGGCCAAGACGGCGATGTGCAGGTTACGGGCCTACCGATGGATCCGGTGAGCGACGTGATCAAGCGGCTTCTCGCAGTGGAGATTGCGGTCTTCGCCGGGGTGCTGCTGGTTGGCGCAGTGGTTGCTGCCTACTCGGTGCGCCTGACCCTGCGGCCCCTCAACCGCATCGCAGATTCGGCGTTGGATGTAGCCTCTCGGCCGCTCTCAACGCAAGACACACTCCAACCGGTGCACCTGCCGCATGCTCCGCCTGGAACAGAGATAGGTCAGGTCACCCAAGCCTTCGAGAAGATGATGAGCCACGTCGCAGCTGCCCTCGCAGCGCGCAGCCGGACTGAAAGTCAGCTCCGACAGTTTGTCGCTGACGCGAGCCATGAAATCAGGACGCCACTGGCGGTGATTCGAAGTCACACCGAGTTGGCTCTGTCGCAGGGTGAGCAGATCCCGATAACGGTGTGTCATTCACTGGGCAGAATTGCTGCGCACACGGTGCGCATCAGCGAGTTGGTTGATGACCTGCTATTGCTCGCTCGGCTCGATAGTGGAGTGCCCGGAGTTCGCCTGCCAATTGATATGTCGAGGATGGCGGTGGAGTCTGTCTCAGATGCCACTATCGCCGGAGCGGACCATGTGTGGCGATTGGATCTGCCGCCCGCTGCAGTGGAAATCGTCGGTGATGAGAGGCAATTGCAGCAAGTGTTCAACAACCTCTTGTCGAATGCGCGCCTGCACACCCCCGCGGGGACCCTAGTGACCTTCAGAATTCGAGAAACTGCTGGATACGCCGTCGTGACCATTACCGATACCGGCCCGGGGATAAGTTCAGACTTGCTACCAACGGTTTTCGACAGATTCAGCCAGGGCAGCACCGCTCGGTCGACGGCCACGGGTGGCACTGGGTTGGGGTTAGCTATCGCCCGCGCATTGGTGGAGGCCAACGAGGGTGACTTATCGGTGGACAGCGTTCCAGGTCGCACGGAGTTTGCCCTGCGATTTCCAGTGGCCAGCAACGCGCCAGTCTCGCCCCGCTGAATTCGGGGCCACTCACCAGACTCCCGGCGAAATTCCAGAGTTCGTCTAACCCAGTGCCACCGCGCCCAACGCTAGAACCGCTATCAGCAGCCAGGACAGCATCCCGACAGCGAGCGCCCGCCACCCGGTGGTCACCAATTGCTTCAAGCGCACTGCCGTCCCAAGTCCAAAAAGCGCCATGGCCAGCAGCGCAGTTTGCACGGCGTCGGCGATGTGGAGGGCTAGTTCGGGAAGTGGAATAAAGGTGCGGATGAGCACTGCGACGAGAAATCCGGCCACAAACAGCGGCATGATCGGCATTCTTTGAGAATGCGTGTTGCTAGTGGTGGAGCGCCGCACCACGATGGCGGCTAACGACACCATCGGGGCGAGCATCAATACCCGGGTTAGTTTTACGACAATTGCGATAGCCAAGGCGCTAGTGCCCGCGATTTGCGCGGTGGCAACGACCTGGCCGACGTCATGCACACCTGCGCCGACCCAGTGCCCGAACTCGTCCGCCGTAAGGCCCAGCGGGTGCCATAGGGCTGGCAGCACGGCGATGGCCAAGGTGCCGCACAAGGTGACAAGTGCTACGGGGGTAGCAGTTTCTTCATCTTTGGCCTTGACCACCCCGCTCATAGCGCCAATTGCGGAAGCGCCGCAGATGGCAAATCCGGTCGCAATCAGCAGCGGCTGATGTCCGGGCAGCCGGAAGATTCGCCCGAGCCACCACGTCGCACCAAAGGTGATGAGGACCACGCCGATCACGCAGGTGATGCTCACCCATCCCAACCCGAAGATGTCGACCACGCTGAGTTTCAACCCGAGGAGCACGACTCCCAGCCGCATCAGGCGCTTGGCCGATAACGACAGTCCCGGTGCGAGGATGCCGGAGAGCGGAGAGCGCGCCTGGGGGAGTTGGGCGACCAAGATGCCCAACGCCACAGCCGCAGTCAGTAAAGGAATCGCCGGGACTAGGCGGTGGATGCCCCAAGCGAGCAGTGCGGCCACACCGGAAGCTGCGAGTCCGGGAAGCCAACGCGGCAACGAATTGTGGAGCTTTTTGGCAGACGGAGTGGATTCGAAGCTGGAGTTCACAGGCCTAGCCTGCCGTGAAATTAGCAGCTGCGGAAGGGGCCGACGGTTGTGCAGCTACAACTTTATCTTGTGACTCGTGCTGAGGAGGTGCCCGCCGGTGGAGAGCAAAATGAAGGGAGCGGGTTTGGCGTGAATCCCTGGAATCCGGGACACTCACTGAGTGGATTGGCCATCGTGGGATCAAGCTTTCGCAGCGGCCTTCGTCAGTGTTGTGGCTTGGCTCTTACTGCGCCGGCTCGCGTCGACAAAGGGCCGCGCCGCCGCGATGCGCACCTGCCACGAATTTGCAGTGTTAGCCGGACTGTATGGAATGTGGCGGTTGGCCCGGATGCTCCCCATTACCAAGGAAGACGGCGCGCTGGACCGCGCTCGGTCGATAGACCATCTGCAGCGTGCACTGCACCTGCCCGCTGAAATATCGATGCAGCACTTCGTCGTAGCGCATGACTGGCTGGCCCGCCTCGTCAATGCTTATTACGCGACCATCCATGTGCCGGCGCTGATTATCTTTTTGGTGTGGGCCTTTGTGCGTCATCGAGATCACTACCCGCACTGGCGCAATGGCCTAGTCGCCGTCACCGCTGGCTGCCTACTGATCCGCTTTGTGCGAGTGGCTCCGCCCCGATTCATTCCTGAGCTTGGCTTTGTTGATCTCTCGCAGCAGTACGGGCTTGGTGTGTACGGGCCCGTGGGTACAGGTGTCTCGGACCAGTTTGCGGCTATGCCCTCCATTCACGTGGGGTGGGCGGCGGTGGTGGCGCTTGGCGTATTCGGGATGTCGGACAGTCGCTGGCGGTGGGTGGTGCTAATGCACCTACCCGTGACGGTGTTCGTCGTTGCTGCTACGGGACATCACTGGTGGCTGGATGGTGTTGTTGCAGTCGCTCTGCTCGGATTTGGCCTGATTCTTGATACCCGATTGAGACGCCGCGTGAGCGAAAGGCGCCAGGATGTTTCGCTGCAGGGCGCCGCGAAATAGCAAGGCACAACGTTTGTAGTGGTGTCGACACCACGACCGGTGAGTAGCTACATCTGTAGTACTTTGTGGCGCGGGCACCGTGTTCTCGCTGGCGGTTCTGCTGCACGCTGAAGTCGACAACAGTGTCGACCCTAAGGAAATCTTCGTGCGTACATTTTTCACCCCTATTCCTCGTGAACGAGGGCGCGCCACTCGTCTTGTCCGCCGCGCCGCTCTTGCGTCGCTGGCAAGCCTTGCTGCGCTGTTAATCGGTAGCCAGGCGATGGCTTCCAGTGCAGCCCCACAGGCGTGTGCTCCACTGAGCGGTGTACAAATGGCGAAGCACGTGTTTACCGCCGCCGAAGTGTCGCAGCGACCCAACTTTAGCTGCGCAGATTTGCGTGGTGCATCTTTCGTGGGCCTACGGCTGGGCCAGGTCAATTTCGTCGGAGCCAATCTCACCGGAGCCAAGCTTGCTGGCGCAGAATTGAGTCAAGCCAACTTCTCTAAAGCAAACCTGACGGGTGCGGACCTGGCGGGTGCCGATCTGGTGCAAGCCACCCTGGTCGGGGCAAACCTCACCGGGAGTTCATTGGTCGGCGCCGATTTAGGGCAGGCAGAGGCCGGCGGCGCGGTCTTCACCGGCGCCGACCTTTCGAAAGCTAAGTTGACGCAGACAAACCTCACGAACGCCGTGATGGATCAGACCAACCTGAGTGGAACATCCTTCATGCAGGCAACTCTCACGGGCGCAACCCTTGAAGGTGCCACCGGAGTCGTTCGCTGGGACATCTACGTCGCCGTCGGGGCCTTGGCGCTTCTGACCCTACTTATTATTGGATTTCTCGTCACCGCGCTGACTCGGAATCTCCAAGGTGCATCGCTGGTTCGGGTTCTCACGTTCGGCATTCTCGGCAGGGTGTCGCTCGTCCTGGGAATCCATTTCCTGCTGGGCGGCTTGATAGGCGTCTTTGGAACCGTGCTTCTCGGGCCTGTCGCTCAGATGTGTTCCGGTCCGCAGTGCGCCATCGGGATCGATCGGGGGATGCAGGGCACGTTCATCGGTGTGGGGTTGATCGTGGTGAGCACGTTTTTGATGGCCTTTGCGCGCCCTGGCCGCGCATGGCTGCCTCTCGCATTTTTTCTGCCCAGTTTCTTCGAGCTGAACAGCTGAGCTGGCATCACCTGAGACTGACTCCAAGGCCTGTCGAAGACCTCGTGAAGACGAGATCTTCGGCAGGCCGTTTTTGGGTGGGTGCGACTTTCATCCAGGCAAGCACACTGCTCGGCATGCGACGTTGTAGGGAAACCGTTAGGTTCTCGGACGCAGCCGTAGGGGAACCGTAAGGACCGCTAGCGCGTCGACAATTTCCGCGTTCAATCATCACCGTGCCGCTACGGCATCGGCGCTTCCGTCCGGAACGTCCGTGATGAAGGAAAAGGGTATTCCGTGCTTGATGTGGTGTACATCGTCGTCATTCTGGGCGTGTTCGCGCTGATTGGCCTAGTAGCCAAGGGAGTCGAGAAGCTATGACGTTCTTCAACTTCCTCGCTGGAGCACTGGGCATCATCTCGGTGATTTACCTGGTGTACGCACTGGTGAAACCGGAGAAATTCTGATGAATATTGGCGCCACTATTGCTCAAGCAGCACTGCTTGTTGTCGTTTTAGCGGTGTTGTACCGGCCGCTCGGGGACTACATGGCAAAGACCTTCACGTCGCGGAAGGACCTGCGCGTAGAGCGGGGCTTCTATCGCATTATTGGAGTTGATTCGGCCGCCGAGCAGACCTGGTCGGCATACTTCCGCGGGGTCCTCGCCTTTTCGGTGGTGGGTGTTCTGCTGGTCTACGGGATTCAGCGACTCCAAGCAGTCCTCCCATATTCACTCGGTTTCCCGCCCGTTCCCCCTGGCTTATCCTTCAACACCGCGGCGTCCTTCGTTACCAACACCAACTGGCAGTCGTACTCACCCGACGTCACACTGGGATACGTCGTCCAACTGTTCGGTCTTGCGGTGCAGAACTTTGTCTCCGCTGCCGTCGGCATTGCGGTGGCAATTGCTCTAGTAAGGGGCCTCGTACTTCGCAAGTCGGGGACACTGGGCAACTTCTGGGTGGACCTCACCCGCGGCACGCTGCGAATTCTGTTGCCGTTGGCGATCGTCTCCGCCGTGGTGCTGATCGCAGCGGGTGTGATTCAAAACCTCAATGGGTTCACCGACATCACCACCCTCAGTGGCGGCGCGCAGTCCCTGCCGGGCGGACCCGTAGCGTCGCAGGAGGCGATCAAAGAACTCGGCACCAACGGTGGTGGTTTCTTCAACGCCAACTCCTCGCACCCGTTCGAGAATCCCAACGGGTGGTCCAACATGTTCGAGATCATCTTGATGCTCGCCATCCCGTTCAGCTTGCCGCGCACCTTCGGCACCATAGTCGGTGATCGCAAGCAGGGCTATGCCATCCTCGCCGTGATGTCCACGATCTACGTCGCATCTTTGGCGGCGTTGACGATCTTCGAGTCCCGCGGCGCGGGTACCGCGACACTGCTTGCCGGCGGCGCCATGGAAGGCAAGGAGCAACGGTTCGGTATTGCCGCATCGACG
Organism: Nakamurella antarctica; assembly: GCF_003860405.1. Lineage (NCBI taxonomy): Bacteria > Bacillati > Actinomycetota > Actinomycetes > Nakamurellales > Nakamurellaceae > Nakamurella > Nakamurella antarctica. Next base: position 2,020,786 of record NZ_CP034170.1, on the reverse strand, counting down.
TTGTTCGGGACGACGTCCACGTTGACGTCGACTGGCGCGGTCAATTCCATGCACGACTCCTACACAGCGTTCGGCGGAATGATCCCGATGCTCAATATGCAATTGGGCGAGGTGGCACCCGGAGGTGTTGGGTCGGGGTTGTACGGAATGTTGGTGCTGGCGGTGATCGCGGTCTTCATTTCTGGACTGCTCGTTGGCCGCACCCCCGAGTACCTCGGCAAGAAGATTGGCCCACGCGAGATAAAGCTCGCGAGCCTCTACATTCTGGTGATGCCGACATTGGTTCTGGTGGGCACCGCCCTCAGCTTCGGCATACCGGCCATCAGGAGTGACGTCGAAAGCACGTCGATTCTCAATCCGGGCCTACACGGACTCTCAGAAGTGTTGTACGCCTTTACTTCTGCGGCCAATAACAACGGGTCGGCCTTTGCTGGCCTGACGGCAAACACTCCGTGGTTCAATACCGCGCTGGGCCTGGTCATGATTCTCGGACGTTTCCTGCCCATAGTGTTCGTCCTTGCTCTTGCCGGATCCCTGGCAAAGCAGGACAAGGTGCCCGCCACGTCGGGCACGCTGCCGACCCATCGGCCACTATTCGTGGGGCTGCTCATCGGCGTCACCCTCATCATCACCGCACTCACCTTTTTCCCCGTACTTGCGCTGGGGCCGCTAGCTGAAGGGCTGTCCTAAACACATGTCAACTACTTCCTTGACCGCGCCCACCGATCCGCACATCGAGCACGATGGCACGAAGAAAACTTCCAGCGGCGCCTTCGATCTCGCGCACTTGGTAGCAGCTCTCCCCGGCGCACTGCGCAAGCTGGATCCCCGTCAAATGTGGCGGAACCCGGTGATGTTTATCGTGGAGGTCGGCGCCGTTCTCACCACTGCGCTGGCCATCGCCGAACCATTCACCGGCGGACCCCAGAGCTCCGGTGGGTCCGAGATCCCCGCCTCTTTCACGTGGGCGATCGCGGGCTGGCTCTGGCTCACCGTCATTTTCGCCAACTTGGCGGAGGCGGTGGCGGAGGGCCGCGGCAAAGCGCAGGCCGATAGCTTGCGAAAGACCCGGACCAGCACTACCGCGCACCGGCTGCAGACCTACGATGCGTTTACCGACGCCGGTGCAGAAAGTGCTGTCGTAGAACCGATCTCGTCGGCAGATCTGCAGCTCGGTGACCATGTCGTCGTGATTGCGGGAGAACTGATCCCCGGTGACGGCGACATCGTGTGGGGTATCGCCTCTGTCGACGAATCGGCCATCACCGGCGAGTCGGCCCCCGTGGTGCGCGAATCCGGCGGGGATCGCAGCGCGGTGACCGGTGGCACTCGCGTGCTATCCGACCGGGTGGTGATACAAATCACCAGTAAGCCGGGCGAAACGTTCGTGGACCGGATGATCGGCCTCGTCGAGGGCGCGTCGCGGCAGAAGACGCCGAACGAGATCGCTCTCAACATCTTGTTGGCAAGCCTTTCCATCATCTTCGTCGTGGTGGCTTTGACTTTGAATCCCATTGCGGGGTATTCCGCGGCCACGGTCAGCATTCCGGTGTTGGTGGCGTTGTTGGTCTGTCTCATTCCGACCACCATTGGCGCCTTGCTTTCAGCCATCGGTATTGCCGGAATGGACCGCTTGGTGCAACGAAACGTGTTGGCGATGTCCGGCCGCGCCGTCGAGGCCGCCGGAGATATCACCACTTTGCTGCTCGACAAGACCGGCACCATCACCTATGGCAATCGGCAGGCAACGGAATTCGTTGCCATGCCGGGTGTTTCGCAGGGCGAGCTGATCAGGGCCGCAGCATTGTCGTCCCTAAGCGACCCCACCCCCGAGGGAAAATCCATCGTCGATTTAGCCATCGGCTGCGATGTCACGGCCAACGAACCAGCAGCGGGGGAGGTGGTGCCGTTCACCGCCCAAACCCGTATGAGCGGCATCGATCTCGCCGCTGGTGGGCAGGTACGCAAGGGAGCTGGCTCAGCCGTTATGAGCTGGATCAGCGAATCGGAGCCACTCACCGAGCCCGTCCAACTCGCCCTCGCCGAACGCGTGGAGTTGATCTCCAACGACGGTGGCACCCCCCTGGTCGTTGCCACCAAGGATGCTGATGGCGCGGGGCGCATCCTGGGTGTGGTTCGACTCAAGGACATCGTGAAAGAAGGAATAGCCGAACGCTTCTCGGAGCTGCGGGCAATGGGTATTCGCACGGTGATGATCACCGGGGACAACGCTCTCACCGCCAAGGCCATCGCTGCCGAGGCGGGGATCGACGATTTTCTTGCCGAGGCCACTCCGGAGGACAAGCTCGCGCTGATCCGCAAAGAGCAGGCCGGCGGAAACCTTGTCGCAATGACGGGCGACGGTACGAATGACGCGCCCGCCCTGGCCCAGGCAGATGTGGGTGTGGCGATGAATACCGGTACCTCGGCAGCCAAAGAGGCCGGCAACATGGTCGATCTGGACTCTGACCCGACGAAGTTGATCGACATCGTCCGCATCGGCAAGCAGCTTTTGATTACCCGGGGCGCGTTGACGACATTCTCCATCGCCAACGACATCGCCAAATATTTTGCGGTTATCCCTGCAATGTTCGCTGGGGTGTTCCCCGCACTCGACCGCCTGAACATTATGAGTTTGAGTTCACCGGCGTCGGCGATTCTCTCGGCCATCATCTTCAACGCCATCATCATCGTGGTGCTGATCCCGCTCGCGTTGCGCGGGGTGAAGTACCGCCCGGCGTCCGCGTCGAAGGTCCTGAGCCGAAACCTGTTGGTATACGGCGTCGGCGGGATCGTCGCACCCTTTGTCGGGATCAAACTGATCGACCTTGTCGTCAGCCTGATTCCCGGTTTCTGATCATGCGAGTAAAAAGAGAGCTGACTTAGATGAGTAGATTTCAGGCTTCGGTGCGGCCCTACGGGGTTGCGCTGCGCGCCATGCTGGTGTTGACCGTGGGATTGGGCTTGCTCTATCCGCTGGTAATCCTCGGCATTGGACAAACGCTGTTTAACAAAACAGCGAACGGATCGTTGGTCACCGTTGGGGATAGGGCAGTGGGCTCTTCCCTGATCGGGCAGTCCTTTTCGGACACCGATGGCAATCCACTACCCCAGTTTTTCCAGCCGCGGCCCTCGGCTGCCGGGAATGGCTACGACAGTTCTGCTTCGGGGGGCAGTAACTTCGGGCCGGAAAATGCCGATTTGATCGCTGCCATTACCAAGCGTAAGGCAGAGATCGCCGCCTTCAATAACGTCGACCCGGCCTCGATTCCGGCCGATGCGCTGACGGCTTCCTCCTCCGGATTGGACCCTGACATCAGCAAGGAATATGCGCTGCTGCAAGCAAATCGGGTGGCCGCTGCTCGGGGAATCCCGCTGGCCCAAATGCAAGCGCTCGTCACCGATCACATCGCGAGCCGTAACCTGGGGTTTCTGGGTGAGGAGACTGTCAATGTGCTGGAACTTAATATCGCGCTTGAGCAAATCGGCGGGTAGTCAATGAAACGCGGTCAGCTGCGGGTTCTGCTCGGAGCTGCGCCCGGGGTCGGCAAAACCTACACCATGCTCGAAGATGGCAAACGGCTGCTCGCCGAAGGCAGGGACGTGGTCGTCGCGGTTGTGGAAACCCACGGCCGCGCCGGCACGACTGCGGTGCTCGAAGGCCTAGAGATCGTGCCCCGCATGGTGGTGTCCCACCGCGGCGTCGAGCTTGCTGAGATGGATTTGGCCGCGGTTATCGCACGCAAGCCTGATATTGCTCTCGTTGATGAACTCGCTCATACCAACGCACCCGGCTCTGATCACGAGAAGCGCTGGCAGGACGTGAATTCTCTGCTCGACGCCGGTATTGACGTAGTGTCCACCGTCAACATTCAGCACATCGAGTCGCTCAACGATGTGGTGCGCAAGATTACCGGTGTCCCGCAACGAGAAACAGTGCCAGACACGGTGTTGCGTGCCGCAGACCAGATCGAGGTGGTGGACCTTGCGCCGGCTGCGCTGCGCACCAGGTTGGCGGACGGACACGTCTATCCCGCGCTGCGGGTTGATGCTGCCTTGTCCAATTACTTCCGCTTGGGCAATCTGACCGCGCTGCGCGAACTTGCCCTGCTCTGGCTGGCCGACGAAGTTGATAGCGCGCTCAAGACCTATCGCCAGGAAAAAGGCATCAACAGCCAGTGGGATACCAGGGAGCGCGTGGTCGTTGCGCTGACCGGTGGCCCGGAGGGCGAAACCCTGCTGCGCCGCGCCGCACGGATCGCTGCACGTTCGGCGGGCGGCGAGGTGCTTGCTGTGCATATCTCCACCCAGGATGGACTGCGCGATTCCCACCCGGGTGCGTTGGTAGCGCAGCGAACCCTGATCGAGACTCTTGGCGGGACCTACCACCAGGTAGTCGGTGAGGACGTTCCGTCCGCTTTGGTGGAGTTCGCGCGTTCAGTCAACGCCACGCAGCTGGTGATTGGGGTGAGCCGGCGGAGCAGGTTGGCGGCTGCGCTATCCGGTCCCGGTATCGGCGCGACAGTGGTGCGCGAATCGGGCGATATTGATGTCCACATCGTCACACACGCAGCGGCGGGCGGGCGGTTCACCTTGCCAAGCGCCGCCGGTGCGCTATCGGTTCGGCGCAGGATCTGGGGCTTTGCCCTCGCTATTTTAGGTGGGCCGCTCGTGACGTGGCTCCTAGCGGCGCTCCGCTCCAAAGAATCCATCACCAGCGACGTCCTGACCTACCAGCTCTTAGTAGTCGCAGTAGCGCTGGTGGGCGGCATCTGGCCGGCGCTCTGGGCCGCGGTGCTCTCGGGCCTCACGCTGGACTTCTTCTTCGTTGAGCCGTTGCACACGATCACCGTCGACGAGCCGCTGCATCTGCTCGCTCTGTTTCTCTACATCGTCAATGCGGTGTTGGTCAGCTACGTGGTCGACCAAGCCGCTCGGCGCGCCCGCGCGGCACAGCGCGCCGCTGCTGAATCTGAAATGCTCGCCACGGTAGTGGGAAGTGTGCTGCGCGGGCAGGATGCCCTGCAGGCGTTGGTATCTCGGACGCGGGAGGCATTCGGCCTCTCTGCCGTCTGCCTGATTTCGAGCGCGGGAGTGGTGGTCTCCTCGGACGGCGAAATCGCGCCGGATGATCAAGTCACCAGCATTCCGGTGGGAACCAGAGCCACGTTGGAGCTCCACGGCCCAGATCTAGCCGCATACGAACGAAGACTCCTGGTGGTGATCGCGACTCAGTTCGAGGTAGTCCTCGAGCACGGTGATCTGACCGAAACAGCTAGCGCCGTGGGGCCTCTGGCGCAGGCGGACAAGGTTCGTAGTGCATTACTCGCGGCAGTGGGCCACGACCTGCGTCGTCCATTGACTGCAGCGACGGCAGCTGTGAGCGGACTCAGGTCAACCGATGGGCAGCTCAGCCCAGCCGATCGCACCGAGCTGCTCGCCACGGCGGATGAGAGTCTTCAGACGCTGGCGGCGTTGGTAACAAATCTGTTGGACGTCAGCAGGTTGCAGGCGGGGGTGCTCGGTGTGCACCTGGCAGAAGTTGATGTGGTTGACGTGATCTTGCCGGCGCTGGACGAGTTGGGACTTGGCCCGGCCGAAGTCGAATTCGACCTCGCCGAAGTGCCTCTCGTGACGGCGGATTTTGTCCTACTGGAGCGGGTGGTGGTAAATCTTTTGGCCAATGCGGTGCGATTTGCGCCCGCCAACACGTTGGTTCTGATTTCCACCAGCCATTTCGCCAACGTGGTCGAGATCCGCGTGGTGGACCACGGTCCGGGGATCCCCACTGATCGCAAGGATGAGGTTTTCGTGCCGTTCCAACGCCTGGGTGATACCGACAACCTCACCGGCCTCGGCCTGGGCCTGGCACTTTCCAAAGGTTTCGTAGAGGGGATGAACGGGACTTTGCAGGTCGAAGACACCCCCGGGGGCGGCCTGACGATGGTGGTTGCGTTGCCAGTTCACCAGCCCGTCGCAACAGGAGAAGATGCCTCGCTGGGTGATGCGCCGACCGGCACAACGACGCAGGCCCCTTCGCTCCCCGGCGAAACGGCGAGGGAACCGTTGCCGCAACTCGAACCCGCGACGAGCGACGTGAACCGATGAATATCTTGATCGCCGATGACGACCCACAAATTTTGCGTGCTCTTCGAGTAACGCTGGGAGCGAGAGGGTATCGGATCATTACCGCACCCGACGGGGCGAGCGCCATCGAGGCAGCGATGAAGCATCACCCTGACCTGGTGATGCTTGACCTGGGGATGCCCAAAGTGGATGGAATAGGTGTGATTACCGCGTTGCGCGGGTGGACCCAGGCGCCAATTCTGGTAGTTTCCGGCCGGACGGGCGCCGCAGACAAGGTGGAGGCGTTGGATGCTGGCGCGGATGACTATGTCACCAAACCGTTTTCGATCGAAGAACTATTGGCGAGAATCCGAGCGCTGACCCGCCGCGTGCCGAACAAGGAGAGCGAACCCGTCATCACCTTTGGCCAGGTAACGGTGGACCTCTCCGCAAAGCAGATTCACAAAGGAGCTGAGTCGGTGCGGCTCACACCCACCGAGTGGCAGATCCTGGAGTTCCTGTTGCGACACCCGGGCAAATTGGTGACGCGCCAATCCTTGCTGACATCGGTGTGGGGACCGAATCACACCTCCGATACCGGGTATCTCCGACTGTATTTGGCGCAGCTGCGAAAAAAACTGGAGCCAGAACCGGCCAAGCCCCGGTATCTGATCACCGAAGCTGGCATGGGATATCGGTTTCTGCCCGACGGTGACCAATCGGCAGAAAGTAAGTAGCGCAACCACGCACCGGTAGGTTAGGTGGCCGAGCCTGTAACCAGGGGAGGGAGAAATTCAATGAAACTTACCGACACACAGTACGAGCAGGAGGATTTCGTCGAGGTTGATCTGCGTGGGCAGGACCTTGACGGGATCACCTTCGTCAATTGCGACTTCTCTGGTGCCACCTTCGCGGGGCTGGCAATGTCGCGGTCCAGTTTCGAGCACTGCACGTTCACCTCGGCCGAATTGCACGGCACTTCCCACCAGGGGTCGTCATTTGTTGCATGCACATTTAAGTTTTCCAGTTGGCACGGCGCGGCGCTCACCGATTGCCGGCTGTCCGGCAGCAGCTTCAGCTCCTGCCGCCTCACCCCTTGGACACTGACCGGGTGTGACCTGAGCATGACATCTTTTGCAGGCGAGAAGCTTTCCGGTACCAATCTGTCGGGGATGCGGTTGCGGGAGGCAAACCTGACGGCCACTTCGATGGCCGGATGCAACCTGCAAGGGGCGGATCTGCGCGGCGCGCGGACTACCGATGCAAATCTGCACGGGGCGGATCTGCGCGGAGCACAGGTAGATGCCTCGCTCTGGGTCGGAGCCAAGCTCACCGATGCCATCATCGATTTAGAACAGGCTATGTTGTTCAGCGCCGCCCACGCGCTGATCGTCCGAGAGCTTTAGCGCCGCCTCACTGTCGACTGCTTGACGCACCCGCTGGCCGCCCGCTCACTGGCCGTTGGCCGCCGACCGCAGCAGCGCGCTGATCCGAAGGGGCATGGTCTCGATCAAGGAGACCGTCGTGTTGGTCCGGACGATGCCTTCGATTGTCAGTATGGCGTTGGTAATCCGGTGGAGATCTTGGGTGTCTCGAGCCACCACTTTGACCAGAAAGTCGGCGTCACCCGTGGTGGAGTGGATTTCAATGACTTCGGGATGAAGCCGAAGGCCTGCCAGCGCCACATCCGGTCTGGTCTGGCTAATCGCCACGGAAACAAACGCCATCAATCCGTACCCCAGGGCGGCCGGATCTAATCGTCGACTGAATTCCTTGATAGCCCCGGATTCGGTGAGCCTTGCCAGCCGAGCGTGCGCGGTGTTGCGGGCGACACCCAGGGTGCGCGCAAGGGAGAGAATAGTGGCGTTCGGGTCCTCGTCCAGCGCTAACAAAAGACGGGCATCAAGGGAGTCGACTGTAGGCATAGTATGCATTTTGACACGATTTGGCCCACTATTGCGTCATCATGCTCAATAGAAGCTCCTTGTGTTGCGCGGCACTGGATTGTGCGAGCAAGGTGGTGACATGTCCATTTTCCTCCAGGGCGCTGCGTCGTGACGAATCAGGCCCCGTCGAAAGGTGCTGTGCGCTCAGCTATTGCGAGCACGAGCATTGTTGCTGCCCCGCCGCACAGCGGGGTGGACGACGTTTTGGGGGTGCTGACCGGGACACTTATCGCCTCATTTGGTCTTTTTTTGCTCAAGACCAGCTCAGCCGTCACCGGCGGCACGGCTGGCCTGTCCCTTTTACTCAGCTACGCCTCTCCCATCTCGTTCTCAGTGCTGTTCTTCGTCGTAAATGTGCCCTTCTTTGCTCTCGCGCTGTGGAAGAAAGGGTGGAATTTCACCCTGCGCTCGGTGATTGCGGTCGCATTGGTCTCCGCGTTCTCCGCGCTCCACCCAAGGATGATCGGCGACGTGGCAATCAATCCCGTCTACGGTGTGCTGTTTGGCAATTTGCTGGCGGGCGTCGGAATCTTGATTCTGTTCAGACACAAGGCCAGTCTCGGCGGCTTCAACATTTTGGTACTGCTCGTCCAGGAGCGATTGGGCTGGCGAGCCGGGTATGTGCAGATGGGCCTGGACGTGGTGGTGGTGCTCGCAGCGCTGAGCGTGGTTTCCACACGGGAGGTCGCTCTTTCTGCGGCAGGCGCACTGGTGCTCAACTTCGTCCTAGCGCTCAATCACCGGCCGGGTCGGTACTCCGCTAGCTAAATTGGCCGGTCGAAAACCGTTGTCGTGTAGGCACATTTCAGAGATTTGCTCGCCCGCGGTGGTGAGCTCTCAGGGAGCACTCTGCCGCTCGCGATAGGCAATCATATTTACTCGATTACTGCATCGAACGCTGCAAAAGCGCTTGGAGGAGTTTCGGGAGAGATCTACCAGCAACCCGGCGCAGTCTGAAGCTGCGCAGATCCGCAGGCGGTCTGTGGCATCGGCTCGGATGACGTCGATGAAGGCCAGCGCGGCCTCCACCCGGATGCGCTCCGCGAGTGGGGCATCTGAGCCCGTGGCGTGCAGGTGCCAGTCGAGTCCGTCATGGCGTGCGAGCTGCGGCAGGAAGGTGACCGCCGCCAAGATCTTGTTGATCCGAGTAGCGAGTACGTCTCGCTCCATCGCCCACAGCACGCGAATCTCATCACGAACACGAGCGACGTCTGCCAGCTCGCGATCGTCACAGTCGATCCGGCCCGTGTATCGGTGGATCCGGACCAACTCTTGAAGCTGGGCGGCCGAAGTCAGTTCGTCCAACCCCGATTTTGACCCTGCGGGGTCCGTATTGCAGAAGGCAACATCAAAATCCAGGACGTCGATAGTGTCAGGGGCAAACTGCAAGTTGACTCCTTACGGTGGTGAACCTAAGGTCATGGGTAATCCACCCATTAGACCATCACAAGGAAAGGCGCCATGACCCCTCGCCCGCTGTTCGCCGGACAAATGCTTGCCATCGTGGCTGCCGTGTCCTTCGGCTTATCCGGCCCCTTTATCAAGCCGGTGCTGGAATCTGGCTGGACGCCCGCGGCTGCAGTCACGGTGCGGGCCCTCATCGGTGGACTGGTTTTGGCTCCGTTCGCCGCGATGTCTGTGCGCGGGAAGTGGCGAGTGCTCTGGGATAGTCGCTGGCGGATCTTGGGCATGGCAGGGATAGGCGTGGCGGGAACTCAGTTGCTTTACTTCGCTGCGGTACAGCGGATTCCGGTCGGTACTGCGATCCTCATTGAATACCTGGCCCCGCTTTTGTTGGTGGCGATAGCGTGGATCGCGACTCGGCGTACTCCCCGTGCGGTGGTGCTTGGCGGATCCGTCATTGCGTTGGCAGGACTGCTGATGGTCATCTCTCCCGACGGCTCGACCAGGCTGGACATCCTCGGCCTCATCTTTGCCGTCGGCGCGATGGTGGGGTGCGCGATGTACTACCTCATCGCCGCGCGGCCTCCTCGGGGACTGCCCTCGGTGGCGCTCGCAGCGTCCGGGCTGCTCATCGGGGCGGTCCTGCTGGGCGCCGCCGGCCTTGCCGGTGTTCTACCGTTTCGTTTTTCGACGGAAAACGTCATGCTGCTAGGCACATCTCGACCCTGGTGGGTCCCTATGCTGGTGGTCGGAGTGTTGGCGACCGCACTGGCCTACGCAGCCAGCGTCATGGCAACCGAGCGTCTGGGATCGCGCCTCGCTTCTTTCTTGGGACTCCTTGAGGTTGCTGCCGCAGCGGTGGTCGCATGGATCTTGCTCGGAGAATCGCTCACCGTGTTTCAGATCGCCGGTGGCGTGCTGATCCTGCTCGGTATTGGATGTGTGCGTTCGGATCGGTCGGAGGAGCTTGCGGGTCAACTGGATATCGGCGAACCTGAAGTCGAGGGCGGGACGATCACCTCTGCTCCAAGGCGGGCGAAAGCCGCAGATCCTGCTGGCCTCTAAAGTATGGCCATGAACTTCCTTGCACCGCTGACGCTGACCGGCAACCTCGTGACCCTGGAGCCGTTGCAGGCCAGCCATTGTGAAGGGTTGGAAGCTGCGGCCGCTGACGGGGAACTCTGGAAACTGTCCTACACTTCCGTGCCGGCGCCTGGAGCGATGGCGGCAGAGATTGACCGCCGCCTTGCCCTGCAGGCGGCTGGTTCGATGCTGCCGTTCGCGGCCCGCCACGCTGTATCCGGGCGCCTGATCGGCATGACGACGTACATGAACGCCGATCCGGTGAATCGTCGGTTGGAGATCGGCTCGACCTGGAATGCCGCGTCCGTGCACAGATCTGGCACCAACGCCGAAAGCAAATTGTTGTTGCTCAGCCACGCTTTTGATCAGCTTGAGTGCATAGCGGTGGAGTTCCGAACACACTGGCTTAATCAGCAGTCCAGGGGTGCGATTTTGCGCTTGGGTGCCAAACAGGACGGGGTGCTCCGCAGCCACGTCATCTCGCCCGATGGAACGCTGCGAGACACGGTGGTGTTTTCCATTCTCGGTATCGAATGGCCGGCGATCCGCAACGAATTGCTCCGCCGCCTCGCTGCGCGTGGGGCAGGATAGTTGTGAGATAGACATGGTCAACGCTTCTATCTACATTGACCACATGACTCTCACCGAATCAGCTCCCGGTTATCAGAAACTGACGGGCCACCCCACCGCTCTGAATTCCTCGGCTGAAACCTCGCAGTTCTGGGCAGACGCCGACCGTCACCTGATTCGCTACGGCGCCTCCTTCAGCCCGGAGATCATTAGCCGCGCCGCCGGAAGTTATCTTTTCACGGAGAGCGGAAGGAAGATTCTGGACTTCACGTCGGGTCAGATGAGCGCGATTCTGGGGCATTCCCACCCGGACATTGTCGCCACCGTTCAACACTGGATTGCCACACTTGACCACCTGTTTTCCGGCATGCTTTCCAGGCCGGTGGTTGACCTTGCTCGCAGGCTCGCGGAGTCCTTGCCGGACCCCCTGGAAAAGGTGTTGCTGCTGACTACGGGAGCGGAGTCGAACGAGGCGGCTCTGCGGCTGGCCAAGCTGGTGACGGGCAAGTTCGAAACCGTGTCGTTTAGCACGTCGTGGCATGGGATGACGGCGGGCGCAGCGAGCGCGACCTACAGTTCCGGCAGATATGGCTACGGTCCGGCGGCGCCGGGTAATTTTGCCATCCCTACCCCGAATCCTTACCGGCCAGATTTCGTCACAGATGGAGTCTTCGACTGGCGCAAGCAGCTCGACCATTCGTTCGCATTGATCGACGCGCAATCGGTGGGCAGTTTGGCTGCCTGCATCGTGGAGCCCATCCTCAGCTCTGCTGGAATCATCGAGCCACCCGTGGGCTACTTGACCGCGCTGAAGACCAAGTGCAGGGAGCGGGGGATGCTGCTGATTCTGGACGAAGCCCAAACGGGATTGTGTCGGACCGGCGACTGGTACGCGTTTCAGAAAGAGAATGTGGTGCCCGACATCCTCACGCTTTCAAAGACTCTCGGCGCGGGTCTGCCGTTGGCCGCCGTCATTACCAGCGCGGAAATCGAACAAACGGCGAAGGACCGCGGCTTTCTCTTCTTTACAACCCACGTTTCCGATCCGCTCGTGGCGGCCGTAGGAAATACGGTGCTCGACGTGCTACAGCGCGAGAACATGGTCGACCAGGTGCGGGTAAAGGGAGACTACCTGCGAGCTGGACTTCTTGAGATTCAAAGCAGGCACAGTGTTGTGGGTGATGTACGTGGCCGCGGGTTGCTCCAGGGAGTGCAGCTGGTGGTGGATCGCGAGACCAAAGTGGGCTCCGACGTTCTCGGCGCCGATGTCACCAGGCGCTGCCTTGATTTAGGACTGCACATGAACGTGGTGCAGTTGAAGGGTATGGGCGGCACCTTCCGAATAGCTCCGGCGCTGACGAGCACGACGGCGGAACTTCAGCTTGGCCTCGAGATCCTCGATCAAGCCATCGGCGAAGCGTCTGCGGCGCACTAGCTGGCGCCACCGTGCCGTCAACTGGATCTGACGGCACGGTGGCACAGCGCCACTCCTGCAACGAATGTCAGGAAGTCGCGGGGGCATGCAAGGTGGCGATGTCAATGACGAAGCGGAAGCGAACGTCACTAGCCAAGACTCGCTTGTAAGCCTCGTTCACTTCGTCGATACCGATCACCTCGATATCGGCGCCGAAACCGTGCTTGGCGCAGAAGTCCAACATTTCTTGGGTCTCCCTAATGCCTCCGATCATCGAACCCGCCAAGCTGCGGCGACCACCGACGAGCGAAAACGTCTGGTAGCTAGCTGGTTCGGTAGGCAAGCCGACGTTGACCAAGGTGCCGTTCAGACGGAGCAAGCTCAGGTAGGCATCCATGTTCAAGTTGGCCGAAACCGTGTTGATGATCAGGTCGAACTGGTTGCGCAGGTCTTTGAACGTCTGCTCGTCGCTGGTCGCGTAGTAATGATCGGCGCCCAACCGTTTGCCGTCAGCAGCCTTGCTGAGGGTCTGGCTCAAAACGGTGACCTCGGCGCCCATTGCGTGCGCAATTTTGACGCCCATATGGCCCAGACCGCCCAGCCCGATAATGGCCACACGCTTGCCCGGGCCCGCCTGCCAGTGCTTCAACGGGGAATAGAGAGTGATTCCAGCGCAGAGCAACGGTGCCGCAGCATCGAGCGCCACTGCTTCGGGGATGCCAAGCACGTAGTTCTCGTTAACGACCACCTGGGTGCTGTAGCCGCCGTAGGTGATCTCGCCGTCATATCCGCGGCCGTTGTAGGTGCCAACGTTGCCCTTGAGGCAGTACTGCTCTTCGCCTGCCACGCAGTTCTCGCACTCGCGGCAGGAGTCGACGAAGCAGCCGACGCCGACGCGATCGCCGACCTGATACCGGCTGACTTCCGCGCCGATAGCGCTGACGGTGCCAGCAATTTCATGACCCGGAACCATCGGGAAATTGCCAGCGCCCCATTCGCTCCGCGCCTGGTGGATGTCGGAATGGCAGACGCCACTGAAGGCAATATCGATGACGACGTCGTGGGCGCCGGGTTCCCGGCGCTCAATGGTCGATCGCTTCAAGTCTTGATCGGCGCCAGCGGTGGCAAGGGCAGGAACGGTGGGCACAAGTACTCCTTCATAAATCGGACGGTTTCCACGCGGGGATTACGGCAGGAGGCAGGTTCAGCTGATTCGCGACTGCATCCCCGGCGGGTGCGGAACTTCCCGCGTTTCAAGAGTACTCACGAGCTCACTCCCCGGCTGCTGCACTCACTGAGAACTGCCGATCACCCATCGGAACCCATAGGGCGGTAGCCACAGGTTGTCGTCCTCTGATAGCTCGAGCGTTGCTCCGCTAGTCAGATCCGTGCCCGCCAGTACCCCCAAGCGGGACAAAGCGGAGCCCGGGTAAGGCCGCCATGAATTGCTGAAGTTGTGGAGGCCGACCAGAGGGCCGATGGGGTGTACCCGCAACACCGCAAGGATGCCTTCGTCATGGATTTCGGCAATTTCTGGCGCGATAGAAGCATGAAAATGCGGGTGTGCACGGCGCACCTGCTGCAGGCGGGTGAGCGCCGAAAACATCTGCTGCTGTGGTGAACCCGCCCGGTGCCGCGCTTCGGCGAGGCGCCAATCCATCCGCGGGCGATGCGCCCACCGATTGTCCGCCTCGTGGCCGGGCTCGGCCGCCCACTGCGGATCGTTCATCATCGCGAGTTCGTCACCCATCCAGATGACGGGAATGCCGCCCCACCCCATCACCAGTGCGTAGCCCAAAATCAGGCGCGCAATGGCGGTGTCCGCAGCTTCGTCGTCGCCCCGGCGCAGGGCAGACTCCAGACCCGCAAGGCTTGCTGCAGTGCCGCTGATCCGGCGATCCCCGGTCTCCGGGTTGCTTTGGAACACCACACCGGAAGCGGGCGAATTCCAGTAATGCCCGCTGTAATAATCGGAGAGGAAGGTTCGGTGTGCCCAGCCGCTCAGTCCGACGCTTTCGGCGTCGGCATCGTCGATGGCCCATCCGATGTCGTCGTGGCAGCGCACATAGGTGATCCACGCCGTCGTGCTGGGGATCGGCGGTAGTGCGCGCAGGGAAGCCGCGGCCAAACTAACTTCGCCAGCAGCGAGCATCGACCAGATCTGGACCATCAAAACGTTGTGATAGGCGAGATCGCTGACCTTGCCGTAGTGCTCACCGGTACCCAAGTACTGCACCAGATCAGCCGGGGCGACGATGGCCTCTGCTTTGAAAGCGATTGCGGGGCAGGCAATCCGCGCCACAGCTCGCAGGGCCTGCGTGATGTCGTGCACCTCGACTTGGTTTTGCGAGTTGGTACCCAGGCGTTTCCACATGAAGGCAATGGCGTCCATCCGCAGTACCTCGACGCCAAGATTGGCTAAATACAAGATGATCTCGGCGTATTCGAACAGGACGTCGGGATTGGACCAATTCACATCCCACTGGAATGAGTTGAAGGTTGTCCACACCCAGCCTTTGAGATCTTCGTCCCACGTAAAGTTCCCCGGTGCGAAATCGGGGAATACCTCGGGGAGCGTCTCCTCGAAGGCATCAACTTCTTCACGGGTGTCGAGGATGTAGAAGTAGTTTCGATATTTAACCTCGCCGCGGCGGGCTGCGACGGCCCATTCATGTTCCCTGGCAACGTGGTTGAGTACCAAGTCCAGTACCAAGCTCATCCCGGACGAGCGGAGTGCGGCCGTGAGGTGCTCCAAATCCTCGTTGGTGCCTAAGTCGGCGCGGACACGTCGATAATCGGCCACGGCGTAGCCGCCATCGGAATCACCCTCGCGCGGCGTCAGTAAAGGCATCAGATGCAGGTAGGTGACTCCTAGCTCCTGCAAGTACTCCAGCTTTCCCTCTACGCCGGCGAGGTCCTGAGCAAACCGCTCGGCATAGGCCGCGTACCCCAGCATCGACGGATCCTCAAACCAGTCGGGGCTCAACGTTCGCACCAAGTCGAGATGGCGTAAATCCGGATGCCGATCTGCGAAAGCCCGGGCAGCTGCGCGGACCAAGCGCAGGCCCAGATCAGCGGCGACTTCTGCGGGATACAGGCGTTGCAACGACCTGTCGAGATCCGGCCACCACTTGGCTACCCGGACGTCAAATACTTCACGGTCGGACTCTGAGCAGTTGCGCAGCTCAGCACGTCCAGCTGTCCGCGCCTTCTGAGCGGCACTGGCTCGCGCCGTGTCTGCCCCTGCTAGCGGCGACGTTGCACCCAGAGTGCTTGACATGACGAACCTTTCGCGTTGAACCTGCGCTGTCAATGCTGATGCATCGGGAGCGTTAGTTGTTATTGCTGTACCCAAACAGTAGGCCGGGCGAACGCGGGCGTGGCGCGAGTAGGTTGTGGAGATCTGATATCGAAAACAAGTGGCATAACCCCACATTGCTGCGAATTAGCGCGTAGCGGCCTCGGAGGCGATGGCGGTAGCGACATCGCGCGGGTAACTACGGCGCGCTGATACTAGAAGTAGACCGCCGGCTATCAGGATGACCAGCAGCATCACGATGAGAGCCCGGGTGAGTCCGGCGGCGCCGCCGCCTTGGGTGTCGGCCGCATCTTGCGCCCTACCAGCCGGACTCAGGAGAACCGAGAGCCAACCGAACACCAGCGGCGCCGACGATTTGAAAAGCGTCTGAATGAAGGTCCGAACGCTCTCGGCGCGGCCCCACAAGCGAGAGTGCATGATGTCGAGGCGCGCAGCATCCAGTGGGGGATTGGTGCCGCCAATGGCGGCCGCGCCGATCAACAGAATCGGCCACGCGAGCAGGAACGCGGAGATTAAGAGACCAGGCAAGACGAATGCCACCGCAACAAGACATGCGATCCCGGCAACGAGCGGCCGAGCTGCGATTGCGCCGCGTGCTATGAAGCGATCAGACAGCGGGCCGGTCACCAAAGTCCCGACCACCACGGCGATCCCGACCGTCATGAGCAACAAAGTTGCGACGCCTTGGGTGAAGTCGAACCTGCCCCGGAGCCAGACCACGATAAATGCTTGCAACCCGGCCACGTAGTAGTAGGCCAGCGCCGAAGCGATGATGATCAGGACGTTCGTCCGAATGGAGAGAACGTAGCGAAGGGCCCAGCGGAAGGATTCGTGCGTCGGGTCGTGACTCAGCACCAGCTTCTTGTGGGGAGGGACTCCGGCGTCAACCACCAGCCTGGTCAGGGTCGGTGAACCTTGATCAGCCTTGATTTCAGGGTGACTATCCGTGGACACCGGATCGGCACCTACGGGGTCCATTCCGCCCCGCCGAGGTTCGGGGAGATGACGGGCGAGGGCGTACGCCAACACCGGTCCGGGAAGTGCCAGCACCCAGAACGACCCCCGCCAGGACCACCAGGCTGCCATCTCTCCGGCCAGTACAAGCCCCGTGGCTGCGCCGAGGAACTCGCCCGCCAAGATGAGGCCGTACACCCGGCCACGAGACGCGGCTGGGAAGAGATCGCCTGTTAACGAGGCGACTACCGGTGTGGCGGCGCCGATCCCTGCTCCCAGCGCCACTTGGGCGATCAGCAGGGTCACGTAGTTCGGAGCGAAACCGGCGACCACGATTGACGCCGACCAGCTCAGCACGCACAGAGTGAGCAAACGCACGCGTGTCGTCCGGTCAGCGAGCATCCCGAATGGCAGCGTGGTGGCTGCGCCTACCAGGCTTGCAGCGGTAATCAACAGACCCACCGCAGTGTTGTCGACGCCGAGCGCCACCTTGAGATCGGGAGCTACGGCGCCCACGATCGTTTGATCGCCCGCGGCCAGCGCGAGCGCCCCGGACAGTAGGCCGACGGTGCGCAGCTGGCTCCGGCCGCCAGCGGCATCTACAAGCCGATCGAAAGGGCGGGGTCCTCGGCTGGTCATTGGTTCCTCTTAGAGTGTGTTCCGTCAGCGGGGCGCGGGAGTCCCGCCCAGATAGTTTCCGGACGCGCCGCGCGCGCTGCTCTGAGTGCGCGGGACGATACAGGCGTTTCCACTTGGACGAAGATAGCTGCTTGGTGGCCTTGAAGCCGAGCCCGTGGGCGAAACCGGCATCCGATGCTCCTGCACAACACAGCGGCAAGTAGGCAATCGAATCCGTCGATAGTGTTGACTAGCCTGGCAACACCAGTTGAGCAGGCCTTGCCAGCTGCCTCCTTGTTGAAGGGTTACGACGCTGTCTACCGCACCGGAGCTTTCGACCTTGACAACCACTGCTTCCATCGCGGCGGCAGGGGCGGGGTTTCACTCTCTGTACCGCCACGGGTTCGCTCGCGTTGCCGCTGTCACGACGCCCTCAACGGTCGCCGACCCGCTGGCCAACGCCGCAACCGTTATCGAGGCTGCGCGCCGCTGTGACGCTCAAGGCGTTGCTGTGGCCGTGTTTCCGGAATTGACCCTGTCCGGTTACGCCATAGACGACCTGCTCGGCCAGGACGCACTGCTCGATGCGGTCCAAGACGCGCTGGACGCGGTGCTGGCCGCAACCAAGAACATGCTGTCCGTTCTGGTGGTGGGCGCGCCACTGCGGCATCAGATGCGACTGTTTAACACCGCGGTATTGATCCACCGAGGTGAAATCCTTGGTGTAGTACCAAAAATCCACTTACCGAACTACCGCGAGTTTTACGAACGACGGCAATTCGCCTCCGGGCACGGCGTGCGAAGCGAAGAGATTCTGCTGAGCGGCGTCCCCACGCCGTTCGGCACGGACCTGATCTTCGAAGCGTTGGACGTACCTGGCTTGTCCGTTGGTGTGGAAATCTGCGAAGACATGTTTGTCCCGACCCCGCCATCGAGTGGGCTGGCATTGGCCGGTGCCACTGTCTTGGTGAACCTCTCGGGAAGCCCCATCACGATCGGACGGTCACAGACGAGACATCTGCTGTGTCAAACACAATCGATGCGATGTTTGGCCGCCTATGTGTATGCCGCTGCTGGACAGGGCGAATCAACGACTGACTTGAGTTGGGACGGCCAGACCAGCGTGTACGAGAATGGGGTCCTGCTTGCCGACGGCCAGCGTTTCCCCACTGAAACGGCAGTGACGGTCGCCGATGTCGACCTTGAGCTATTGAGCGGGGAACGGGCCCGGATGGGAACGTTCGAAGACAACCGCCGCGTGGTGGGGACAGCGCACACCTACCGCCGCGTTCCTTTCACGCTGGCGCCGCCCACCCGAGATCTCGGATTCGCCAGGGCCGTTGAACGTTTTCCGTTTGTGCCGGCCGATAGCGCGCGGCTCGCCCAAGACTGTTACGAGGCCTACAACATCCAGGTTCATGGGCTGCTGCAACGGCTCAAGGCGACGCGGACCAGCAAGGTGGTGATCGGCGTTTCCGGCGGCCTTGATTCCACCCACGCCTTGATCGTCGCGGCCCGCGCCATGGACATGCTCGGCGAACCCCGGACCAATATCTTGGCCTATACGTTGCCGGGGTTTGCCACCGGCGCAGCGAGCAAGGCGCATGCGCATGCGCTCATGGATTCGTTGGAAGTGACGGCGGGGGAGATCGATATCCGGCCCGCGGCCAAACAACTGCTTGCCGATCTGGAACATCCATATTCTGAGGGCGTTGAACAATACGATGTCACGTTCGAGAATGTGCAGGCGGGCCTGCGCACCGACTACCTTTTCCGTCTCGCCAATCATCACGGCGGAATGGTGCTGGGAACTGGCGACCTCTCGGAGGAGGCTCTGGGGTGGAGCACCTACGGCGTCGGCGACCATATGTCGCACTACAACGTCAACACAGGAGTGCCGAAAACTCTTATCCAGCACTTGATTCGATGGGTAGCTGACACGGGCGAATTTGCCGATGCCGTTGGTCAGATTCTGCGCTCGGTACTGGACGCGGAGATTTCGCCCGAGCTCATTCCCGTCAAGGATGGGCAGACACCGCAGAGTACCGAGGCGGCGATTGGCCCCTATGAATTGCAAGATTTCAACCTGTACTACACGCTTCGATTCGGCTTCAAGCCGTCAAAGATCGCGTTCCTGGCAGCCCACGCGTGGGGCGACACGACACAGGGGGACTGGCCCAGCGGATTCCCGACCGAACGCAAAAACAGCTACGAATTGGTGGTGATCCGTCGATGGCTCGTAGTGTTCGTCAGCCGATTCTTCGGCTTCAGCCAGTTCAAGCGGTCCGCGATGCCCAACGGGCCGAAGGTATCCGCCGGTGGCTCGCTGAGCCCCCGTGGTGACTGGCGGGCGCCGTCGGATGGCAATGCGCGAGTGTGGCTCGACGAGATAGAGAGAAATATTCCTATCGACTGATGACTTCTCAGGGCCAGCAGACATTCCGCAGTCGAGAATGACCGGAGCCCGGATTTACCGAGGCGCCATCCGGAGTGCACCGTCCATTCGGACCGTCTCCCCATTGATGTAGTCGTGTTCGATCAAAAACAGTGCGAGCGCCGCATACTCATCCGGCCGCGCGAGCCGTCGCGGAAATGGAACACCGGCCGACAGACTAGCCCGGAATTCTTCGGATATTGTTGCCAGCATGGGAGTTTCGACGATTCCCGGAGCGATGGTGTTGACCCTGATCCCGTATTGGGCCAAGTCGCGCGCAGCCGGCAGGCACAGCCCGACAACTCCGCCTTTGGACGACGAGTATGCAGCCTGTCCGATTTGACCTTCGTAAGCCGCCACACTCGCGGTGTTGATGATGACTCCACGGGCTCCATCCACCAGAGGTTCTGTGGTGGCGATCGCTTCGGCTGCAAGCGCTGTGACGTTGAAAGTCCCCACCAAGTTGATCTGGATGACCTTGGCGTAGAGCGCGAGGTCATGGACACCCTTTTTGCCGAGAATACGCATGGAAGGTCCGATACCCGCACAGTTCACCACTGTTCGCAGGGGCAGCGAATCCGCTGCCGCGGCATTGACCCCCGCCTGGACTTGTTCAATATTCGTGACGTCAACCGCGAGGTAGTGCACACCCTCGAGATGGTCCGCGGTGTCTAATGCACTCGCGACATCGAACCCGAACACCTGTGCACCCGCCCCCGCGAGGGCTGCTGCCGTGGCGGCGCCCAATCCGGACGCGGCTCCGGTGACGATGGCGGCGGTATTTACCAGCTGCATAGTTACTTCTCCTTGAGTGGTCCGATGTGTCTGGGCGGCTTTCTGGAGTGCACGCCCCGGATTTGCTCCGCGATACTTGCCTCACCGTACGCGCCGGATCGGGTGTCAGGCAGAGCGAAGTTCGTCGGTGTTAGGCTGCGCGAGCCCGTGAGGGCAGTGCAGTGTGCCGTGGCTGGCGCGATGGCAGGCCAGCGAACACCAGTGGGTGCTAGCTGTTCTTTTGTAGCGCTATCTGCGGTGCCAACAATTTATCGAAGAACACCAACTCGTGCGGGGTGGACAGCGCCATGAATGCGAAAATGCCCGTCATGCCAGCCGCCGTAGCAACCGCGGTAGGTTCGCGTCAGTGGAGAATTGAAGACGTCAGGAAGGTTGATCTAGGTAGGTCGTCACTGCCTCGCTTCCGCTTTGAGTGGGAGCTGACGCATGTTTCGAAGGCGTACAACGTGCTCCTCTCTTCGGACGAGAACGGCGACCGCCACGGCGAGGCAACGGTGCTCGAAAACGGGAGGGCGAGCACGCTGGACGGCGACCGTGAGCTCATGGCTATGATCGTCGCCCTAGGCGATGAGCACTAGGGAACCTGTCTGTGAGACGTCACGCCAGCACCAGCATGCTGATGCCCGCCAACACGATTGCGGATCCAAGAAGCCGCCGCGCAGGCCGAGGTTCCTTCAGCACCAGCCACGCCAGCAAACTGCCAACCACGATGCTCGTCTCCCTCGCCGGAGCCACGATGGCGACGGGAGCGAGCTTCATTGCCTCCAGTACCAGAATGTAGGCCAACGGTGAAAGTACGGCCACCACGGTGATCTCACGCCAGTAGCTGCGGACCATGGCCCTGGCTGCAGCCCTACTGCGCCAGGCGCCAGGGGCGAGCATCATCGACTCCAGGACCAGCCCGAGGGCAAAATATGGCAGTGGCGCGATCCCGAGATCGTTGACGACGTGGTCATCCCACAGTGTGTAGGTGGCAATGGTGAGGCCGGTCATTACTCCCCAAATAACCCCCAACTTGGCCGACTTGGCCGAGCTCGCCCGTCGGCCCGTTGCGACCACCAGAATGCCGATGATGATGATTGCTGCGCCGGCGATCGAAAACGAGGAGAGTCGTTCTCCCAGAAAGACAATGGCCACCACCATCGTGACAATGGGACCTGTTCCCCTGGCAAGTGGGTAGACGACATTGAGATCACCGACGGCGTAGCCATGTTGAAGAGTCAACGAGTACAAAGTGTGAAAGCAAGAGGTCAGCAAACCCGCCAAAACCCAGGTCAGGTCAGGCTGAAGATGTTCGCCCCACGACCACGCCACCGCGATCGGTACCCACAGAACTGCTGCGCCCGCCACCGTGAGCCAGACGAACAGGACCGGGTTCTCGCTGACGCGCTTCGCGGCGAAATTCCATAGTGCGTGGCACAGGGCAGCAATGAGAATGAGAACGAGCACCTGGCCGGACACAGAATCACACGCTAGCCGATGAGGACGAGGGGCCCACCAGCGGTAGCCGAGCCACTCGCGGGGATTGAAGCAGCAAGTAGCCGACGGTCCGGGCACGCATGGGTTCTGTGGGGGACATTCATTCTGTGGTGCGCGTCTACAGGCTGATGCGATGATAGCTGCGACAAATTCCGCCTCTACAGCGGACTTTGTCGCAGCTATCTTGCGTTAGAACAATTTACTTGTAGCGCAGTGGGCCGCTTCTGTGATGGAAACTCCCAGTTTACTGCTGGTGGTTCGGATTGGAGTTGCGACGACGGACTGCTAGCAGCAGGAGGCCACCCGCGCCCAGGAGGCCGGCGGCTGCTCCCAAGAAGGGGCCGGTATTTGCGCCAGTGCTAGCAAGACTTTCCTTGGCAGGGGCCTTGGAAGGTGTGCCAGCAGCCTTGGTCGGCGTAGACGCAGTACCGATCACGTTGGTGGAAGAAGAACTTGGTGCGGTGCCGGTCGACTGAGTGGGGGTGACACGAGTCAGAATTCCGTCAGAGCCAAGTACTTCGTAGCTACCGTCACTGTTGGTACTCGGCGCGGTGAGCGGCGGTGCAGTGACGGTAGTGGTGACGGGCGAGCCGATCACTGTGGTCGGAACCGTGACCGTAGTGGTGGTGGGCGAGCCGATCACTGTGGTCGGAACGGTGACGGTAGTGGTGGTGGGCGAGCCGATCACTGTGGTCGGAACGGTGACGGTAGTGGTGGTGGGCGACCCGATAACTGTGGTGGGAACGGTGACGGTAGTGGTCACAGTCGTCGGCGGAGCAACTGCGAGGTCAACCCCGAAATCCCAGCTCTTGCAGTTGAAGGTCAGTGAATCCAGTCGGCCCTGGAACTTGACTCCAGAACCGACGGAGAACCCGAATCCAACAACCTGAGCGGAGGGGTTAGCTGCAAGGTAGGCGTCCAATGGCGCGTAAGAGTTGTACCCCAAGCCAGCCGGCACCCCGAAGGCTTGGTTCGACCACCAGTTGTTGCCGTAGAAGTCAGGCTCGCCGACCAGGACGCCATCAGGTGTGCCGTTACCGTCTTTGTCGACGAACAGCTGGAAGCCAGGTCCGGTAGCTCCAAGTACCTTATCGACCACCAACGACGGCTCGCCCACCTGGGACAGTGGCACTGGAGTGCTCAGGGGTTTGTAGGAAGCAACCTTTGACGTGCTGCCGGAGTCTTCCGTTCGGATGTGGAGACCGCCGCGCGACATCCATCCGTAGGAGCCATTTGCTCGGGTTTCGTACCCCGGCGTGAAGAAGTTGAAGCCATCCAGTGCCGAAGGCCGGATGGTGGTGGGAGCTGCGACGGATGTGCAGGCGGGAATGGTCTCGCTGGCGTTCGCGGTACCGGCGGCAACGAGCCCGACAAGTGCGAGTGCTGCTGAGCCGAGAACGGCGGTAATTGCCGGGAATCTCACGGTGTAATCCTCCAGTGCGTTGTGCGTGATACTCGCCCTGCGGTGGGCAAAATCGCAGGCGCGGTTTCAGGAACCTATATTTGTGAGGCCCCCCGCGACTAACAATCCATCACTACTTCGGACATCATGTCACTAAAGGTGGCGTCTGCGATACCCAGAGTGTTGAAAAAACTAGGTGCTCCCCACTGCAATCGGGGAGCACTCATCCAAGAGCACCCGGGTAATTCAGATGCATTCCAGAACGGGTCCGGAGTTTCGCTTACTCGTCAACAACCTTGCGTAACACCATGATGGAGCGTGCGGCGACAGCAAAAGCTTCTCCGACGGTGAGCACTGAGGCTTCGACCGCTTCCTCAGCCTCCGAGGTGTCTATTTCGCGGATCCATTGCGTGCCCGCCCCGATATCGGGCAGCACGAATTCCAAGAACTCGTAATGGCCATTGAAGAGGACAAAGAACGAATCGTCGGTGACGTGTTCGCCGCGGGCATCGGGTTCTGCGATGGCCTCGCCGTTGAGGAATACAGCCACCGACTTGATATGGCCGGTGTCCCAGTCGTCCTCTGTCATCCAGTCGCCGCCGGGGGTGAACCAGCCAATATCGCTCAAGCCTTGGCCTTTGAGTCCGCGGCCCTGGAAGTGCCGCCTGCGCCGGAAGACCGGATGTGCGTGCCGTAGTGCGGCGAGCCGTTCGACGAACGCCGTCAGCGGCGCGAACTCGGCTGCTCGGTCCCAGTCAATCCAGGACAGCTCATTGTCCTGGGCGTACACATTGTTATTTCCTTGCTGAGTGCGGCCTAATTCGTCGCCATGTAACAGCATCGGGACACCCTGGGAGAGAAAGAGTGTCGTCAGCATGTTCTTCTTCTGCTGTTCGCGCAGCGCCTTAATCTCCGGGTCGTCCGTGTCCCCTTCGACACCACAGTTCCATGACGAATTGTTGCTCTCGCCGTCATTGCCGTCTTCGCCGTTGGCGTCATTGCGCTTCTCGTTGTAGGACACCAGATCGTGCATGGTGAACCCGTCGTGTGCGGTCACAAAGTTGATCGAGGCGTGCGGACGTCGGCCATCCTGCTCATACAGGTCAGCGGATCCGGTGAACCGCGAAGCGAACTCCGCAAGTGTTGAATCCTCACCGCGCCAAAAGTCCCGAACCGTGTCGCGGTACTTGCCGTTCCACTCTGTCCACACCGGCGGGAAACCACCAACGTTGTAACCGTTCTCGCCGATATCCCACGGCTCGGCAATAAGCTTCACCTGGCTGATCACCGGATCTTGCTGCACGAGGTCGAAGAACGCGGAGAGTCGATCCACTTCGTGAAACTGGCGGGCCAAGGAGCTGGCAAGGTCGAAACGAAAACCGTCGACGTGCATTTCGGTAACCCAGTACCGCAGCGAATCCATGATCATCTGCAGCACGTGCGGATGCTTCATCAACAACGTGTTGCCGGTGCCGGTGGTGTCGTAGTAATGCGCGCCATCGCCGTCGACAAGCCTGTAGTAGGCGGCATTGTCAATTCCACGGAAGGACAGGGTTGGCCCTAACTGGTTGCCCTCGGCCGTGTGGTTATAAACAACGTCAAGGATGACCTCGAGGCCCGCTTCGTGCAGCGCCTTGACCGTGGCCTTGAACTCCTGCACCTGCTGGCCGCTGTGGCCCTGGGAGGAGTAGTCGTTGTGCGGAGCGAAGAATCCGATCGTGTTGTAGCCCCAGTAGTTCGTCATACCGCGGTCTGCCAAGTGGCTATCGTGCACAAACTGGTGGACGGGCATCAGTTCGACGGCGGTAATGCCGATTCGCTTGTAATGCTCGATCATGACCGGGTGGGCCAGCGCCGCGTAGGTGCCGCGGATGTCTTCGGGGATTCCTGGATGGGTTTCGGTCAGACCCTTAACGTGAACTTCGTAGATCACCGTGTCCTGATAGGGAGTGCGGGGGTGGCGGTCGTTGTCCCAGTCGAAGTACGGGCTGATCACGACCGACTTGCTCATGTGGGGGGCAGAGTCCTCGTCGTTGAAGGAATCTTCTTCACCCCAGGTGTAGGAGAAGCAGGCCTGCGCCCAATCGATGTTGCCGTCGATCGCCTTGGCGTATGGGTCAAGGAGCAATTTGCTGGGATTGCAGCGATTGCCGCTCGCCGGGTCGTAAGGTCCGTGCACCCGGTAGCCGTACAGCTGCCCAATACCAACAAGGGGGAGATAACCGTGCCAGACAAAGGCATCTCGCTCTGTCAAGTCGAACTGCGTTTCCACACCGTCGGCGTCGAACAGGCAGAGCTGGACCCTTTTGGCCGCCTCGGAGAACACGGCGAAGTTGGTGCCCGTTCCGTCATAAGTAGCGCCGAGGGGGTAAGGGGTGCCCGGCCAGACCCGCTGGGTGGCGCTCATGCGGTGGCCTGGGTACGGGGTGCTGCGAAGCAATGACGCGTCATCAACTAAATCTCATCTCATTCATTGGTTTTGGCGCCGCACAATCTGCGACCCTGCGCACGCCCTGTGCCCCAGCTTAAGGCGTGACAAACCACCGCGGGTCTGACCAGGCGACGAGGTCGCAAGCTCACCCCCGGTAGTTTGCGACGGACTGGATCGGTCAGGGCTGCCAGACGGGGTAGCTTTGATGCTCACGTCGTAGCGGCATTACCCGGCAATCAACCATGTGGAGACTTGTGCCCGACCCAGCAGTTATCAGCAGCGATCCAGCGCCGGTGCAGCGCGATCGACATGGAGGTTTCGAGCAGGCCCAGATGGACCCGAAGGCGCAAGAGCAGATTGCTCTGAGCCGGATGTACGAGCGGCTTGCTCAGATGCGCGCCGAGGCGGTCACACACCGAGATGACGCCAGATTTTCCTCCGACGGCACGCCCGCGGGTCGATTCAACCGAGACGCGCTGCAGCACCGCTATTCTCAACAGATTTCCGCGTTTACGGCAGCTGAGGCCAAGCTGGCCTTCGGCAGGCTCGACACCGATGACGGCGAATCGCTGCACATCGGGCGGATGGGTTTGACAGACGGCACCACGGAGCGACGCCAACTCCTTATCGACTGGCGGGCACCCTCCGCGGCGCCCTTCTATACCGCGACAGCAATGAACCCACTGGGCGTGCGACGGCGACGGCATATCCGGACCAAACGAGACCGTGTCGAAGCGGTGGCGGATGAATATCTGCAGGCCGACGCGCAGGCCGTGGCCCGTGACGATCTCGGATCAGCCGGTGATTCCGCGTTGCTCGAAGCTCTGAATGCCCCGCGGACCGGGCGGATGGGTGACATTATTGAAACCATTCAGGCCGAGCAGGACCGGATCATCCGGTCCGACCGCAACGGGGTGCTTGTCGTACAAGGCGGGCCGGGGACTGGGAAAACCGTGGTGGCGCTGCACCGCGCGGCGTACCTTCTCTATACGCACCGTGAAAGACTCGGTGGGCACGGCGTTCTCGTCATCGGCCCCAACCAGACCTTCCTGTCCTATATCGGCCAGGTACTGCCGAACCTCGGCGAGTCGTCGGTGGTGCTGGCGACCATGGGGACGTTATTTCCCGGCGTGAATGCGCGGCTGCCCGAGGCGGGACCCACCGCCGAGATCAAGGGGCGCCTGTCGATGTCCAAAGTCATCGACAACGCGGTGCTGCATCGGCAGATACTTCCGAAGCGCGCCATCGCCTTTACCTATGACCGCGGCCGACTCCGCCTGGAACCGTCGTTGCTCATCAAGGCCCGACGACAGGCGTGGGCCTCCAGGCTGCCTCACAATAGAGCGCGGCAGATATTCCTTCGGGTGGTGCTCGATGGTTTGGCCAAGCAAGTGGTCGGCAGGCCCGGAGTGAAGCAAATGGAGGAATACGCAGGAGGGGCCGACTACGCCGAGATCCGGAAGGAGATGGCGGCAGACCCGGCAGTGCACGAGGCCCTCGCGGGTCTTTGGCCCCCGCTGACAGCGCCGGAGCTACTGAGCGAACTGTATTCGTCGGTGCGGCGCATCTGTTTTGCAACCCCGGGGTGGCCGCAGCGGGATCGAGACCTGTTGCATCGCACCGAACCTGACGCGTGGACCGCGGCCGACGTGCCGTTACTTGACGAAGCCGCAGAGCTTTTAGGTCCCGTCGGAAGCGTGGACCGCGCGCAGGTGCAAGCCCGCGCTGAAGAGCTGGCCTTCGCCGAGAAGACGCTGGATGCAATGAATTCCTCCCAATCGGCAGAAGCGGATCTGGGCATTAACTTCACGCTCGGCATGGTCACAGCGGAGCAGCTCGCAGTGATGAATGAGGAGGAGGCAGCCTACCTCAGCACCGCCGATCGAGCAGCAGCGGACCGTGAGTGGACTTACGGCCACGTAATAGTTGATGAGGCACAAGAGCTTTCACCATTGGCTTGGCGCATGGTCATGCGCAGATGCCCGATGCGGTCGATGACGTTGGTAGGGGACGTGGCCCAAACGTCGGATGCCGCCGGCACGTCGTCATGGGCGAAAGCGATGAATCCGCATGTGCGTGATCGCTGGCGGCTGGAGGAGTTGACGGTGAACTACCGCACGCCGGCGGAAATAATGCAGGTGGCCACGCCCGTGTTGGCTGCTATCGCTCCGACGCTCACGGCCCCCATCTCTGTGCGTACCAGCGGGTTCGCACCATGGACGCTACGCGTGAGCGAAACGGAATTACCACGCGCCATTGCCGCCGCGGCTGCTCGCGAACTGCAGTCCTACAGCGAGGGACAACTGGCCATCCTGGTAGCGCCGGGGCAGCAGCATTCTGTGCTGACCGCAGTGCGAGCCCTGGTGCCGCACGCCTCGGCGATGGCCGGCCTTGGCCACCGGGTGGTGGTGCTCGAGGTGGTGAGCGCCAAGGGCTTGGAATTCGATTCGGTGCTGCTGATCGAACCCGCTGACATCATTGCCGACTTGCCCAACGGGTTGTCCGATCTGTACGTTGCGCTCACTCGGGCCACCCAACGGCTCGGCATCCTGCACGCCCAAGATTTGCCCGAGGTGCTCGCTACGGCAACCTGATAGCTCGCAGCGCCTGCCCGGATGCCTGAATGTGTTGTTTACGCAGCCCATCTTTTCTCGTCGCCGAACGCCTCGACCAGTGAAGAGATACGGTCCCATAGCGATGCCGCAACGATCCGTTCTTCAAGGGCGTGCGCGCCGGCGCCCCTCGCGCCGAGGCCGTCGACCGCTGCGATGTCAAGACCCGCCATCGCGTTGGTGTCGGCGGCCCCGCGGGCTGGGCTGCCCGGCACCTGCCCGGGCAGCAGGCGCGCGCCGAGTTCGGTGTCGCGAGGATGCGGGGACCAGGCCGGACGGTGCGACTCGATGACGACCTCGACACCGGCGCCGAGGCGAATGGGAGCCAGATTTAACAGCGCTGGCACAAGCACATCTTCTTCATCTTTTCGGGCAAAGCGGAGGCCGATCTGCGCGCAAGCCTGGCTGGAGACAACATTGGTCTTGCCCGGTGCCTCTACCGATCCCACGTTCAGTAATACGAGGTGCTCAGGATCAGTGGCTGCTGCAACCATCGATCGAATGACGAGGAGCTGGTCGACGAGCTCATCGATGGCAGAGATCCCACGCTCGGCATCCAACGCAGCGTGCGCCTCTCGTCCTGTGACCCGCACTCGCAGTCTGGTGCTGCCGAACCTGCCGATCTTTAACCTGCCGTCTGGGTGTGGGGACTCGAAACCGACTGCGCTGGAGCATCCGATGGCAGCCTCCTCGAGCATTACGCGCGAGTGGGTGGATCCTGTCTCCTCGTCGGGGGCGACGAAGATCCGCAACGGTGGATGGCCCGAGCCGGCCCCGCGAAGGCATTCGATAACGAACTCGATGATGACGAGGCCAGATTTCATATCGAAGACGCCGGGTCCCCAAATCACGCCCTGCTCGTCGTGGGACCACCGCATCCGTGACCCAAGTGTGCTCATTGGCCACACGGTGTCGGAATGGCCGATGAGCAGGATTGGAGCCAGCCCAACGCCCCACCCTCGACCCGGTAAATCGCCGACCAGAACCGGACCGCCGGGAGTTTCGCGGACAGTTACGGCGATGCCCAGATCTTCCCATGTTGATTTCAGGAGACCGACGAAACCCTGAAGTGCGGGGATATCGCCGCTGGGGGACTCGTGCTCCACGAGCCGTTGAAGTCGCCCGATCACCCGGTGCTGAAACTGGGCGTCGATTACGGCTAGGACCGGTTCGCTCATGTCTGCCACCTTCGATGTTCGATCCGTAACCCACTGGTGATGATCACGTGCGGTCCACTCAAGCACACTCCACGTGTCCAAGCTCTCAAACTGTAAACTTCTGTTACAAATAATTGTAGACAGATCTTGATATGCAGGTCATTAGCAGCCTAGTGTCGATTATATGGACGCTATTTCCGCTCAGAATTCTCTCGTGGCTGCTTCACCCGCCGCTGAGCTGAGGCCGCTCACCGAGCGTCAGGAGTTCGAACAGGCTTCTTCCCTCTACCAGCGGGTGTTTCACTACACCGAGCAGTTCACGTTGAACACCAAGCTGATGCGGTCCCTCATGTATGCCGGAGGTACCGCGGTCGGTGCTTTCAGCGACGAAAAGGTCCTCATCGGATTCGTCTACGGGTTTCCCGCCATCGATAATGCGACGCCGTACCTGTTCTCGCAGGCGGCATGCGTCGATGCGGAATGGCAAGGCCGGGGGGTGGGGCGAGCCCTGAAGCACGCCCAGATGGATCAGGCTCGCCGCGGTGGGTTCACGTCGATGAGGTGGCCTTACGATCCAATGAACACCCGCAACGCATTCTTCAATCTCAGCAGGCTGGGCGCGCGCGCCCGGTGGTTCAAGCCAGACTTCTACGACGATGGGCACTCCGACCGACTCATTGTGGAGTGGGATGGCGTGGAGTGGGATGGCGCGGAGTGGAATGGCGTGGAGTGGAATGGCGCGGCAAAGGATGGCTCGGCAAATCAGCCTGTCATTACTGCCTCGATTGACAGCGCACCCGCATTGTTCGGTCAGGTGCAGCAGCTCGATGCCTCCCGTGCGGCGATCACCCTCCCCGCAGGGCCTCAGGCGCCGGAAGACACCCGACCTCTGGTGGCTGGATCCTTGCGGCGCGTACTGGAGGCTGGCTACGCAGCGGTGCAGTGCGTCCGGGTGGCTCCGGGCGTGTTTGCCTATCTCTGCCAACAGGATTCCGTATGAAAGCCGCCAGCGCCGACACCCCTGCCCTGCGGTACGACGACCGCCTCCGCCGCCGGTCCTCGGCCGAGTTGCTGCGCGGTCAGCTGGTCACCGCCGAGCGAACAAATGTGCTGGCGGCGCTGACAAGCATCGATACCGACCCCGCTGTGCTTGCCGCGGCGGTCAGCCTGGTCGCGGCGCGCCGGCGCACCGTGGTCGGGGTGGGGCGCAGCCACATCCATGCACAACTCTTCGAGCACTCTCTTCGCGCAGCCCTCGGCGGTGTCACAGTTCTCGGGGTCGATCTCGAGGAGTCGGTCGACGCGCTGACCGACTTCGGTAGCACCGATTGTCTCGTTGCCTTCTCATTTCGGCGCTACCGCGGACACACCATCTCCGTGGCGGAGATCGCCGCGCGAGCGGGCGCAAGCGTGGTGGCCATCACCGACGCCGCCGAATCGCCCATCGCGGAGTTCGCCAGTTCCGTCATCGTGGTACCCACCGAGGGTGGATCACACCTGGATTCGCCTACGTCGATCACACTCGTGGGTCACGTGCTGTCTACCCTCGCCTCCGCCCGGGCGAAGGGCGCGCGTCGTCGCCTGGGCGCGCGCGAACTCCTCGAAGAGCAGCTGCTCGACTACACCGTTCGGCCATCGCAGGGAGATGCTTAATGCGCGTCACACAGGTCGATCTTTTTCCCGTGGCGCTGCCACTTGTTCATGAATTCGAGACCAGCTCGCACCGCAAAGCGTCGATCGAACACATCCTTGTCCGGTTCACCGACGAGTCGGGGGAGTGTGGCTGGGGCGAGATCGCCTCCCCCAGCGATCCTTACTATTGCGCCGAGACTGTCGAAACCGCGCAGCTCATCGCTGCGCGGTACCTGCGGCCATTAACGCTGGACTACGAGTGGCGCGAACCCCACGAGCTCGCCACCAGATTGAACCAGGTGCGGGGCCATGAGTTCGCCAAGGCAGGCTTCGATATTGCAGCCTGGGACCTGTTCTCGAGGTTGCGCGGTGTTTCCCTGTCGAAGGCGTTGGGGGGAACGCGTAGTCAGGTCGCTGCGGGGGTGTCCCTGGGGATCGAACCCACCATCGACGCGCTCTTGGGGCAGATTCAGCACCACGTGGATGGCGGATATTCGCGCGTGAAATTGAAGATCAAGCCCGGCTGGGACGTCGAGCCGGTCCGGGCCGCACGCGCAGGGTTCCCGAATGTGCTGCTGCATGTTGACGCTAATGGGGGCTACTCACCCCACCGTTCGTCGGTGGATCATCTAGCCAAGCTCGATGCCTTTGACCTCGCCATGATTGAACAACCTTTTGCCGCGCGGGAATTCGTGGCCCACGCCAACCTGCGCCAAGCCATCGCCACGCCCGTCTGTTTAGACGAGTCAATCGTGGATCTGGGGGATCTACGCACCATGATCGCGCTCGACGCTGGCACCGTTCTTAACATCAAGGTCTCCCGGATGGGCGGACTGACTGCTGCACTCACCGCTTATGAGTTGGCTACGGCCGAGGGCATCGCAGTCTGGTGCGGCGGAATGCACGAGTTCGGAGTGGGCCGCGCCGCGAATATCGCATTGTGCTCTCTGGCCGGTTTTGACTACCCCTCCGATGTCTCGGGTTCGGATAAGTACTACGCCCTGGATGTGATCGAGCCGGCGGTCGTGGCAGAAGCTGGGGTGGTGCAGGTGCCCCTCGGCGCGGGAATTGGGCACGACGTGATCTTTTCTCGCGTGGACCAAGCGAAGGCAGGTGCCTGAGATGACGGATTTCACCGAGCCAGGCCCGGCTGCTTCGCCGCGGGTTCCCGTGTCCCTGCTCGTGGTCGTGAACTCGCCCCGCAGTGGTCCGGGCACCCTGCTGCCACGATTGAATGCCGCCGGCGCGACGACCACAGTGTCGGTCACGGCCGACATTCCCGATACTCCTGACGGCTATGACGGAGTGATCCTCCTCGGAGGTGGTTTGCTGCCCAGCGAGTTCGAGAAGGCGCCGTGGTTGGCGGCGGAGCGGCTGCTCGCCTCTCGGTGTCTCGCCCAAAATGTTCCATTGCTAGGCATCTGCTTGGGAGCGCAACTGCTGGCGGAGGTGGCGGGAGGAACTGTGACGGGCAGGTTCGGGGTGCCCGAACGCGGAACTGTGCTGGTCCGTCAGCGAGCAGAGGCGGCTGAGGATGCGCTGCTCACGGGTGTGGAATCCGAGTTCGTCGTGTTGCAAAACCATCAAGACCAGATCACGGCCTTGCCAGCGGACGCGGTGCATCTTGCTGAAAACGACAATTGCGCGGTCCAGGCCTTCCGGGTCGGGGATCTCGCGTGGGGTGTTCAATTCCATCCGGAAGCGCCGATCGGACGCCTTGCGCAGTGGGACGCGGCCTCCCTTGCCGCCGAGGGGATGGACCTTTCAGCACTGCAAGAGCAGGCGGCGCGAGACGAACCTCGCTTGGAGGCAGCAAGTTCCAGGCTCGTCAATAACTTTGTGGGCATCGCGGCAGAGCGGGCATCCTCGCGCAAGATCCGCGTCATCGACGGGCATAACGATCTCCCTTGGGAGATGCGCGAGGGTGGAATCGGCGCGGAGCGCTTTTCGACTGGGATCCCGGAACGGCACACGGATCTAGCGCGCATGCGCGCTGGTGAGATGGGTGCACAGTTCTGGTCGGTCTGGGTGCCCGATGGCACACCCGAGCCTTTCGCGGTGATCACCGAACAGATCGCCCGCGTGCGCGAGGTTATTGAACACGCTCCGAACGCCCTCGCGTTCAGCCCCTCTGCGCGGCAGGTAAGAGAAGCGATTTCCCGCGACGAGATCGGTTGCTTGATCGGAGCCGAGGGCAGCAACGTGCTGGAGGGTCGGATCGAGAATGTGGCCGAGCTCGCCCGCGCGGGCATGCGCTATATGACGCTTACCCACAACGAGAGCACCATGTGGGCAGACTCCGCTACCGGCCAAAAGCTGCACAACGGCCTGAGTGAGAAGGGGGCGATGCTCGTCGCGGAGTTGGAGCGGCAGGGCGTTCTGGTCGATCTGTCCCACACGTCGGCGTCGACAATGCACGATGTGCTCGACGTTGCGAAGGTTCCAGTGATCTTCAGCCACTCCTCCAATTACGCACTGACGCGCCACGACCGCAACGTTCCCGACGGCGTACTCCGCCGCCTCTCGGCAAATGGGGGAGTGCAGATGATTACCTTTGTCCCGCAGTTCGTTTCTGAGACCTATCGCACCTCCGGAGCGCGTAAACGCGCCGCGGGGCAGCCGTATTCACCGGCATATCTGGCGGATGTTGCCGACCATATCGAGCACTCGTGTGATGTGGTGGGCATTGCCCACGTCGGGTTGGGCGGGGACTTCGATGGGATCTCCTCGACCCCCCAGGGGTTGACAGATGTGTCCTCCTATCCGGCGCTGCTCGCGGAATTAAGGCGCCGGGGCTGGTCTGCCGCCGAGCTTTCCGCATTGGCCTCGGACAACATCCTCCGCGTCCTTCACATCACTGACTCCGCATTCGAGCGCGCTCGCAACCGACATCCCCTATAAGCAAGGAAAATCGCTGCACAAAAGAGCTGTACATGTCACGACATTCACCCTAGATTGAACCCAATTCAAAATCAGATTTAAAAACCTGGAGAAAACACATGAATCCCATGCGATCACGGCTGCGCGTCATTGGTGCGCTGTCGATCACGACGGCCCTAGCTCTTGCTGGTTGCTCGTCCAGCGACTCTAATTCTTCGCCCGCATCCAATTCTTCGGCGCCGGCCCCTGGTTCTTCGTCATCCGATGCTAGTTCAGCGCCTGCGGGCGACGCCGCCGCCCCGATCTCCGGTGGAACGCTCTCAGTCGGCCGCGGCAACCTCTTCGAGGGTTTCAACCTTGACCAAGAGACTGTCAACGCAAGTTTTCAGCTCTCCGAGGCAGTGCTTGAACCACTGATCCGCGTCAACGCCGAAGGCACGGATCTTGCGCCGGGTATTGCTTCGAAGTGGACCTTCAACGCCGACAACACCGTCCTCACCATCGACCTCACCCCAAAGGTCACCTTCAGTAATGGTGATCCCGTGACGCCAGAGGACGTTGCATTCTCCATCAAGACGTGGCAGGCCGGCCCCAGCTATGGGCCGATCTACGGCGGTATTGAGAAGACGGTCATCGTCGACGCCGACACCATTGAACTGGATTTGTCGGGCCCCGACTCCACACTCCCCAACTACCTGGCTTGGTCTAACGCCGGGATCGTTCCCAAAGACTTCGGCGGACGCACCGCCGAGGAGTTCTGGCAGGCACCCATTGGTGCTGGTCCGTTCCTCGTAGAGAGCTGGGCCTCCAGTGGAGACGTCGTGCTGACGAAGAACCCGAAATACTACAAAGCAGGACAGCCCTACCTCGACAAGGTGGTCAGCAGCTACTCCGCCGACTCCAACTCGTTATCGCTGCAGCTGAAGGCAGCCCAGATCGATGTCGCGGACGAGCTCAGCCCGGTGATCGCATTGGGGCTTGACCAGAGCCTGATCCTTCCAGTCGCCGAGCACAACACAGCAGTCCTGTTGATGAACACCAAGGACCCTGCACTGTCCGATCCCATCGTGCGGCAGGCGATCGGCTATGCGCTCGATTACCCCTCCATTCTCAAGAGCGTCTACAGCGGTTATGGCAGCGCACCGACAGGCGCACTTCCTTCCAACTTGCTGCACTGGGCACCCCCGAGTTCGCCCTACTTCTCGCGTGACGTGGAGAAAGCCAAAGCGCTGCTCGCTACTGCTGCCAACCCGCCCACCACCTTGGAGTTCCTCTTCACAGCTAACGGCGATGCTGTACTGCTGGGCCAGATTTTGGCGGATAACCTGAAGGACATCGGTATCACGGTCACTCTCACCCCGGTGGACTCCGGCCAGCGGTCGGCTAACTTGGACGACGGCAAGTACCAACTCGCCTCGTTTGCCTACAATGCGATCTCGCCCGACGTGACGGATCCGATCTCGTACGTTACGAGCACAGACGGCATGCGGACCGGATTCTCCTCTGACGTGGTCGATGCTCAATTCAAGGCCTACCAGCTCGCAAAGACCCCGGCGGAACAAGAGAAGGCTATCGGCATCGTCCAAGACGTGTACTTCAAAGAGGCGCCGTTTATTGCTCTGGCGCACCTGCGCTCCCTTGGAGCAGCCCAGCCAACGGTGAAGGGTCTGCAGCTGACGCTGTGGGGCACCTATGCGCTAGAGAATGTCTGGAAGACCAACTAGCGCGAACAGGCGGCCACTCTCATGCAATCCAATCGCTTTGGCTTCGTTGTGCGGAGGTTGGCCAGCCTGATTCCCCTTCTATTGGGGATTCTGTTGGTCGTCATGCTCTTGCTGTCGTTGACGCCCGGGGACCCGGCTCGACTCGTGGTCGGGCCCCGAGCGTCCGACGCCGAGGTGGACCGGGCTCGCGAGCAATTGGGAGTCAACCAGCCGCTGTGGACGAGGTACTTCAACTACCTCGTCTCGGCCTTGCAGGGCGACCTTGGCAAATCGTTCAAATCGGGTAGGAACGTGAGTGCCCAGATTGCCGAGCAGTTCCCCGTCACGTTGCTACTCGCAACTTCGGGGATCCTGCTGGCAATCGTCATCTCGATACCGCTCGCTGCCATCTCCGCCCGCAGTAACGGTGGCATCGGGGATCAGATCATCCGAGGATTCAACGTCCTGGGGACTGGCTTACCCACGTTCTGGCTATCCATCATGGTGATTACCTTCATCGCCCTCCCTACGGGATGGTTTCCGGTTGCGGGTATCGGCCGTACCCCGGGAGAGAATCTGCGCTCCATCGTGCTTCCGGCTGTGGTGGTGGCGATCGCCATCATGCCTCCCATGATCCGAAGTCTGCGAGCTACGATTCTCAGCCTGCAGACGACCGAGTATGTTCTGGCCGGCCGCACGCTCGGCTATTCGGGATTCGGGCTGATGCGGCACTTTGTGTTGCGGAACGCGCTGCCTCCTCTCATCACGGTCACCGCCGTACAGGCCAGCTATGCCCTGTTCGGAACTGTGATCGTTGAGGTGGCCTTCAGCCTCCCCGGCATGGGGCAGGGATTGGTAGTCGCGGCCGGCCAGCGGGACTATCCACTGGTGCAGGGCTTCACCCTCGTATTCGCGTTGGTAATCGTGCTGGTCTTCCTGATGGCAGACGTGTTGACGTCCATCATCGATCCGCGAGTGAGGATTTCCGCATGAGCGCCAGCGTTAGCGTCCCGCCGATTCCAGCCGCCACTAAGCGCGCCCCGTTCCGGCGCCCTCGCGTTGGCAAGGCGGGGCTGGTTATAGGCGGGGTCATCGTTGCTGCCTACGTGTTGCTCGCGATTTTCGCCCCGCTGATTGCTCCGTTCGACCCACTCCAACAGGATATTTCCAATGCGCTCCAAGCGCCGTCGGCCGCTCACATTTTCGGCACTGACGAGCTGGGTCGGGACTCCTTTAGTCGGGTAATTTTCGGCGCGCGGATCGACCTTCCCGTCGCCTTGATCGGCACAGTGCTGCCCTGCCTGGTCGGAACTTTCCTCGGACTGCTGTCCGGGTACTTCGGCAAATTCGTAGATGTCGTCGTGATGCGGGTCGCAGATCTACTGCAGGCTTTCCCGACATACATCCTGATGATCGTGCTGGTCTTCGCTCTGGGACCGAGCATCGGATCCCTCATCATTGCCTTCACCGCGGTCGGCTGGGTGGTCTACGCCAGGCTCACACGTGGCGAGGTTCTTCGAGTCAAGGAATCGGACTACATCACGGCAGCCACCGCGGCTGGCCTGCGCCCGATTCGAATCATGACCTTGCATATCCTGCCTAACACGGTGCGCCAAACGATCGTGTACTTCACCTCGGATCTGATTTTTGCGATCAGCGCTCTGGCGTCGTTCTCTTTTCTCGGGTTCGGGGTACAACCACCCACACCCGAGTGGGGCAACATGATCGCCGCAGGTCAGCCATATATCAACGCAGCCCCATGGCTCACTGTCGTACCTGGGCTCGTGCTAGCCACGCTTGCGTTGGCGCTCGCGCTGATCGGGGACTCGCTGCAGAAGGAGGACGGACGGTGAACGAGCCGGCAACAGGGCAACTCCTGAGCGTTGATTCACTGACCATTTCGGTGGGCCAAGACCTAGTCTTGGTCGACCGGATTTCGCTCGACGTCGCCGAGGGGGAGACGGTCGGTATCGTCGGCGAATCCGGGAGCGGAAAGAGTCTCACCCTGCGCGCCATCATGGGCATTCTCCCGTCAACTCTCCGAGTCGACGGGACGATCAACTTCTCCAGTACGGTTGACGGCTCCCAGACCGCAGCAATGGTGTTCCAGGAACCCAGTCTTGCGCTGAATCCCACACTGCGGGTCGGACGCCTCCTGCAAATGACATGGCGTAGACATCATCCAGGATGCTCCGACAAGGATGCCAGGGCAGCGGCCATCACTTTGATGTCCGACGTTGGAATAGCGCAGGCAGAATCCCGCTTCAGCGCCTGGCCCCACGAATTGTCCGGTGGAATGAAGCAGCGGATTGTGATCGCCTCGGCTCTGGCCTGCGAACCCCGACTCTTGCTGTGCGACGAGGCGACCACCGCGCTGGATGTTCGAGTCCAGGCGCAGATCCTGAAACTTCTGAGTGTGCTCGTTGAAGACCGGGGTCTCGGGATGCTCTTCGTCAGCCATGACCTGGCCGTAGTCAGCCTCGTCTGCGAACGGATCATCGTGATGAATAAGGGAACCATCCTGGAAACCGGACGTACCGCCGACGTGCTGGCGGACCCGCAACACGAATACACCCGGGCGCTGCTGGACGCGAACCTTTCTCGCCGGCTCAGCATGGTCCACAACGAGGGGGAGACGTCATGAGCCTCTTAGAAATCGACAATGTGAGCGTGCGGTTCGGGGAAAAGCCTTCGGCCTTAAGACAGCGGATGGGGCTGGCCGACACCCGCATCACGGCCGTCAGCGAAGCAAGCCTGAACATCAATGCCGGGGAATCCATTGGGGTCGTGGGGGAATCTGGATCGGGCAAAACTACCCTGATGCGGGCCGTGATTGGGCTTGTTCCGATTGACTCTGGAGAGGTCAGATTCAACGGGGTACCGCTGCACGCACGCCGCAGTATCGAACTTCGCCGCGCCATCCAAATGGTGTACCAAGACCCGGGTACTA
Organism: Nakamurella antarctica; assembly: GCF_003860405.1. NCBI lineage: Bacteria > Bacillati > Actinomycetota > Actinomycetes > Nakamurellales > Nakamurellaceae > Nakamurella > Nakamurella antarctica. The sequence goes on along the minus strand of NZ_CP034170.1, from coordinate 1,981,937 downwards.
CCCTGAATCCGTCGCGGAAGGTCGGCAACGCGATCGAAGAGCTGCTGCGGGTGCACAATTTGGCGCCCTCACGCGCGGCGCGGCAACGCCGTGTTGCCGAGCTCTTCGACCGTGTGCAACTGCCCTCGTCGATGTTGCAGGCCTACCCGCGCGAACTCTCGGGCGGGCAGAAGCAGCGGATTGCCATTGCCCGTTCGCTGGCGTTGGAACCCAGCGTGTTAATCGCGGATGAGGCCACCAGCGCGTTGGACGTCATCGTTCAGGCGTCCGTTTTGGACCTGCTCGCAGAACTGCGACGTGAATCCGGAATCACCTTGATCTTCATCACGCACGACCTGACGCTTGTTCGCTACCTCTGCGAGCGCGCCATCGTCATGAACGCGGGCGTGGTCGTCGAGGGGAACACGGTCGACGAGCTGTTTGATAACCCACAGGCGCAGTACACGCGAGAACTCATCGAAGCGGTACCGAAGCTTCCACCCGTGGCAGGTCAGGTGAGCCATGGAAACTAAACGGCAGCGGCGGGCCACGGATATTGCGCGTCAGTCAATCGCTCCGTTGAGTGCTCGCGGGGTGCGTAATTCGCGATTGGCCGATATCGGCGACAGCATCGGAATGACGGGCGCGCACCTGCTGTACTACTTCGAAAGCAAAACGGCGTTATTCCTGGCGTCGCTGCAAATTGTTGAGCAAGACCTGCGCCAGAGCGCGGCAGAGGCCTTCGCCCAACGAGAAAGTGCTCACGAGCGGTGGGAATGGCTGTTGTCCGCCGCCACTCCAGAAGATCGCTACGACAGCAACCTCGCGCTGTGGCTGGAAGCGTGGACAGAGGCAGCCCATGATGAGGACGTCCGCGTGAGGGTGGAAGCTCTGGAAAGCGACTGGCACGAGCTTGTCCGAGGGGTTCTGGAGTACGGCAAGGATCGCGGCGAACTTCCAGCAGACCTCGATGTTGGCTATTTCGTGGAGGGCTTTGCCGCACTGCTGGACGGCCTTTGCCTCCGCGTCGTCGTGGGGTATCGAAATCTCAGTAAGGAGTCGGTCATCGATCTGTGTCGGGTATTTTCGCAACCATTCCTGCAATGGAGTGCGACAGGTGCGGCGCCCCTGGGTGCGAATTTGGGTGCAGGCGCGCACACACCCTCCCGAGGACAGGCATGAGCGCTGAACTGGATGCAATCTTTCTCGCCGACAAAATCCACATCACCGCCCACGGTCCCACCGTGAACGCGCTAGCAGTCCGCGACGGAAAAGTCGTGCGTATTGGCTCTCGCGAGGATGCCGCACAGTGGGAATCGGCGGCTCAAACCCATGACTTCGGGGCGGCCACGATGACGCCTGGGCTGATTGACGCACACTCGCACGCAGTCTCGGCCGGCGCGAACCGCCGAGGCGTAGACCTCTCGCGGTGCCGAAACCTCGACGAGGTCCGGCAGGCGCTGGTGGATCAGCCACAGGATGTGGACTCGGAATGGAGGTTGGGTTGGTCGCTCGACCCTAATCTGTTCGGTTCAGCCCCTCCCAGCAATGGGTTCCTGCACGGCACCGACGACCGACCCACCTACGTCAAGATGGCTGATGGCCACTCTGCAATCGCGAACTCCACCGCCCTCGCTCTTGCTGGCGTGAGCGGCCAGGAAGTCTTCACTTCCTATTCCTGCGTCGTTCTTGGCAGCGATGGCGAGCCGAACGGACTGCTGCTCGAAGACGAAGCGCTCGAGCTGATCAGAAAGCACATACCGCCGCTTTCGGCTGCCCAACAAGTAGCCTGCCTTGGCGCATTGCTGCTCGCGATGGCGAGCACTGGGCTTACGACGCTGTCGCTTTTGGACCTCAACCTGTCCTCTCTCGATACTCTCGCCGCGTTGGAGGTGGAGGGTGAGTTGCCCATGCGACTTCGCTGTTCCCCTGTCTTCGACCCGGGCGCCGATACCTCGACCGAACTCGATCGGGTAACCGACCTACAAACTCGCAGTGGCCGCCTGTGGCGGGTGGAAGGGGTCAAACTTGTTCTTGACGGCACCATCGATAACGGGACGGCCTGGCTTGAGCACCCCGACACCTGCGGGGATTCCACGCAAAGCCTGTGGCTGGACCCGGAACAGTTCCGCGTCGTTGTGCTCGAGCTCGCCAACCGCGGAATAGCCACCGCCACGCATGCCATCGGCGACGCGGCTATCCGCGAGGTAGTCAGCACGATCGCCGCGATGACGAAGGCGCAGCGCGCTCGGGCGCCGCACCGCGTGGAACACATCGAAACCATGCCGGATGATCTCGTGGAGGCCTTTGCGCGATCAGGCGCTATTGCCAGCATGCAGCCCACGCATTCGACCCTGTACGTCTGGCCCGATCATCAGGACGAGTGGAGCCGCCGCCTGGGGCCCACTCGCTCGAGAGTCAACGGCTTTCGGTTTAGGGATTTGCAGGATGCCGGTGTCACCGTCGCATTGGGGTCGGACTGGCCCGTCGCCCCCTACGACCCTCGCGGGGTCATCGCCGACGCGCAGCTTCGCCGGCCACACGATCGGGCCGACACCGGGCAGACTTTCCCCCGGCAAGCGTTGACGGCGGCTATGGCGTTGGAGGGCTACACGACATCAGCTGCGACCGCCCTTGGGTGGCAGGACCATATCGGCTCGTTGGAAGTCGGGATGGACGCCGACGTAACCGTCTTCGACTGTGATCCTCTTTCCGAGGCGGCGGAGAGTTTCGCCGCCAGCGCTGTGATCGCAACATCTATTGGTGGGCGCTTGATTTGGCACTGAGCGGGGTAATCCGGCCCAGGCTTGCGCTCTTACGCTTTCGCCGAATATCCGTCGGACGAGTCGCGCAGCGGCGCATAGCCGCGTCCGAATGCACGGACCCTGTCCTGTTGCCACAGCTGGGCGGGGACCGCACCCGCCAGCAGGATTTGTGCCAAGTTCTCTCCTCCGATCGGATTGTCGCTGCCGACAATGACCACGTTTCCCCGACGGCGACTCTTCAGCATTGACGGGTCAGCGCACATTGCGACATGGGCAAATACGGAAGATACGGTGCTTGCCTCCTTGCGGGCCAGCGTGAGGTCGGGGTGGTCGGCGCAGTTGAGAAGATACATTCCACCCGCGCGTAGCTTCTGGCGAGTGAGTTCGGTGAACTCGACTGTCGTGAGGGCGGTGGGAGTGGTGGGTCCGGCGAACACGTCGCGAATTATCACGTCGCAGGAGTCGTCGGGCAAGCTGGCCGTCACCGACCGGGCATCACCTATCCGGACGTCGAGTTGCGGGAAAGCTGGAAGCGCGAACCACGCCGTCACGAGCCGCAGTAGTTCAGCGTCGATGTCCACGGCGACATGCTGCGATCCTGGCCGGCACGCCAACAGGTAGCGGACCATGGTGCAGCCGGCGGCGCCCAGGTGCACCACGCGAAGCTCCTCCGTGGGTGCAATTGCGTCATCGATGAATGCCGCCATCCATCGCAGGTACTCAAAATCGAGCAGCCAGGGGTCGTCCAAGTCGATGTAGGAGCTCTCCATGCCGTTGATCATCAACAGGTACGCGCGCTCGCGGTCGAGATCGCGCAGTAGCTCGCAAGTGCCGGTATCGATCCGGTGGACCCCCATCGGCAGGCCAGCGCCCGGCTCGGGATTGGGCTGCGAAATAGGGCTCACCTGCGCAAGTGTGACTTGCAGGTTGTTGGATGGGCAAATTGCCGGGCGTGTGAGTCGTACCGGGGCATTCTATGAATTGGATAAATCACAAGCCTCTCGGCAGACGCGGGTATCCGGGTCCGATTAACGTGGGTAAGGCTGTTCACGGATAGCTCTGCACGTCGTCAGAGCAAAACTGATGGGTCGTGCTGTTGTTATGTTGAGAACCACCATGTGGCTTCCGCTTGTGGCGGTCGCTGCGCTGCTGCTAGCCGGATGTTCGCCGGGGGTTCAGCGGCCCCTGTTGATTCGACCACCGTCATCGTGACCGCCGGCGATCCCACCCCCGCACCGGCTTCTTCTGCAGGCTCGTCCGGGAAGGCACCTCTGTCTGGGGTGGTAACCGTTCCGCCAGCTTCTGTTGAGACCCCCGGTGCGTCTGCTAGTGCAACGGCCGTACCGGTTCCAGCGAAAACCGTGATTGCCGCCAGCGCAACGCCCGCCTTTGGCAGCACGGACATCGCCCCCAGCGCGCCCGTCACCGTGACGGTGCCGCAGGGATCCATCACCGACTTCGCGCTGACCAATCCTGACGGCAAGAAGGTGGAGGGGAAGCTGAGCGCGGACAACAGGACCTGGACCTTGGGCGAGGTGCTGGGCTACGGGAAGGTCTACACAGCGGCCGGAACAGTGACCGCCGCAGATGGCAGCACAACGCCGATTTCGGGCACCTTCACCACCGTCAGCCCGACTTCTCGGGTTTCCACTCGCATCAGCCCCGGTGATGGCGAGGTGGTGGGCGTTGCGGCGCCGGTCATTGTGAAGTTCAGCGTCAAGCCCGGGGATAGGGCTTTAGTGCAAAAGTCGTTAGTTATCACCACCACACCCGCTGTTGAAGGATCTTGGGGATGGGTGCAACACGACGATGGTCAATGGGCAGCGGATTGGCGTCCGAAGGACTACTGGCCCGCCAACACCGTTGTGCACGTCGAGGCAAACACCTATGGCGTCGACTTCGGCGGCGGCAATTGGGGTGGCGACGACCTGACGAGTGACTTCACCATTGGCCGTAACCAGGTGGTGAAAGCGGACGTCAACTCTCATGAACTTGTTGTTTATCAAGCTGGCGTGGTGGTAGCGACCTATGACGCGTCGTACGGCAAGGGCACCAACGAGGATCAGACGACCCGCTCCGGGATTCACGTTGTGTCTGAGAAGTTCCAGGACAAATTGATGAGCAATCCGAAGTATGGCTACGAAAACCTTTTGGAGCATTGGGCGGTCCGGATCAGCGCCAACGGCGAATTCATCCACGCCAACCCGAACACAGTGTCCCAACAAGGAAATACCAACGTCAGCAACGGCTGCGTGAACCTCTCGTCCGAACACGCCGAGGCGTATTTCAACAGCGCAATCTACGGAGACCCCGTCGAGGTGACGGGAACCGACGTCCCGCTCTCGGCCAAGGACGGCGACATTTTTGACTGGTCGGTTCCCTACAACGTGTGGCAATCCCTGTCAGCTAGTTAACCGGCAAGCAAGTCGCTGCTGTGGGAGGGCCTTTACCCAGTTGCCCCGGGATGAGTTCTATCCCTAATTGGTGATCAACTGTTGCCCTGCTTCGGCGACGTGGTCCAAGTCGGCCAGGTCTAAAATCTGTAAATAGACCCGTCCGACTCCTGCCTGTTCCCAGCGGCCAAGCTTGTCCACGACCTGGGCGTAGCTGCCTCCGGCACCCTCGATCCGGATCTTGTTTCCGTCACGCCCAATCGCTGCAGCTCGTCGCGAGACGTCGGCGTCGGTGGCGCCGAGACACAGGACCTGCGCCGCCGAATAGGTAATGGACTCGGGGTCTCGTCCGATTGCTTCGCAGGCAGCGCGAACCCTGTCGAATTGGGCGGTGGTCGTTTCCAAGTCTGAAAAAGCAACATTGAAGTCGGACGCGAATCGGGCGGCCAGGGCCGGAGTTCGCTTCGGTCCGTGACCACCCAGCACCAAGGGCACGGCAGGACGGCCGGAGCTGTTGCGCTGCACCGGTTTCGGGAGGCCAGGTGCGTTCTCGAGCTGGTAGTGCACGCCGTGGTGACTGTATGTTTTTCCGTCCGCGGCAGCCCATAGTCCAGTGATTACCTCGAGTTGTTCGGTGAGGACATCAAAACGTTGACCAAATGAATCACCAAACGGCAAACCGTACGCTCGGTGTTCCTCTTCGAACCACCCGCTGCCAAGCCCCAGTTCCACTCGTCCAGCAGACATTTCGTCAACATTCGCCACCGCGATTGCCAGCATCGAGGGGTGCCGGAAGGTTGCCGAGCTCACAAGAGTACCCAGCCTGATGTCGGAAACGTCGCGGGCGAGCCCAGCCAAGGTGATCCACGCATCGCTGGGACCGGGGAGGCCGTCGCCGTCGCCCATTGCCAGTACGTGGTCAGAGCGGAAGAATGCCGAAAATCCAGCCTCTTTTGTGGCGAGTGCAACGGCGAGAAGGTCTGCGTAGCTAGCGCCTTGCTGTGGTTCGGTCATAATTCTAAGGTCCATTCCATGCAGGTTACGCACTCTCGCTCCGGCCCAGTGTCGGACCGTTGCCCTATGGTGTGTTTATGAGCAAAGTCGACGCATTGCGCGCGTTGCGTGAGGCCCGCTATTCGGCTTCGCCTTCGAAATCCACCCTTTTTGACCCAGCCGGAACCGCGGGGGCAGGGTCTAAACGCCAGCCAGCCACCAAGAGCGTTGTGACCCGCAAAGCCGCCGCGGCCGCGTCCGCATCTGTCGATTCGGTCCTACCCCACGCGCCGGCGGCTGATGTGGACGAGGGTGCGGCCAGTCCCCAGCCTGGACAGTCCGCTCGGCAGGAAGGTGCTGCTCAGGCTGCAGAGGAAGCCCTTTGCGGCCACCGCAGCATGGGAAACAAGAGCTGTAGCCGTCCTTCGGGGCATCCTGAGAAGAACCACCGCTACAAGTAGTGCGGCCGCTCCTTGGCCAGTCGTTGCGGTGTGCGTGGCCGGCGTACTGGGGCGAGCAAGGTCATTTCTGTTGTCAACACGCTCGTCACGTCCGGTTTGATGGATCCGCAGCAAGGGTAGGTCGCGATTATGAACTCTTCGACATCACAGCAAGTTCTGGTTACCGGAGCCTCTGGTTTCATCGGATCACACCTGGTCACGGCTCTGGTGAAAGCTGGCCACCACGTGCGCGCCATGACGCGCAAGCCTGAGGCGTACACCGGCGACGGCGAAGCCGTCGCGGGGGATGTCAGCGACCCGGAGAGCCTGCGTGCCCCTCTCGAAGGAGTGCAGGCCGCCTATTACCTTGTGCACTCGCTGGAGTCCGACGATTTTCAGGCTAAGGACGCAGCTGCCGCGAAGGCTTTTAGCGCTGCGGCCGCTGCAGCCGGTGTCGAACAGATTATCTACTTGGGTGGCCTGGGCGATGACGACGGAACCTTGTCGGCCCATCTGGAATCTCGCCGGGAGGTGGAGCACCTGCTCGGCGCCGACGGCGTCCCAGTCACGGTGCTCCGCGCAGCTGTCGTCATCGGTCACGGTGGGATCTCGTGGGAGATGACAAGGCAGCTGGTGGATCACCTGCCCGCAATGGTGGCGCCGAAGTGGGTAAGTACCAAAACCCAGCCAATCGCCCTGCCCGATGTTATCCGTTACCTCGTCGGCGTTCTCGGCGTGACGAAGGCCAAAAATATGGTCTACGAAATCGGCGGGCCCGAAGCTATGGAATACGCGGATATGCTGCGGCGAGCGGCCAAGGTCCAAAATGGCCGGCGCTTGCCGATTCTCACCATTCCACTACTCACCCCGGGGCTTTCCTCGAAGTGGCTGGTCTTCGTGACAGATGTCGATCTCATGACAGCGCGAAACCTGATCGACTCGATGACCAGCGAGGTGATTGTCAAGGACCTTGCCATCCGCGACGTCGTGCCTGGTGAGCCCATGGGATACGAGGACTCGGTTCGACTTGCACTGGCAGATCGGGCTGCTGCGAAGAAAGCAGAGGAAAGCGGCACCGCCACAACCACCAGCAAAACTCGCTGAGGCTCCGCATATGACAACCCGAAGCGGTCCGACGTGGGTGGAGCGAGCGCGGCGGATCGTTGCGCCCGCCCTCATCGATGTAGTGGATAGAGACCATGCTCAATCCGACAGGGCCTTTCACCGCCGCCGCGTAGTCTCCGCCCTCACCCTGGTAGTGGGTGCCACTCTGCTGGGGATCTCGCTAGCGGTCCGGCCTGGCGATGCCGCTTTTTACCCGTTGGCGCTGGGTCTAGCCGCGGTGTGGGTGGTCGGCGGGTTCGCTTCCGGACCTCTGCATTTGGGCTGGATGCCCTTCCGTGGGTCGCTCCGGCGCCCGGTGATCACCCCCATCACTCTGGGCTTGGTAGCGGGCGCCATCTTCATCATCGGCGCATTGTTGGTGCGGCAGATTCCAGTGCTGCGCGATTACACCCAAGAAGTACTCGACCACGCTAAGTATGGTTCGCTGTGGCTGGTCGCAATTATTACGGTCGCCAACGGTATTGCCGAGGAGATCTTCTTCCGAGGCGCTCTGTATGCGGCCATCGGTCGCCGTTATCCAGTCAAGATTTCCGCCTTGATTTACGCGCTCACTACCTGCGCTAGCGGCAACCCCATGCTGGTATTTGCGGCTCTGCTTCTGGGCATAGTGCTTGGTCTTCAGCGAAGGGCATCTGGTGGCATTCTCGGGCCGGTTCTGACCCACATCACGTGGTCGATGGCCATGCTGTTCTTGTTGCCCCCACTTTTCAGCGGGTTCTAGGCAGTTCCACCAGTGCGCAGTAGCCCTGTGGTGATACCTGATGCTCGCTGATCATTGCAGCTAATGCTTGGCATGTGCTGACCACGAGAAGCAATACGCCCCGAAAGCGAGAAGGCCGGTGGCGATCACCATGAGTAGGCCCGGCCCATAAGGCTGTTCGCGCACAGTTCTGAGCGCGTCATCCATTCCGCCAGCTTTCTGCGCGTCGTAGCTCAGTGCGGCCCAGCCGAACAGAATCCCTATCAAGCCAAGAATCAGCCCTTTGGCGCAGAACCCGATCTGACCCATCCTGACGATGCGTTCGCTGACGCCGCCCATCAGGTCGCGGGTAAATTTCTTACTGACTCCGCGGTAGATCATCCTTCCGCCGACGACCACGACCCCAACCCCGACGGCGATTACAAGAATGCGCCCTGAGGGCGCTGAGAGAAGCCGGGCGGTGAGGGTCTCTTCGCCGTTGCCGGATGAAGAATCCCCGCTGATGGCAGTGCTCACCGCGCTCACCGCAAGGCCGGCATAAGCCACCGATTTACCCGCTGCGCCAAGGCGTTTGCGGGTACGCTTCCTGGAGCTGACCGGACCAAACCGGCCGATTGCCGCTTCAAGCGCCTGCCACACGGCCAACGCGAACAGCCCGACAGCCACCACCCATAGCAGCACCAGCCCCAAGGCCGATGTTGATAGCTCGGCAAGTGCCCCTTTTTGGGATGTTTCCCTCCCGGAAGATCCGCTGAATGCAAGCTGTGCCACTAACCATGCGAGGAGAATATGGACTACGCCGTAACTGATCAGACCTACTCTGACGAGTAATCTGAAGGATTCGCTGTCTTTGGTGGCGCGGCCGCCCTCTGTGGCCTTGCGCCCGGCTTGTTTCGCGCCGGCTCTGGCTGCTGCTGCTGCCCCTGGTAATCGTGGCATCAAGCTCCTTCACTCGATCTGCGGGTGCGGCCCTCGGTTGCGCGGGGCTGTGCACCTGAGGCTATTACTCAGCAACGAGGAAGCGCCCGCCGAGGCCGGACTGCCGCAACTTTCTTCGTTCACTCAGCATCGTCACGGTGGCGCCCTGCGGACCACTGGGCAAGGGAAGGCCACGTCTGGGCAGTGCCGAACCAGCTCGCTTCGATACTGGCCGCCGCGCGGAATCAAGGGATGCCATCGAGGTTTTTTCTGCCGAAGATGGCGCCCCGGGGCCGGCAGGTCTAGTCAGGCCATCGATCTCGATCAATGGAGCACGGTGGTTCGCGCACAAGGGAATACGGCGGTGCACCTGGAGGAACGCGAAGGAGCACAACACCACGTCGATGCTCAGGTGACAGATGGCACATGCCAACGGCCTTCGCTGGGCTGGGGTCTGCTGGAATGCAGCAGCCCATTGCGGCCGGTGCGCCATGCTCGCCCCTGGTGCAGGGCTGGTTACTGGAGCAACTGTTAGCAGGAGGTGTCGCGGGTTCTCAGGCATGGACGAAGTGTGGCAAACGCCACCGACAGTCAGGGGTTCGTCCCCCGGGCTTCCGGAGAACGAGGAGTTCCCGCGCCGCTAGAAACGGGTGGAACACATTTGCCTCCAAATACGTTGGACCAGCTGCCGCGGCAAATTCTGCGGTTGCTAGTCCACAAGTTGCGATAGCGCTGTTGCGCTGCGAAGTCGCTAGGAAAGAGGAAACATGCCTACACGTACCGCGAGAACAGCTTGGAACGGATCGCTTGAAACAGGGGAAGGCCAGGTTGAACTGACCAGTTCTCAAGCAGGAACGTTTGACGTGTCATTTCCGAAGCGAGCGGCAGATAACGCCGGTGGCACCACCAGCCCCGAGGAGCTCATCGCGGCCGCCCATTCCTCCTGCTACGCGATGCAGTTGTCGGCGCTGATCGCCGAAGCTGGCGGCACCCCGGTGTCGCTCGAAGTGACTGCCGATGTCAGCCTCGGGGCAGACAATCCTGGTTTCAAGCTCACCGGGATCGCCTTGACAGTCCGCGGCGAAGTTGAAGGTATGGACGCAGAGGGCTTCGCCAAGGCTGCGGAGCTGGCTAAGCAGAGCTGCCCGATCAGCAAAGCCTTGACCGGCGTCGAGATCACGTTGTCGGCATCCCTTTCTTCCTAACCCAGGACCGCCACCTAGGGTCGCCCGGTGGGCCCGCACGCCTGTGCGGCACCCCACTCGGGCGACGCGGCGCCGAGTTGTCGCGGGTTTACTCCGCCGGAGGTTAAACTTTCCCGTGGGGCGGTAGCTCAGTTGGTCAGAGCAGCAGACTCATAACCTGCCAGGTCGTCGGTTCGAGCCCGACTCGCCCCACCATAGCGTCACCGTTTTTTGGTGCTCGCTTCAGATTTTTTCCCCCACACCCGTTACTGCGAAGCAGCTTTCGCCCGTTGCTGCGGACATTGTTTCCTAGCGACACGGGCGGCTATCGGTCTGAGAAGGCAGGGTCGGCGGGACTGGCGGGGCTAAGCTCCTTGCAGTCCATCCGGCGTCAACAGATGCCGAATGAGCGCTCACACTGCTTGCCTTGGGAGTCCCGATCAGCATCCGCCCGCCCGCCCGTGCGCCTCGCGGTTACGCCCCCGCACTTGACGGTGTTCGGGCCGTCGGGGTGCTTGCGGTCATCCTGTACCACGCGGGGGTTTCCTGGTTGCCCGGCGGATTTCTCGGCGTCGACGTCTTTTTTGTGATGTCCGGATACCTGGTCACTGCGCTGATGCAACGCGAGCGCGATCGCACTGGACGCATCCGGTTCACCCAATTCTGGATTCGTAGAGCTCGCAGGCTCGTTCCCGCGCTCGCACTGATGTTGGTGGTGGTGTGTGCAGCGGCGGTGGCTCTGGAAAATGACTTGAATGCGGGCCTTCGACGTCAAGTGCTGGGAGCGGCGACGTACTCCAGCAACTGGATACAGATAGGCGCCGGAGAATCGTATGTCGATCGCTCTTCTCCGGCCTTGTTTACCCATCTTTGGTCCTTGGCAGTGGAGGAACAGTTTTACCTGATTTGGCCTTTGGTCGTGGCTGGTCTGCTCGGACTGTTGCATCGACGACGCCCGCGCGTTGCGGTGGTTCTGGCACTGGGACTCGCCTCTGCAATTGCGATGGCTGTACTTTTCCGAAGCGGCCAGGACCCGACCAGGGTCTATGCCGGCACCGACACGCACGGCATCAGCTTGATGCTCGGAGCTGGCCTGGCGCTTGCGCGGCAAACATCTCTGGTTGATCCGATCCGGCTGGCTGGCCGCCTCAAAATCACGCCTGGTCAGTGGCTGCTGGGGCCCGTCTGCCTCGCAGTGCTGCTAGGTGCGATGTTGACGCTCACCGATACGTCCGCAGTGACCTACCAGGGTGGTCTGGCTGTCGCCGCGTTAGCCGCAACTGGACTGGTGGCAGTGGCCGCCCGCGGCGTCGGCCCCCTCAACTCGCTCCTGAAAGTGCCGCCGATGCGGTGGCTAGGAACGCGCTCGTACTCGCTCTACCTGTGGCATTGGCCGCTATTGGTCATCGCCGATAGGGTGCTTCCCTATCAGTGGCCGCGAGCCGTGTCGGCAACGATCGCGATTTGTGTGAGTGTGCTTTTGACCGAGTTTTCCTGGCGTGTGGTGGAAGACCCCATCAGGCGGTTCGGATTCGTCGGATATTGCCGCCGGATTCGAACTCAGCTCTTCGGCGGCGGCCATACCCCACGTAGTAAACAGCGCCTAGCCTGGGGGATCTCTGCGGTGATGGGCGTGGCAGCGCTCACGGCAGCGTGTGGGGTCGTCATCGCTCCCACCAAGACCTCGCTCGAATTGCAGATCGAAGAGGGCGAAGCTGCTGTAGCTCACGCCAAGCTCGCAACAATTTCGCGCGTTCCTTCGCCGTTACCCGCGCCCGGTTTCGGCGTTTCGGAGCCCGTGGGCCCCCGCACGGAGCAAACGCCGGGCCCATCACCGACCTTGGACCCGCCGACCGAGGGGCAACGCGGAGTTGGCCAGCCTTCGCCGGCCCCGACCTCGGCGTTACCCCCATTCCAGCCACAATCCCCGCCATCAGCTGTTGAACCCGCAAGCAGTGAACCCGCAAGCAGTGAACCCGCAAGCAGTGAACCCGCAAGCTCGAACGCTGCCCCCGCCACCCCTGAACCCGCCCCTGCGTCGGCCCCTGAACTCGCAGTCGCGCCCGTTGAGCCGCCGCAGACGGTCACCGGTGACCAGGTCACTGCAATCGGTGATTCAGTCATGCTCGGCTCTGCTCCCCAGTTGCTAGCCGCGTTGCCAGGCATCGATGTGGACGCCATCGTCAGCAGACAGATCTGGGAGCTGGCACCCCTCCTCGTAGCCCGTAACGCGGATGGAACCCTGCGCCCTTATGTAGTTATCGGGCTGGGCACCAATGGAGGAGCCAGCGCCGGGGCTATCTCCGCTGCGCTGGAGCAGGCAGGCCCAGATCGCATCGTTGTCCTCGTGAACACCTTCGAGGATAGGGAGTGGCAGGACGAGGTCAACGCGAGCCTCGCGGAGGCAGTAGCGGCGCGACCGCACACCTGCCTCGCCGACTGGCATTCGGTGATCGATTCACACAGGGGGTTGTTGGGTCCGGATGGGGTGCATCCGAAGGAGGCAGGACGCCAGATGTACGCCGATCTGGTTGCCAGCGCGGTTTCTTCCTGCCGCTGAGGCCGCATGCCCAGCGGAAATTTCTTCGCCGATACACCGCTGAGTGGATAGCTGAGAGGGCAACGTCACCTCTGACGTCCGAGAGCGGCCAGAGCGCAATTGCGCTGTGGACTGGCGCACCAGTGGTCACTCGGTGCACAATAGGACCAGCAGTAACAATGTGTATCCAGCTTGATCCGCTGCCACCTGCGTTGGGGAAGACGACAGAGTGGAATCGGAGGCAATGATGGGTACGCGTGGTGTTATTTACGTGCATTCGGCGTTGCCGGCGATTTGTCCGCATGTCGAATGGGCTATATCTGGTGTTTTAGGGGTGCGGGTATCGCTGTCGTGGACAGCGCAGCCCGCAGCCCCCGGTCAACTGCGTGCAGAAGCAACGTGGGTGGGGGAGCGGGGTACGGGAGCCAAGTTGGCAGCCGCCTTGCGGTCGTGGGCCATGTTGCGGTTCGAGGTCACCGAAGATCCGAGTGTGGGGCAAGACGGCGAGCGCATCTGTCATCTCCCCGGACGAGGAATTTGGCGAGCGAAGACGTCTGCCAACGGTGACGTGTTGATCGGTGAAGACCAGATCCGATCGCTGATGGTGCAGCATCCGAGTGCCGAGTCGTTGCGGCACGCGCTCGAAGTAGCCCTAGGCACCGATATCGACGGTGAATTGGAGAACTTCCGCAGCGCTGGCGAGGGTTCTGCCGTGACATGGCTGCACCAGGTCGGGTAGACCTACCTGAACACGCCGGGCTAACTGGGCCAGCGGCGCTACCTTGCGCGGCATCGGTCCCGAGCGGACGCGGAGGAGAAGGAAGGTATTCGTGCCGCGATTGAGCCGCGCTGGCTTACCACCGGAAAAGCGTAGAACCACCACGTTGGTAATCGTTCTCGCGGGCATCGTCGTGGCGGGAGTCCTTGGCAGCGTGCTGGTGGGCGGCTTGCTCCGAGAGTCCCCAGTGCCCCCTACGTCTCTGCGAGGTTCCGGTACCCCGGCGACGTCCCCCACAGGATCTATCGACGTCGTGGTGTCGGAAGCAGCCGCACAGAATGCGAATGCGACCCAAGTGCAGAAGCTTTTCGCCACCTACTTCTCCGCGATCAATGGGCGCGATTACGAGCGCTACGTCGCCGCCGTGAGCCAACCACTGGCGAAAGCCCAGTTCGATACGAACTACGCGACTTCGGTCGACACGGACGGCATGGTGAGACAGATCCACACGGACGAGGCTGGGAAACTTCAGGTACTAGTTTCGTTCGTGTCCACTCAATCTGTTGACTCGGCGCCCCCGGAGTTACCGGTGAAATGCATTGCCTGGACGGTGGAATGGGGCATGGACGGTGAACCAGGGGCACTCCTGATCGGAACCCCCGTTCAATCGTCGACTCAGATGGAAGAATGCTCGTAGTGACCCTTTTTACTCGTTTTCGACAGGCGCTGGTTGCTGTTTCTCTGGCGGCCCTAGCAGCATGCGGCCAGACGGTGCCCCCGGACACCGTCACTGCCACAGCCGCGCTGCCAAGCCTGACGGCAAGCGCACCCCCGAGAGCAAGTGCGCCGCCAATTCTCACCACCCCCTCCTCCCCGCAAACTCCGGAGCAGCCCGCCGAATCCAGTTCATCCGATTCCAGTTCATCCCAGACCGGTTCATCCCAGACCGGTGCCGAACCACCGGCGCCGAGCGCAGCTTCAGGCGTGCGCCCCTGGGGTGTGGTGACCCAGGCCGACATCGACCTTGCGGCGTCCGCGGTTGCGGCGATGGCCCCGGATCAGAAGGCTGGCGCGGTGATTATGGCGAGTTCTGCCGATGTGGTGGGCAAGAATACTGTTGCGGATTTAGGTCTGGGCGGCGTGATCATGATGGGTAGTAAGGGCATTGTCGATGGCACGGATTCTGGCTCGCCGGCCGAAGTGGCTTCGGTGATTGACGCAGCCGCCTCCCAGGTAGCAGACCCAGCCTTTCCGTTGCTTGTGGGAATCGACCAGGAATACGGCGACGTCACCCGACTGCGGTACGGGTTCACGAAATTGCCGGGCGCCTCTGAGCTGGGGGCGATCAGGGATCTGCCAGTCGCCGCGCGGGTCACCGAACAAGTGGCGGCGATCGCCGGGGCTGAGATGGCTGCAGTAGGCGTCAATATCGACTTCGCTCCTGTTTCCGATGTGTTGCCCCAATCAGGATCGTCTTCGATCGGTGATCGTTCCTACGGCAGAGATCCAGCACGCGTAGCGGCACTCGTGGTTGCTGCGGTGCGCGGGTTTCAAAGTGCTGGTGTGGCGGCAACTTTGAAACATTTCCCCGGTATCGGGGAGTTGGCTGCCGATACACATGACACTTTGCCGACGGTCGAGGCCACCTGCGCGCAATGGAACGCGGAGGCATCCGTCCCGATTCGCGCTGGCATTGACGCCGGAGTCAGCTTGGTCATGACCGGTCATACCCGCTTCCCCGCGATCGGCGTTAATGGTGAACCGACGAGCATTTCACCTATTGCGCTGACGGACTTGTTGCGGGGCAACACAAGTACACAGACTTTGGGTGGTTGCGAGCCCCTGAATTTCACAGGGCTGACGATTAGTGACTCGCTGCAGATGGTGCCTATTTCCGGGACCTACTCACCCGGCGATGCGGCCTGGCGTGCGCTGGCAGCAGGTGAGGATATGTTGCTGATGCCCTCCGATCCGCGTGCGGCAGTGGCAGGAATTGTGGCAGCGGTGGCGGATGGCTCGCTCGCGTCGAGCAGATTGGATGAGGCGGCAATCCGCGTGTTGGCGCTGCGATCGGCGCTCCACCGCACACCGCGTCCCTCCATGGACGTCATCGATTCGGTCGGCCACAACAAGGTCGCGCAGGCGGCTTGGGACACCATTGGCTAAGACGTCGCCGACGCGGTGGCTTGGATCGGTGTACCCGAAATCGCCATTCGTCTGGATTCACGAAGGCCGTGCAAGCCCCAGAACTCAACCTCACCGCACAGCGGTGCTGGGGCTTGGCTCTGCAGTTGAACAGTCGTCCTACCCGCCCCTGGGTGCCGGAAACTTCTAGCGCAGCACTCGAATTCTCCAGCAGCCACCGTATTTCCACTAGGGCACTTCTTGCCTGTTCCGGCATATTCTCGATACTGATCGCTATCCGGGTTGCCTTCGCGATAGCTCCCGTGGGTGTCGTGGGTTTCGGAAAATCTCCGGTGGGAGCACCGGGGTATCACGGATATTTCTGTACCCGGCGCGCGCTCGCGGCGCGATGCTGGCCTGCCCCTCACCACAGGTCCCACCACCACCGCGCGCGTAGCCGCGGTGCTAGGAGGCCTCGAATCGAATGAGATAGCTAAGGCGCTCCGAACGCAGAGCGCGGCGTTTTCGCTAACACGGGGGTTTAATCGCCCCAGTGGGTCGCCGATCGTGAGAAAAGCGGGAGACAGCGGCGACAGAAATCCGCACGGTTGCGATCCTGGACGTGGATAAAAACACGGTCGTCAACCACCAGGCGGGCATTTGCAGGCAGAGTCCCGCCTCGGTCCATCTCTCAATCCCAGGCGGCCTCGCTAGCCCCTCGAGCCCTGAAGGGCCACTGTGGATTCGGCTCCGGAACAGCTACAGCGTGAATTCGCTCCCTCATCTGCTTGAGCCTGCAAGTGCCGAGCTGACGGCAGTACTGGAAACCACCAGTTACAGCGGAATGTTTCCGTGAGCGCCGCGGCCTGCCGGGGCAGACGCGAGAGCCTCCGCCACTCGCCGCCTGGTCTCGGTCGGGGTGATGATCTCGTCCACCACCCCGAGCTCCACCGCTCGGGCCACACCGCCGGCTACCCGTTCGTGTTCTTCTGCAAGCTTGGCGTGTAGGGCTTCTCGTTCGTCATCCGGAGCCGCGGCCAATGTCCGGCGGTGCAGAATACCGACTGCCGCTTTTGCTCCCATGACGGCAACTTCGGCGCCAGGCCAGGCAAATACTGCTGTCGCACCAAGGGATTTGGAGTTCATTGCAATATACGCGCCACCAAAAGCCTTGCGGGTCACCAACGTCACGCGGGGCACCACCGCTTCGGCGAAGGCGTGGAGCAGCTTCGCACCTCGTCGGACAACGCCATCCCATTCTTGGCCGACTCCGGGCAGGTAACCAGGCACGTCGACGATCACCAGAAGTGGAATTCCAAATGCGTCGCACATCCGCACGAAGCGGGATGCCTTTTCAGCCGAGGTCGAGTCGAGACAGCCACCGAGGCGAATGGGGTTGTTTGCCACGATTCCGACACTTCGGCCCGCTAGTCGGCCTAGGCCGATCACGATGTTCGGCGCCCATTTCGCCTGCAATTCCTCCATCGGCTCGTCGAGCAGGCTGTTGATCAGCGGGTGCACGTCGTAGGCACGATTGCGTTGCTCGGGCAGCAGCGTCGAAAGGTCCAATTCGTCGACCATCCCGGCGATCCCCGCGATACCGGGGCGGGAGAACAGCCCGACCAAACGGCGCGCGCGGCCAAGTGCATCTTCTTCCGACTTGGCGACGACGTGTACGACGCCAGACTTTCGACCGTGTGCGGTGGGTCCGCCGAGGGATTCCATGTCGACCTGCTCGCCGGTGACGGATTTGACGACATCCGGACCGGTCACGAATACGCGGCCTTCCGGGGCCATTATGACGATATCTGTCAGGGCGGGGCCGTAAGCGGCGCCGCCAGCCGCGGGACCGAGCACCACGGAAATTTGCGGGATACGACCGGATGCGCGCACCATCGCCGCGAAGACGTTACCCACACCGTCCAGGGCTTCGACCCCTTCCGCGAGGCGGGCACCGCCGGAATGCCAGAGCCCAATGACGGGCACGCGCTCGCGGACGGCGGTGTCGATCGCAGCCACAATGTGGTGGCAGCCCGCGGCCCCCATGGCGCCGCCCATCCGGGTGGCGTCGGTGCAGAAGGCGATGACCTTGGCTCCGTCAATCTTGCCGCGGACAGCCCACAGCCCTGACGTATCTACAGGGGTGATGCCTTCCATCGAGCCGTCGTCCAGCAGCGCAGCTAGGCGTTGCTCTGGTTCGCGGGGGTCGATTTTGCGCGGTCCGCGGGCAGCCAGGGCGGCTGCGGCGGCAGCCAGCGCGAGTTCGGCCGCAGTGTGCCGGGCCGTAGGAGATGACGGGGCAGCAGCGAAACTGGCCGCAGAAACGGTGGTGTTCTCGGAATCAGTGGTGGTCAAGGGAAAGCTCCTTGCAGGTGTGTGTCAGCTCCATCGAAGAGCCAACGTTTCCGATGAGCCGGGGTTGGTGCGTCGAGAACTCTGGGGTGGGACCATCCGGTCACCGGCAGGAAACCAAAGACCGGACGGTCCAGTAATTGACGAATCAGTTACGGGTGAAGGCCAAAGCGACGTTGTGCCCGCCGAAACCGAATGAATCGTTGATGGCCGCTTCGAGTGTGACCTCGCGATTGGCCGTGGCCACATCGACTTCGATTGCTGGATCAAGGTTTTGAATATTGCGAGTGCCGGGCACAATGCCGTTCTGGATGGCGAGAACGGTCGCGATGGCCTCGACAGCGCCTGCGGCGCCGAGCATGTGGCCGGTCATCGACTTAGTGGCGGTCACAACGGGATGCGTGCCAATTGCTCCGATGATTGTTTTGGACTCGGCAAGGTCGCCGACCGGAGTGGAGGTGGCGTGCGCGTTCACGTGCCCGATGTCGGCCTTGGTGAGACCAGCAGTGCGCAGCGCCTTGGCGATGGCTCGGCTGGAGCCTTCGCCGGTGGGCTCCGGGGCGGTGACGTGGAACGCGTCATTCGTCATACCAATGCCAGCCAGGACGCCATAAATCTTGGCGCCGCGGGCTTCAGCGTGACTGCGGCGCTCGAGCACCATGATGCCGGCTCCTTCGCCGATGACGAATCCGTCGCGCCCCGTATCGAACGGACGCGATGCGGTAAACGGATCGTCGTTGCGCGTGCTCATGGCACGCATCTGGGCGAATCCGGCGATGGGCAGAGGGTGAATGCAGCCCTCGGCGCCGCCAGCGAGGGCGATATCGATTTCGCCTTCCTTGATCAGCTTCCAGGCCCAAGCCAAGCCCTCGGCGCCAGCCGCGCAGGCCGATACCGGGGCGTGAACAGCTCCACGAGCCTTGTTCCATAGGCCGACCGCAGCCGCCGGTCCATTGGGCATCAACATCGGCACCGTAAGGACGGCAACCTTCCGGATGCCCTCGTTTTCCAAGAGGTCGTCTTGGTCGAGAAGTGTGACAGCGCCGCCGATTCCGGTTCCGATCACCACCCCGCGACGGATGGGGTCGATGTCGTCGGGCGACCCGGCGTCCGCCCACGCCTCGCGGGCGGCAATCAATGCCACCTGTTGGCTACGGTCGAGTCGGCGTGCCTCCACGCGAGGCAATACTTCGAGCGGGTCGACGGCCAAGGGTGCGTGCAGCCGAACCGGAAGGTTGAATTTCTCCGCCCAGGGCGCTGTCAGCGATTTTACGCCCACAGTGCCGTCGAGCATGGCCTGCCACATCTCGGGCGCGGTGCCGCCGATGGGCGTAGTTGCCCCAATGCCGGTGACAACTACGTCTTCGTCTCTACTCACTGCAGGTCTCCTCGCACGGTGGGCATCGTTGGCGCTGGTGCGCCTACGAGGCCCCCGAGTCGTCGATGTGGCACTTCAACTTCACTTGCTGCACAGCAGGTTTCGGCGCTATTGACGCCGAATTGAGTCAGGACTTGTTCGACTCGATGTAGGTGACGGCGTCTGCGACGGTCTTGAGGTTTGCCAGCTCGTCGTCGGGGATCTTGACGCCGAAACGATCCTCGGCTTGCACTGCAATCTCCACCATCGACAGGGAGTCGATGTCGAGGTCGTCGGTGAAGGACTTCTCGGGCGAGACGTCAGCGGCAGAGACACCAGCAACCTCTTCGATAATTTCCGAAAGGCCGGTCAGAACGTCTTCGTGGGGGTTGGTCACAATTATTTCCTTTCACAGTGAACCGGTCGGGTCGGGGTTTGACCGCCGGGGTAATTCCGAGGGGAACAGCAAGCATTATCGCTGTCGAACCGCGCTCAAGGGCAGCGGTAGACGAGAGCGGCGTAGGTGAGTCCGGCGCCATAGCCAACGGACAGGATTAGATCGCCGGATTTGACGGTTCCGGCAGCTCGCATTCTGTCCAAACTGATGGGAATTGATGCAGACGAGGTGTTGCCGGTGGTCTGGATGTCGGTAGCCACCACCAGGTCGTCCCGAGCGCCCGCAGCTTTGATCTTCTTGGCAATTGACTCGATGATCCGCAGGTTTGCCTGGTGGGTGATAAGCACATCGATATCGGCGAGCGCGACACCTGCAAGTTCGGCGGCTCGGATAGCAACGGGGGCGATTGCCGTTGTCGCCCAACGGAAGACGGACTGGCCCTCCTGGTAGACGAAAGATTCGCGGTCCTTGACGTGAATTGTCGAGGTCAGCTTCTCTGAGGAACCCCATGCCACGGGTCCAATTTCGTCTACCGCGCTCCCCACGATAACGGCGGCGCCAGCGCCGTCGCCAAAGATGATGGCGTTACCTCGGTCGGCCGGGTTGACCCAGTCGGTCATCCGCTCGGAACCGACCACAAGAACGTTGCGGGAGGTTCCGGCCTTGATGGCGTGGGAGGCCAAGGCCATGCCGTAACAAAATCCGGCGCAGGCGCCGTTGACGTCAAATGATCCGGGAGCCTCGATGCCAAGTTCGGCGGCAACCTGAGTGGAGGCGTGCGGGATTTGGGAGGGCATGGTGCAGGTCGCCACGATCACGGTATCGATGTCGGCAGGGGTCAAGCCAGCGTCAGCGATGGCGTGTGCTCCGGCTTGCGCCCCCATCCAGACCACGGTTTCGGTGTCGTTGGCGAAGTGCCGTTCGACGATGCCGACACGGCTGCGAATCCATTCGTCATTGGTGTCCAGAGTATTGGCCAGATCATCATTGGTGACCACCCGCTCCGGGCGGTAGTGGCCAGTGCCAGCGATCCGGGTGCCTGCAATGGTCGGCAAAGGCCTAATGACTGCGCCGCTCATAAGCTTTCTCCCGCGCTATTACCGTGCCCTGCGTGAATCTGCTGTACCTGGCTGTGCTCGGGCTGTACCTGGCTGTGCTCGGGCTGTACCTGGCTGTGCTCGGCCATAAAGGCAATGGCCTTGTCCAAATCTTCCGGGCCCTTCAGAGCCAACGTGGCGGTGCCCTTGAGTTGACGTTTCACGAGCCCCACGAGTGCACCTGCGGGAGGAAGCTCTAGAACTCCCGTAACCCCCTGCGCTGCAAGGGTTTCCATACACAGATCCCAGCGGACGGGGCGGGTGATCTGAGTAATAAGCAGCTGCAAGTAGGCCGGGCCGTCGGCGACAAGACAGCCGTCCGCGTTCGTGAGGAGTGCTCTTGTGGGAGTTGTGCCGGACAGCGCGGCCACATAACTGGCAAACGCAGCCTGGGCAGAAGCCATGTAATGGGTGTGGAATGCGCCGGCAACGGCAAGTGGCATCACTCGCGCGCCGTCGACACCTTCGGCGAGCAGCGTTTCGATCTTGGCCAATTCGCCCGCCGCGACCACCTGGCCAGCGCCGTTAACGTTCGCGCCGGTGAGTTCTAGCTCTGCGAGACGGGCGGTAACCACCTCGCCATTACCCCCGAGAACGACGGCCATGGAAGACGGGGTGAGCGCGCAGGCGGCGGCCATTGCACGGCCTCGGACACCCGCCAAAGCAGCAGCTTCACCATCGGAGATGACGCCGGCGATCGCAGCAGCGGCCAATTCCCCGACGGAATGGCCGCCGGCAACAGCGGCGGCTGGGATATCGAGTTGCCGCGCTGCCAGCAAGGCTGCGACGACCACGAGCGGTTGAGTAACGGCGGTATCTTTAATCTCGTCTGCCCCAGCAGTGGTTCCCAGCCTGACAAGGTCGATGCCCGCAGCATCACTGAGTGTCGCTGCACGCTCGGCAAGACCCGGCACTTCCAGCCACGGGGCGAGCATTCCAGGTTTTTGGGATCCCTGTCCGGGAGCAACTATTGCCAGCACGTGGTCTACCTAACCATTGAACTCACCAGTAACCGCACCCTGTGGTTACCAAGTCGTGACCTGTGTTTTGTATGGATCCTACAAGTTTCTGAGCCGGAACAGCCAAATGGGTGGACGCGATCACCCCTGGAGGCGGCCGAGGATGAGCGCCACCTGAAGGGCCAACGCATCTCGGGAGTTCCAAGGGTCTCGCCCGGTGGTTTCGGCGATGCGGTGGAGCCGGTAGCGCATGGTGTTGGGATGGACGAAGAGAGCGCGAGCTGCGGGCTCCAGTGCACCGCCGTGATCCAGGTAGGCCTGCAGGGTCTGCGTCAGCGGGCTGGTGGATGCCGCCAACGGCTCATAGATCGCAGTGCGTAAACGAGCTGCCGCCGTGGGGTCGCCCGCGATGGCGCGCTCGGCAAGCAAATCGGTCGAGGCAACTGGACGGGGTGCGTCCAGCCAGGCCGGGCTGGCGCGCAAACCGGCGAGAGCCTCGACAGCGGAGGAAACGGCACCAGATAAGCCAGCGCCCGTGGGACCTAAGACGATGGGTCCGCCCGCAAAAAGTCCGGCGCCGCCGGTAAGGAGTTCGGCAAGATCCGGCAAAGGCCCGCCGAGCACAATGATGAGCCGGCTTCCCTGAACTCCGGCCATTGCCGGTATCTTCAGCGACTTCGCCCACTCGCTGACCCGGGCCACTGCTTCGGTGCGGTTGCTCCCAGCCGATCCGAGGACGACGGTGGCCGCGGCTGTGGCATCCCATCCGAGTGCGGCGGCGCGGGAGGAGAGAGTCTCCTCATCTTCCCCGCGGATGATGCCGTCAACAACGGCTGCCTCGACTCTGGCATCCCAGGCGCCGCGAGTCTCTGCCGCGGTGGCGTACACGGCTGCCGCGGCAAAGGCGATTTCGCGGCTGTATCGCAGCAGTGAATCAGAGAGTGCGGCTTTTTCGTTCTCCGTCGCTCCGAGCGCGGGAACGTGGACTTCGGCGACGTCGATGGCGATGCGCACCAACTCGACCGTCCTTCTGAGCGATACCGCTCGCGAGAGATCGCGAGGTGCGGTGCCGAAAACCGTGTCGGTGAGCCGCAAGTCGGTGTCCGAGGTGCGTGCCCACGGTACGTACCCGGCGATGCCAGCCTGCGCTACCAGGGTGACCCACGAGCGTTGATCAGCAGGCAACGAGCGGAACCACGGCAGTTGTTCGTCCATCAGCGCTACGGCTCTGGTTGCCATCGCGCCAGAAGCTTGCTCCACCCGCGTCAGGGTGTCCTGGGAGATGATGCCTTCGTCGGGGGGGAGTGGTGTAGCGATCACGCTTTCAGGGTGTCATGAACCCTGTGGCTGGTCCCAGTCTCCCGCCCCGGGAAAGCCCGACAAGGTGTGTCTTGTGGGCGGCGCTGAGCTGGAGTTTCTTCCCCAGAGCCGGCCCTTGCCTTCGGCGACCTTGATGCAGGCCACCGAAAATCACGACCTCCGATTTTCAGTTACCTGTCGGGCATAGCTGAAGGTTGCGACGCGACACATCGGCGCTAGCAGGAGAAAGAGCACTGCCGGGCCGTCTAACTAGTGCCGCAAACTGGCATCTGCTCAATTACACCTTGGACGATTCCCGGTGTGTTTTGGGCTTCGAGAAAATCACCCTGAAGAATGGAAACATCGCCATCCAGATCCCCGATCCTATAGCGAGGAACCTGCGGCACCGATCTGGCCCACACCCATGCTGATGCTCGAGTTCGTGGTGTTCCGATTGCCGAACGCTGACCGGTCGCGATCGGCGATCGCGGCAGCTTCGCTGATCGAGAGCGCTTGGTCTCGATTGAGGATGGACTATCGGGGCACCACCGTGGTCAGGCATCGAATACCGGGTGCACGGCTGATCCGCCCATCGGCCGTAAGGAGGGCACAGCCGAGGGATTCGGCTAGCGCGACGTAGCCGGCGTCGTAGGCGGAGAGGTTGTCGCGCAGTGCCCAGATGCGTTCGAGAAGGCCGTGAGTCGGATAGCGGGTAACGCCTAGACGGCCCCAGGTGCCCAACGCAGCCCAACCTGCGTCGGCGGCGATTCCTCTGGACGCGACCAGTCTGCGAAGTCCACTCGCTACTTCCGAATCGATCAGATGAGGCGCGTGTAGCTGCTCGGTGGCCAGCGCCTCGCGTGCAGGTCCAGCGTTCAGGAGCGCGGACAGGGCTGCCGAGGCGTCGACGACGATCACCGAGCGGCGCGTTCCTGCTCGAGGGTCTCGACGATCTCGGAAATGTCGACATCGAGGTCGGCTAGCTGCGCCATCAACGAGGGATTGTCCGCGCGGCGAGATACATCGGACAGCTCTCGGACCGCGACCGCTCCGAGTGACGTGCCGTCCCGATCTGCGAGCTGCTGGAGTCTGCGAACCACGTCTTCGGGAACATTTCTCAGATACAAAGTCTTCATGTTGCAGTATGCTAGCAGCATGCTTGCAGATTCACGAGTCTGCTTAGAGAGCCGATGCTTGCCCGAGGCTGCTCTGTCGGTGAGACCGATACCAGCCTTCAAATTCCAGCCAGCCCAAAAACGCGGGGCCGACACCTGTTCCGGTGCCGGCCCCGCAACTATCTGTACGCGTTGAACTATCCCTCGGAGGATCGCATGGGGGAGCCTGCTTAGGACTCGCCGCCCGCGTTACCGCTGCGTCCGGCTCTGGGGTCGTGCAATTGGTACTTGCTGACCGCTTCCGATGCGGCTCCCACGCGGTACTCACCACGCTTCTCCAACGCAGAAAGTGCGGCGACGACCATGGAAGGGCCGTCGATCAAGAAGTGACGTCGAGCGGCAGACCGGGTGTCGGAGAAACCGAACCCGTCGGCGCCCAAAGCAGTGAAATCTGTAGGAACCCACGGCGCGATCTGGTTTTGAACCGCACGCTGGTAGTCACTGGTAGCGATGACGGGGCCAGCCGCGTCCTGCAACTTCTGCGTAACAAATGGAACGGTCGTAACGCTGGGATCGAGAAGCTTTGCGCGCTCGATCCTCTCGCCGTCTCGGGCGAGCTCGGTCCAGCTGGTGACCGACCACACGTCGGCCGCAACATTCCAGTCGGTTTCCAACAGCTGCTGCGCTTCGAGCGCCCAGCGCAGCCCCACGCCGGAGGCCAAGAGTTGCACCCGTGCCTTACCGTCGGCGTCACTAGCGGGCGCCAACAGGTACATCCCCTTCAAAAGCCCGTCCACATCAAGGTTCTCGGGCTCGGCGGGCTGTACATAGGGCTCGTTGTAGAGCGTGATGTAGTAGAAGACGTCTTCGCCCCTGGGGTGAAGTTCCGACGATCCGTACATCCGGCGCAAGCCGTCCTTGACGATGTGCGCGATCTCAAACCCGTAGGCAGGGTCGTAGGACACGACGTGCGGCATGGTCGCGGCCAACAGGTGCGAATGGCCATCCGCGTGCTGCAGGCCTTCGCCGGTCAAGGTGGTCCGACCGGCTGTTGCACCCATAACGAAGCCTCGGGCCATCTGGTCACCAGCTGCCCAAAGGCCATCACCGGTCCGCTGGAACCCGAACATTGAATAGAAGATATAGATCGGAATCAGTGGTTCGCCGTGCGTGGCATACGACGTGGCAACAGCGGTGAAGGTGGCCACCGAGCCAGCCTCGTCGATCCCTTCGTGCAGGATCTGCCCTTGTTCGCTTTCCTTGTAGGCGAGCATCAAGTTGGCATCCACGGCCGTGTACAGCTGGCCGTTGGGGTTGTAGATCTTGAGCGTCGGGAAGAACGAGTCCATTCCGAACGTGCGAGCTTCGTCGGGGATGATCGGGACAATGCGCGGCCCAATCTCTGGGTCGCGGACCAGATCGCGGACCAGCCGGACGAACGCCATCGTAGTGGCGATCTCCTGTTTGCCCGAGCCCTTGCGCACGGCGGTGTAGACCTCGTCACCGGGCAGTTTGAGCATCTTGGCTGCCGAGCGGCGCTCCGGGACGTAACCCCCGAGGCGGCTGCGGCGCTCCTGCAGGTACTCCAGTTCCGGGCTGTTATCGCCAGGGTGGAAGTACGGCGGCTGGTAGGGATCCTTGTCCAACTGCGCATCATCGATCGGGATGTGCAGCTCGTCGCGGAAGCTCTTGAGGTTATCCAGCGTCAGCTTCTTCATCTGGTGGGTGGCGTTGCGGCCTTCGAAGGACGAGCCGAGGTGGAAGCCCTTGATCGTCTTCGCGAGGATGACGGTCGGCTGTCCCTTGTGCTCCTGCGCAGCCTTGTAAGCGGCATACACCTTGCGATAGTCGTGTCCACCGCGGCGCAGGTTCCAGATGTCGGCGTCGGTCATATCTTTGACCATCGCCTTGGTGCGGGGGTCACGTCCGAAGAAGTGCTCGCGAACATAGGCGCCGTCGTTGGCGCGGTAAGTCTGGTAGTCGCCGTCAGCGGTGGCGTTCATCAAATTGACGAGAGCGCCGTCGCGGTCGGCTTGGAGTAGGTGGTCCCACTCGCGTCCCCAGACGACTTTGATGACGTTCCAGCCAGCGCCGCGGTAGAAGGACTCCAGTTCCTGGATGATCTTCCCGTTCCCGCGCACGGGACCGTCGAGGCGCTGCAGGTTGCAGTTCACGACGAAGGTCAGGTTGTCGAGCCCATCAACTGCTGCGATGTGGATAAGCCCACGAGACTCGACTTCATCCATTTCGCCATCGCCGAGGAAGGCCCACACGTTCTGGTCGGATGTGTCCTTAATACCGCGGTGGTGCAGGTACTTGTTGACGCGGGCCTGCTGGATGGCATTCATCGGGCCGAGGCCCATTGACACGGTTGGGAACTCCCAGAAGTCCTTCATCAATCGCGGGTGGGGGTAGGACGGAATTCCTCCGCCGGGATGCGATACCTCTTGCCGGAAGCCATCCATTTGGTTTTCGCTCAACCGGTTCTCGAGGTAAGCGCGCGCATACATGCCGGGTGAGGCGTGACCCTGATAGAAAATGTGGTCGCCACCCCCCGGTGCATCCTTACCTCGGAAGAACCAGTTGTGGCCCACTTCGTAGAGGCTGGCAGAGGAAGCGTAGGTGGAAATGTGGCCGCCGACCCCGATCCCGGGCCGCTGTGCCCGGTGCACCATAATCGCTGCGTTCCAACGGATCCAGGCGCGGTAGCGGCGTTCGATTGCTTCATCACCGGGGAAGAAAGGTTCGCTCTCGGTGGCGATGGTGTTGATGTAATCGGTGGCCGTGAGCGCGGGAAGCCCCACTGCTCTCTCGCGAGCGCGCGCCAACAATCTCAACATGAGGTACCGGGCACGCTGCTGTCCGTTTGCATCGACCATGGAGTCGAAAGAATCCAGCCATTCCGAGGTTTCTTCGGGATCAATATCTGGAAGCTGAGCCGCGAGGCCGTCACGTATCACGCGGTGGCGCTCCGGGGTCATGTCTTCGTACGGTGACGCAGCCAAGGGATCTCCTCGTCAGGGGGCCAACACCCGGGTCACGGGCACAAGCCACTTCGGTTCAGCCGAGCTCGTTCGCAGGGCCGTTCTCCATTGTCCTGCATTGTTGGCGGGTTTGTGTATCCGGCCCCGGGGTACGTCGTAGATGGGTTATTTGGGCCCGGCGTGTGGCGTGTGCGGGATAGTTACCAGGTCTTAACAGGAATACGGTTCGAATCCGGGGCTCATGCCTAATAAGGTAGGGGCGACCCGCGGCGTATTCGCCCGCGGGAATCAACGTGTGGAGAGGTGAGGTAGGGCGTGACTGACGTAGCAGGGCCGGCGGGGGTAGCAGCGGCTCGGCTCGGCCTAGCGGCCGGGAACCTGGTTGGCGAGTTCGGGTACGACGACGATGTGGACCACGATTTTCGCGATGAGATCGAGGATCTGATCGGTGCGGAAATGCTCGACGAGGACGCCGATGATGTAGTTGACGCGGTCATGCTCTGGTGGCGTGAAACCGACGGAGATCTCACGGATGCATTAGTTGACGCGATGACGCCACTGGCGGACAGCGGCTCGATCTGGTTGTTGACACCGAAAACTGGTCGCGACGGATATGTTGAGCCCTCGGACGTTTCTGAAGCCGCGCAGATCTCGGGTCTGGCTTCCACCACGTCGTCGTCGGTGGGTCCAGAGTGGACCATGACGCGTTTGGTCCGGCCAAAGTCAGAGAAGAAAGTTCGCAGCTAGCGCCCTCTCCCTTTTGCTTCAGAGGTCCTAGGCACACGCCCCCTAAGAAGGAATCTGTAATGACGGTAGAAGTTGGCACCCTCGCACCTGAGTTCACTCTCTCAAACCAGGACGGCGAGAGCGTTGTTCTGTCCTCATTTAGAGGCAAACAGGCGGTTCTCGTGGTCTTTTATCCCTTCGCATTTTCTCAGACGTGCACGGGTGAGCTGTGCGCGATTCGCGACGACCTGGGCTCGTTCCAAAACGATGCAATTCAGGTGCTTGCGATCTCGGTGGATGCAAAATATTCACTGAAGGCCTATGCGGAATCGCAGGGTTACGCCTTTCCCTTGCTGGCCGACTTCTGGCCGCATGGCGCAGTGGCCCAACAATACGGCGTCTTCATGGAAGGTCCGGGGATGGCACTTCGGGGCACCTTCCTTGTCGACATCGACGGTGTAGTCCGGTTTGCCGAAGTTAATGGTCCGGGAGAAGCGCGAGACCAAGCTGCCTGGAAACGTGCAGTGGCGGCCTTGAGTTCATGAGATAATCTCTTTGGGCCTCAACGGTAGTGCGGGCCCAGGGTTCGCCCATGGCGGCGGGCTCAGGGGCGTGTAGCTCAGCGGAAGAGCATCTCGTTTACACCGAGACGGTCGGGGGTTCGATCCCCTCCGCGCCCACTTCAGTGCTGGTTTAGGGTAGGGCATGCCCACGCTGCAGAACGGTCGGCTACAGCAATTTCCGTCCGAATGTGAGCTGGCCCAGAACAGTCGAATTCGGCATTCACCATTACGGGGGCACATTTCATGATGTATCGCGCACTCTCCATGATCGGTACATCCGTCCTTGTTATCGGACTCGCCTCGTGTGGGTCTGTCAGCGGCTCCGGGCAGAGGGCAAGCGAACCATCGGTGACCAACGATTCCAGTACGGCAAAATCCAGAGACCTGGAAACCGTCACATCCGTGGTGACCACCACCAAAATTATTACTTCATCCGCAGTTCCCACCGATTCAGTGTCCGATGCGCCGGTGGTCACGGCTTCGTCGCCGCCCTCTACCGCGCCGGATTCAACGGCCCCACCGCCGCATGCTGCTGCTGAAGAGACTGCGGCGTCGGCGCCCACAGCCGGGTTGAGACGCGTCACACTGACATGCGATGGCAGTTGGATCATCGATTTGGGCAACTTCGAAGGTCCCGACTCTGGCATCGAAGCCGAGCGCAGAATCGCAGCTCAATACCCCGATGCGGCGATCGGAGTCTTTGCGCCCGACTGTCCCGGCCCGACCGCCCACGCCATCATTTTCGAAGGCCCCTTCGAGATCTACCCGGATGCCTACACCTACCGCCGAAACGCTTTGCAGACCACTGGTCAGGTCACCAGCCTTGTAGCGGGCGCTCTGCAAAATCCTGGCGAACTGGGTATTTGCCTCCTGGAGCCCCGCCCATTGCCCAAACTGGCTCGTGATCCTTCTATCGGGTTGGGAAGCGGCGATGAGGTATTCGAACTCACTGCCTGGCTCCTGACGAAAGGATATCTGGACTATTCCGCTGCAACCCTGGACCGTCCAAATTTTCTGACGCCCGAGGTCGAAGCAGGGATCATCACACTGCAAGCCGACTTGGGTGTTGAGGCGGATGGAATTGTTGGACCCGTTACCTGGACAGCGATTCTAGGGACAGCCTGCAGGGCAGGTTAAACGCCAGTGGTGGTTCCCACCCTTAAACCGTCATCGGTAATCTCAGTCGCCTAGTCTCAACGATTGAGTTTCGATCGCTGGTCAGGCCGGATCGGGTTTGCGAAATCCCGTGGGTCGACACCCCGCGTCTGCACAGGATCTCCCCAGGGCGGAGAGCGCGTCGCGCAAGGACCCAAAAGTGATGCAGGCCCGAAGTCGGAACATGAATGCGCAGTGCGCTCTCATTCCCTTCCCGTGATCGCTTAGCGCCTGCGCGACTCGCGCAGTGTCCTGAGTTGAGTGCTGCGAGGTGGCTTGTGCCCGGCGGCCGGTCCGCGAGCGGAAATATTTCCCCAGCATCGTTAATTTATTTGGCCGATGACTTCGCGCGCGGCAGGAAACAGGTATTACGTCTCAAACGTCATCGTCGAGCTCGTGCAGCTTCCTACAGGCTAACCATTTGTATCCTGCCGCCGGAACGCCCCGAGGCAGGCTTGAGAACCTAGCGGTGACAGCACGATTGCCCATCGGGATGTACAGTCGCGCAGGCACACGCGCAGAGCGCGCGTGAGCGCCCTCGAAAGGTTGTTCTGTGTCGACTGCTCACGGTCATGCATCCACCCACGTTCCGCGCAGTACTTGGTGGGCTTTGGCAGTCCTGATTGCTGGCATGTTTATGTCGCTTCTGGACGCCACGATTGTCAATGTCGCGCTGCCGTCGATCGAAACCCAACTCAACGCGTCCTCCGCAGTCCTGTCCTGGATTGTGTCCGGGTACGCATTGGCGCTGGGCCTGACACTGATTCCTGCCGGGCGTCTGGGCGACAGGTACGGACATAAGTGGGTCTACTTCACCGGTATCGCTCTGTTTACGCTGGCGAGCCTGGCATGCGGTGTGGCTTCCAGCGGCACTTCGCTGGTGGTCTTCCGGGTGCTTCAGGGCTTCGCGGGTGGAATTTTCGTACCCGGGGTTGTTGCGACCATTCAAATACTTTTCCCGCCGCAGGCACGGGGCAAGGCGTTCGGTATCCTCGGCGCCGCTATCGGTTTGTCGTCCGCGCTGGGTCCTGTCATCGGCGGACTCATCTTCCAGTTCTTCGGCGAAGAAAATGGTTGGCGCTTGGTCTTCCTCGTCAATATCCCGGTGGGGATTATCACGCTCGTCGCGGCGTGGAAGTTACTGCCCGCAGACCGTGCGCAGCGCGCCGATACAAAAAAGTTTGGCATCGACCCCGTCGGCATCTTGTTGGTAAGTGCTGGATTCGTGGCGCTTCTGGTGCCTCTAATTCAGGGCGAGTCGCAAGGGTGGCCAGCGTGGACCTTCGCGACCTTAGCTCTCGGGGTCGCTTTGCTCGTGGCATTTGGCTTCTGGGAGACCGCTTACACGAACAGGGGTCTCGAGCCCCTCGTGCCGCCCAGCCTGTTTCGATACAAGGCATTCTCCGGCGGGGTGACTCTGTCGCTGGTGTATTTTGCTGCATTCACCAGTATTTTCTTTACAATCACTATCCTGTGGCAGTCCGGTCTTGGCCACTCGCCGCTGCAGTCGGGCTTGGTTGCTTTGCCTTTCGCGTTCGGCACCATCATTACCTCGTCACAGAGCAGCAAAATCGTGCCTCGACTGGGTCGCAATATTCTCGTTATCGGCGCAACTTTAGTTGCCATCGGACTGTTCTGGACGTGGCTGGTCCTGCGCAACACGGCTCCGTTGGAGCTGACAAACTGGATGCTGCTGGCCCCATTGTTTATCGCTGGCATCGGCAACGGTCTATTTATCGCTCCTAATCTCTCCTTTATCGTTGCCACGGTCGAATCCAGCTATGCCGGCACCGCCAGTGCGGTCATCAGCGCTCTGCAGCGGGTTGGCAGCGCCGTTGGAATTGCCGTTATTGGAAGTGTGTTGTTCGGCACGTTAGAGATTAACGGGAACAGCAGGCTCGCTGTCGCGACGGGGTTTACGAACGCAGCGGCTGCCGCGATGCTGGTCAGCGCCCTATTTTGTGTGGCCGCCCTGATGCTGGTTTTCCTTCTACCTCGCCGGGCCGAAAGGGCCGGAGCGAGGAGAGGCTGATGGATTCGTCATTGCAGATCATGACGCACTCAGGATGTGCATATACTATAGGAAAATCTGATCACATTTAAAAGGATATTCACATGGCAACCAAAGTCATTACCGCATTAGTCGACGATATTGACGGTTCCGAAGCAACTGAGACCATCCGGTTCGCATTGGACGGGCAATCCTATGAGATTGACTTGGGGGATGCTAATGCGGCAGCTTTGCGTGCATCGGTCACTGCATTCGTGACATCCGCTCGGAAAAGCTCCGGCAGCTTCGAAGCTACAAGTGCAGTGCGCTCTAATAAGGTTGAGCTGGTTTTGATTCGGGCTTGGGCGCTTGATCAGGGGATTTCGGTGGGGGACCGAGGCCGGATCGCAGCATCCGTGGTCGCTCAATACAGGGCAGCTCACTAGCCTGTCCGGGCCGTCTGCGTGCGATGAGGATGAGGACAGATTTCGTGCCTCACGGGCGGTGGCCCCTTCGAAGAGTGGTCGGCGGATAAACTGAAGTGCCTGCCGGAATCCAGCACGGTCAAGCAGGCTCCGGAAAGGGCGACGATGACACACTCGGCGTCTATTCCGCGGGAAGTCATCGACGTAGTTTCGCGGGGTGGCGCCAAAGATGCGGGCGGGCTAGACCCCCATCTGCTCTCTGATTTTTTACAGATTGTTGTTCTCTCCGTTGCTGGTGGTACCCGGCTGCGAAAACCAGATGTGCTGCGGTTCAAGGACGTTGGGCGAGTTGCCGCCTCGCAAGGGGTGGCGCTCCGAGCACTTCTCGACTTGTATCTGTCCGCTGCTTGGCGGCTTTGGGAACATCTGCCTGAGGTGCAACAGGCAGCCAGTGACCCACAAGGCGTCGTGCGTGCAGGCCACGCTGTGTTGCGAGCGGCCGACGACGTCGTTGCCGCTCTGACCGAGGGCTACCAACTCGCTAGGCGCGATGTGATCCGTGCAGAGGTATCCGCGCGGCGCGAATTCATCGATGACCTCCTCACTGGCAGCAGCGATGTCGTGGGGTTGGTCGAACGGGCAGCGACGTTCGGCCTCAGTCTTCCCGGGCCGCACGCTGTGGCGATAGTCCGATCCGAAAGGCCCTTTGTAGAGGGCAGCCCTGTGGTGGTGGCGATAGAACGCGCACTGCTGGGAACGAAGGCAGACGCAGACGCTTTGATAGCGACCAAGGACGGAGCGCTGGTCGCTATCTTCGCCGCGCCCGATAAGTTGGCTGTGTCGGAAATGGTAGCCGGAATAACGTCAGTGCTGCCCCCTCGCTCAGGCGACCCAGTTCTCCCGACCAAGGTCCAACTGCGCCGCTTCCCCAAAGTCGGTGACTGGCAACTGGGGATAGGTCGCTCGCACGTCGGTCCGGCGGGCGTCCGGGCATCCTTTGAAGATGCCAAAGAGGCGCTCGATCTGGGGAGAAGGCTGGGCCGCGCGCTGGATGTGATCGATGCTGCCGAAATGCTGGTCTATCGAGTGCTGCTACGCGATAAAGCGGCGATGACGGATTTGGTACGGACGGTCCTCGGGCCGCTCACCACCGCTCGTGGTGGGGCGCGGCCGCTGATTGACACGCTCTTCGCTTACTTTTCTACGGGAAGCAACACCGCGGCAACTGCGCGCACCATGCATCTCTCCGTACGTGCGGTCACCTACCGCCTCGAGCGGGTACGGCAACTGACAGGCCATGACCCGGACGATGCCACCTCTAGGTTCACTTTGCACACGGCAGTGCTAGGAGCCCGTTTGATCGAGTGGGATGCCCAAGTATTGCCGTAAAACGGCAACCAACTGCCTTTTTTTTAGGCAAATTCATACCTGGGCTGCCGCGAAAATACACTAGATGATGAGTGAAGCGGGCTGGAACCAGCCACAACTACTCGCATACCTCACAAGAAACTCGTCAGGAGAAACAATGAACGTCCCCTTCTGGGCCTGGGCAGCCTTCGTCGCGGTGGTAGTCATCATGCTTGCCATCGACCTGCTCGCTCACCGCGGTGCCCACGTCATCAAATTTAAAGAAGCGGCTATCTGGAGCGGCGTCTGGGTGGGCGTCTCCGTCATTTTCGGGATCGTGATCTTTATTGGTTTTGGCAGTGGTCCGGGCCTGGACTACACGACAGCCTGGCTCTTGGAGAAGAGCCTCTCGGTCGATAACCTATTCGTTTTTGCGATGATCTTTGCCTACTTCCAGGTCCCAGCAGCCTTCCAACACCGAGTGCTGTTCTACGGCGTCATGGGAGCCTTGATCTTCCGTGGCATCTTCCTGGCGCTGGGCGTAGCTGTAGTGAGCAAGTTCGCCGCTGTGTTGTTCGTGTTTGGTGCCATTTTGATCTGGAGTGCCTGGAAGCTCATCAAAGGCCACGACGACACGATTGACCCCAGCAAGGGGTTGGCAGTCCGGGTGTTACGCAAATTCATTCCTATTTCTGATGAGTACCGCGGCACGAAGTTCATCGTGAAGGAGGCGGGCAAGCGCGTCGGAACTCCCTTGTTGGCGGTACTTGTCGCGATTGAGGCTGCTGATCTGGTTTTCGCTGTCGACTCGGTTCCAGCGGTCCTTGCTGTTTCCGACGAGCCGTTCATCGTCTACACCTCCAACGCGTTTGCCATCCTCGGGCTGCGCGCGCTGTATTTCTTGCTTGCCGGCCTGCTAGACAAATTCCACTACCTGGGCAAGGCGCTCGCGTTCATTTTGGCCTTCATCGGGATCAAACTCTTCCTTCAGGCTGGCCACAAGGTAATCAACGAGTCGATCCCCGAGATCCCCTCGCTGGCAAGCCTTGCCGTGATCGTGGTCGCTCTGACAGGAGCCGTCGTGTTGAGCATCCTGAAGCCTCAAACGTCCGAAGTAGACATCGCCACCGCCGATATGGCAGTGCCAGCCGAGGCGTCGGGCCAGTTCAAGGCTGTGAACACTGTTACCGACGAGGTAACCACCACCAAGGACACCTCAACCAGTCACGAACAGCGCTAGCTTCTTAGCGCTGCGATAGGCAAGAGGGCGTCGCCCCGCCGGATCCGATCCGACGGGGCGACAGCTTTCTGTCTCCGGCCAGATGGTTGACCAAAGCTTTAAGAGACGGCTGAAGATACCCGCTGTATCTGCACAACATGGCCGTCTCTATTAATAACTGCAACATCGCAGCTGGCCTTGCGAAGGCAGCCGCCAAGCACCTGTCCGAAGACGCGGTCATGCAAAGTTGTGGTTCGGTGTGACCCAAGCACGAGCATGTTTGCGCCCTTTGCGCGCTCCAGCAGCGCGGTGCTGACCTTGCCGCCGACACTGACCTTGGTAATTTCGGGGGAAACGGGAAGATCCTTCACCGCAGCCGCTACCTGGTTATCCAGCATGCATTCGGATCCGATTTTCAATTCGGTGTGTGACGTGAGGAGTGCCTCGACAATCGTGTCGCCTTGCCAGCAGTGCACGACTTCTACCGCCGCAGCCGTCCGAAGACCCTCGGCAAGCGCCCATTGTAAGGCGGACACACTCTCGCGTGACCCGTCAATACCCACAACGATGAATGGTGTCCGCGTCGATGCGTCCATGATGAATCTCCCAAAGGCTGAGGGCGAAATCGGTGCCTACCGGCGCCGAACCGTGGCTATGACGCTAGGCGGGTCGTCATCGGAACGTCAGGGCCAAAGGTCCCGAGCCAAACGGGTGAAAATATGCGGTGGTCTGTTGAATTGCCTCTTCACGGTTTTATCTGAGCACCGAACACCGCAGCTTGGGTGCGGCGTTGCATTCCAAGTTTTGTCAGCAAAGAGGACACATAGTTTTTGACCGTCTTCTCCGCCAAAAAGAGCGACTCGCCGATCTGCCGATTGGTCAGACCTTCCGCAATCAGATCCAAAATCTCGCGCTCACGCGCCGTGAGCGAATCCGCCCTGGTGTCGTGGGGCACGCCGTCCCGCAATCGGGTCAACAACTTTCCGGTGACTTGCGGATCCATGAGCGAGCCACCGGCGGCTACATGTCGGATCGCGTCGACCAGGGAGGCACCACGAATCTCCTTCAGTAGATATCCCGCTGCGCCGGCCATGACGGCAGCGAACAACGCAGCGTCGTCGTCATAGGAGGTAAGGATCAGGCACTTGATGTCGGGCATCGCTGAACGAATATCGCGGCAGACGTCGATACCGCTTCCGTCGGGGAGACGAGCATCCAGCACGGCGACATCTGGCCGAACCGCGGGGATACGGGCCAAGGCTTGAGCCACGGTTCCAGCGTCGCCGACTACTTCAATATCGGTTTCTGCGGAAATTAGTTCGGAAATCCCGCGGCGCACTATTTCATGGTCATCGAGGAGAAACACTCGGATGGGGGTCATGGGATCGGGACCGACCATTGGAGGCGCGTTCCTTTCGTCGGGGCGGATTCAACCACGAAGGTGCCGCGGTGGTTTTCCGCGCGGTCCAGCAGGTTTGCGAGACCACTGCGATGTACGGGTGAGCCGAAACCGACCCCGTCGTCCTGGACGTCCACCGCCAAGACTCCATCTGCGACGGAAACAACGACCGTCACCGTTGCCGCGCGCGCGTGCCTGACCACGTTAGTTAACGACTCGCGCAACACTGCCTGGACGTCGTCCCGCAGCGCCGGTGAGATGAGCGTGTCAATCGGTCCGACCAGTCTCACCTGGGGCGGAACAGGCATCGATGACGACGCCACCACGATGGTGTCGAGCAATTCGGAGCGGACGGATTCAGAATGGTTGAGAGCTCCCTCAAGCGAAAAGATGGACGCTCGGATCTGCCTAATAGCTGCGTCCAATTCGTCGACCACGGCGGAGAGTTTCTCTGTTGCAGGCGATGCGGTTAACGGCAGGACGCTTTGAACCGTGAGGCCGGTGGCGAATAGTCGTTGAATCACATGATCATGAAGGTCGCGGGCGATCCTGCCACGGTCTTCTAAAAGTGTCAGCTGATCCTTTGCTACCTGAGCATCGGCCAATCCCAACGCGATAGAAACCTGGCCAGCGAACGTAGTGGCCATATCAAGTTCTGCGAGCGAGAAAACAGGACGACCAGGCAGTCGCGCGGCTACTAACGTTCCTCGAGGACTAGTGACGCTTGCCAGTGGCAGAGCCATGACGGGGCCGAGCGGCACCACTTGTGTCAGATTCACCAAGTCGCTGCAGTCAGCGGCGTTGGCAATGCGAGAGGCTTGACCCGTATCAACGACAGCTTGGGAAAGCGTTCCCGGTGCCGGGTATTCATGGCCCTGCAGCACTTCTTCACTCACGCCGGTAGCTACCTCGACGCGAAAATAGCCCGATCGCGACGCGGGTAGCTCCACCGTGACCACGTCAGCACGTGCCAGCACCTTCACCCTGTCGGCTATTTCTCGTAGCGCATCGCTGCTGCCACCGGTGAGGAGGAGACGGGTAATCTCAGTCGATGCCTGAAGCCAATCCTGTTTGCGCTGGGCCTCACTGAACAAGCGCGCATTTTCGATTGCGACGGCGGCGGTACCCGCTAGTGAGAGTGCAAGATCTGTGTCGTCCGCGGTGAACTCGCCCGCCAAACTATCTGTCAGGTAGAGGTTTCCGTACACCTCATTACGCAATTTGATCGGGACACCAAGGAATGAATCCATCGGCGGGTGGTGAGGGGGAAACCCACTTGACCGCGGGTCGTCGGCAAGTCGGGCCAATCTGATCGGTTCGGGATTGTGAATAAGTGCGCCCAGCAAGCCTTTCCCGCGCGGCAGGTCCCCGATCTCATCGACCTGGTCGGGAGCCATTCCAGTATGAATAAACTTTTCCAACAGTCCATCGGAGCCGATCACCCCCAACGCCCCATATCGGGCACCCGTCAACTCGCAGGCTGTTTCCACCACGCGGGTCAGGACCAACGGAAGCGACAGCTCACCCAGGATCGATCTATTTGCGGCTACGAGCTTGCGCAGACCCGGTTCTGGTGAATTCAGAACAATCAGCTCCTCAGGCAGGGGGCGAGGGCACCCTCGGGGTCAACTGTGTCAGGTTCGTCCCCATTTACCCACCCCGACGCGTAGTAGCAGAACGCGGGGTCTGCAAAGTCGGGACCTTGGACCGTAGACCCGAACCTGCGGAAGGGACGACCGTGAGGTGCACGGTGTCAGCAGCTGCGGCGTCGGAACCCGCTCGGAGGTGGTGGTAACAATGGATCTTCCACTGGGATTGACCCTCATCCAATTGGACACTGTTCTGACTGCGGCAGGCCGCGCGCCCTCGCTGCACAACAGTCAGCCATGGAAATTTTCCATGACAACGGCGTCGATCCAACTGCATGCGGATCACTCGAGGGCGCTGCCGGGCACCGACCCGGATGGTCGCGAGATGCTTCTATCCTGTGGGGCAGCTTTGTTGAACCTTCGACTGGCGGTGGGACGCGCGGGCGTCGCTGCTCGGGTGACGCTATTTCCGGCTGGCGTTGATGGTCCGATCGCCAGCATCGAGAGTGATGGGGTTGGCCGACTCAGCCCGGAGTCTGCAGAGCTGGAGCGTGCGATTGTGCATCGCAGGACCAACCGGCGACCGTTCCTTGAAACCGACATCGAGCCAATGCACAGACGGCAGTTGGTCAGGGCCGCGCAACTCGAGGGCGCGACGGCAGAAATTATTGATGACCCAGCGAGGTTGGCAAGCCTGCGCCAGTGGTCGGCGGACGCGCATCACCTGCAGATGGCAGATCCGCTGTGGTTGCAGGAGTGGAAAAACTGGACAGGGCGGGTAGGGGGGCCGACGGAGTGCCACTGCGATCGGCGGGCCCGCCGCCAGCAGCGAACGATACCTGGACCTTCCGTGACTTCGGCCCAACAGGACGACCGGAACGCCTGCCAAATAAGGACTTTGAGCAGCAACCTTTAATTGTGGTGCTGGCGAGCTGGGCTGACAACGCGTTGAGTCAAGTCACTGCGGGTATCGCGATGCAACGAGTGCTACTGACCGCGACCAGCCTCGGATTATCAGCCTCATTTCTATCGCAGCTCGTAGAAGTACCGGGCGCGAGGCACAGCGTGCAATCGGTACTGGCAGAACCTGCCTACCCACAAGCTGTCTTACGCGTCGGGTTTGGCGGCCCGGTTCCTGCCACACCTCGACGGGCCGCCAGCGCGACAATGGTTGCCGAGGCAGGGGTGATCGCATTGACGCCGGCAGGGGATGGGACCTTGGTCCCGCCGGAAAGGGACCTTTTGCCGGGTGTTTCTCAGAGCCGCGAGACGGATGCTGATCTCAACCACTAGGGAAGAGGCATCATGTCAATCATCGCTCCCACCGCACCGCGTAATAGTTCGGAGCCGGACCTCGCAGCGAAGCCCTTGAGCCATTGGGCGACTTGGACGTTGGTTTTGCTTCGGGTCTCGACAGGATTCATCTTCCTGTGGGCCTTCTTGGATAAGGCATTCGGGTTGGGCTATTCGGCCACCAGCGCCAAGGCTTGGATTAACGGCGGTTCGCCCACCAATGGATTTCTCAAGTCCGTCGATGTCGGCCCACTGCAGTCGACCTTCCACAGCATCGCCGGAACATGGTGGGCTGACACGCTTTTCATGCTTGGTTTGCTGGTCGTAGGGGTCGCCCTGATCCTGGGAATTGGATTGCGACTTGCCGCTGCGGTGGGAATTTTGCTCATGGCATTGATGTGGATCGCGGAGTACCCCGTCGCCAGGTTCAATGTGGCAGGGGAGCCGACCGGGTCCAGTAACCCCCTGGTCGACTACCACTTCTTGTATGCGGTCGCGCTTCTCGTGGTGGCCGCCACGAACGCGGGCAACATGTGGGGCCTGGGGGCGCGCTGGGCGAAAATGTCTTTCGTCCTCAAGAACGCTTGGTTGAGATAACAGCACATGCAAGCGGGTCAACAGCAAATGCAGCAGGGGCGGACGAGAATCAATCGGCCCCTGCTGCATGCTTCGTTTCTCGGTACTGACGTTTGCCAGTGCCTACGACTTTCTCGCGGAGTTGCCCGCTATTCGGGCATCACGCTTTAGTTTTACCCTTGACGAAACCCCAGATCGAGGTTGCCACAAACAGTACGAGGCCGATGATTGCGAGCCACACTAGGCCCTTGATCACGAACCCCAGTACTGCGAAGGCGAGCCAGATTACCAACAAGACCACAATGAGCATTCCCATGTCAGTCAGTATGCCCACTCCGGCGTTTCGGTATGCAGTCGGGGATCAGAAAGTCGCGAGAGCGTGCAAATCCTTAGCCAAAAGTGAGGTTCCCGCGCGGGCCCGACAGCGTCACGAGCAGCGCTTCGGGTCCCTGTTCGACCGTCATCGCAATTCCTAACGCGCGGATCTGGCGGGAAACCGTTTTCGGATCCGGGTGCCGCACGCGAAGGCTGATCAGGGTGATCCCGGCCGCGGCATCTTCGGCCGGGTGCGTGGACCCCAGCCAGTCGATGAGGAACGGGGTGGTGGCCGACGTTGGCATTGTGAGCAACCAGGACAGCACGACGCCGTCGGGTCGGATGCGCTGCATTGCCGAGGCTGGCCCCGGGTCATAGCCCGCGTTCACAGCGTTGAGCCGCGCGCCGCGCGTGTCTGGAACGCCCACGGCCCAGTTCACCACTGTCGGTGTGTCAATCTCGTCGACCCGAAAGGGGCGGGGCCCGAGGTGGTCCCGCTGATCCTCGTCGATCCCAATAATTTCTAAGTAGCTTCGAGAGCCTAAACGAGCAAGCAGGTTTCGCGTTCCACGTCCCGCGTGGCTACCCCCTGGTGAGGGGGTGACGCCCAGTTGGCGGGCCAGCAGATCCGAGGTGGCCAGTAGGTCGGGGGTGGCGAGCACCAGGTGGTCCAATCGTTCCATGGCGGTATCCATGTGATCTCCTCTCGTAGCTCAGGCAGACTTCTTTGTTGCCCGTTTGCGAGGCGTCGGCTTTTCGGCGGCAGCCGCAGTTGGCGACTCGCCGGGCGCTGCGGCGGCCGCTCGGGCCTTCGCTGGAGCACTCTGGGCGGCAGGGGTCTTCGCCGCGGGCTTGGTTCTCACCGGAGTTTTGGCCTTAGCCCCAGTTTTGGCTGCTGGATGCTTGGGAGCTGCGGACGTCGCGGGACGCGTCCTGACTGAAGGTGATGTTCCGGCGTTCTTGTCCACGCTTCGTTGCAGCGCAGCCAGCAGGTCGAGAACCTCGGCGTCCTCTCCGTCCGAATCAGGCCGTTCGTTCGTAAAAGCCTCGCCGCCGTCAAGTTTGGCGTCGATCAACTGCTGCAGTTCCTCTCTGTAGCGGTCGGCGTGTTCCTCAGGATGGAAATCATCGGCGAAGCTGTCAATCAACGAACGGGCCATTTTTCTTTCGACGGGGGATATCTTCACGTCGCGGTCTAACGAGTCAAATTCGGCCGCCCTCACTTCGTCGGGCCACAGCAAAGTTTGAACGAGAAGCGCTCCGTCTCGAACGCGTAAGGCAGCAAGCCGAGTCTTCTGACGTAGTGCAAAGTTCACGATCGCGACGCGGTCCACATCGGCCAACGCTTCAGCCAATAAGACATAAGACTTGATGGAGGCCCCTGCCGGTTCGAGGAGGTAGCTCTTATCGAACAGTATCGGGTCGATCTGTTCTGAAGGAACGAAACTCAGAACTTGGATTTCCTTATCAGTGTTGATGGGAAGGCTCGCGAGGTCTTCGTTGGTGACGACGACCACTCGGCCATCCGACGCCTCATAAGCCTTCTGGATGTCGGCAAAATCCACCTTTTCGCCGTCCAATTCGCAGATTCTGCTGTACCGGATGCGTCCGCCGTCTGCTGCGTGGACTTGATGGAACCGAACGTCATGGTCCTCGGTGCCCGAGTACAACTTGACCGGCACGTTAACGAGCCCGAATGCGACTGATCCCGTCCAAATAGGTCTCATCGGTCCATGATGACGGCCTTGCTGATGCAGCGCCAGCGATACGCAGGATTTCTTCGGGAGACGTATCGGCTGCACCGGGCGCCGCTGTGTACGGCCATCCGACTCGGGCGTCGGATGGCCAGGTTGCCGAGGGCGAGGGCGAGGGCGAGGGAGAGAGAGAGGGGACGAATACGGCGGCAGTCGAAGTCGCGCCAGATCAGGTTATTCTGGCCATCCACCGAAGGAAATGGGAGTGGTGTACAAAAAATGGCCCACATTCGATGCGATTTCTTCTCCGAGGTGCTCGGACTCAGCACTTCGATGTCGGTGATATTGCCGCAGCGCGCTCCGAGCCAAGACGCGTCGGAGGCACCTGTTAGTACAAGTACCGTTGCTCCGCCCAACCCTCAGGTTCTCTATCTCCTTCACGGATTTACCGATGACGACACTGCCTGGATCCGTCGCACCTCCATTCAGCGATATGTGTCCTCGTTAGGCCTTGCCGTCGTGATGCCGCAGGTGCACCGGAGTTTTTACGCTGACGAGATCTACGGAAATAAGTACTGGACCTTCCTGTCGGAGGAACTTCCAGAATTGGTCGACGGTTTTTTCAAGGTCTCGAGCAGTCGCGAGGATACGTTCGTCGCTGGCGTTTCGATGGGTGGATACGGCGCATTCAAGTGGGCGTTGCGGCAGCCGGAACGGTTTGCCGCCGCTGCGAGCATTTCTGGATCCCTGGGCATGGCGACGCGTCCCCGCCCCGGAGACCCGAAGAAGGACCTGCTTGATCGCATTTTCGGGGATACCCTGATAGAAGGCACCAATGATGATGTGGGCTGGCTTGTGCAAAATTTTGACCAGGCAGCAGGCCAGATAGCAGAGCGCCCCGCTGGCCTCTCGGGGATTGTGATGCCGCAGCTGTATATGTGCTGTGGCACCGAGGACAACTTGATTCAGGAGAATGAAAAATTCCTTGCGTTAGCTCGGAGAAAGGGCGCCCCCGTCACTGCAGGTTTCGGCCCAGGAGGGCACGATTGGGACTACTGGGATGCTCGCATCCAAGATGTGTTGGCCTGGCTGCCGCTGCGGGGGCGGATCTGAGCTGCCTGCGCACTCTCAAGGGGCTCAGCGTGAGATGCGATAAATAGGTTCCCGCGTCAGCGGTGCCTAGGCTTGGATCCGTGATCATCGCTACCCACAACGGCAAATTCCACGCAGACGACGTTTTAGGCGTGGCGCTTTTACGCCATCTGCATCCTGACGCCACCGTGGTCCGGACTCGAGATGAGACTGTGCTGGCTGCCGCCGACATCGTTCTCGACGTCGGCGGCATATTCGATGTTGAATCCAGACGATTCGACCACCACCAGCTCAGCAGCGGCGCCCGGACGAACGGAATTCTCTACTCGGCATTTGGGCTTTTGTGGCGCGAGTACGGAACGCAATTTTGCGACGGCGACGAAAAGGTGAGTCGACGCATCGACTCTCGACTGGTCGAATCCATCGATGCTGTAGATAACGGCCAGGACCTCTACACCCTGAACGAGTTCAACACCCTTCCGTTCGACATCTCGAGTGTGTTGGGTCTTCTCAATCCGATCGACGGGCTGGGCGAGGCCAATTTCGATGATCAGTTCGACGTCGCCGTCCAGCTTGCCACCCAGATTCTCCTGCGTCTGAAGGCGAAATTTTCGCAAGATGAGGCTGCGGAGAAGTTGTTCCTGGAGCGCTATCAGGCGACGCCCGATCCCAGATACCTAGTGCTCGACGCATTCGTCCCACACGGGCGGATTGCCTCAGTGCAGCCAGAATTGCTGTACACGATGTTCCCAAATACCAACGGCGGCTGGACAATTCAGACCGTGCGGCCCAACGGATCCCAATTTGGCTCCAGGAAGCCTTTCCCGCAAGCATGGCGTGGGCTCTCCGGAGCCGAACTCGGCGCGGAGACGGGTGTGTCGGACGCGGTGTTCTGTCACAAAGCTGGATTCATCGCTGCGGCGCAGAGCCGGACCGGGGCCGAAGAGCTTCTCAGGCTTGCCATCGCGGACTCAGTGAATACTTAATTCTTCCCAGCCAGCCTTTCCTTCTTGACTGCATCTCCGAACACGTGTTCGATAGCAGTATGGCTGCTCCCTGGTATCTCAACGAGGAGATGCCGGCTCACATACCCAACGGGGCAATGGGCCGGATCCCCGTTATTTTGCGACTGGTACTGAGCGGCGAGGACGAAGAGTGGTGGCCTGGCCACGCAATCCGCTGGACTGCGGGCCACGTCATGGTTGCCTGGCAACAAACTCCGGGAGACACCGCGTCGGTTCGCCACATCTGGTTACGGGCCACAGATGTTCGTCGCAAAATATCTCGCCCCGCGATTTCGGGGGAAAACGTCGCCTAGCGCGAGGTACCGGACATCTGAATAGGCATCGGGAGTTGGTAGGTGTGGCTAGTGCGCCTCGGGCTTTGGTGCCCCCGGCAGGATTCGAACCTGCGCTCCCGCCTCCGGAGGGCGGTGCTCTATCCCCTGAGCTACGGGGGCGCGAAAAATAATGTTACCCGAAGCAAGGAGTCGCCGGAGCCAACAATGCCGCCACCGCGCGCGGTCCAATCCACACCCACGCCGGGAAGCCCCGCGTGGGTGTGTGCTGTCGTCATCGGTGACGTATCGCGCATCGAGAACTGTCCAG
This sequence comes from Nakamurella antarctica, assembly GCF_003860405.1. NCBI lineage: Bacteria > Bacillati > Actinomycetota > Actinomycetes > Nakamurellales > Nakamurellaceae > Nakamurella > Nakamurella antarctica. The sequence continues at coordinate 1,937,509 of NZ_CP034170.1, read as the reverse complement.
TACCGGTAAAACAGGCGGTGGAAATTTCCTAAGATAGGGGTGTGAACCCCGCACAGCTATCCGCTGCCATCCATGCTGCCCTGAGCGCTGCAGCCGCATCCGGCGGCTGGGTGATTGCCGCGACTGAAGAAATCACCGTCGAGCGACCCCGCTCGCGCGAACATGGCGACTATGCGACATCGGTCGCGCTGAAGATCGCGAAGCACCTCGCCCGCCCGCCGCGCGAGGTAGCCCAGCTCATCGCAGATCATCTGCGCCAGGTTGACGGAATTAGCGAGGTCGAGGTCGCAGGGCCGGGCTTTCTCAATATTCGGCTGGACGCGGCGGCTGCTGGCGCCGTGGTCACCGAGGTTCTCGCAGCGGGCGCTGAATACGGCCACGGCGACGCCCTTTCGGGCAAGAAGATCAACCTAGAATTTGTCTCGGCCAACCCGACCGGTCCCGTCCACATCGGTGGAGCTCGTTGGGCTGCGGTGGGCGATGCGCTGGGACGCGTCCTGAGCGCGCAGGGAGCTGACGTGGTGCGCGAGTACTACTTCAACGACGCTGGGGCGCAGATCGACCGATTTGCCTCTTCGTTGCTGGCTGCCGCACGCGGGCGGGAAACCCCGGAAAACGGTTACGCCGGAAGCTACATCACCGATATAGCAGCGCACGTCGCGGCAGTGGCTCCGCACGTCACCAGCATGGATGACGAAGCTGCGATGGCCGTCTACGCCAAGGTCGGTGTCGACCTCATGTTCACCGAAATCAAAGCAACGCTGCACAGCTTCCGCACCGACTTTGACGTCTATTTCCACGAAGATTCGTTGCACAGCTCCGGTGCCGTTGAACGGGCGGTCGACCGGCTGAAGACCTCCGGAAAGCTCTACGAAAAGGATGGCGCCTGGTGGCTTGCGTCCACCGAATACGGAGACGATAAAGACCGGGTGGTCATTAAGAGCGACGGCAACCCCGCCTACATTGCCGGCGACCTGGCGTACTTCTTGGACAAGCGCAGCCGCGGATTTGACTTGTGTATCTACATGCTCGGCGCTGATCACCATGGCTACATTTCTCGGTTGAAGGCAGCGGCCGCCGCCTTCGGCGATGATCCAGCCAGCGTCGAGGTTTTGATCGGACAGATGGTGAATTTGGTGGCAGGCGGACAGCCCGTCCGGATGAGTAAGCGTGCGGGCACGACGGTGAGCCTGGACGATTTGATCGACGCGGTGGGAGTCGACGCTGGCAGGTATGCATTGATCCGCTACTCGGTTGACACCTCGGTGGATCTCGACTTGGACCTATGGACCAAACAGTCGAGTGACAACCCCGTCTATTACGTCCAATATGCCCATGCGCGGCTTGCGTCGCTGGCCCGCAATGCGGCCGAGCTTGGGCTCGTTCCCGGCTCGGAGGACGCGCCCAAGTTCGATCCGGCAGTGCTCGATACCCAGCAGGAGTCCAACGTGGTCGCCCAGCTTGCAGCCTTCCCGAAGGTGATGTCCACGTCCGCGGAACTGCGTGAACCCCATCGGATTGCTCGCTACCTGGAGGACCTGGCTGGCACCTACCACCGGTTTTATGATGCGGTCAGAGTGCTTCCCCTGGGGGATGAGCCCGCGAGTGCGGCACACTACGCTCGCCTAGAGCTCTGTGCGGCTACCCGCCAGGTACTGGCTAACGGTCTTGGCGTTCTGGGCATCACGGCGCCGGAGCGGATGTGAGAGCGCATCCGGCAGGACCGCGGCACGGCGAGGTTGTTCCCGAGCGGCACGGCTACGCACCGGCTTCGGATCTGAACGCCGTGGACCCCAAAGTCTGGCCGCGATCACTTTCTCGCAGCAGCCTCGACGGATCGATGATGGTTGCAGGAAAAGATGTGCGCGATCTTGCCGCAGAGTTCGACACGCCGGTGATGGTGATCGATGAAGCCGACTTCCGTTCCCGTTGCCACGATTTCGCCGACGCATTCGGCTCGGCAAGTGCCATCCACTACGCCGGAAAAGCCTTTCTTTGTGGCGAGATAGCGCGATGGCTGAGTGAGGAAGGCATCGGCCTCGACGTCTGCACGGGCGGTGAGCTCGCGGTAGCACTACGGGCTGGATTCCCCGCCGAGCGCATTGCGTTCCATGGCTCCAACAAATCCGATGCCGAACTGCGAACCGCAGTCGACGCAGGAGTCGGCGCCATCGTCGTCGATTCGTATTACGAGATTGCTAGGTTGGTAGACATCGCCGAAGGCCGCGATGAGAACGCCGACCCTATTCCGGTGATGACGCGCATTACCGTCGGCGTCGAGGCGCACACCCACGAGTTCATCGCCACAGCGCATGAGGACCAGAAGTTTGGGTTTTCACTTGCGGCGGGGGATGCTGCCGAGGCCGTGAGGCGCATCGTTGCCTGCCGTGGCCTCGTTCTGATGGGCCTGCACAGCCACATAGGTTCGCAGATCTTCGATCCCAGTGGATTTGAGGTCGCGGCGCACCGCGTGGTGGGGTTGCTGGGATCAATCACCGCCGAACACCCGCAATTGCTGGCAAGCATCCGCACGCTGGACCTCGGCGGGGGGCTCGGCATCGCTTACACCTCGGATGACGATCCGACCCCGCCCGACGCGATGGCGAAGTCGTTGCAGGACATCGTGAGTCGCGAGTGCCAAGCCGCAGGACTCGTGGCGCCGAAGATTGCTGTCGAGCCTGGCCGGGCCATCGCTGGCCCCGGGACCATCACGGTGTACGAAGTCGGAACCATCAAGGATGTCACCTTGGATGGGGGCCACACCCGTCGCTACGTATCCGTAGATGGCGGCATGAGTGACAATATCCGGACAGCACTATACGACGCCGATTACACCGTCGTCCTTGCCTCGAGAACCTCGACCGCCCCGGCGATTTCGTCGCGCGTGGTGGGAAAGCACTGCGAGAGCGGCGACATCGTGGTTCGAGACTGCTACCTGCCTGATGATCTTGCAGTGGGGGATCTGATCGCCGTCGCAGCGACCGGTGCCTACTGTTATGCCATGGCGAGCAACTACAACCGGGTGCCTCGGCCAGCAGTAGTAGCCGTGAAAAACGGCGTGGCCCGCACAGTCCTGCGCCGCGAAACCGACAACGACCTCATGCGTCTGGAGACCTGGTGACCAATCCAAAACAAGCACCCAAGCAGCCTTCGCTGATCCCCGGCATCAGCCTGCTGACGCTGGGCGCGGTACTCATCATCGTGCTGCTGATCAACCCCAACATGTCACCCGGAACCAAGGCAGTTATTGCTGTACTGGTCGTCTTGGTGGTGCTGGCACTCCTGGCGTTCGCCATTCGGATGTGGCTCAAGGCGAGTCGCCCCGGAGGTTCCAGATGAGCGCGCCACCGTTCGATCGCACCATCAGGGTGGGGTTGTTGGGTTGCGGCGTCGTGGGGTCGGAGGTTCTTCGGCTGTTGACCGAACAGGCGGACGAGATCACGGCTCGGGTAGGCGCTCCGGTGCTTGTCGCTGCCGTCGCGGTGCGGAGCCCGCACAACTACCCAGCGGTCGATCCCTCGCTCCTAACGACGGACTCCGCCGCGCTGGCCGCGGACCCCACCATCGATGTTGTCATCGAAGTAATGGGCGGTCTTGAGCCAGCCCGAGAGCTATTACTGACGGCCCTCAACCGCGGCGCTGGCGTGGTTACCGCGAACAAGGCACTGCTCGCAGCGCACGGACCGGAGCTTTATGAGGCAGCCGATGCGAGCGGCGCCAACCTTTATTTCGAGGCTGCCGTCGCCGGCGCGATCCCGCTGATTCGCCCGATTCGCGAATCCCTTGCCGGAGACCGCATCTCGCGCATCATGGGGATTGTCAACGGGACTACCAATTACATCCTGTCCGCGATGGATGCCAGTGGTGATTCCTACGACGATGCGCTCGCAGAGGCTACCCGGCTCGGATATGCCGAGGCAGATCCGACGGCAGATGTCGAAGGGTTTGATGCAGCGTCGAAGGCCGCAATCTTGGCCTCCCTCGCGTTCCACACCCGGGTGTCGGTCGATGACGTGCATCGCGAGGGCATCTCACAGGTCTCCGCTGCCGTCATTGCCGCGGCTGACGAGATTGGTTGCACCGTAAAGCTTCTCGCAATTTGCGAACGCGTCAGCGATGGTTCAGGGGAACGCATCTCGGCCCGGGTGCACCCGGTGATGTTGCCGCGTACCCACCCGCTGGCGAGCGTCAACGGTGCCTATAACGCGGTGTATGTCGAAGCGGAAGCTGCTGGGAAGCTGATGTTCTACGGCCCCGGCGCCGGCGGGGCCCCCACAGCATCCGCGGTGATGGGTGACCTGGTTACCGTCGCGAGGAACAAACTTGTAGGGGGTCGTGGCCCTCGTGAATCGGCCTACGCGGATCTGCCGCTGCAGCCGATAGGTGACGTTCCCACCATGTATCACATCTCGATGGACGTGGACGATAGAGCGGGAGTCTTGGCCCAGGTAGCGAAATGCTTTGCTGACCATGGTGTTTCGATCTCGACAGTGCGCCAGCAGGGGACCGGCAACGATGCCACCTTGGTGGTCGTCACACACACCGGAGTCGACTCCGCGCTGGCAGCAACCGTGAACGAACTCGGAGAAATGACCGCGGTCCGTAAAGTGAACTCGGTGATGCGGGTGGCCAACGCTGAATAGGTGCAGGTTCCCGCCCGCACCATCCCTCGCATTTTGCTGGCAATCCGCATAACCCTTCGCACGTGGAAGACAAACATATGACGAAAACCGTTGCCTCGCCCCTGGCTGGCGCCACGCATACCCGGTGGCCCGGACTCATCACCGCTTACGCCGACCGAGTCGCGATCCCGGCCGGCGCCAAGGTTATTACCCTTTTTGAAGGGGGAACCCCGTTGCTCCCCGCGCCTGCGCTGAGCGAGATAACCGGGATGCAGGTGTATCTCAAGATCGAAGGGGCGAACCCGACCGGCTCGTTTAAGGACCGCGGGATGACGGTTGCCGTCACTCACGCTCTCGCGAACGGGGCGAAGGCCGTCATCTGCGCGTCAACGGGAAACACCTCCGCCTCCGCCGCTGCCTATGCCGCCCGCGCGGGGATCACTAGCGCGGTCCTGATTCCGCAAGGAAAGATCGCCGCTGGGAAACTGGCGCAGGCGGTCGCCTACGGCGCAAAGATCTTGCAGGTGCAGGGAAATTTTGACGACTGTTTGGAATTGGCACGCAAAGTCGTGGTTGATCATCCAGAAATTGCCCTGGTCAACTCCGTCAACCCCGTCCGTATCGAGGGGCAGAAGACGGCGAGCTTCGAAATCTGCGACGTCCTGGGCCGTGCGCCCGATGTGCACCTACTGCCGGTCGGTAATGCGGGCAACATCACGGCATATTGGAAGGGTTACAAGGAGTATCACGCTGATGGTTTGATTGATCAGCTACCGCGGATGTTCGGTTTCCAAGCGGCTGGCTCTGCCCCGTTAGTTCTCGGGCACCCCGTCAAGAACCCGCAAACCCTCGCCACCGCTATCCTGATCGGCTCTCCCGCTTCGTGGACCCAAGCCATCGATGCGCGGGACAGCTCACACGGCTTGATTGACGCCGTCACCGACGACCAGATCCTTGCTGCCTACCGCCTGCTCGCCAGCAGGGAGGGCGTTTTCGTGGAACCGGCCTCTGCGGCCTCGGTCGCCGGCTTGCTGCTCACCTCGGGTGATGGCCGACTTGCGCCGGGCTCGCTGGTTGTCTGCACGGTCACCGGCCATGGACTGAAGGATCCGGCCACAGCGTTGTCTACGCTGACGGATCCTGTCGTGGTGCCAGTCGATGCCGGCGCCGTCACCGAGGCACTGGGACTGCAGTGATGGCGTCTGTATCGACGTCGCAACCAGATGCGAGAGGCGGCGAGTATCGAGTAACGGTGCGCGTGCCTGCCACTTCGGCGAACCTCGGGCCGGGGTATGACTGCTTCGGACTTGCCATGGCGCGCTACGACGAAGTGACCGCGCACATTATCGAAGGCCCATCCCAAGTTCGGGTGCGCGGTGTTGGCGCGCGCACGGTGCCGTTGGACGATAGGCACCTGGTTCTGCGAGCGGCCGCCAGAGTGTTTGCCCGCTCGGGGGAGAGCGCCCCCGCGCTGGCTCTCGAGTGCGTCAATCGGATTCCGCACGGGGGCGGCCAAGGCTCGTCCGCGGCGGCGACCGTCGCCGGGATGATGCTGGCTCGAGCGCTGGGTGGGCCCGCCGCGCAGGCGCTCACCGATGACGACATCCTTGCACTGGCAACCGAAATGGAGGGTCATCCAGATAACGTCGCGCCGGCGATTTTTGGTGGTTTGACTGTGTCGTGGACGCCCGTCGAGCGGGCGGTCAAGACCATCCGCGCGCAGGTGCACCCCACTATTGAGCTGGTGGTGTTCAGCGCGCAGACTCACAGTTCGACCAAAGCGGCCCGAAATATGTTGCCAATGAACATCTCTCACCGTGATGCCGCGGCTAACTCGGCGGCTACCGCGGTCCTGCTGCACGCGCTCACCGTCGATCCTTCCTATTTGATGGACGGAACCGTCGACCTACTGCATCAGAGCTACCGGTCTTCTGCCATGCCTGCGTCGGCGAACTTGGTCGCGCGACTGCGATCTGCCGGGGTTGCAGCAGTCATTTCTGGCGCGGGTCCGTCGGTTCTCGCGCTGTCGACCGGGGCACTTGACCTGGCGCCGTGGGACGGCGTCCAGGGGTTCACTAGTGACAGGCTTGGTGTGGACGCGGCGGGCGCGATAGTTAAAGCTGCCACGACCGGCGACGAAGCAGGTCCAGCATATTCCGCCAGCTCTGCGATTGACCCGGGGAAAAACGACACGCCCTAGCGGTGTTGTGGTAGCGCGAATGTTGTGATTACAGTAGGGACTGATCGCCGGCAGGGTGGGTAACCGCCGGGAACCCGCGTTGAGGTTGCAGTCAAGCGCCTCGTCACATTCGCCAGTTTGAACTCACTTCGCCCTACGGCGCAGGCTTGTTCAGCTCAGGTGCATCTTCGGTGATCACCTCATACCTTGCCCGGTTTGGGCCAGGACTTGCCGTCGCATTTCATGGCGACGCACATACCCGCCGGAGAAAAGTCCGGGCGGACAGGAAGGATCTTCGTGAGCGAGACCACGGAGCAGCTCGAATCCCCGAACGCCAAGCGCGGATCCGGTTTGTCGAGCATGGTTCTACCCGAACTCAAGTCCCTCGCCGGACAATTGGGGCTCAAGGGCACCTCAGGGATGAAGAAGGCCGATCTGGTGGCCGCTATCTCGGCACGTCAAAGTGCCGGCAGCAGCTCGGCCTCGCGTCAGGGTGCAAGCGATACCGCGCCCGCAGCACGAGGTCGGCTCTCGGCAACTTCCGCTGCAGATTTGCGGCAACCTGAAACGAACCAGACGCCGTCCACGCGTCAACAGGCGGCTCATGACGAAGCCCCGCGCAGTGAAGCCCCGCGCAGTGAAGCCCCGCGCAGTGAAGCCCCGCGCAGTGAAGCCCCGCGCAGTGAAGCCCCGCGCAGTGAAACGCGGCGCGGCTCCGCAACACGCGCTGCCGGACCTGCCGCGCAACCAGAACAACCGATTCTTTTCCCCAGCGCGGCGGCTGCATCCGCCCCCGATGCCGGTTCTACGGCACGGGTGGACACCGGCAGTTCGTCGTCGGCACCTGCTGACGACAGAGCAACCAGCGGCATGTCCGAAGAGGTGCCATCCAGCCGCGACCGGACCAACCGGCGGAACAGGCGTAACCGGCGCGATCGCACCGATAGCTATGGCGATTCGCCCGAAGGCACTAACGCCTCAAGCTCCCACCCCGCAGGCGCTCACTCCGAGACGCCTCATGGCGCAGGCAGCCATAGCGGGGTCGGTGGCGGCGCCAGCGAAGTAGCTGACAATCTCGGCGCGTTGGAAACTGTTCTCGATAACGCCGTGGGAACCATCAGCGGCACTTCGAATCAAAACACCCGGACCAACCGGGAAAACCAAAGCCGGGATGGCCAGGGCGGCCAAAGCCGGGATGGCCAGAACCGCAATAATCCGCGCAACAACCAGAACCGGGACAACCAGAGCCGGGACAACCAGTCCCGCAGCACGGCAAACCGGGACAGTCAAAATTCGTCCAGCCAGGGCGATGACGACGACTTGGATGAAAATGGTCGACGTCGTGGCCGCCGTTTCCGCGACCGGGATCGCAACCGGCGGGGGCGCGAGCGCTTCACCGAAGGCCCCACCGATGTCGAAATTCGCGAAGATGACGTCTTGCTTCCCGTCTCCGGAATTTTGGATGTTTCCGATTCGTACGCGTTCGTCCGCACTTCCGGGTACCTGACCGGATCCAACGACGTTTACGTATCGCTGTCACAGGTGCGAAAGGGCGGACTCCGCCGCGGCGATCACGTCACCGGCGCCGTCCGTGCGCCGCGGGATGGAGAAGCCGCCCGGCAGAAGTTCAACGCGCTGGTCCGCCTTGACACCGTGAATGGGCTGGATCCGGAGCTTGCGAAGGATCGCCCCGAGTTCACCAAGCTGACGCCGCTGTATCCGAACGAGCGCCTGCGACTTGAAACTGAGTCGAATATCCTCACGACCCGCGTCATCGATTTGGTGATGCCGGTGGGTAAGGGACAGCGCGCACTGATCGTGTCGCCGCCCAAGGCCGGAAAAACGTCGGTGCTTCAGGCGATCGCCAATGCCATCGCCACCAACAATCCGGAATGCCACCTCATGGTGGTCCTCGTTGATGAGCGACCCGAGGAAGTAACGGATATGCAGCGCAGCGTCAGGGGGGAGGTCATTGCCTCCACCTTCGACCGGCCGCCGTCAGATCACACCCAGCTGGCTGAATTGGCCATCGAGCGGGCCAAGCGGCTCGTCGAAATGGGTCGAGATGTGGTGGTGTTGCTCGACTCCATCACCCGCCTCGGCCGCGCATACAACTTGGCCGCGCCCGCTTCGGGACGTATTTTGTCCGGTGGCGTCGATTCGACGGCGCTGTTCCCGCCGAAACGCTTCCTCGGCGCCGCACGCAACATCGAAAACGGCGGTTCGCTGACCATCTTCGCCTCCGCGCTCGTAGAAACTGGCTCTGCTGGCGACACCGTGATCTTCGAAGAGTTCAAGGGCACTGGAAACGCGGAGCTGAAGCTGGACCGGCGGTTGGCAGATAAGCGAATGTTCCCAGCTATCGATATCGACCAGTCGTCGACGCGTAAGGAAGATTTGCTGCTGGCACCTGAGGAATTGGTGATCGTCCATAAGTTGCGCCGCGTGCTGGCAGCGTTGGATGCTCAGCAGTCGCTCGACTTAGTACTCGGTCAGCTTCGCAAGACGCGGAGCAACATCGAGTTCTTGATGCAAGTCGCTCAAACCACGCCGGGGTCGAACACTGACTGATCGCTCCCGCTACATCGCTGAAAGGCGCTGCGTGTCACTCGTCGAGTGGTGGCGAGGCACACGGGGCGCCTTTCGGCAATTTTGGGTGCACCCGGCTGGCTCGCGCGCGCCCTAAGCTATATGGCTATGACCGCACCCCTCGATGTCCTTGCCAAGGCGCCGTACATGCTCCTCGTGACGTTCCGCAAAGACGGCACTCCCGTCCCTACGCCGGTATGGACTGTGCGGATTGGCACCGAGCTCTGGGTCTGGACGAGTCCCACCGCCGGCAAGGTGAAAAGAATCCGCCGGGACGCTCATGTGCAGGTGAGTCCGTGCACGCGCACCGGTGGACAGATCGGCGACCTGGTGGATGCCACGGCGAGAATCGGGGGCGACGCCGAAACCTCTCTGGTGCTCGGAGCTTTGGTAGAAAAATATGGTTTCCAGGCGCGCATCACTCAGCTGCCCAACCTCGTCAACCGGCTGCTGCGTAAACCGCCCCGGCCTGCTGGGACTCTGGCCATATCGATGCCCTAGTTGCGGTGACCCAGCTGCGCCGACCTCCTTCGGGCTGGGCGAGGAATAACGTGAACGGACGCCGACGTTTAGCATTATTAGGTGAGCTTCTGGCACACTCGAGTCCATACATCCGGTTCCGGTTCCCGTGCGCGCGCCCGCGTCCACGATCCGGCGACCACCAGGAAAAGGAACACCATGAAGGCCGGCATTCACCCCGCGTACCACGACACCGCTGTTAGCTGCGGTTGTGGCAATGCATTCACCACTCGTTCGACCAAAGAGGGCGGCAGCATCACCGTCGAAGTCTGCTCCAACTGCCACCCGTTCTACACCGGCAAGCAGAAGATTTTGGACACCGGCGGCCGCGTAGCCCGCTTCGAGGCTCGCTACGGCAAGCGCTCCCGCTAGCTTCTTCCACGGCGCCCGTTTGGTCATCACTGACCGGACGGGCGCTGTTGTTTTCTGCTCACAACTGCCTTCCCGCTGAGTAAAGGATCGTCGATTTCGATGACATCGTCACTGCCCGACAAGCCAGCCGCAGAGCTGATCAGGGAATATGCCGAACTAGAGCAGCGTCTCGCAGACCCGGCGATCCACTCTGATCAGGGCCTCGCCCGCAAGCTCGGACGCCGATATGCCGAACTTGCGCCGATCGTTCGGACCGCAAACGAACTCGAAACCGCCAAGGAAAATTTGGCGACGGCTCTTGAATTTGTTGCAGAGGATTCATCATTTGCCGCCGAGGTAGAAACTTTGAAGCCGCAGGTGCTCAGGCTGGAAGAAGACCTTTCCGACCTGCTCGCACCCCGCGATCCGGATGATGCCAAAGATGTCATCGTCGAGGTGAAGGCAGGTGAGGGCGGTGACGAATCAGCATTATTTGCTGGTGACCTTCTGCGGATGTATCTGCGCTACGCGGAGCGGCATGGGTGGAAAACCGAAATTCTCTCGGCCAGCGAATCAGACTTAGGCGGCTATAAGGATGTAACCGTTGCAGTGAAAGCTAAGGGCACCCCAGCCCCAGCCGATGGAGTGTGGGCCAAGCTGAAGTTCGAGGGTGGCGTGCATCGCGTCCAACGCGTGCCCGTGACCGAATCGCAGGGACGAATCCACACCTCCGCCGCGGGCGTTTTCGTTGCACCCGAAGCAGAGGACGTCGACGTCACCATTGACGCCAACGATCTGCGGATCGACGTCTTCCGCTCGTCAGGACCAGGTGGCCAATCTGTCAACACCACCGACTCCGCAGTCCGCATCACGCATATTCCCACCGGCATTGTGGTCTCGTGCCAAAACGAAAAATCTCAGCTCCAGAATAAAGAGCAGGCTATGCGAATCCTTAGGTCACGGATGCTGGTGGCTGCCCGCGACGAGGCCAACGCCCTTGCGGCCGATGCACGCCGTTCACAGGTGCGCACTGTTGATCGTTCGGAACGGATTCGTACGTACAACTTTGCTGAGAATCGCATCGCCGATCACCGCGTCGGATATAAGGCTTATAACCTCGACGCGGTGCTTGGGGGCGACCTCGATGCTGTGTTGGACGCACTCGAAACCGCAGACCGCAACGAACGATTGGCCGGGAGCCACTGACATGGCAAGAGAATCGCTGCGCGTGGCGGTCATGGCTGCCGTTCAGGTGTTGGGTGATGCCGGGGTTCCCTCCGCCCAGGTCGATGCCGAACTTCTCGCTGCCCACTTGCTGGGAATCGAGCGCACCAGGCTCGGTCTCACCCCGTTGGTCGAAGGGGAGTGGGTTGAGCGGTACCGCGAAGTTATCTCCCAACGGGCGCGCCGGATTCCCTTGCAGTACCTCACAGGGCAGGCTCACCTGGGATCAGTCACCGTCGAGGTGGGGCCCGGTGTCTTCATTCCGCGGATGGAAACCGAAGTACTGCTTGCCTGGGCTGTGCAGAGCCTCGCGCAGATCCAAGCTCCGGTGGTGGTGGACCTGTGTTCCGGTAGCGGGGTGATTGCACTCGCGATCGCAGTTGCGCGTCCAGACGCCACGGTGTATGCCGTAGAGCGCTCGGCTGGCGCACTTGCGTGGGCGAGGCGCAACGCCGACAGACATCGAGCTGGTGGCGGCACACCCATCCACATTCGAGGCGGCGATTTCACCGACGAACGGCTTTTGACCGACCTCGATGGGGTAGCTGATCTTGTCACCGCGAATCCCCCCTATGTCCCCGAGGGCACAAAGGTCGAGCCGGAAGTGGCAGATCACGATCCGCACGAAGCGGTTTTTGCCGGCGCAGATGGGCTCGATGCCATCAAGCCGCTCATTTCGGTGGCCGCGGGACTTCTTAAACCCGGTGGTTATTTGGCTATCGAACACGACGACACCCACGGTGATTCGGTTCCGGCTCTGCTCTCTGCCCGCCGCATCCTGGCAGACGTCACCGAACATCACGATCTTGCGGGCCGTCCCCGTTTCGTGACCGCCCAGCGGGTTCGCCTACAGCGCTGATGCCACACTGGCAGCAGTCCGGTGCGACCACAAGCCGCGCCGGGAGAAAGAAAATTTTTCGGATAGGAAGATTATCGCGTGAGTGTTTTTGATTGCATCGACCCGGTGACCCGTCGCGACGGTCTCGATGCGGCCATCACCGCCGCGCGCGGTGGCAGGCTCGTGGTGATGCCCACGGATACGGTTTACGGTGTGGGCGCTGATGCGTTTAATCAGTCTGCGGTGCGAGACCTACTGGCAGCTAAAGGCCGCGGACCGGCGATGCCGGTACCCGTACTAGTCGGATCGTGGGCCACTTTGGACGGCTTGGTGCTGTCAGTTCCGCCGATCGCCCGCAAACTGATGGAAGCGTTCTGGCCAGGCGGACTCTCGCTGATCGTGGAGCATGCACCGTCGCTTTCCTGGAATCTGGGGGATAGCCGCAATACTGTGATGGTCCGAATGCCTCTGCATCCGGTGGCGCTGGAACTTCTGCGCGCGGTCGGACCGATGGCGGTTTCGAGCGCAAACATTAGCGGTTCGCCCGCTGCGACTACGGCTGGCGAGGCGCAGGCCCAGCTGCGGGACAAGGTTGGCGTGTACCTGGACGGCGGGCGCGCGAACATTGGAATTGCGTCGACGATTATCGATTTAACGGGCGAAATTCCGGTGGTTCGGCGCGAAGGCGCGGTATCCCTGGATCGAGTTCGTGAGGTCGCACCGGATATCGCGCTGCCGTCTGCGAGCTGACGGTGCGAAGCGCGCCGGTTAGGCTGGCACTGTGAACAGCGCCATCCCACTGCGTGAATATGCACTCGTATTCGCCACGGCGGTAGCTGTCACGTTCGTCGTCACCGGGATTGTGCGGATAGTGGCAAGAAAGATCGGTGCTGTTACCCCAATCCGAGATAGGGATGTGCACTCGGTTCCCACGCCGCGGCTTGGCGGGGTGGCGGTCTACATCGGTGTGGCAGCAGCGTTCTTGATGGCGCGTAACCTACCGACCCTCAAAGACGCTTTCGCGGGAAACACCGAAATCCTCGCCGTGCTGATCGCAGGGGGGCTCATCTGCCTCGTAGGCGTGCTCGACGACCGCTTTGATCTTGATGCCATTAGCAAGCTTGCCGGTCAGATATTGGCGGCGGGCCTCCTGGTGGTATTCGGGGTCCAGTGGCTGATCATCCAACTCCCGGGTTCAGCGGAAGATGGGCCAACGACGCTCGTTTTCGGGCGAAATGAGCAGGTGATCATTACCGTACTTCTGACGGTGCTGCTGATCAACGCGATGAACTTTATTGATGGCCTCGATGGTCTGCTGGCCGGTGTCGCGCTCATCTCCGCGGCAGCAACCTTTATCTTCTCCGTGCATCAGTACACGACATCTACTGCGGCGTCGGCAGCCCCACCACCTCTGATGGCGGCGGCCCTGGCGGGTGCCTGCATTGGCTTCCTGCCGCATAACTTCTTCCCGGCGAAGATATTCATGGGTGACTCGGGAGCTATGTTCATTGGCTTGCTGATGGCAGCGGCGATCAGCAGTGCATCTTTCAAAGTCGACCCTTCGCTCTTTGGGCTCCGCACCAACATCGCTCTGTTGGCCCCTCTCATTGTTGCCTTGGCAGTGGTGTTCATCCCGGTGCTCGATTTTCTCCTCGCCGTTATTCGAAGAACTATGGCTGGCAAAAGCCCTCTCACAGCCGACAAGCGGCACCTGCACCACCGCATGCTGGCCATCGGCCATTCACACAGGCAGGCCGTTCTTATTTTCTATTTGTGGGCGCTCGTCGTGGCTGGGGGAGCGGTGTCCTTGGCGTTGGTTGCCAGATGGCAGGACATGATTTATTGGTGGCTGGCATCGGTGGCGCTGGCGCTCGTGGTGTCCGTACAGCCGTTGCTGCGGGCCCAGTCCCGTAAGCAGCGTCGCGAGCGGCTGGAAGCGGACGCGCGAGCCCTGGGTGGTTCCATCAACCTGCAGAAGCGATCATCACCCAGCAGGACAAAGGCAGAAGGCACAGATGTTTGAAGATAACGAAGAGACAAAAAAGCCTGGCCCTCCCGCTCTGGATCTTCGTGCAGTCGAGCGTGCGGCGGCGCGCAGCCGATCCGGTGGGGTGTGGTCCCTTGGTCATCTTCGGGTGTGCTGGATCGCCCTGGGTGCCTTCGGAGTGGTGGTGATCAGCGTCGCGGGTGCGGTGTGCGGAGCCGGAGCGGCAACCGGCGCGCTGATCGGCGCGCTCATCGTTGGGTTATTTTTCACCGCCTCAACAGTCGTGATCGCAAAATTGGGTGCGAAGAGCCTGAAGTTAGTGATGCCGGCTGCTCTGGCTACGTACGTCATTAAGATCGTCGCACTTGGCGTAGTGCTGACGGTGATGCCGCGCGACGGATTCGTGGACACGCGCTGGATGGCTGGCACTGTGGGCTTGGGGGTCTTCGTCTGGCTGGGCGCGCACATGCGCTACATTTGGACCACCAAGATCTTCTATGTTGATCCGAAATGACACCGTATCAACTCCTGTTCAGGAGTCAGATGTGTTGTGGCGGCTAGGAATCCACCTAGCTGACACGTTCGGGCCAAGAGAGAAACCTGCTACCCGCGGTGCGGGTTTACCCGATGGTTACTGATACGATTCCTAAGCCATGAAGACACGAACCAAAGTTGTTTCGCCTCGTAGCGGCAACAGCGATGGCTGGGCCGTCATGACAACCTTGATCGGCGGTTTCCTGATCTGGGGTTTCCTGGGATGGCTCGGAGATCGTCTGCTGGGAACATCGTTTCTGGCGCCGGTGGGTCTGATCGCCGGGATGTGTCTGGGGATTTACGCAGTAGTCGCCAGGTTCGGCAAAGCGCCAGAGCTAAATGACTCACAAGCACCGACGAAGACTTCACTCACTGATCCGGGTGCATGGAGGTACGCGCAGCTGGCCAGAAAGAACGTGGCTAACAGCGAAAGTTCGACTACCTCGGTTCAGAGAGATTCAGCGTAGAACTGACGCGCAGGCGTGATTTGCTGACAGCACCACAGACAGACCTCCATAGACGCACCACCACCTACCGACCACCACAGGCCGCACCGGCCAGTACCCCGGGGAGATCGAGTGTCCTTGAGCCTGACCGTCGTCGGACAATTCCTTGCCGAGGGAGACGAAAAGTTCACGACTCCTAGTGTCGAGCACTCGTTTTTCTTCGACAAGATTGGTGACGGCACCGTCATCGCCTCCGTCAAAGCAATGGTTCTTTTGGTATTGGGAACCGCTTTGATCATTGCCTTCTTCGTCGCGTCTGCACGCCGGGCGGCAATATTACCCAGCAAATTTCAGTTCACTGGAGAATCCATTTATGGATTCGTCCGCAACGGAATTGCCATCGAAGTTCTGGGCCAGCACGGTAAAAAGTGGGCCGGCTTCTTGGCATCACTGTTTGTTTTCGTACTGGTAATGAACTTGTGGGAATTAGTCCCACTCGCCCAGCTGCCCGTGACCTCGCACTTCGCGATCCCGGTTCTCCTTGCTGCCATCATCTGGGTGATTTATAACTACGTAGGCATCAAGAAGCACGGCCTCTTGGGATACCTCAAGTTGTCCTGTGTGATCCCTGGGGTTCCCGTGGCGATGCACATCCTGTTGATTCCCATTGAATTTCTTTCAAACATCATCTTGCGTCCGTTCACGTTGTCGGTGCGTCTGTTCGCCAACATGTTTGCCGGCCATATGCTGGTCGTGGTGGCTGCCACCGGCGTGCTCTACCAGCTTGAATCCGGTGGCGCTGGATACGCACTCTTCGTTCTCCCCGGCATCGCCAGCGTTGGTTTGGTGTTCTTCGAGCTCATGGTGTGCGCTCTCCAGGCCTACGTGTTCACTCTTTTAGCTGCTATCTACCTCGAGTCCTCCTTGGCGGACTCGCACTAAATCTTGTTCATCGGCCAGACGCAGAGCTGACCAACGAGCACACGGATTTTTTACCGTATTTTGCCAGTTTTACCTGGTTCGCACCGGCGAGACCAGCGATTCAGATGTGTCCCACCGAAAGGGAGAAAGACTCCAATGTCCGTCGTTTCCAATCTCGCCGATGTCCAAATCATCGGTAACCTCGGTTCCATCGGCTACGGTCTTGCAGCGATCGGCCCCGGCATCGGTGTAGGTATCGTGTGGGCTTCCTACATCACCTCCACAGCTCGCCAACCGGAATCCGCTGGACTCACGCGTACGTACGCCTTCCTTGGCTTCGCGGTATCGGAGGCTCTGGCACTTCTGGGCTTCGTCGTCCCGTTCATTCTCCCCACCAGCTGATCCGGGCAGTTCGTCCGTCCGCGTCACCATGAGTGAAGGAGTGTGATCGCCAATGGTTAACCTGGCTTTAGTCAACGAAGCAGCAGAAGGCGAGACTCAGGTCCTCGGTCTGCCCATCGGTGAAATCATCATCGGGCTTGTGTGCTTTGCGATTCTCGTTTTCGTTCTTAGCAAACTGGCGTGGCCTCAGTTCGAGAAGGCCTATGCAGCAAGAACGAAAGCAATCGAGGGTGGCATCGAAGAGGCGCAGGCCGCGCAGAAGGAAGCTCGTGCAGCTTTGGAGGAGTACCAGCGGCAGCTCGCGGGGGCTCGTGAAGAAGCAGCGAAAATCCGCGAGGAAGCCCGCGTGTCGGCTCACTCCATCCGCGAGGATCTACTTGCTCAGGCACATGCCGAAACAGAGCGGATTGCCGCCTCGGGTCGCTCGCAGCTTGCCGCCCAGCGCGCCACGATTATTGCGGAACTCCGCTCTGATCTTGGGCGGATGTCAGTGGACCTCGCTAGCAAAGTAGTGGGGGAGTCGCTCACAGACGAAGCGCGTCAACAGCGAACAGTCGAGCGTTTCCTCGCGGAGCTGGAAAGCTGATGCGCCACCTCGCTTCCCGCCAATCCCTGAGCAAAGCATCGGATGCTCTGTTGTCCAATGCAGCGACGCTGGATGACACCGGGCTGGGCGCTCTTGGCCAGGACCTTTCAGCAGTAGCTGGAGCATTGTCAAAAGCGCCGTCGCTGCGGCGGACCTTGTCCGACAACACGACGGCGGCCGATGCAAAATCGGGGATAGTTGCCCAATTGTTCGGTGGCAAGGTCGGCTCGGCTGCGGCCAAGGTTCTTGACGTCGTGGCACGAAGCGAGTGGTCCACAGGCGGCGACTTGGCCGAAGCTCTGTATCAGCTCGGTCGAATCGCCCTTTTCCTACGCGCAGAGCGCTCAGGAGAATTGGACGCTATCGAGGACGAAATATTCAGATTCGGACGCATCGTCGATGCCAGTCCGAATCTGAGCGCAGTCCTCGACGACCCGCTGGCGCAGCCAGCAGATCGAGCAGCATTGGTGGCGCGGCTGCTCGAGGGCAAGGCTCATCCCTTATCGGTGGCTCTGCTGACCGAGCTTGCTCGGGACCCGCGTGGCCGGTCGTTCAATTCTGGGATCGGCGAGTTGGTTACCCAAGCCGCCGCTCGCAAGGACAAATTGGTGGCTGTTGTTACCAGCGCAGTGGAACTCAACCTGGAGCAGCGCAATCGATTGACCGCGGGCCTGGTCAGGGTTTACGGCCGACCGGTAGCTGCCCATGTCGTGGTTGATCCGCAGATTCAGGGCGGGTTGGTCGTGCGTGTGGGCGATGAGGTAATTGATGGCAGTGTCGCCGGTCGTTTGACGGCACTGCGGTCGAAGTTGGCTGGCTGACCCACGTTGACGACCATGACACGTAGTGCTTTTTTCACATCTGTTTACATCACGAGAACTAACACGAGAACGGGAACGCGATGACCGAGTTGACGATCTCCGCTGATGAGATCCGCTCCGCGATCGATGGCTATGTTGCTGGCTACACACCTGAGGTAACTCGGGAAGAAGTAGGCATCATCGCCAGCACCGGTGACGGAATTGCCACGGTTGAGGGCTTGCCATCGGCGATGGCCAATGAGCTTCTCCAGTTCCCCGGTGGGGTTCTTGGCGTGGCTTTGAACCTGGATGTGCGCACTATTGGTGCGGTCATCCTCGGCGATGCCAATACGTTGGAAGAGGGCCAGCAGGTCACTCGGACCGGAGAGGTGTTGTCGGTCCCCGTAGGCGACGCCTTCCTGGGCCGCGTGGTTAACCCACTGGGTGACCCGATCGACGGTCTGGGCGAGATCGTCGCCGAAACCCGTCGCCCGCTGGAGTTGCAGGCTGCGTCGGTGATGGAGCGCCAGAGCGTCAGCGAGCCAATGCAGACCGGGATCAAAGCCATCGATGCCATGACCCCGATTGGCCGAGGTCAGCGGCAGCTCATCATCGGTGACCGAAAGACCGGTAAGACTGCGGTCTGTGTCGACACCATCATCAATCAAAAGTCGAATTGGGATTCCGGTGATCCCCACAAGCAGGTTCGTTGCATCTACGTGGCCATTGGCCAAAAGGGCACAACCATCGCTGCCGTGCGTAAGTCTCTGGAAGAGGCTGGCGCCCTGGAATACACCACGATCGTCGCCTCTCCAGCTTCTGATTCTGCTGGCTTCAAGTGGCTTGCCCCTTACACGGGCTCGGCGATCGGTCAGCATTGGATGTATGCCGGCAAGCACGTTCTGATCATTTTTGATGATCTGTCAAAGCAAGCTGAGGCCTACCGGGCTATTTCGTTGCTACTCCGGCGCCCGCCGGGCCGCGAGGCATACCCCGGCGACGTCTTCTACCTTCACTCTCGATTGCTCGAGCGTTGTGCGAAGCTGTC
The DNA here is from genome assembly GCF_003860405.1 of Nakamurella antarctica. Taxonomy (NCBI): domain Bacteria; kingdom Bacillati; phylum Actinomycetota; class Actinomycetes; order Nakamurellales; family Nakamurellaceae; genus Nakamurella; species Nakamurella antarctica. The sequence goes on along the minus strand of NZ_CP034170.1, from coordinate 1,918,463 downwards.
GGACGAATTGGGCGCCGGGTCCATGACGGGGCTCCCGATCATCGAGACCAAGGCGGGGGATGTTTCGGCGTTCATCCCGACAAACGTCATTTCCATCACCGACGGTCAGGTCTACCTTCAGTCCGACCTTTTCAACTCGGGCGTCCGTCCTGCCATCAACGTTGGTATTTCCGTGTCCCGCGTCGGCGGCGCCGCCCAGGTGAAGGCAATGCGGTCGGTTTCGGGCACATTGCGGCTTGACCTGTCGGCATATCGCGAGCTGGAAGCCTTCGCAGCTTTCGGTTCAGACTTGGACGCTACATCGAAGCGCGCTCTCGATCGCGGGGCTCGGTTGGTTGAATTGTTGAAGCAGCCGCAGTACGCGCCGTACAGCGTCGCCGAGCAAGTGGTGGCGATTTGGGCTGGAACCAAGGGGCATCTGGACCGGGTCCCGGTTGCAGATATTCGACGCTTCGAATCTGAATTCCTGGAGTCGATCCGGCACACCAGCAGCGGACCTTACGAAACCATCGCAAGCACCAACCTTCTCAACGCCGAAACCGAAGCCGCCCTTGTTTCCGCCATTGAGAACTTCACCGCCGGATTCACCACCTCTGACGGCACCATCCTTGGCCGCGAGGCTGAGGTTGCTGCCATGGATGCGAAGGAGCTGGGCCAGGAAAAGGTCCAGGTTCGTAGCGCCAAGCGGAGCAGCTGACGCCGATGATGTTGATACCTGCGAAAACCTCGGAAGGGGGATGAGATGGCAGCACAGGTAAGGGATCTGAAGAACCGCGAGCGCAGCGTTCGGAAGACCCAGAAAATCACGAAAGCGCAAGAGCTGATCGCGACGTCGCGTATTGCGAAGGCGCAAGCGGCAGTGCGAGCCTCCCAGCCCTATTCGAAGCTCATCACCGAAGTGCTTTCCGCGCTAGCTTCTGCTTCGACGCTTGATCACCCCATGCTGAACGAGCGGCCAAATCCGACCCGTGCCGGCATCTTGCTCATCACTTCCGACCGCGGACTGTGCGGTGGATACAACGCCAACGCCATCAAGCGTGCTGAGGAACTCAGCTCCTTATTGCGTTCCGAGGGAAAAACTCCGGTGCTGTACATCATTGGGCGGAAAGGCTTGGGCTATTACAGCTTCCGCCAGAAGCCGGTTGTCGCTTCGTGGACGGGCTTCTCCGAGAAGCCCACCTTCATTGACGCGGAAAAGGCCGCCGAGACTGTCATCGAAGCATTCCTCGTGAGTTCCGAAGGCATCACAGCAGACGGAGCGCAGGGCATCGACGAATTGCATTTGGTGAACACGCAGTTCCGTTCCATGATCTCGCAGGTGGCGCAGGCGTCACGGATCGCTCCCCTCGAGGTCGAATATGTCGATGCGGATGAGGCCAACCACACGCAGGGCGCCCTCCCTTCGTACGAATTCGAGCCCCAGTCTGAGCTGTTGCTCGATGCATTGCTCCCCAGATACGTGAACACCAGGATTTACGCCGCTCTGCTTGACTCAGCGGCGAGCGAGTCGGCGGCACGTCGCGCGGCATGCAAGTCGGCCACCGATAACGCTAACGACATCATCAAGAGACTCAGTCGGGAAGCCAACCAGGCTCGCCAGGCTCAGATCACCCAGGAACTCTCCGAGATTGTCGGCGGCGCCGACTCCCTCGCGTCTGCAGGAAGTGAAGAAAACTGACATGACTGCCGCAACTGCTGTTTCGGGTCGCGTAGTCCGGGTTATTGGCCCGGTCGTCGACATCGAGTTCCCTCGGGGCGAGATCCCCGAGTTGTTCAATGCGCTTAAGACCGATGTCACAGGTCTTGGCGACACCCGCACACTAACGCTTGAGGTTGCTCTGCACTTGGGAGACGGCGTTGTCCGAGCCATCTCCATGCAGCCGACCGACGGACTCGTTCGTGGCGCCTCGGTATCTGATTCGGGTTCGCCCATCTCGGTGCCTGTGGGCGAAGCGGTGAAGGGGCACGTATTCAATGCGCTCGGCGAGTGCCTTGATGCCCCCGGAAGCACGGACTCCGTCGAACGGTGGCCGATCTATCGACGCCCGCCGTCTTTCGATCAACTCGAGGGTAAGACGGAGCAGCTCGTTACCGGGATCAAGGTTATCGACCTTCTTACTCCGTATGTACAGGGCGGGAAGATTGGTCTGTTTGGTGGTGCAGGTGTTGGTAAGACCGTCCTCATCCAGGAAATGATCACCCGTGTCGCCAAGAACTTCGGTGGAACCTCGGTGTTCGCCGGCGTTGGGGAGCGCACCCGCGAGGGCAACGACCTCATTACCGAAATGACCGAGTCCGGAGTTATTAACGACACCGCGCTGGTCTTCGGGCAGATGGATGAGCCGCCGGGAACTCGGATGCGCGTCGCACTGTCGGCCTTGACCATGGCGGAATACTTCCGGGACGTGCAAAACCAAGACGTGCTGTTGTTCATCGACAACATCTTCCGCTTCACGCAGGCCGGTTCTGAGGTTTCGACCCTGCTTGGCCGGATGCCCTCTGCCGTGGGTTATCAGCCCACGCTGGCAGATGAAATGGGTGAGCTGCAGGAGCGAATCACCTCCACCCGCGGTCACTCGATCACATCACTGCAGGCCATTTATGTGCCTGCAGACGATTACACCGACCCCGCGCCGGCAACGACGTTCGCGCACCTCGACGCAACAACAGAGCTCGCACGGTCAATCACGGAAAAGGGTATTTATCCCGCCGTCGACCCGCTTTCATCGACCTCGCGGATCCTGGATCCGCAGTACGTCGGTGACGAGCACTACCGCGTGGCGCAAGAAGTGGTCCGGATCCTGCAAAAGTACAAGGAACTCCAGGACATCATCGCGATTCTCGGAATGGACGAACTGTCGGAAGAGGATAAGTTACTGGTAGGACGTGCACGGCGGATGGAGCGCTTCCTGGGCCAAAACTTCTTCGTTGCGAAGCAGTTCACGGGCATGGATGGCTCTTACGTAGAGATGGCCGACACCATCGCGGCGTTCGACGCCATTGCCAAGGGCGATTACGACCACATTCCAGAGCAGGCGTTCTTGAACGTCGGTGGTTTGGATGACGTCGAAGCCAAGGCCAAGGAGCTTCAGAAGTAGTTTCTTGCGGTGGTTGATCGGTACTCCATCGGGTGGCATCGCGGTAGCTGTTCGCGACGTCACCCGATGGGCGTAACTGTGCGGTGTGTAGTCAGATAGGATCGAAATACGTCTCGGTTGCTCGTCCTCACGTGAGGGCCAGCAGCCGCCATCGCAGCAAAAGGGGTTTCCGTGGCGGAAATGCACGTTGAACTGGTAGCAGTAGAGCGCGAGATCTGGTCTGGACCCGCGGCTTCCATCGTTGCGCGCACCACCGAAGGCGATATTGGAATTTTGCCGGGTCACGCTCCGTTGCTGGCTCAGCTGAAGGAAGGCTTCGGCGCCAAAATTATTCATCCTGATGGGACGGAAACTGGCGTGGCCGTCCACGGCGGTTTCCTCTCCGTTACCAAAACAAAAGTTTCCATTTTGGCCGAAGACGCCCAACTGGCTGATGAAATTGATATCAATGCCGCGCGCGCGGCCTATGACGTCGCTCGCAGGCATGAGACATCGGTCGAATCGGCGGATTTGCTTCGAGCTCGTGCGCAGCTGATGGCTGTGGGACAACAGGTCTAAGAAGCTTCGAGGACGGATCTGATCATGCACAGCCTAGAGATCGGCGGCCTTTCGCTGCTGATCTTGGCTGTCCTTGTCATCGTCTTTATTGCAATCAGGCGGTTCACGCTGTCGCGGGCGGGCGCGATAGACATGTGCTGGCGCAACAGTCTCGATGCCGATAGCAAGGGCTGGTATTTAGGTCTTGCCAAGTTCGACGACTCCGATCTTCTGCTGTACCGGTCCTTCTCCCCGTTTCCCATCGCGTCTCGCATCTTGCGAAGAGGTGAGCTGATGCTGGGAGAGCGGCGGTCGCCCGCAGGGACCGAGGCCGATCTGCTGCCCATCGGAGCAGTGATCATTCGGTGTACGGATAGCAGGGGCGCATTTGAGCTCGCGATGTCTGAGCAAGCCACCACCGGAGTGCTGTCGTGGATCGAATCGTTGCCGCCGAGTAATCAGCCGACTTCCAATAAGCGTTCTCCGTAGGCACCTCTGGCTGCGAGTCTTGGCCCAGAAGCGGATGTTAGCGGTCGCCGCCCGGAACCCACTTGATGTCGCCTTCCGGGTTCGCCACTCGACAGAGGATGAAGAGCAGGTCGGAAAGCCTATTGAGGTAGGTCGCTGTCAACGGGTTCGTGCGCGCACCATCAAATTCCATCAACGCCCACACGCTGCGCTCGGTCCTTCTCGTCACCGTGCGCGCTACGTGAAGTAACGCGCTCGCGGGCGTACCGCCCGGCAGGATGAAGGAATCCAACTTCGCTAGAGAATCGTTGTACGAATCGCAGTCTGATTCCAAGCGGTCGATATAGTCGCTAGTAATTCGCAGCGGCGGGTAGGCAGGGTTTTCTGCGATAGGCGTGCACAGGTCAGCCCCGACGTCAAACAGCTCGTTTTGTAATCGTCGAAGCGTGGAAGCAATGTGGGTGCTGGGATTGCCCAATGACAAAACGACTCCGATAGCCGCGTTTGTCTCGTCTGTGTCCGCATATGCGGCGAGTCTTGGGTCGGTTTTGGAGATTCGGCTGAAGTCCGAGAGCCCGGTTGTGCCCTCGTCGCCGGTGCGGGTGTAGATCTTGGTGAGGTGAACGGCCATGTCTTGAGCCTACGGTGAGTGGTGAGTGGCCCGTGCTGGGAGTGGCGGCCACTAGAGTTGATTCCCGTGGAGCAATTTATCGTTACAGGCGGAGCCCGGCTTGCGGGGGTGGTGTCTGTCAGCGGAGCGAAGAACAGCGTGTTGAAGTTGATGGCGGCCTCGCTTCTCGCTGAAGGCGCCACAGTGTTGACAAACTGCCCGGATATTCAAGACCTGCCCTTGATGGCGGATGTGCTCAGGGGTTTGGGCAGTGAAGTCGTCATCGCTGGCGACACAGTCACGATCACCACGCCCGCGGAACCGTCCTACATCGCCGACTTCCCTGCTGTTGCGAAGCTACGTGCTTCCGTTGCAGTGTTGGGTCCCCTGATGGGCCGCTTGCGTCGCGCGCGGGTGGCATTGCCCGGCGGCGATGCTATCGGCTCACGCCCTTTGGATATGCACCAGAACGGCCTCCGTGCTCTAGGTGCAACGATGAACATTCAACACGGGCACGTGGTCGGAAGCGCCACAGAACTGCGGGGTGCGGCGATTGATCTGGAATTTCCGAGTGTGGGGGCAACCGAGAACCTCTTGATGGCAGCCTCTTTAGCGGTGGGAACCACCATTATCGAAAATGCCGCCCGAGAACCCGAAATTGTCGATCTTGCCGTCATGCTGACGCAGATGGGCGCAAAAATAGACGGCGCCGGCTCGAGCACCATCACGGTAGAGGGGGTGAGTGAATTGCACGCAGTCACCCACAGGACGGTGGGAGATCGCGTTGTAGGTGGAACATGGGCATATGCCGCAGCGATCACGCGTGGCGCAATTACCGTGCAAGGAGTGAACCCCGATCATCTGGCTGCACCACTGGAGCGACTGGTACGAGCTGGGGCCGTAGTGAGCGCCGGAGTAGACACATTCACTGTCGAGATGGACGGCAGGCCGCGCGGTGTTGACTTCGTCACGTTGCCCTTCCCGGGGTTTCCAACTGACCTGCAGCCGATGGCGTTGACCCTGGCAGCGGTTTCGCAGGGCCATTCATTGATAACGGAAAATGTTTTTGAGGCGCGCTTTCGGTTCGTTGACGAATTAGTGCGGATGGGCGCCGATGCTCGCACTGACGGGCATCACGCTTCCTTAACGGGTCGCGAGCGCCTCTCAAGCGCACCGGTCTGGGCTACAGATATTCGTGCCGGTGCTGGACTGGTTCTAGCCGGTTTGGTGGCCGAAGGGGAAACAGAGGTTAATGAAGCCTGGCACATCGATCGTGGATACCCCCACTTCGTCGAAGACTTGGTCTCCTTGGGCGCAACGGTGCGCCGTCACCTCACCACCGGCTGATCTGCGGTCCTGCTCAGAGAGCAGCCATCTGCCATTGGGCCGCAGTGAAAGGCTTACCGCCGCAGAGTGTTTCCTGAATTTGTGGTCCATGCGATCTCGTCAAACGGATGTGGCGCGCGCGACCTCGTACCTGTGCGGATACGACACAGGAATTCTTGTCGTCAGAGGAAATGACCTCTTCGTTGATGATGACGTCGTCGAGGGGTGCTGGGCCAATCTCAGTGCGCCAGATGATGTCCGCGGTTTGCGCGGCTGGCGACAGGTCAGCGCGGCCGCGTAGGCCGCCAGGATGGACGAGTCCCGAGATGGCTGCGTGCGCAACTTCGAGTGCGAGTTCCTCCGTGAGCCTGCCGTAGGAGTACCCGGAGGGGAGCACGAGCATGGTTGGGGCGAAGCGATGACCGCCGATGTGGCTTATCTCAAAAATCTTCGAACTCGGGAGCTCCTGAGCAAGGCGCTCCGCCACAGGTCGCCCCTGAATCGCGCAGCACCTGTCGCGCTTTCCGTTGGTGCACACTGCAAATAATGGCGCGCTGGGGACTGCTGGAGCCAGCGTCGCTGCCACGATGCTCTCAGCCGTCGGCACGGACCCGGCCGGAAGTTCGACGAGCAGTCCGTCATGCCCGATTCTTCCCACGAATTGCGCATATGGGTCTTGGTCAGCCGAGCGACCCAGAGGGCGGATGGCGAAGGGTCGCAGGCCGTCATCGGTCAGCGTCGATAGCGTGGCCGCGTCCTGACCGAAAACGATAGACGCGGATTCCTCCGCAACATTTGAGGACCAATTGCGGCGGTGGTCGATGAGAACGAAGCTAGCAAATCGGGAGCTTGTTCCGCGAAGATCATCGCCAGCTTCAAGGTCGGCCCGTGAACACAACAGGTCAGGCGCGGACTCGGTCCTACTGCACTCGATCATCCCCCCATCCTGCCGCACATGAGGGTCCACGAGTGCGGCGCGAGAGCCGTTAAGCTGCGATGGTGCGCCTGGTAATAGCTCGTTGTTCCGTTGACTACGCGGGTCGGTTGACCGCTCACCTACCGCTTGCCACCCGGCTGCTGCTGATCAAGGCAGACGGGTCGGTGTCAATCCACGCCGACGACCGCGCCTACAAGCCGCTGAACTGGATGAGTCCGCCTTGCTGGTTGGTCGAGGAAGCGCCCCACCTATGGCGCGTACAAAACAAGGCTGGCGAGCAGCTCGTCATCACACTGGAAGAAATTCTGCACGACACGTCGCACGAATTAGGCTTTGATCCGGGCCTGGTGAAGGACGGTGTTGAAGCTCACCTGCAAGAGCTGCTGGCTGATCAAGTAGAGCTGCTGGGCACAGGGTTCACCTTGGTCCGCCGGGAGTTTCCGACACCGGTCGGTCCAGTGGACTTGTTGTGTCGCGATGCGAATAACAAAGTGGTGGCGGTGGAGATTAAACGACGTGGGGATATAGACGGCGTCGAGCAGCTGACCCGGTACCTGGATCTCCTTGGGCGTGATCCGCTCCTGGCGCCGATCACGGGAGTATTTGCGGCGCAGCAGATTAAGCCACAAGCGCGCACTCTGGCCGAAGACAGGGGCATCCGCTGCGTTGTCCTGGATTACGAGGCAATGCGTGGTGTCGATGACCCGAGTGTGCGGCTGTTCTAGGCGGGGGAGGTGATATCGGGGGCGGTGACTGAGGCAACCGAAGTGTTTCACCTCTCGGCGCAACGGGGGAGTCAGGTCGCGCTGATGCCTGCGGATAACCTGGAATCACGGTCGGCCGCTTCTGGCCGATGCGGGATCACAGTTGCTTATTGGAGGTCAAAAGTGGACGTCAAAATTGGTGTTGCGGACACCGGGCGCGAGCTCGTGGTGAATTCCACGGCCAGCCCTGAGGAAATCGAAGCTCAGGTAGCACACGCGTTCAAAGACCCAAGCTCGACGTTGACTCTCGTCGACGAAAAGGGCCGCAAGGTCTTGATTCCTAGCGCGAAGATTGCGTATGTGGAGATTGCCCCTGCAGACTCGCGGCGAGTTGGCTTCATGGTTGCTGATTGACCGAGGGTAGGCAACGGCTGCTCGATCTGCAGCCCCTTTTCACGCACAAAGATTTAGGCTCGCGCGGTGGCAGGCGAAACACCCTCCACCGCGCGGCTTCTCAGTCTTAATCCTTAATTTGCCGTGGAAACCGTGAGATTCCGCGCCACGCCAATGTGTAAACCATCTCGACTGCTTCCTCTTGCGGCACCTCGCCGCTTTGGGCGAGCCAATACCGAGCGCTCACCTGAGATAGGCCCACGAGACCCGCAGCCAACAACCTGCCATGCGCCGTGTCCACGCCGGTATCGTTGGTAATGGTTTCGGTTATCGCACCCACGCAGGCTTCTGTCATATGGTCGACGATGCGGTCCACCTCGGGTTGTCCAGCGAGATCGGACTCGAAAACCAGGCGGTGACCTTGGCTATCCCCTCCGACGTATCTGAAGATGGCTTCGACAGCGCGGTGCACGCGCACATCGTTGTCGTCCGTTTCGTTGATAGCGGCACGAAGTGCGGCCACCAATTCGTCTGCTGTCTCACTAAGCAATGCGAGGTAGAGTTCCAATTTAGACGGAAAGTGCTGGTAGAGAACAGGTTTCGAAACTCCCGCGCGGTCAGCGATGTCGTCCATGGCTGCGCAGTGATAGCCCTGGCTGACAAAGGCGGATTTCGCTGCCGAGAGCAACTGGGCACGACGAGCGGCCCTGTTCAACCGAGGCGTTGCGCGAGTGAACTGTTCCGTCATCGTTCCTTCGATTCTGTTTTTTGCAAGCAGTGGATGCACTGCACAGCCTGAACCGGTGGGAACGCGGCCTGTCTCCACATTACGGGGATCAGGCGCACTTTCCGTTGGTGACCGACACTGCGGGGACAAGCTTGCGCTTCCGGAAGTACGCCCTGATCGATGGGCTCGAGCACTCGTAATAGGCAGCGCCAACCTGGCTCCGGCCAGAGGGCGTCACCGGGGTTGTTCGATGACGATGGAAAATTGCTCTGTGAGGATGGCAGCTTCGTTCGCTTCGGCAGCCGGGGTCATATACGTGTCCAGGCCATGGGCGCCGAAAGACTCGTCGCTTGTAGGCAACAGACGTGCGCCATAGAGCGGGTCTGCCGGATTGGGCCCCAGCACCTCCACTGCACCAAGCGCTGGAATCCCCAGTCCTTTGGCAAAGGCTTTCCGCCACGAATCTTCATGGGCTACTGGATCATTTTTGTTGGCCATTACCCACTGGTTCGCCGGATCTATTCTGCTCGTGGCCGCGCTGGTCACCATCCCGGTTCCCGGCGAGCCCACGTGGATCACACCATCCGCGGGCATCCCGTACAGCACTGCCGTGCTCCCTACCACCGAACCCCAGGAGTGCAATTCAAGCAGGACGTCGGCATCCACGGGAAGGCTGTTGAGAATGGGTGTGAGTTCGGAGGCCATTTTCTGGCCCTGGAGGGCGACATTTTCCGGGCTCAGCGTTTGTAAGATCTCCTCTGCGACATAGACAACGCCCACCTGTTCGGCGGCGACAAAGGGGGCGAGGGGACCGGCCATGACGATCGAGGCTATGTCGATGTCCATATCGAATTCCTTCGCCCAGGGGGCGTCATACCCCTGGTAGATGATGGCGGCGGTGGTGTCGTTCGGATCGAGTGACGCAGCGTTCTCTAATACCCGATCTACGTGGTCGATGGTGCCCGCTACGGACTTCGGGCCAGTTCCTACGCCGCCTGTCGTGACAAGCACGTGCTCGGCATGGTCGATGTCGCCGAGCCCGATAGCCAGGCCGCCTTGGGGGCTTGGATCAGTCGGCCGATAGACGAGAAGCATCGAACTGCCGGCCTGAACCTCAGCCTTGTCAAGTGCAGCCTCGGCCGTGGCCGCAAAGCTCTGGCGCCACGGATCAGAACTGCGAAGATCTGCCTGCATGCGCTGCTGCAACATCTTGTCCACATCAGAGGGCCGCTGCTGCATTGGCTCAGCTGCAGAAACCGCCACCGGTGGTAGTTGAGCCATGGCCGCGTCGAAGGTCTCGGTAAATGCGCTCACCAATTCCGTCAATGCCTGCGCCAAGCTCGCGCGGAGGGTGGCCAGGGTCTGCGACAGATTTGTCAGTATCTGGGTGACGCGAGGCACCGCGTCCAGGGGAACGTCATTGGAAAAGCAAATGAACTGCAGGGTGGATATCGGGGCTGGATCTGTCAGCCTCGCAATTTCGGTCCCCGCGTGGCCGATGGTTGCCAACGCTTGGTTTTGAATGGATGTCACAGATTCGACGGTGGAGGCAGCAGAGCGAGCGAGCCGCCCAGCAAGGGAGGAGCTTCCGATGAGCGCCCACTCGAACTTGTTGACGCTTGAGGAGGGGCCGGGTGCGCTCCACCCCATCGCCAGATGCTTGAGGGCTGGCTCGCAGAGGTAGACGCCCTCCTGCAAAGCCAGCGAACAGTTCTTGAGATCGGCGATCAAAGGTGCCGCCAGTGTGGGATGTGGAGCGCTCAGGTCCGCTATGTCGGAGGTCAGTTGTGGAAAGCCCCAATTCTGTGCCAGATACTCGATGCTGGGGGCCATCAGGACCCCTCGAGGCAATCGAACCTTAATGCGGCGTCTGCGAGAATTACCGAAAGTTCGCTGGCGTGTGCAGCTGCGGCCGCAGCAAATTGATGGGCGTCGAAGGCTCGCTCGAGCAAAACCGCCTGAGCTTGCATCGCTAGGCCGCCGGAGCCGAACAGTGCTCCCATCGGAAGAGCGGGATCTTGAAAACTCGAGATCTGGTTGAGGACGTCCTGGACATCGGATAACGATTCGGCCGTGTACCGAACCTGGGTGGAATCAAATTCGAGATCGCTCATAAGCCCCCCAAGGCGAGTGTGTGAAACAAAACTGTCGCAGTTTGCTCTCTGGCGAAGCTGCGATCGGCGGCGAATGTGGACAAATTTATGCTTGTGGATAATTTGCCGCTGGTCTAGCTCCTGTCCGCACTTGGTCCACGGACGGGTCCTGCGGGCATCATGGAGGTATGACCTCGCCCATGACGTTCGCCGGGCCCAAAGCTCGTGACGAGCTGGCCGAACACAGCAATGCCAACAGCTGGCCGTACCCGCTCCCACCGCCATTGGATATGGCGTCCCTACCCTGGCCAGGCTCTCCGGTTCACCTCCCTTCGGGGCAGCGGCTCTTCGTCCGTAAAACACCACGCCTGCCGGGCGGCCTTGGCCCAGGTGGGGAAACCACCCTCTACATCCATGGTCTCGGCGGATCATCCACCAATTGGACTGCTGTCGCCGGTCTGGCGGCGGTCCACTCGACTGGTCTCGCCGTCGACCTAGCTGGCTGTGGGCGGTCCGATCCGCCGCTCGGTGGTGATTTCTCTATACGCACACAGGTGACCCAGCTTGCAGAATTAATCCGGGCCACGAGTGCGGTGCCAGTGCACGTGGTCGGGAACTCGTACGGCGGGTATGTGAGTTGTCAGCTTGCTGCGCGGCACCCCGAATTGGTCAAATCGTTAACGCTGATCGCGCCAGCGGTGCCTGACCTCAGGCTTGTCCGCGACCGCGGGGCAGACCCGCGGCTCGCGATGCTCCTGTTGCCCGGCAGCACCAGGGTTGTAGCCAATCAGTTGGCCCTTATTTCCGCAGCCGATCGTGCCGCCGGGATGGCTGCCCTGTGCTTCGGTGATCCCAGTGTGGCGCTGGCATCCGATCTCGAAGCCGCTGCGGCGGATTTGGAGTGGCGATCCGAGCTACCGTGGGCGCACAGCGCCATGATCGAGCAGCTCAAAGGTCTGATGCGCGAATACCTTTCCGGCCCGCAACGGAAGTTCTGGCGCGCAGCGGAAAAGGTGAAGGTACCCACTCTCGTTATCTGGGGTACTCGAGATCGGTTGGTGGATGCCCGGCTAGCTGTCCGCACCGCTGAAGCATTTCCAAACGCTCGCCTACTGATTATGAAAGGTGCCGGACACGTACCCCAGATGGAGCTGCCGGACGCTACGGCGAGAGCAATGCTCGCTCTGTGGTCACAGTGAAGGACTGTCAGTGACGGGCGCGCCGCGCATGGGCGATGCGATAGATATGGCAACCTGAAAATGGTGAGCACTCCTCGCAATGATCCGCCGCGCCGGCCGCCGACATCTCGGCCCGCCGGCCCGGTAGTTGGCCGTCCCCGGCTTCCTGCTGACCGCGTTCCTTATCGACCCGCTGAACGGTCGTCCTCGCGTTCCCCCGTGCTCGCTCGAGGAGAAACCGGTGCGCTCCGTTCACGTTCAGGACGGGACCGCCGGGATCACATCGGAGATGATTTCTACGAAGCTCCGCAACCGCTCCGGGCACAACTGGATCCGATGAAGGATCGCGGGTCCCCTCCGCGCCGGCCAACGAGACCGGTTCGCCAACTCAAGCGCCGCAGCTCCCTGGGATGGTTTTTCCATCGGTATGGCTGGCGCGCCTACGTTTTGCCGTTGCTCATTGCCGCGACGGTATTGGTGATCGTCGAGATCGCGGCGAGTGTTGCCGTTTCCCCACCAACAGAAAAGGTCGCCCAGCCAGCTGCCCAGACCATTGCTGCGAGCACCGTCGTCCAGACTGTGGGGGTTTCGGGAAGTGACACCGTCGTGGTGTCCGTGATGCCCCCGGTCACTGTCACTGCGCCACCTACCGAATCTGCTCTGCAACAAGCTCCCGATCCGAACGGCGCGTACGCCACGGGTTTGACGGCGGGTGCTCTCCCACCCGGAGGTGAATTCTCCGCAGCTGGCGATGGAACATTCCGCATAGTTCCAGGGACCTCCGCGGTCATTGGCACGTCGCCGAATGTGAAGACGTACACAATTGAAATAGAGAACGGTGTGGTTGTGCCCGCCGGCGATGCTGACTTCGCGACGATGGTCGAGAAGACTCTGGCAGATCCCCGAAGCTGGCCTGCGGTACCGGCTGCTAAATCGTCACTGCAGCGTATTGACTCCGGTGAGCCGGACTTCCGCGTGAGCTTGACAAGCCAGATGACAGTTCGCCAACTCTGCGGGTTCGATATTCAGCTGGAGGCGTCTTGTTTCACCCGCAGTATCAGCCGCGTCGTGATCAATGACGCCCGCTGGGTCCGGGGTGCGACCGCCTACAACGGCGACCTGGGTTCCTACCGGCAATACGCCATCAACCACGAAGTCGGACACGCGTTAAATTTCGGTCACCAGCCGTGTGGAACCAATGGCGGGCTTGCACCGGTGATGATGCAGCAGTCGTGGAGCGTGTCGGATGACGACCTGGCCCCATTTGGCGGTGCGGTCCAGGCCGACGGCAAGGTGTGTAAGGCCAACCCTTGGCCCGATCCACTCGGCGGCGAGGGGCAAAGTACAGCCACCGGCTAGCACCCATAGGAGTTCCTTCCGGGGACCCGGTTGCGGCACACTAGACTTGTGTCAACTATCAGTCAGCCTGCAGCGGCCGAGGTCCTACCACCACTGGTGAACCCGGGCGCGGACCTCACCCGTGAAGAGATCCAGCGGTATTCGAGGCATCTGCTATTGCCGGAGATAGGTAGAACGGGTCAAAGGCGACTCAAGAACTCGAAGGTCGCCGTGATGGGCGCCGGGGGACTCGGCGCGCCGGTCATGCTGTATCTCGCCGCGGCCGGTGTCGGAACCATCGGGATCGTCGACTTCGACATTGTTGAAGAATCTAACTTGCAACGCCAAGTAATCCATACGGTTTCCGACGTGGGACGCCTTAAAACCACATCAGCGGCTGAGTCAATTGGCGCCATCAACCCGTTGGTGACTGTCGTAGAGCATCGGCTGCGGCTCGATGCGACCAATGCACTGCAGGTTTTAGGCGATTATGACTTGGTCGTAGATGGCACAGACAACTTCGCAACCCGCTACCTCGTCAATGATGCGTGCGTAATTTTGGGGCTCCCGTACGTCTGGGGATCGATTTTCCGATTTGAGGGACAGGTGAGCGTCTTTTGGGCCAATCACGGACCTCAGTATCGCGATGTGTTCCCGCATCCCCCGCCGCCCGGATCCGTTCCGAGTTGCGCTGAAGGTGGAGTGCTAGGGGTGTTGTGCGGGTCAATTGGTTCCACGATGGCTACTGAGGCGATCAAGATGATTTGCGGGATTGGTCGGCCGTTGCTCGGCCGTCTTCTGGTGTACGACGCATTGGAGATGTCCCATCGCCTAATCCATGTACGCCCAGACCCTCAGGGTGAGCCCGTGTCGCACCTTGCGGACTACGAAGAGCTGTGCGAGATCGACCCCGAAGCAACCACTATGGCCTGTCCTGATTCGCAAGTCGCAGCGCAGGTGCTGCGCCTATTGCTGGACAGCCAACAACCACCGTGGCTCATTGACGTCCGAGAATCCGCTGAGTTCGACATCGTGGCGCTGCCGGGTGCCGTGCTGGTGCCATTGGGGGAGATAACGAGTGGCCGCGAAATGCCGCGATTGCGCGATCTCGCGGCTTCCCGAGACCTCGTGGTGTATTGCAAATCCGGGGCACGCTCCGCCTCCGCGGTGCAGGTCCTGCAAGAGGCAGGTCTGTGTAATGTGACCCATTTGAAGGGTGGAATTCTGGAGTGGATTTCGCTCCTCGATCAGAGTTTGCCCACGTATTAGGGTCGCACTCCAGAGGGCGGGAATGCCACTGGCGCAATTCTGGGTGTGGCCGGTGTGTGCGAACCGATCCGCGGGGAACGCGGCTGATGCTTTGGCAACGAAGGTGTACCGGTAGCGTCATTGTGGTGACCAGCCCGCCCCCTGAACATGTGCGCTCGGCCTTTGCCGTCGCCGCCGCTGAACCTCAGCATCTGCCTGGTGGTCGCTCTCTGGCATTCCGGTGTGGGGATGTGGTGTTGAAGCCGGTGGACAACGCGGCAGAAGCGTCTTGGTTGGCGGCGGCCTTCGAGCAGCTGCGCGTCGATGGGATTCGGATTGCTCGGCCCGTGAGGTCCTCTGACGGCCGGTGGGTAGTCTCCGGGTGGAGTGCGCAGCGCTTCGTCTCAGGGCGCCCGGCACCCAGGTTCGGCGAAATCATTTCTGTGGGTGTGGAACTGCATCGCGCGCTCGCAGGTCTGCCACGGCCCAAGTTTCTTGATCATGCAGAGGGCCTCTACTCCTGGGCCGATAGAATTTCCTGGGGTGAAAGTGCAGCCTCCACCGAAGGTCTGGGCGAAGGCGTTGGCGCCGACACCTTCGCCGCTCTCGCTGCCGGACGTCATGACGTGGATTTGCCATCCCAGGTCGTGCATGGCGATCTTGTGGGCAATGTGTTGTTCGCGGGATCGGCGCCGCCCGCCGTCATCGATATCACTCCGTTTTGGCGCCCACCCCTGTGGGCTAGCGCAGTGGCCGTCGTCGATGCCGTTGCATGGGGCGGCGCCGACCCGGAGATGGCGGCGGCGCTGCAGCAACAAACCCACTGGCGCCAAATGTTGCGACGCGCCTTGATGTTTCGGCTGGCGATCAGCCTTGCGCACCCGAGGAGTACGTCGGAATCTCTTGTCGGTGTCTTATCAGCAGTGCAACTGCTGGAACCCATGATGAATGAGAATCTGCCGGGGCTCGGCGCTCACTGACTTATTCGGATTCTTCTCTGTCACAGACGAATTGCTGGTCAAGAAGCATGCCGTCGAGGTGCCTTGGTTCAATTCCCGC
This sequence comes from Nakamurella antarctica, assembly GCF_003860405.1. Lineage (NCBI taxonomy): Bacteria > Bacillati > Actinomycetota > Actinomycetes > Nakamurellales > Nakamurellaceae > Nakamurella > Nakamurella antarctica. Next base: position 1,902,747 of record NZ_CP034170.1, on the reverse strand, counting down.
CTGCATCGTCGCTAGAAGAAGACCGCCAAGCCGATGGTGGGGATCAGCAGCAAACACTCGGTCGAGCGCGACCTGGGCCAGCGCACCATCACCGGCCCGATAAGCGACCACGGCGAGCACCGCGCATGTTTGGGCGCATGCCGTTGAGGGGGTCCAGACCGCAAGATCGACAAAGAGAGCCACCACAGACTCGTCATGGTTTTTCAAAGCCCAGTAAATAGCTTGGTCCCGCAGTAGCGGGTCATCGAATGCCACCACCAAGTCGGCGATTAGCTCCTCTCCCAGGGGATCTCCGGCGACCCGTAGTGATCGTGCCTGGTGGAGTTTGGTACTCAGATTTTCAGTGTTGGCCGGAGCCCGGCTGGCGTGTGGTGAACGCGCTGCATGATCAACGCGTCGGGACTGAGCCCGAGCAATCTGGTCCACAGCATCTTGAGCAATGCCGCCAACCGGTCCCGCAATGGAGGTACGCAATGCGTCGCGGTCGGCCAAAACGCGACGCCCGGCACAGGCATGCGCGCTACTCAACTTCGCGATCTCTGAATTGCTTTCCGCTAGCAGCGGGTACCCAGGGGTGCCTGGCCGATGTTGCTGATACGAAAGGCTAGTTTTCTCACGAACCAGGTAGAGGTCGAAAACTCGGATCCCAGCGCCTTTGATCGCTCGCCGGCAGTCCTGCATCAACGCGTGCTGCGCAAAGCGCCGACGTGACACTGGTCCGGTGTCTTCGCCATCGGTGTAACAGATAAGCACCACCGAATCAGCATGCGCGCGAGCTTGCAGAGCAACGTACGACGCGAGTGCGGAGCGCTCTTCGCGGGGTGCGTCGGGTGCAGGCAAGTCAATTCGCATTACTGGCCCAATCCGATTGCGCGGATTACGCATGCACAGCAGTACAAGTGACTCGCGGGGGTGAAAGCCGAGGAGATAGGGGACCGAGGCGATGACGCCTTCCGCTCCGCTGACCCGTACGACATCTGTGTGAGTTGATGAGGTTGTCATCACTTCACGATGCTGCCTTGGCGTCAACCCTGGAGCTCGGAGTGTGACGATGTGGATCAAAACGTGCTTGTGGATACCTGATGCTGGCTAGTGACCCGGGCCGCTAGGCCCGGCACGACGGTCACGGAACTGCTTCACCGAGATGCGGCCGTCAACGGCCAAGACGCCTTCAGCTGCCAGTAGCGCCAACTGCTCGGCGGCTATGTGCGGTGCGGGTCTTCCGCTCGCGGGAAGCACTCGATGCCAGGGCAGGTCGTCATCGGCCATCTCCGACAGCACTCGACCCACCAACCGGGGCGACCGACTTCCAGCTGACACTGCAATCTCACCGTAGGTCGCAACGGAACCCGGCGGGATCGACGCAACAATATCCAACATCCTGCGCGCCAGGGGAATGTCCATTCGTTCCTCCTGAACGAGTCGTTTGCACAACGCTGAGGTTTTGGCCGAATAATGCGATGTCGGTGCTGCGTGGTCTGATGTTCGTATGTCGACTCCCGCTGCAGTGACGCATGTTCTGACGCGAAGTCGTCGCGTGCCCACTGTAATGACGCCTACACCGGAGCAAGCCGACATCATCGCCAACATAAGCCCGCGGCTGCGCGTGCTCGCAGGGCCTGGCACAGGCAAAACCGCCACCTTGGTGGAATGTGTGGCGGATCGGGTCATCAACCGCGGCGTCAATCCGAGTCAGATTTTGGTGTTGACATTTTCAAAGAGAGCGGCCGCGGAGTTAACGGCCCGAATGGTGTCGCGTTTAGGGATCACCACCCGAGAGCCGATGGTGCGGACCTTGCACTCGTATGCCTATTCCCTGGTGCGCACGCAGGCCAGGCGGATGGGCGAGCAGGAGCCCAGGCTTCTCGGAGCGGGCGAGTCGGATCAGATGATTCGCGAAATGCTTTCCGGACACGTCGACCAGGGAGGCGGGCCATGGCCGGAGTTCCTGCACCGGGCATTGGGGATGAGCGGGTTTGCCGCGGAGCTTCGAAATCTGTTGGCGCGCAGCACAGAATCTGGTCTGGCACCAGCAGACATCATCAGTTGGGGCCGCCGGAAGGAGCGGCCGGAGTGGGTGGCAGCTGGTCAATTTGCCACCGAATACTCCAAGGTTCTGGATCTACGCACGGGCACCACACGCCAGGGTCAGGCTCTTGACCAGGCCGAATTAATGGGGGTGGCACTCGGCCTGTTGAAGAATGACGAAATACTCGCAGTGCAACAAGCTCAGATCCGCCGAATTTTTGTGGACGAGTATCAAGATGTTGACCCGGCACAAGCTGCTGTCATCGCGGCCCTCGCCACGGGAGCGGATGAGCTCATGGTCGTGGGGGATCCCGACCAATCGATTTACGCGTTTCGCGGATCTGATCCTGCTGCGATGAAAAACGTCATCGTAGATAGGACGGTGGCTTTGACGCAGGGGCGGCGGATGTCAGCCGAAATCACCCGGGCAACGCGTAGGGTCGCCGCGCTACTTCCCGGCCCTGCGGAACATCGCGCGCTCGTGGTGGTGCCCACTCAGAGCGTGGACCGGGAACCTGGTCAGCCGGTTTTGGCGGCCGCGCTCGGGCCTGCTGGCGTGGGGCCTGGGGGCATGCAGTCAGCGGGCGTGGAATCTGCGGGGGTCGGCTTGATCGACGTGCGAGTATTTTCCAGTGCAGCCGCGGAAGCGTCCTATATCGCGGACGGGTTTCGCCGGGCTCACCTTCGCGAGGGCATTGCCTGGTCGCAGATGGCTGTTTTGGTGCGATCCCCGCAGGCGTCGCTACCAGCCTTGCGCAGGGCCTTTACCGTGATGGGCGTACCGCTCGCTCAACCCGCGGACAGCCGGTCGATGGTTGCCGATGCCACGGTATCTGCGCTCCTGATGGTGCTCGAGGCCGCAACGACTCCCGCGTCGTTGACGGGTCCGAGAGCGGTTGAATTGATGACGTCACCGTTGGCTGGCCTGGACTTGCTGTCTCTTCGGCGGCTGCGACGCGCGCTCAAAGTTGCCAGACCTGACGAAGGCGGCACGACAGACTTGCTTGCCTCGGTGTTGGCGGGCGCTCCGATTCCCGCAGGTTTGTCGCCTGATCTTTCGCTACCGTTGACGGCGGTGGTGGCCATGCTTGAGATTGCTCGACGCGCCCGCAACGATTCGGATGCGGAGTCTGCACTCTGGGGGATCTGGCAGCGCAGTGCGCGTGAGGGTGTACTGCGCGAGGCAAGTTTGCGGGGCGGCCGGGCCGGCCAACAGGCTGACGTTACGTTGGATGCCGTCATAGCCCTCTTCGAGACGGCTGCCCATCGGGCTGAAGTGCTGCCTGGTGCTGGCGTGAGCGATTTCGTCGAGGCGGTGCTTGGGCGCGAGATCGAGGAGGATCTTTTCGGCCCGCATGCCACGTTCACTGAGGCAGTGCAAATCTTGTCTGCGCACAGTTCCAAAGGCCTAGAATTCGAGGTAGTCGCTCTGACCGGTGTCGAGGAGGGCCGCTGGCCCGCTCAGGTGAGCAACAGCAGCCTCTTGGGGACCTCGGACCTGTTGGATTTTGCACATGGGTTGCCTGCCACTGCTTCTCGTTCGATTCACAACCTCGCAGATGAGCGGCGATTGTTTTACGTCGCAGCAACTCGAGCAAAAAAGATATTAATCGCGACCGCGGTCGCTGACCCACAAACTCAGCCGTCGCGTTTTTTGTTCGAGATCGCCGGCACTCAAGAAATTCCGCAGGGCAGACCCCTGTCTGCCGATGGCAGGGAGCGTCGCGGACTGAATGTCCCTGAACTACTCGCAGATCTTCGCCGATCTGCTTCTGACCCGGCAGCACCCTTGGCCCTGCGTGAAGTGGCAGCGGGCCATTTGGCAGAGCTGAGTAGCCATCGGGTGCGCGGGGCCGATCCCACACTCTGGTGGGGACTCCCTCCAGTCTCGACAGGTGAAGAGGTCCTGGCGGAGTCGGAGACGGTCGTGATATCGCCGTCAATGGTTGAGTCCCTCAATCGGTGCGCACTCGGAGCAGTTCTGGAACGCCACGGCGGTCGAGGGGAGGCAGGGGAGGCGCAGCTCGAAGGTGTGGTCGTGCATGCTCTGGCGCACGGGATAGCTCTCCAACTGCCATGGGAGGAGCTGATGGCGGAGTTGGATGACTACCTCGATGCGGACCGGTCCTTGGCCCCGTGGCAATTGGCGCGGCTGCGGCGACTGGCTGTTTCCATGGCCCTTGCTGTTCAACAGTGGTCCACCGCACATCATCCGCCGTGGGAGTTGATCGGGTCCGAAGTACCTGTTCTGTCCGCGGTGCCGACCTGCGCGCCCGGCGATGGGTTGAGTTCTGAGCAAGCCGAACGTCCGGTGGTGATCTCTGGGCGAGCTGATTGGATCAGTGCGGACGAAGAGGGCCTGCCGGTCGTCGTAGATTTCAAAACCAGTTCGTCTATTGTGTCGAAGGCCGAGGCGGAAGCTAACCCCCAGCTCGCTACGTATCAGGTCGCTATCGGTTCACCGGTACACGCCGTAGACCCTCGCGAACCAACAGCGCCCAACACGGAGACCGAACAGGCTCGCGAAAGCGGCGGCGCGGTATTGGTGTACCTGCGGAAGGGCACGCCCACGGTGCGGGAGCAGTCTCCACTCACACCAGAGCAGCGCGTTACATGGATTGGCGAGATCCGCCGGGCGGCAGCCCATTTGACGGCTGCCACCGCTCTCGCCACAGAGAATAAGTATTGCGACTTTTGTTCGGTGCGGACCTCTTGTCCCGTACAGGAACAAGGTCGGCAGGTGACCTGATGAGGCAGAAAAAAATCAGCGCCCTGGAGCTTTCGCGGGCCTTGGGTCAGGAGTTCCCGCCGACGCGAGAGCAAATCGCGGTGATTGAGGCTGACCTTTCTCCTCTCCTCGTGGTGGCTGGTGCCGGATCCGGCAAAACCGAAACAATGGCGGCGCGAGTGGTCTACCTCATCGCCAATGGCTGGGTTCTGCCTGAGGACGTACTCGGGCTCACCTTCACCCGAAAGGCGGCGTCCCAGCTCCTGCAGCGCATCCGAAGTCGGTTGGCTGCCCTCGCAGCATCGGGCTTGATAAGTGCCGATTTGCGAGAGCATCTTCTTGCTACTGAGCCGCAGGTGTGGACCTACCACGCATTTGGCGGCCGGCTGATATCCGAATTCGGAACGCTGGTCGGAGTGGAACCAACCGCCCGAATCCTGAGTGCCACCGGTTCCTGGCAGCTTGCCGGATCAGTGGTGCGACGATGGGATCAAGACCTGCGGACGGACCTGACGCCGGACCGGGTCACCGAGCGGCTTCTGAACCTGTCGGGGGTGCTTGCCGACCACCTCCGAACACCTGCAGAGTTGGAAAAGCTGACCCTCGAACTAGCGGCAGCCATAGAAGACTCGCGGCCAACCCGGCGTCAAACCAGTGCGATCCATAGCAAGCTCGTTTCCCTACACACAAGGCTGACGAATCGCAGCGGAATCTTGCCACTCGTAGAAGCATTTCGGCAGGCGAAGCGTGCCGCGGGGGTGCTCGACTTCGGTGATCAGATGCAGCTGGCTGCTGAGTTGGTGCGCGAGCAAAGCAGGGTGGGCGCGGAATTGCGCCACCGACACAAGGTGGTGTTGTTGGATGAATACCAGGACACCGGCCATTCGCAGCGCGAAATATTGACATTCCTTTTCGGTTCGAAGTCAGGTGCGATGGGGCACCCTGTAACTGCGGTCGGCGACCCTTGTCAATCGATCTATTCGTGGCGGGGCGCATCGGCTTCGAACTTGCCGAGATTTATTACTGATTTCCCTCAGAAAGATGGTGCCGACGCCGGGCGAGCCAGCCTGTTGACAAGCTTTCGCAACCCTTCAGACATCTTGACGATCGCCAACTCGATTTCCGCGCCGATCCGGTCTGCGCCAGTCGCAGTGGATGTGCTGACACCTCGGCTAGGGGCCAGCCGCGGGCAGGTGCGGTATGGCCTCTTCGCCACGTCGCTCGACGAAAACACCTGGGTAGCAGACACTATCGCCCACGAGTGGCGGACGGCGCAGGCTCGATCAGCACCTCCGCCCACCACTGCTGTGCTGTTTCGCCGGCGGTCGGCAATGGCAGGCATCGCCGACCTACTCACCGAACGGGGCATTCCGGTAGAAATCACCGGGTTGGCCGGACTGTTGAACGAACCGGAAATCATCGACCTGGTCAGCACGCTTCAGGTGCTAGTAGAACCAGCGGCCGGCGGAGCAGCTATCAGAATTCTCACCGGGGCGCGATGGCGGCTGGGCCTCGCTGACCTTGCCGCCCTGCAGCGCAGGGCGCGGCAGCTTTCGCAGCGCCCAGCGACGGGACGCCTCGTAGCGAAGGTGAGTTCAAACAACGGTGATGACGACGTTGATGGCAGCCACCGATTGAGCGCTGTGCGTTCAGCTCTGACGCACGCTCAGCGGGGCGAGAGTTTCGAGAGCGCCGGATTGGTCGATGCAATTTCGGATCCCGGGCCGGGCGCGGAGTTTTCAACGGAGGGGTTTGACCGGATTCGGCGACTGGGCTCTGAGTTGCAGTGGTTGCGTAGGCGTTTGGCGCAGCCTTTGACAGATGTTGTCGCTGATATCGAACACACGATTGGGCTCGATATCGAGGCACCGCTGGCCGGCACTAAAGGACGTACCCATCTGGACGCCTTTGCTCAGGTGGTCGCGGACTTTTCCGGGCAGGCTTCCCCCACAGGCAGTGGCGCCAGCGGTTCGTCACTCACTGCCGCGGTTGATCTTCTCGAATTTCTCCGAGTGGCAGCTGATGCGGAAAATGGATTGGCACCGGGGGAGGTGGAGCAGTCCGACAGCGCAGTACAGCTGATGACCGTGCATGCGGCCAAGGGGCTCGAATGGCAACTCGTGGCCGTCCCACAGCTGGCGGAATCAATATTTCCTGGAGTGAAAGGTCTGAGTTGGCTTTCAGATGATGGCCAACTGCCACCCAGTATTCGAGGTGATCGCGAGGACCTGCCGCAGCTCGATCTTTCGCATTGCCTGGATCAAGGGGAGATTTGCGACGCAGTGGAAGAGCACAAAGCGGCGTGGAAGGCCGCGCAGCTGACGGAGGAGCGCCGCCTGCTCTACGTCGCTCTGACGCGATCGGAAGGCACGCTGGTCTTCAGTAGCCATTGGTGGTCCTACGGCGCCACAAAGTACCGCGGTCCCAGCGCATTCTTTGGGGAATTAGCGGACGCCGCCAGCGCGGTAGCAGTCCCGGACGAGTGGGCGGATAGACCACTGCCGGACGAGGCCAACCCGCTTCTGCGGAAACCTCGCTCCGCCCTGTGGCCGGCTGACCCTCTCGGCGGCAGGCGTGCAGCGGTGGAAACAGCCGCCTCAATGGTGCGCACCGCCGTAGCACTGCGGAAGGCAGAAGCTGCCGCGCCCACCAGGTTCGCAAAACCCCCAGCCTTGTCAGAGGCGCCCGAAACCACCCAGGCGAAAACGTCAGCGGCGGAAGGCCCACCAATTCGGGTGCTCCCGTCCGAAGAGGCGGGGGTGGCTCGCGAAGGCGACGACCCACGGGGGTGGAAGCGGGACGTTGATGCGCTCATCGCAGAGAAGAAAGCGCTGGAGATCAAGCAGTTCACCGTTGAGTTGCCAAGCACAGTGTCCGTTTCCGCGCTGGTGGCGCTTGCTCGAGATCCAGCAAGACTGGCTCAGAATATTCGTCGACCACTGCCAGTGGCTCCTTCGGTGCGAGCGCGTCGCGGTACCGCATTCCACCAGTGGCTCGAGCGTTACTACGCTGGAGAAGCGTTGCTGGACCTGGCAGAACTCCCAGGAGCAGATTTCCGAGACACGCTGGTGGAGAACGATATTGAGAGTCTGCGGAGGTCATTTCTTACGTCGCCGTGGGCAGATCGGGTCCCGCAGGATCAGGAAGTACCGTTCGCGATGATGGTCGGAGACCTCCCCGTGCGGGGTCGCATAGACGCCGTCTTCTCTGACGCCGACGGGGGTTGGACCGTTGTGGACTGGAAGACCGGCCAGCAACCAGATTCGGCTGGCGCTGCCGCAGCCGCTGTCCAACTCGCCGCCTACAGACTGGCGTGGGCGCAAATCTGTGGGTGTGACGTGGAAGAAGTCCGTGCTGCCTTCCATTACGTGCCCAGCGGCATCACGGTCTCTCCCACTGAACTGTTGGATGAAGCCGGCCTATTCAGGTTGGTCGAGGCGGGGACGTCCTCGCTCACCACTCCCGAAAGGCCTGAGATCGGCGCACAGGGCGCGGGCGTCCACAATGGGGAGGAGCTCGAATAACAGAGCTGGTATCTCAGGCCCTACCAACACATCTGACTGCCCGCCACGAAGGACCCGTATTCTTTCGGTATGACGCAGTCCGTGGCTGATGGCACGCCTTCCGAAGCTCGCCCCCCCGATGCCAGCGCAGTGGGTCGCAGCGCGATCAGCGGCTCGCAAGCCCTGGCCGCCGATGCCCCCAGCGACCCGCACCGTGGTCCGGGTGGGCCCGCTATCTTTCGCGGCCGACCGGTTCCTGTAGACCGTGCAGCGGTGATGGCCATCGTCAATCGCACCCCCGATTCTTTCTACGACCGCGGGGCTACTTTTGCTGACGCGGCGGCCCTCGACGCAGTTCGGGCCGCAGTGGACGATGGAGCCGACATTATCGATATCGGCGGTGTCAAGGCTGGCGTGGGTGCGGACGTCGACGTTGCCGAAGAAATCAGAAGGGTAGTCCCGTTTATCGCCACGGTCCGGAACTTGTGGCCCGATCTGATTATCAGTGTCGACACCTGGCGCGCAGAGGTGGCGATAGCGGCATGCGGCGCGGGTGCGGATCTCATCAACGACACCTGGGCGGGAGTTGATCCTGACCTGGTGGACGTGGCCAGGCAGTTCGGTGCCGGGCTGGTGTGCTCGCACACGGGGGGTGCCGTGCCGCGAACAAATCCGTTCCGCAGCTCTTATGTGGATGTTGTGGCTGCGGTTTTGGCAGAAACCACCACAGCAGCGTCGAAAGCCGTCGGGAAGGGCGTTCCCGCGGAGGGAATTTTGATCGATCCCACGCATGACTTCGGAAAAAATACCTATCACGGCCTCGAACTTCTGCGGCGCACCGGTGAACTCGCCCTGTCAGGCTGGCCCGTGCTGATGGCGTTGTCCAACAAGGACTTTGTAGGCGAGACTCTTGGTGTTCCGCTCAATGAAAGAGTTGACGGCACACTCGCTGCGACCGCTTTTGCAGCCGCTGCCGGCGCCGCCATCTTCCGGACCCACCAGGTGCGCCAAACCCGACACGTACTTGAAATGATCGGCTCTATTAGCGGTCGACGACAGCCGTCCGCTCCGCGAAGAGGATTGGCCTGAGAAGTCCGAGCCATTCAGTGTGGGGCTTGGCGCTCTGGGCACAAATCCCGCGGGTTCAACTCTCCATTTTGCTGGCACAGTCGGACGACGTGGCATCATCAGAGGGTGACCACAGTTTTGCAATATCTTGTCATCGCGGTAGTCGTGGGCCTTGCGCTTTTCGGAATCGCGGTGCTCATCTTCGGGCGAGGCGAGCAGATGGCCGCACTGCCCGCGCGTACATCACCAGCGCAACTGCCGAGCACAGGCACTACTGGCAAGGATGTGCGAGCCGTCCGATTTGCCATGGCGCTGCGGGGATACCGCATGTCAGATGTCGATTGGACCTTGGACCGGCTTTCGGAGGAACTAGATCGCACACATGCTGAGCTTGCCTTGATGAGGTCGGCGCACCCCGAGTCAACATTGGACGAGAGAGAAATGGACTTCATGACCACCGACCCCACCCCAGCATTTGCGCTGACAGAAGCAGAAGCAGAAGCAGAAGCAGAAGCGGTGCAGGAGCGGCAAGGCGCTCAGGGTGCAGACATTCACTCGGTCGTGAGCTTTGTGCCGCAGGACGCCGAGTCAGCGGCGCGGTCATGAGCACTAACCGTGTACGCGTTGCAGTTTCGGTGACGAGTAAGGCAAGCCCTGAGCGAGCGTTCGAGGTTCTGGTGAATCCGAGCTGGCAGAGCAAATGGATGCTGGGTACCACCACCTACGCAGTATCCGGCCAGACCCAAGCGCCGGAGGTGGGTACGAAAATGGTCGCGTTCACCGGTGTGCTTGGCGTCGGTTTTCTTGATCTGATGACGGTGACTGAGCTAGATCCACCCCGCCGATGGGTGGTCGAACACAACGGAAAGATTGTCCGGGGGGACGGCATCTTCACCGTGGACCCTCACGGCAGCGGATCCACCATCACGTGGATTGACGATGTAGATCTGCCGTTCGGGATTATCGGCCGGCTCGGATGGATCGTCGTAAGACCAGCAATTAAATGGGGCTTCCAGCTCTCGATGAACCGGCTGGCAGCGCTCCTGGACGCCGAAAGCACTCCTGCCGGATAGGGAAAGCTGCAGATAGTGTCAGCAGTCGAATCAGGTCTGCGAGCGTGAAGACGTCGATTTTAAAGTCCCAAATAACTATGAATAGACCGAACTAGCCGCCGTAGATTCTGTACCGCGTTCCGCACCTGCTGCTAAGACTGGTCGGCGCCTTCGGCTGCGGCAGAGTCTTCTGCTGGCGGGCTGGGGGATTCGATGACGACGAATCCAGACTCGAGGTCGATTCGAAGATCGCTGTCGCGGCCGTGCCCTTCCTCCTCGCGCCGCAGAGCCTTGGAGCGGCGTTCCTCGATCTCGTGCCGCATTCCAGGATTAAAGATCTCGCCAAGTGGTCCCACGACCTCAGCCTACGGGACAACCGGGAGCACTGCACCTCACCGCGTGGAGGCTGTGGGTCTCTCCGGCCACTAGCGTGCCAGCGCCGCTGCTTGAGTTCGGAAGGTTGCGTGCGAGCCTTCGCAGCTCCCGACTTTCATGAGAATCGACCTCGGTTCGTCATCTGAGGCACCTGTGAGAGAGAATAAGAAGCCTGCTTCGAGCGGGTCGACAGGTGCCGGGGTTGTAGCCGGTCCGCGTCGGACTATTGATAACTGTCGTGGAGGGAGTCGCACATGGCGGCCATGAAGCCCCGTACCGGGGATGGTCCTCTTGAAGTTACGAAGGAGGGTCGCGGCATCGTCATGCGAGTTCCGTTGGAAGGCGGCGGCCGACTCGTTGTCGAAATTTCAGCAGACGAAGCATCGGCTTTGGGCGACGCCCTCAAAGCAGTAGTGAGTTAGTTCTTTCCGGCCGTTCTTCGCGCGGCCCGCAGTGCCTGTCACACTCGTTGGCGCGGGTGGAATCGGTTCTTCTCAGAACCGGTGCCACCCGCGCGCCACGGGCATGGTTGCTGCAGTGCTAGAGCAGACTCCGATAGAGCGCAACGGTGGTTTCCGCGACAGCGTTCCACGAGAAAGATTCAACTGCTCGGGCGCGCCCGGCTAATCCCATTTCCTTCGCACGCTGTGGCTCTGCCACCAGTGCGTTCACCGCGGCCGCGAAGGTAGCCTCGAAGGCCTCCGGGGTTGCTGCGTCATAGTGCACCAATAATCCCGTCTCGCCGTCGTTCACCACTTCAGGTATTCCGCCGACATCACTAGCGACAACTGCGGCATGGCAGGCCATAGCTTCAAGGTTCACGATTCCGAGGGGCTCGTAAACGGAGGGGCAAGCGAAGACATCCGCGGCCGAAAGTACCTGCAGTACCTGGGGGAGGGTAAGCATTCCGTTTAACCAGAAAACTCCCGGTCTGCTGGCCTGCAGCTTCGCGACCGCAGCAGCTATTTCTTCAGCGATTTCGGGGGTGTCGGGGGCTCCGGCGCAGAGCACTAGCTGGGTACCCGGTGTGAACTGATGGGCGGCCTTAATGAGGTGCCCGACGCCCTTTTGGCGGGTGATCCGACCTACGAAGGCCACTATCGGTGCGCTCAGGTCCACACCGGCTGCGACCAAAAAGTCCCGTTCGGGCACAGGCTGGTAGATCTGTGTGTCAATCCCGTTCCGAATCACATGAACTGTAGCGGGATCCAGTTCCGGATAGCAGGCGAGAATATCGGCCCTCATACCATCGGAGACGGCAATCACGGCGTCCGCCGCTTCGTAGGCAGTCTTTTCCGCCCACGAAGATACTCGGTACCCCCCGCCCAACTGCTCGGCCTTCCACGGTCGTCGGGGTTCAAGCGAATGCGCCGTCACCACGTGCGGGACGCTAGCAAGAAGCTTGCCGATGTGCCCGGCCATGTTGGCATACCAAGTGTGTGAATGCAGGATCTGTGCATCACCGAGTGCGGCGACCATGGACAGGTCCACGGATAACGTCTGGAGCGCTGCGTTCGCATCAGCCAGCTCAGGATCAGGAACGTGGCCTTTCGCTCCGTCCCGGTCGGCGCCGAAGGCGTGTACATCCACGTCCACCAAGGTCCGTAGATCGCGGACCAAGTAGTCGACATGCACGCCCGCGCCGCCGTAGATGTCGGGTGGAAATTCTCTGGTCAGGATCGCGATTCGCATGAGGGGCAGAGTATCGCTCTCCTCCGGTACGCCGCCAGAGGCGCCCCATACCCACGGCCGAGAAAGCATATCTTCGCGACGCGCACCTATTCGCAGGGTCTGGTGCAGAACAAATTCAACGGTGCGGATAAGGTCTGTTTTATGCCAAGGAAGTCCAGAGTTCTCGGAATTGTGTTGGCCGGCGGCGAAGGTAAGCGGCTGTGGCCACTTACCGCTGATCGGGCTAAACCAGCGGTGCCCTTCGGGGGGAGCTATCGGCTCATTGACTTCGTACTGTCCAATCTGGCCAACGCCGGCTACTTGCGGATATGTGTTCTGACGCAATACAAGTCACACTCTTTGGACAGGCACATCACGACCAGCTGGCGGATGAGTCAACTGCTCGGAAACTTCGTCACCCCGGTTCCGGCTCAGCAGAGATTGGGCCCCCGGTGGTACACCGGTAGTGCCGATGCGATCTACCAATCCCTCAACCTCGTCTACGACGACAACCCCGAGTACATCGTTGTGTTCGGCGCCGATCACGTATATCGGATGGATCCGGAGCAGATGGTCAACCAGCACATCGCCTCCGGCGCCGATGTGACAGTTGCAGGTATCCGGGTCCCACGGATGGAGGCGACGGCCTTCGGCGTCATTGAAACTGCTGCCGACGGGCAGAAGATCAACCAATTCCTCGAAAAACCTGCCGACCCCCCGTCGGTACCAGACGACCCAGATGTCGCGTACGCGTCCATGGGTAACTATGTGTTCAGCACGAAGGCATTAATTGAGGCGCTGAAGATCGATGCTGCCGATGAGGCCAGCATTCACGACATGGGCGCGAACATCATTCCGATGTTCGTGAACCGTGGATCTGCTTACGTATACGACTTCTCGGGCAATGAGGTGCCCGGCTCCACAGATCGGGATCGTGGTTATTGGCGCGATGTCGGCACCCTGGACGCTTACCACGAGGCGCATATGGATCTGGTTTCAGTGCACCCGATTTTCAATCTGTACAACGACCAGTGGCCCATTCTGACCCTGCCACCACCGCTGCCGCCCGCTAAGTTCATCGAAAACGGCGCGGCCCGGGAATCCATGGTGGGTCCTGGCACCATTATCTCTGGGGCCAACATCGAACGGTCAGTCATTTCGGACAATGTCCGGATTTTGGGCGGTACCAGGGTGGAGGGCTCGGTGATCATGCCTGGGGCCCGAATTGGTCGAGGTGCCTTGCTGCGTAACGTGATTCTCGACAAAAACGTCGTGGTGCCCGACGGCGCCCAGATTGGTGTCGATCACGATTATGATCGAGCCCACTACACGGTGACCGCTGGCGGCATCACCGTGGTCGGTAAGAACATCACACTCGGGGACTAGATGCCGGGCTGGGGCGAGGGTCTGACAGGACCATCGCTCCAGCCTTACCTCGATGGGGCCGGAAGTCGGGTCGGGCAGCCGGCGGGGCGTAGGTACGGCTGAACTCGAAATGCCATGCTTCGTTGTCGTACATTCTGCACAGGCCGTAACTTCCAGCTGTTTGCGCAAGCCAGTTGAAGGCAGCTGCAGGTTGGACGTCGATGGCGAATCCGACGACGTGCGCGGACTTTTCAGGTGGCAGAACGTACTGGTTTGCGACGGCCACACCGTAACGAGTCACGTAGTCGTCGTAGGTTGCTTGCTGCTGGGAGGTACTGCGCTTCCCGTCGTTGAGGCACATTACTATTCCCACTGCGGCCGCCCCCCGCCGCGCCGCCAGGTAGGCCGCTGCCGTGTTTGGGTCGAGTCCGGTTACCTCCTCGTCTGAGTACTGCGGATCCGCCGGACAGGGGGCGCCATTATCGGGTCCGGCGGCCTCAGGGTCGGGTGCGGGCAGCTCGGGCAGCGAACCAGGGTCGAAGGTGTTCGTCGGCACTGCGAGTGGCGGCGACACCGCTTCCCCAAGCGCTTCGGTCGTAGGGTCCGGATCGCTGGGCGGCTCCGTACTCGACGGGGTTGGCTCGGACGCCGTGAGAGTCGCTGCTGAATCCGAGGTGTCGGTTAATTCGGCTGTCGTGGCGGTTGCAGCTGATGTCGTGACGGCGGAAAGCGGCGCTGCCAGAAACGAGGACGAGGGTTGCTGTATCCGCGTATCTTGCGACGTACTCGATGAAATCGTCGACGTCACCGTCGTGGGCACCGACGCGTCCTGTGGGCCAGCGTGTAAAGGTGCGCCACCACATCCAGTAAGCACTAAAGCCAGAGACGCAAGACCCACTCCGAGCACGCGTGAATGACAAACGGAGGCGGAAACCCAAGCGGACATAAGCATGAAGTCTAGGTACCGTTGTGCTCCTCGGGCGCCCCAAAGGTTCACACTGCCGGTAGCGGCCTGAGAAACACTGCGGCGCAGTGGATTAGCGCAGTTTGACGGCGGCGAGCACGCCGCCGGATAGCGGGATCAGCACGGGCACGAGATTCTCGTCCTCCCGCATCAGTCTGCCCGTCTCGCGGATCGCGACGGTCTCGGCGTCGCGTTGGGTGGGGTCACTGACCCGGTCGTTTCCGAGAGCATCATCGATGACGACAATTCCGCCGGGTCGAAGAAGCCTCAAGGCCTCGACAAGGTAGTGCGGATATTCCGAGCGGGCTCCGTCAATATGGACGAGGTCGTACGCGCCGTCGGTGAGCCGAGGAAGGACTTCGAGGCCTCGCCCGTTGATGAGGCGAGCACGGGCCGGTGCAATGCCTGCATCCGCGAAGGCAGCCTTGGCCGCGCGGAGGTTTTCGGATTCGACATCGATAGAGGTAACGATGCCGTCCGGGACCATCCCGGCAAAGAGGTGGAGCGCGGAAACCCCCGCGCCTGTGCCGACCTCGACAACCGACTTCGCGCCGATCGCAGCGGCAAGGAACCGCAGGGCCGCTCCGGCACCCGACCCTGTGGGTACACATCCCAGGTCCGCCGCACGCGTACGAGCGGCCAGCATCGCTTCGCTCTCACTGATGTAAAACTCCGCATACGACCGGCTTGACGTCACCGAACACCCTTCCGAATCCCCAGATACAACGAGAGCTGCTGTGGCGATGCCAATACCGGCACGTGCGGAAACGAAGGGCTGGTGAATGAAATCCGGCTACCCGCGCTTTCGCCAATCCGGACGCTACCGGTCAGCGGTGGCGCATTTGCACAGGCGCACCGTCTCGGGCGTGGTTTAGCGGACCGATCGACGGCTTTGCCAAAAATTTACTTTCATGGCCATTTCACATGAGGTGAAGGAACAATCGTGTCAACGGTGCGTCGAAATGACGTGAAGACCTGGAGGTGATTGCACTGTCGATCCTGCCCAACCAAGCGGCGGACCACAGCCCAGAGCAACCAAATTGGGTTGCTCCTGCTTGGGAAGATATCGTCCGTGACCACGGCGACAGGGTGTACCGCCTTGCCTACCGATTGTCTGGAAACCAGTACGACGCCGAAGATATCACCCAAGAAACCTTCATCAGGGTCTTTCGGTCGTTGGCCTCCTTTAAGCCCGGTTCCTTCGAAGGGTGGCTTCATCGGATCACCACCAACGTCTTTCTGGACATGGTGCGGCGGCGGCAGCGCATCCGGATGGAGGCGTTGCCTACCGAGACCGACCGTATTGTCGGCAATGAACCGTCACCCGAGCAAGCTTTCGAAGCGGCAAACTTGGACCCGGATCTCCAAGCCGCGTTGGACGAGTTGCTACCAGAGTTCCGAGCCGCGCTCGTGCTCTGTGATGTGGAGGGCCTCTCGTACGCGGAGATCGGCCAGACCCTCGGGGTCAAGCTGGGCACGGTGCGCTCCAGAATCCATCGCGGTCGTCAGGCGCTGCGTGCCGGATTAGAACGTCGACGTGACATGAGCGCCTTCACCGGCGCGCGGCTCGCGATCGCTGGTGGTGCTCTGTGACGGCGTTTTTTGAAGACCATCTGAATATGGACGCCGTCGTCGCTTTTGCAGATGGCGAGCTATCGATGACTGCCTACCAGCGCGCGGCTGCGCATGTGATGCGATGCCCGGATTGTGCCAGCGAGATTGCGGAGCAGTGCGATGCCCGAGATCAACTCCGCAGCGCGGGCTCACCTCAAATGCGCCGTTCGCTCGCTCAGGCACTGTTTTCCATTCCTGTCGCGCTTCGCTCCACCGCCGACCCGTCCCAGTTAGAGGCAATCACTGCACCGGGGGTCGGTAGGGAATTGTCTACCAATCCCGCGATCCGCGTTGAGCATGTAACACTCGGGAAAACACGCAAGGCCCGCTTCCGATTAGGGGATAGCAACTCGGCGACGTCGGCTGCGGAGACGGTATTCACGCTCTCACCGAAGATGCCGTTTGATCGGGACCGAGATCTGCCTACGTGATCGACCGCTTCTCGCGTTATCGCCGCGCCATCTCCGCAGGTGACTCCCGGCGGGCTGGCACAGCCCCGACGGTGCGGCGTACCCTTGCCGCAAGAGCCTCAAGGCCAAAGCACGCCCGTCGCGACTTCCAGCGAAAGTGACCTCCGAAGGCTCATGCCCGACAACAACTCGACACCCGAGAACGCCTCGGAGCTAGTCAGTGCAGCCACGTCGGTGCCCAACGAAGCGTCTGTGCCCATCCAGACGCAGGTGCCCATCCAGACGCAGGTGCCCAGCCAGGCGAAGGTGCCCAACGAAGCGTCTGTGCCCAGCCAGCAGTACCGGCCGCGGCTCGGCCCACGGCCCCTGTGGAAGCCACCGGTACAACCGCTGGAGCGGGATATTTTTTCCAGACCCGCCGATGTCAGGGGCGCCTTCGCCCCACGTTCCTCTCGCCAGGATCGCCCGGGCCTTGCCCTGACCGTTCCGGTGCCCGAGATGCTCAACAGCGCGTTTGGGCGGCCGCAGGGCGGGCGAGAGTCACTGCAGCGTGGACCGAAACCAGCCGCCGCGCCGCCCGCTCCTGCGGTACAACCTGACCCCTGGCGCGACCCGAATTCGTCAGTGGTTTTGGGGTCGCCAGCCTTGGCGACCCCTGAAGCCGCTCTACCCGAAGAATTACCTGAAGTTCGCTACACCCTGCGTCAGGCCCTCTTGTCCCGAAAGCTCCAGCCAGCGGCACTCATCACACTTGCGGTGGTCGCGGTTCTCATCGGTGCATTTGGGGCCGGGATCGGGTCACTGCTGATCTCCCGAATTCCCGCCAGCGTCAACGAACCCGCTTTTTCTTTGGCTGCAGTGCAGCCCGCGGTGGAGCGGGAACCCGGATCCATCGCAGATATAGCCGCCCGGGTCAATCCAGCGGTGGTGTCGATCGAGGTACGGATCGGAAACGGCGGCGGGTCGGGATCCGGCGTGGTCATCGATGGTGCTGCAGGATATATCTTAACGAACAATCACGTAGTTTCTCTGGCAGTTACCACCCCCGATGCCCAGATGTCAGTCGTGTTTTCAGATGGGAGCCGTTTGCCCGCAACGGTTGTCGGCCGCGATATTCGAACGGACTTAGCGGTTATCAAAGTGACGGCACAGAACCTCACGGTCGCGCAGCTCGGTGATTCGTCCACGTTGGCCGTGGGGGACCCGGTAATCGCGATCGGCTCGCCGCTGGGACTGAGCGGCACAGTGACCACCGGTATTGTGTCCGCCATCAACCGTCCCGTGCGTCTCTCGGGCGAGGGGACGGACACGGATGCGGTTATCGATGCCATCCAAACCGATGCCTCGATCAACCCGGGAAATTCGGGCGGAGCCTTGGTGGATGCGACCGGCTCAGTTGTCGGAATCAACTCCGCAATCCGTACCCTTGGGTCGCAATCCTCCGGTTCCATCGGGCTCGGGTTTGCGATCCCGATAAACCTGGCAAAAGCCACCGCTCAGGAGCTGATTCGCACCGGGAAAGCTGTCCACCCCTCCATCGGGGTCGATGCGCGATCCGTATCGGATGGGACTACCGAAGGCGCCCAAGTGCAAAACGTACGGGCCGATTCGCCGGCGGCCGAGGCAGGAATAGTAGAAGGAGATGTCATCACAAAATTCGGTGACCGCACGGTAGGTAGCAGCGATGAACTGGTGGTTGCAGTGCAGTCTCGCAACGTCGGCGACGTCGTCGAGGTCGAGGTGGTTAGACAAGGTCGCAGTTTCGTCGTCCAAATGACTCTCGTTGCCGCGTAGGCGGCCGCCTCCCGTGCCACACGGGCCTTGTCCGCCGCCGGTAGTCTGGAAATCGACTGAGGCTGGCAACCAATCCGCAGCGTTGAGGGAGGTGCTTTTCATTGTTCGGTCTCGGCTGGGGCGAAATCTTGATCATCCTGGGGGTGGGGGTCTTCGTCCTCGGCCCGGAGCGCATTCCTGTCGCCGTGAGGTGGGTATCTGAAGCGTCGAAGAAGCTGAAAACTATGGCGGCCGGCGCCCAGGAGGATCTGAAAAGGGAGATCGGGCCCGAACTAGAGGAACTGCGGCGGCAGGTGGCGGACCTGCAATCGCTCAAGGAGTATCAGGATCTCAAGTCTCTTCGGGATATGAACCCGAAAAAGATCCTGCAGAAGAATATTCTGGGCGATCAGTTTTCCGGTGGGATCACCGGATTTCTTGGTTTGAAGGACACCAAAGCGCCAGGGGATACGGCGAATGCTGCGGCCGCAGCGGCGGGAAGTCCGGGTGGCAACTGGGTGCCTATCTCCACCGAGAAGCCAGCTCTCCTAGATATGAATATGCCGGTGCGACGCGTTACCGCACCCTTGTCAAAAGGTGATATCCCGCCCTTTGACATCGAAGGGACCTGACTCACTCTGCGGTGCAGTTGTCAGCAACCACACTAGGTGCGCGAAGCCGGTGAAAGGCCCAGTGAGATGCCCACCAGAGGCCTCGAACGCGCCGCGAGAGACGCCGCAATACTCGACAAAGCCTTGGCGCTAGCGCTTTCCGGGTGGCTCAGAACTAACGGAACCCCGGCGTCGCCAGCTTCTCGCAGATCAATTTCAAGCGGAATGCGACCGAGTAACGGAACGGGCGCCCCCATCGAGCGCGTCAATGAGTCGGATACAATCTGGCCGCCACCGGTCCCGAACACATCCAAGATGCCGCCATCGGGGAGCACCAACCCCGACATATTTTCTACTACGCCGATCACTTTTTGGCGGGTTTGTAGTGCGATCGCACCAGCCCGCTCGGCGACTTCGGCCGCCGCAGTCTGCGGGGTCGTAACAACCAGAATTTCGGTACTGGGAATCAGCTGCGCTGTTGAAATAGCGACGTCCCCCGTACCGGGCGGCAAATCGAGCAACAAGACGTCCAGATCGCCCCAGAACACATCGGCGAGAAACTGCTGGAGGGCACGGTGCAACATGGGCCCTCGCCACACCACTGCAGCGTTGCCTTCAACGAACATTCCTACGCTGATGATCTTCACGCCGTGGCATACCGGCGGCAGGATCATGTCGGAGATCCTGGTGGGTCTTGTCGTGACCCCCATCATTCGGGGAATGGAGAAGCCGTAGACGTCAGCATCCAAGATTCCTACCGAAAGTCCCTGTGCAGCCAGCGAAGCCGCCAAGTTAACTGTCACGGTTGATTTGCCGACGCCGCCCTTACCGGAGGCAATGGCGTACACCCGAGTCCGAGACTCAGCCCTGGCAAAGGGAATATCCTTAGTAGCGCCCCCTTTGAGGCCGTCGCGCAGCGCCTGGCGTTGCTCGTCATTCATCGGCACCAGTGCGAGGCTAACCCCGCTCACTCCCGGAATGGCCTCTACGGCCGCGGTGACGTCTCGGGTGATGGTGTCCTTCATTGGGCAGCCTGCAATGGTGATGAGAACCACCAACGAGACGTGACCGTTTGCGGCGATGTCGATTTTGTCGACCATCCCGAGATCGGTAATGGGGCGTCGAATCTCCGGATCCTTTACCGCATCAAGGGCTTTGCGAATAATTTCTGGCGTCAGCGACATAATCCCTCGAAGGTAGTGGGTGCGTTCTCGATACTACGGTGGACCTATCGGCGGCATCTCCATACCAACGTGGCCTGACCCGCTGTGGGACGATGGAGGGGCACGAGAAAAACTCCCGCACCCCGATGCACTGTGACACCTTTTTAGGAGGTGGTCGGCGATGACGTCGTCCAACCGATTCCGCGTAAACGCCCCAACTGTCCCCACTCCGCCAGTCGGCTTCGCCGTTGCGGCTTACCCGACCTACACGCAGGCCCAGGCCGCGGTAGAGCACCTCGCCAAGCAGGAGTTTGCTGTCGAGGACGTGACCATCGTCGGCTCCGATTTGCAGTTGGTGGAGCGCGTGACCGGACGTCTGACGACCAGCAAGGTCGCTGCCGCAGGAGCCGCTTCCGGGGCCTGGTTCGGGCTGTTTGTGGGATTGTTGATGGGCCTGTTTTCTCCTGCGCAGAACAACACCCTGCTCCTGATTGTGGTCGGGGTGTCCATAGGCGCATTGTTCGGATTGTTGATGGGGTCCTGGGCTACCGGATGGCGAAGGGGCGGCGCGACTTCACGTCGTCATCGCAGGTTGTCGCAGGCCGGTATGACGTGCTCTGCAAACCCAACACCGCGGAGAAAGCCCGCGGATTTCTGGCACAAATGGAGCTGGGCAAACACGGCTGACGGTGCCGATTGGCGCTACGGGATGCCAGCAGCTACAGCCAACCCCGCTTGCGCAGTGTTTACTGGCAGCTACAGCCAACCCCGCTTGCGCAGTGCTTACTGGCAGCTACAGCCAACCCCGCTTGCGCAGTGTTTACTGGCAGCTACAGCCAACCCCGCTTGCGCAGTGTCCGGTAAAGGAGCACACAGATGCCGGCGATCAGTACCAGCGCCAACGGGTAACCGAAGGTCCAGTGGAGCTCGGGCATGAAGTCGAAGTTCATCCCGTAAATACCGGCAACCGCGGTGGGGACCAACGCGATCGCAGCCCACGCCGAAATTTTGCGCATGTCCTCGTTCTGCCGGGTTGCCACCTGCGCAAGCACAGCGTTGACGAGGGTGGTCAGAATTTCGTCGAAGGCCATCACTCGCTCGGACACCTGCTGCAGGTGATCTTCGACGTCACGCATGTAGGTGCGGATCTCTGGCGGCACAAACACATTGGGCATCTCGGCCAGGCGTCGCATCGGCGCAGACAGCGGGGCAATCGCTCTGCGAAGCTCCAGCACTTCCCGCTTCAGCAGATAGATTTGCTCAGTCCGCAGGATCGCGGTGGGGTCGAAAACCAGCGACTCCATCTCGTCGATGTCGTCTTCGACCGACTCGACCACCGCCAAATATTGGTCGACGATTCGGTCGGCAATGGCGTGCATGACGGCGGCGGGCCCCAGCGCGAGTCGAGCCGGGTCGCGCTCCAAGTCCTGTCGTAATCCCGCGAGGCCCGAGTGGTCGCCGTGCCGGACGGTGACGATGAAATCGGCGCCGAGGAACATCATGATTTCGCCGGAGTTGACGATCTCCACCGCCTTGAGAGCGGATTCATGTTCAACATATTTCACCGTCTTGATGACCACAAACAACGAGCTCGAGTACTGCTCGATCTTTGCCCGTTGGTAGGCGTTGATAGCATCCTCAACGGCCAGCTCGTGCAGCCCGAAAGATGTTGCTACTTCGGCCATGTCGGCCATTTCCGGTTCCTTGAGTCCAATCCAGACAAAACCTGAACCGTGGGCTCGCACGCGCGCGATGGCGTCATCTGGCCGCTCGCAGGACGACTGCCGGACACCATCGAAATAGGTGGCGCAATCCACGATCACGCTGTTGTTGGCTGGGCTTGGTACGGGGGCCAATTCGCCTGTCGAACGGGAGCCACGACGAAGCGCGCTCAGTGAGGGAATCGATGGCAGAATCGGCACGGCAGCCTCCAGACGGGCGAATAAGACCGGTGCACCGCTTGGGCGGGCGGTCTAGCTGAGATGAACCTACCTTCCCCCGGTGTGAGGCCGGTGAAAAACACCGGTGTGCACAACAGTGCATCGCAGAGGGAAGAATAGGCTTCTATGCGCATCGATTTGCACTCACATTCGAGTTCCTCCGACGGCACCGAAACCCCAGCGGAGTTAATGGCCTCCGCCGGACGCGCCGGGCTCGATGTCATTGGGATCACAGACCACGATACGACCTCCGGTTGGGACGCTGCTGAGCAAGCATTACCCACCGGAATGGCGCTGATGCGCGGAACCGAATTCTCCACCGAAATCGCGCAGCCCAACGGGCGTCCGGCAAGTATCCACCTGCTGGGGTACCTATTCGACCCCAGTAACCCGACCATTGTCCAGGAACACATTCGGTTGCGTCAGGAACGGATGGATCGTGGGCTGCGGATCGTAGAGAAGATGGTCCGGGATGGCATCGATATCAGTGCCGAGCAGGTGTTGGAAATCGCCAGCGGCGCACCCGTCGGCAGGCCACATATTGGGCGAGCTTTGAAACAAGCGGGACTGGTCGAAAGTGTTCACGAGGCGTTCGCTACCTACCTGAGGGGCGATGGCCCGTATTACGTGCATAAGGCCGACACCGACCTGGAAACTGCGATCGCGATGATCGCTGCGGCTGGTGGTGTGTCGGTCATTGCGCACCCGCGCTCCCGGGAAGCCGCCGCGGTCCTGGGCAGGGAGAAGCTGAGATCTCTTGCGGCACAGGGTCTTGACGGCATAGAGGTATTTCATCCTGACCATGACGAAGCAGCCCGCACGGAGCTTGCCGCACTCGCGGAAGAGCTCGACCTGATCCCCACCGGTTCCTCCGATTTCCACGGCACCAATAAGACATTGCGGTTGGGTCAGGACTTGACGCCGGAAAAGTCCCTGCAGCGCATTGTCTCTGCCTCCTCGGGGGTTGTTCCCCTCCTGCAGAAATGAGTAATCCCTGGGCAGATTTTGGCCGGGATGAGAAGGTCGGTGCAGACCTATGGGAGGAAGTTGACCTTCCGCCTTGGGGGGGTCAGAGCCAGCCGGAGTCCTACCCTGCACCGCAACTTCCTCGCGGGGTCCGGTTTGTTGCTGGCTTCGCGAGCCTGCTTTCAGCCGGGACCTTGGTGCTCGGTGTCATCCTTGGATTGTTAATGGTGCTGCTGCCCGTGCTGAAACCCGGTACCGGGTTTGCCGTTTCGATCGGCCCGGGTTGGGACAGGGTGGTGGCGCACCTGGGTGTAGGTGCGCTGGGGGAGCTGGGACTTTTTCTGGCGCGGCGTCGACGCTCATCCGGGTGGGGCGCAACGGCGCCCACAGTGACGGTCGCCCTAGTCGTCCTGGGGAGCGTTGCGGGGCTCCTGTGGTGGAGTTGGTGGCGCTAGCTTCTCGCTCAGTGCAAAGTCCACAGCTGCCCTCGCGTGAATAGCAGTGGTGGGGAAAACTGGTATGGTGCAATGCTTTTGCTCGATTAGCAGCTCAATTTCGGTGCAGCCTAGGATGATTCCCTGGGCTCCAGCTGTGACCAGATCCGCGATGATGTGTAGATAGCTGGCGCGTGATGCCTCACTGATGACGCCCCGACACAATTCCTCGTAAATGATGCGGTGAATCTCGGCGCGATCACCAGGTGGCGGCGTCAGGACGATGAGTCCGTGGGAGATCAGCCGATCCGTGTAGAACGCCTGCTCCATGGTGAACGCGGTGCCGAGCAGCCCGACTGTGCGTACGCCCTTGGCGATGATGTCCGCAGCCGCGGCGTCTGCAAGGTGCAAGAGTGGAATGCTGACCGCGGCGGTGATCTGGTCGGCCACTTTATGCATCGTGTTGGTGCAGAGCACCAAGAAGTCAGCGCCCGCAGCTTCCAGTCGGCGGGCAGCGTTAGCGAGCACCTCGCCCGCCGCCTCCCAATTGCCCGCAGACTGCATCGCTTCGATATCGGCAAAGTCGACCGAGAACAGTATGCACTTGGCGGAATGCAAGGCACCCAACCGATCTCGCACCATTTCGTTGATATGGCGGTAGTACAACGAGCTGCTTTCCCAGCTCATCCCGCCGATCAAACCGATGGTCGCTTGCACTTGTACTTGCCCATCATCAGCGCAGGTCTTCATGGACTCAAGACTGTAGCTGGGTCGTCTCTAGCTCCGGGTGTGAGCCTCGGCCCAAGCCCGCCATTGTGGCAGGAGCACTTGCATCAAACCAGCCGGATTTTCGATCGCGGGGGAGTGCGCAGAACTGGGAATGAGAATCAACTCGGTCCCCAATGCGCGCGCCATCTGGGCCTGATCAACGAAGGGCCACGCGTTGTCGTCTACGCCCGCCACTACCTGAGTCTGTACGCCGGTAGCCGCTAACTCGTGAGTGCGGTTGGGCTCGTTCAGCAACGCGCCGCCCATCCCCAAGAGGCCAGCGGCCGAAGAGCGAAGGAATCGGGTGCGCCGGAACGCTGCCAGATCCTGCTCCTGCGCACCCGCCAGTTCCTCGGTCAGGGCCTCACGGAAGCCGTACGCAGCGGCGAGTCCATGGGCGCGCAACATGATTTCGCTTTCACGCAACGCGTCCAGGCGCGGTCCAGTATGAAATGCGGCCGGTCCAGAACACAGCAGTGTCAAACCCGCGACGTCTGCCCCAGCCAGAACGGCGCTGCGGGCAACCAATCCGCCGTACGAGTGGCCCAGCAGGATCAGCGGTCCTTCGATATCCGACTTGAGCTCTGCGATGAGATCAGCAACAACCAGACCCAAAGCAGCCGGCAGGTAAGCGTCCTCGTCATCCGGGCCAGGCGATTCGTACTGGCCCGGCTGATCGATCGAAACAACGCGATAACCTGCCTCCGCCACCATCGGGACGATGGGCGCGAAGTCCTCCTTGGACCCTGTGTACCCGGGCACCAACAGGACGGTACCGACCACCTCGCCCGCGGGATGACGGTCCAGCGCAGCGACCGGTCCGTGCCGACCGGGCAGGTCGACGCGCTTGGCTCCGTGAGCGCTGAGTTGGTTGAACCCCGGTGCCTCACCGAGACCACGGGGTTCGGGGAAAGGTGTTGCGCTCATGGCTGTTCACTTCTGCTGAGTTCAATTGTCAGGGGCGTGTTGGGGCGACGTGTCATGCGGGGGATGCGCCCCTATTCAGCGCTCGCAGAGCGAGTGCCAGCTTCTGAGGTAGCCGAAGAAATCTGGTCGGAACTCCCGGTCGAACGACGGCGACGCCGACGACGCGGAGCGCCTTCACCGTCGGCGACGGCATCGGGGGATACGACGGTGTTGGGGGATACGACGGTGTTGGGGTATGCGTCCGGAGCAGTTGCTCCGCTGCGGCGCCGGGCGCGCCGGGGCCGGTCCGATGAGGGGGTATCTGGGCCGGCTTCCACGGTTTCGGCGTGGTGACCAGCTGCCGTCGAGTTGCGCCTGGGGCGCGTCGCGTCCCGATTGGCAGGCGCGTCATGGGAACTGCGAACGGCATTCTTGCGATTGCGCCCGCCAGTCTCGCCGAGGTCCTCGACTGATTCAGCCCCCAGACCGGCCCTGGTCCGTTCGCTGCGGGCCAGACGTCCCTTGGCGCCTTCGGGGATGCTTAAATCTGAGTACAGGTGCGGGGACGATGAGTAGGTCTCCGCTGGATCGGCAAAGTCCAAGTTGAGGGCGTCGTTGATCATCTTCCAGCGGGGGATATCGTCCCAATCGACCATCGTGACGGCGATACCGGTTCGGCCCGCGCGACCGGTTCGGCCGATGCGGTGAACGTACGTCTTGTCATCTTCGGGGCTCTGATAGTTGATGACGTGGGTGACCCCCTCGATGTCGATACCGCGCGCAGCGACGTCGGTGGCGACTAAAACGTCGACTTTGCCTGAGCGAAACGCGCGCAGCGCCTGCTCGCGGGCCCCCTGGCCGAGGTCACCGTGCACGGCGGCGGCGGCAAAACCGCGCTCCACCAGCTCATCGGCAACCTTTTGCGCGGTGCGTTTGGTGCGGCTGAAGACCATGGTCAGGCCGCGACCGTCCGCGTTGAGGATCCGTGCCAGCATCTCTACCTTGTCCATCGCGTGGGCGCGATACACGTACTGCGTGGTCGACCGATGGGTAGCACCTTCGGCTGCCATTTCGGCGCGGATATGCATGGGCTGGGACATAAAAGTACGTGCCAGGGTCAGGATCGGACCGGGCATCGTGGCAGAGAACAACATGGTCTGTTTCGTGGTCGGCACCATCGTGAGGACCTTCTCGATATCGGGCAGGAAGCCCAAGTCGAGCATTTCGTCAGCCTCGTCCAAAACGAGAACCTTGACAGCCCCCAGAACAAGCGACCCGCTCTTCGCGAGGTCGAGCAAGCGGCCGGGGGTGCCGACGACGACGTCGACGCCACCTTGCAACGCCGCTACCTGGGGCTCGTACGCGCGACCGCCGTAGACACTGGTGACTTTCAGACCGATATTCTTTGCAGCGGATGCAAGATCCCGCGTGACCTGCACGCACAACTCACGTGTCGGAACGATGATGAGGGCTCGGGGTGCGCGAGCGCCTTCCGGCACGGACTCGAGGCTCAGGCGCTGCAGCAAGGGGACACCAAAGCCTAGGGTCTTGCCCATCCCTGTGCGGGCTTGACCGATGAGGTCGCTGCCCTGCAAGGCGACCGGCAGCGTCAGCTCTTGGATGGCGAAGGTGCGATGGATTCCGTTGGCCGCCAAGGCGGAGACGATCCGCTCGTCAACGCCGAGTTCTGCGAACGTGGGGGACTCGGGCAATACCTCGGCCAGCATGGGCTCCGGCAGGGTCACATCGTCATCTGTTCCGTTCTCACCTTCCGGGCCGGATGAGTCGGCAGGCACAGACAGGGAATTTGCAGAAACGGAGTCCACAGCCAGGTCCCCCGACGGCGTGGTGTCCAACTGGCTGGTGTCCAACTGGCTGGTGTCCGACTGAAGAGTCGAGTGGTCGGGTTCCGCTGCGGCTACAGCCTTTGCGGCTGTCTTCGGCGGGTTGCTCGCCACAGTCTGGTCGTTGTCGCGATCGAGAAAATTTGAAGCGTGTGGGTGCTTTTGATTCATGTGCGGGTAAAGCCTTCCTCACCGGTTCGCGCGCGTTCACCTGTGAGGCGAGAGGAAACTCGCCGGCGCCAATACCTGAAGGCGGCATAGGGTGCCGCTCACGGAAATGAGCACCCACAGTAAGGCTGGCACCCACTTATCGGCGCGATAACTTCAACGCGCGCACATTGCCGCAGCGTCGAATGACGCCGCATGTCCAAGCCCATACTACGGGTTACGCATCTTCTCGATGGTATTTACGGCGCACGCACGGTATTTGCGGCGCTACCAAGACATGGTGAGGGGGGCGTCGCTTCCACACCAGCAGTGGTTAGGCTTACCCCGGGCTCGATCGAGAGCAGCGATCGGTGAGCATCTGTAGGAGGCGGCATGTCGGAGACCACCAGCGAAAAATTTGATACCAACAGCGGGGCATCTGGTGTCAACGATGCTGCCGTAAGTGAGGCTGCGCCGGCGAGCAGAGCGGCGTTTGCGCCGGATTCAGCTTCGGTCGTTGACCTGCTGGGTGTCTTGGCGTACGGCGAATTGTCAGCATTCGACCGCATGTCCATTGACGCGCGAACCGCGCCAACGCTGTCCGGTCGCGTGGCCCTCTCGCAAATGGCCGCGGCAGAGATGGGCCATTACCGTTCTCTGGCAGCCCATTTGGCCCAAGGTGGGACCGATATTGAGGTCGCTATGCGCCCTTTCGTCCGGCCCTTTGACGCGTTTCACGATTCGACTGCTCCGCACTCTTGGCTGGAATCTTTGGTGAAGGCACATGTAGGCGACGGACTTGCTGCCGACTTCTATCGTGAGATCGCCGAATGGCTGGACCCCGATACTCGCAACCTCGTCTTCGAGGTGCTCGGTGATTCGGGGCATTCAGCATTCGCCGTTCGCGAGGTTCGCAAAGCGTGCGAGACAGACCCCCGTCTTGCAGGTTCATTAGCGCTGTGGGGTCGGCGTTTACTCGGTGAAGCGATGACTCAGGCCCAATACGTCGTCGCTGAGCGGGACTCGCTGGCCGAGTTGATCGTCACTGGATCAGGCGATATGACGGGTATCGCGTCTCTGTTCCGCAGACTGCAGCAAGGGCACACAGGGAGGATGCGTTCGCTTGGCCTAGCGTGACGTTGTATCCCCTGCCCCGGCACTTCCTAGTGGGGGGGGCGGCCTG
Source organism: Nakamurella antarctica (assembly GCF_003860405.1). Lineage (NCBI taxonomy): Bacteria > Bacillati > Actinomycetota > Actinomycetes > Nakamurellales > Nakamurellaceae > Nakamurella > Nakamurella antarctica. Next base: position 1,874,234 of record NZ_CP034170.1, on the reverse strand, counting down.
ACGTGGGAGACTAGGGAGATTATGTCTGAAATTGCCGCCCCCGCCGCCGCTCCCACCCCAGCCTCCCGCTCGCTCCCGCTGGTGTTCACTGCCCCGCGTCGTCCGAAGCCACCGGTCCATCTCTTGGACTTGAGCGTTCCGGAACGCAAGGAAGCGGTAAAGGCGTTGGGCCAGCCCGCGTTTCGCGCAGATCAGCTCGCTCGTCATTACTTCTCCGGACTGACGACGGACCCCGCCGAGATGACGGATCTTCCGGAGGCCGGACGCGCGGAATTTGTCTCCGCGATAATGCCGCAGTTGTTGACCCAGGTTCGAAGCATTGCCACCGACTCTGGCGACACCCGAAAAACCCTCTGGCGGGCGCATGACGGGACGCTGATCGAATCGGTATTGATGAAGTATCCGGAGCGGATCACACTGTGTGTTTCGTCCCAAGCTGGCTGCGGGATGGCGTGCCCTTTCTGTGCCACAGGCCAAGGCGGTCTGGAACGCAACCTGTCGACAGGCGAAATTGTTGAACAGGTGAGGCTTGCGGCCAAAGCCAGCAGGGACGGTGTATTTGGCGCGCCGCAACGGCTTTCGAATATTGTTTTCATGGGGATGGGGGAGCCCCTGGCGAATTACAAGAGAGTTCTTGAAGCGGTTCGCGCCATCGTGAGCCCGAGCCCGCAGGGGCTTGGCATTTCGGCTCGCTCGGTCACTGTCTCAACCGTGGGCCTTCTACCGGCTATCGACAAACTCACTGAAGAGGGCTTAGCGGTGCGTCTTGCCGTGAGCTTGCATGCCCCCGACGACGAGCTTCGGGACGAGCTTGTTCCGGTGAACTCGCGGTGGAAGGTTGCCGAAGTTTTGCAAGGTGCACGGCGGTACGCGGACAGGACAGGCCGCCGCGTTTCCATCGAATACGCGTTGATCAAAGAGATCAACGACCAGCCCTGGCGCGCTGATCTGCTCGGCAAGATTCTGCGGGATCATCTGGGCCAGCTCGTACACGTCAACCTCATCCCCCTCAACCCCACTCCGGGGAGTAAATGGGACGCAAGCCCTCGGCCAGTGCAGGAAGAGTTCGTCAAACGAGTAGAGGCTCAAGGGGTGGCTTGCACCGTGCGCGATACGCGGGGCCAAGACATCGATGCGGCATGCGGGCAATTGGCCGCTAACGAACGGGACAAGTAACCGGTCCGGGCCCGAAGGCGGAACACCTCGCCCTGACCTGCAGTACTCAGTGCTTTCTGCAGTACTCAGTGCTACCACGGGGTGTCAGGGGCGAGTCTTACGCTGCTTGCGAATCTTTACTTCGGTGTGTAACAGCCAGAGCGCCATCAGCAGGCCAATGCCGATGAGGTAATAGTCCTCGACCCGCGACTTATGGTTACCGATCAACATGACGAACATCATCGCGACGCCGATCCACAGCATCACCCGGCTGCCCTTGGGCGCAAACTCTCGCCACGAGCCGTGCCAACCCCATTCTTCGGAAGGCGCGTCTGGGTTGTATCGCTGGATGGATGCGTGGGCAACAGGCTCTACAGCTGCGTGCGGGTCTACCGACTGGTCGTCGAACAGGGGGACGTCTTGACCGCCGGACTTCACTAGTTCCACTGAATGCTCAGCCACTTCTTCCTCCGAAGGTGTTCGACAAATGACGCTCTCAAGCCAGGTTACCCACGCTCGAAAGCCGTGTGGCCCCTCCCATTTTGGCACGAGGAACTACTGGGGGTGGCACGCGGGGTCGGGCCCGGCTTGGCCTGCGGTGATGGCGTGAGCGAGGCGGCCACTGGCTTTAAAAGGAGCGCAGGTAGTGCCGCTATAGGGTCCGTGTCGGTGGAGTGCCGCACAATGGGAATGTGATAACTGATTCCGCTTCCACTCCGGTGGGGGAGAGCCCGGCGCCTGCTCCGTTCTCCTTTTCGGTCGACGGGCTGGCGCTCCCGGGATTGCTGCGCTTTCCACGCAAGGTCCTGATCCTCGGGTGCACCGGTTCCATCGGAACCCAGGCTCTGGAAGTAGTGAGGGCCAACCCTGATCTTTTTGAAGTGACGGGTCTGGCTGCTGGCGGCAGCAACCTTTCGCTGTTTCGGGAGCAGGCGCTCGAATTCCCGGCAGCGCAGTTGGCGCTGGCAACCGAGGGGAGCGAACTCGGCCTAGGAGATCGGCGGGTGCGGTCGGGGCCGCGAGCGGCCACCGAGCTGGTGGAAGAGGTGGACGCCGATGTAGTGCTGAATGGGATCACCGGGTCGATCGGGCTGGGGCCAACTCTCGCCGCTTTGGCCGCAGGCAGGGTGTTGGCACTGGCGAATAAGGAGTCTCTGGTAGCGGGCGGCTCTCTTGTGACCCGGGCCGCTGCGCCGGGCCAGATTGTGCCGGTCGATAGCGAACATTCAGCGTTAGCCCAAGCACTGCGCGGCGGGGGTAAACACGAGGTGGCCGCGTTGGTACTTACCGCTTCGGGTGGTCCCTTTCGCGGAAAAACGCGCGCGGAGCTTGCTGAAGTCACTGCTGCGCAGGCGCTGCGGCATCCGACCTGGGCAATGGGACCAGTGGTCACGGTGAACTCCGCGACCCTGGTGAACAAGGGGTTGGAGTTGATCGAGGCGCACCTGCTTTTCGATATTCCGTACGACCGGATCCAGACGGTGGTGCATCCCCAGTCGGTCGTGCATTCTATGGTCACCTTCGCTGATGGCAGCACTTTGGCGCAGGCCAGCCCGCCTGACATGAAACTGCCAATTGCGCTTGGCCTGGCGTGGCCGCACCGCGTTCCCGGCGCAGCTGCCGCCTGTGACTTCACGAAAGCCGCGTCGTGGACCTTCGAACCGGTAGACCATGTGACCTTCCCCGCGCTGAAACTGGCCGCGCGCGCGGGTCAGATCGGCGGGCATGCGCCGGCGGTCATGAACGCGGCGAACGAAGAGTTCGTTGCCGCATTTCTTGCGGGCAAACTGGCGTTCTTGCACATCACAGACCAGCTGGAGCGCATCCTGGACAGGATGCCCGCCGATTTCACATCTGAACCGGAGACTATGGCGTCTATCGCCGAGGCCGAGGACTGGTCGCGGCAGCAAGCCGCTTCACTGATGGGATGCTAGAACCGCGTTGATGGTGGATCGCAGCTCCGCGAACGCTGCACTGCGGCTGCTTTTTAGATATACGGCTCTGTAAGAACCACGAAAATAAATACTGTGCCGTAAAGACCGCGAAGTAAATACTGTGCCGCAAAGACCGCGAAGTAAGTACTGCGCCGTCACTACTGCACGATGAGGAATAGGGGCGTTACTCGGATGTTGGTGGCACTTGGGGTCGTCCTATTCGTGCTTGGGCTGCTCTTTTCTATCGCCTGGCACGAGCTGGGTCACTTGACCTTTGCCAAAATCTTCGGGGTCCGGACCACGCAGTACATGGTTGGCTTCGGGAAGACCGTCTGGTCACGACAAAAAGGCGAAACCGAGTACGGCATCAAGGCAGTGCCGTTGGGCGGCTACATCAGAATGGTGGGGATGGTCCCGCCAGGCAAGGACGGTCGTCAACGCACGATGACCACCGCCCAAGGCCCGATGGGGGTCTTTCGGCAGATGATCGAAGATTCGCGCGCGTCCGACCGCGCCCAAGTGATCGATACCATCGACGACGGCCGGCAGTTTTACCAACTGCACCCCTTCAAACGAATCATCATCATGTTCGCTGGCCCTTTCATGAACCTGATTTTCGCCGTCGGTCTCTTCGCCGTCATTTTGATCGGCATTGGTATCCCGACCGCTATACCCACGGTCGCTTCGGTATCGGCGTGTGTCATCCCGGCGACTGCGACTCGAAAGGACTGTCTGCCTACCGACCCGCAAACCCCTGCTGCGGCAGCGGGTTTGCAGCCTGGCGACCGCTTTGTCTCCTTTAATGGGCAAACGATCACGGATTGGGATCAGATGCGAGCCCTGATCGCGGTCGCGGGCGATACCACCGCTCAGATTGTGTACGAGCGCGGGGGCGTCGAGAAGACAGCCAGGGTTCCGGTAATCGCCACCGAGCGCAACACTTACGACGACACGGGAACTCAGGTAACGGGGAGCGCGATCGTGGGATTCCTCGGGGTCTCGCCGCAACTGCCCTACACCTCGCAGTCGATCGGCGCAGTTGTTACTCAAACCGGCAGTTTCATCGGCCGTGCTGCCAGTGCGGTGGTGCAGATTCCCAGTCGGATACCCGCGCTCTGGGATTCGATTTTTTCAGGTCAGAAGCGAGATGTGAACACGCCAGTGGGAATTGTGGGGGCCGGTCGGATCTCTGGTGAGATCCTTGATCTCGACACCAGTAAAACTGAAAAGCTTGTACTGTTCCTACAGCTTCTTGCCGGATTCAATATGAGCTTGTTCCTGCTCAACCTCCTGCCACTCCTGCCGTTGGATGGCGGCCACATTCTCGGCGCAGTTCTGGAATGGATCAAGCGCGGTTTCGCCAAGGTCTTCAAACGTCCCGACCCCGGGCCATTCGACGTAGCCAAGTTGATGCCTGTTGCTTACGTGGTGGCAATACTATTCATCGGACTCACCCTGCTGACCCTGGTAGCTGACATTGTGAACCCTGTCGATCTATTCGGCTAGGCGCCGTGCGATCACACTAGAGATCCTGCTAGTTTCCCTTTCAACGTCACGCTCAATCGCAGAGTGCGGCACACTGGTAAGACACCCGGCGACGGGTCCGGCGGGGTCCCCACCGGGCACCTCGACGCGGGAGAGAATACGAGGACACGATGTATATGCAGTGCCACATCACGCACGCGCTGGCGGCCGCACAGTTCGGCTTCACGAAATGACCGGCATCTCCGTCGGTCTCGGCATGCCGAGTACCCCCGCCGATCGCGTGGTACCCGTGCTGGCTCCGCGGCGTAGAACACGCCAGATGATGGTAGGAACTGTGGGGGTCGGCAGTGACTACCCAGTTTCGGTCCAGTCAATGACCACCACAGTGACAGCCGACATCAACAAAACCTTGCAGCAGATCGCCGAGCTGACGGCCGCGGGCTGCCAGATCGTTCGAGTCGCCGTCCCCACCAACGACGACGCCGCAGCGCTCGCGGTCATCGCGAAGAAGTCTCAACTCCCCGTCATCGCCGATATTCACTTCCAGTCCAACTACGTATTCGCTGCCATCGATGCCGGATGCGCCGCGGTCCGCGTCAACCCGGGCAACATCAGGGCTTTTGACGACAAGGTAGGGGAGATTGCCAAAGCCGCAGCCGCCGCAGGTGTGGGCATCAGAATTGGGGTCAACGCCGGTTCTCTCGACAAGCGTCTTCTCGCAAAGTACGGCAAGGCCACGCCCGAAGCCCTGGTGGAGTCTGCGTTGTGGGAGTGTTCGCTTTTCGAGGAGCACGATTACCGCGACATCAAGATCTCGGTCAAGCACAACGATCCCGTCATCATGGTGAGGGCCTACGAGCTCCTGGCTGAGCAATGTGATTACCCGCTGCATTTGGGCGTCACCGAAGCCGGTCCGGCTTTCCAGGGGACCATCAAATCGGCGGTGGCTTTCGGCGCCCTCCTCAGCCGCGGTATCGGCGATACCATCCGCGTGTCACTTTCCGCTCCGCCGGTGGAAGAAGTGAAAGTGGGTCTCCAGATTCTCGAGTCGCTCAATCTGCGAGAGCGCGGTCTCGAGATCGTGTCGTGTCCCTCCTGTGGACGAGCGCAGGTCGATGTGTACAAGCTCGCGGAAGAAGTGACCGCAGGTCTTGAAGGTTTGGATGTGCCGCTGCGCGTGGCCGTCATGGGTTGCGTCGTGAACGGACCAGGCGAAGCTCGTGAGGCAGACCTCGGCGTAGCCTCTGGCAACGGCAAGGGCCAGATTTTCGTCAAGGGCGAGGTCATCAAAACCGTCCCGGAACACATGATCGTGGAAACTCTGATTGAAGAGGCAATGCTGCTTGCCGAGAAGATGAAACTGGAAGGCGCAGTCTCCGGCACGCCTTCGGTGAGCTTGGTCTGACGAAATGACGCAGCCTACGGCTGCACGGCCGCTGTGCTGACCGCGTTGTCAGCGCGTGTCTTGACGAGTGCGCACTCCGACATCATCGCCGACAGGCTCGACTCAGACCCGTACGCCACGTGTCTCGTCGGGTCTCGGTTCTTGAGAGAAATGTCCTCCGCACGCATGGGGGGCGAGTTCTGGGGGATCACCGGTGGCCGTGACGGCATATTTTTTGCAGGCTCGAACTTGATTCCCGTCAGCGGCGACGCCAAAGCAATGAGAGCTTTCGCCTCGTTGGCTATGCGTCGTGGCCGTCGCAGCGCGTCATTAATGGGGCGCTCGGAACTAGTTACCACCGTGTGGGAGGCATTGGAGCCCAAGTGGGGTCCCGCCAGAGCGATCCGCTGGAATCAGCCGGTCCTGACCTGTGTTCAGCCTCCCGCGGTGCCACCCGATGCGCGAGTCGGGCGCGCAAACCCCCATGATTTGGACCTTTATTACCCCGCGGCTGTCGCGATGTTTACCGCCGAGATCGGCATCGATCCACGACAGGGCGATGGCGGCCGCTCCTATAGCGCCAAATTGCGCGACCTACTTTCCCGGGGACACTGTTTTGCTCGGATAGAAGACGGCCGGGTGATCTTCAAGGCTGAGATCGGTGCGATGACTGCCACCACCGCGCTGATCCAGGGAGTGTGGGTTGACCCGGAGTGGCGCGGTCGGGGCATCGGCGCAGCGGGGATGGCTGCCGTGGTCGCAGCAATCCAGCAGGGACTGGGAAAGGTGCCGTGCTTGTACGTCAACGATTTCAACAGCGCAGCCAGAGCGGCCTACTCCAGGGTCGGATTTACCCAAGTTGCTTCGTTCACGTCAGTGCTTTTTTAAGCGCAGCGCCAAAGGATCTGAATCGACAGGGGCGCACGAACACAGTGGTAGTGGCGGAGCCGCCGACAAAGGCCGAGGGCCTCTGGCGCGTAGCGACTTGGTAGGGGAGGCGGGCGGGAATAATAAAGTAGTGATGTCTAAAAACCGCAGGCCGCGTTCGCAGTTGTTACTACTGCCCCTGCTGCTTGTCGTGTCAATCGTCGTAAGCGCCTGCACGGCCGCACCCGCGATAGAACCACCGCCTGCTCCAACGGCGGAGATCGCCGCCTACGCCCAACAATGGCAAAGCGGTAACCATATCGCCGCAAGTGTGTTGACCACCGAACCAGCCGTAGCGCAGCAGGCACTTGACCGAGTCGAAGCAGACCTGCAGGCATCAAGCCTGACTGTCCTGCCAGGTGCTATCACTCGAGTGAATGACAATTCCGCCACCGTGCCGGTGGACATCAGTTGGTCTCTCGGCGACGCAGGCACCTGGGCCTACCAAGTGCAGTGGAAGTGGTCTCGACAGGACGGCGCTTGGAAACTAGCCTGGGACTCCACTTCCATCAACCCAGACCTTGGCCCGCAACAAGGCCTCGTAGTGCGTATTACCAAGGCAACAGACGGTTCGCTGGTGGATCGGGACAACAACCAGGTGCTGTCTCCGGTGCGCGTGTACAGCGTGGTCGCGATCCAGGCAAAAATGACCCGGGTGCCTGAAGCGGCATCGGCTCTGGTGTCCGTACTCGGCCAATTTGATTCCACTCTCAACGCCGATGAGATTGCGGCTCAGATTGCGGCCGCCGACCCATCCACCGGCTACACCGTCCTGAACCTGCGTGAAGAGAGTTACGCAACTGTCGCCGATCAACTTGCGGCGATTCCCGGCATCAGCGCGCCATCGTCAATCCGAAATCTGCCGGTGACCAAAGATTTTGCGAAGTCACTCCTGGGCCAGGTGACCCCCATTGCAGACGCGCTGACCAAGGGCGTCAAAGGGTGGCGAATTGTGACCGTGGATAGCACCGGCGCCGAGCTGAAGACCCTCTCGGAACAGCAGGCGGTGCCGGGGGCGAAAGTTACCTTGACCTTGGACACCAAGGTGCAGAGCGCAGCAGAAGGGGCGCTGGCAAAAATTCCCGAGCCTGCGGTCATCGTCGCGATTCAACCGTCTACCGGCGAGATTCTGGCCGTCGCTCAAAATGCTCCAGCGAACGCGCTAGGGACAATTGCACTTTCCGGGCAATATCCGCCCGGCTCAATTTTTAAGATCATCACTGCGACAGCGGGCATCGACGGATCCAGCCTACGTGCGGACACCGAGGTTGCGTGCCCGGGGGAGTGGGTGGTCGACTCCCGACCCATTAAAAACTCTCACTCATTCGACCTGGGCACCGTCGCGCTAAAAACGGCTTTCGCCAAGTCCTGCAATACCTCTTTTGCGCAGATCGCGACCGCGCTGCCGCCGAGTGCTCTGAACTCGACAGCCAAGGAATTCGGAGTCGGGCTGGACTTTGACATGAAGGGCGCCATCACCCTCACGGGCCAGGTGCCAGTGGCGCAATCCATCGTGCAGCAGGCGGAAGACGGGTTTGGCCAGGGGTGACCTTGGTGACCCCGTTCTCCGCGGCTCTGATGGCCGCGACAGTCGCCCACGGATCGATGCCAACCCCCACGCTCATACGGGACAGCGTCACCACGATCGACCAACCTCCGGCAGCCCTGACTGCGAATGCGGCACAAGACTTGCCTGTGCTGATGCGGGCGGTCACCTCGGAGGGGACTGGTAAGAGTCTGCAGAGTTTCGGAGAGATCTATCTCAAGACGGGGACTGCAGAATTTTCAGACGAAACGGGAGCTATCCACGCGCACGCCTGGACCGTGGGATATCAGGGCGACATGGCCTTCGCTGCACTGATAGTGGCTGGCGACGACTCGAGCCGCACCAACGCTCTGTTGGCGGATTTTCTCACCGCGAACCAGTAGCGAAGGCTCGACTTCACCAGCCAGGCCATCCGCGAGCCGCTAGTGTTGAAGCATGGTTCGCGCTTGGATAACTCCCTCTGTACCCACTCCCTCCCGGACCGTTCCGGGCTCGATTGCTCGGCCGGAGTATGTCGGCAAAGCGGCTCCGACCCCAGGTAGCGGTACGTATGTGCAGACCGCGGAGACAATTGACAAGATGCGGGTTGCGAGCAAGATTGCTGCAGGCGCGTTAGCCGCGGCGGGCGCCGCGGTGGCACCCGGCGTCACTACCGACGACCTTGACCGGATTTGCCACGAGTACCTCGTCGACCACCATGCTTACCCTTCAACTCTCGGGTACCGAGGTTTTACCAAATCTTGCTGCACTTCCCTCAACGAGGTGATTTGCCACGGCATCCCTGACCAGACGGTGATTCAGGACGGGGACATAGTCAACATTGATGTCACCGCTTTTATCGGTGGTGTGCATGGTGACACCAATGCGACGTTCCTGGCTGGCAACGTTTCGCAGGAGAACCGCCTGCTCGTGGAACGCACCGAAGAGGCGCTTGCCCGGGCCATCAAAGCGGTCAAGCCGGGCCGGGCACTGAACGTGATTGGCCGTGTCATCGAAAACTACGCTCACCGATTCGGCTACGGCGTAGTGAAGGACTACACCGGCCACGGAATCGGCGACACCTTCCATTCCGGTTTGGTCATCTTGCACTACGACGAGCCGAGCGTTACCACGGTGCTGGAACCCGGTATGACCTTCACCATCGAACCGATGATCACGCTCGGCGGCATCACCTGGGACCAATGGGACGACGGCTGGACGGTGACCACCAAAGACAAATCTTGGACAGCTCAGTTCGAACACACCCTGGTCGTGACTGACACCGGCGCCGAAGTGTTGACCTTGCCGTAGCGGCCCGCCGCCAGAGTTGCCAGTTAGAGTCCGGTTGGCCCCTGCTCGTCCCGGCGGACCTTGCGCCTTGCGAGGCCCTCGACGATTTTTTGAATTAGTTTCATGATTGCGCCCATAGGAGAGAAACTACCCTTGCTCGGCGTGCAGGGGCAGGTTCAGGAGCGCGTTTTCCAGTAACTCGCTCAGCGCGGGATGGATCCAATACTGTCCTCGGGCTAGTTCGCGCGCGCTTTGGCCAAAGGACATCGCTTGGATGAGGGGCTGGATGACGGTAGCCGCTTCTGGGCCGATGATGTGCGCTCCCAACAGCTTTCCCGATGTCGGGTCGGCGAGCAGCTTGAGGAAACCGGTGGTGTCCTCACGGGCCCAGCCCGCCGCAATGCCCCCGTAGTCCTGACGACTCACCACGTAGTCGACTCCGGCGGCCTTGGCCTGTTGCTCCGTCATTCCCACGGCGGCAATCTGGGGGTGGGTAAACACGGCGGCAGGCACGAACCGGTGGTCGGAGGCAATAAGCGCCTCAGGATGCTTGAGGTTGTGCGCAACTACACGTGACTCGTGGTTCGCAACATGCTTGAGGGCGTATTCCGAGCTGATGTCGCCGAGGGCGAAAATGCCTTCGACGTTGGTGCGCTGGTACTCATCAACGACGAGCCTGCCGTCGGTTTCCGTAGCGAGGCCAGCCGCCGCCACGTCGAGAACGTCCGTGTTCGGTTGGCGTCCGGTGGCAACGAGAAGCATTGCCGCTTCGTAGGTTACGGGGCCGTCCGGACTGATAGTTTCCACGATCACACCGCCGCCGGGTGTCCGCGCTACTCGTTGAATATCGCAGTTAAGCGCCACCGTGTACCGCTCGCTGGACAGCTGGGTGAACGTGGCTGAGATATCAGAGTCATGTTTGCTCAGTAGGCTCGCCCCCCGGTTCAGCTGAGTGATTTTGCAGCCGAAGGAGGCGAAGACGTGGGCGAATTCGGCTGCAATGTAGCCGCCGCCGATGATGATGAGGCTGGTGGGCAATTTATTAATGCGCATGATGGTGTCGGAGGTGTGGAACGGCACGGCGCCGTCAGATAGACCTGGCACGTTCGGAATGATGGGTCGGCCACCTGCGGCTACCACTATGCGGTCGCCTGTGATGGTTTCGCCGGTGCCGGTATCAATCGTGGTGGCTCCCGTAAAACGCGCGGTGCCGGTATACACAGTGATATTCGGGGTGCGCTCCGAAGTTCGGTAGTCGCGGCCGCCGGCTTCGATCGCATCGATGCGTCCAAAGATCCGGTCGCGTATTTCCCTCCAGTGCACGGTGCTCACCGCAGCATCGACACCGAGGTGCCCCACCAACTGAGCTCCATAGGCGAGGTCGGCGGGGTGGACATACATCTTCGTAGGGATACAACCCACGTTCAGGCAGGTGCCGCCGAACAGACCCTTCTCGAGAATGGCGATGTCCCAATCGTCAAATTCAGGGCCCACAATGGAATTGCCCGAGCCGGTGCCGATCACGATCAAATCAAAATGGCGCATCCGTCCAGCCTAACTCGCAGAGGGCCGGTAGCCAGCCTTACCGCATGCCCCATCGCCGTCGCTGTGTGCCAGCTTGACTAAGCCTGAATGTCAGTGGGAAAACACGGGAACAATGATGGCGCGCGCGAGCGTGTGGAAGGCCAAGTTGAAGGCCGCTGCTGCGGGGGTGGCGCTGCTGTCAAGGCCCAGGGTCGGAATATCGACCGCGTGTACAACAAAGAAATACCGGTGTGGAAAATCACCGGGCGGTGGCGAGGCGCCAGCGTAGTTCGGTGAACTCATGTCGTTGCGGAGGTGGAACGCTCCCGCTGGAAGTCCAGCATCGTTGGAGCCGGCCCCTTGGTCGAGCGAAGCGGTATCTGCGGGGAGGTCAACTACTACCCAATGCCAGAATCCGGATGGGGTGGGCGCATCAGGATCAAAACAGGACACCACAAACGATTGGGTCTGGCTAGGGAAGCCGCTCCACACAAGATGTGGGGATAGGTTCCCGCCGTGCAGGCCATCACCGGAATAGATATGTTCAACCGCAAGATCGCGATCCTGGGCAATGTCCTTGCTGGCGAGATCGAAGCTGGAAACGGCTGGCAGTTTTCGGTAAGGGTCCTCGGGGATCGGTCGGTGCAGGCTCATTCTGGACTCCTTTAGGTACTTGCGCTTACTTCGACCGTACCGATGAACGCAAGGCTTCCTTAAGAAGTGGGTCGACGATCGACTGTGACGGCCGAAGAGGGGTCGCCTCAGGTCACCACCGTGAGGAGGTTCGGGGATGTTCGCTCAATGGCCATTCCCGCTCTGCGTGCCACCTTGAGCAATGCTGAGACTCCATCGATAGTGGCGCGCGATGTGGAGAGGATGCGCGCTAAATCGCCCTTGGTGGCCTTGTTGAAATGGGAGACGACTGTGCGCTCGCCGCTGCTAGTTTCGGTCATCACTTGCACACGGATTGCGCCAGGTGCTGGTGCGAAGCTTGCATAAGAACTTGACCGAAGATCGATGACGGGCCCGTCGATATTTGCGAGGATCGGAGACAAGTGTGGTTTCCACCAGGCCGAGATTGTGGGCACGCCAGGCAGTATGGAGCCTGCGGAGAGGCGGTAAGCCGGTATCGGGTCCGACGCAGCAACCATGCCGAACAGTGCCGAGGTGATCATGATACGGCTATCTGCCCTGGCGCGTTCAACACGTGTCATCGTCCCCACGGCCAAATGATCAAATAAGACACCGGTGTAGCGGTTCAGCGCCGGCATGGTCGGGGCCGATGTTAGGTGCAGGTTGGCCAGTAATTCCGGGTCCTTGGTGCTTGCAACTCCCAGCGCTTTCCGAGCCGCTGGGAGATCGCTGCACAGGTCCGATAACGCGGCCATCAGAGCCAAGCGACTGGCGGTGAGAGACGGAAAGGCCAACCGATGCACATCCAGCGGAGTTCCGTCCCCTCCTTGCAGCTTTGTTTCTGAGGGCGGTAGCAAGATAAACACGGGAGGGAAGCCTCATCAAGAGATGTGTGGAGGTGCTGGGATAGCGTTTTATAACCCGACCCACGGCCTTGCGTTTCTAGCTGATGGCGATAGTTGCAGGAATAGTATTCGCCGTCAATGAGTCCGATGACGCTCTGACTACCACCGTGTAGGTACCAGGGGCGAGCCCTGAGACGCTTGCTGCGAAGCTGGCCGGCCCACCGCTCATGGGGATGGACCTGCTCTCCGGTCCGCTGAGCAGAAGCGTGGCGTTAGGGGAGGATCCGTCGGTGGTGACAGTTACCGCGGCCTTGAGGCCACCCGCAGTAGCTGAAATCCCGTCGAGGTTGATGTACACGCTCGTAGCGCCAGAAGGCTGAGCCGGGACGACCACGGGCGCTGGCGCCGGCGCGGGCGCAGGTGCTGGTGCTGGTGCAGGGACGGGTACTGGCGCGGGAGCTGGCGCTGGGACAGGAGCCGGGGCGACCACTGGCGCCGCGGTCTTGGTCACGACAGATGTCGTGGTGGTTCTGACCACGACGGGCGCCGGAGCGGCTACGGCGGCAGGAGCAGGCACTACCGCGGGTTCCGGCGCAGGCACTTCTTGTGTCGTCACAGGCGGGGCCTCTGCGGCTGGCGAAGGCGCTGATGGCTCTGAGCTGGCCGAGGTCGCGGATGCCTCTGAGCTTGGTGAGGAATCTTGCGAAGACGCCGTAGCTTGCGACGCCGGATAAGTAGTAGCCACCACCGTCACCACGGTCTTTGCTGGCGCAGTCACCACCGTCGTGGCGGCCTGAGCGGGCTTTTGCTCGTCTGGGCCACCCAGGGTCAACGCGGTACCTACGCCGATCACTGCGACCACAAGACCGGCTAGAAGCACGGCAGCTTTCCACGACCTGCGGCGTGCGCCTGGAGGTTGCCAGCCGGGATCATTGGTCGCTTGGGGGAAAGGTAGGGCCGTAGTCACGGTTTGATCGTCCTTAAGGTGGCGAGGGTGTGTCATGGCTGCCACCCTTCGATGCGAGGCGAAGAACCGAACGAACCTGCTAGCTCTGCTGCGGCTTCCAGGTAGGCATGTTGAGTCGCCGGTTTGAGTAAGTCGATAGACAGACGTCCATCTTTGCCCAGATGAGGATCGAAGGGCACGATGATCACCTTACGGACTTGGCGGCGATAATGCTCTACTCCTTCTTCAAATGCTTTGGGGTTTATTTTCGCAGACTTCACTGAAATGACCATGACGGCGTTGCCGACTAGGTCGGTGTGACCCGATCGATACAGCGCGTCGACCGCTGGTTGCACCAGATTGAGTGAATCAACAGACATTTCGGCTGCCAAGACAAGAGCGTGCGCGGAGGCAAGTGAGGCCGTAGAGATGGGTCCCGTTACGGAGGTGCCATTGTCTGTGAGGACCAAATCGAGGTACCGGCTGAGCACTATGAGCACCGCCCGGTAGTCGTCCTCGGACATTTTGCCCATTGCCTCAGCAGTGATGCCTGCGTTCGACAGCACGCGAACCCGGCCAACAACCTGTAAGAAAGGGGCGAGGTCAGTCAGGGAAGTGATGTCGTTGGCGCATGCCATGAGGTCGACCAGGCGCCGCGTGCCCTTGAGATCGGGTGCGCCCAATCGCATGGAAAGCGTGCCGATGTCAGTGTTCGCATCCACTGCCGCTACCGTGTCGGCGCGGTATTGAGCCAGGTAGAGCGCTAGCAGGCCTAGCACGGTCGTCTTCGATGACCCACCCTTGGGGCCAATCACCGTTGCCTGTCTCGGCCCTGACCAGCCCGAGACGATAGCGTCGATCAACTGTGCCTTCGCAGTACTGCTGCGTCCCAAAATCATTAGTTCCCCTTAGAGGTGAGTCACTACCTACGAAAGGACGTAAGCGACTATCGATCCGTTACCTGTGAACGTGGTGCAGGTTGAGTGTATTTCCCCAAGATGATGATTGCAGCTACTACCCAATATCGAGGCAGATGGCTGCGCGAAGGTATACACCTTGACATCACTTATTCCGCTGCCATATTCGGCCCGGCACGCAGCGAGGCGTGAGAGCGTGTCCAGCCTCGGAGCCTCTCGACGCGATCATCCCCCAATCTAACGTTCTTCGCAGCGGAGACCCCCGGGATGGAGCCCTGGCTGGATGGGTGCATGGCTGCAGGCGGCTAATGGCCTGTGGTCTCGGAAGCTGTGGGGGAGCTTCCGGCGCAACCACGCCAGCTCCGAACTGGGTGGGGTTGGCGTGGTGCGTCTGTCAGCGAATCTGGTAGCGCCGTGAGCGTGTGATGTGATCGCGCCTTGCTGCTGGCGTCAACCACGGTGAGGTGGCCCTGAGAACGGGCGGTATACCGAAGAACCGGAGTGAGATGTCACATGGGGGTCATGTTCCGGGCAGGCTAGCTGGCTCGTTGGAAAAACTTGCGAGACCTTTCGGGTGGTTGACCTACTTTGATGCAGTACATTCACAAGCAATTCCCATTTGATTCGTCTGTATGCGTCTCTTCGGGGTGAAAATCACTCGACTAATGAGGCGATCATGCGTCAGTTCTTACTGGGTGTCACCAGTGTGTTGATGGTTGTTTTTGCGTTACCAGTGAGCACTGCTGTCGCAGATACGCCTATCGCTGCCTCAGCGAGATCTCCTTTGGGCGTCTCTGCAGCGCTTGGTGATGTGTCGGTGTCGTGTGTGGGGGTGGATGCCACAAAGTGCGATTCTGATGGTGATCGGATCACTGATGTTGTTGAGCGTCAGGTGTGCGGTACTGCGACGTGTTTGACGCCGGGGCAGGACAGTGACGGGGATGGTGTTCCTGATTGGGTGGAAATCCGGGCGTGCGGCACGGCGGTATGTGCTGACCCGAAAGCTGACGCTGACGCCGATGGCATTCCTGACTATGTGGAACAGATCATCTGCGGGAGCGCTAGTTGTGAGGACGGTTCCACTGACGCTGACGCCGACGGTATCCCCGATTGGGTTGAGGTGTTGATCTGCGGCGACGTGACTTGCGCTGTGGGGTCTGAGGACTTCAACGCCGACGGGGTTTCGGATGCTAAGCAGCTGAAAAAACTGTTTGATGACACCGCTGCAGCGGCAGCAGCGGCCCCCACCGCACAGGCTAGCCGTGATGCGCAGGCTAGCCGTGGTGCGGGTGGTGGTGTTGCTGCCAGCGGCGGCGGTGTGGTGAGACCTGTGGGTGTGTTTGCGGTTCCGGTGGGGGGTGCGTTGCCGGTGACGGGTGTGAATGTGGCGGTGTGGGTGGTTTTGGCTGGGGTGCTGTTGTTGCTGGGTGCTGGGTTGTTGGCGGTGTCTCGGCGCCGCCGGCCCGACGGTGGGCCAAACGGCTCTGCGGGTGCTGGTGCTGGTTCTGCGTCTTCTGATGAAATGGGTTCGATCTGATGCGGGCAGCTTCGGGGTTTGTGGGCGCTCGTGTGCGTGTGGGTGGGATGCGCGGTGTGTTGGCGGGGGTGGTTGCTGTTGCGTTGGCTGTTTCTGCTGTCGCTCCGGCGCAGGCGTTCCCCATTCCGGTCGTTGATTACGCCGGTATCGCAGCCCAAGCCGTGAAGGAACGGACAGCGGCGGCGGGTGTGGTGACGCTGGCGAAGGTGCGGGCCGCGGCGGCTGCGAACATCCGTTCTGCCCCCGCTGATCCGGCTGGCACCGACCCCACTGGCACCGGTCCTGCTGGTACGGATCCTGCAACCCTCGGCAGTTCCGGTAGCTCTGGCACAGGCGGTGTGGGTGGGGATGTTGTTGTTGGTTCCGGTCGGGTCACCCCGGGGTCTGGTGACATGGTGTCTGCTGATGCGGTGGGCGCGTCGATCGTTTTCGGTGGTGAGGAAACCGCAGGTGTGTTGGCCGTTGATGTTGCGCAGTTACCGGTGACGGTTTCTGAGGCTGCGGCTATTGCGGTGGATGGTGTTGCGGTGTCAGCGCCGGTGGAAGTTACTGCCACTGATAGTGCTGGGGTGGGGGTGACCCGGTTTGAGGCTGCGGTGACGACGGTGAAAGTCCCTGACGGCCCGGTGATTGTGACGTCGGTGGACCCGGGTGTCACTGTCACTTTCGATGTGAACAAAACCGGGTTGGCGGCGGCGGGGGTGGACCCGGCCACGGTGAAGATCTTCACCCGCGAAAACACCGGCGACCCGTGGATTGCGTTGGCGTCCCGATTTGATGCTGGGTCGGGGGCTGCGGGTAGTGGAACGGTAGTGGGGGAGTCTGCGCATTTGTCGCAGTTCGTGGTTATTGGCTTCCCGTTCGTGGCCCCTGTTGGGCCGAGCATTGTGTTGGACCCTGATGATGGTGTGGCGAACACGACTTCACCGGGTGTGGTGGCGTCGGAGTTGCCTTACAACATTGCGTTGTCCAAGGCCGTGCAGGTGTTGTTGGAGCAGCAGTGTTTAGCGACGGTGACGATCACCCGCGATGACCCGAACACCAGGGTGGTGTCGGAGGCGATGCGCGCTGCTACGGCGGCGGCGGCGAACCCGGCGTTGACCGCCACGATCGCGTTCGACGCCCCCGAGGGACACGCCTGGGGCACCAATCCGTCGCAGGGTGGGACGAAGGTTTTCAACTTTGATCGCCCCGCCGACGACGCATTGGCTGGCACCATCATCGCTGGCCTTCCCACCTACACCGGCCGCCCGGCCAAGAAGTGGAACGCCCTATCTAATGGGGTGCCGCATGCGTCGTTTGCGAATATTGCTGGCGCTTACACCCACCTTGAGGTGTTGAACCTGGACAACAACTTTGACTGGGCGGTGATTAACGACCCGGCCGGGTTCCAATCCATTGCCAACGGCCTGTTTGCCTCGTTCGCGCAGTACTTGACGGGGGCGGGGTTTGATTGCGGCACCCCCGCCACCACTGGTTGGCCGGCGGCGCCGTCGGATGCCGAGAAGGCCCGGTGGCGGCAGCTGGGTGTGCACAACTACCAAACGTATGGGGCCGAACCGGTGGCGTTCACCACCGGCAACCTGATTGAGCAGCTCCCCATCTACAGCCTGCCCGGTGACAGCGGGGTGGATGTGGGGTTGACGTACAACTCCCAAGACGGCCGCCTCACCCGAAACGGCGCCGGGTGGTCGATGGGGCCGGGCGCGCATGTGCAGCGGTTCATCGACGGCTCGGTGATGATGGCCGGTGGCGACGGCGCCTCCTACGTCTTCAACCCTGATGGGGCGGGTGGTTTCACCTCGGACCCAGGGGCGAACCTTGCCCTAGCTGATACTGGCAGCGGACGGTTAACGATGACGTCCCCGGATGGGCGGATCTGGGTTTTTGATGCCGCGGATGTGGATGGTATCGGGGAACTGGCTTCTTATGTTGATGCGCGGGGGCATGGTTATACCCTGGAATACGGGACACCTTCGGCGAACGCCCAGTTTGTGCCGTTGGCTTCTATCACCGACACCAACGGTCAAGTCATCACCGTCGGCTCTGATGATTTGGGTCGGGTTACCTCTTACACGGTGCCGGGCGGCCGGGTGTGGGGCTTCACCTACGACGGTGCGGGTGATTTGACGTCGATTACGTATCCGGATGGTGGGGTGCGCGTTTTCACCTACGACGGCGCACATCAGTTGCTGACGGCCACCGATCCGTTGGGCGTGTTGTATTTGGTGAACACCTTTGACACCGCGGGTCGGGTGGTGGAGCAACGCGACGCCGAAAACAACGTTCGCCGGTTCGCTTACAACGCTGGTAGCACCGTTTACACCGACAACGAAGGTAACAACACCACCTACGAATTCGACACCGCCTCCCGGGTCACCGCCATTGTCGATGCCGCGGGTGGGGTGAAAAGGTTCGCTTACGACGCGGCGAATAATGTGGTTGCCTCCACCGACCAGTTGGGCCGGACTTGGAATTACACCTTCGACGCGGCAGGGAACACCACCTCGGTGACGCAACCCGACGGCACTGTCACGTCGTTCACGTATTCACCTACTGGAACGGTTACTTCCAGCACTGACACTGGCGGGGTGGGCGGCGCCACCCGGACCACCACCTTCGATGTCACCTCGCAGGGTTTGGTCACGGGCGCGCATCTGCCGGATGGGTCCAGCACGGCGGCGACGTTCGATGCGGCCGGCAATGTGACCTCGCAAACTAATCCGGGTGGGGAAACCACCCTGTATGCGTGGAACTCGGTGGGGCAGTTGACGTCCAGCACCGACCCAGCCGGGAACACCACCACCCTCGGTTATGACAACGCTGGTCAGGCCGTGAGTACCACGGATGCGGCGGGGAACACGTCCACCTTCGGCTACGACCAGGCCGGGAACCTGGCCACGGTGACTGACCCGGCGGGGGCGGTCACCTCGTACACGTATGACCGCAACGGTCATGTGCTGACCTCCACCGACCCGGCGGGCGGGGTCACTTCTTACACCTGGGATGTGCTGTTCCGGATGGCTTCCGTCACCGACCCCACCGGCGCGGTCACCGGGTTTGAATACAACACCGAAGATGACCTGACCGCGACAACGGATCCGATGGGTGCGGTTACCAAATACACCCGGGATCAGCTGTACCGCATTGTGGGCATCACGGATCCGAATGGGAATACGTGGTCCACTGGTTTTGACCCCACCGGGCAGGCCACCAGCAGCACTGATCCGTTGGGTGCGGTGTCCACCAACACTGTGGACGCCAACGGCCGCGTCATCACAGTCACTGACCCCCGGGGTGGGGTGTGGACCACCGAATACGACAATGTCGGCCGCGTTATTGCTTCCACCGACGCTGCCGGTGGTGTCACCGGGTACATCTACGACGTGCTGGGGCGGGTGGTGAAAACCATCGACGCTGTCGGGTCGGAAATCGTTTACACCTACACAGTGAACGGGCAAATCGCCACGGCCACAGACCCCGATGGTCGGGTCACCACCCACACCTACACCCCCAACGGGCAGGTCGCCACAGTCACAGACCCAGCAGGGCAGGTCACTTCTTACACCTACGACACCCGCGGCCACCTCGCCGCTGTGACGGATGCGTTGGGTGCGGTGAACACCTTCACCTACGACAGCCTCGGCCGCCTGACTGGGTCAACGGATCCGTTGGGGCGCACCAGCACCCAAACCCTCGACTCCCGCGGCCTCGTCACCGCAGCGAGCGACCCCGCTGGGAACACCACCACCTTCACCTACGACGGAGCCGGTCGGGCCCTCACGGCCACCGACCCCCTCGGCGCGGTAACAGCGCAAACCCTGGACCCCGCCGGGAGGGTCACCGCAGTTACTGACCCGATGGGCGCCGTCACCAAAACTGGGTTCGACCCAGCTGGGCAACCCGTCACGGCCACCGACCCCGCCGGGACCACCACCACATTCGGATACGACCCGGTGGGGCAGCTCACCACACTCATCGAAGCAGCCACCCCCACCGGCATCGGTGGTACGGCCGGTGCTTCTACTGCCACAGCGAATGTGACGACTAAGTACAGCTACGACAAGGTCGGGAACCGCACGACGGTCACCGACCCCAACGGCAACACAACCGCAACGGTGTTTGATGCGTCGTCCCGCCCCACCCAGGTAACGAACGCCGCCGGAACTGTGACCACCAAGAATGTGTTTGATGCGGTCGGAGAAGTCCTCAGCTCAGTGGACGGCAACGGTGACACCACCACCAACACCTACACCGCCGCCGGTTTACTCACCCAGCAGAAATTCACCAATACCGGCGCTCCACCTGGACAGGCTCCCGCGCCTGATACGACGGTGGCGTGGGAGTTTGATGCGGTGGGTCGCCCGATTGCGATGACCGACACCGTGGGTGTTACCGGTTGGACGTATGACGCCGCCGGTCAGGTTTTGTCGGAGACGAACCCCGTTGGTGCCACCATCAACCACGCCTACAACAAAGCCGGCCAACAAACCGCCTTGACCTACCCCACCGGTGAAACCCTCACCACCACCTTCGACACCTCCGGGTTGCCGGTAGCGCAAAAATCCCCGTTCGGGGATTTGAAGTACGCCTTCGACAAAGCCGGACGCCTCGTGTCCGAGGACCGATCCAATGGGGTGAACACCACCCTCGGGTACGACAAAGCCGGGCGGGTCACCAACATCACCCACCAACTCCCCACCGACCCCACCCCCACACCCCTCGGCCCAGTCCAGCCCGGCAGCGGCGGGAACACAGCTGGTGGGATCGCACCAGGAGACTACTTAGCCGGTTGGGATATCCCCACCGCGCAAGGGCAGGCCCCGGCGGGCGGCAAAATTGTTCTCGGCTACGGATACGACACCCGCAGCAATGTCACCACCGAAACCAATACCGTCACCACCAGCGGGGTTGACCCTCGGGCTGGGTTGGCCGCTTTGCTCACGCCCACCACTGTCGCCGGGGTCGCTTCGGGCTTGGCGCAACCGGTCACCTCCAACACCCAAACTCACACTTACGACCCCCTCAACCGGCTCACCGCAACAACCACCACCAACACAGGTGCTGGCGCAACGGCAGCAGGTGCTGGCGGAGCAGGTGCTGGCGGAGCTGCAGCAGCCGGTGCGGGTGGGGGTGGGGCGTCCACCTATGGGTATGACGCGGCGGGGAACCGGGTTTCCGCAGTCACCACCGGCGCCGACCCCGCCACGATCGCGGCGACGTTCAATGATTTGAATCAGATCATTTCCTCCACCGGTTCTCACGTCGCGACCTACACCTACGACGGGGTCGGGCAGCGGACGAAGGAAACTGTGGATGGTTTGCTGACCAACTACGCGTGGTCCCCGCAAAACCGGCTCACCCACATCATGAGGGACGGCCGAACCACCGATAACACCTACGACGGCATCGGCCGGTTGCAAACCAGCACCGACACCACCACCACCGGCAGCACAGGTAACGCCAGCGGCGGTGCGGGCAGCGGCAGTGGGGGCGGCATGGTGGGGCAACCCACTGTGACTTCCAGTGTGTGGGACGGCCTGAGTGTCCTAT
Source organism: Nakamurella antarctica (assembly GCF_003860405.1). Lineage (NCBI taxonomy): Bacteria > Bacillati > Actinomycetota > Actinomycetes > Nakamurellales > Nakamurellaceae > Nakamurella > Nakamurella antarctica. Next base: position 1,852,579 of record NZ_CP034170.1, on the reverse strand, counting down.
CCCAAACCAACCCCGTATCTGGAACCACCAACATGGTGCGGGATGTCACTGGCAATGTCGCTATCCAAGCCTCCACCCTCACCACCCCCGGCACCGGGGTGCGGTGGAACCTCACCGACGCCCAAGGCTCACCGGTAGCGCAAACCATTGGCGGCGCTGTTACCGAACAGGCCACCTACGGCGATTACGGTAATCAGACGTTCAACACCCCCGGTTGGAACGCAACAGTTGGATACGGCGGCGAAATCACTGATCCCACCAACGATTTGAACTCCTACTACGCCCGCCAATACGACCCCGTCACCGCCACCTGGCTCAGCCCCGACCCCTACCAAGGGTCAGTGTTCGCGTCGCAAACCCAAAACCGGTATGCATTCGTCTCAGGGAACCCCACCACCAACACCGACTACCTCGGCTACTGCCCACTCAATTCCAGTGACTTCACCGGCGGCCCCCGCTGCGGAGGCCAACCCAAACCCGTCAGACACACAGGCCTCCTCAAAGACCCCCAATCAGCCGGAGACCTCTCATCAGTAAGAATCACACCACCGCCGGTGCCAGCGCAGGTCGCGGTTACGAAAACCACCGGCAAAGATGACACCGGGTGGAGCGACCCGAGAAGAAGCAGCTCGGCTACAGCCGTTGCGACGAAGGTTGGGGCCGGTCTGGCGCCTACAGGCGGCGGCGAACCCATCGACAGTAGCGATGTCGCCGTAAGGCACGATGATCCTTGTATCGCTGGTCCCGGTGCCTGTTCGGCTGACGTATTCCACCAAGTATGTGACCGCCTGGGTTGCCAGATTCTTCCAGGTAACGTGTGGGTGATCCCAGGGCATGAATGGCTGTTAACTGAAGATTGGTTGACTTCTAGTGGCGCGGCGGAGTTGCCAGGCCTGTTGCTGGCGCTTTCATTGATTCTCGGCCCCGAAATTGACTCCCTCGGTCGGTTAACGGCGAGGTCGGCTCTGAAAGCCACAACGGTTGAGGATATGAACGCTGCTTACGCGGCGCTGTGGAAACTTGAGCCCAAGGTTCGTGGCCTTGAGTTTGAGAAACTGTTTGGTGCTGTTGGCGGCAACAGTAAGACCATCGATAAAATTGTGGGTACCACCGCGGTTAGTTTTAAGACGCTCGATACCCGATCCGTCACTTATCAGACAGCGAGTAAGTTAAGAAGTAAGCTGAAGGGGTACATCGACCAACTCGACGCATACAGCAGTGGCAGACTGAATGGAGTGCCGGTGAGCCTAGGAGCGGACTTTAGTGGAAAATCAGTCGAGCTCATCATTCCGTCGACAGGCACCTCAGCCGCCCAGCAGGCCGTACTGGCAGAAATGAGAAACTACGCAATGAACAAAGGGATTACACTGGATATTAAGGCTCTCGGATGAGGATGCCATTCTTTCGGTCGACCACTGTTGAGATGCGGGCCGAATATGCTGTCGTATTCGCATATTCCCGATGTAAAGACAACTTTCGCAGACCCAATGGCTGGCTGAGGAAAATTCCAGCTCCGTTCGCAGATGCAGATTTGGGCGCCGCCGTCCTTGAGGCAGCTACCCATTCGCGTGACGACATGGAGGTGCCGGAAGGACCACCCGATCGCCCGATAATTAAAAGCCTTGGATTCAAATCTCGGCGGGCATACCTTGACCGACAGATCAGCCTGGACCTGATTTGGAATGTGGATGGCAAAATTTTAGATGTTACTCCTACCAAGAACACTGGTAAAGGTTTCGAATACTTGTCTCCGGCTATAAAATTGGATCTTGGGCAACTTTCGGTGGAGGAGCTTGGGGCTGCGATTAGGGATGCGTTCAAGTATTCATCGTAGGGATATTCAAGGTATTGGCGTTTGAGTGCCCTCAATTGAAAAGCGGTTAAGAAATGGCATACTCATCGCTCCGAACGACGGTGGCGTGGGAGTTTGACGCGGTGGGTCGTCCGATTGCGATGACCGACGGTGTTGGTGTCACCGGTTGGACGTATGACACCACCGGGCAGGTTTTGTCGGAAACGAACCCCGCTGGGGCCACCATCAGCCACGCCTACAACAAAGCCGGCTAACAAACCGGTTTGACTTACCCCACAGGTGAAACCGTCACCACCACGTTCGACACCTCGGGTTTTGATCTGGCGCGTAAATTTCGGACAGCGGAATGTGGTTTTTTTACGCTGCCGTAGCCGGCTGTTGGTAACCGTAGTGGACTTCGTTGGGTCGGGAGTAGTTCAGGCCCGAGTGGCGGCGTTGGGAGTTGTAGAAACCCTCGATGTAGGCGATGACGTCGCTTTTGGCCTGCCTTTTGGTGGCGTAGATCGTGCGGTAGACGAGTTCGTTCTTCAGCGCGGCGAAGAAAGATTCGGCCATGCTGTTGTCCCAGCACACCCCTGTTCTGCCCATCGAGGACCGCATCCCCAGTGAGGCAACCAGCTTGCGGTAGGCGCCGCTGGTGTAGGCGCTGCCGCGGTCGGAGTGCCAGATCGCTTGCGGCTCAATAACTGTTGTCGCCGCGGCGTTCTTCAGGGCTGTTTCAACTAACTCGCAGCGCATGTGATCAGCGATCGACCACCCAACAACTTTCTTGGAGTAGCAATCGATGACCGTGGCCAAATAAATGAAGCCTTGCCACGTGTGGATGTAGGTGATGTCACCGACGAATTTCACCCCGGGCCGGTCGGCTGTGAAGTCCCGATTCACCAAGTCCTCGATCGCCTGAGGTCTGTCGGGGTCCGATTCGGTGGTCACCCGGAAAGGCCTGGGTTGGCACGAAACCAGGTTCTCCCGAACCCTGATCTAGCGGACCAGCTCCGGGGAGCATTCAACACCTTCGGCTTTGAGGTCGGCGTAGATCCGCCGATACCCATACCGGCCCTTGGATGCGGTGAAGTACCCATGAATCTTCACCGCCAACACATCACGGCGAGCTGCGGTCGCCGACAGCCCACGGCCACGGCCACGCCAGTTATAGAACCCAGATGCTGAGACTTCAAGCCAGCCAAGCATTTTCACCACCGAATTGGTGTTGCTAGGTTCGGTGAGTTGGGAACCGACGTACTCATACTTGCTTACCACCGCTGCTCCCGAGCGAAGTAAGCGCTGGCTTTTTTCAGGAACGCCGCCTCGGCCCGGAGATCACAAACTTCCCGTTCGAGCTCTTTAAGTCGGGTCCTTTCCGACACCGTCACGTCAGTTTCAGTACCACCGTGGGCCTCCCGGTACTTCAGAACCCACCGCCGCAACGTCTCCGAACCGACGCCGTAGGCCTTAGCAACATCGACGATCGGTTTGGAGGAATCAACCACCTCACGGGCAAGCTCATCCTTAAAATCCTGGCTGAACCGCCGCCTGGACGAAGAAGCAGACACAATCAGATCTCGCTCTCAGTAGTCCCCTCAGCTTAAGAGGGGCCACTGTCCGAAATCCCTAGGCCGATCAGTGGCGTGGGAGTTTGATGCGGTGGGTCGCCCGATTGCGATGACCGACGGTGTTGGTGTCACCGGTTGGACGTATGACGTTGCCGGGCAGGTTTTGTCGGAAACGAACCCCGCTGGGGCCGTTGTTGCGCATGCTTATAACGCGGCTGGGCAGGAAACGGCGTTGACGTATCCGACGGGTCAAACTGTCACCACCACGTTTGATGGTGCTGGGTTGCCGGTGGCGCAGAGGTCTCCGTTCGGGGATTTGGAGTACGCCTTCGACGACGCCGGCCGACTGGTGTCGCAGGTCCGTTCGAATGGGGTGGACACCACCTTTAGTTACGACAGTGCTGGTCGGGTCACCACTATCACCCACCAACTCCCCACTGACCCCACCCCCACGCCGCTCGGACCTGTGGTCCCCGGCAGCGGTGGGAACACAGCTGGTGGGATCGCACCCGGTGACTACTTAGCCGGTTGGGATATTCCTACCGCGCAGGGGCAGGTCCCGGCGGGCGGCAAAATAGTTCTCGGCTACGGGTATGACTCCCGCAGCAACGTCACCACCGAAACCAATACCGTCACCACCAGCGGGGTTGACCCTCGGGCTGGGTTGGCTGCTTTGCTCACGCCCACGACTGTCGCCGGGGTCGCTTCGGGCTTGGCGAAACCGGTCACCTCCAACACCCAAACTCACACTTACGACCCTCTCAACCGGCTCACCGCAACAACCACCACCAACACAGGTGCTGGTGGAACGACAGGCGCAACGGGAGCAGGTGCTGGTGGGGCAGCAGCGGGTGGGGGTGGGGCGTCCACCTATGGGTATGACGCGGCGGGGAACCGGGTTTCCGCAGTCACCACCGGCGCCGACCCCGCCACGATCGCGGCGACGTTCAATGATTTGAATCAGATCATTTCCTCCACCGGTTCTCACGTCGCGACCTACACCTACGACGGGGTCGGGCAGCGGACGAAGGAAACTGTGGATGGTTTGCTGACCAACTACGCGTGGTCCCCGCAAAACCGGCTCACCCACATCATCAGGGACGGCCGAACCACCGATAACACCTACGACGGCATCGGCCGGTTGCAAACCAGCACCGACACCACCACCACACCCACCACCGGCAATGCCAGCGGCGGTGCGGGCAGCGGCAGTGGGGGCGGCATGGTGGGGCAACCCACTGTGACTTCCAGTGTGTGGGACGGCCTGAGTGTCCTATCCCAAACCAACCCTGCCTCCGGTACCACCAACATGGTGCGGGATGTCACTGGCAATGTCGCTATCCAGGCCTCCACCGTCACCACTCCCGGCACCGGTATCAGGTGGAACCTCACCGACGCCCAGGGCTCACCGGTGGCGCAAACAATCGGCGCAACGGTCACCGAACAAGCCACCTACGGCGATTACGGGAATCAGACGTTCAACACCCCCGGTTGGAACGCAACAGTTGGATACGGCGGCGAGATCACTGATCCCACCAACGATTTGAACTCCTACTACGCCCGCCAATACGACCCCGTCACCGCCACCTGGCTCAGCCCCGACCCCTACCAAGGGTCAGTGTTCGCGTCGCAAACCCAAAACCGGTATGCATTCGTCTCAGGGAACCCCACCACCAACACGGACTTCCTCGGGTACTGCTACCAGAACTACACCACCGGTAACTACATCGGAGTCAACTGCGGCGGGAAACCAATCGGACCTGGGCTGGAAACGTTCACCAGCGAGAAGTCCGTCGGAAACGCCGCCACCGGACCAGTCCGAACCCTCACCACAACCACTGAACGCAACAGCACCCCGTACGTTCCCAAAGCCGTGGCCACCACCAAAAGCAAGGAGAAAAACGACACTCAGTGGAGCGACCCGAGAAGAACCAGCTCGGCTACAGCCGCTGCGACGAAGGTTGGGGCCGGTTTGGTGCCGACAGTCGTCAGCGAACCCATTGACGCTGGCGATGTCGCCGTCAGGCACCCAGGCCCCTTTTTGGTCAATGGGCAATATCGCGTTTTCACTCCTGCAGATGTGCTGCCCAACGTCACGGACATCGCCGTTGCACGTGTGCAGTGGATGGACTGGGGCGCCTTGACGATTTTTAATGACGTTCTGATGAGCGGCAAAAGCGTTGTCTGCGTCACCACGGCAGCGTGCAGGATCGCCGCGGGCTACCTCATTAAAGGCGGTACCGACCTGGAGTATGCGAAAACGTTGGCGTTAAGCGCCTGCACCATGGACCCCGACCAATGCGCTGACTACAACTTTTGGCAAGTCACCGGCCTCGGCCTCACCGGCCTTGGCCTCACCGGCATAGCTGCCTATGCCGGCGCCAGCATGAGCGCCCGCGGGGGCTCCTCGGCAACGAGCTGCATGAATAGCTTCACCGGCGTACGTCGGTCCTCATGGCAGACGGCACCGAAAAACCGATAGAAGACGTCAAGGTTGGCGATCTGGTTCTTGCCACGGAACCAGAGACTGGGGTCACCACAGCCAAACAGGTGTTAACGCTGATCCGTCACGCCGGGCCGCACATTATGGTTGATCTCACGCTGTCTGACGGCACCGTGCTTAACGCCACCGATGGTCACCCCATCTGGGATGCCACCACCAAAACGTTCACTAAGGCCATCGACGTCCCAGTGGGCGACAAGGTCCTCACTGCGGCCGGCGGCACCGCCACCATCACAACCAAGTATGTACACGGGCAGGACCTCACCGCCTACAACCTCGAAATCGAAGGAATCCACACCTACTACGCTGGTAACACACCCATACTCGTCCACAACACCTGCACCACGTCTCAAAAAATACTGAGTGACCCGAAGTCGCTCAAGGGGTTGACCCCTAAGCAGATTGATGACCTGGCTAGAAATGCGGGCTATGAAATACTTCCTGGTAAAGCAACCGCGTCAAACCCTGCAACGCGATATTATAGCCCAGGTACTAAGCAGGCCGTCGGCTTTCGAGTTCTCCCCGAAGGGGTGGCAGGCCAGCCAGGAATTAAGGGCTCCGCTTACCTTAGGTATTTTGGAGGGCCGCTTGATGGTCAAAGAGTTAAATTAGGAGCACCGTGACCAAAATGACGAATATCGAGCAAGAGATCTTGATCTTGGGCCTTGAGGACCTAATCCCTTTGCCTGAAATTTGTCAGGTTCAGGAGATACGAGCAATTCGCCCCGTCCCGGACTTGGCTGAAGTAATTGCGGCGCTAGTTAGCCTACTACGAAAAGAATGCATACAGGTATGGGCTGGTCACTGGTCGAGCGAGCCCGAGGTAATAGATTCTAACCGAGGCGAGAAGCTTCTACGAACCGTAGGCCAATACGTTTGGAATAGTCCGACGGATCTGCAATTGAGAGTCTATTATGCAAATGTAGAAAATATTCGCGGCTAACTCGATCATCTAATCTGACAAACATCAGCGGACAGGCGCCGGAGTAAGGGGCTCTTCGCCGTTTCGTGTGATGTTTGGTGGGACTGTCTCGTTAACGGTGTTTCCAGCATTTTTGGTTAGTAGGTTTGTGCTGCTGGTCAGCGGTCGGCGAAGGTGGTCGCGAATGCGCCCCGCGCTGGTTTCCACCGCATTGTCCATTGGGTGCGGCCACGACCCGTGGGATCGAGACTACGGGTGACCAGGTAGAGGCATTTCTGTGCTGCCTGCTCGGTCGGGAAATGACCCCGGGCCCGAACCGCCCGCCGATACCTAGCGTTCAGTGATTCGATCGCATTTGTTGAGCAGATCACGGTCCGGATCTCGAGGTCGTAGTCCAGGAAAGGAATGAACTCTTCCCACGCGGATTCCCAGAGCCGAATGATCGCACCGTACTTCTTCCCCCATTTCTCGGTGAGCTCTTCCAACGCTGCCCGGGCGGCGTTGTGGTTCGGTGCGGTGTAGATCGGTTTCACATCACGTTTGAGCGCGTCCCAGTCCTTCTTCGACGCCAGGCGGAAAGTGTTGCGAATGAGGTGGATGATGCACGTCTGCACCGTGGTGAGCGGCCACACATTGCCCACCACGTCGGGCAGGCCTTTCAAACCGTCGCAGATAAGGAAGAAAACGTCCCGAACACCGCGGTTCTTAATGTCGGTCAGGACGCTCATCCGCAAGCTTCGCGCCTTCACCTCCGGTCCCGACCCACAGCCCGAGGACGTCTTTCTCCCCGGCCAGGGTGACGCCGATAGCTGCGTAAACGGGCCGGTTCGCGACCTGACCGTCCCGTATCTTCACCACAATCGCTGGGGCACCTCCCACGTAGTGGGGGACAATGAAAATCGCCGCGTAAACCTCATCCAGGGGCCGGGCGGCCCATTCGTGCATTTCCTCGATGACTTTGTCGGTGATCCTTGAGATCGTCTCCTTTGACACCGACGCGCCGTAGATCTGGGCGAAGTGTGCGCTGATCTCACCCGTCGTGAGCCCGTTGGCATACAAAGACAGCACAATCTCCTCAACCCCGTTCAGCCGGCGTTGACGTTTCGCCCGCGGTCTGCGGCTCGAACGAACCATCCCGATCCCTTGGGACCTCGATCGTGATGTGACCGGTCGCTTCGGTGAGCACCGTCTTCGCTCTCGTGCCGCCCGCGGACATTGCCCTGCCCGCGGTCAGGGTCGGCCCGGTTCTTCTGATGCCCAAGGTGCTCAGTGAGTTCCTCGTTCAGCGCGGCCTCAAGCACGTTCTTCGTGAACAGCTTCAACAGCCCATCAGGGCCTGTCAGGGACAGGCCTTGTTCTTTCGCCATCCTTACCAACTCGGCCGCGGCAGCACCCTCGGCGGATCGGTCATCGCTCTGGTTTTTCTTCGGACTCACAGCATCAAGTGTCGTTGTCATCACGGCGCCTTTCCCGCCACGCATCATGCGCGGCGCGTCAGGCCGGAAACACCCTTAAATCCACAGTCCCGACGATGCAGGCATTCAACAAATACGTCAGGATCGCGCAGGATCCGTGGGGGACGGTTGTCCAGCCCGCCCTCACCATCACGGTGTCCCTTGCATCAGGTGTTCTCGCGACCGCAGTGTGCACCGCAGCCACCTTCGGAACAACAGCTGTGGGTGGCGTTGTGTGGGGCGGGGCGGTCGCCGGCGCCAGAAACAGCGCATACGGCGGAGGATCAGTCGAAGATTAAATCAAAGCCGCAGCCCTAGGCGCCGGACTTGGTTTGGCAGGGGGCCTCACAGTCAAATATGCCGGCGGCCTCGGCGGCGCAGCAGCGGGGGCGGAGGGTCGGTCGCTAGACGAAATACTCAACGGCTTGTTAAAGGGGAAGAATCCCGATGTATGGACCGCCCCTGATCAGTCCGCACTACAGTCGACGTTCGATGAGTTGACTCAAGGGGGCATACGCATCACGTGGATTGGCTACAAAGGGTCGGTCTACGAACTACCGAATGGCACGCAGATCGGTTTGCGTGTCTTCTCAAAGACGGGTGGGCATACGATCGACATTAAGGCCCCAGGGCAGATTCAAAAGAGGATACATATCAAAAAATGAGCGCTGATGCGGCCGCAAGGACGCCCACTGAGTGTGTCCTTGTGTCGGGCCTAATAGACTGGGGCTACGCGTCCTGGGTGACAAACGCTATATGGAGCCTCTGCGCCGCGGAAGCTCGGCGTACGATGACGATCGGACTGATAGCTGAGTTGGTGACCGCGGGCCTGATAGTGCCTGGAGACGTTGACGAACAGGGGCACCACGCGTGGCCGCATTCGCCAGGTGATGCCATCGAGCGGATCACGCGGGAGTGGTTGACCGAATGGCGAGATGAGATTCCCACGCCAGGCGCGATCGTTTGGTTCGCAAATACTGAAGCGGGGGACGAGATTGCCCGCGAAGTGCTGGCGCGTGAGGTAGGAATGCTCTGACGCGTCGACTCTTAGCAATCGTGTTCGCCTTCGCAGTAACCCTTATCGTCCCTGTACAGACCCGGCGTGTACTGAGACTGAATCACCCCGGGTCTTGTGGAGGGTTTGATTCCACGGAAGGGTGGTTTCATGCCAGCACAGAGGAAGTATCCGCAGGAGTTGCGGGAGAGGTCGGTTCGGTTGGTCGTGGAGGCGATGTCGGAGGATCCGGCGTTGTCGATGAACGCGGCGGTGAAACGTATTGGGCCGAAGGTCGGCATAGTTGCTGACACTTTGCGAACTTGGGTCAGGCATTCCGATGTTGATACCGGTAAGCGCCCCGGCACGACAACGGATAGTGCGAAGCGGATTAAAGAGTTGGAGGCTGAGCTGCGAGAGTCTAAGCGTGCCAATGAGATTCTGTTGGCGGCGTCAAGTTTCTTCGCGCGGGAGCTCGAGTGAGCGACTGCCGTGGTAGTTACTTTCATCGTGGAAAACAGGGCGCGTTTTGCCGGTCGTGCCGATCTGCCGGGTGCTCACTGAGCATGGGTGCAAAATCGACCCGAGTACGTTCTACGCCGAGGTGAAACGGGCGCCTTGCGCCAGAGCTATCCGCGACGTTGAGGTGCTCGTCCAGATTCGGCGGGTGCACGAGGGGTCCCGTGGCGGCTTGTACGGGGTGTCGAAGGTCTATCACCAGCTCCGCCGGGAGAACGTGCTGGTCCAGGGCACGCCGGTGGCTAGGTGCACGGTGGAATGCCTGATGCGCTGGCACGGGTTGAAGGGTGTTCACCAGCCATCAGCTCCGGGCTCTCCCACGCGGCCAGCGAGGGGACGAACCGAATCGTCAAACACGTCGGCCGGACAGCTTTCGGATTCCGTAACCCCACCAACCAACGCCGCCGGATACGCTGGGCCTGCACACGCCCCCAACGGCGTGCGCCATCCAGAGCCAGGCCACCATGCCCCTACTAACTCTGAAGAGCCATCAATCAGGCCTTTGAATGTAGGGGTCTGTATTGCTGTGTAGGGGCGCAGGTCGGAACACCCCACAAATAGAGAGGTGGCTGACAGTGAAGCGTATAAGCACGGGTGTCCTTATTACTTCTGTGATAGTCAGCATTGTGATACTTTGGGGAGGTGTCGCCTCTAATGCTTTCGGCGGACACTCTTACTTTAGAAATTTCGCCATCGTCGTCAGCGGAGCAGCGTTGCTAATTTACTGCGGTCGGAAACCTAAATATTCACGGTTCGGAAAAATTATGTATTCAGCAGGATTTGGTTTGCTCATCTCTTGCTTTTTGTGGTTAATAGTAACAATTTTATATTGGTCCGACCTAGAGCTCTGACAGCGACGTTAGTTGGGCATTGTTGGCTTTGTTGGGGGCGCTATTAAGAGCCCCAGTTGCAGTGGGGTAGCTCGCAGAGCCTGCCGCATCATCATAATTTTATGTATGCAATAATCTCGATTCTTACGGAGAAATAAAATGGCTCATCCTGTAGATGCTTGGCTCAAGCAATATATGACGCCATTACTGAAAACCAGTGGTTTTAGGAAACAAGGAAGGAACTATCTCCGAGAAATGCCCGATGGCAGTATGCAATACTTTATCGTCCAGAAACTCAATTACCCCGTACTTCCGTCGGTAGAATTCAGAATTGAATTGGTTTCAGCGCCGAAAATACTATTGGAGCTTTTTAAGCAGGAATCTTACACTTCACGTCGCGGCCTATGGGAGTGGAAGTTGGACTGCCCTTGCGACTTTCAAGAAAGATTCCATCACTACGATTGGGTCTTTGATGCTTCTGACGCTGCCATGGCCGCAACTTTAGGTGCGCGCATGGAAGAGAAGCTGAAGATGGTCTGTATTCCGCTACTTGACCGTTTGGCGGAGCCAGTTTTTTTTGAGGAGGAATTACGTCGGCCTGTGTGGCAGCTGCCCGGGAAGACTCATCCGGCAGCTCTCGGCCTGATAATCCGGCAGCAACGACAGTCCGACGAGGCATACCCATTGCTTCGACAGGCTCAGCTAGAAAATCCTGTACTGGAAATTTGGCCTCGGATTTGGACCCACCTTGAATCGTTGGACGGATCTTCGCCTTCGGCTGCGGCTGTTCCGGTTCCCGCTGAGACCGACGATGAAGAGGAATTCGAGTTCAGTTTCACCGGATCCCTCGTGATCTGCAAAACCGCCAAAAGCCTGGATGAGGTCGAAGCCTTGACGAGCCGCGACGAAGGGCTCGAGGGGACATCTTTGCTGCCCGGTGGTTGGCAATTGGGGCAGTACTACGGTGAGGACATCGAACGAGAAATAGCAGATGTGCTGGTTGATCTCGTTGCAGAAACAGGCAGTCCAGCACTGTCTGGATTCGTGTGGGACAGCGAATGCGTTCTAGTTTCCGCCTATTCCGAGCAAACAGGCCTTTGGCGTGCGTGCTTAGATCACGAAGCGGGAACGCAGATGCTGCAAGAAGAGTGCGACGAGGACATCAACGACATGTACCTGCCCGCAGACCAAGCCGCCGAACGGGCTCTGAAATGGGCGCAAGAAGCAGGCCTAACACCCATCGCACAGGACCTGCACGACGTATTCCACGCCGATAAAGGGGAAGGGCAGGCGAACAAACTCTTCTACGACCTGACCTTCGCGTTGGGCATCCAAACCCGGCAATAAACGACAGACACGCTAGGTGCGGCCACTTAGCAAGCACAGGCATGGCGCTGCGGAGCTTCGGACGACGATGCTGGTGGCGCACGTCGAGAATGATCGATGGCCCGGGGGTTGACCAGGCTACGTACTACCTGACTTACCCCGTGATCTGAAGAATCTGAGAAACTTTCGGTGCAATCGGCTGTAAGCAGCTGCACTCGGCGAGTCTTCGATCCTTGCCGATCGTGCCGCCGCAGGCTTCCACAGGATTGCCGTGGGGTTGAGTCGGGTTCAGCGGGGGTGGTTTTACCGGAAGTGGCCACCCCGGGCTGCCGACTAGTCTTACGAGGCAAGCGCGCCGCAGTGGGCGCGCAGGCAGCTCAGCCCCCTCAGTCCCAAGGAGCCCCCCGGTGATTACCCGCATGTCCACGCTGTTCCTCCGAACGTTGCGCGAGGATCCGTCCGATGCAGAGGTACCAAGTCACCGGCTGCTGGTTCGCGCCGGCTACGTGCGCCGCGCGGCCCCCGGCATCTACAGCTGGCTTCCGCTGGGCCTGCGGGTCTTGCGCAATATCGAGAACATCGTCCGCGAGGAGATGGACAACGCGGGGTTCCAGGAAGTCCTGTTCCCCGCACTGCTTCCGCGTGAGCCCTACGAAACCACCGGTCGCTGGACCGAATACGGCGCCAACCTCTTCCGTTTAAAGGATCGCAAGGGTAACGACTACTTGCTGGGCCCCACTCATGAGGAGATGTTCACTCTGCTGGGTAAGGACATCCTCTCGTCGTACAAGCAACTTCCGCTTTCCCTCTATCAAATTCAGACCAAGTATCGCGACGAGGCCCGCCCCGGGCGGGAGTGCTGCGTGGTCGCGAGTTCGTGATGAAGGATTCCTACTCCTTCGACATCACTGATGAGGGTCAGGCGCAGTCATACCTTGCACACCGCGACGCCTACATCCGGACCTTCGACCGGCTCGGTTTCAAGTACGTGATCGTTTCGGCAATGTCTGGCGCCATGGGTGGCAGCGCGTCCGAGGAGTTCCTGGCCGAATCAGAGGTGGGTGAAGACACCTTCGTGCGCAGCGCCAACGGTGACTACGCCGCCAATGTGGAAGCCGTCGTCATGCAGGCACCTCCTTCAATCCCGTATGACGATGCACCCGCTGCTCACGTCGAGGACACGCCGGAGACCCCAACCATCGCTTCGCTGGTGGACCACCTGAACCTCGCATTCCCTCGGACGGATCGCCCCTGGGCGGCCGCGGACACGTTGAAGAACGTCATCGTCATGCTGCGCCACCCCGACGGCACGCGCGAGCCCCTTGCGGTGGGCTTGCCCGGCGACCGCGAGGTGGACCCCAAGAGGTTAGAAGCGCAGGTGGCACCAGCCGAACTGGAGCCGTTTGCGGAAGAAGACTTCAAGGCCAACCCGGCGTTGGTCAAGGGCTACATCGGCCCAGGCGCCTTGGGTGAAACAGGCAGCACGAAGATCCGCTACCTGCTCGATCCCGTCGTGGTCCCTGGGTCCAGCTGGGTCACCGGCGCCAACCAGCCTGGCAAGCACGTCATCGGACTGGTGATGGAGCGAGACTTCTCGGCCGACGGAGTGATCCAGGCCGCCGAAATCCGCGACGGCGACCCTAGCCCGGGGCCCAGCGGTGGGGTGCTGCAGACAGCGCGGGGCATTGAAATGGGCCACATCTTCCAGCTGGGACGCAAATACGCGGAAGCCCTGGGTCTGAAGGTTCTGGACGAAAACGGCAAACTCGTGACGGTCACCATGGGGTCGTATGGCATCGGCGTTTCCCGTGCCGTCGCTGCGGTTGCCGAGGCTAACCACGATGAAAAGGGTTTGGTCTGGCCGCGCGAGATCGCCCCCGCCGACGTTCATATCGTGGTAGCCGGCAAGTGGCCCGAATTGTTTGCCGCAGCAGAAGGCTTCGCCCACGAATTGGATGCCGCGGGTGTCCGGGTACTCCTGGACGACCGCGTCGCATCACCGGGCGTGAAGTTCGCAGACTCGGAGCTGATCGGCGTGCCCACCATCCTCGTGGTCGGGCGCGGATTGGCCGAAGGCGTGGTGGAGCTGAAGGATCGAGCCACCGGCGTCAAGGAAGAGGTGGCTGTTGACCGGGTCGTTTCGGTCATCACCGCATTAGTCAAAGGTGTTCAGCGCCAACGCTAATCAGCGCCAACACTCATTAGCAACGAGAAGGGTGGCCCGCCGGAATTCCCCGGTTGGCCACCCTTTTTGCTGCCTGGCGGCGATGTTAAGCCGTTTCATCCCCCGGGAACGGCACCAAAGGATTGACTGCCGGGTCGAAGAGTTTCCAGGCCGTCTGGCGGACGGCGGAGTCCGACAAGGCCGATACTGCGAAGTCGCGGACCAGCGGATTGTCCGTCGATCCCACCACGAAACGCCAGGTATTGGTGCAATCACGTTCCACGACGACGGCAAGCTGGCGGGCCGTTCCAGTGTCGGTCACCGTCACAGGCACCTGGTACTCAACTTCGGTGCGGACCGGCTGCGCGCCAGCGCCCAACAACATGGCAGCTACTCCATCTCTGGCCACGGTGTGATTGAGCTGGTAGGCCGCGATTTTCGTGGTGTCGTCCTTGTTGAAGGCAATCATGAAGCCATAGCTCCAGATTGCGGCATGCTCGCTGGCAAGGGCCTTTTGTAACGCGTCAATAGCTTCCGCTTCGATAGCACCGTACTGCTGCTGTGGTACTGCGGCGGCCTCGGTTCCGCCTCCGGGGGCAGAACCAGCAACGGAGACTTGAGCAGCGCCGGGGGCAGTGGGATTTGAGGGTTCGCTCGCGGTGGGTGTCGTCATGAGGGTTGCAATACCAATCGGTGGGAGGCCAGGCAAGCTGAGATCGAAGCGAAAAGGGCCCCGCGGTAGCGCGACGTCGTCCCGACTCCGTCGCGGAATTGAAGCTGAGCGGAATCTGCGTCGCCCAGCGCCATTGCGAGAACGTCAGCGCTCGCAATCGTTGCGGAATTACCGAGCGAAACCGGACCAGCGGGCGGTTCGGCAGCGCTCGTGGGAGTGCTGGACGTTCTCGCCACCTCCGCCTCCAGGGCCTTGACGTGAGCATCCCTGTCGGATCGAACTGGGGTCAGCTTCGCCACTGCCGCGGGGTCGGCTGCAACTGCTATCAGGCCCGCTTCGATGCGCTGCAGATGCAGCCGAGCTGTCGCCAACAGGCTTTCCAGGGGATCCACCGGGGGAGGGGCGGCCGTTGTCACCGTGCGCGTGACGGGCGCGCTGGACAGGGGATTCTTGCAGGCGGCCACCGTCATTATGGCGGTGCCGGCCAGCCCACTGAGGAATGCGCGACGGCCTAACGACGAGTTTGCGGGGGATTGCACACCGTCATCATTCCAGGCATCACTGCGGTATCCCGCATTTCGGACGGATTTGCTGGCCCTCACGCGCCGCACCTTGCCGCACAGAGATCGCAAGAGGTACGTCCGTACCAGCCAAACAGGCTAAAGTCTTGAACCGAAGGCGAGAGATCTTCCCCGGGCGTGTGTTCTGGGAAACGAACCCTTGCCCGCCGGCACCACGACCGGAAGACAACTGCACACAGGCAAGGAGATAAGTATGGGACGCGCTGACGAGGGACGACTTTCAGAGCTTGCCAGCACTGTCGCCGCCGAGGCCGGGTACGACCTCGAGGAGCATGTGGTCATCGCCGCGGGACGCAGGCGCCTCGTGCGCATCGTCATCGATTCCGATCACGGAGTCAGTTTGGACGCCGCCGCCGACGTCAGCCGCGCCTTAGCCGAGAAATTGGATGCTCTCGACCTGGTAGACGACAACCCGATGGGGCCTGCGGCATACACGCTCGAAGTCACCAGCCCCGGGACGAGCCGGCCCCTGACCGAGGAGAGGCACTATCGACGGGCCCGCGGACGTCTCGTCGAGCTCACATTGACTGACGACACTGGCCTGATCGGGCGCATCCGAAGAGTCGCCCCGGACGCAGAAGGCAACACCTCACTGGAATTGCTCGTCGATTGGGAATCTCAGTTTGTTCCTCTGACACGCATCCGGAGCGCAAAGATCGAGATCGAGTTCAACAAGATGCCTGCCTCCCACGCCGCAATCCTTGCCGCCGATGGCTTCGTCGATGCGGCTCGAGCGGTAGACCTGGACGATCTGGCCAGCGGGCCTGAAACGGACGGTGGTGACGGCGCCGATGACGACTTTGAAGAATTTGACTCGGTAGCAGATTTTGAGGATGACGCGGGAGCGGACCTCGATGCTGTCGCTGACTTCGCTGAAGCACCACCGAACGACATCGCCTCAGACGACATGGCGACGAGAGTGACAACCCCCAGTGACGAACCATCAGGTGAAGCTGCAAACACCGAAGGATTAACGAAATGAACGTTGATATCAGCGCCCTGCGCGCCGTCGAAAGGGAAAAAGGAATTGCCTTCCATTCTCTGATCGAAACTCTTGAAACGGCGCTCCTCACCGCCTACCGCCACACCGATGGCCACTACTCCCATGCGCGCGTCGAGGTGGATCAGAAGAGTGGAAATATTCGGGTGCTCGCCCGCGAGGTAGGGGCTTCCGGTGTCCTGAGCGAGGAATGGGACGACACCCCTTCCGACTTCGGCCGAATCGCCGCGACAACCGCGCGCCAGGTAATCCTGCAGCGGTTGCGGGACGTGGAAAACGAACGCACCTTCGGCGACTTTGCTGGCCGCGAACACGATCTGATCACGGGAATTGTTACCGCCGACTCCAGGGTCAATGCCAAAGGCGTGGTTGTCGTAAGCCTCGGAGATGTCGAAGGCGTTATCCCGGCCGCTGAGCAGGCTCCGGGGGAAACGTATGTCCACGGCCAGCGTCTGCGTTGCTTTGTGGTGTCGGTGGTTCGGGGAATCCGCGGACCGCAAATTACGCTGTCCCGCACGCACCCGGCACTCGTGCGGAAGCTCTTCGCTCTTGAGGTGCCCGAAATTGCCGATGGGACAGTAGAAATCACGGAAGTGGCGCGCGAGGCGGGGCATCGCTCCAAAATCGCGGTGCGCGCCACGGTTGCTGGCGTAAACGCCAAGGGTGCGTGCATCGGTCCGATGGGCGCACGAGTTCGGGCAGTGATGAGCGAACTTGCTGGCGAGAAAATCGACATCATCGATTACGACGACGACCCCGCCACTTTCGTCGGAAATGCGCTGTCCCCGGCCCGCGCACTGTCCATCACGGTGGTAGACGCAGCGGCTCGGGCGGCTCGAGTAGTGGTTCCGGATTTTCAGCTTTCTCTCGCCATTGGCAAAGAAGGGCAAAACGCGCGGCTGGCAGCACGCCTCACGGGCTGGCGCATCGATATCCGCAGTGACGCCGAGGTGATCCCGGAAGATGCCGAACCTGAGCAGGGTAGCGAACGCTGACGGACGAAAGCTGCGAAACCGGCTAGCGACCCGGGGCGCGACGCAACTCACCGCATCAAGCGGTGTCGGTGTGTCGGTCGAGGGAGGTAGAGTCTGATGGTGGCCCGAGCGGAATTTCCAGACGCGGCGCCGGCACCTTCCGAAGCGTCGAATGTGGGTCCTCTACGGACCTGCGTCGGCTGTCGCAAGCGTGACAGCGCCACATCGTTACTCCGTGTGGTCTGCCAGGGCGGCGTACTTGTACCCGACCTTGGGAAGGTTCTGTATGGCAGAGGTTCTTCCGTCCATCCGCGGCGTCACTGTTTCGACGCAGCGGTCAAGCGGAGGGCATTTGTGCGGGCCCTACGGCTAGAACACGTCCTTTCCATAGGCGAGGATTTCACCAGAAGTGTCCGGAACTACCTCGTCGAGGTCGACCCGGAACAGGCAGACGACACCGCATCCCGCGGCGCCGCTGACGAAGAAGGAAGCAGGTCCGACCCATCGTGAGCACGCTGTGAAGCACCGATGAGAACCAACCAGCACAACTAGAGGCTCGGCGAGCTATGCCGCCCGGCCTCACCCATAAGGAGAGCAGTGGTAGGCAAGGCCCGAGTGCATGAGCTCGCAAAAGAGCTCGGAACGACCAGCAAAGAGATTTTGACCAAATTGAGCGAGCTGGGGGAGTTCGTCAAGAGCGCCTCTTCGACAGTGGAAGCACCCGTAGTTCGGAAACTGCGCGATGCATTCCCTGTTGCCGAAACCGCTCCTGCCAAGTCGGCAGCTCCAGCAGCGACGACCGCAGCGGCAGCACCGGCATCCGTGGCAACCCAGCCGACTGCGGAACCCACAAAATCCGCTCCTGTTGCAGCTAGCGACGCTGCAGTAGCTCCGGTAGCAGCCGCTGCCAAACCAGCAGCTCCAGGCCCGCGACCAGCAGCTCCCAAGCCCGCAGCGCCAGCAGTGCCCGCGGCTGTTGCGGCTGCGGCACCCGCTCCGGTAACGGCTCCGGTGCCAACACCGGCAGTTCCGGTTGTTCCGGTATCGAATCCTGAGTTCCGCGAGCCGGTGGCTCCAGCCGCTGCAAGCGGCGACGGCGCTGCGGCCCGTGGCCTCGGCGGCGTTCCCGGCGCACCACGCCCGCCCCGTGTTGGCAACAACCCGTTCGGCGTGGGCAGCGGTCGGCCAGCCCCGACCCGACCTGGCGGAGTGCCCGGCGCACCCCGTCCTCCGCAAGCCCGCCCGGGCGGAGCGCCTGGCGCTGCTCCATCAGTCCGCCCCGGAGCCCCCGCTGGACCGGGCGGACCTCGCCCCGGTGCACCCGGCGGGCGTCCCGGAACCGGGGCCCCGCGCCCCGGTGGCGCGCCCGGCGCTGGCGGCTACCGCGGTGCACCAGGTGGCGCTCCCGCTGCTGGCGGATATCGCGGCAACACCGGCGGCGCCCCAGGTACTGGCGCGCCGAGCACCGGCGGCGGCGGTCGTCCCGGCGGTGGAGCCGGGGGCGCACGTGGCCGCGGTGGAGCAGCTGGCGCCTTTGGTCGCCAAGGTGGCCCTTCGCGTAAGGGACGCAAATCTAAGAAGCAGCGCCGGCAGGAATTCGACAACATGCAGGCACCGTCGGTGGGCGGCGTCACGCTTCCCCGTGGCAACGGCAGCACCATTCGGTTGGTCCGGGGATCATCCCTTGCTGATTTCGCGGACAAGATCGATGCCAACCCGGCCTCGATGGTGCAGGCGCTGTTCCACCTCGGCGAGATGGTGACAGCCACGCAGTCGGTGTCCGACGATTTGTTGGAGTTGCTCGGCGGCGAGATGGGCTACGAGATCGAAATCGTCTCACCGGACGAAGAGGATCGCGAGCTGCTCGACACGTTCGATCTTGCCTATGGCGAGAACGACGGTGGCGAAGACGACCTCCAGATTCGTCCACCGGTGGTGACCGTCATGGGTCACGTCGACCACGGAAAGACCCGGTTGTTGGACGCCATTAGGCACACCAACATTATGGATAAGGAAGCCGGCGGGATCACCCAGCACATCGGTGCCTACCAGGTGGCTACCGAGCTTGGCGGCAATGAGCGGCTGATTACCTTCATCGATACCCCCGGTCACGAGGCGTTCACCGCTATGCGTGCCCGTGGGTCTAAGTCGACCGACATCGTGGTGCTGGTGGTCGCAGCTGACGACGGCGTGATGCCGCAAACAGTAGAGGCCATCAACCACGCGAAGGCTGCCGATGTGCCGATCGTGGTCGCCATCAACAAGATCGATAAGGAAGGCGCGAATGCGGACAAGATCCGCCAGCAGCTGACCGAATATGGTTTGGTCGCCGAGGAGTACGGCGGGGACACGATGTTTGTCGAGGTGTCTGCGCGTCAACGAATCAATATTGACGGTCTGCTTGCTGCGGTCCTGCTCACCGCAGATGCTGCTTTGGATCTGCGAGCCAACCCGAATATGCCAGCCCAGGGTGTTGCTATTGAGGCCCACCTTGACCGTGGCCGCGGCTCCGTCGCGACCGTCCTGGTACAGCGCGGAACGCTGCGCGTGGGTGACTCGATTGTGGCGGGTAACGCCTACGGTCGTGTTCGTGCCATGCTCGGCGACCACGGTGAGAACGTGTACGAAGCCTTGCCGTCTCGTCCGGTTCAGGTCCTTGGCCTGACCTCGGTACCTGGTGCCGGTGACTCGTTCCTCGCTGTTGAAGAGGATCGCGTTGCTCGCCAGATCGCCGAGCGGCGGCAAGCCCGTGCTCGTAAGGCACAGGTGGCAAACCGTCGTCGCATCACGTTGGAAGATTTGGGCACCGCGTTGGCGGAGAACAAGATCGAAAACCTGACGCTGATCATCAAGGGCGACAATTCCGGAACCGTTGAGGCCCTGGAAGATTCGCTTATGAAGATTGTGGTCGGCGACGAGGTCAACCTTCGGGTGGTCCACCGCGGCGTCGGTGGAATCACCCAGGACGACATCAACCTGGCTGCGACCACCTCGGCGATTGTTGTTGGTTTCAACGTCAAGCCTGTTCGTGGCGTCCAGGAGCTGGCCGACCGCGAAGGTGTGGACATCCGGTACTACACGGTGATCTACCAAGCCATCGATGAGATTGAGGCGGCCCTGAAGGGTCTGCTGAAGCCAGAGTTCGAAGAAGTTGCCATGGGTTCGGCTGAGATCCGCGAGGTTTTCCGCAGCTCCAAGTACGGCAACATCGCAGGTAGCATCGTCCGCAATGGTGAAATCCGCCGCAACGCCAAGGCTCGTCTGTTGCGCAACGGCGTCGTCATTAACGACGATTTGAAGATTGATTCGTTGAAGAGGTTCAAAGACGACGCAGTAGAGGTCCGAGAGGGCTTCGAGTGCGGTATCGGATTGGGTACCTGGAACAACATCGAGGTCGAGGACACCATCGAGACCTACGAAATTCGCGAGAAGCCGCGCGTCTAGTTCCAGTACCGAAGTGGGTGCGGGCCACAGATCTACTGCTGGCCCGCACCGGCTTTTTATCACTACCGAGGAGGGACCTCAGCCATGGCTGATGCTGCACGCGCTAGGCGACTGGCCAAGAGAATCGCCGCTATTGTGGCTACCGAACTCGGCCACGGCGTCAAGGACCCAAGGCTAGCGATGATCACCGTCACCGCCGCGACTGTGACGCCGGACCTGCGCGAAGCCGTTGTCTATTACACGGTGTACGGCAATGAACTCGACGTCGAATCGACCGCTGCTGCACTTCACAGCGCCACTGGCGTTCTTCGGAGTGCGGTCGGCAAGCAGACTGGAATCAAATTCACCCCCACCCTTGCATTCATTCTTGACCGCGTGCCGGATACGGCGCGCCAGATGGATGATCTGCTCAGCGCGGCCCGTGCTGCGGACGCTGCTGTCGCTGCTCAAGCTGCTTCGGCGGCCTACGCCGGCGACGCAGACCCGTATAAGGTACCCAGAGTCTCCGGCGACCCTGATGACGAGGGCGACGATGGCGTGTTGCCTGATGACTACACCGAGGGTGCGAAAGAAAGCGATGCCGAACAGCGCAGCATGGTCGATTCTGATGACGGAACAGACCACAGAGGACCATCAGGCGCCTATGACGACATCGCGGCCCGAGTCCGCTGAGTTCGGCCTATGGAGACCACAATGACCACCGCTGCGCTGACGCCTGAAGCCGAGGGAAGTCCGGTAGTTCACAGTGCGGTCAGTGCAGTGGCAGCCGCCCTCCGGACCGCCGAATCGGTCGTATTGCTGGCACACAGCAACCCCGATGCGGACGCGTTAGGCAGTGCGCTGGCGCTGGGCCTGCATCTGCGGTCTAGAGGCACGAAAGTCTGGGTATCTTTTGACCGCCCTGCGGAAATCCCCCTGTCGCTGCGCACATTGCCCGGCCAAGAGTTGATCGTGACCCCGTCGGATCTGCCGGTGGATGCACAGCTCGTGGTGAGCGTTGACGTGGGTGCCCGGCAACGATTAGGTCACCTGATTGATCTTTTTGATGCCGCCCCGGTAAGCATTTGTATTGATCATCACGCCTCGAATCCCGGATTCGGGCAGATTCAACTCATCGACCCAAGCGCGGCCGCCAACGTTATGTTGGTAGTCGAGGTACTCGATGAGATGCAAGCGGAAATCACCGCAGACATCGCGGCAAACCTCTACGCGGGCTTAGCTACCGACACTGCGAACTTTAGGTTCGCCACAGCGCCAAGCCACCTGCTGGCCGCCCGGCTCATTGCCGCGGGCACCGAACCGCAGTCCTTGATGCGGCCCATCATGGACACGCACCCATTCCGGTGGTTGGCGATGCTCTCGTGCGCGTTGAAGAGTGCGACATTGCTGCCGGAGGTGGCGCACGGCGCGGGAATGGTCTGGGTCAAAGTTTCCGAAGCCGACTCAGACGGTTTGCGAATGGAAGACCTTGATTCCATCATCGACATCGTTCGGACCACCGGTGAAGCGGAGATTGCTGCGGTCTTCAAAGAAACTGCGCCACTGATGTGGCAGGTGTCGTTGCGGGCAAAAACCACTTTCGATGTGGGTCGCGCCGCAACAGAGCTGGGCGGCGGCGGCCATCCGCGGTCAGCGGGATACAGCTTCTCGGGGAACGTTGAGAGCTTGCTCGCTGAGTTGATGAGCGTTTTGCAATCGGTAGAGCCGGCTCGCTGACTGTGACACGCACCGCGACCACTCCCGCGATGGGATCTCGGTCGTTTCTTGTCTGGGCCGTAGGAGCAGGGGTGTACCTCCTAGCGGTTTTCCACCGCACGTCACTGGGCGTTGCCGGTCCCCAAGCGCAGCAGCGCTTTGCAATATCGCCCGCCCAACTTGCTACTTTCGTCACGCTCCAACTCGCGCTGTATGCGTTGATGCAGGTTCCGGCGGGAGTCCTGGTGGACAGATTTGGTCCCCGACGAGTGCTTCTTGCCTCTACTTTGACGTTGGGAATAGCGCAGATCTGTTTTGCGCTCGTTCCTAACTATCCACTGGCCCTGTTGGCGCGGGGGGTCTTAGGTTGCGGCGACGCGTTGGCCTACCTGAGCGTGCTGCGCCTGGCTGCCGGCTGGTTTCCGGCGAAGAGGTACTCCATGCTCACCGCGTTGACGGGCCTTTTTGGCGTCACCGGCAACGTGATAGCGACCCTGCCCATGACGGCGTTATTGCGCGATTACGGCTGGACCCCGACGTTCCTCGTGGCGGGCGGGCTGTCGGTGGCCTACGCAGCGCTGTTGCTCAAGCCTGCAGCCGCGGCGCCGTATCAGGGCGCGAACGCCGTAGTGACGGCCCAGGCAGCAGGGCGTGGCTCAGTGGGGGTGCCGGAACAGCGCCGCAGGGTGCTGCTCGAGGTGAGGCGTGCCTGGCGAGAACCCGGTGGACGCCTGGGATTCTGGGTCCACTTTTCAACGATGAGCGGACCTACCACGTTCGGTGTTCTGTGGGGGTTTCCCTACCTGAGCCAGGGTTTGGGTCTGTCATCGAGCACTTCGTCATCGTTGGTGTTGGTCCTTGTTGTCGGGCAGTTGATCGGATCGTTGACGGTGGGAACACTGATCGGTCGCCGGCCGTCCATCCGGACTCCGCTCGCCTTTGGCGTGACGATTACCTGCCTCGTCAGCTGGCTCACCCTCATCTTGTGGCCCGGTGGCCACCCGCCAGTTCCCGTGCTGGTCGTCGTGATCCTTGCTTTGGCCTGCGGTGGACCTGCCTCCATGGTGGCGTTCATGTTGGCCAGGGACTACAACCCGCGGCACCGAATCTCTACGGCAACAGGGCTGGTCAACACGGGCGGGTTTATTGCGATTGTGATCGAGGTTCTGGCTGTCGGTCTTATCCTGGACATTGTCGAGCCCGGTGCAGCCCAGCCCTCCGCCACCGCGTTTCGTTGGGCGTTCAGCGCCGTCGCGCTGCTGACCGCGTGGGGTCTTTTCCGGCTCACCGTGTGGTGGATTCGTGTGCGCGCAGCAGTGTTCGCGGCGCAGGCAGCAGGCAAGCCCATGCCGTTCGCCATGCGTCGTCACCGTTTCGATTTGGTGCAGGAAGCAACCGCAGTTGCCGAGGCCTCGGGCGATAGCTCGGCCCCGGACGTGGCACAGTAATACCTCGTGTCTGCCAACCAAAACACCCCAGTGCCCGGCTTGCTCCTGGTGGACAAGCCCATCGGGCCGACGTCCCACGATGTGGTGGCTCGGGCTCGATATGTGTTGGGCACCAAGAAGATTGGGCACGCCGGCACGCTCGACCCGATGGCGTCCGGGCTGCTAATTCTTGGGGTGGAACGGGCCACCAAACTACTGGGGCATCTGGCGCTGAAAGACAAGTCGTACGTCGCGACAATCCGGTTGGGCCAGCAGACCAGCACCGAGGATGCACAGGGGAAGATCCTCGCTCACGTTGACGCGTCGGCGATTACGGTGGCCGATATCGAGGCTGCGATCGGTCCGCTCACTGGCGACATCGCACAACGACCCAGCTCCGTGTCGGCCATCAAGGTGGACGGGAGACGGGCCTACGAATTGGTGCGATCAGGCGCGGAGGTGACGCTGGCCGAGCGGCCTGTCACTGTCTCGGAATTTGTGATGCTGGGGAGCCCAGGCGCATCGAGACAGATGGACAGCCGGTGGCGCTCGATATCGATGTCCGAGTGGATTGCTCCACCGGAACCTACGTCCGCGCGCTGGCCCGTGACCTCGGCGAGAGCTTGGGGGTCGGAGGGCATTTGACCGCGCTGCGGCGCACCCGCATCGGGGCGTTCAACGTAGCCGCCGCGGCAGATATTTATGGCGCTGACCCGCCGCCGGCGAAACATTCCACGCCCCCGGCGGTGCGAGAAGTTCGGGCACCGCGCGTCCCGGTCGACCCAGCGCTCCGCGACTTGGTGAACGATCGCATCATCGGGCCTGCGCAGGTCGCTCGGGCTAGTTTCGACGTGCGACTCGCCGCCCCCGAGGAGGAGACCGATATCGGTTACGGGCGAGCGTTAGGCGCCGTCGGGCTGCCCGGTACGTACGCGGTGTTGGATCAGAGCGGCGAAAGGTTTCTTGCGCTCATGGCCGAAGAACACGGATCGGCAAAAGCGGTCATGGTGTGGCAGGCACACTAGAAGGTGTGAGTGCAGGTCTCAACGACGAAGGAGCAGCAGGTGCAACGTTGGCGCGGGCTGGACAGCATCCCCACCGGGTGGGGCCGCTGCGTGGCAACCATCGGAGTTTTCGACGGCGTTCACCGGGGGCACCAGCTGATCATCAGGACCGCGGTGGCGAGAGCCAAGGAAATGGGCTTGCCGTCGGTAGTGATTACGTTCGATCCGCATCCCTCCGAGGTGCTGCGGCCTGGAAGCCACCCGGCCGAGCTGACAAGTTTGCGTCGCCGGGCCGAACTCGTCGAGGAATTGGGCGCAGATGTGTTTTGCGTTCTGCCTTTTGACTTGGCGCTGGCATCAACTTCGGCGACCAGCTTTATCCACGAGATAATGGTCGCCAGGCTGCATGTGGCTGGCGTTGTTGTCGGGGAGGATTTCCGGTTCGGCCACAAGGGTGCTGGGGAGCTGTCCACGCTCATAGACTTGGGCGCACGCTGGGGATTTGTTGCCGAAGGGGTGCCGCTGGTCGGCGATGGCAGCCTCCGGGTTTCTTCTACCTTCGTTCGCGCCTGTGTCGCCGCCGGGGATATGCGGCCCGCTGCGCTTGCACTGGGGCGCGAGCATCGTCTCGAGGGTGTGGTCGTGCACGGTGACGGCCGCGGAACCGGCCTGGGTATTCCCACCGCGAACCTTGACGCCGCCCCGCATGCTGCAATCCCCGCCGACGGTGTGTACGCAGCATGGTTCAACCTGGGCAGCCGACGTTCGCCGGCGGCCGTGTCCATCGGGACCAACCCCACCTTCGAAGGCCATGAGCGTCGGGTGGAGGCGTTTGTCCTTCGCGACGGAGCGAACTTCTACGGCCGACGAATCGGACTCGACTTCGTCGAACGGCTCCGGGGCATGTGGAAGTTCGACTCGGTGGACCTCATGATGGCCGAAATTGACCGCGATATCGCTCGGACCCACGAAATTCTCGGGACCAGCCCCGTTTAGGCCACGGGAACAGGCGGCTCGCGCGGGCCGCATAGCTGTCGAACCAGAGTGCGCTGTTAGACTAGCTACGGGTTCGGCTGCAGTCCGTGGTTGCCGATACCGTCTACCCCCCGACTCACCTGTTCGGTGCGGGCCATCACGGTACAAGAGTTCCAAGGAGAAAACTGTGCCGCTTTCTAGCGAACAGAAGAAAGAAATCCTGACCGAGTACGGCGTCCACGACACCGACACCGGTTCACCCGAAGCCCAGGTCGCCATGCTCACCAAGAGGATCTCCGGACTGACGGAGCACCTCAAGGAGCACAAGCACGATCACCACACACGTCGTGGTCTGCTGATTCTGGTCGGTAAGCGACGCAGCCTGCTGCGTTACTTGCAGGGCGTGGACATCATGCGTTACCGCTCGTTGATCGAGCGACTCGGACTGCGCCGCTAATCCTGCGCTTTCCCGCACGCCGGACGCTAGCGGAAGGCAATATAGCTGACCGCTAGCATCCAGCACAGCTTGACCAAGGGCTGCGCCCATCGCGGCCACTGGTAAATCGCATCACCACTTCGTCGCACACGGCGGCGAAGTTGCCGCTCCGAACCACAGACATCCGATTGGCCCCCACCGGGAGGCCATGTCGGCCGGTCCTCGGTAGTGGCTACCGGAAACCAGCAGGCCACTGAATTCGCACTGGGCCTTGCGGGAAGTTCCGGCGGCTTCGATCGATGATCGGCACAGCTTTTCGGCAGATGTTTTCTCTGAATCACTGCCTAGGATTACGTGGCTTCAGGAGCTGGCAGTTGTCGTATCGAGGAGATACATGTCAGACATCACCGCCCACAGCGCAACCGCAGTCATTGACAATGGTTCGTTCGGCACCCGCACCATCCGCTTTGAAACCGGGCACCTCGCCCAGCAGGCCGCAGGCTCCGTTGCCGCTTACCTCGATGAGGACACCATGCTGCTGTCGGCCACCAGCGCCGGTAAGCACCCGAAGGATCAGTTCGACTTCTTCCCGCTGACGATCGACGTCGAAGAGCGGATGTACGCCGCGGGCCGCATCCCGGGGTCGTTCTTCCGCCGTGAAGGACGCCCGTCCGAAGACGCAATCCTCACCTGCCGGCTGATCGACCGGCCGCTGCGTCCGTCGTTCGCTGACGGCCTCCGCAACGAGATCCAGGTTGTTATCACGGTGATGGCCCTCAACCCCGAGGTCCTGTATGACGTGCTGGCGATCAACGCGGCCTCCGCCTCCACCCAGATTGCCGGTCTGCCGTTCTCCGGCCCGATCGCCGGCGTCCGCGTCGCGTTGATCGGGAGCCAATGGGTGGCATTCCCGACCCACAGCCAGTTGGCTGACGCGGTCTTCGACATGGTCGTCGCCGGCCGCATCGTGGGCGACGACGTCGCGATCATGATGGTCGAAGCCGAAGCCACCGAGCGCACCATCGAACTCATCGGCGGTGGCGCCACGGCGCCCACCGAAGAGATCGTCGCCCAGGGCCTGGAAGCGGCAAAGCCGTTCCTGCGCATCCTGTGTGAGACCCAGCAGGAGCTGGCTTCGAAGTCCGCCAAGCCCACCGGCGACTTCAAGCTCTTCCCGCCCTACCAGAGCGATGCTTATGACGCCGTCGCCGGAGTTGCGTACGACAAGGTCAGCGACGCAATGAAGATCGCCGACAAGCAGGACCGCGAATCCACGCTCGACGAGATCAAGGTTTCCGTCATCGCAGCGCTGGGTGAGCAGTTTGCCGGCCGCGAAGGTGAGCTGGGCGCCGCATTCCGCAGCGTCAACAAGAAGGCTGTTCGCCAGCGCATCCTTACCGAGCAGGTTCGCATCGACGGCCGCGGGTTGTCCGACATCCGGACCCTGTCTGCCGAAGTTGGCTACCTGCCACGCGTCCATGGTTCGGCGTTGTTCGAGCGCGGCGAGACCCAGATTCTTGGTGTCACCACGTTGAATATGCTGCGGATGGAACAGCAGCTGGATACCTTGTCGCCGGAGACGCGCAAGCGCTACATGCACAACTACAACTTCCCGCCGTACTCCACCGGCGAAACCGGCCGCGTCGGTTCCCCGAAGCGTCGCGAAATTGGCCACGGCGCACTTGCCGAGCGCGCGCTGGTTCCTGTCCTGCCCTCCAAGCAGGAGTTCCCCTACGCGATCCGCCAGGTCTCAGAAGCATTGAGCTCCAACGGTTCCACGTCCATGGGTTCGGTCTGCGCCTCGACCATGTCGTTGCTCAACGCTGGTGTGCCGCTCAAGGCGCCGGTCGCTGGTATCGCGATGGGTCTGGTTTCCGACACCGTCAATGGCGAGACCCGCTATGTCGCACTGACCGACATCCTCGGCGCCGAAGACGCGTTCGGCGATATGGACTTCAAGGTCGCAGGTACCCGCCAGTTCGTCACGGCGTTGCAGCTGGACACCAAGCTGGACGGTATCCCGTCTGATGTCCTGGCTCGCGCCTTGGCGCAGGCCAAGGATGCCCGTCTCGCAATTCTCGACGTCATGAGCGAAGCCATCGACGAGCCCGACGAGATGAGCCAGTACGCGCCGCGGATCACCTCGGTGAAGATCCCGGTCGACAAGATCGGCGAGCTCATCGGGCCGAAGGGCAAGATGATCAACTCGATCACCGAGCAGACCGGTGCCGATATTGCCATCGAAGATGACGGCACCGTGTACGTGTCGGCAGCCTCGGGCGAGAGCGCTCAGGCAGCGATCGACATCATTAATTCGATCGCAAACCCGCAGCTGCCCAAGGTCGGCGAACGCTTCCTCGGCACTGTTGTGAAGACCACCACCTTCGGTGCCTTCGTGTCGTTGATGCCGGGCCGCGACGGTCTGGTTCACATCTCCAAGCTCGGCAGCGGGAAGCGGATCTCCAAGGTCGAGGACGTCGTCAACGTCGGCGACAAGATGCAGGTGGAGATCGCAGAGATCGACGCCCGCGGCAAAATCTCGTTGGTGCCCGTTGATGCATCGGCCGACAACGCCGCGCCTGCCGAAGACGTTTCGGCCAACTGAAAAAGATACGAATAAACAGCAGATGACATCGACTGGTTACCGGCGCGCCCGTGTACTGGAACGTTCTGCTGACGGCGGGACGGTGACGCTTTCAGAGATTCCCGGTGGTTTACGGGTGATCACTGAGAGCGTCCCCGGCTCCCGTAGCGCCTCGGTCGGCATCTGGGTGGGCGTTGGATCAATCGACGAGAACCCAGCGTTGGCCGGGGCGTCGCATTATCTCGAGCATTTGCTGTTCAAGGGTACAAAGTCTCGCAGCGGCGCCGACATTTCGGTGGCCATCGACGCGGTGGGCGGCGAGCTCAACGCCTTCACCTCCCACGAGTACACCTGCTACTTTGCGCACGTTCTCGCTGACGAGGCGCAGATGGCGGTCGACTTGGTGTGTGACGTGGTTCTCGATGCCACTATTACCCCTGCCGATGTGGATACCGAGCGGCAGGTGATCCTGGAAGAAATCGCGATGCGCGATGACGATCCCGAAGATGTACTCAACGACCTCTTTGCGAGCTCGGTGTTTGCTGGCTCAGCGCTTGCCGAGCCGGTCATCGGCACCATCGAGACTATCGAATCGATGACGCGGCGACAGATCAACAGCTACTACCACCGCCGGTACACACCGTCGAAAATGGTGGTCTCGGTCGCGGGCGGAGTGGTGCACGCCGACGTGGTGCGCTGGGTGAAGAGGGCTTTCAAGAACTTTCTCGAACCCGAAAGCCTGCCCGCGGTGCCACGCACTAAGAACCCGGGACGGCTCTCGGGGACGGGCTCGCTCGCACTGATAGACCGGGACACGGAGCAGGCGCACCTGTGCGTGGGATCGCCGGCGTTGTCCCGGCATGACCCGCGGCGGTATGCGCTCGGAGTCTTCAACACGGCGCTCGGCGGCGGGATGAGCTCGCGATTGTTCCGCGCCATCCGCGAGGAACGCGGTCTGGCCTATTCCTGTTACTCGAGCTCGTCCGCATACGCAGACGCTGGATCGTTCTCGATCTACGCCGGCTGTCAGCCGGAAAACCTGGCCGAGGTAGTGACCGTCATCCAGGCCGAACTCAATCGCGCGCGCGGTGGGCTATCGGTCGAAGAGCTGGCCCGGGCCAAGGGCCAGATGGTGGGTTCGATGATCCTCGGCCTTGAGGACAACGAGTCGCGGATGAGCCGAATCGGTAAGAACATCCTGGTGCGCAACGGTTATCGGAGCGTGCAGGACGAGATTGATGCCATTCGGGCAGTTAGCCAGGACGACATTCTCGCCGTGCTGAACGAGGTACTGATTGCTCCGATCTCTGCTGCGGTGGTGGGCCCCTATGCAAAAACGAAGAATTTGCCCAAGGTGCTGACCTCGATGGTGAAGCGCTAGCGGTGCCTTTTGCTGTCGCGGGAGGCCGCGGCAGCGCGCTTGGTTAAGCGTGAGAAAGATGAACCACAAGCGTGGGGATTATGTCGCTGAGCGACAAGAACGGTGGTCGGTATGACGGAGGAGATCCTGCGGGTTGGCGTCATTGGCGCCCGCGGTCGGATGGGCGCGGAAACGTGCGCAGCGGTGGATGCGGCAGGCGATCTCGATTTGGTCGCCACCGTCAATGGCGGAGACTGGATGTTCTCTCTTGCTGATGCTGGCTCGCAGGTGGTGGTTGATTTCACCAATCCGGGTGTGGTGATGGAAAACATCCGATTTGCTATCGATCAAGGCATTCACATTGTCGTGGGAACGTCCGGGATTACCGACGAACGCCTCGACACCATCCGGGGCTGGCTTGAGCACAAGCCGGACGTCAACGTTCTCATCGTGCCTAACTTCGCGATCGGCGCCGTGCTGATGGGCCGCATGGCTCGCGAGGCTGCGCGCTTTTTCTCTTCCGTTGAGATCATCGAAATGCACCACGCGGGCAAGGTCGATGCACCTTCGGGCACTGCCAACGCGACCGCACGGGAAATTGGTGAGGCCCGCACGGCCGCTGGCCTCGGCGCTATCCCCGATGCCACGGTGACCGATACGGGTGGCGCCCGTGGGGCTGTCGTCAACGGCGTGCACGTGCATTCCGTCCGTCTGCCGGGTTTGGTGGCTCATCAGGAGGTCATCTTCGGGAGCGAAGGCGAAACACTGACTGTTCGCCACGATTCGCTGCACCGCAGTTCCTTCATGATGGGGGTACTGCTGGCGATCCGTGCGGTCTCGTCGCGCCCCGGCCTGTCGGTGGGCCTCGAACCGCTGCTCGGTCTGGACTGATCGTGATTGCCTCGGGGAGCCAGCTTTGAAGGCCAAGATCACCGTTGGTGTGTTGACCGTGGTACTCATCTTGTACTTCGTGTTGATCGGCGACAAAGCACTAATCTTTATCCGCGAAGGAACGGTTGTCGGATGGGGTCTCGCGGTTGCGGCAGTGTTGCTCCCCATTGTCGGCGCCGTTCTCCTCGCTTTCGAATTGCGATTTGGGTGGCGCACGCAACATATGGGCCGCGAGTTGGCGGCGCAGGGCGGTTTGCCGGAAGCGTCGGACCTCCCGACCACGCCATCCGGGCGGATCGACAAAAAGGCTGCCGCAGAGCGTTTTGACGTGTTCCGCCATGAGGCTGAGGCCGCCCCAGATGACTGGCGCAGTTGGTTCAGGCTAGCGGACGCCTATGACGTGGCTGGAGACCGCAAACGGGCGCGCGGTTCGATGCGGAAAGCCATCGAACTGCGCTACGCCAAGGAGACTTCGTAGCCGCAGCGCGAGAACGCTGAGTTTCCTACTTCTTAACCAACGGCGAGGTCCAAGCTCCCCACCCACAGAACCTCACGCATCTGCGTCTTGCCAGTGTCGAGAATTCTTGCCTCGCCGGACTGCTGCCACCCGATGGAACCGACAAAGCTCGCGGTGGCAGCATCGGTCTCCGGTACCCACCACTGGCCGTCGCTGGCGCCAAGAGCGCGTAAGTACCCCGCTGCGGCAGCGACGAGACGCCCGCCGTGCCCGCGTCTGGCCCACGCTGGGCGTACGTACAGGACCCGTATTTCGCCCACGGGCGCCGTGATGCCCAGAGGGTCGTCGTCGGAGGAGGCCAGCAGGGCATGGACAAATCCCGTCATCTGCCTGCCTTCGGCGGCGACCTGAACTGCGCTGCGGTCCGCGCTGAGCGCTTGCGTCCACGCGCTGGCGAGGGTGGCTGGCGGCAGTTCGAGAGTCTGAGCAGGTAACAGATGCGCGAACGCGGCCTGCCAGATCTCCAACTGAATACTCGCAATGGCGAGCCCGTCGCCGGCGATGGCCGGCCTGACCTCTGCTTGCGCCATCGGGAGCGTCTCGCTTTCATTGAAGGTTCGTTGCGGTGCTGACTGGCAGCTTAGGGCCAAGCCCGTGACGGTAGATGCACCGGTGGGCTCAGGTGAGCCGATCACGGTGGCGGTGGGGGCTGATCGGAGACAGCGACTGCCGGTGAGGCGATACTCTCGGTCGGTGAGCACGCAGGGAATGAGCACGCAGGGAATGAGCACGCACAATCGGATGCCGGCAGGGGTCGCCGCAGGCCATCCCGACACCGCCCGGATCGGCCGGGCTGTGTTGGCCGCCGGCGGCAGCGCCGGTGATTCGGTGGCCGCGATGATCCTTGCGGGATGCGTATCGGAGACGATCTTCACCGGCCTGGGTGGGGGCGGATTCGCCACGCATTTCGACGCGCATTCTGGCGAGGTCACGTGCCACGATTTTTTTGTTGCCGTCCCTGGTCTCGACGGGTCCACACCTGCTGCTGGGCGGGGTATCTCGGTTAGTTTCGGTGGGGTAGCGGTCCCTTATGACGTGGGCGGCGCCACCGTCGCAGTTCCCGGCACCCCGGTCGGGGTGGAAGCACTGCACCGGGCGCATGGCCGGTTGCCGTGGGCGCAGGTGGTGATGCCCGCCCGCGATCTCGCTCTGACTGGTTCGAGTTTTGTTGCCGCGCACGCGGACCTGCTGCGGGATGTGGCGGCCGCCATGGTGCTAGGTGCGGGCGCGGACGCGTACGTGGTGGCAGCGCCGGATGGAAGCACAACATTGCTATCCGCCGACGATCAACTGATGCATATTGGCTTGGCTGCAACGCTGGACATCCTGCTGGAGTCCGGCGCACAAGGCCTGATGACAGGCGCGTTTGGGCATGCTTTCGTCGCCGCCGTACGGGAGGACGGGGGAGCGCTTTCGCTGTTAGATATGGCCAGCTACACATCACAGACCCGGAAGCCGCGAACCGTCGACTTTGGGGACGCCACCCTCCACCTGCGGGGAAATGATCTTGACGATGTTGCCGGCACGTTGGCCAGACTCGACAAGGAAGCCCTCCGCGCCGATGACGCTAGCCGAGCACTCGCCCTGGTAGCTGCATTACAAGGGCAGGCTGTCCGCAGCGACACCACCTCGGTGGTCGCAGTCGATAGGGATGGGAATGCCTGCGCCGCAACACATTCGCTGGGTCTCGGATCGGGCATCTGGGTAGCGGGCGTACACGGCAATTCGATGCTCGGCGAGGGAGAGCTGCTCCGTGGAGCGCTCGTTCCTGGAGAGCGGATGGGATCGATGATGTCGCCACTGGTTGCTACCAACGCACGCGGAGAGTTGGTATTCGCGGGGGGCGCGGCCGGCGGTAGCCGGATCCGCGCCGCCCTGTTGCAGGTTTTGGGCTCTGTACTGGTTGAAGGCATGGAGTTGCCCCAAGCGATCGCCCGACCGCGACTGGCCGTCGGCGGTTCCACGGTGCACCTCGAGCCCGGGTTCGCGCCCGGGGTCGCCGAAGCCCTCGCTGCTGCCGCCTACGACGTGCGGCATTGGGATGGGGCGAAACCCTACTTTGGTGGGGTATCCGCCGCTAGCGTCACCGGCCCCAGTGCCGACCCGCGCCGGGGCGGACTCGCACTTTTGCTGTGAAGTCGCGCCACCAACGTGCAGTCATGCCACGTTCGCGCTGGAGCTCAGCCGGATGTTGCCGGAGTGGGTCCGCGCCTGAATAGAAATCTCCGCATCATCAAGAAGATCGGAGAGGTCAAAGTCGCTGTTCACGGCGCCGTTGGAGCTGATCAGGTCCACCTGCGCCCGAGTGCCGCTGCGAACTCCGATAGAGATTTCACTCGATACGCCAACAATCTCGCTCCGGCCGCCGCATACCTGCGAAAAGATGACGTCTCCGGAGACGCTGCGCACCGTTATGTCACCCTCGGCCCTGTCGAATTTCACATCCCCGCTGGTGGTGACAACGGTGGTGTTGCCGCCCACGAAGCCCACTCGCAGCTTTCCAGACACGCTCCGCAGATCGAGATCGGCGCCTAGTCGCTGCACCGAAACCCCGCCTGAGGTCGTCTGGATGACGGCGTTCCCGGCTACCTGATCAGCGTCGATCCGCCCAGAAGTGCTGCGTGCCTGGAGAAGATCCGCACGTCCTGAGATGCTGACGTCTGCAGATTCGCTGTGCACTCGAATGCTGGAGTTCATGGGTGCGGTGACCCTGACGCTGAAGGCCTGATGCCCGATGGAGCGTGCGGCAGCGGTGTCTACCACCAGAACGCCAAGTTGCGTCGCGGGAGCAGCCTCGGCGCTACCAGCACGGGAATCAGCGTTACTAGCTTCGTGGAACACCACCGTCGCTCTTTCTGCGGGATCGGTGTCGTTTCCGGAATTCGGGGCGAACGGGGAACTCGGGGCCGCTCGGCCGCCCCAGCGGCTCATGGTCTTCACCATGTCTTCCAAGAAGCCGAGTCCTTGAACACTCGGGCCGACAAGAATGATCTCCACTGTCGTCATGGAAACCTCGGCGAGATTAATCGTGATGTCGCCTGCAGCGTTCCGGATCTCGCAGAAGATGGGAGCGGGGGTGAGGAATGATTTCACTACCGGGTTGACCATCGGGCACTCATCCTTGAATAAAACCAGTGAAGGAAGAGCCCGATTTCCCGGTCCGACCGGTGTCTTTCGAACGTTGCGGACCCTTGATCGAGTCGGCTACTGCTCGCGAGATAAATGAGTTGAGCGAGAGGCCCTGGTCGTTGGCGGCCCGCTCCGCCTGGAGCTTGAGTTCTTGGAACATCCGGACGGTGGTGCGGGAGAGATCGCCTCCCGCTTCGGCGAATGCCCGCGAGAAGTCAAGGGGATCCGTCGAGGCTTCTTCATGCTTGGGTGTTTCGTCAGCGGAGGGACGACGCTCGACGGCAACTCGGACGTCCCGTCCCTGCAGGCGTACTTCTACCGAGGTGTCCGCGAGCTGTGCGGTGACCTCGCCGGCGAAATCTGCGAGGGCATTGAGAATGGCAAGACGGGCAGCTGGTTCGATGGCTGCCGCCAGAATGACGGCGCTGTGCCGGGTAGTTTCATCACCTGCGGCGGCGGCGGAGAGTAGGTCGTCGCGCAGGGCTTGTGTGTATTGGGAGAGGTCCATGACACCACTATGACATCACTAATGACGTCGTGCAAGAGTGTTTTTGCGCCATTTGCATTCGGAGTGACGTCATGTGTGACGCCGTCGGCGCTGGTACACCCTGGGTGAGCTGATTGGGTGGCCATGCCCTTCGGCGGCCGATACTGTCACTGTCATGACCCATGCTTCCGATACCTCTCCCACAGCCGGCAAGTTTTACCACCTCCTGAGTGATCAAGTTCGCAACGAGTTCACGGCGAGTCAGCAGTACATCGCTATTGCAGTCTGGTTCGACTCGCACGACCTGCCGGAGCTGGCAAGCCATTTCTATGCCCAGTCGGTGGAAGAGCGCAACCACGCGATGATGCTGGTGCAGTGGATGCTCGACCGCGACATGCCCGTCGTGATTCCGTCAGTGGGCGAGGTAATCAACGAATTTGCGAACATCGTTGAGCCGATCCAGTTGGCGCTCTCCCAGGAGCATGCCGTAACCGAGCAGATTAAGGCACTCTTCGGCGCGGCCCGAGCAGAATTCGACTACCTGGGCGAGCAGTTCATGCTGTGGTTCCTGAAGGAACAGGTGGAGGAAATCGCCTCCATCACAACACTTTTGACGATCGCGCAGCGCGCTGGCGACGACTGGTTTGACGTAGAGACCTATCTCGCCCGGGAGTCGCTCAATGCTTCCGTACCCGATGCGGACGCGCCCTCGGCCGCGGGCGGAGCGCTGTAACCTACCCTCGAAGGTATGAACACTTCTTCTGTGAACTTGGCCCAGTCAGAACGTGCACTCCTAGCCGACCTGTTCGACAAGGTGGGTCCGGACCAGCCGACGCTGAACGCAGGTTGGCAAACTTCTGATCTGCTTCTGCATCTTTTAATGCGAGAGCGTCGACCCGACGCGGCAATCGGGATGTTTGTGAAGCCATTTGCGTTCTGGACGGCCCGAGTGTCGCGCGGATACGCCACGCTGCCGTGGACCGAACAAGTAGAGATGTTTCGAACGGGACCCAAAGGCCTCAGTCCGATCAGGATCGACGCCGTGGATAAGGCGATGAACTCCGGTGAATATCTTATCCACCACGAGGATGTTCTCCGCGGTGCGAAGAACTGGCAGCCGAGGGAGTTCGACGAGGCGACCACGGCCGTCATCGTCAAAATGTTGACCTCGCCCCCGTTTAGCTGGGGCTTTCGCAATCATGGAGTGGGCATCACCGGGCGACTACCGGACGGCAGGCCGCTGACACTGCACTCTGGAGAACCGCATGTGGTGTTGCACGGCGCGCCGGTGGAGTTGCTGTTGTGGGCGAGTGGCCGCCGCACGGAATGCCACGTGCGACTCGAGGGCGATCCGGATGCTCTGGCCACGCTAGCGAAATCCCTTGCAAAGAGCTGATGGCCCGCAGTTGTCGGCAGCTGGAGGCCGGTAGATTCTGGCGCCGTTGGCACCCATGCCGCAAAAGTTTGCAGCGGGCGCTCGTTACCGAACCAGTGTTTGCTGGGCACGGCGCGGCGGTTTTTAGCCTGAGCCAATCCCGGTAGCGTAAGGGGCTATGACAACCCTGCACGCGGGTCCCGCAGGCCGCCCCGGTCATCCTTTTGGCACCACGTTGACGGCGATGGTCACTCCGTTTGACTCCGATGGCACCCTTGATCTCGCTGCCGCTGCCGAATTGGCCACGTACCTGGTGGACCATGGCAACGACGGTCTGGTTCTCAACGGGACCACCGGCGAGTGCCCGACCACTACCGACGCCGAAAAGGTGGCGGTGATCAGAGCGGTCGTAGAGGCGGTGGGCGATAGGGCCACCATTGTTGCTGGCGCAAGCACCTACGACACCGCGCACTCCCTGACGCTCGCGCAGCAGGCTGCAGCCGCGGGCGCACATGGACTGCTGCTCGTGACCCCCTACTACTCCCGCCCACAGCAGGCTGGGCTGATCGCGCACTTCAGCGCCATCGCTGACTCGACCGAACTTCCCGTAATGCTCTACGACATCCCGCCGCGTTCGGTCGTCGCGATCGAGGTCGATACCCTGTTGCGGCTCAGTGAGCACCCCCGAATTACCGCCGTCAAAGACGCCAAGGGCGACCTATACGCAGGTTCTCAGGTGATCACGCAGTCCGACTTGAGTTATTACTCCGGAGACGACAACCTCACCGTGCCGTGGATGAGCGTCGGAGCGGTGGGCGTAGTCAGCATTTTGGCCCATGTACTCGGAAACAACATCAGAGCAATGGTGGATGCGGCGAATGCGGGCGACTTCACCTCGGCACGCACGTGGCATAACGCGATGATGCCCGGACACCAGGCGATGGGCCGCTGCGGCGGCGGCGCCGGATTAGTTTTTGCAAAGGCAGCCCTGAGGCTGCAGGGGATGGATGTCGGGGACCCCCGACTGCCCCAGATCCCGGCCACCCAAGGCCAGATCGAACTCATCGCCAGTGACCTGGCAAAGATCGGAAAATCTGTATGAGCTCGTCGAGCAACAACGCACGAGGAAATAACTACCAGAACGCGCCGAGCGCTCCGGTCAAACCGAAATTGGTGACACCGCCGAAGCTCGCTAAGGATGCACTGCGGATCGTGGCGCTGGGTGGGATTGGCGAGATCGGCCGCAACATGACGGTCTACGAATACCGGGGCAAGCTCCTGATCGTGGACTGTGGCGTGCTGTTTCCGGAGGCGACCGAACCCGGCGTCGACCTGATCCTGCCGGACTTCAGCTACATCGAAGACCGGGTTCAGGATATTGAAGCGGTCGTTATTACGCACGGCCACGAGGACCACATCGGGGCGCTGCCGTTTTTGCTGCGCCTACGCCGTGACCTCCCCGTGCTCGGCGCGACGTTCTCCAATGCGTTAATCGCCGCGAAGTGCAAGGAACACCGGATCAACCCGAAGCTACAGACGGTCCGCGAAGGCGATTTGCTGTCCGTTGGAGCCTTCGACCTGGAGTTCTTCGCGGTCAATCACTCCATCCCGGATGCGCTGGCTGTGGGAATCCGCACCCCAGCTGGCACTGTGCTGCATACCGGCGACATCAAACTCGACCAGTTGCCACTCGACGGCCGGCTGACTGACCTGGGCGGTTTCTCCCGTTTCGGCGAAGAAGGTGTCGACCTCTTCATGGTCGACTCCACCAACGCTGAGGTCCCAGGTTTCGTTGCGCCCGAGCGCGAAATCGGCCCCGTCTTGGACCGCTTCATCGCCTCGGCAAAGCAGCGTGTCATTGTCGCATCCTTCGCCTCCCACGTTCACCGGATCCAGCAGGTGGTGGACGCGGCGCAGCGGCACGGTCGCAAGATCGCGTTCGTGGGCCGGTCGATGGTCCGCAACATGCAAATCGCCCAGGAACTCGGCTTTCTGACGGTGCCTGATGGCCTGATCCGGTCGATGGACAAGATTTTGGACCTCGCACCGGACAAGGTGGTGTTGATCTCCACAGGTTCGCAGGGGGAGCCGCTGTCGGCGCTGTCCCGGATGGCTCGCGGCGATCACCGCCAGGTCAACCTGGTGGCAGGCGACACCGTCATTCTCGCCTCGTCGATGATCCCCGGCAACGAGACCTCGGTCTTCACCGTCGTCAACGAATTGGCGCGCATCGGCGTACAGGTAGTTCATCAGGGCATGGCGAAGGTCCACGTCTCCGGACACGCGTCGGCCGGCGAACTGCTGTACCTGTACAACGCTGTGAAGCCCAAGAACGTGATTCCGGTACACGGCGAATGGCGGCACCTGCGCGCCAACGCCGCGCTCGCCGCGCTGACGGGTGTTCCGAAGGACCGGATCCTGATGGCGCCCGACGGGGTTGTCGTCGACCTGATAAAGGGCA
Source organism: Nakamurella antarctica (assembly GCF_003860405.1). NCBI lineage: Bacteria > Bacillati > Actinomycetota > Actinomycetes > Nakamurellales > Nakamurellaceae > Nakamurella > Nakamurella antarctica. Next base: position 1,813,488 of record NZ_CP034170.1, on the reverse strand, counting down.
AGGCGTCGGTGGTCGGAATGATCGAGGTCGGCCACGTCTACGTTGATGGAAACTCGGTCGGCGATGTCGGAGACGCCACACTTTCGGATCGACTCGTGCTTGGCGAGGGCGGCTTTATCTCCGTCACCGTAGCGATCGATGCTACGACCGGCCGGGCAGTATCTCCGCCCACCGTTTCCGGGCGCGGATTCTCAGACGACCCCAACGCGCTCGACGCCGTGGTGCCGCTAGTCGAGATGGAACTCGCGCGGAGCGAAAACGACGGAATCGTTGACCCGCATCGCATCGCTCAGGCGGTGCGCCGCATAGTGGGCCGCTGGGTGGGCGACACCTATCGTCGTCGCCCGATGATCATCCCGACCATCATCACCGTCTGATGATCTACCACGTGACGTTGGCTTCGGACTGGAAACAGTCCGAAGCCCTAGGGCGCCATGCCATTTCGGGCCGCGGGATGACCTTGGAATCCGAAGGCTATCTCCACTTCAGCTACTCCCACCAATTGCCAGGGGTGCTGCAGCGGTACTGGGCGAGGGTTACCGAGCCCGTGGTGTTGCTGACGGTGGACCCCGACCTGCTGGATCTGCCGGTGGTTGCCGAGAACACCTCTGGTGGCACCGAATTGTTCCCGCACCTTTATGGTCCGCTTCCGCTGGCTGCAGTAGTGGAAGTGCGCCAGTTGGCGATCAACGCCGATGGGGGCGCTCAGCTCTGAACTGTGGGCCCGTATCTTGGTTTGCCCTGTCACGGTTTGCCCTGTGACGGTGTGGCTTACGAGACCAGTGGTACTGGTGGGATTAGGCTTCGGCCATGGCCGGAAAGAGCACCACACCCGCACGCCCGCGGACCCCCGCAGCAGCCAAACCCCGCACTCGGGCGAGCTCGGGAGGCACTTCTTCTACCGCGCCACGCCGATCGACTGCTGGCGCCGGAGCAAAGGCCAGCCCTCGTGCATCTACCGGACGGACCACCGCCAGCCGTCGGCCAACACCTGTCCGCACCGGCCCATCGCCCGTGCTCACCACCGTGCGAGCGCTCGGGCGCGCTTGCGCCGCTATCTGGCGCTTGATTGCTCGCGGTCTCGGTGGCTTGGCCCGCGGCCTAGGGCGGGGCGCAGGAGCGGCTCGCGACCTCGACCCCGCTCACCGACGCGATGGCCTCGCTCTAGGGCTCGTGGCAGTGGCCATCATCACAGCGCTTGGAACGTGGTGGGGCGGAGCTGGCCCGGTCGGTCGCCTCGTCGATGACGCTGTCCGCGTCTGGATCGGCGCCGCTGCTGTCGCTTTCCCAGTGATGCTGCTGGTACTTGCCGTGGTGCTGATGCGAACTGTTGCACACCGTGAGCACCTTGCCCGGCGCGTCATCGGATGGGCCGCTATCGGCATCAGCACTGTTGGCTTTTGTCATGTCATCGCGCTGATCAACGCTGAAGATCCGGTGCCCCCGGCCGCCGCACTGCGAAAGACTGCCGGCGGCGTCCTAGGCTGGCTGATCGGACAGCCGCTCTACGCCGGACTCACCGTCGTTCCCGCGATCTTGGTACTGGTGTTGCTCAGTATCTTTGGCCTCCTGGTCGTCACGGCGACGCCCGTCAAAGAGGTGCCAGGCCGTTTCTTGGATGCCTACGACTGGATGCGGGGCTACCGTCATCGGCCCGAAGAAAATAGCGACAGCGTCGATCGAGACCAGCGGCCGCAGGATTCCGACGAGTTTGAGCCTGTCGACGGATTCGACGAGGAAGGATATGCGGGACGAGGAACTCCGTCCTACGCGCCACTACCAACAGAGCGAATCGGCCGAGCAGCCCGTACCCGGCAGGCTGCCATTGCTGCTTACGAGCCGGAATCTGATTCAGAGCCCTACCAACACGACGACCCCGAAACCCCGACGCTGGTGTTGCCCAAAGTGCGGCCCCGTGCAGCTATCCCGGCCCCTGCGATGGCCATTCCGGCTTCCGCGATGCAGGCGGAGGACACAGCCGCCGAAGCCGTTCAGCTCTCGCTCGATCGCGTCGTTGAAGGGGACTATCGACTCCCACCGTCGACGATCTTGAAGCTCGGCGCTCCGCCGAAGACACAGTCGGCTGCTAACGATCAAATGATCGAACGGTTGACGACCGTATTCGAACAATTCAGCGTCGATGCGCGGGTCACCGGCTATCTCCGAGGCCCGACCGTTACCCGGTACGAGGTGGAGCTTGGTCCCGGCGTCAAGGTCGAAAAGATCACCAACCTGGCCCGCAACATCGCGTACGCGGTGGCGTCGGAATCGGTGCGGCTTCTCGCACCCATCCCTGGTAAATCCGCGGTCGGTATCGAGGTCCCCAACACGGACCGCGAGATGGTGCGCTTGGGAGACGTCTTGGCCGACCCCAACGCGCGCAAGGATCACCATCCGCTCGTCATTGGCCTCGGCAAGGACGTCGAGGGCGGCTTTGTGACGGCGAATCTGGCCAAAACCCCGCACCTTCTCGTCGCGGGTGCCACGGGCTCCGGCAAGTCGTCATTCGTGAACTCCATGCTGGTGTCGTTGCTGCAACGGGCGTCCCCGGCCGAGGTCAGGATGATCCTGATCGACCCGAAGATGGTCGAATTGACGCCATACGAAGGCATCCCGCACCTGATCACGCCCATCATCACCCAGCCTAAGAAGGCTGCTGCAGCCTTGGCGTGGCTGGTGGAGGAGATGGAGCAGCGCTATCAGGACATGCTCGCGCACGGGGTGCGGCACGTCGACGACTTCAACCGCAAGGTGCGTAATGGCGAAATAACTGCGCCGCCCGGCTCGGAACGGGTCTACCGGCCCTACCCCTACATCCTCGGCATCATCGACGAGCTCGCCGACCTGATGATGACGGCTCCACGGGATGTTGAGGAGGCCATCGTCCGGATTACCCAAAAGGCGCGTGCGGCGGGAATCCACTTGGTACTCGCGACGCAGCGGCCCTCGGTGGATGTGGTGACGGGCCTGATCAAAACCAACGTTCCGTCACGGCTGGCGTTTGCGACGTCGTCGCTGACGGACTCTCGGGTCATCCTTGATCAGCCTGGCGCCGAGAAGTTGATCGGCATGGGCGATGCGCTATACCTGCCGATGGGTGCGGGTCGGGCAGCTCGAATCCAGGGCGCCTACGTTTCGGATGAGGAAATCGCCGAGGTAGTCGAGTTCACCAAACAACAGGCCGCCCCGGACTACACCGACGGCGTCACCAAGGTGAAACAGGATGCGTCCAAAGCGGTGGACCCGGACATCGGCGACGACCTGGAAATTCTGATTCTCGCGGTGGAACAGGTAATCACCTCTCAGCTGGGCTCAACATCAATGCTGCAGCGCAAGCTGCGATTGGGATTTGCCAAAGCCGGTCGCCTGATGGACCTGATGGAGAACCGAGGCATTGTCGGACCGTCGGAGGGGTCTAAGGCGCGCGAGGTACTCGTCCGGCCGGACGAGCTGGACTCGATCATGTTCATGTTGCGCGGTGGCACCGAAGCCGACGAGGGTGTCCCCGACCTGATCGACTAGCTTCTCAGCTCACTGGCCACCGGGCTGTTCGGGCAGGGTGTACCGAGCGATCCGCTGCTGGCCCCATCCGAAGCTGGTTTCGCACACCCAGTCCTCGAGTTGGCTGGCAAGGTGCTGAGCCATTGCCGCTGCCTCAGCGTATTCGGGCTGCAAGTCCGCGCTGTGCAGGAATATTGAAACAGAGTCATCGCGAGATTCCAGGTGGACCCAGACTTCTCGTCCATCCCGGTATACGAGAAGTCCCTGCAACTCCTGCGGCGAGAGCAAGCTGGATACGACAGGGTCGACGATCCGCGTCCTGATCGATGCCAGCCCGACATCGCTGCGGTCGGTGTCTGCCGCGGTGAGCCACTCGGGCGCGGCGTCAAGGCGTCCCTCGCCGGGAGCATCGAAGCTGATACTCAGCGAACTGAAGTATGCGCTGCCGGGTTCCGTCATATGGTCCTCTCCGGATGGTCCCGCCAGGACGCGATCGCGTTGCGGGTAGCACCCGAAACTGATCCGGGGATGTCGTCCACCGGGAGCCACGCTAGTTGATGGCCGGGTTCGGCGAGCCGCAGGGGCGCCCAAGCCTGCAGCAGACAACCAAAGGTGAACTCCTGCACGCGTTGCGTATCCACGACCTCTATCGTGTGGTGCACTTCGGGGCCGACACTCACCTGCTGGCCGGTATTTTGCTGGACGAGCCGGCCCAGTGCTTGGGCGCAGTCCTCTGCGGGATCGGGTACTCCACCCGGCAAGTGCCAACTGTGCTCATCCTGAAGCGATGGGGCGGATTTTGCCAGCAGCACCTTGTCGCCGCGGAACACAACACCCGCCACTCGATGTGGAACGGCGTGCCGAGGGGACCTGGCTCTGAGCGTGTTTTTCATCGGTTCCTATTCTCTCAGCCCCAGTAGGTGAGGGCGACCCACAACCCCGTGACGGCAACGATGATGGCCGCGGGCGCGGTGGCGACCCCCAGCAGGGTAAACGTCTTGAGCGAGGGCATAGCGTCCTTAGACACTAAAACCCGGCGCCACAGCAACGTCGCCAGCGAGCCCGTGTACGTGAGATTCGGGCCAATGTTCACGCCAATCAGAACGGCTAGTACCGCGGCCGGAGCCGCAGGGTGCCCGAGAGCGGCGACCAGGAGAAGCGTTGCGGGGAGATTATTTACCACATTCGACAGCGCAGCTGCGAGTCCGGCGATCATTACCAGCGACCACCACGATGTTCCCGACGGCAGCAAAGCGGCTAGTGCGCTCTCAATGCCGTGGGAGGTGGCGCCCGCGACCACGATCGCTAGGCACGCGACGAATGCGATGAACGGCACGTTGATCTCACGCAGCAACGCGCGCGGGTGTGTTTCGCGGCGAAGCAACGCGCGAACGGCCAGCACGCTGGCGCCAGCAACGGCCACCCAGACCGATTCCACTCCCGCCAGTGGAGAGAGGCCGAACCCAGCGAGGATGGCGGCAAGGATAGCCAGGCAGGTGCGCGGCGCAGCGCGAAGTGTATCGGCCGAAACCTGTTGGGCCGCGGGCAAAGCAACCAGTTGCTGTCGAAAATATAGACGGAATACGGCGTACTCCACGAGCACCGCCCCCACCCACGGCAGCGCCATCAACGACGTAAAGCCGGCGAAAGACAAGCCGACAGCTTGGTAGGCCAACAGGTTGGTGAGGTTCGACACCGGAAGCAGGAGGGAAGCGGAATTGGCAAGATGCGCGCTGGCGTAGAGGGGCGGCGCGGCGGCGAACCGGAGCCGCTTCACCGTCACCAAGATAGCGGGAGTCAACAGCACGACGGTCGCATCCAAGCTGAGCACCGCGGTAGTGACAGCAGCGGCAATGAATACGCGCAAGAGCAGTCGCGCAGGGCGCCCGGCGCTGCGCACCCCGAGGATTCCACCGAGCCATTCGAAGACACCATCGCGATCGAGCAGGTGCGCGATCAGCAGTGTCGCCCCGAGAAAGATCAACGTCGGGCCCAGTTGGTGCACCGATTCCCACGCTTGCTGGGGACTGGCAATACCTAGCAACACGGTAGCGCCAGCCGCGGGGGCTGCGAGGACAACTTCTGGTAGGCCGCGCGGCCGCCAAAACGCAAAGCCCAGTACAGCCAACAACAACGCCACGCCCACCACGGACATAACCGCCGGCGACAATGCTGCCTCCTGTATGAAAAAGAACTACGTCGCTGGAGTACACCGCCAATGGTGTGCTCCAGCGCCGCAGTTCCGCGCTATCGCGACGTCAGATCAGGCCCAGTTCGCGGATTGCGTCGCGCTCCTCGACCAGTTCGGCAACAGAGGCATCGATGCGAGCGCGGGAGAAATCGTCGATCTCCAGGTCGGAGACAATCTCCCAGTCGCCGCCCGTGGAGGTGACGGGGAACCCGGAAATTAGGCCTTCGGGGATCCCGTACGATCCGTCGGACACCACACCGGCGGAGGTCCAGTCGCCCTCGGCCGTGCCATGCACCCACGAGTGGACGTGATCGATGGCGGCGTTGGCTGCGGAAGCGGCGGAAGAAGCTCCGCGAGCTTCGATAATTGCCGCGCCGCGCTTGGCCACCGTGGGGATGAAAGTGCCCTCCAACCAGTCGCGCTCAACCTGCTCGGCAATCGAGCGACCGCCGAACTGTGCGTGCACAAGATCCGGGTATTGGGTCGCGGAGTGGTTACCCCAGATGGTCATGTTCGAGATGTCGGATACGGAGACTCCGAGCTTCTGGGCCGCCTGAGCTAATGCGCGGTTGTGATCCAAGCGCATCATGGCCGAGAAGCGGTTTGCCGGGATATCCGGCGCGTTCTGTTGCGCGATAAGTGCGTTGGAATTGGCAGGATTGCCAACCACCAGCACTCGAATATCCTCAGCCGCACCATTATTCAGGGCAGCGCCCTGTGGCTTGAAAATGCCGCCGTTGGCCGACAGCAGGTCGCCGCGCTCCATACCTGGGCCACGGGGACGGGCGCCGACGAGCAGCGCGACGCTCGTGCCGTCGAACGCCCTGGTGGCGTCATCGGTGATCTCGATGCTCTCCAGGAGTGGGAAGGCGCAGTCGGTAAGTTCCATCGCAGTGCCCTCGGCAGCGCGCAACGCCGGGGTGATTTCCAACAGGCTGAGTTTGACCGGTGTGTCGAGCCCCAGCATTTGCCCGGATGCGATGCGAAACAGCAATGCGTAGCCGATCTGGCCGGCCGCGCCGGTGACAGTGACTTTGACCGGAGCCTTCGTCATGGATCCTCCTCCTTGAGGGACTTCGGAATTCTGGCAACCAGTTCCGGAGCAATTCGCGACGGGGTCGTTCCCCGCCGGTAGCAACAGCGACCGCTTCAGCGCGGCCGCTGGTCAATAAGCATGTCAGGAGACAGGGGCTCGCAATACCGACGAGGGCAACCTCACAGCAGCCTCACGGTCAAGCATCCAGAGCGTCCGTTTGATCCCGGTCGCCCCAGCTGCGGGAATGGCGATCTCGCCAGCCCCACCCAATGCCAACGCAACCGCATCTGCTTTGGATGATCCAGCTGTGATGATCCACACCTCATCGGAGGTACGAATCGTCGGCAGGGATAGGGAGATCCGTAGCGGCGGCGGCTTCGGAGAGTTCCGCACCCCGAATGCTGGCCGCGTCTCGTAGACGCCCGGATTCTTGGGGAAGACCGATGCAACGTGGCCATCGGGCCCTAGCCCCAGCATGGTGATGTCGAACCCGTTGCAGTGGTCGACCAGGTCGCTGTATGCAGCCGCAGCGGCGTCGAGATCGTCACCGTATTTGCCATCTGACGAGGCCATGGCGTGCACCCGATCTGGGTTGACCGGGACATGGTCGAGCAGCGCTTGTCGAGCTTGCTTTTCGTTTCTGTCCGGCGAGTCAGCAGGCACGAAACGTTCGTCACCCCAATAGAAGTCGACTCGGCTCCAGTCGATCGCGTCTCGGGCGGGGGAGGCGTTGATGCTTGCGAGCATCTCGATGCCGATAGTGCCGCCGGTCAACACCACGGACGGGATCCGCCCGAAGGATTGCAGGTCTACCAGTTTCGTCACCAAGCGAGCCGCCGCAGCCGCCGCCAATTGGGACGCGTTCGCGTGCAGCACTAATTGTGGGCTGACCATCACGCGCCAGACTGAGCGGCAGGCTTACGCGCAGCCCTCTTGGGTGTACTGGCAGCCTTCGAAGCTGCGGCTTGGGGTGCTGCGGCTCGGGGTGGCTTCCTCTGGGGAACCGCCGTCTTGGAGGGCGCAGCGTCCTCGGGCGCGTCCGCCTTTCGTCGGGCTGGACCGCCTCGTGTTGCGCGCGCGATGGAGCCGAGGGCCGTTGTTTCGCGCTTGCGGTCCTTTGCTTCTGCCAGATCCGTGCGGCGAGCGACAAAGTCGGCCGCCGACGGGCGGGGCTTGATGACCCGCGCTGGGGGCTGCGGTCCGTTGACTTTCGTGAGCCCCTTCTTCAGCACTTCTTCGTAAACCTCGTCGGCGTCAAGACGCCGTAGTTCTTCCGCGATGCAATCTCGCAAACTGCGACGCGGCAGCGAGAGGTGGCGGTCCGGCTGGCCCGGAGCCCCGAGAGTAGCGGTGTCGCTATCGTCGCGAGACAGGCTGAGTGGACCCGACTTACGGTTCAGCACCACACTTTGCATCCCGGCGCCCGCCTTCGCCTTGACACGCTTCACTGGCACCTTCAGCCTCAGCGCCAGCCAGCCGGCCAGTAGATCGGTAGAAGGTGAATCCGAGGCGCCAGCGACCGTGACCGACAAGATCGGTTCGTGCGGCGGCTGATCCAGCGACGCAGCCAGGAGGCCGCGCCAGGTCGTCAAACGAGTCCAGGCCAGATCAGTGTCACCCGGAGTGTAGGAGGCGGCTCTGCTGTTCATCGCGGCCAGCGGACGAGCGGCGGAAGCTGCGTCCGTGATCCGGCGGGCGGCGAGCTGGCCGATCGGGTCCTGCGCGGGGATAGCGGGCGCCGAACCCGGCCACCACACCACGACTGGAGCATCGGGCAGCAGCAGCGGGACGGTGGCCGAAGCGCCGTGTCCGGTCAGCTCCCCGAAGAGGCGCAACACAATGACTTCGCTCGCGCCCGCATCACCGCCCACGCGAATTTGTGCATCCAGCCGTGCGATGCCCCGCCTATTTCCTTTCGCGATCACGATCACGCGACAGGGATGCTCAAAGGACGCTTCGTTGGCCGCAGCAATGGCTTCTTCGGAAGCCCCCTCGTCGGTGACGATCACCATCGTCAACACTCGCCCGGTCGTGACCGCGCCGCCTTGCTCACGAAGGCTTACTAGCGACTTGTTGATTGCTGAGGTGGTGGTGGAAGGCAGGTCGATGATCATGAGGTCGCTCCTTTATCGCGAGCAGTAATAGCGAGAAGAAAACTCCGCGGCATCATCACGGTCGACGCCAGACGCGGCCATCGCGGGCCATCATGGCATCCGCAGAGGCGGGGCCCCAGGTACCGGACTGGTAGGAGTCGGGCTGGGTTCCCTTGCGGCTCCATGCCTTTTCGATCGGATCCAGGATTTTCCAGGACAATTCGACTTCTTCATCCTGCGGGAACAAGGATGGCTCGCCGAGCAGCACGTCGAGAATCAACCGCTCGTAGGCCTCGGGAGAAGCCTCGGTAAATGACTGTCCGTAGGAGAAGTCCATGCTCACGTCGCGGACTTCCATGCTCGGCCCCGGCACTTTGGAACCGAAGCGGATAGTGACGCCCTCGTCGGGTTGGACGCGGATGACGATCGCGTTGGCGCCCAGTTCTTCGGTGTCGGTATGGGAAAACGGCAGGTGCGGCGCGCGTTTGAAGACCATCGCGATCTCGCTGACCCGACGTCCCAGCCGTTTGCCAGTACGCAGGTAAAACGGGACCCCGGCCCATCTGCGAGTATCCACGAGAAGCTTGACAGCCGCGAAGGTTTCGGTGGTCGACGATGGCGAAATACCGTCCTCCTCCAAATATCCGACCACTTTAGCACCGCCCTGCCAACCGCCGGTGTATTGCCCACGGGCAGTAGAGGCCAGCAAATCTTTCGGGAGTTGCACCTGAGAAAGGACTTTCGTCTTCTCTGCGCGAAGGTCTTTGGGCTCGAACGAGACCGGCTCCTCCATCGCGGTCAAAGCGAGAAGTTGAATCAGGTGATTCTGGATGACATCGCGGGCGGCCCCAATGCCGTCGTAATATCCCGCCCGCCCACCAATACCGATGTCCTCGGCCATGGTGATCTGCACATGGTCGACGTAGTGGGCATTCCAGATCGGCTCGAATAGTTGGTTGGCAAAACGAAGCGCCAGCAGGTTCTGGACGGTCTCCTTGCCAAGGTAATGGTCGATGCGGAATACGGACTCCGGTGGGAACACCGAGTTCACCACCGTGTTGAGATCCTGCGCACTGGCTAAGTCGTGCCCGAATGGCTTCTCGATGACGACTCGGCGCCACTGATCCGGAGTATGGGCAGCGAGTCCGGAGCGGGCAAGTTGCTTGCACACCACCGGGAATGAGCTCGGCGGGATGGAGAAGTAGAAGGCATGGTTGCCGCCGGTGCCACGAGTGTCGTCCAGCTCCTTGAGTGTCGCAGCCAGCGTGTCGAAGGCGCCGTCATCATCGAAGGTGCCCTGGACAAAACGGAAGCCCTCGGCCAGGTGCCGCCAGACTTCCTCCGAGAATGGCGTCCGCGCATACTGTTTCACCGCATCGTGCACTACGGTGCCGAAGTCCTCGTTAGCCCAGTCGCGGCGCGCAAAACCAACGAGAGAGAATCCGGGCGGTAGCAACCCGCGGTTGGCGAGGTCGTAGATGGCAGGCATCAGTTTCTTGCGGGAAAGGTCCCCGGTGACGCCAAAAATGACAATGCCGGAGGGGCCGGCGATGCGGGGGAGACGTTTGTCCCGTGGATCGCGTAGCGGATTCGTCGTGACCGGCATGAGTGGTGGGTCTTTCCTGTTCGCAAGATTTACCCGCCCGGTCAGGGCGGGGGATGAGAGAAGCAGAGAGGTCGAGGACATCGGGGCGCCGACCGCTCCGCTTCAGCAGCGCATCAGGCCTTGGCGGCAGCCAATGCCGTCTTGACGGTTTCCAGCAGTTCGCCCCAGGAAACGATGAACTTGGAAACGCCTTCGGTTTCCAAAATCTCGTAAACGTCATCGAGGTCGATGCCGACGGCGCCCAGATCAGCGAAAACCTGCCGTGCGGCGTCGTAGCTACCGTCGATGGTGTCACCGCGGACGACCCCGTGGTCGGCGACGGCGTCGATTGTCTTCTCCGGGGCGGTGTTGACCGTGCCCGGTGCTACAAGCTCGACAACATATTGGGTGTCGTCATAGGCGGGATCCTTCACGCCGGTCGAAGCCCACAGGGGCCGTTGTGCGTGAGCGCCCTCGGCGGCGAACGGCGCCCAATCTGCTGCCGCAAAGCGCTTCTCGAAGAGTTCGTAGGCCAACCGAGCATTAGCGATAGCTGCCTTGCCCTTGAGCGACTTGGCGTCTTCGGTCCCGATCGCATCCAGACGCTTGTCTATTTCGCTGTCAACGCGGGAGACGAAGAATGAGGCCACGGAATGGATCTTGCTGACGTCCTTGCCTGCGGCTTGGGCCTGCTTGATGCCTTCGATAAAGGCCTCGATCACAGCGGCGTACCGGTCCAGCGAGAAAATTAATGTCACGTTCACGCTGATGCCTTCGGCAAGCGTCGCAGTGATGGAACTCAAACCCTGGACGGTGGCCGGGATCTTCACCAAGAGGTTCGGCCGGTCGACGGTGTCGGACAGCTCGCGTGCCTGCTTGGTGGTGGCTTCGGTGTCGTTTGCCAGGCCTGGCTCCACCTCGATGGAGACGCGCCCGTCAACCCCGTCGGTGGCCGCAAAAACACCAGCGAAAATATCGGCGGCGTCCCGGACGTCATCGGTGGTCAGTGCCCGAACAGCCTCGTCCACGGTGGCGCCAGACTTGGCTAGCACGGCGACCTGCTCGGCATAAGCCTCGCCCTTGGAAAGCGCGCCAGCGAAGATAGTGGGGTTGGTGGTGACTCCGCTGATGTGCTTGGTGGCAATCAGGTTTTCCAAGTCACCAGACTTGATGCGGTTGCGGGACAGATCATCGAGCCACAGCGACACTCCGGCTGCTGTCAGATCGGCAAGGCGGTCGTTACTCATGGAAACCTTCTTCTCCTCGTGGAGGCCGGTCTCCGTGGTGCTGTGTACCGGCCATGAAATGGATACCCCGATTTTGACGGGGGTGAAAAAGCGCTCCCGGGTGCGCCGATTCTGCTCGACGCACCACGGGCGCAGAAATCCTAGGAAGCGTCGATGATGGACTGCTTGGCCGCTGCGACTACAGCATCGGCAGTGATGCCAAACTCGCGGAACAGGGTGGCAGCATCGGCGGATGCTCCGAAGTGCTCGATGCCGATGTGCTTTCCGGCGTCGCCGATCCAGCGGTACCAAGGCTGCGAAATCCCAGCTTCGACCGACACCCGAGCGCGGACCGTTGGCGGCAAAATTTCGTTACGGTAGGCAACATCCTGATCTGCGAAGAAGTCCATGCACGGTACGGAGACCACGCGGGTGCCCACGCCTGCGGCCTCCAGTGTGGCGCGGGCCTCGACAGCGAGTTGCACCTCCGAACCGGAGGCCATCAAGATGACCTGAAGTTCGCCTTCGGCCTTCTCGAGGACGTACGCCCCCTTTGCCACGCCCGCTGCCGATGTCCCGGCGAGCACGGGTACGTTCTGCCGTGTCAACGCGATGCCGACAGGGCCGCCAGCTGCATCAACATGCTTTTCCAGAATGGCTTTCCACGCAAACGCGGTCTCGTTGGCATCTGCTGGTCGCAGAATCGCCAGGCCGGGGATCGCTCGCAATGCGGCGAGGTGCTCTACCGGCTGGTGGGTGGGGCCGTCTTCGCCGAGGCCGATCGAGTCGTGGGTCCACACGTAGGTGACCGGAGCTTGCATGACGGCCGCCAACCGCACGGCGCCGCGCATGTAGTCGGAAAACACCATGAAGGTGCCGCCGTACGGTCGCGTTGGTCCGTGCACAGCGATGCCGGTGAGGATGGCGCCCATTGCGTGTTCGCGAATACCAAAGTGCAAGGTGCGGCCGTAGGGGGTGGCCTTCCACTCGCCGGTAGCTGCGGCAACGGGTCCGAACGAATCGGCGCCCTTCATGGTCGTGTTGTTCGACTCGGCTAGATCGGCGCTGCCGCCCCACAACTCGGGGAGAATATCGGCCAAGGCCGTGAGGACCGCACCCGAGGCGGCGCGGGTGGCGACGCCCTTCGGGTCTACGTCCCAAGTCGGCAGCGCTGCTTCCCAGCCTGCGGGTAGTTCGCGGGTCTCCAAGCGATCGAACAGCGCCTTGTTGGCCGGGTTAGCTGCAGCCCAGGAGTCGAACGTCTTCTGCCACTGGGCTTTTGCCTCTTCGCCGCGACCAACGAGTTCGCGGGTGTGAGCGATCACCGCGTCGTCGATATCGAAGGACTTTTCCGGGTCGAAACCAAGAACCACTTTGGTAGCGGCCACTTCGTCAGGCCCGAGGGCACTGCCGTGAATCTTGCCGGTGTTCTGCTTACCGGGAGACGGGAAGCCGATGACGGTGCGGACCTCGATGAAGGAGGGCTTGTCTGTGACAGCTTTCGCGTTGTCGATAGCTTCCAAGATGCCAGTGACGTTCTCGCCACCATTGACGATTTGGGTGTGCCAGCCGTAGGCGGCGTAGCGCGCGGCTACATCCTCGGAGAGTGCGATATTGACGTCGTCTTCGATGGAGATCTGATTGGCGTCATAAAAGACGACCAAATTTCCCAACTGCTGACGGCCAGCGATGGAGGACGCTTCGGACGTGACGCCTTCCTCAATGTCGCCGTCGGAGGCGATGACGTAGATGAAATGGTCGAAGGGCGACTCGCCCGGGGCAGCAGCCGGATCGAAGAGGCCACGCTCGCGACGAGCAGCCATCGCCATTCCCACAGCGGAGGCGAGGCCTTGACCGAGTGGGCCGGTGGTGAGCTCGACGCCGCGTGTGTGCCGGTGTTCGGGGTGACCCGGGGTCAACGACCCCCAGGTGCGGAGTGCTTTCAAATCATCGAGTTCCAAGCCGAAGCCGCCCAGGTAGAGCTGGATGTACTGGGTCAGACTGGAGTGGCCGCAGGAAAGAACGAACCGGTCCCGACCAATCCATTGCTCGTCTGCGGGGTCGTGGCGCATCACCTTTTGATAGAGCGTGTACGCCAAGGGAGCCAGTGACATCGCGGTGCCGGGGTGACCATTGCCGACCTTTTGAACTGCGTCGGCGGCCAACACACGAACGGTGTCAACAGCTTTCGTGTCAACATCAGTCCAGCCGCTGGGATGCTTCGCGGTGGTGAGTTCGGTGATTTCGGCGCTGCTGTAATGGGCACTCATCAGGCTTTGACTCTCCTTAAGATCTCTTAGGGCTTCTCGTTGCTGCTCCCGCGGTTACTTGGTACCCGGGGGTGGCGTGCTGAACACAGGTGAATCGATACGGAAGTAGCCTAACGCGCGTGATCTGCATCGCAGACAGCGCTACCGACGACACAGGTGTGGCGAGGCCCGCACCGCTCCCGCAGCCTGCGCGGACTAGAGTTGGCAGGGGGAGTGTGTCGCAGAGTTGAGTGCTCGCAGCCACCCCATCTCGATACCAAGAATTGCTTACTCGCAAGGGAGCTGCCAGGTGCGCTCGGCATCGTCGGCTGATTCGTCCGCCGCCAAGACCGCTGATCCAGTGGGAGGCGAAAAGGCGCCCGTGATCGTTGACGGAGCGGCCACCAACCTCCGGGAGCGGGTCGGCGCTTACGTTGCGCTCACTAAACCGCGCATCATCGAACTGCTGCTCATCACCACCATTCCGTCGATGATTGCCGCTGAGCGTCAGGTTCCCTCGCTGGGACTGGCGCTGGCTACCCTCGTTGGCGGAACTCTCGCCGCGGGCAGCGCAAACGCGCTCAACATGGTGGTGGACGCCGACATTGACGCCAAAATGCGGCGCACCCGCACCCGTCCGTTGGCCCGCCACATGGTCCCCACTCGCAACGCCCTAATTTTCGGCATCGTACTTGGAATCTTCGCCAGCGCGTTCTTGTGGGTCACTGCAAATCTGTTCGCGGCAGTTTTGGCCGTGGTGGCAATCCTCTTCTACGTTTTCGTGTACTCGATGTGGCTCAAACGCCGTACCAGTCAGAACATTGTTTGGGGTGGCTTGGCCGGTTGTATGCCGGTGTTAATCGGTTGGTCCGCTATCACCGGCTCCATCGGTTGGCCCGCATGGGTGTTTTTCGGTGTCATCTTCTTCTGGACGCCTCCCCACACCTGGGCGCTGGCGATGAGATACAAAGACGACTACGCAGCCGCGGGCGTGCCCATGTTGCCGGTAGTAGCTCCCCAGACCGAAGTGGTGCGGCAGATCGTGCTGTACAGCTGGGGAATGGTGGCGTGTTCCCTGCTGCTGCTGCCCGCCTCGTCATGGATCTATGCCGCTGTGGCTGTCCCTGCCGGCGTCTGGTTCCTCGCCCTCGCCCATCGCCTTCACAGCAGGGTCTTGACCGGCGCGGATGCCAAGCCCATGACGCTTTTTCATATGTCGAACGTGTACTTGATGTTGGTATCAATTGCCTGGGCCGTCGATGCTGCCATCGGGCTCCAGGTATTTGGCTGGCCCCAGTGGTGACCGAATGACGAGGACCGCATGAAGATGAGCCCGACGCTTGGCACCTGGCTCGACGCGGTGTTTGCTCGGGTTCCGAAATGGACGATGAATATCGATGCCGAGCGACTGCGGAATCAGGCCATTAAGCACTTGAGTTCACTCGTTGCCCGGCACGGAGCTGAAGCGACCGCCGTCGTGGAATCCATGGGACGAAGCGGCGTTCGCATCGTCATCGTCGCGGTGGACGGCGTCTATGGAGATGCGATCGTGGCATCGGTGGCTGACGCCCGCGAGGTTTGCGCACAGATTCCCCAGCTCACTGTTGGAGAGTGGGATCGGAGCACCGCGGAGCTGGTCGCACCTTCTGTGCAGGACCGGACGAGGATGGCTGGAACAGGCCGCTAGGCGGACTGCTTAACCGCCTGAGTGTTCGCAGAACCTGCCTGAGATCGGCGAGCAGGGTCTTGAGCTGGATGTTCCCCTAGGGCGGCAGCTCGTGCTCGGGTGCCGAAAGCCAGCCGTCCCGCGGCAGCGACCAATAATGTGGCACCTCCCACGTGGAACACCACTAAGATCTCGGGAACTCCTGTGAGGTACTGAACGATCCCAATAAGCCCCTGCGACATCGTGATGCCAACCAGCCACCAGAGTCGTCTCCGTAGCGCCGGGGATGCCGAGACAGCGAGAAGGCCCACGCCCAACGCGATCAGCAAACCGAGGTACAAGAACATGAGGTCGGCGTGTATCTGCGCCAACATGGGAACTGGCAGGTCTAAACGCGCAGTTTTCTCGTCGCCGGCATGCGGTCCGGCTGCGGTGACGAGGGTTCCCATCACACTCAGCGCAAGCAGTACGGCGCATGTTGCCCACACCAGCGTGACCAGTGGTTTCGGCACTGTGTAACGAACCGGCCCGTCGCCTTCGCCGAGTCGCTGGTAGATCCAGGTCGCTACGAAAACGATGACCAGTGAGACCAGCATGTGCGGCGCCACCGTCCACCAGACCAAACCGGTGAGCACCGTGAGACCGCCCCAGAGGGCTTGGAAAAGTACCCCCAGAGGCAGAAGCAGAGCAATCTTGACCACGGAACGTCGTTGCGGCCGTGCACGCCACAGCAGCACCAAGGTGCCCAATGACGCAATCAGCACCACCCCGGTCAGAGTGCGGTTGCCGAACTCAATCGCTTGATGCAACGCGGATTGCTGAGACCGCTGAACGGGCACTAGCGACCCGGGATGGCACTCGGGCCAAGTGGGGCAGCCAAGGCCGGATCCGGTAACGCGAACCACCGCACCCGTCACGGCAATCAGTGCATTGGATATCACTGCTGCAAGAGCAAAACCGCGTTGTAAACGCATCGATGGCGCGCGCAGGAACCATGCGGTGGTGGTGGGCGAATTCTTTGACGCGAGGGAGGTCATGGGGCTCAGCAAACGTGGTCGGAGATGGGCGAGAAAGGCAGCAGCAAATAAATGTTTACTGCCATGAGAACCAGCGTACGGCGGCGCCCCAGGCAAGGACTGTCCACGCTGCCAGAACCAGAACAGCCGAGGCCGAGGGCGATTGGCCGTGCTGGAGAACATCGCGTAGCGATGACGACAAGGCGCCGCCGGGAGTGAGCTGGCCGACTACATCGAGCCAGCGCGGCGCAGAGGTCAGGGGAATCACCACACCGCCAATGGCGATCATTGACAGCCAGATCAGGTTGGCTAAGGCCAGAACTGCTTCTGCGCGCAAGGTACCGCCGAGTAGGATGCCAAGACCGGTGAAAGCCGCGGCTCCCAGCACCAGCAGTGGCAGCGCCCAGACCACGGTCCCTTGCGGCTTCCAGCCGAGGATAACGGCGACCAGCGAGAGCAAAACCAGCTGAAACACGATCACGATGCCGATGGCGCAGGATTTACCCGCGAGGAGCAGCCACCTCTGAACCCCCGATGCTGCAAGCCTTTTTGCGGTGCCGTAGCGCCGATCAAAGGCGGTGGAAATAGCCAGGGAGGTAAATGCGGTGGACATCACGGCAAGGGTCCAGATGCCCGGGGTGACAGAAGCAATCCGCGGTTCCTGAAGTTCGATGCCGGTGAAGTAGGTCAAACCGATCAAGGCCGCAAGGGGGATCACCAGCGCCAGCAGCAGTTGCTCGCCGTTGCGCACGAGGAGTCTGAGTTCAAAAAACGTGTGGGCACGCAACATCGACCCGAGGGAGGACCTCGCTGCTGCGGGCGCAAAGGTTCCGGGTGGAAACAGGTGGTCGCTACTCACGCGCGGATCTTTCTGCCGGTTAATTCGAGGTAGACATCGTCGAGGCTGCGCTGACCGACGCGCAGATCGGTGACGAGAACGCCTACCTGGGCGCACCAGGCAGTTACCGTGGCCATGGCGGTGGGGGTGATGTCGCCGTAGATCCGGTAATGGCCGGGCTCCCTTTCTGCAGCGGAGTAGCCATGGGGTAGCGCCGTCAACACCAGATCGAGGTTGAGACCGCTGATCGCGGAGAAGGCCAGATGGTCACTCTCGCCGCCGATCAACTCTGCAAGCGAACCGCTGGCCACCACCCGACCGTTGTCGACGATGACAACATGGTCGGCGAGAAGTTCCGCCTCATCGAGTAGGTGGGTGGTGAGTAAGACGGCAACGCCGTCCTGACGGGCGGCTTTGAGCAGGTCCCAGACAAGGTGACGGGCTTGCGGGTCCATGCCGGCAGTGGGCTCGTCGAGGAACAGGATTTCGGGTCGGCCAACTAACGCCATGGCTAAACTCAATCGCTGGGCCTGACCGCCGGAGAGGCGCCGAACCGCAGTGTTCGTCACCTCCGACAGCCCGAGCGTCTTGAGGAGCCACTTAGGACTAAGCGGATTGGCGCTGCACGCCGCGATCAACGCCAGCATTTCGCCGACCTTCGCTGAGGCGTGGGCGCCGCCAGCTTGCAGCATGACTCCCATTCGCGGGCGTAGGGCAGCGGAATCCCGCCACGGATCCAAACCCAAAACACGGACGTGGCCGGCGTCTGGGCGCGCAAAACCTTCACAGATTTCAACGGTGGTGGTTTTTCCCGCGCCGTTCGGTCCGAGTAGCGCCAAAATTTTGCCGCGCGGGAGGGTGAGGTCAATACCGTCCACCGCAACAAAATCACCGAAACGCCTCACGAGGCCGGTTATCTCAAGGGCGGGCGCGGCGCTGGCCGGGTCCTGCCTCGGTGGTGCGGAAGTCACAACTACCGAGTTTAGGCGGAACTGGCCACCGACCCGGGCGAACGGATGGGGGACAGGCGAGCCGCGGAGCTAGCGGTTCCCCATCAATTTCCGGTCCCGGAAGTGCTGGGGTGCAGCTTGCGAGCCCGTAAGAGCAGGTCGGTGAGTCTGCGGTCGCGATCGCTGACCGGAAGTAGCCCCAATCGTCGAAGGCGCAGGTAGATCAAACCTTGAACCAATGCGGCGAAGGCCACAGCTTGAACTATCACCAGCGGCGAGATTATGGCGCCACTGGGCATGATGATCAGCGACAGAACGACGGTAATCGCCACGGTCACCTTCCGGTACCGAGGGTCCGCGGTGGACGCAGCCAACGGGACGGCTGCCCAGAGCAAGTACCAGGGCTGTACGACGGGAGATAGAAGAACGAAAATCCCGATTGCCACCCCAAGCCCGTGGATCGGCTCGAGCCGATGACGCCAGCACCGCCACAACACCAAGAGCGCGATGCATCCGCCAATGACGGTGCCGATCGGGTTGAGGACGGAAAGCACCCCACCGGTATGGTCACCGACACCCAAAAGTGTGCCCATTGTCCCCGCGGCCACCCCTAGGACCGTCGTCAAAGAAAGGAACGACCGGACCAGGCCGGGGGTGTTCAAAGCTGCCAGCCATCCCACGCCGACCCCCGCAGCGATCGTGAGAACAGCAAAGGTAGCGATCGCCACCGCTGATACGCGCAAGCCTTCTTTGATGAGGTCACGCCACGTGCCACCGGCTCGTCGCGCGAGCGCAATGATGAGAAATGCCAGCGCTAGCCCGGCTGTCGCCTTGACCCCCACCGCCAGCGTGAGGCAGATGGTGCCCAGTACGACGGAGTGGTCGAAGGCGATCACCAGACCGGCCATCATCAAACCAATCATCAACGCCTCATTGTGACCGCCCGCAATGAGGTGAAACAGGACAAGCGGGTTGAGCGCGCCGAGCCACAGTGCCGATACAGGGTCGAGCCCGCAGCGGCGAGCCAACCGCGGCAGGGCCCACACAATGAGAGCAACGCCTAACAGTTCGAAGAGTCGCTGGACCAGCACCGAGAGCACCAAATGCGGCCCGGTCACGGCGACGATTCCTCGGGTGATGAGCAGGAACACCGGACCATACGGCGTTGTCGTGTGCTGCCAGCGCACATCCACCTGGTGGGCGAAGCGGTCCTGGTCGCCGAGTGCGTCATACGGTCCGGCGTCATAGGGGTTGAGTCCTGCATTCATCATCTGGCCCACGGCGAGATAGGAATACACGTCACGCGAGAACAATGGCGGCGACACCAGGAACGGTACGGCCCACATGGCGAGGGTGTGCGAGATCTGGGTACGAGTGAGGCGGCGTTGCCGGCCGGGTGTGGCGAGTCGGCCGAGAAGAAACCAGGACACCACCACCATCGCGATGCCGGTGTAGGAGATTGCCAGGCTTGCGGGCCCGATTCGTGAAAGCAGTCCTACTATTCGCAGCCCGTCCACGGGATTCGGGATCGGGTTGGCCGCCCCGTACGACGAAGTAGCTGCCACGGCCATCAGGACCGCGCCCGCTGTGCCCACGCGACGAAGGGTGCGGAGCTGATTGCGCTCGGCGACATTTAAGCCAGGGTGCGTCAAGAGGGTCGCTGCACCGATGTGTGCAGAGCCAGGGTGCGGCGCTGAGGTGTCATTACCGACGGGGCCTGTGCTCACGATCGGAGTCTAAGCGGCTCGAGAGCTAAATTAATTTTGTGGTGTAGGCCAGTAAGGGTCAGCTCTGTGACGACCTCCCTCCAGCAGGCCTTATGAAACCGAACACCCTAAAAAACCCTGGATACCGTAAGGGCACCCTGCACCAGCAAAACGCACGCGGCGACACTGCCGATCAGCCCCCTTTGAATCCGGGGAAGAAAAAGGACACACTGGTGTTGTGAATATCGCTGGAGCTACGACGCGGATGGGACACACCCCTGCCGCCGACGGCAGCACCCGGCAGGCAGTGGTCCAACTGCTCATCGCAGAAGGACCCACCACGGCGGTCGTCGTTGCCGAAAAGCTTCGCCTCTCCGCAGCAGGTATTCGCCGCCACCTCGACGCGCTCGTAGACGAAGGCTCGATCACGTCGAGGATGGAATCTATGAGTTCGACGCGCGGCCGCGGTCGTCCTGCCAGGGTCTATCTGCTGACAGGGTCCGGTCGCGAAAAACTGCCGCACGCTTATGACGACATCGCCGTTGAGGCGCTGGCATTCCTAGCTGTGAACGGCGGCCCTGACGCCGTCAAGTCGTTTGCGCGACAGCGGGCTGAAAAGGTGATCGCCACTCGTCGCGATGACATCGTCGCGGCCGACTCGATGCCAGCCAAGCTTGCCGTCCTGGCATCGGCGCTCACCGACTCTGGTTATATGGCCTCCACCGAGCAGGTGGGGATCGGCGATCAGCTGTGCCAACACCATTGCCCCGTGGCTCATGTGGCTACTCAATTCCCGCAGCTCTGCGAAGAGGAAATGCACGTTTTCTCGCAGGCTCTCGGTACCAACACCCAGCGGCTGGCAACCATCGCCCGCGGCGACTCTTTCTGCACTATTTTTGTTCCCCCCAGTGTGTCTTTGCCCTTATCAGCACCACCCGTTCCCCTCGAAGAAGTCACCCACACCGCAACGCATCGGAACTCTGATGCCACGCGTACGGAAGGAAGTTCCTTATGACGACCGCTCCCGAAATCGCAGTCACCCCTGCGCGCCTGACACAGGAGGAGACCATTGATTCCTTGGGCAACTACGCCTTCGGATGGTCCGATTCGGATGCCGCCGGCGCCTCCGCCCGTCGCGGCATCAACGCTGAGGTCGTACGCGACATCTCAGGAAAGAAGAGCGAACCAGAATGGATGACGGAAAAGCGTCTCAAGGGTTTGGCTCTTTTCGAGAAACTGCCGATGCCGACGTGGGGCAGTGACCTGTCCGGCATCCATTTCGATGAGATCAAGTACTTCGTCCGCTCCAGCGAAAAGCAAGCCGCGACGTGGGACGACCTGCCCGAGGACATCAAGAACACCTACGACAAGCTCGGTATTCCGGAAGCGGAAAAGCAGCGTTTAGTTTCTGGCGTGGCCGCGCAGTACGAATCCGAAGTCGTCTACCACTCGATCCGAGAAGACCTTTCAGCCCAAGGCGTCATCTTCCTCGATACCGACACCGCACTCAAGGAGCACCCGGAGATCTTCCAGGAGTACTTCGGCAGCGTCATCCCGGCAGGGGACAACAAGTTCTCCGCCCTCAACGCGGCAGTCTGGTCCGGCGGATCCTTTGTGTACGTTCCACCGGGGGTCCACGTGGACATTCCGCTGCAGGCCTACTTCCGGATCAACACCGAAAACATGGGCCAGTTCGAGCGCACGCTGATTATCGTCGACGAAGGCGCCTACGTGCACTACGTCGAGGGTTGCACCGCGCCGATCTACAAGTCTGATTCGCTGCACTCCGCGGTCGTCGAGATCATCGTGAAAAAGGGCGGCCGCTGCCGCTACACCACGATCCAGAACTGGTCCAACAACGTCTACAACCTGGTCACCAAGCGTGCGAAGGCCGAAGCGGGCGCCACCATGGAGTGGGTTGACGGCAACATCGGTTCCAAGGTCACCATGAAGTACCCGGCGGTGTGGCTGATGGGCGAGCATGCCAAGGGTGAAGTGCTGTCGATCGCGTTCGCGGGCCCCGGCCAGCACCAGGACACCGGCGCAAAGATGCTGCATATGGCTCCCCACACCTCCTCGACCATCATTTCCAAGTCGGTGGCCCGTGGGGGTGGCCGCGCCTCCTACCGTGGTCTGGTCCGGGTTAATCCCGGCGCGCACCACAGCAAGTCGTCCGTCGAATGCGACGCACTTCTGGTGGACAGCATCTCGCGCTCGGACACCTACCCCTACATCGACGTCCGCGAGGACGACGTGACCATGGGACACGAGGCCAAGGTCTCGAAGGTCAGTGAAGAGCAGTTGTTCTATCTGATGTCCCGCGGGATGGCCGAGGAAGAGGCGATGGCGATGATCGTCCGCGGCTTCGTCGAGCCGATCGCGCGCGAGCTCCCGATGGAGTACGCACTGGAACTGAACCGTCTGATCGAACTGCAAATGGAAGGGTCCGTGGGCTGATCGTGTCTGCACCTGTTACAGAACTGAAGCCTGTCGCCGACCATGGGTTGGTAGAACATTCCCATGTGGGGGGCCGCGATGTCGGCATCGGCAGCCACACCGGCCGCGTGGGTTCCATAGACCCCGCCGACCACCCGGTTCCCACCGGAAAAGAAGAAGAGTGGCGATTTACGCCACTGCGTCGTCTGCGCGGTATTCACGACGAGACCCCCCTCACAGGTGTTGCTGGCACCGACTTCGAAATTGAGATTGATGCTCCGGAGGTAGTTGGTACCGTTTCCCTCGGCGGCGCGGCAGCCGAATCGATGAAGGGACTGACCGGATATCAACCGGTCGACCGAGTCTCGGCCCGTGCTTGGGCTTGCTCGTCCGAAGTGTTCCTCGTCGATGTTCCGGCAAACACCGAGCTCACCGAGCCTGTGCGGGTTACGGTGCGAGGTCTTTCGGTCGAGAACGCCATTGCCACCCATCTGGTGATTAGGGTGGGGCACCACGCACGCGCCCAGGTCGTCGTGGACTACGTGGGAAGCGCCACGCTAGCCGAAAACGTGGAAATCATCGTCGGTGATGGCGCCACGCTGCTGTACGCGTCCCAACACGATTGGGCCGCCGACACTGTGCACCTGAGCCACCACCGTATTTTGGTGGGCCGGGATGCCACGGTAAAGCACGCCGCGCTGACCTTCGGTGGCGATTTGGTGCGCATCGTCGCTTCGGCGACTTATGCCGGCACGGGCGGCGACGCCGAGTTGCTCGGTCTCTACTTCGCCGATGCGGGGCAGCACTTGGAACACCGCCTGCTGATGGACCACGAAGTTGCCAACTGCAAGTCGCGTGCCCTTTACAAGGGGGCGCTGCAGGGCAAGGGTGCCCACACGGTGTGGGTCGGTGACGTTTTGATCCGCGCCACCGGCTTTGGCACTGACACCTACGAGACCAACCGCAACCTGCTGTTAACCGAGGGCAGTCGCGCGGACTCGGTGCCCAACCTGGAGATCGAGACCGGCGAAATTGCCGGCGCCGGGCATGCCAGTGCCACCGGTCGCTTTGACGACGAGCAGTTGTTCTATTTCCTGTCCCGGGGCATTCCGGAGTCCGTCGCCCGCAGGTTGGTGGTGCGTGGATTCTTTGGCGAAGTCTTAAGCAAAATCGGGATCGAATCCGTCGTCGAGCACGCCAACGATGTGGTGGAGCGCGAGCTCGCGATTACCGGCATCTAACCCTTCCCTTTAAAACCACTTGGAGTTCTAAATTATGGCAACACTGGAAATACGCGACCTGCACGTGTCGGTGGTCACCGAAGACGAGCCCAAGGAGATCCTTCGTGGCGTAAACCTGACCATCAACGCCGGGGAGACGCACGCCATCATGGGGCCCAACGGCTCTGGCAAGTCGACGTTGGCGTACGCGCTGGCTGGCCACCCGAAGTACCAGGTGACCTCCGGAAGCGTCACCATGGACGGTGTTGACATGCTTGAACTGTCGGTCGACGAGCGGGCGCGTGCCGGATTGTTCCTGGCCATGCAATACCCGGTAGAGGTGCCCGGCGTCTCGATGTCCAACTTCCTCCGCACCGCCGTCACAGCAGTTCGCGGGGAAGCACCGCCCATCCGCAAATGGGTGAAGGAGATGAAGGGCGCGATGTCCGAGCTGGATATCGACCCCGCCTTCGGCGAGCGCAACGTGAACGAGGGTTTCTCCGGTGGCGAAAAGAAGCGTCATGAGATCCTGCAGCTCGGCTTGCTCGCGCCCAAGATCGCGGTCCTGGATGAAACGGATTCCGGTCTCGATGTCGACGCGCTGCGAGTCGTGTCCGAAGGCGTGAATCGCTACAAGAGCGCCTCCACGCAGACGGGCGAGGGAGTCGGCGTCTTACTCATCACCCACTACACCCGGATCTTGAGATACATCAGCCCCGATTTTGTGCACGTCTTTGCCGCTGGTCGGATCGTCGAATCCGGTGGCCCGGAACTGGCAGACGAACTGGAAGCCAACGGTTACGAGCGCTTCACCGGAGCCGGTGCGACGGCGTGAGCGCCGGTTTTACCGCTGAAATCGTGGGAGCCGAACCTGTGACCGCCGAACCGGTGGCCGACCTTGCAACCGTGATCGACGCGATCCGAGCCGACTTCCCAATCCTGGAACGAACTGTCCGGGGTGGGAAGCCGTTGGTGTATCTGGACTCTGGCGCGACTTCGCAGCGACCGGTGCCAGTGATCGATGCTGAACAGGAATTCCTCACCACGCACAATGCTGCGGTCCATCGCGGCGCGCACCAGCTGGCAGAGGAAGCCACCGACGAGTACGAATCCGCGCGGGAACGGATCGCCGCCTTTGTCGGAGTGTCGAATCCGGATGAGTTGATCTTCACGAAGAACGCCACCGAAAGCATCAATCTGGTGGCGTACTCGTTGAGTAATGCCTCTTTCTTGCCCGATTCCAGATTCACAGTGCGGGCTGGCGACGAGGTCGTGGTGACCGAGATGGAACACCATGCAAATCTGATCCCGTGGCAAGAGCTGTGTCGGCGCACCGGCGCGGTGCTCAAGTATTTCAAGGTTGGCGCGGACTTTCGTCTCGATCTATCCGATATCGACGCCGTCATCACGCAGCGCACCAAGGTGGTCAGCTTTACCCACCAGTCCAACGTGTTGGGCACGGTCAACCCGGTGGCTCCGCTCGTCGCAGCTGCTCGCCGGGTGGGGGCACTGACCGTTCTGGATGCGTGCCAGTCAGTGCCGCACATGCCGGTAAATTTTGGCGAACTCGGTGTTGATTTTGCTGCCTTCTCCGGTCACAAAATGTTGGGGCCCTCTGGTGTCGGCGGGCTCTACGGTCGGTTCGATCTGCTCTCGCAGATGCCTCCGTTCCTGACCGGTGGTTCGATGATCGAAGAGGTTTTTATCGACCATGCGACCTACGCGCCGCCGCCCGCACGGTTCGAGGCGGGCGTCCCCATGACAAGTCAGGCAGTGGGACTCGGCGCAGCCGTAGATTATTTGTCGACGCTCGGTATGGAGGCCGTGGCTGCTTATGAGGAGAAGTTGACAGCTGCAGCTCTCGAGCAGCTTTCGGAGATCGATGGCGTGCGCATTATCGGCCCCCTGACGACTGAAAACCGCGGCGGCGCAGTGTCTTTCGTTGTAGATGGTGTGCACGCGCATGATGTCGGCCAAATCATGGATGATGAGGGCGTCGCCATCCGGGTGGGACACCACTGCGCCTGGCCCCTGCACCGCAGGTTTGGAATTGCGGCTACCGTTCGAGCCTCATTTGCGCTTTACAACACCCTCGACGAGGTTGCTACCTTAGCCGCTGCCGTCCGTAGGGCCCAGAAGTTTTTTGGGGCGGTGAAGTAGCAATGCAGATGGAGCAGCTTTATCAAGAAATCATCTTGGACCACCATCGCAACCCGCACCACCAAGGTTTGCGCGTTCCCTTCGACGCCCAGGTTCACCATGTCAATCCCACCTGCGGCGACGAAATCACGCTACGGATCACTCTCGACGGCGAGGGCCTGGGTGCAATAGTTGTCGATATCTCCTATGACGGTATCGGCTGCTCCATTTCTTCGGCCTCCACCTCGGTGATGACGGACCTGGTTATCGGCAAAGATTTGGCGTCAGCATTCGACCTACTCAGCGAATTCAGCACCATGGTCGGTAGCCGGGGGAGAATTGCTGGCAACGAGGATGTTTTGGGTGATGGAATCGCCTTTGCTGGCGTGTCCAGATTCCCGGCAAGGGTCAAGTGTGCGCTGCTCGGCTGGATGGCGTTCAAGGATGCAGCCGCGCAGGTTGCCAGCGGCGCAGTGGTGACGGACCCCGCCTGGGGTGGAACAGAATCAATAGAAAATTACAGTGCGGGAAAGGCATCTCAATGAGCGACACGGAAATACAGTCCGCCTCGGATCACGCGGGCCATGATCATGCGGGTCACGATCATGCGGGTCATGATCACGCGGGTCACGATCACACCGGTCATGATCATGCGGGTCATGATCATGCGGGAGATTTGCAGGCCGCACCCGCTGTAGCAGACGTGCCTGCAGCGGATCGTCACGCGCGCAGCGCAGGCTCGCTGGATGTCGAATTAGGCGGCGTAGCGACTAAGACCATGGACATTTCCGACGAGGTGCTCGATGACCTCGAAGAGGCATTGCGCGATGTGGTCGACCCAGAATTAGGGATCAACATCGTCGACCTCGGTCTGGTCTACGACCTCCAGATGACGGGCAAGATGCTCACCATCGACATGACACTCACCAGCGCCGCGTGTCCCCTGACTGAAATGATCGAAGACCAGATCGCGGCGGCCCTCGGCTCCGGCGACGCCGCGGCATTAGTCGATGAGTACAAAATCAACTGGGTATGGCTTCCGCCGTGGGGACCGGAAAAGATCACAGACGATGGTCGCGAACAGCTTCGCGCCCTGGGCTTCAATATCTAACCCGGCCCACATGGTGCATCGTGATCCGAGGCTCGAGCGACGGAGCCCCGAGGCCGTGTACCGGCTGGCAGGCCCAGTTCCGGTACTCGATGAGGACAGGCTGGCGTTCGGGTTGGCGACCATGTCGTCGGTCGACGAGAAATTCGCTCCGCCGGTCCAAGCCGCGTTGACGCCTGCAAATGCGGATCATCCCCTCCGCGGTGCATCGGATGGAGCGTTCCGCGACGACTTGGAACGTATCCGTTTCTCTCCCTATTTTTCTCGCCTGGCAGCCGTGACTCAGGTTATTTCCCAGGGCGCCGCTGGCCAGGTAGTCCACAATCGTTTGACGCACACCATCAAGGTGACGGCGGTAGCCCGGGCCATCGCCATTGGCGTCAACATTGGACCGGGAATCGAGCTCATCAATGCGCTCGGCGGGTGTGATCCCGTGGTCGTGCAGGCGGCAGCCAGCGCCCACGACTTGGGTCATCCGCCGTTTGGTCATTTGGGCGAACGGATGTTGGACCGAGTGGCGCGCTCCAGGTTCGGCCTCGTGGACGGCTTCGAAGGCAACGCGCAAACTTTTCGCATTCTCACCGAACTCGGCGTCCACGGCACGAGCGGCTCTGGGTTGAACCTGACAGCTGCGGTCCGGGCCGCGGTGCTGAAATATCCGTGGTGCAGGGTCGGCGCACCGAACCCGCACCCCTATGACGCGCCGATACCTCCCAGGGGCGCTGGCGGCAACGCGGAGGCTCCCGGGTCGGTTAAGTACAGCAGCTACTTGGTTGACGCGGGGGAGATGGCCCACGTCAGACAGGCCTACCCCGAGATTGACCCTTGGCAGCAAACGCCCGAGTGCGCCGTGATGGACGTCGCTGACGACATCGCGTACTCGCTGCATGATCTGGACGACTTCCATCGGACCGGGATCTTGCAGCACGCATCGGTTGCCGCGGAGTTTCGAACT
Organism: Nakamurella antarctica; assembly: GCF_003860405.1. NCBI lineage: Bacteria > Bacillati > Actinomycetota > Actinomycetes > Nakamurellales > Nakamurellaceae > Nakamurella > Nakamurella antarctica. Next base: position 1,785,573 of record NZ_CP034170.1, on the reverse strand, counting down.
TGGATGCAGGATCGCGCTGGGCTGACCACGATGGACTTGTCGACGCTGCGGGCCAAGGAACGCCGGCGCGGTCATTCGCTCGAGTTACTGCGCAGACGCCTGCGAGCCAAGGATGCCTGGATCTTCGATGACGATGCCTTTGCGCAAGCGGTCGAGCGCGTCGGTATCGACCTGATCGATGGGCTGTTGGCGGTCCCGTACGACGGCTCTATCGATTCCGAACGTGCCATCGGCGTCTTCACCAACAGCTGGATCGCGCATTTCCAGGATTCGGTGCAGGTGGTCCGGCGGCCGCACGTTCGGTCGGCGCATGTGGCGTTGGGGGCGCAAGCATGGCACGAGGTGGGAGTGCTGAAGTTTGTGCACCAGCGGTTCGTCCTTGACCGACCGGACTTGGCGATGTACCAGCGCGGGCAGGGACAAATCCTCACGACGCTGGTGAGCGCCCTCGATTCCTGGCTCGCCGACAGTGACGACGCCCACCGCGCGCCGCGCCGATTGGTGGATCTGGTGGAGTTGGCGACACAGGATTACCGGCGCCTTCGACTCGAGGCGCCCGAGTTGCTGCGCGGGCCCAACGGTGAAGACTTCCGCGCCGAAGACGACATTCTGCGCCTTGGTCGGGGCCGCGGGATCATCGACTACGTCGCGTCGTTGACAGACGACCGCGCTGTCGCCACCGCAGCATTCGTCACCGGGTCCTCATCCCAGCTCTGGGACGCGGGCAGCGGACTCTGAGAATCCGACATCATTGCACGTCAGATAGTCGCACTCAGGGCGCGCTGGCGGACTGCGTGCTCGTCGGTGCGCGCATCGTAGCTCCAGAACTCCTTCAAAACGGAGGCAGTGGCAGATACTCCCACAACACATAAAATCCCGCCGGAAACGATAGAGGCGCGCACAGTTGTGAGGTCCGCAACGACGCCCGAGCGCAGCTGTCCCCCCAGAGGCCCGATCGAGTACGACAGCATTTCGATACCGGCTAAGCGGCCGCGCATCTCGTCCGGAATTGTTTGATGCCAAATGACGCCGCGGAAAATTGCGCTGATCATGTCGAAGCCGCCGGCCACCGCCAGGCAGGCGATTACCAACCACGCGTTGGGCATTAACCCGGCGAGTCCGATGAAAGCGCCCCACCCGATCGCCGCGCAGGTGACCGCTCGGCCGTGCCGGTACACCCTGGAGGTCCACCCGCTCGTCACGGTAGCGATCATGGAGCCGATCGCCTCAGCGGTATACAGAAGGCCCAGCATTGTGGGCTCCCGCAAGATGTCCGCGGCCAGGGCTGGAAACAATACGATCGGCATCGCCATAAACATGCCGACCATGTCGATCACGTAGGTGCCGAGAAGGTCCTTGCGGCCTGTGGCATAGGTGATTCCGGCTTTAATGCCGGACCAACTTGGCGCGACGGTGTCGCCCAGTGGGGGCGCGGGGCGCAGCAGAAGCAGCACCAGGCTCGCGAGAGCGAATCCACCAGCCTCCACCCCGAAGGCAACGAAGACGCCGAACTTTGCGATCAGGATGCCGCCGACGCCCGGGCCGATCAACATGCCGATTTGGTAGCCCAATGACGAAAGGGCAACGGCCGCAGGCAGTTCGCTGTGTTTGACCACCCGGGGGATGAGTGCCTCGCGGCTGGGTCGTTGCAGCGCCGAGGCAGCGGACATCGCGCCACCGATAACGTAGAGCAGCCATACGTGCGGGTGGTCGAGCAGTGCGTTGACGAGCAGCAGACTTGCGAGAACGGTTTGCGCCACGCCGGACCACACCATCATCTTGCGGCGATCCACGTGGTCGGCCAGCGCGCCACCGTAAAGACCAAAAATGATCAGCGGCACTAATTGCACAACCCCCATCGCTCCGACCGCGAGGTTGGAACCCGTCAGCGTGTACAGCTGGTACGGCACCGCCACAAAACCGAACATCGCGCCGAGATAAAAAATGGTCCCAGCCACAAAAAGGACTCGGAACTGGCTGGATGTGCGCAGCGGGGTGATGTCGATCTTTGCCGATAGCAGCGTGTGCCACCAACGACGGGTCGGTGCGGGGGCTTTCAAGTGTTCCTACTTCTTCTTCGTATTACTGCGATATCTGTTGTACAGCTTGCGGTGCGGCAGTCGCGCTTGTCCACTGGTTAACTGGTGATATGTCCCGAACCCGTTCCGCACCAGGTGGCGGAACCGTCGTTGAGGTATCTGCCGACCGTTTGCCGGGTTGGGTCAATCGGTTTGCTGGGCGCAATGGCGGCGTCGCCAATATTACTGCGAAGGAACACCTGGTGCTTCTGACGGCATCCGATGGCACCACCGCCGAGATTGCTGTTCCGTTCCCGCCCATGCGCCTCGCGGATCGCGAGGGTGTGGAGGCGCTGCTGGACCACCTCGCTGGTCTTGGCGGGGTCGGCATTATTGCGGTGCGGGCGGGGGCACATTCGATCGGCGTCGCCAAGGCTGGGGTTGTCGTTTCCTCGAAGACCGATCGCGCCTACCTACAGGGCCGGACCGCGGCGGGCGGCTGGTCGCAACAGCGCTTCGCCCGCAGACGCGGAAACCAGTTGACCACGTCGTTGGCCGATGCCGCGCGCGACGCCGCAAAGGTGCTTATCCCGGTTGTGGCCCAGCTGGATGCGTTGGTGGTGGCGGGGGATGCGAAAGCTCTGAGCGTCGTATTAGCAGACACCCGACTTCAACCGCTACTTGCGTTGCCGCGCAGGGTCTTTGGGGATATCCCGGAACCCAGGCGCACGGTCATAGACGATTTGGCAGAGCGAATTTTTGATGTCGAAATCACGATCCGCAACCCTTGATAGGTCGCGCAGCTAATCGCACATCAACTGATGCTGGGAAAAGTACAGCCGTCGAGCCTGCGGGATGCGCGTTACCAAAGGCCCCGGCTCCGGTGTCAGCACGGCTAGCTCCTTGGCCAGACCACCGGGAACAGCGCATGGTCCATCTCGGCGCCGTCTTCGATCTGCGTTTCCATGCCCTCAAAATGCGGGGATGTTCGCCAGCGGCGGGGTGCGTGGCGAGCCGCATCCGATAGGTACCGCAGTGACAGCACGCGGCGACGGCCGCCAAACGGGAAGCCGGGGGCGCCGTGCACCGTCAGGAAGTCGAAGAAGATCGCGTCACCCGGCTGCATCTCGTAGCGGCGAATCTCGAAACCCGCGCGGTCGGCTTCGATGTCGGGGAGCTCGGCGAGGCTGCCTTCGGGAAACCACTTTGCCTCGCCGGCAAGGAATGTCCGGGGCATCAGCCACGGCCCGACATGGGTGCGGGCGACGAGTTCGAGGCAGCCGGCTTCCGGTACCGGGTCAACCGGAATCCAGGCGCTGACCCCTCGCCCATCGACGTTGTAATACGGCTGGTCCTGATGCCAGGGCGTGCGCTGTGTAGTGCCACCCTCTTTGACCAGGACGTGATCGTGGTACAGCCGAACCCGCGGCGTATCGAGTAGCTGAGCTGCCAGAGCGGGCACCCCGGAACTCGTTGCGAGCTCCGCGATGTGGGGAACCTCGGTCCACCTGCAGAAGTCCTCGGTGAACGTCCCGGGATCGCCGGGCCGACTAGCCACCTGCGAGAGTGGTCCCGGATGCGCGAGCACGAAGTCGATGCCTTCGGCCGCCGTCGCCACTTCGGCCGGATTGAGGGCGCCGCGCACGAGAACGACTCCGTCACGTCGGTAGGTTTCGATCTGCTCTGCCGTGAGGTACGTCATGGGGACAGTGTCGAACTCAGAGCTGCGGAAGGCAAGCTTCGGGTGCGTCTGGCTACAGCGAGCGCGCGAAGACCCAGGCCGAGAACCAACAGGCCGATGAAGAACGCGGAAACGATCAGCACCGCGTGGACCATCAGGAAGGCCGTGGGGGTCATCGCATCAGGGCCCGAGAAGGCACGAGGGTCATTCCAAATGGCCACGGCAAATCGCGGCCAGACGACGACGTTGAACAACCCGGCGAGGGCGAGGAAAACGGACCATTTTCTTGTCAGGATCACACCGTCAAGTATTCACCTCGATCAGTTGCGCGGTCGGTTCCCCGCCTGTCGGCAAGGCAGAATGCAGGGGCGTCCGGCGCACCGCCACCGTGCGTGTGAATCAAAAGCAGCCCCGTTGGAGATACCACAGGAAGTGGAAAAAAACCTTGTCCGAAAAAGCGCCAGGCCTGCAGAACGTCATCGTCGGCAAGATTGCCGAAGAATTGGGTGTAGCACCCTGGCAGGTGCAGGCTGCGGTCGAGCTGCTTGACGGCGGCGCGACGGTGCCATTCGTTGCCCGGTATCGCAAGGAGGTCACCGGAACGCTGGACGATACTGCTCTGCGCACGCTGGAGGACAGGCTTCACTACCTTCGAGAACTCGAGGACCGCAGGGGCGCGATCGTCGAATCGATTCGCGGCCAAGGAAAGCTCGATGACGCTGTGGCGTTGCGGATTGCTACGGCCGACACGAAAGCGCGTCTCGAGGACATCTACCTGCCGTATAAGCCCAAGCGAAGGACCAAGGCGCAGATCGCTCGAGAAGCGGGCCTTCAGCCGCTGGCGGATCAACTGCTTGGCAGCCCCGAACAGGATCCGCAGCAGACGGCTCGCTCCTTTGTCGATGTGGAGAAGGGGATAGATGATGTTGCTCTGGCGCTAGGGGGCGCTAGGGCAATTCTCGTAGAACAGTTTGGCGAGGACGCCGATTTGGTAGGCGAGCTACGCGAAAAGATGTGGCGCCAGGGACGTATGGTTTCAGCCGTCCGGAGTGGCAAGGAAACTGACGGCGCCAAATTTGCCGACTACTTCGATTTCGCCGAGGCACTTCAGAAGGTCCCTTCGCACCGTGCGCTGGCAATGCTGCGCGGTGAAAATGAGGACATACTGTCTCTCACTCTGAGTCCGGAAGCAGCCGATCGGGATCCGCTGGACACCTCGCCGAACGAGTACGAACGGCGAATCGCTGCGCGATTCAAGATTTCAGATCAGGGCCGTCCGGGAGATGCCTGGTTGCGAGAGACCGTCCGATGGGCGTGGCGAACAAAATTCCTCGTTTCCCTCGGTGTGGACCTGCGGATGCGACTTCGGCAGGCTGCAGAAGCGTCAGCCGCTACCGTGTTTGCCGAGAACCTGCGCGACCTTCTGCTGGCCGCGCCCGCGGGCGGCCGCACCACGCTGGGTCTTGATCCAGGCCTGCGCACCGGCACCAAGGTCGCGGTCGTGGATGGCACCGGCAAAGTGGTGGCGATTGACACCATCTATCCCCATCAGCCACACAACAAATGGGAGCAGTCAAAGGCCACCCTGCAGAAGCTGATCACCACACACCACATTGAACTTATTGCCATCGGCAATGGCACAGCCTCGCGCGAGACCGACAAGCTGGCGGCCGAACTGGTAGCAGCGAACAGGCAACTGTCGAAGATCGTGGTCTCGGAAGCGGGTGCCTCTGTGTACTCGGCCTCGGCCTACGCGTCGGCAGAACTACCGGATCTCGACGTCTCCATTCGCGGCGCGGTATCGATCGCGCGCCGGCTCCAAGATCCGCTGGCCGAATTGGTGAAAATCGACCCGAAATCCATTGGGGTGGGTCAGTACCAGCACGATATCTCCGAAGGAATTTTGGCGCGCTCGCTCAATAACGTGGTGGAGGACTGCGTGAACGCGGTCGGTGTGGACGTGAACACCGCCTCCGTTCCGCTCCTGACCAGGGTTTCCGGTATCACGACGACCTTGGCCGAGAACATTGTGAGTCACCGAGACAGCAACGGCCCCTTCGCCTCTCGCAAGGCGCTCAAAGACGTCCCGCGGTTGGGAGCCAAGGCATATGAGCAATGCGCGGGCTTTCTGCGCATCTCCGGTGGTCAGGACGTGCTCGACAGATCGAGTGTGCACCCGGAGGCTTACCCCGTAGTGCGGAAGATCCTGCGGGCGACCGGGCAGCAGCTCGAGACGCTCATTGGGAATGTCGCGCTGCTGCACACCTTGCGCCCCGAGCAGTTTGTCGACGACACCTTTGGTGTGCCAACGATCACCGATATTCTCGCAGAACTTGAAAAGCCCGGCCGAGATCCGCGGCCCGAGTTCACGACGGCGACATTTGCCGAAGGTGTGGAAAAAATTAGCGACTTGCGCCCCGGGATGGTGCTGGAGGGTGTCGTTACCAACGTCGCCGCGTTCGGAGCCTTCATTGACATCGGCGTCCACCAGGATGGTCTCGCGCATGTTTCCGCGCTGAGCGAAAAGTTCGTGAGTGACCCCCGCGAAGTGGTGAAGTCGGGACAGGTGGTCCGCGTGAAGGTGATGGAAATCGACCCGGAACGAAAGCGGATCGCGTTAACGTTGCGGCTGACCGACGAGCCAGGCGCCGGCAAGGGAGCCGGGCGCGAGGGCAGGGGAGGGGCTGGGCGGAACGCTGGCGCCCGCGGCGGAGCTAAGCCTGAAGTCCGGGCAGGGCAGATTCCACGTGGCACCGCCCCGGCTGCTCCTCCTGCTCCTGGCGGCGCACTGGCAGATGCGCTGAAACGAGCTGGTTTCGGGAAGTGAGTCGCTGTGATCAGGGCCGCGGGCACTGCGCCAGCCTCTGATGTCCTGACCAACCATTTGTGACCAATCTGCCCCGGTAAAGGGTCCGGCAGGCGTGTTCTGGCCGGTAGAATCAACATCCGTGATTACCGCAACCGGCCTTGAACTGCGGGCCGCCTCGCGGATCCTGCTCGCCGACACCTCCGTCCGAGTCCAAACAGGCGACCGCATCGCCTTTGTGGGGCGTAACGGCGCCGGCAAGACCACCACCTTGCGGGTGCTCGCAGGTGAGGGAAAGCCCTATTCCGGCAAAGTCGACGTGACCTCCCCGCTGGGCTACTTGCCGCAGGACCCCCGCGAGGGCGATCTCAACATCTCTGCCCGCGATCGGATCCTGTCTGCACGCGGCCTGGATGTTCTCGCTGCAGACCTGGCTAAGGTGCACATCGAGATGGCTGAGTTGGTGGACGGCCCGGCCCGCGATGCCGCCATCAACCGCTACGGATCGATTGAGGAGCGGTTCTCCAATCTCGGCGGATACGCCGCAGAATCTGAAGCGGCTCGGATCAGCTCTAACCTCGGCCTGCCCGAGCGGATTCTGAACCAGCCCATGCACGAACTTTCTGGCGGCCAGCGTCGCCGCGTGGAGCTCTCCCGTATCCTCTTCGCGGCGGCAGATGCCGGTGACGGCACCATGTTGCTGTTGGACGAGCCCACCAACCACCTCGACCACGACTCCATTGTCTGGCTCCGGGACTTTCTCAAGAGTTTCAACGGCGGACTGGTGATTATTTCCCACGATGTCGAGTTGCTGGCGGCGGTTGTCAACCGCGTCTGGTTCCTTGACGCTGTCCGCGGCGAACTCGATATCTACAACATGACGTGGCAGCGTTACCTCGACGCACGCAGCGCCGACGAGCAGCGCCGTCGTCGTGAGCGCGCCAACGCGGAGAAGAAAGCCTCCGTGTTGTTCACCCAGGCTGCCAAAATGGGGGCCAAAGCAACGAAAGCCGTTGCTGCACAGAACATGGCCAAGCGCGCAGAGAAACTGCTCGCTGGCCTCGACGAAATTCGCGTTGCCGATAAGGTCGCCAAGATTCGCTTTCCAGAGCCAGCGCCCTGTGGCCGAACACCGCTGGCCGCCAGTAATCTCTCCAAGGCCTATGGGTCCTTGGAAATCTTCGCGGGCGTCGACCTAGCGATCGACAAGGGCAGCCGGGTAGTGGTTCTCGGATTCAACGGCGCGGGCAAGACCACGCTGTTGAAGGTGATGGGCGGGCGGGAGAAGCCGGATACCGGCAAGATCGAAGCGGGCTTCGGACTCAAACTCGGTTATTACGCACAGGAGCACGAGACACTGGATCCCGATGCATCTGTCTGGGAAAATATCCGGCACGCGGCCCCGGATGCCGGGGCGCAAGAGCTACGAAACCTGTTGGGCACCTTCTTGTTCAAGGGCGAACAGCTCGAACAAAAAGCTGGCACACTCTCCGGTGGCGAGAAGACAAGGCTCGCACTCGCAGGGCTGGTCTCCTCAGCTGCCAACGTGCTGCTGCTTGACGAGCCCACGAATAACTTGGACCCCGCAAGCCGGCAGCAGGTACTAGACGCACTCCACAGCTATTCCGGAGCCGTCGTTCTGGTGACACACGATGCTGGAGCCGTCGCGGCGCTCGAGCCCGAGCGCGTCATCCTGCTGCCGGACGGTACCGAGGACCACTGGTCTGACGAATATCTGGAGCTTGTCGAACTCGCCTAGAGCCGCCTACCCGTTCTCGGTGTCGGGGCTGCTCGTAGAGTGAGGCCGTGAGCAAAAAATCCAAGAACGTTGTTGACAAAACCGACCGCGGTTCGAAGAAGAAGCCAGGTAAACGCGCGTCGACGCAGGGAGAGCTGGCGACTGCGGCCAACGATGCCGAAGTCATCATCGACCTGGCGCACGCCGCGGAGGAACCGCGGTTCGCTGCGCACTTGGCTCAGATCTATGTGGACGGTCCGTTGTCCGACGTTGCAGATCTGGCGGCTGTCGACCTGTTGCTGGAGGAAGGCCACGTAGGGCTGGATGTCGAAGCGGGCATCGCGACAGTAACGCTTCACCGCCCAGCTCAATTGAATGCTCAGACCGACAAAACCTGGGAAGCGCTTGCATGGATCGGTGAAAATCTCGACGATACGGTGCGGGTCGTGATCGTGAAGGGTGTCGGGCGTTCGTTTTCGGCCGGACTCGACCGCGAGGCGATGCCGGGCATCCTAGAGCTGATTGCAGGTGAAACCGACACACAGGCGCTAGAGCGAATCCGTTCCTACCAGAAAGGATTTAGCTGGCTGGCGGATACACAGTTCGTTTCCATTGCTGCAGTTCATGGCCACGCCATTGGAGCGGGGTTTCAGCTGGCGCTCGCCTGCGATCTTGTCATTGCCGCAACGGACAGCCAGTTCGCTATGCGAGAAATCACGTGGGGGATGGTTCCAGATCTCGGGGGCACCTCTCGTTTAACCCAGGCTGTCGGGGCGCGGCGGGCGTTAGAACTGTGCGCCACAGGCAGGGCCGTTGGCGCGAAGGAAGCCTGGGAGATAGGTCTGGTCAACACCGTGGTTGACACCGCAGACCTGAGCGATGCGGTCAACGCTCTCGCCCAGGAACTACTCAGCAGGCCAGCGGAAGCGCTGCGCGCAGTCACAAGGTTGATTTCCACCGCTGCCTCGCTCACCTCCTCCGATCAGCGTTTGCGCGAAAGATCAGAACAGGTTCCGCTGCTGCGAGAATTGAACAAACAGACTGAATCCGACTAGCCGAGATGCACCGCTGATCCATTCGGGTTTACCAAGGCGACCACTGATGGGCTAAACGTGTCTATAATGGCCTGATGGGACTGTTTGATGCTCCGCACGGGCAGGATCAGGCTAATTTTTGGGGAGAATCTCCGACAGAGGTGCGGCCAAGATCAGTGATTGTTGCTGTGGTCCTCGTATGGTTGTGGCTGTTTATCGGGGTGAGTGTCAATGTTCTGGCTCTCTTCGGCGAAGACTATGGCTACATCGATCCTGCGAGCGAGAAGCAGACATTAAGTTCAGCGATCTTCGCATTGTCGGTGGTGGGAATGGGATTGCTGTTTTATGGCAGCCTGCAAGCGCTCGCACGCAAGAGCCAAACACTAGTCACGGTAATGCCCATCGTCTTGCTGCTGTTCTCCTGGATTCAACTGGGCCTGACTGACTCGGCGAACCGGGGGATTGGCGGCAGCGTCCTGGTATCCGTCATCATCGTCTCCTGCGTCAACACGGGGAGAGCCAAGCTATGGTTCGCTACCAACGACACGCACCTGCGGGCGCTGAGACGACAATAATCCTGCGGCTCAAGCGTTGAAGGCGCAAAGATGAGCCGGCTGGATTCGGACGGATGCTTCAATCATGTCCAGAACCGGCGTCAGAGCGGCTGTGGGTTGACCAGAGGCCAGATGCGAGACCAAACCGTTGAGAACCAGCTGCAGGTAGTCGGTGAGCACATCGATATCTACGTCGCGGCGCAAAATCCCACTGTCGCGCTGTCGAGATAGCCGAGCCCGCGTGGCTGACCTGATGGCTTCAGATCGTATTTCCCACGCGGCTCTGAAGCTTTCGTCCGTCCGCAAGCGGCGAGATATTTCAAGCTGGGTGCCTAGCCACCCGGCGTTGGGGGCTGCAACCAAATCACGCATCACCTGAACAAGTCCCTGGGCCGCAACGGTGTCAGCCATATTTTCGGCGTCTTCCACCGCCAACGCCATGAAAAGAGCTGCTTTATCAGCGAAGTGGTGAAAAATCGCCCCCCGGGAAAGCCCGATTTCCTCCTCGAGAACCCGGACGGTGGCACCCTCGTACCCGTGCCGCGCGAACGCGGCACGGGCACCACCTAGGATCTGCCACCGACGAGCGTCGAGATGATCTTGGCTAACCCGGGGCATGGAGTTCTATCAGTTGCCGGCGTCAGCCAGCAGATTGCGCAGCACGTACTGCATGATGCCGCCGTTGCGGTAATAGTCGGCCTCGCCCGGTGTGTCAATGCGGACCATGGCGTTGAATGACACGACGGTGCCATCCTCCGAGGTTGCTGTGACAGTGACGGTCTTCGGGATACGACTCTCGTTCAGCGCCGTGATTCCGGTGAACTCGAATGTCTCCGTTCCCGTCAAACCCAGGGAATCCGCGGATTGCCCCGACGGGAACTGCAATGGGATGACGCCCATGCCGATCAAGTTGGAACGGTGAATCCGCTCGTACGAGACGGCGATGACGGCCTTGACGCCCAGTAGCGCCGTGCCCTTGGCTGCCCAGTCGCGCGAGGAGCCGGAGCCATACTCAGCGCCAGCCAGAATCACCAACGGAATACCGGCTGCTTGGTAGGCGGCAGAAGCGTCGTAGATGAAGGTCTGCTCGCCACCAGCGAGAAAGTTGCGGGTGTAACCACCTTCGACGTTATCCAGGAGCTGGTTACGCAACCGAATGTTGGCGAATGTGCCACGGATCATGACTTCGTGGTTACCGCGGCGTGAGCCATAGGAGTTGAAGTCCTTCCGAGTTACGCCGTGCTCGGTGAGGTACTGCGCTGCGGGCGTTCCCGCCTTAATGTTGCCGGCGGGGGAGATGTGGTCGGTCGTGACCGAATCGCCCAGCTTGGCTAGGACCCTCGCACCGCTGATGTCCGTGACAGGAGATGGGGTAGCTGACATCCCATCGAAGTACGGGGGTTTGCGAACGTAGGTGGAATCCGTATCCCATTCGAAGGTTTTTCCAGTGGGGGTGGGCAGCGACTTCCACCGTGCATCACCAGCAAAAACGTCAGCGTACCCACGAATGAACATCTCCTGGTTGATCGCTGAGGCCATCACTGCCTCGACCTCCTGCGGCGATGGCCAGATGTCCTTCAAAAAGACCTCGACGCCATTTTGATCAGTACCGAGCGCGTCACGAGTGATATCCATGTCCATGCTGCCCGCGATCGCATAGGCGACGACCAAAGGCGGGGATGCCAAGTAGTTCATTTTGATGTCCGGGTTGATGCGGCCCTCGAAGTTTCGGTTACCGGACAGAACGGAGACGGCGGCCAGGTCGGCCTCGTTGATGGCGGTCGAAATTTCGTCGCGAAGGGGTCCAGAGTTGCCGATACACGTCATGCAGCCGAAGCCAGCGAGGCTGAAGCCCAGTTTCTCCATGTACGGCATGAGGCCCGCGCGCTCGTAGTAGTCCATGACAACCTGCGAGCCCGGGGACAGCGTGGTCTTCACCCACGGCTTGCGCGTGAGCCCCCGTTCAACGGCCTTCTTGGCCAAAAGTGCCGCCCCGATCATCACCTGCGGGTTCGAGGTGTTGGTGCAGGAGGTGATGGCCGCGATGGCAACGTGACCGTGGTCCATGTCGAAGGTCTGGCCATCCATGGTCACCGACGTCGGCTTGGAAATTCGGCGACCGGAGCCGGTGCTGCCGGGTGTGCCGCCCGCTTTCGTGGATGACGCAGTGACGTGTGATTCCTCATGAGAGGGCGGATCCGAGGCTGGGAACGTTTCCAGAAGGGACTCGTCCACCGCGTCCAAATCGTCCTTGCTGACGTAGGCCTGCAGCGCGGTGCGAAACGATGCAACGGAGTCGGCCAGGATCACGCGGTCCTGCGGGCGCTTGGGGCCCGCGATGGAAGGAACCACGGTCGACATATCGAGTTCAAGGTACTCAGAAAAGACTGGCTCGACACTGGCGTCGTGCCAAAGTGTTTGAGCTTTCGCGTAGGCCTCGATGAGTGCGAGTTGCTCCTCGGGGCGCCCAGTGAGGCGCATGTAGCTGATGGTCTCGGCATCGATGGGGAACATCGCGGCGGTGGAGCCGAACTCGGGACTCATATTGCCGATGGTGGCGCGGTTTGCCAGCGGCACTGCGCTGACGCCTTCGCCGTAGAACTCGACAAACTTCCCGACAACGCCGTGCTTCCGGAGCATCTCGGTGATAGTCAATACGAGGTCGGTGGCAGTGGTGCCATCCGGAAGAGAGCCCAGCAGTTTGAATCCCACTACACGGGGGATCAACATCGATACCGGTTGACCGAGCATGGCTGCCTCTGCTTCGATGCCGCCGACACCCCAGCCCAGGACGCCGAGCCCGTTGACCATCGTGGTGTGCGAGTCGGTTCCGACCAATGTGTCCGGATAGGCAAAGCCGTTGCGCACCATCACCGTTCGGGCCAAGTGCTCAATGTTGACCTGATGCACGATGCCGGTTCCTGGCGGGACGACCTTGAACTCGTCGAAGGCGCTCTGGCCCCAACGCAGGAATTGGTAGCGCTCACGGTTGCGCTCGTACTCGAGAGCGACGTTGCGCTCGAAAGCATCTGGGCTGCCGAAGACGTCGGCAATGACCGAGTGGTCAATGACCATTTCGGCGGGGGCCAACGGGTTGATGCGGTGGGGGTCGCCGCCAAGGTCGGCCATGGCTTCGCGCATGGTGGCCAGGTCGACCACGCACGGCACACCGGTGAAGTCCTGCATGATCACGCGGGCAGGGGTGAACTGAATCTCAGTATCGGGCTCGGCGTTGGGATCCCAATTGGCCAGGGCACGGATGTGATCCGCGGTGATGTTCGCCCCGTCTTCCGTACGCAGCAGATTCTCCAGCAGGACCTTCAGCGAGTAAGGCAGTTTTGCGGCATTCTCCAGACCTGGAACGCCAGCGATCTTGTAGTACTCGTATGTCTTTTCACCGGCTTCGCTGGCAACGGTGAGGGTGTCCTTGGAATGAAAGCTGTTGGGTGCTGCTGGCACGGTTGTCTCTCCTTGAGCTGCGGCGGATCCCAGCGGTGGGCGGTTACCGACGGGACGTGACCGGGGGTTCAACACCGGCGCGGCAGCCCCGGCGATGTTCGGCGACCGGCTTCCTATCACCGAGGCCGTAGCGACCAGCGGCAACCCCGAAAGCGATCGCACGTCTAACCGTACGCTTGTCCTGCTATGCGATCAAGGGACAGGCCGGACCGATGTACACCAACAGGAGCAGAAGAAAACGGCCCTGTCGCGCAGAGTATCCGCGACAGGGCCAACACCTGAAAAGAACTAGTTCTGCTTCAGTAAATCAAGGAACATGTCGATATCAGATTCCTCCATGCCGCTCATCAGCTGTGGGACGGTGCCCAGGAATGTGCGGGCCGGCGCGATGTACCAAGAACCATCAACCTTGGTGGCGATGACGCCCAAGCCCAGAGCGGCCTTGATCATCCTGGCGACCATTGCCGGCAAATTCGGATGAATTTCGGAAAGGTCTTTGGACCCCAATAATGACGCGACGGCGGTGCTGTCGAAGGTCTGAGCCTCGCCGTTGGCCGACACCGTCACCGAACCCGCAGCGACATCCCGAACAATTTTCGCGGTCGTGCCATCGAAGGTGATTTCTAAAGTGCCGAGGGACACCTTGGTTCCGCCGGTGACCTCGTCCAGAGTCCAGGATGCCGTGACCTGTGCCTGCGGAACGTCAGTTCTACCGATACCGTCAACAAGCATCCGACCGTAATCGTGGACGACACCCATTTCGCGGGGATCCAGAATTTTGATCACTGATTCTGGATCGTCGGCGAGACTGGCCTTGATCAGCGTGTCCATCGCAGCCCCCGGGGAAGCTGCACCGACGGCTGGGATTGAATCGGCAGGGGTGAGCGTCTTCCCTGCCTGCTGGGCGGCGTAGTCCGCGAGCGTGTAAAACAGGCTCGGGTACCACTCGCCGTCCCGTTGGACCGTCGAGATTCTGAGTGGCTTACCGTTATTTTCTTCACGGATAACCTTCGCGATGTCGATGACGGTGGGCTCTGTCTGCACTGCGGGTTGAAAGTCGGAAGACAAATTGGCTTTTTCGAGCGCTGCCAGCAATGCCCGGAATTTATCTGTCTGGGCTGCAGAATTATTGCCCGCAGGTGGATCGATGGTGACAGTACCGCCGGTCACCTTCACGATGCTCAGGTTTGGCAGGGGGTTCTCTGCGGCCGACTCGTCGTAGGTGACGCCTTTGATGGAGATGCCAACGCCGGTGGAGTTGTTAATCGTCGCCTCATCTGTGAGCAGCCCGATTCGCTGCAGATGTTTGGTGACGTCTCCCGCAAAATCGGTGACGAGGGAGGATTCGACCGGATCGAAGGTGTCAGCCAACCCCACCAAGTCGCCATTACTGACGTCAGCAAACAGTGCTGCTGCCGCGGCTTGCGGACTTGCCTGCCCCGCCGGCTTGGTCTCACGGAAAGCAAAGAACCACACACCCACCCCGGCAATTAACGCAATCACCACCGCAACAGCTGTGATCAGCGGTCCCTTGGAGCCCTTCCGACTCTGCTGAGCGGAGCTGGGCGGCCCCGGTTGGCCGTACTGCTGTTGCCCGGGCTGGCCGTATTGCTGTTGCCCGTACTGCTGCTGGCCGGGCTGGCCGTATTGCTGTTGCCCGTATTGCTGCTGGCCGGGCTGGCCGTATTGCTGCTGGCCGTATTGCTGCTGGCCGGGCTGGCCGTACTGCTGCTGGCCGGGCTGGCCGTACTGCTGCTGGCCGGGCTGGCCGTACTGCTGCTGGCCGGGCTGGCCGTACTGCTGCTGGCCGGGCTGGCCGTACTGCTGTTGCCCGGGCTGGCCGTATTGCTGTTGCCCGTATTGCTGTTGGCCTTGCTGTTGCTGCCCGGGCTGGCCATACTGCTGCTCGCCGTTCTGGGGACCTGCGGACTGGCTGTGCGGGCCTTGCGCATCGTTGGGACCGTGGTTCGCCCCACCGGGCGGCGGTCCATCCTGACCGTGATTTTCGGGTATTCCGAAATGTGGCTGCTGTTGCCCTGGGCTTTCGCTCATATTCGTGCTCCCCTCAACCGCCGAAGCTGGTTGTTTGATTTCATTTTTGGATGATTCGGGTGACTGATGAACCGGGTGACTCAGTACTCGGGTGCCTGATAATTCCGATGATGGGGGCCGCCGGAAGGCTGCTGTGATCCGCATACTTAGTTTTCCGCAGGAGTCTGATCAATGGTGAAACCTGATCAGACTCTAGCTTGGTACCGATCCCGCTCTCTTTCTAAACGTAGAACGGTGAATAGAAGGTGTGTACCGGAAGACGCGGGGGAAGTTCAGGGGGTTGCAAATTGCGTGAGAGGTTTTTGGCGGTCCCGCGCGGACACGGTATGCGCAGCCGCTCCAGCTGCCGCTACCAGCCCCCCAACAACCGTGAGGGTGGGTCCCACTGCGCTGGCAGAAACATAGGCGGTGTCCAAACCCGCTGTGGCGACGAAGAAGCCGATGCTCACTACGAGCACAAACAAGATCAGGCACAGGGTTGCGACCGCGGCCGCGCGTCGCATCCCCAGAAAGCGGATCAGTACTACTGCAACACAGGCGGGCCCGACGAACGACCAGCTATGGAGCAGCGTTTCGACCCACTGTGGCAGGTCCAGGTATCGCTGGACGGCCCCAGTGATGTAGTAGCTGCTTTTGGCGATCTGACCTGAGTAGGCCCACGGCGCGAACGTACCGCCCGCGACCATCAGCAGTCCTGAAATCCACAGTGACGTGAATATTCGGCCGCTGTGTCGCTTGGAGACGACCTGGATAGGAGCTTCGGGACCTTTCACCTTGCAAGTGTCTCGCATATCGAGCGCAAATTAGCAGGTTCGTTGCTGCCGAACTGATGAATCGAGCCTCATTTTCTGAGATCCGTGGTTGCTGTGTGTGAGCGAGACCCCCCAGTTTTCGCCAAGACACCGAAACGCTCGAAATGTGAACACTGGTACGGGTGAGTTTGCAGGGACGGCTGGCGCATAGGGGTGACAAAGTGGCATGGTGGTGCTGAGAGTGTCGTCTTGACAAGCACGTATCGGAAGTCGTAAAGCCATCTGCGCCCGGGAACAGGCTCAGGGGAGGAGCATCTGTGGGATTACCAGGTCGTCGGAGCGGGGTTGTCCTGTCGCCGGGTCTGTCCACGGACCGCTCCCCATCGAAGTCCATCCACCTACTGAGCAAGTCACTCGCCCTAGCCTTGACCGCAGCTATGCTGCTCGGGTTTGTCACTCCGGCGAGCGCATTGCCCCCGCCCCCCGTCAACCCCTCGGATGACGAGATCACGCAGAGCCAAAGCGACGCTGCCGAAGCTTCTACAGAGGTAGGTCGGCTTTCGGGTTTGGTGGTGGTGACGCAGGGAAACATCGACCGCTTGAAAAACGATATGGAGCTCAAAGCAGAGCTTGCTCATAAGGCGGCGATCGATCTGGACCTCGCGGTCGCTGACGCCCAGCGAGCTGTCACAGACGCCAAGGCGGCGGCTGCGCAAGCTACTGATTCGCAAAAAGATATCGATGCGGCGCAGGCGAAGGCTGACTCATTCGCTGCCGCATCCTTTCGGCAGGGATCGCAACTCGGTTCGATCTCAGCACTTCTCACCTCTGGCAGCGCAGACGAAGTGCTCCAACGTCAGCAGCTGCTAGGAGCTATCTCTAAGTCCCAGCTGGACGTGATTGGGAACCTCGATGCAGCACGGGTGAACAAGGCCAACTTGGACGCAGCCGCGCGGCAGGCTCTGCTCAACGCGCAGACGGCGCAGACCGCTGCGGACAACGCCAAAGTGACTGCTGATCAAGCTCAACTCGACGCAGCAAACGCCTTCGCGGTAGGTGCTTCCGAGCTTGAGTCACTGCAAACTCAGCTCAATCAACAACAGATCTCATTCCAGGCTGCGGCTAATACCGTCTCCTCGCTGAAGGATCAGCGGACCAAATACAACGATTGGCTAGTGCTCAAGGCCGCCGAAGAGGAACGCCTCCGTATCGAAGCGGAGAAGGCAGCAGCAGCAGAAGCCGCTCGGCTCGCGGCAGAGCAACAGGCTGCAGCCGAAGCCGCGCAAGCAGCTGCGGCACAAGCGGCTGCCGAAGCCGCGGCGGCAGCGGCGGCAGCCGCGGCAGCGGCCCAAGCTCAGGCGCAAGCAGCGGCCGAAGCGCAAGCGCAAGCCCAGGCTCAGGCGCAGGCGCAGGCAATCGCGCAAGCCGCCGCAAAGGCCGCTGCAGACCAGCAGGCCGCACGCGACGCTCAGGCGTTGGCCGACCAGGCGGCCGCAGCTGCTGCGGCAGCAGCAGCCGCCGAGCCGTTCTACGACACCTGCAACGACGCTCGCGCCGCTGGGCGAGGCCCGATTAACAAGGGCGAATCTGGGTATCGCGCCGAACTGGACCCCAATGGCAACGGCGTCGCATGTGAAGGCGTGGGAGTGGTTTCTACGCCCACGGCCCCAGTGGAGGAGTACTACGTCACTTGTGACGCTGCACGTGCGGCCGGACGTGGCCCGATTAAAAGGGGTGAATCCGGATACCGCGCTGAGTTGGACCCCAATAACAACGGTGTCGCATGCGAGGGGAAAGCTGTCTCCGCGCCGATTGCTAGCTCCAATGGCAATTCCGGTCAAACGGTGGTGAACGCTGCACTCAAGTGGCTCGGAACCCGCTATTCCTGGGGCGGCGGAACCTCCAATGGTCCGTCACTTGGAATCAGGGATGGCGGCACGGCGGATAGCTATGGGGATTACAAGAGCGTTGGATTTGACTGTTCTGGCCTGGCTTTATACGCCTGGGCCCAGGTGGGAATCAGTTTGCCGCACTACTCCGGGTACCAGTTCAATTCTGGTTCGCGGATCTCCAAGTCCAATCTGCAGCCCGGTGATCTGGTGTTCTATGCCAACAACACCTCTGACCCGAGCACTATCCATCACGTCGCCATTTACATGGGGAACAACCAGATTGTGGAGGCCCCGCAATCGGGGTCGTACGTGAAGATTTCACCGATGCGATGGAATGGTTATATCGGCGCCAGCCGCCCGGGGTCCTGACCACGTGCACAGGAGCCTGCCATCATGATCGGCGCGGCGGTGGTGTTGGCTGGGGGAGCGGCTTCCCGGATGGCCGGCCTGGATAAACCGGGGTTGGTGGTCGGCGGCAGCACCTTGCTTGAGACAGTGATTGCGGTGGTGGGTGACGTACCGGTAGTGGTGGTCGGCAGAGAACGAAAGCTGTCTAGGGCTGTCATTTTTGCCCGCGAGAGCCCAGCCGGAGGTGGCCCTGCGGCGGCGCTTGCGGCAGGCCTTGCCGCGCTGGACGTGGCAGGTGTTGCGCCACATACGGTCGCGCTGCTTGCGAGCGACCTTCCAGGAATTGTCCCGGAAACCCTGATGGCCCTCGATTGGGCGCTGCAATCCGACCTCGCGGCCCCAGGTGTCATAGGCCTCGATGATGATCTGCGCCCCCAATGGCTGTTGGGCGTCTGGAGACTTCACTCGCTCCGTGAGGCGTGCGAAGCGGCAGGAGACGTGACCGGACGCCCGCTGCGGTCAGTGCTAGACCTGCCAGGGGTTCTCAGGCTGCAGCTTTCTGCCAGCGAGACAATGGATATCGACACGCCCGGCGATCTGGATCGTTGGTGCCGCGGCACAAGCTGACCAACCGGTTTCGGGCAGGATCGGGAGCTGGAGTCGCAATGTCGGCTTTTCACGTAGCGTGGGTCACGAAAGAGGTCGAGTGAGACAGCACGCAGAACGAGGGGACCAGCCGGTGTCGGCAGATGCAATGAATGGTTTTGGGGCGCCGCAGAACACCACGAGTGGGTACCCGCAGCCGGTTCCGCACGGTCAAGGAGCGGCGCTCGCATCGCCGAGCGCTGACGCCGCACTCTTGGAGCGAACGATCTTCGAGGTCAAAAGAGTGATCGTTGGCCAGGATCGACTGGTGGAGCGAATCCTGGTGGGCCTGCTGGCAAAGGGGCACCTTTTGATCGAAGGTGTTCCGGGGGTAGCCAAAACGTTGGCAGTCGAGTCGTTTGCCAGGGTGGTGGGCGGCACCTTTTCGCGGATCCAATTTACCCCAGATCTTGTGCCCTCCGACCTGCTGGGCACAAGGATTTACCGGGCGGGCAAGGAGGAGTTCGACACTGAACTCGGACCGGTGTATGCCAACTTCGTCCTGACTGATGAGATCAACCGTGCACCTGCAAAGGTGCAGTCCGCGCTGCTGGAAGTGATGGCGGAGCGTCAGGTTTCCATCGGTGGGGTGAGCTACAAGATGCCCAACCCGTTCCTCGTGTTGGCAACCCAAAACCCGATCGAAAACGAAGGTGTTTACCCGCTTCCGGAGGCGCAGCGTGATCGGTTCCTGTTCAAACTGCTCGTCGACTATCCGGCTCCTGAGGAGGAGCGCGAGATTGTGTACCGCATGGGCGTAAGTGCGCCCGTGGCACACGAAGTGTTGCCCATCTCTGAATTGGCGAGGTTGCAGGACGTCGCGTCAAATGTCTTCGTCCACCATTCCCTGGTCGACTACGTGGTGCGCGTGGTGTTCGCGACCAGGACACCCGCCGAACACGGCATGGAAGATGTCGCCGGCTGGCTCTCCTACGGCGCATCTCCGCGCGCCACTCTGGGAATGATCGCGGCGGCACGGGCTTTAGCGCTGGTGCGTGGCCGCGACTTCGTCATCCCGCAGGACGTCATCGACGTTGCAGCAGATGTTCTCAGGCATCGGCTGGTGCTCTCCTACGATGCGCTTGCCGACGGGGTCTCGGTCGAGACCATTCTTAACCGCTTGTTGCAAGCTATCCCGTTGCCACAGGTGAGCCCCTACATTTCTACCGGCCCGCGGTAGGAAACCCCGAGAAGATGCGCACGCCGCAACCACCTGATGCAACCGGCGCCCACCACGGCGCCCCGCCCCCGTCTTTCGCTAACCCGGAAAAGCTGGACGGCGCTCTGAACAATCTCGAGCTGACGGTTCGCCGCCGGCTCGATGGACTCCTGCAGGGAAATCATCTCGGCCTTGTGCCGGGTCCGGGTTCTGAGCCGGGAGACGCGCGCCCCTATTACCCGGGAGACGATGTACGGCGGATGGACTGGTCGGTCACCGCCCGCACCACGCAAGCGCACATTCGGCAGAGCGTAGCCGACCGTGAGCTCGAAACATGGGTAGTGGCAGACCTTTCGGCCTCACTGGATTTCGGCTCGACGCTCTGCGAGAAGCGAGACCTAGTCATCGCGGCCTGTGCGGCAGTGGCACATTTGACCCAGGGCGGCGGGAATCGCATCGGCGCCGTGATCGCTTCCGGTGGCGGCGTGCACAGGATCCCGGCTCGCGGCGGGCGGCCACACATCCAGTATTTATTGCGGACCCTTGCCACTACCGAACGCACGGCAATTGGCCACCGCGCGGATGTCGGTACAGCGCTAGAGCAGTTGCGGCGACCGCCGCGAAGGCGCGGCCTCGCCGTTGTCATCTCCGACTTCGTGGGACCCACCGACTGGGCTCGATCTTTGCGCGCGCTCAACGCACGACACGACCTCTTGGCGATTGAGGTGCTCGATCCGCTGGACCTCGAGCTGCCCAACATCGGAGTGGCGACGCTGATGGATCCTGAATCCGGGCGAACGAAGGAAGTGCAGACCACGGCGAAGCTGCGCGCGGAGTTCGCCCACATAGCGAGCGAGCATCGCCAGGAAGTGGCAACGGCGCTGCGCCGCGCCGGTGCTGCTCAGCTCACTCTCCGAACTGATCGCGACTGGATCGCAGATGTACTGCGATTCGTCATGGAACGTAAGCGAGGGTGGACGGGCGCGGGGAGCCCGCGCGCGAATCTATCGCGCCAAAGCCAGGTGCGCGCATGAAGTTCGCACACCCTTGGTGGTTGGGCCTGGGCGGGGTAGTTCTGATACTGCTGCTGGGCTATATCTTTGTCAGCGCCAGGAAGAAGCGGCACCTACTGAGGTTTTCGTCCTATGAGTTACTGGAGAAGGTGGCACCGACCCGGCCTGGGCCATTGCGCCACCTGCCGACCGCGTTCATGCTCATCGGAATGTGCCTGCTCACTGTTGCGGTAGCCAGTCCCACCGAGGAGGTGAAGGTTCCGCGGAATCGGGCGACCGTCATGCTGGCAATTGACGTTTCACTTTCGATGGAATCCACGGATGTGGCCCCCAACCGAATTACGGCGGCGCAAGAAGCGGCCACTCAATTTGCGCAGGATCTCACCCCCGATGTAAACCTTGGAATCATCGCGTTCGCGGGTGTTGCCACAGTGTTGCTCTCGCCCACGACGGATCGAGCACAGGCTGAGCAGGCGATCGCCGACCTCAAGCTGGACCAACGTACTGCCACGGGCGAGGCCATCATTTCGGGACTGCAAGCCATCGACGTTTTTACCAAAACGATTTCGGGCGCCGAGGGTCCACCACCCGCTCGAATAGTTTTGATGTCCGACGGCAAACAAACTACTGGCAGAGACGTTTTCGAAGCTGCTCAACGGGCCGCAGACCAGTCGGTACCGATATCCACCATCGCCTTCGGAACGCAGGGTGGTTCGGTTTCTATTGAGGGTAAGGACCAGCCGGTGCCGGTGGACGAGGAGTCGATGCGGGAAATCGCCCGAATCTCCAACGGGGACTTCCACTCCGCTGCTAGCGCTGCTGAGCTCAAAACTGTGTACTCGCAGCTGGGCGAGCAAATCGGCTTCGAATTGAAGGAACAGGACAATTCGCGGCCGTGGCTGATTGCAGGCACGTTGGCGGTGCTTCTGGCCGGCGCTGCCAGCTTGGTGATTACCCAGCGCATCCCTTAACGCACATTTCGTGACGCACACCCCGTAGAGCCCCGGCTGGTTACTGGGCGGTAACAAGTAAGGCACGCTAACGTTGGTTCTCGCGTGCCGCGAGCGCCTTTGCGGCCATCTTGGAGGTTTGAGTGGGGACAGATACGTCTCGTTCGGTGCTCGTCACCGGCGGTAATCGTGGAATCGGCTTAGCTATTGCGCGCGCAATGCTCGCGGCCGGCCACAAGGTCACGCTGACCTCACGCAGCGGCGAAGCGCCGGAAGGTTTAACAGCTGTCAAGTGTGACGTCACCAGCGAAGAATCGGTCAAGGCGGCCTTTGCCGAGGTGGAAGCCCAGCAGGGGCGAGTGGAGGTACTCGTTGCCAACGCCGGGATCACCGCTGACACTTTGCTGCTTCGGATGTCGGAGGAGCAGTTCACCTCGGTGCTAGATACCAATTTGACTGGCGCCTACCGCGTGTCCAAACGCGCCGCGAGCTCCATGCTGCGGGCGCGCTGGGGACGGATGATCTTCATTTCCTCCGTGGTCGGTCTCTCCGGCGGCGCGGGCCAAGTCAACTACGCCGCGTCGAAAGCGGGACTTATTGGTGTGGCACGGTCGATAGCGCGTGAATTGGGCTCACGCAACATCACTGCCAACGTCATTGCCCCGGGATTTATCGATACTGAGATGACACAGGGGTTGCCCGAAGCCCGGCGCGCCGAGATCCTGGGGCAGGTACCGGCTGGCCGATATGGCAGCGTGGACGAGATCGCCGCTGCAGCAGTGTTTTTGGCTTCCGATTCGGCAAGCTACATCACTGGAGCGGTCATCCCCATCGATGGCGGCCTTGGCATGGGGCACTGACGCAAAAGCTCAGTACTTCACTAGGCACGGGCGCCGCCAGCGCAAATTGCGCCCATTCAATTGCTGCTCCACCAGAGCAACTCACAAGTAGAAAGTAGTCACATGACTGGATTGTTAGCCGGTAAAAACCTCGTTATCACCGGGGTGATCACGGAAGCCTCCATGGCTTTCCACACCGCCCGCCAAGCGCAGGAGCAGGGAGCAAACGTAGTCCTTACCGGTTACGGAAGGCTCTCGTTGGTCGAGCGAATCGCCAAGCGATTGCCGAACGAGGCCCCTGTCGTGGAGCTCGACGTCACGGACGCCGAGCAGCTTGCCTCACTCGCCGAGCGCGTGAGCGTCCATATCCCCACGGTGGACGGCGTCTTGCACTCCATCGGTTTCGCACCCGGCTCCGCGCTCGGCGGCGACTTCCTGGCAACCCCGTGGGCGGATGTGGCAACCACTGTCCACACCTCGGCATACTCGCTCAGTTCCCTCGCAACTGCGCTATTGCCGCTGATGGGCCGTGGTGGCTCGATCGTCGGGCTCGACTTCGACGCCCGGCAGGCATGGCCGGCGTACAACTGGATGGGCGTGGCCAAGGCCGCTCTGGAGTCAACGTCTCGTTACCTGGCCCGCGAGCTGGGCCCTCGTGGCATCAGGGTCAACCTGGTCTCGGCCGGCCCGGTGCGAACCATGGCCGCCAAGTCCATCCCAGGTTTCGTAGATTTAGAAAACGCATGGAGTACACGCGCGCCCCTCGGGTGGGACACCTCCGACCCCACACCAGTGGCCAAGGCATGCGTTGCGTTGCTGTCGGACTGGTTTCCCGCGACCACTGGGTCCATGGTGATGGTTGACGGCGGATTCCACTCGTTGGGCTTTGCCACCGCTGAGATCGCGGTCCCACTCAGCAGCTGATTTTTTGCAGAGAATTCCCGTGGATGTTTCCTAACTCCGTCGATGGGTATCTCAGTACGTAAGGAACGTTCAGAACGAACGCCCGTTCAAGAAGGAGATGCCATGACTTTCGGAGACAAGATTAAGCACGCCGGCGAAGACGCCATTGGCAAGGTCAAGGAAGCCGCCGGCCATGTGACGGGTAACGAGGACCTTGAGGCGCGCGGCGAAGCCGAGCAGGCCAAGGCCAATGTCAAGCAGGCTGGTGACGACGTCAAGGACGCTGGCAACAAGCTGATCGGCAACTAACTGCTGAACACCGCGCTGGGCATGCCCGGCGAAGAAAAAGCGCCGCAACCGGTAACGGTCGCGGCGCTTTTTGTTGCTGCACTCTTATTCGTAAGCGTTGAGATTTTTGTGAACGGCAGGATGGTGGGGCGATGCTTCCTGGTGGCTGCGGCTTACCAGCGCGTGCGCCACCGCCGCTAGCCTGCCGAAACGAACGGCGGCTGCAAGTGGCCGCAGGGCATCGTCGACCGCGCCCAGCTCATGTCGTGACACGGCCCCTGTTTGGTGCTGCTGCGCCACCTCCAGCAGTGCTTGGAGGGAAATTGCTTTCGCCAACAGCGCAGAACAACTCCGCCGGACTCCGGGCGGAAGCGGGACTGCGGCGTCGCGCATCTTGGCCGCGATCTGTTCACGGACGCTCGCGCTGTCTCGGGCGATATCCAGAACCATGAGTCGACGAGTGGCGGTGCGGATTGCTCCATCGAGCGCGAGCTCTGCTTCCAGCACTGAACCAGCGGCGCTGGAATTTCCCCGGCCGTCTTCTGGTCCAGTTGCATCGTGCACCCGCCAGAAGCCGTTGGTCGGGATCACCAGCAGCGCGGCTGCAGGCAATAACACTGCTGCCCCAGCGTCGAGCGCGGCGATGACAGATGTGGATTTCGGCGGAAGGCCGCGTAGGTCTCCCGGTACGGGGAGTAGGAGCTCGGGGGTGCCTGATTCACGGAGCAAGGCCAGCAGGTCAATGGTGCCTGCCCCCGCGCTGCCTGGTCCGGGGAGCCCGGTGCGCTCAGCAGTCACGGCATCATCAGCGCGCACCCCGGCATTAAATCCGGTTTCGGCGAGCTGCTGCAGGAGTTCGTCGGCGCTCGCCCTTTGCTCGCCGAAGGCTCCTCCCCACAGAGCGAGGACAGTGGCGGCACGAATCGCAGACATGACTGCCACGGTACGTGAATAGTGGCGCACGGCCCTCTAGCGTGATGCCGGTGAACTCTTCCCCCACGTCCCCACGTTCGACGGGTCTGCCTGCGGGCCAGTACGGCCCCGATGCGCTGTCCATGCCTCGGCCGAAAAGGATAATTCCGGAAGTGGAGGCCACCTCCGATGTGGTGGCTGAGGATCCATTAACGGCATTTTGCGGTGCTGTTGTCGGGTGTACGAACAACAGCGTCACGCTGGAGGACTATCGGGGAAAAACACGGACCTTCCCCCTGGAAGTGGGTGCGTTCTTGATCGACGGTGAGCAGGTCACCTTGATCAGGCCGGTGGAGAGGCCTTCCTTGGTCCCTACGCAGTCTGCTTCGGGTTCGGTCCGGGTTGCCGGTTTGCGCGCGCGGACAGCGCGGTCAGCGAGAATCTGGGTGGAAGGCATCCACGATGCTGCTTTGATTGAGCGGGTGTGGGGTCATGACCTTCGGGTTGAGGGCATTGTCGTGGAACCAATTAGCGGTCTCGACAATCTAATGGCAGACCTTGCGGAGTTTGGACCGGGTCCCGGCCGTCGAGTGGGTGTCCTGGCAGACCATTTGGTCTCAGGCTCCAAAGAGTCCCGGATTGCCGAGCACATCCGCACGCTTCCCGGCGCCGCATACGTCCTGATCACCGGACATCCCTATATCGACATTTGGGAAGCGGTCAGACCCGAGGTGGTGCGTATCAAACAGTGGCCGCAGGTGCCGCGCGGCGTCGACTGGAAGACCGGTGTCTGCCAAGCACTCGGCGTGTCCGACCCGCAGACCATGTGGGGCAGGGTCAACGGTTCGGTGCGCAGTTTTAAAGATTTGCAGACTCCGCTGATCACCGCGGTGGAGCGTCTTATAGATTTCGTCACCGAATCGGAGTAGCGACTCGTCGAAGGCGCAGTGATGTGCTCCGATCACGAGCAGGTCACGGTGCGCTATCGGTCAGCCGATTCGTCATCTTTCGGCGATTCACTCTGACAGGATGAGGGTATGCCCGGATGGATTTGGCTCAGTGGAGCAGTACTTCTCGTGATCGCCGAAGCTCTCGGCGGTGAATTTGTACTGCTGATGTTGGGAGCGGGCGCGCTGGTAACGGCCGGTGTGTCGTTAGTGGCAGACGACATGTTGTGGCTGCAGCTGCTGATTTTCGCGCTGACCTCGGTGGCACTTGTGGTGTTCGCCCGGCCCGTACTGCTGCGCAGATTCCACGGCCCAGCTTCCATAAAGACTGGTGTCGAAGCCATTATTGGATCGAAAGCCACCGTCATTTCCACCGTTGATGCCAGTGGCGGACAGGTCAAAATTGGCGGCGAGATTTGGACGGCTTCGGGAGTTGAAGGGCACCGGTCCTTGCCACCTGGCACACCGGTTACGGTTGTCGAAGTCCGCGGAGCGACCGCGGTTGTGATCTGGGGGTCCTGATTTATGGAACCAATTGCCATCGTTGCGATTGTGATCGCGATTCTTGCCGTGGTCATCGTGGTTCGGTCGGTGAAGGTGATCCCGCAGGCGCAAGCAGCGGTGATCGAGCGACTTGGTCGGTACAACAAGACTTCCCATGCAGGGTTGGTGTGGCTCATTCCATTCCTTGACCGGATTCGCGCCAGGATCGATATGCGCGAGCAGGTGGTTTCGTTTCCGCCGCAACCGGTGATCACCCAGGACAACCTGACGGTGTCCATCGATACCGTGGTCTACTTTCAGGTCAACGAGCCGCGCGCGGCTGTCTATGAAATTGCCAACTACATTGTCGCTGTTGAGCAACTCACCACTACGACCCTGCGGAACGTCGTCGGTGGGATGAATCTCGAGCAGACCCTCACCTCCCGTGATGCCATCAACGGGCAGCTTCGCGGCGTCCTGGACGAGGCAACTGGCAAGTGGGGGATTCGGGTCGCTCGCGTGGAACTCAAGGCAATCGACCCGCCCATGTCCATTCAGGATTCCATGGAAAAGCAAATGCGCGCCGACCGCGACAAGCGGGCGATCATCTTGACCGCCGAGGGGCAGCGCACTGCATCCATCACCACGGCCGAGGGCCAGAAGCAGGCAGCGGTCCTCACCGCGGAGGGGCAAAAGCAGGCAGCAATTCTATGGGCCGAGGGTGAGCGGCAGTCCGCGATCTTGCGAGCGCAGGGCGACCGTGCCGCGAGGTTCCTGCAAGCACAGGGTCAGGCCAAGGCCATCGAAAAAGTATTCGCCGCGGTCAAGGCCGGAAAGCCCACCCCGGAATTACTTGCCTACCAGTATCTTCAGACTCTGCCCCAGCTTGCCCAGGGCGACTCCAACAAGGTGTGGATGATTCCCAGCGGGTTTGATAAAGCACTGGAGCAATTCGCCAAAATGCTGGGTACGAAGGGGGATGATGGTGTATTCCGCTACGAGGCTCCTACTGACGACGACGCGCCGGCGAAGCCAGCCGGGGACATTGATGATGATGTCAAGGATTGGTTCGGTGGCGACACCAGTGAACAGCTGGCTGCTGCTGACAAAGCGGCGGCACGACAGCTCTCCGACGAAATGAACCGCGCCCGAATCGCGCAGTCCGAGGAGATGGCCCGCGCTCTTGCGCCGCATCCGGCGTCTGCCCAGTATTCGGAGAGTCAATCGCGTCCTATGCAGTCGGGACTGATGAATTCCTTCCCACCGGTCCAGGGTTATCCGCAGCAGGGCTACCCGCAGCAATACCAGCAGCCCGAGCGGCCACAGCAAGCGTTGGGACAGCCCGGCTATCAGGGATTCGTACCCCCGCAGAGCGACACGAAGCCCCCCGCTGACCCGCAACACTAGATCTGGCAATCTTGTCGCTTGCAGCTGCTGCGCGACGCACTCTCTCACCACGGAGGTTGAATTGAAGTCCACCATGAAGGCCACAAAGTTCCGTTTCCTGACCGTAGCTGTGAGCGCGGGATTATTTCTGAGCGCCTGCAGCGCAGGGGCATCGACAAGTAACACCTCCGCAAATGCGGTGCCGGCTACCAGTAACTCGCCCGCGGCCACCGCAACTTCCAGCTCCGCCGACCCCAGCGCGGCTGGCACAGAGAGCAGCGCGAATACTGCGACCTCTCAGGCAGCGCCGGCGGCGGGGGATTCCGCGCTGACGGTAGGTTTCATCCTCGAGCCGACAAGCCTTGATTTCACCCAAGTCGATGGTGCTCAAGCTCCGCAAGCGCTGCTGGTGAATGTGTACGAGGGTTTAGTGAAGCAGGACGACGCGCGCGCCATCGTCCCGGCGCTGGCGAAAAGCTGGACAGTATCCGCCGATGGGACGGTGTATGACTTCGTGCTGCAGTCGGGAGTGAAATTCTCCAACGGGGATCCCTTCAATGCTGCGGCGGCGAAGTTTTCTATCGAGCGGGTCAAGACCGGATGGCTGCCCTCGGTTAAATCTGGCATGGATGTTGTTTCGGCTGTCGACGCCGTGTCTGACACGGAATTGAAGGTCACGCTATCCAAGCCGTCAAACTCGTGGCTCTATGCCATGACCACGCGCATCGGCGCCATGTTTTCGCCCAACGGTGTTACCGACCTTGCGAACGCGCCCGTAGGCACCGGCCCGTATAAGTTCGACTCCCGCGTACCCGGTGACAATATTGTTTTAATCCGCAACGAGTCGTACTGGGGTACCCCGGCGGCCGTCAGAAAGGTCACCCTGCGGTATTTCCAGGATCCCAACGCGATGAATAACGCCTTGCTCACCGGCGGTATCAACGTCATTTCATCTATTCAGACGCCAGAATCAATGGGCCAATTTGCCGATGCAGCCAAGTACCAGACAATCGTGGGCAGTACCAACGGTGAAGTTCTACTGACGCTCAATAACGCCACTGGCCCGACCGCGGATCTCAAAGTGCGCCAGGCAATTTCCTACGCGCTCGACCGTAAATCCATCCTCGACGTCGCGTGGAGCGGGTACGGTTCGCTCATCGGAACCCACGAGGCCCCCACGGATCCGTGGTTCTTTGACGAGGATGCCTACCCTTTTGATCCGGCAAAGGCCAAGGCTCTTCTCGCCGAGACTGCCAACCCCACCCCAACGCTGCGGCTGACCCTTCCGCCGACCGGATACGCCAGCGCCGCCGCGCCGTTGGTGATCTCGCAGCTGGCCGATGTGGGTATCACTGTTACCGACAGCAACGTCACGTTCCCAGTGTGGTTGGACCAGGTTTTCAAGCAGGCTGACTACGACATGACGATTATCAACCATGTTGAACCTCGGGATGCTGCAGCATTGTTTGCCAACCCTGAGTACTACCCGCGCTATAACAACCCGCAAGTTCAGGCCCTTTTTGCCTCTGCCGATGCAGGTACGCCCGCGCAGCAAATCACGGACACCACGGCGGCGCTGAAGCAAATCGCCCAAGACGCGGCGTCAGTGTGGTTGTGGTCCTTCCCGAACCTCATCGTGGCGGACGCCAATATCACAGGGATTCCGAAGAACGCGATCGGTGAAGCCTTCGATTTCACAACGCTGGCTGTGAGCTAGACGCCCACGAGAGCTGCTCGCTGATGCTGTGGCAGCTGTTGCGACGGTGCTTGATCTTCCTGGTCAGCACCGTCGCAGCGTCGTCAATTATTTTCTGGATCATCGACTCCGGGTGCGGGCCCGCGCAGACCGCACTCGGAGTGGGTGCGACGCCGGACTCTGTGGCCGCGTTATGCCATCAGACGGGTCTGGACAGACCGCTTCTCGTGCAGTACTGGGACTGGTTCAGCGCTGCCATCACCGGGGACTTCGGGACCTCGTACATTAGCCAGCGGCCGATCGGCCCGCAGATTTTCGATCAGCTCAGTGTGACGCTGTGGTTGGTCGCCGGGGGAATTGTCGTGGCATTGCTTGTGGCGGTTCCGCTGGGCATGGCGAGCGCGCTACGACACGGGAAGGTCTCCGGTAGCCTGCTGTCCGGCATCTCACAGGTGGGCATCGCTGTCCCAGCTTTTGTCGCAGCACTTCTCCTCGTATTGCTTTTTGCCGTCAAGCTCCGGTGGCTACCCGCCAACGGATATGTGGTGCCGGCGCAGGATCCGGCCCAATTCTTCGTCCACATGTTGTTGCCATGGTTGTCCCTGGGTCTGGTCCAAGGCGCGGTGCTTGCCCGATATGTCCGTAGCGCAGTCTTGGACGAGCTCGGTCAGGATTATTTGCGGACCGCCCGCGCGAAGGGTTTGACACCGGCGGCGGCGCTGCGCCGCCACGGCCTGCGCAATGCCTCGATTCCGGTGTTGACGGTCATTGGCGTGCAATTGGTGACGGTGCTCGTGGGAGCGGTGGTCATCGAGCGAATCTTCACCATCCCCGGTATTGGAAAGGGCCTAGCGGATGCGGCGCAAGGGCAAGATTTGCTGACCGTCCAAGGAATGGTTCTGACCTTGGTAGTGGCAGCGCTGTTGATCTCTTTCGTAGTGGATGTTTTGTACACCGTCATAGATCCGCGTCTGCGGCAGCAGGCGAGCACATGACGACCCCACATCAGGATGCGGACCCGGCGATGATGGCGCCCGGCAAGTCCCCGCGTCAGCCGTTGAGTCCCTTGGTGATTTTTGGTCTCCTCGTGGTGGGGTTGGTTGTCATCGCCGCAGTGGTCTCATTCTTTTGGACTCCGTTTTCGCCGATTTCGACAGATCTCAAGAATCGCAGCGTCGGACCGTTTGTCGGTGGGCACTGGCTGGGGACCGATAGGACCGGCAGAGATACTGCAACCAGGTTGATGCTCGGGTCACAGACGACGCTGTACGTGGGTCTGGTCGCGGTAGGAATCGCGGCCGTCATCGGTACGCCGCTAGGGATTCTTGCGGGGATGGTGCGCCCAGGCTTCTCGGAGTTCCTGATGCGCACCAACGACATTCTGCTCGCGTTCCCTGCACTTTTGCTGGCGCTTATCCTGGCGGCGAAGTATGGCGGCTCGGTGACGACGGCCATGGTGGCGATCGGAATCGCGTCGATTCCTGGCTTCGTCCGTGTGCTCAGGTCCGCGACGATGCAAGTTATGGGCACCGACTACGTCAAGGCTGCGAGAGTGGCGGGACGTAGGGGAGGCGCCATCGCGGTCCGTCACATCCTCCCCAATGTCGCCGGCCTCATCATTGTGCAGGCGTCATCCGCCTACGCCATCGCTATTCTGGCCGAGGCAGCGCTCTCCTTTCTGGGGCTCGGGGCGCCGGCAAGCGTGCCGTCGTGGGGACGCATGCTCTACGAGGGGCAATCGACGATGACGGTAGACCCGATGGTCTCGGTGTGGCCGGGGCTCGCCATCGCGGTGGCAGTCCTGGGATTTAACCTTTTGGGCGATGGCCTTCGAGACCGGTTTGATCCCCGGATGGCTGCGAAGAGATGACGAAAGCTCAACCTCCGAGGTTTAGTGGGCCGATCCTCACCGTGCGGGACCTGCGAGTGAGTGCGGGCGGTTCCGAGCTGGTGCACGGAGTCAACCTGGAGGTATGGCCGGGTGAGCGAGTGGGAATTATCGGCGCGAGTGGCTCAGGAAAAACCTTGACCTGCATGGCAATCGCCGGTCTACTATCCGACGGGCTCCGAGCAACGGGGAGTATCCGGTTGGCGGGTATCGACAAGGACCTCATCGGGGCAAAGGAATCGGCGCTAGCCCGGATTCGAGGGTTACGGACCGGAATGGTCTTTCAGGAGCCGATGACGGCGCTCAATCCCACGATGAAGATCGTTTCCCAAGTCGCTGAGGTGATGTGGCAGCACGCCAGGCATAGCAAGCGGGATGCCAAACGAATCGCTGTGGAATTGCTGGCCGCCACAGGGCTACCTGACCCGGAGCGAGTGGCCAAATCCTATCCACATCAGCTATCCGGGGGCCAGCGTCAACGAGTGGTCCTGGCTATTGCGCTCGCTAACAGCCCGGACTTGCTCATCTGCGACGAGCCCACCACTGCCCTGGACGTCACGGTCCAGGCAAAGGTGCTGGGCCTGATCGACGAGAAAGTAGCTCAGGTCGGCGCCGCTCTCCTGTTCATCTCCCACGACCTCGCGGTCCTCGCTCAGGTCTGCGACCGGGTTCTGGTGATGTTTGACGGCTCGGTGGTGGAAGAGGGCGACGTGGCAACTGTTCTCACCAAACCGGTGCACGAGCACACGATTTCACTACTACGTGATGCTGAACTGACGGGGGCGCCATGACCCACCATTCGTTCGTGCCCGAAGAGGGAACCACGGAGTCCACTGGGGGAGCCACGGACGCCGCAATAGTGATTGATCACGTTTCCCGCGAGTTCCGCAGCAGACGCTCCTCGCTCTTCGGACCAGCGCCAGTCGTGCACGCCCTCAGCGACGTGAGTTTGGTGGTTCCCCGACGATCACGATTTGGGATTGTTGGCGAGTCTGGTTCGGGCAAAACAACTCTTGTGCGTTTAATTGCAGCCTTGGACAGACCAAGTTCCGGCCGAGTGGTGATTGATGGCACCGACATCAGCACTCTCACTGATAGGCAACTTCGCCCGACCCGCAAACGGTTGCAGTTGGTATTCCAGGACCCGATGGGATCGTTGAATCCGCGCATGCGGATCGGTGAGATCGTTGGCGAGCCACTTCAAGTTCAAGGAGCCTCGGGTATCGCCGACCGGGTTGCCGCTGTGCTGGAGCAGGTGGGGATGCCAGCATCGGTAATGAATAGGTACCCCCACCAATTTTCTGGCGGACAGCGCCAACGCATTTCGATCGCGCGCGCTATCGCGCCCCGGCCGGCGATACTGCTTGCCGATGAGGCTGTTTCGGCATTGGACGTGACAATTCGAGCCCAGATTCTGCAGCTTCTCGATGAGCTTGCCACCGTCGAGGATTTCACCATGGTGTTCGTCTCGCACGATCTTTCGGTGATCCAACGTGTCTGTGACAGGGTCGCTGTCCTTCATCGAGGAAAGCTCGTGGAGACCGGCACTATCGACGAGGTGTACGGGAGTCCGCAGGAGGAGTACACCCGCGAACTTCTTGGCGCTGTACCGACTCTGGAGCGTGGACTGGCTAGCGCGCTGGAACGACAGGCTTGCAAGGCGGCGCGCGAGCCATGGGCGAGCAACCACAGCGATGGGGCATGATTGTGGGCATGGCCGACAGTGAAGTAGTGGCGTTATTTGATCGCGTTTTACACCATCTCGACACTGAAGCAGCGGTGCAGCTCACCGGCGAGCTGGTGCGGTTGCGGACGGTCAACGACGGTCCGACCGAGGCTGG
This sequence comes from Nakamurella antarctica, assembly GCF_003860405.1. NCBI lineage: Bacteria > Bacillati > Actinomycetota > Actinomycetes > Nakamurellales > Nakamurellaceae > Nakamurella > Nakamurella antarctica. The sequence continues at coordinate 1,752,289 of NZ_CP034170.1, read as the reverse complement.
TAGCCCCCCCGTGGTGGAGGAACCAGTGGCCTCGCTCGTTTCGAGTCTGATGGCATCGTTCGGGTGGGAGGTTCTGCGAACAGAAGCAGCACCAGGCAGGCCCAATATTGTGGGTGTGGTGCAAGGCCAGGGGCCTGGCCGCACACTGATGTTCGAGGGTCATTCGGATGTGGTGACAGAAGGCGACCCAGCATCTTGGTCATTCGACCCCTACGCCGGCGACATCGTGGACGGAAATCTGCGGGGGCGTGGCTCGGCGGATATGAAAAGCGGTATCGCAGCAGCCATCTGGGCGGCGCGCGGCGTCGAACTAGCGGGCTTTTCCGGCCGGATTCTCGTTGGGGTCCTCGCGGATGAAGAGGGGATGATGTTGGGAGCAAAGCACTTTGCCGCCTCCGACCTCGCCGCCGAAGTGGATGCGGTCATCATTTGTGAACCCGAGGCGGGCGAAATCTGCACCGCCAGTAAGGGCGCCATCAGGATCAGGGTAGAGATGGCCGGGAAAATGGCTCATGGCGCAATGCCGCACCAGGGGGTAAATCCGATTCTCGCCGTAGGGCCGCTGCTCATGGGTCTAGGCGAGTTGCAAAGCGCTCTGAGCGATCGCTACCCAGCTCATCCGACTTTGGGTGAATTCTACTTAACACCAACGGTTGTCGAGGCAGGTACGCGGGAGCAAGGGAACGTGATCCCCGAAATTGCCGCGGTGCATCTCGACATCAGGACTATCCCGGGAATCGACCATGACGGTCTGATTACGCTGATCACAATTCTCACCGAACAAATCGCGACTGAAGCGGGTCTGCGAGCGAACATCATCATCGTGGACGACAGGCCTCCGGTCGAGATTTCTGAGGATGCCGCTGTGGTGCGCGCACTCGCTCTGGCTCATGAGCATGTTGTGGGCACACCGCCCGTGTATGGCGGAGTACCCGGCACCACTGACGGAACGATTCTGACCCGAGATGCGGGACTGCCCACCGTGGTGTACGGACCGGGTGGAAAATGGATCGCCCATCAAGTGGATGAATTTGTAGCAGTCAGCGACATAGTGGAGTCCACCAAGGTTTTCGCGCTGGCCGCCGCGTCCTTCCTGTCTGCGTCTGCTTTGTGAACGGGGGGACGGAAGGGGCGATGACTCTCCTCAACGCGCTTGCTGATGTTGCCGGGATCAGGGTGGGCCATCACACCGCCATCGGCGATGGATACCAAACGGGCACCACCGTGGTGCTGGCGCCGCCGGGCGGGATGACCGCTGGTGTTGATGTTCGCGGCGGCGGCCCGGGAACCCGAGAAACAGACTTGCTGTCGCCGCTGGCGACAGTGGAGAAAGTTCACGCCCTCGTGCTCAGCGGCGGCTCGGCGTACGGATTGTCCGCAGCCTCGGGTGTGGCAGAAGCGTTGGGACAACAGGGCATTGGCATCGCAGTGGGCGCCCGTGCGGACGAAGTGGTGCCGATTGTTCCGGCCGCCGTGGTGTTCGACCTTGGCCGCGGTGGGCGCTTCGGCGCACGACCCACCGCCGAATTTGGCGCTCTGGCGGTAACGGCAGCGCAGGAGAATTCACCCACCCAAATGGCGGCGCAAGGCAGCATCGGTGCAGGAACCGGGAGTTGTACGGGTCGGTTCAAGGGTGGCATTGGTCAAGCCAGTGCGGTCCTTCCCAATGGCACGATCATTTCTGCTTTGGTCGTAGCCAACGCCACCGGCATCCCTTTCGATCCGAAAAGTGGTGCGCTGCTGGGGGCTTCGCTGATGCGACCCGAGGATGGGCCCACACCGAGTACGCCCACGGAAGGCGACGCCGCGGCGCTGCGCGCTGTTGCAGCGCAGATCGGGGTTGGCCTGGCGGATGCGTCAGCGGCGGTGACGGCGGCAGCAGCGGAATCTATTAGCCACACCACCTTGGGGGTGGTTGCTACCGATGCAACTTTGACGAAGGCACAATGCGCCAAGATGGCCGGGATGGCACACGACGGGCTCGCTCGAGCCGTGAACCCGGTGCACACCATGTTCGATGGGGACCTGTTCTTTGGCGCCGCTACCGGTGAGCGGCCAGCGCCCGACCCGGGGGAGCTCTACCATCTCTTCGCTGCCGCTGGCGATGTTGTCACGCGGGCGATGATGCGAGCAATGCTGGCGGCCGAAACCACCACCACCGAGGCTGGGTGTTGGCCCAGTTACGCCGACACTGCGCCGAGCATATTTACGAGCTGAGTCCTGTATCAGGAAATCGTGTACGAGCTCTTAGCCAAGCGGAATCCGCGCCCTGTTGTGAGGTTTTTGCACGTCATTCCATTCTCAGCTGAGGCGCAGGTGAAATTGCCTCCTGTGACTGACTGTCCGTAGCCGAGGACGGGATAATTCGCATCGGAGATGGTGTCGCCGATACACCCGCCCAATTCCGCGACGCCAGCTCCCTCGATGGAAACCGTGCCGGCATGCCACCCGATCTCGGCGCCGCAGCTTGTGTGAGCGGGTACCGCATAGGTGAATTCGCCGATATCGCAGCGCACAGATGGGTAGCTTGGGTCTGTCTGAATCAGGCAGTTGATGTTGCCGGACGGGGACTGGAAACCGAGGGCTCCGTAAGAATTGGGCGTGATGCCGGAGCCGCCACCGGCGGGGTTGGCCCCCGGGGCCGGCGCAGCTGGTGGTGCGGTTGCCGTCACGGTCACCACCTCCGTCACCTGCGGCCCAGGAATCATGACGGTCGCTGGCGCAGGAGGGGCTGCAGAAGCGCCAGTTGTGGGACCCGTCGCGCTCGGGGTTGCCCCTGCAGAGGCCACGCTGGGTAGACCTGAATCCGTTGACGCCCCACTTGTTGACGCCCCACTCGTTAACTGAGCTCCTGCCGAGGCAGGAGTGGTCATGACGGACGGCAGCGCGTTGGCACTCGCACTGGGCGCGCCGGTCGACGCAACGACCGTCGAGGTGCCCTTTCCTGCCACGCTGTCTGTGCCGGAACACGCCGCGAGGAACAGGACGGAGACACAGACATATGCGATGGGCGTCAAAATTGCGCGGCTGGCAGTGAACATAGGTTCAAACTAGAGGACAAACCGCCCCAAAGCGGGTATTTTCTCTGCTCGGATTGGGTGCGGAGCTATCTTCAGAAGTAGCTGCGTGGGCAGCATCGCTGGTTAGGCCTCCCTCTTCGGCAGACGTAGGGACAATTCCGGGCGGTGATCGGGGACAATATTGTGGTGCGCAGATGGCGAATTCTCGGATCTGCCCTCGCTGCTGCCACCTTTTTTCTCGCAGTGGCGGTTCAGGCTGTTGCCGGTGAGTGGTACCCACCTCCTGTCTCGATGAGTCAGTACGGGGTGGGGCCAAACGGCTGGCTATTTGCGCTCTGGATGCTGGCATTTGCTGCAACCCCGCTGGTACTGACGCGGACGCTGCGCCCGCGCTCTCGAACGGGCCTCACCTTGTTGACCATAGGCGCGATTGGCGCGGTGGTGATGGCATTGGTTCCCACGGACCCGGGCGGTGCACAGCAGTCGTCAACCGCGCAGATTCACACGGTGGGTGCGGTACTGGGGCTGGCGTTTGTTCCGATGGGCATCCTCTCCTGTCTCTGGGGCATAAGAGGACCTTGGCGCGCGGGCGCTGCTGTCTTAATGGCAGCGGTCGGGGTGAGTCTGATTCTCCTTCTCCTGGCGGCGAATGGGTGGGATAACACGGGGCTCGATTCAGTGCCCGATCCGGTGGTTCTCGGTACCGCGCCAAATAGCGCTGGCGCGCCCAGATCCTGGGCATTTTGGCAGTCGGTTGCGGTGGTGTGCGACCACGCGATGCTCGCTCTCATGGTCGGCTCGGTGTGGTGGGAGCTGCGTCCGCACCCTCGGGTGTCTCAGCAAGGCGCTTCTTAGCCCGAACAAGCAATCAAGGTAGGAGATTTCAGTTTCGTTCCGAACCGATTCAGTGATCGGAGTCACACTCTACCCCAGAGGCTTGTGAAACTTTTCACAAAGTGGCTGTTTTAGGGCACCTGATGGTCCCGGTGTTACACAGAAGTCACCAAAACCGCCTACTTTGGACAGAGTAAATGTCAGCTATCTCCGCACACCGCGAGGACCCTCATGAGTGCCCCAAGCACATCTGCCCGACCTGTCGCCTCAGCGCGTCGCCGCCCCCACGTTGTCATCCTGGGAGGTGGTTTTGCGGGCCTCGGCGCCGCAAAGGCACTCAGGAGTTCTGATGTGGACGTGACGCTTGTCGACCAACGCACCTACAACACCTTTCAACCGTTGCTCTACCAAGTGGCAACGGCGGGGTTGAACGCGGGAGACGTAACCTTCTTCCTCCGCGCGGCTCGGATGCGCCAACTGAACCTGTCGTTTCGGCACGGGGAAGCCGAGTCCATCGACTCGGAGAATCAGATTGTCAACTTCACTGACGGCGGCAGCATCGACTACGACTACCTAATCGTGGCAACCGGCGTGACCACGAACTACTTCGGTACCCCCGGCGCGGAAGAACACACGCTTGCTATTTATTCGCGTCAACAGGCGTTGACGCTGCGCGATCGCATCTTCACACAACTCGAGCACGCAGCAGCGTCCAACGACGGCAAGAACGCTCCCGAGCTCACGATGGTGGTTGTTGGCGCCGGGGCCACGGGCGTTGAGACCGCTGGCGCTCTGGCAGAGATGCGCAACGACGCCATGTCAGTCGTGTACCCGGAGCTGGACCCGCGTCGCACCCACATCGTGCTGATCGAGATGGGCAAGTCCGTCCTGCCACCGTTTAAGGAACATCTGCGGGACTACGCGGAGAAGGAATTGCGCGAGCGCGGCGTCGAGCTTCGTCTCGAGACTTCTGTGAAGGAAGTCAGCGCAGACGGCGTCACCCTGGGTACCGGCGAATTCTTGCCCGCCAAGGTGGTTGTCTGGGCCACCGGAGTAACCGCGCCAAAGATCGTCAGCAGCTGGGGACTTCCGCAGGGTCGGGGTGGTCGCATCACCGTCGAAAGCGACTTGCGGGTCACCGGGTTTGAGAACATTTTCGCCACGGGCGATATCGCCATTGGGCCAGAGGCGCTTCCGCAGCTGGCGCAGCCCGCTCTGCAGGAAGGCGTTCGCGCTGGCAAGAACATTGCTGCGCTGATCACCGGCCGGCCCACAGAGGCTTTCAAGTACAAGGACAAGGGCACCATGGCCACTGTCGGACGTCGTGCTGCCATCGCCGACATCGCGTTGCCGTTCGGGAAGTCGATTCAACTCACCGGCACGCTAGCCTGGTTGGTGTGGCTGTACGTGCACATCGCTACCCTGCTGGGTAACCGCAACCGGTTGGCGACATTCGTTAACCTCGTGACGAAGTACATGGCGCCCTCACGCCGGACCAACCCCATCGTGGGTGACGTGCCAGTGTTCGACCGCGTGTCGGTCGCGCCCGCAGCGAAGGCGAAACAGGAAAAAACAGTAGTGCCAGCGCCGGTGAAGGTCTCAGCCGGAAAGTAGTTCAGCAGCAACGTCTCTCACGACAAAAGGTTCCCATTCCCTCGCGGGCATGGGGGCCTTTTGTTATTTCTACCGCTGGGAGCACCTATCCAACTGTCACGGATTCGTCGGTAGTACTGCGAGTTCGCGACTCGGCTGTACTGCCCGATACTATGCAGGTAGTGAGGTCTGACTGGCGGTGTTCACGCAGATGCAACGAACGGGGACCCATTTATGGCGATGGAGCGGATTGTCGATGATCCCGCAGCAGCTGCAGACGCGATAGCTGCAGGAGGGCTGCTGGACCGTCATTGCCTTCACATGGTCCTGGACCTGCCCGGATTCTCCAGGCGGCAGGTGGGCGCGGTAGGCAGAGATACCACTCACTCACTTCCGCGGGGTTTCGCGATCGCGCCTATGTCACCAGACCGAGCGAGGGAATACGGCTCCGTCATCGCAAGGGCGTACCCAGCCGCGCACCCTGACCACGAGCCCACCGATTCCGACCCTGAATCAGCCGGACAGGCTGTCCTTGACATCATGGCCGGCTTAGTGATGGGTCCGTGGATCGCCGCAGCTTCAGTGCACATATCCGACCAGACCGGCCGCATCGTCGGGCACATCCTTATCAGCGAGACCACATCCCACGGAGCCGGTGTCGCCGGGCCTTTTGTGACGGATATTTGCGTCGATCCGGCTGCCGCCCGCAGCGGCCTAGGAGGTGCTCTGCTCGCTGAGTCGGCATGGCGTTTGGCAGAAATTGGTTGGCCTGTCGTAACTCTGGTGGTGACGGTCGGAAATCCGGCACAACGGCTGTATGAACGGCAGGGTTTTCGCGTGGTTGCTGAATCTTGGCGGATCGAGACGCAAACGGAGCAGCCTAGTAAATCGCCCGTGCCGACGTAACCACGCCCAAAAGTTAGATATCTGCTTTACCGCTGCCGGACTACTCCTGACTGACCTGCCCGCCCGATACTTGCCATCGGCGGTTGAGCGTCACGGCCTCGAGCATCCGCCTATCGTGCGTGACGAGAAGCAACGTGCCCTCGTAGGTGTCGAGCGCCTGCTCCAGCTGTTCAATCGCGGGCACATCGAGGTGGTTGGTGGGTTCGTCCAGTACCAGCACATTAACCCCTCGCGCCTGCAGGAGCGCTAGGACCGACCGGGTTCGCTCACCGGGGGAGAGTGCGGCAGTGGGACGCAGCACGTGGTCACTTTTCAGCCCGAATTTGGCCAGCAGCGTTCGGACTTCAGCAGCGGGCCACTCTGGAATCTGGGCAGCAAATGCCTCCAGCAGGTTGAGGCCGCTGGTCAACAAGGAACGCGCCTGGTCAACCTCGCCGATAGCCACCCCGGTGCCTAAAGACCAAGCCCCCGAAGTCACTTCGATGCGTCCAAGAAGCGCTGCCAGCAAGGTGGTTTTGCCGCTCCCGTTCGGCCCGGTGATGCCGATGCGGTCGCCCGAATTCACTTGCAGACTGACCGGACCCAGCTGAAAATCTCCGCGCCGCACCACCGCCTCATTGAGGGTCGCGACAACGGATCCCGACCGCGGCGCGACGGCGATCTCTAGCTGCAGTTGCCATTCCTTACGGGGCTCTGCCACCTGGGTAAGGCGCTCAATGAGCCGCTCCGTCTGGCTGATCTTCGCGGCCTGTTTTTCGGTGCCTTCTATCCGGCTGGCACGGCCGATCTTGTCATTGTCTGGCGCTTTCTTTGCCGACTGCGCACGCAATCCTTTGTCGGTCCAGCCGCGTTGCATGGCAGCACGGTTTTCCAGTCCGGTGCGTTTGTCATTAAATTCCTCGTACTCATCGCGAGCGTGCTGCCGCGCCAAAGCGCGCTCTGCCAGATAGGCCTCGTAACCGCCGCCGTAGACTGCGACCTGCTGTTGCACGAGGTCGAGCTCCACCACCGTGGTTACACAGCGAGCAAGGAACTCTCTGTCGTGGGAGACCACGACGATGCCACTACGTTGCTCACGGACAAATCGCTCCAAGCGGGCAAGCCCCGCGAGGTCAAGATCATTAGTCGGCTCGTCCAAAAGCAAGATGTCGAAACGAGACAACAGCAGCGCGGCCAGTCCCACGCGCGCCGCTTGGCCGCCGGAGAGCGTCGTCATCTGGCTGTCCTGGCTGACGGCTAAGCCCACGTCGGCCATGGCTTGTTCGGTGCGTTCGGCGAGATCTGCTGCGCCAATGGCTAACCAGTGATCGAAGGCATGAGAATATTGATCTTCCACTGAATGCCCCGCTATGCCAGGTACCAGCACCGAGTCGCCGCCTGCCAACGCCTGGGTGGCGCTATCAAGTTGGGCTTGGGCTGCGGCTACCCCCGTGCGACGCGCGAGGTGTTCGAGAACCGTTTCACCATCTAGCCTCTCGACCTCCTGGGGCAGCCATCCCACAATCGCATCGGCAGGCGCCAGCGTCACAGAACCAGATTCCGGGCTCGCTGCTTGTGCGAAAAGCCTGAGCAGCGTTGACTTTCCGGCTCCATTCGCGCCCACCAAGCCGATCACCGCGCCTGGGGCAATCACCAGGTCGAGACCGCTAAAAAGTGTTCTGTCCCCGTGTCCGGCTGCAAGGTTTTTGGCCACCAATGTCGCACTCATAGTGTCCTCGATCATGCCAGGTCCGGCAGCTGTGGCCGTCCTACGATAGTGATGTCCGCGGCAAGGACTTTGCCGTGGCCCAGCGAGCTGCTTGGATGATCCACGTGACAAAACCGATTTCGAACTTTATCGAACCCGCAGTGGTGAGCTCGCGAAGCGTCTACCACATCGTGGTCGCAGCCTTCTGCGCGTTGCTGTTGATCTCCAACGTCAGCGCAGTCAAGCTCATCGATTTTGGTGGACCGTTCATTACCGACGGCGGCGCTCTGCTGTTCCCGCTGACGTACGTTCTCGGCGACGTTCTCGCTGAGGTGTACGGCCTGCGCGCGGCCAGGCGCACCATCCTGCTAGGTTTCGCCATTTCGTTGACGGCGACGCTCAGTTTCTACCTCGTTCAGATGACGCCGGCACAGTCTGATTGGGGCTTACAGGATTCCTACGAGAACATTCTCGGTTTCGTCTGGCGGATTGTGCTTGCCAGCATGTGTGGGTACCTGGTCGGACAGTTCCTCAACGCGTTCGTAATGGTGAAGCTAAAGGAGAGGTTCGGCACGGGGCGCCTCTGGGTCCGCTTGATCGGATCCACCATCGTGGGCGAAGCCGCCGACACCATGGTTTTTTGCACCGTCGCCTTTGCAGGGGTGTTGTCCGCCTCAGACCTGTGGTCCTACATCACGGTCGGTTTTCTCTGGAAGGTGGGAATCGAAACGGTGATGCTCCCGGTGACCTACCGCGTCATCAAATACGTGAAGAAGCGGGAGGCTATCCAGGACGTTGTTCCGATCAGTGCACGCTAGCTGTAGTAGCTGCCCAGGAACTGCTCCTTGAAGTCGAAAAAGGTCCCGTCGTTAATGCTGACTCGGATGTCGTCGACGAGCTTGACGATGAATGCTTCGTTATGGATTGTGGCCAACGTGCACGAGATCATCTCCTTCGCCTTGAAGAGGTGATGCAGATAAGCCCTGCTGTAGTGGGAGCAGGTGTAGCACCCGCAGTCCTGGCTCAGTGGACCGAAATCTCGACGGAACCGGCTGTTGGTGACGTTGACTCGACCGACTGGCGTATAGATGGCTCCGTTACGCGCAACCCGCGAGGGGGAGACGCAGTCGAAGGTGTCGATCCCGTTTTGCACCGCCACGAAGATATCGTCGGGTTCGCTGATCCCGAGAAGATGACGGGGTTTGTCGACAGGAAGTTCCTCGTTGACCCAGCGGACGATGGTGCCGAGGTTCTCCTTCTCCAAAGCGCCGCCGATCCCGAAACCGTCGAACCCCATTTGGCCCAGATCGCGTGCGGCTTTGCGTCGCAGATCCTCATATTGCGCGCCTTGGATGACGCCAAACAACGACTGGTAGGGCTTTTCCGCGCGACTTTCGGTGAGTGTGCGGTGTTCGGCAATACAGCGCAGCGCCCACAAGCGGGTCCGCTCCAGTGACATCTCCTGGTACTCCCGCGTATTCATCAGGGTCGTGAGCTCATCGAAGGCGAAGATGATATCGGCGCCCAGCTGGTGCTGAATCTGCATCGATACTTCCGGGGTAAAGCGGTGCAGTGAACCGTCTAAGTGGGATTTGAAGGTAACCCCGTCGTCGTCAACGTGTGCCAGTCGGGTTTTGCCTTCGGCGATCACGTCGTCAGCGCGGACATTCCCCGCGTCCATTGCCAACACTTTTTTGAACCCGGCGCCGAGGGAGAGCACTTGAAAACCACCGCTGTCGGTGAAGGTGGGGCCCGTCCAGTTCATGAACTTCCCCAGGCCACCTGCCTCGTCGATGAGGTCCGAGCCTGGCTGCAGGTAGAGGTGGTAAGCGTTGGCCAGCACCGCTTGTGCACCTAAGCCGACCATCGATTCCGGGAGTACGGCCTTGACCGTTGCCTTCGTTCCCACTGCGATGAAGGCCGGGGTGGCGATAGTGCCGTGGGGCGTTGAGATCACGCCAGAGCGGCCGAGCTCGCTGTGTCCGAGTTCGGTGGTCAGTTGGAAGTTGCTTTCGGCGTCAGACACCTCCACAGCCAATCAGAGCAGGCACTGATTGGTGAAACTGGAAGTCTCTCCTCAGCGCGTCTAAGAGGCGACCATCGAGTCGAGTTTGGTGCGCATGCCGTCGATGGCGGGCTTCGCGAGCTTTTGGAATGTGCCCTTCATAAACGGTTCGGCTACTTTGAGAATCCCTTTGAGGCTGAACTCGGCGCGATAGGTAACGGTGGCGCCATCGGCGCTGGGGAGAACGGTGATGGTGTCCACCGAGATCACGGTTTTATTTTCACCGCGCAGCTGGATGTGGTCTTCCCCGATTTCTGTGACCACGTACTCGATGGGCTGCCGCTTACCGCGAAACTCCGCCTCCGCATAGTATTTCGATCCCACCGCTGCTGGCCCCTCGGAAATTTTACGAACCACGGGGGTGCCCGGGTCCCACTGCATGGTGTGCTCGAACTCGCGCAAATAGGCGAAGGCCTGGGGGGCATCGAGCTTGCTGATGAGGGTTTCTTCCACGGTGATCACCTACCCGAGCCTAGTCCGCAGATCTCTGCGGCGCGGCAGTGTGCGCCGGTGTGCAGAATGGATGGATGCCGGAGCTTCCAGAGGTCGCCGCCTTGACGTCGTTCGTCGCCGAAAACGGAGGCGGGCAGAAGGTTTCGAAAGTCAGCGTGTCAGCATTGGGCTTGCTCGCCACGGTTGAACCCGCACCCGCGGCTTTGGTTGGTGCCACTCTGACGGCAACGACCCGGCACGGCAAATTTCTTGACTTCCAATTCTCACCGTCTTCTTCGAGACAGGCGGATCGGCCAATCCACTTGGTGCTGTTTTTGGCGCGAGCTGGCTGGCTTAGGTGGTCCGACGCACTCTCTTCCGTTATGCCGAAAATGGGCGGACCCATAGCAATGCGGCTGTGGTTCGAGAATGGATCCGGTTTTGACCTCACCGAGGCTGGAAGTCGCAAATCAATGACGTTGTGGTTGGTGAAGGATCCACTGCAGGTACCGGGTGTTGCGGCCCTAGGTCCGGATGCGCTGACCCTCACTCTCGAGCAGTTCGCAGATTTAATGGCTCGGAGCCCGTCGCGGGTAAAAAACGTCATCACCGACCAACGGAGCTTGGCAGGTATCGGCAACGCCTACTCTGACGAGATCCTGCACACCGCAATGGTTTCGCCGTTCGCGGTTGCGAAAAAGCTCACGGATGACGCCGTTGCTCGCCTCTACGCTTCGATGCGATCGGTACTCATCACGGCCAGCTCGCGATTAGAGGGCCAAGAGGCTGCGCGGCTCAAAGGCGAGAAGCGCAGCGGAATGCGGGTTCATGGAATGTTCGGGTTGCCGTGCCCGGTGTGCGGGGACACCGTGGCGCAGGTCGAGTTCGCCGACAAGAGCCTGCAATATTGCCCGACGTGCCAGACCGGGGGACGCAAGCTCGCTGACCGGGGAATGTCGCGACTGCTCACCTGACTCGGGCCTGCCTCGCCAGAGCTGCCGATGCGCTAGGGCGACGGGCGGCGGGCTTCGGGCGACGGTGTGCATCCGGGGCGCCCGTGCGGTTGGATAGGGGGATGACTGATACCTCTGCCTCCAAGCCCGAAGTTGACTTCCCCACCGGGCCCGCGCCCGCCGAGCTGGAAATAACCGACATCACCCTTGGCGAAGGCGCCGAAGCAAGCGCTGGCTCCACCGTGGACGTGCATTACCTGGGCGTGGAGTTCGATACCGGCGCCGAGTTCGATTCCTCATGGAGCCGCAGCCAGTCCATCAATTTCCCGTTGCGTAGCCTCATCGCTGGCTGGCAGGTGGGCATCCCCGGAATGAAGGTGGGCGGCCGCCGCAAGCTAGTTGTGCCGCCGCACCAGGCGTACGGCCCAGCCGGTGGGGGACACCAGCTTTCGGGTAAAACACTGATCTTTGTGATTGATCTGCTAGGCGTGAGCTGATCAGGCCGCCTGGTCGCTGAGCCCCGTAAATCTTGATGTATCCGGGGCTCAGCGACCACTGGAACGGCATTTTTTGGCAGGCGCACCCCGCCGAGTGGTTAAAACATAGACACGTGCACGTGGTCGTAATGGCAACCGGTGACATTGGCCGGGTTGGGACAGCCATACACCGATGAGTTGTAGACGTCCCAAGGCTCGACCGGCGTGGCGGGTTCCCAGATTTTTCCCTGCCAGATCACGTACTTGACCCCCAGCACTGCCTGATTTGCCACCAGCCAGTTCGCCATTTTCCAGCCAGCCGCCACGCCAGCAGGCGTGCGGTAGTTGAAGAACAGGTCGCACGCTCGTCCCCCTGGGTGGTCCGACGCGCCTGCGCGCCCCGATACGCACCCGATATCGATCATCTTCAGCTGGCCCGACGCGATTACCGCTTCGACCATTTGCAGCGTGCGCGGAGTCAGCTTATTGGTAGGGGAAGTAGAAGGGTCAGGGAGGCTGGCGGCTTCCCTGAGCCACTGAGTGTTCGTGACTAAATTCGGCGCCACATAGGCCACTTCGCTATTTCCGGGGGGCTGAATCTGCCCCGCCGTGGTTTTGGCGGAAAAAAGCATCCACAGTGCGTAGGCATCGACGAGTTGTACCTCGCCAGGCTTCGGCCCGCTGGTGGTGGGTGCAGTGGTGGTGGGTGCAGTGCTGCTGGATCCGCTGGTGCTGGGTGTGCTGGTGGTGGGTGCGCTGGTGGTGGGTGCAGTGGTGGTGGGTGCAGTGCTGGTGGATCCAGTGGTGGCCGGCGCCGTGCGCGCTGCGGTCTGCGTCGCGTCGCCCTTCTCGACGCCCTCTGAGGTTAGGTCGGCCGGCGCTGCTGTGGTCACCGGTGCTGCTTCGGCCGGTTGGGAGCCATTGTCCTCGGAAGCAGTGGCAGCGCTGGTGCTCTGGGTGGCAACGGCGTCAGGAGGAGTGGCGGCAGCAAGGGTGGTGGGACCTACCACCCCGGCAATCAGGATCGTGAGGAATGTCAGCGCGTTGCGCACCGTTGGGCGGGGAGGGTTGAGCAGTCGTAAATTCGAGTGTCGCACGCAGATTTCTCCTCAAGGCAGCGGTACTTGTCCATTGTGGTGGTGACACAAGGGACAGAATGAACAGTCTCGAATATCTTTAGAAGGTCTAATTTTTTCACCGTATGTAACTGCAATGCTACTTTACGTGATCAAAAGGCAGAGAGACCACGGTCGGTATTCTGAAGTCGGGGAACGCTGATTGTCAGCGCTTTTGTCTTACTCTCGCGTCCACATACTTTTAACAACAACAGTTTTCGGGGAGGGAGCCAAGCACGTGACAGATCCCGTTCGCTCCATCGTCACCTGTTGGCGTCCCGCATACCCGGTGAATATCCGGTTGGTCCTCTCGCCCTTGCGCCGTGGCGGTAGTGATCCGGTCCATCAAAACGCCCCCGATGGCGCAATCTGGCGAACAAGTCGGTTGTCGTCTGGACCGGTAAGTGCTCGTATCTGGCAGCGGGGCCTGCACGAAATCCATGTCCGAGCATGGGGCCCGGGCGCGGCGGAGTTCATCGAGTCGGTGCCAAAGTTGCTGGGGGCCACAGATGACGTCGCTACATTCCAGCCCGGCCATCCCTTGGTGGCGGATTCAGTCCGTCGTTCGCCCGGTTTGCGGCTTTCGCACACAGGAGCAGTTTTGGAATCGTTGGTGCCTGCAATTCTTGAACAAAAAGTTGACGGTGGGTCCGCGCGAAGGTCGTGGGCTTATTTGGTGCGGGCCTATGGTGAACCAGCTCCAGGGCCTACCCCGTTTCCCCTGTGGGTAGTGCCAACGGTGCGGCAGTGGCAGCTAGTGCCCTCCTGGGTCTGGCATACCGCAGGGGTGGATCCTCGCCGCGCCGCCACCATTATGGCGGCCTTGAAGATGATTGAAACAGTGCAGGCTGTTGGCGCCGCGGGTGGCCAGGCCGCTCTGATGAGGATCCCAGGGGTCGGGGTGTGGACGGCTGCTGAAGTCGCCCAACGAGTGTGGGGCGACGCCGACGCTCTCTCCGTGGGTGATTTCCACTTGGCAGCATTTGTGGGTTGGTCGCTGGTAGGCCGCAAAATAGACGACGAACAGATGGTGGCACTCCTACGGCCCTGGGCCGGCCAGAGACATCGGGTGGTGCGGCTGTTGCAAAACCACCCAGCGGCGGTGAAACCTAAATTTGCACCACGAATGACGGTGCAGGACCACCGCGCGCATTAACACCCGGCAGCGATCTGAGTGCGTTGAACACCTTCCCTGTCACAGCAAGGAGAAAGTCCAGCTAGATGCTGCTGGCGGCCTGGATAGCAGACATGTTGCCCGACCCCACTGCCCGCACCACTGAGTCGTAAAGTGCGCCCGCCCGTTCGACCTCGTCGAGCGCGTTGATCAGAAAGGCGGACTCTGCATCTCTATTCACCGAGTCGTTGCCGATCTCTGCCCCCGCCCGCACAGAAACGATGCCGCTGTCTGGATCAAATTCAAAAGCACTGGTGTACAGATCGCAGTTTGCTCGCGCTACAAATTCCAGCATGAGTGAAACATACTCGTGGGCAATAACTTTGGGCCACACATAGTAGAAGACGACGGTACCGGTGGAGGGTTTGGCGACACCAAGAACGTTCTCGGCACCGTCGCGAGTTGCGAGCACGTCGAAGGTTTCAAGGTCCCAGTCTGTTTTAACCAGACGCCCATCGTTCTGCAGCGATGCCACCGTGCGCTCCAGAAGGCTAGGCAGCACGGGGGTGTCGGGCATTAGACCTTCGCCAATGCTTGCGCGCGGTCGACGAGCAGCGCTTCAAGTGCGCCGCGAGCCTCGTCGTTTTCGGGCAGTGCAATCGCGTCAGTAATGACGGTGTCGTCGAGCTTCTCTACCATTTCCATAAAATTCTGAAACTGATCTGCGGTTGCTGAACGGAAGAGCCGAAGTTTTCCAACGGTCAGCAGCACGTGATTTTCTTCGGCGGTCGGCTGCTGGCTCTGGCCTTTGCCATCCGCCGCCTCTTTCGCAGTTTTTACCACCGATGTTTTGTTCAACGATCGGTCAAACTTGTCCGCCCCTTTGAACATCATCTTCAGCCGCCAGCGAAAACCACGAGAAGTGCCGCCCTCCAGGCTGTTCCGGTCGGAAGCGAGCGCCCCCGTTTTGGACCACTTGTCGCCAACGCCCTTGGCAGAGGTCAGGACACCGCCCGCTGTTTTCTTGAAGCTCTGGTAGGCCGTCAGGGGGTCGCCGGATTCGCCGATTTCACCCAACACAATTTCCCGGATCTTGCCGATCTTGCCTGCGGCAATGTCCGCCTCTTCGACGCCGTGGCCCAGTAGGAACTTGATAGCGATGGGGTCCTTTTTGTCCTTTGCTTGGACGATGATCCCGTCCACTGCCATCGATGGGTCCTTGCGGAGTTGATTTTCTGCCGCGCCTTCGAGCGATAGCATCGCGTCCTTCCGCGACGACTGCGCTTGGACGGCAATAACTTGGTCGGCAATGAAGTGGCCAGCCGTGTGCAAAAGGTCGATGAGTTTGACGCCCGCTTGTACCGCCACCGGTATTCCGTAACCACCGCCGCTGGCAACTGTGGCGACGCTGGTGGCAAATTCGCTGATGCTGATGGCAGTGTCCCAGACGGTTTGTTCCAACTTTTTGGCATAGACCGAGGCCACGTGTTGCAGTGGGTAGATCATGACGTCGACGCCCGTGCCGTTGGTGCGTGAGCGAGCCTCAAAGAGTTGATTGCTGGTGTCGTTGACGCGCATGGACATGTCCGCCAAGCTCAGTGCGTTCCTCACGATTGACATCACCGTGATGAAGATGTTGAAGCCGGGGATGACGCTTCCTACCGAAGCTGTGATTCCTGGGCTGATAGCTTTCGCCAGCTCGGCAGAAGATCGACCGACCCCTGCGACCGAGCTGGCGCCCTCCGCACACGCCTTTGCCGCCCGCATAATGTTGCGGGGTGTGCGCTCGCCGTGCGCCGTCTGGATCGCTTTGGCCATCTTCATAATGCCGCTTACAGACGAGATAAGTCCGGTAAAAATGCTGGTGGCAGAACCAAAGCCGAGAGATGCCTGTGTCTCGACGGAGACAGGCTTCACCACCACTTTGTCGTGCGCCTGGCCATCATCAACTCGCTTTTTACTGCTGTTAATCGCTTTGGCCAACCCACCGATAATCGGTATCTTCTCCTCTAGGGGTGCTGGCTCCGTTGCTGTGAATCCGGCCTTGAGCTGGAGTTTTTTGTCCTTTGGCGTGCCGACCTTCTTCAGCGCCCCTTGGATAGGCAAGCTTGCTCCGTTGAGCACTCCGCCGGCGATACTGCGTCCTTGATCGACGATGTCGGTAGCAGTCTCGAGCCCGCTTCCCGTCTTCTTCACAGGTGCGAGAGAGATGTTGGTCCGCTTGCGGGCATCGCGCAAGGCGGCTTCCACGATGGCACCATCCGTGGGGCGATTTTTGAGCGTGGCCTTGTCGGTAACTTTGCCCCAGGTGAGGATCTCGGCGTGCTGCTCGAGTACGTCCTCGGGTTGGGGATTGGGATCGTCAATGTTCGCGGCTGTCAAGCGTGCAAGCTCGGTGACGTACTCGTCATACACGCGCTCCACCCGCTTCGACAGAAGTTGGCCGTGTTTAGTATCGGCGCGGACTGCATCGTCAACCCTGTCGAGGTTCCGAGCCTTCCGGACAGCGGCAGTGAGTCGCTCGGCAGCTGTCTCTCGAGGTGGTCTCAGAGCGCGCATCTCAGAATTTGCTTGTTTCAACCAGACGTACTCGTAGGCCTTATCGATGCATTCCTCGGTGTACTTTGCCATTTCAGCTTCGTGGGTCTGTTTCACAGACTCGTCGGCTGTCAGCATTTTTGCTTCCTGCGCGGGGTCGATTCCGAGCTTGATGAAATCGGTAACGACCTCCTTTTCCATTGCTAAAAGGCGGTCGAACTCGGCGTACAGTGCCACGGCTTTTGGACTGGATTTGTCGCCTGCAGTTTGCTCTAGAGTGATCGCGTCCTTCGTGGCTTCGCGGGACTCCTTACCTAGTTTCCGTTCGCCTTTGAGCCGCTCATCCTCTTCGCGCTCATTGGCCTTCGCCTTTTTGTTGGTAGCCTTTGCGGCTTTGGTCTGCTCCTTTTCTGCCGCCTTCAGCTCAGCCTTTTCTTTCTTCTTTGTTTCGGCTGCCTCGATCTCCGCGGGGGTCTTCTTCGACCCGAACAGTCTGCCTATCCCGTCACTGTTTTGCATGGTGTGTGCTATCTCATGCGCCAAAACCCTTTCCCCGGCTGGGGTTTCGGGCGAGTACTCGCCGGCACCGAAGAAAATATCCTTGCCCGTGGTGAAAGCTCGCGCGGACACTGACCGGCTTAGAGCAGCTGCCGCAGAATCGGTGTGAACGCGAACGCCGGACAGACTTTGATTGAACCCAGACTCCAGCCGCTGGCGCAGGGGCCCGTCGAGTGCGCGACCCCCGCCTTTACGACTAATGATGCGACTGGACAGGTCGCTGTCGAGAGCGCCTCCAGCGAAGCCGACGTGGGCGGAGCTCCCACCGGGTAGCGCGCTGCGCTGGATGTGATCGCAGCCCGCTCCATGGCGGTGTGCGTCGGCACCAGGAGCTGACCCGCCCCCGTCGAGCCGGGCGAGCGCCCGATCGGCGCGCGCGTCGGCATCAGCTTCGGCAGGATCCAAAGCATGTCCCACGGTCAGCACTGCCCCGAGAGGTGCGTGTGGCACTGCGACAGGTAGAGCCGTCTCACGCGCCGGCGGCTCTGCAGCAGCGAAGAGTTGTTGCCCACTAGGACGTTCGTTACCCACGGGCACCATTCCTTTAAGAGAGTCAGACGACGTTAAGTCTGAGGCTGATTTTTACACGAATTGAGGCATTTGTCCGCGTAGAGCACCTGCAAGAGTGCAGTGGTGAGAACGTTTTCACCCAGATGCGCGCCAGCACCACCGAACTCCGACGTCCGGATCGCCCGTCAAGCCTTCGAGTGATGAACACTGCCGCTTTGCCACGGGCCGCCGGGAGGGCGTCGGCCAAGTTTCGTGTACTCCCGCAGTACTGCCGCCACCAAGTGCCGCATGCCAACGCCTTCACCTTCAGCAGTTGCTGCGTAAGCGGCAGAGAGCACGATATTACGGATGTCCCCGCCAGCAATTTCGAGTGCCCCAGCGAGGCTATCGACCGTGATCGGATCCTTCTGGTCCAACCGACCGATGCTTTCGATGTGGTGCTGCCAGAGCCGTTGCCGGGTAGGCACATCGGGGTCGGGAAACGCGATGATGAAATGCAGCCGCCGCGCAAAGGCGGGGTCGAGGTTGCCGCGTAGGTTGGTCGCGAGAACCGTGATCCCGTCGAACTGTTCCATACGCTGAAGCAGGTAAGCCACCTCTTGGTTGGCGTATCGGTCGTTCGAGTCTTTGACACTCGAGCGAGTTCCGAAAAGCGAATCGGCCTCATCGAAGAACAGCACAGCGTTCAGGGACTCGGCTTCGGTGAAAACTTTCTCGAGGTTTTTTTCTGTCTCGCCGATGTACTTGCTGACCACACCGGAAAGGTCGACTTGTATCAGGTCCATGCCCAAGGTATCGGCAACTGCATGGGCAGCAAGGGTTTTCCCTGTTCCAGGACCACCAGAAAAGAGTGCGCAGATCCCGCCGCCTTTCCCGCCTTTTCCTTGAAGCGGTCCCTGCGCCAGAACCTCGTCGCGGTATCGCGCCCAGTCCAGTAAACGCTGCACCTCGGCAGCGATCCGTTCCGGTAGCACTAAATCCGACATGCGCACCGAGCCAGCATCGGCGAACTGGTTGCTGGGCCCGCGTCCTAGTTGGCGGGCAGAGGTGCGGATTTCGACTTCCAGAGGGTGCGCGCGGGCAGCCAATCTGCGCATGAGACGTGCATGCCGGCTCACGATGCCGATGTTTTCTGGACTCAGTCGCAGTGCTGAAATGTCTCGTGAGATGCCGCCGCCATCGAGCACCGGCGACCACAGATTCTCCCGGTCCGCGACTGACAGCGTGGGTGCATGGACACATACGGGCAGGTCGATACCCCAAAGGGGATTCCAGCGTTCGGCACTGACCGCGATGACCGGGAGCGGGGTAGCAGCCAGCATGGACAAAGAACCACTGAGCAGCTCAAGGCCGTGAATGATCAATATTGAGCCGGTAAGACAAGACTCCATCACTAGCTCTGCCAGGCTTTGTTGCAAAGATTCCGCCTGGCTTGTAGAACGCTGAAGCATGCCGTTCTCGCCCATTTCGGGGCGTTCCAGGAGAGACGGGTGTCGGTGTAAATCAGCGACGAGAGCTGCTGCGTCAAGCATCTGGCACGCAGCCAGGGCCATCGACGCGCCCGCCGAGCCAGCTGGCCCCTGGATCCAAATAAGAGGTTGCCCCTCCTCCAGCGCAGAGGCCACCAGTTCGACACTGCCTAACGGAATCGATGGCAAGGAAACCAGCAGAGGCAGCAGTGATGCGGGCGGAAGATCATCGCCGATTGCTTGGCTAGCGACTCGGCAGGGGACTCGGATCCGTCGGCTGTGTAGAGCATCTGCGCCGTCGAGGGCGATGAGCCGGAGTCGGAGAAGGGGCGCGAGGCTGTGCAAGCGCGCTCTTGCTGCGGGCGCGGTCGGCGAGATACCTGCCAGCTCCAAGGCGAGTGCAACCGTTGGGCGGCCGGGGCCCGCATCTCCTGCCAGCAGCCCCGTGAGTAAGTGCACGGTGGGGTGTAGCTCCGCAGCCAGAGCAGTGGTGAGCAGTGCGATATCGATTGCACAGAGGCCGAACCGTTCGGCCCAGCCGGAAGGCAATTGCCACGCAGCTGCATCTGCGGGCTCGTGGGCCAAAACGCCGACAGCGGCTTCAGCAATTTCCTGGTGTTGCCAGTGCATATCGTTTCTGACTTGGACGGCCGCAGCGATCGCTCCCCGCAGGTTGAAGGTCGCCCCCACCACCACGCGCGACTCATCTATCGACAGCAGAGATAGTGAAGCCGCAGATTCCACTATCATCTCCTCCGAGTTAGGGCCGCTGAGACGGCACTCGCTTCAACATTTCTCATCATTGCGCCCCTAGCGGACGCCTAGGGCCCTTCGGCGCTTTCGCGGGAAAGTTCCACTCTTTTGAGAGACTCTTCCACCCGTAGGCAACGCTTAGCCTCGTTGGTGCAGCGCATCTCGCTCTTCGTCCACTTTCGCCGCAAGCTGCATTCACTCAAGAGCGAAGGCTGCTCGGCTGTTTAGGTGGTTGGGCAGTCGCTGCACTTGACTGCGGGTGACAATGCGCAGCCTCGATGGACGGATCTGCGGACCGGGGTGCCCGGATGCGACTGGACTAAATCGGTATACGGAATGCATCGTGAATGCACGCGGGGCGTTTGCGCGTTTTGGGTCATTTTGTGTGACCCCCGCGAGGTTCACTTGGAGAGCGCGCAATGATCATTCCCACCCTCGACAGCGGTCTCGAGGCGTTGGTCAGACACGAACTCGCGTTGTCCGAGTCGGTGGGAGATGTCTCCTTCGATGCCCCCTCGGGGACCTGGTCAGCGCAGTTGAACCGGATCACGGTGAACCTGTTCCTTTTTGGGATCGGTCGATCGCCCCAGCCACCACGCCCCGCTATCGAGCGGCCGGGACCGGATGGAAGAATTGAGCGCCGTCCCCAGCTGCCCATGCTGCAGGTGCACTACCTGGTCTCGGCGTGGGCAGGCACCGTCCAGGATGAGCACCAGCTGATTGGTGATCTGCTGACCTGTTTCATCCTGAATCAGGTCCTACCGGCACAGCATTTGCCTGCTCAGGTGGCTGCGGGCATTCAACTCGCGGTGGCTCCGCACGATAACAATCGCGCCAAAGATGTTTGGTCCACCGTCGGCGGGCATATCAAGCCGTCATTTGAATTGATCGTCACTACAGCAATCGACGCGCTGCCGTTTGCGGACCTCCCGACGTCAGTCGCACGAATCCAAGCCATGGTTGCGCCCGTGCCGGATCTGGCGTCCTAGCCGTGCGGATCACCACGGAACTGGAAGAACTCGACCTAGTGCCAGGCGAGTCTGCTGAGTTCGCCGTCGATGTCATCAATACGGGCGATCTTATTGAGGGAGTAAGCGCTCGCATCATTGGCCTGTCGTCATCGCTCGTGAAAAGTTATCCTTTGGTGCTGCCCCTCTTCCCGGATTCCACTGGGCGCATGGTGCTCACTCTCACGCTGCCTGCAAGTTTCCCCGCGGGTAGGCATCCGCTCAGTGTCGAGGTCAAGTCGCGCACGCGGGACACCGACGCCAGCTATACCGACATTGACCTAATCGTTCCACCGCACCCCGGACTGCTAGTGAGTGCGCACCCCAAAATGGTGCGCAGTCGACGTAGTTCGAGGTTCGTGCTGACGCTCACCAATCCGGGCAACGTCGCTCTGGATGTGCGACTGACAGCCTCTGATCCGCAAGCCGCGATGTCTATCAAGTGCTCGCCATCCACGGTGACAGTGCCGGCGGGCGCGACATTAGAGCCGATCGTCGAGGTGAAGTCGCGACGGGTTTTCCTCGGTAGCGACACAGACAAACCCATTACGGTTGCGGCTGCCGGTGTACCGGTGAGAACGCTTCCGCTGCGGACGCAAGGAAGGGGCTTGCGCATCACCGAAGTATCGACGCTCTTAGCTGCGGCACCTGACAGACCCGTTGTGGCAGAGCCGATCTCGACGCTAGCCTTGGCACCCGAACCGTTGACGGAAGCTTCCTGCGTACTCACCGTGCGGCACCGTCCATATTTCACTCGTGGACTCCTGACCGTGGTGATCCTGTTGACCATCCTGTTGATCTGGGCTGCTGTCTTTCTCTTCGGCCTGAATCAGGTTTTCACCGGAGATCCGCAAACCAAGTCAGCACCCGCTTCCTTCTTTGCCGCCTCAAGTCAGGTAGCGGCGCTGAATGCGGCGGCGGCAGCTGGCGAGCCGCCGCCCACCGGCCCCGCAGCGGGTGCCCAGCCAGCGCTCGCACCAGCCGGAGCTCTACCCAAAGACGGCACGTTGCCCGCGGGTCTGGGGGGGGCGATCGGAGGCACAGTGACAGCGATGAGCAACGGCGCCCCCGTTGGCCGCATTCTGGTCGAAGCGCAGCGCCAGGACAGATCGGGCGCGTGGATTTCGGCCAGCTCGGCGGCGACACAAGCAGACGGCAGTTACGAAGTCTCGGGCCTGTTCCCGGGACGGTACGTACTGCGCCTATCAGCCGATGGCTTCCAGACCGCATTCGCGCCCGGAGTCAGTAATGTCGGCGCGGCGTCGCCGGTGGAAGTGAACGCCGGGGCGGCTACTGCAAATGTGAACGCTGTCATTACCGGAAACCCCGCGACCATCACCGGCAAAATTGACCCAGGGGACAACCTGCTACCAGTTGTATCTCAGGTGACGGTGACACCCATTGGCGGAACCGGCATGGCACCGGTGGTGCCGCCGGTTGCCACCGACGCCGACGGCAAATATTCCATACCGGATTTGCCCGCGCCGTTCACTTACGAATTGAGCTTCACCACACCGGGCTATCAAGCTACAAGTATTCGAAGCACCGTGACAGGCGGGTCGCAACGCTTCGAACCGACAGTGGTGCTGGGAACCGCCCCCGGATCCATCACAGGCCTTGTGACGGATGGCATCGCCGGATTGGGTGGGGTCGCCGTTGCAACAAGTGTCGACGGCAAGGATGTAGTTACGGGCACGCCAACCACCGGGTCGGTCGGACAATTTGCTCTCGCTGAACTACCCACGCCAGCAACCTACGTCCTGACTTTCAGCGCCAAGAACTACGCCACCCAAACGATCGTGGTCGACCTGGGTCCGGGGGAGGTGTTGGGCAACCTGAAAGTTCCGATGGTGGGCGGCACTGGACTCGTGAGCGGAAGGCTGGTCGATGCCAGTGGCAAGGGCCTGGGCGGAGCGACTGTCACAGTCGGCGGAACTGAAAACCCCCCAACGACCACCACTGTGACGGACGGGGATGTGGGATCTTTTAGTCTTGCTGGCCTCCCGTCACCTGGCTCTTACACAATCACCTTCAGGTTGCCGGAATACGCGGATCAGACAGTCCCATTGACGCTCACCAGCGAGAGTCCGCCAAGCTCGCTGCTCGTGACCATGGCCAGTTCGCTCGGCCGCATCACCGGCAGGGTGCTCGATGCTGCAGGCAATCCAATGATTGGGATCGCGGTTACGGCAACCGACGGCAAACGACTCTGGCCCAGCACGACTACCGCGGCTTCGGGCGGACAGCCCAGCGGCGGATTCGTGATTGCGCAACTACCCGTCGGGCCATACACGCTCACCGCGCGGACAGCGGACGGCCGTACAGTAACCGCGCTCGTGCCCGTGCAAGCCGGTATGGTTGCGGCCACGAACTTCACCATCCCCGGGGGGCAGTGATGCGGGTAGCAGTAACTCCGCAGCGGGTCGACTTGGTGGAGGGTGAACCACTTACTCTGACCATCACCGTTACCAACACCACCGCCCTCATCGGTGGGTATCACGTTCGTCTTCTCGGCGCGGATCCGTCATGGGTGGTGCTCGACGCTGAGAATCTTTCGCTATTTCCTGACACGTCACAAACCGTACGTGCTCTTATTTCCATTCCGCCGGGCATTGGTGCAGGTGACCGCCGTATCGCCATCCAGGTTCGCGAGCTGACCCCGCCGAATGCAATGTCGGTCACGGAAGTCGACCTCGTAGTTCCCGCTCAAGAAGCGATGGCTGTCAAGCTGGCGCCGATGACGGTGATGGCGGGCAAGCATGGTCAATTCGGTGTGACCTTGGAAAACACTGGGAACACGGTGGTTTCAGCGCGGCCTTTCGGCATTGACGACGAAGGCAAGATCACCTTCCGCTTCACACCTGAAATCCTGACACTGGCTCCCGGGGATCATGGCATCGCTGATCTTCGGACCACCGCTCCTCGACGCTGGTTCGGTTCTCCTGTGATTCGGCCATTCTCGTTGGCCATAAGTCCAGTTCTCGAGCGAGGCGATCTGGATGGCTGGTTGCCGCCCACCGTGCACACTGCACTCGAAGAGCCCGGTTCCATCGAAGTACCGCTAACACCACCGCTGCCGCCGCAGGAAGTGGAACCGTTGGCCCAAGGGACCTTCCTCCAAAAGCCTCGATTGGGGCGCGGGTTGTTAGCGCTGATGGGGTTAGTCCTCGCAGTCACGGTTTTTGCGGTAGTCATCACTATCGCGCTCTCTCGACTGGTAGGTGCGTCGGCCGCAGACCGGGACCTTGCGCTGCAGGTTGCCGCAGCTCAAGACGCCACCGGGGGAACTGGCGGAAGTTCGACTGTTTCAGGGAGCGTCGTACTTCTCACCACGGGCGCACCGGTGGGAGGCGTTGCCGTCGAACTGTTTGCTCAAGGCCAAGTTGGCACCCCGTTATCCAGCACTGCGACCGCGAATGACGGTACTTGGAAGATTGCCGGTCTAGCCCAAGGCAAGTACCAAGTCCGGTTTCGCAGTGCAGGTTTCGCAGAATTGTGGTTTCCGACGGCATTGACAGCCGCCGATGCCCAGGTGGTGGAGGTGAAGGCTGGACAGTCCAAGAAAGGCATTTCCGTGGTGCTGGGCGGCTTACCCGCAACCATTTCTGGTCAGGTACTTGGTACCGATGTGGCAGGGGCAAGCCTTGCAGTTCAAGTGCCGGCGGATCAGCTACCCGATGGCACGGGTTCAATTCCCGTAGGGGCTGCGGGTGACGTACCGGGCGCGCTAGTGAAGACAGTGCCGATCGGCGCCGATGGACTTTTTAGTCTGAGCGCGCTCGCTTCGCCAGCAATTTACGACTTAGTGGTGAGCAAACAAGGTTTCGCCACAGATACCCAGCGGGTGGACCTTGGTGGTGGCGAGGATCGCGCTGCGATCTCGCTCCGTCTGCGAACTGGGGACGGGGTCATCACCGGCACAATTTCAGGCCCCGACGGCCCGCTCGGTGAAGCGGTCGTCACTGCCACCGCGGGTAGCAGTTCGGTAAAGACGGTCTCGCTCACGGGTGAAACGGCAGGGGAGGCAGGTGCTTTCACGTTGCGCGGCCTTGTTACCCCCGGTATCTATACCGTGAGCGTCACGTTGCGCGGCTACACCACGTCGACGTCAAATCTGGCGTTGAGTGCAGGCCAAACCTTGGATGGTGTGCAGATTTCGCTGGCTAAAGCCGCAGGGTCACTGACAGGTGTAGTGACCACCTTGGCCGATGGGGAGCGCGCACCGGGTGTCACCGTCACTGTGACAAGTGGGACCACGACAATAGCTACCGTCACTCAATCCGCTGGTGCAGTGGGCAGTTGGACGATGGCTGGCTTGGCGATCCCGAGCACCTACACAGTGACGTTCTCGCGCTCTGATCTGCAGCCGCAAACCGTCGCGGTCTCACTCGATGCCACCGGAACACTCACGAGCGGTTCCCTCGGCGCAGGTGTAGACGCTTCGGGTATTGCTATTGGACTGCAATCCGCGTACGCCACCGTGATGGGAACAGTGACTCAGCAGGCACCGACAGGTACCGGGGCGGCTGTAGGAGAGGCAAGCGTCGTCCTCGTCTCGGCCACGGATACCTACACGGTGATCACAGCGTCGAGCCCCACGCAGGAAACTGGGAGGTTCGAGATTGCGGGCGTTAATCCGGGCACTTACACACTGTCCGTTGCCAGGAAAGGCACTCGGCCAACCTCGCTGATCATCACCGTCACCGCGGGACAAGTGCTGCGAGCTGATCCTATTTTAATCCCGCCCGCATCACTGAGCGGAACGGTGACCAATCGAGCCAGCGGCCCAGCGACCGATACTGAGGTTCTTCTCTACCAGGCCAGCCAGTACCCTGCAACGGTATACCTCAGCACCAAGACCGACTCGTCCGGGCGCTACTTCTTCGCTGACATCGACGCCCCTCAAAGCTATGTCGTCGAAATTCGAACACCCACCACGGGCGCATTGGGTTCGGCGACCGTGGCGCTCTCTGCCAGTCAGGTGGGAGTGATTAACCTGCAGTTCGGAACACCCGCCACGCAAATCGCCCCGCTGCTTCCTGCCACCACCACTGCTGCCACCACTGCTGCCACCACTGCTGCCACCACTGCAGCCACCACTGCCACCACTCCTGCCGGATCGTCGACGACACCGGCTGATCCGGCGACGGCGCCAGCACCAGATCCCCTTCAACCGGCGGGTACGTCATGATCGAACAGTGCCCGCCAACTGGTCCCGACACGGTGGAAGTCGTCGTCGAGAGTGAAATCTCGGTGGGCGCGGGACAAGTCGTTATCGTGTCGGTGTTGGTGCGACATTGGGGCCTCATCGCAGCACCTTTGACGGTGTCGGTCATCGGCTTGGACGCGAGTTGGGCACCTGCACCCACCACGATCGCGCCCGTGGAACCGGGTGTTGGCACCAGGGTGGATATCGCACTCCAAACTGAGCGAGGTGCGCTCGCCGCTAGGTACCCATTTGTGATTGCGGTGCAGGCTCCAGCAGTGGATTCTGAGCCCGAACTGAGAGCTCCTGGGTCGCCTTCAAGGCCCTCCGCTTCGAGCTCGCCGCGAATTGGCATGGCAGAGGCGGTATTGGTACTGAACGCGCCCCACCGAGTAGCGATCACACTGGAGCCGCAACAACCAAGCGCGGTGTTCACGAAGAAGATCGCGGTCACATTGACAAACCCGGGCAAGGCGGACGCCACCCTCGATTTGCAGCCGAAGGTTGCCCGAGGCGCGAAACTACGGATGAGTAAATTCGCAGTGACGGTTCCGGCAGGCCGCACCGTCGTTGTCAAAGGTCGTATTCGCGTCCAGAAGCCCTCCTTCATAGGGGCAGACAACACGTTCGCCTACTCTGTGACCGCGCGCAGCTCAGGAGCCCCGCAGTACGCGGAAGGTTTGCTCAGGTCCCGACCGTTTTTGCGCGGCTGGGCGCTGAAATCACTGGGTTTGGTGCTCGTTGCCGCCATGTTTATCGGCATCGCAGTGATTGCTGTCCCGCGCCTGCGTGATGCGTTCGCGCCCAAGGACGCGCTCAGCTCCGCACAGGAAGAGCTCGCTCGCAGCGCCGCTGAAGCTGCTGCGAGCACCGGCGAGGTGCCTTCACCACCCGCGAGCGCTGACGCCGCTCAGGGCGACGCTTCGCCAGGCGAGTCCGGTGCCGCTGCCACGCCCGGTGAATCTACGGGCCCAGCTGCGCCCGGCGCGGTCGACGTCTCCGGGGCAAGCGGAGTAGGCGGTGGGAACCGTTTGGCTGGAACCGTTCTCGGGAGCGATCCCACCAAGGTAACGGTCCTGGTGGAGCCAACATCGGTCGTTCAAGCACAGGACGTAGGTGCTCAGCCAGCAACGGGACTAGTCGATCCGTCGGTGGCGTCAGGGCTGCGCCAGGCTGCTCTTCTGGGCAAAATGTGGGGGTCATCGCTTCGCCAGCAACCCAGTGAGGACGCTACGGCGGGCCGACGAAGTACCGTGCCCTTCAAGGACGGCAGCTGGTCGTTCGCCGGAATTAACGGCCCTGGCTACTACCTCGCAACGTTTGCGCAACCTGGTTACCAGACCCAGCGATACATTATTGATCCGGCGCTGCTCGCCGACGCGGACCCGATGAAGATCCAACTGGTGCCCGGGCAGGGCAAACTTTCCGGAGCGGTTGCCTCCGATACGGGCCCTGTTGGCGCGGCGACTGTCACTATCACGGACGGCACCAATTCCCTGGTCACGTCCAGTATCTCCACAGGTGAAACCGGTGGCGGCAACTGGGAAGTGGGCGGGCTTTCCACGCCCGGAAGCTATTTGATCACGGTGAGGGCTGCTGGCTTCGGTACCACGTCGGCGCTCGTTACATTGGGCGCGGGCGGCTCCCAGGTTGTCGACTTGGCCCTCAAGGCTGGCGTGGGCTCAATTACGGGATCTGTGACGGGTGTCGACCAGTTTGGGGTTGTAGGCGGACTGGGCGGACTCACTGTCATCGCGGTCGATGGTGACCTGACCCGGTCGGCAAATACGATTACCTCCGGAGCGGTCGGCCGGTTCACCCTCCCCGATCTGCCTACCCCGGGTACCTACACCTTGACCATCAGCGGGAACGGGTACCAACCAAAAACTCGTCAGGTGAAGTTGGCCGCTGGCGCCGAGAACGCCCTGGTCGACCTGTCCATGACGCGGTCCGATGGTGTTGTCGCCGGGATGGTCTCGGGAGGGGACAATGTGGGCTTGGCAGGTGCGGGATTAACCCTGACCGGAACCGATGCTTCGTACAAAACGATGACAGCTTCGGCGCCACCCGGCTCATTTAGATTCGCCGGAGTGGGGCCTGGAATTTACGTGCTGTCCGCGTCGATGTACGGCCGGAAAACAACGTTTGCCACCGTTCAGATCACCGCCGCTGAAACTGCTCTGCAAGACCTGACGTTGTCAGAACTGTCAGATGGCGAACTTGCGCGAGATTCAAAGATCCGGGGCCGCGCGGTGGACGCTCGCACGGGCGGACCGTTGACGTGCGATAGAGCGGCCCAGCCGAATCCGAAGTGTGTCGTCACAGTTACCACTACGGTCGATACCGTTTCTGGCCCGCATCCATCGTCTCCTACGCCGGGCCCGGGGATGATTACACGCTGCCATCTGATGAGGATGGGGCGGTCGGCCCCGCTGGTGCCAGCAAAGGTCTGCTTCCAGGGCTTTACGCGGTGGCAGTATCTGCGCCAGGGTATGAGACGGTCACCACCAACGTCCAAGTGGGAATGAGTCAAACCGTTCCAGCGCCGCAAGTCTCGCTGCAGCCGTTGGGATTAATCAGCGGACTCATTACGACGAAGGAAGGTTCGCCCACTGCGCCCGACTGTGTCGTGTTGGTCCCGAGCGGTGCTTCAATGCCCTCTGCCTGCGTCATAACCGCTGCCACCCTCGCAGGTCCGGATTCTCCCGCTGCGGGACCGTCATGTGTGGCGGGCACCGACCCCCAAACTCGCTGCGCGGTAACGGTAGAGGGCTCCTTCGAAATCCGCGGCGTCACATCAGGTGGATACGACCAGGCGGTGTTGCCGCAAGACCCGGAATACCTTGCGCCCACAAAATTGCCGCTACTGCTGGATCGCGGAGCGGCTGTGCGGTACGAGCCAGTGCTCAATCGGAAGCCGCGCGTCAAAATCACTGTTTTGGCGCCCGATGATTTTACCGGTGCTCTGAGTCCCGTCCCCGGGATCAGCGTGCCGTTGATCGACGAGGCCGGCGCGGCGAGAGGCGTTCCGCTGGGGACCACCGTGACGGGAGCCGACGGCAGCCTCATGCTCACCCAACTGACCGACGGCATCTATACCGCAAGCGCCACCCAGTCACGCCCCGCACCAGATCGTTCCCTGCGCGGCACCGGCTCCACAGATACTGTCACCAGCAACCAAACTGGTTCGGCCACTGTCGTTCTCACTGGGAAAGTCGGCCCAGTAGGCGGGCGACTACTCATTCGGGTCGACGACGAGATCATTCGCAGGCCTGTCGCGGACGCGCAGGTTACAGTCTCTGGGATTGTTGGTTACGCGGGTACGGCAGCCCAAGCGGGGTCAGCCGACTTGCGGACCAACGGTGACGGTTGCTTTGCAATCTTCCCTGCAGGCTGGACGGCGCCAGTCACCCTTCCTGGATGTGCGACCCCTATTTCAGTGCCTGGAAGCACCATGTCCGCAGGCGCCACCATGACGACCGGTGTCAATAATCTTCCCGCAACGCTCCTCACTCGGTCGGTGGCGGTCAAGGTCGCCGCGCTGCCAGGGAAGACAAAGCCCTTCTCTGCTACTCAGGTAGTGGTGCCACTTCCGGCTCAAGTTTCGGCAAACCCCGCTATCTACAGCGAGAATTGGCTGCTGGAAACGATTCTGCTCGGCGCGGAACCGTCTGCTTTTGGCAGCCATCAATTCACCTTCGCAGGTATGAGCGTCAACGGGGCTGCCGCCCGTACTGCCGTGAGCGTGGTGCGCAAACCGGCTGGTGCTGGCAATGTGAGCGTGGGCGTTAACGGGAACACCCTGCAGTTCAAGGATGATTCCATCCTGAATTCCAATCTCGCAGTGCCCGGCCAGTACACGCTGCAGGTTTCTTCTCTTGGATACGGAACCAAGCAACTGTTCCTCTGGTGCGATCTAGGTCAAGAATGCATCTTTAGCCGCAGTGCCGCCGATCACACAGCTGCCGACGACGCCTTGACTTTGCAACCTTTGGGCCGGATCGACGGCACGATCACGATCGCTGGTCAGACTGACCCGGTTACGGTTGTGAAGAATGCGTCGGTGAGGGTGCTGAGCGCGCCCAGCGGCGTCGGCGCAGTGACAGTTACGGCAAACCTCCCGCCCGTGCAAGCGGATTCATCCCTCACAGCGAATATCAATTTCAGTGACGCTCAATTTGATCCCCTGGGCACATCAGCGATCGGTCTTGCCGTTCCCGGGACGTACGTGTTCGAAGTTGCGGTGTCCGGGTTCCGGACCACACAGGTGATCGTCAACTGCGAGGTGCCAGGATCTGGCGGACCTGGCGCGGCGACGAGCACCTGCGACCCGGTTGCTGCCGCGCTCGTAATGTTGCCGAAGGGAACCGGAACGGTCAGTACTGACGTCAGCACCTTCGTCCCCGCGGTGGGCCAGGGCTCGGCTGACGACTCAACACTCACCGCGGTCCAGGTCAGCATCGTGAGCAAACCGGCCGTGGCTGGCGCAGTCTCAGCTACCGTCACAGCAGATGGAGCCATGCACTGGCAGGACTCCGCCATTGTCCCGAAAGGACTGCTACAGGTCGGTTCCTACGTGTTTAGGTTGTCACTGCCGGGCTATCAGTCCCGCACTGCGACTATGACGTGCTCAGCTACTGCTTGCGCCATTCCGGTTGGCGCACTGAAGCTCTACCGGAACGGCATTATCAGTGGTGGGATCGTCGTGCAGTTGGGCACCCCCAGCGCCGCAGATTTGAACGGCGCTCAGGTGCGGGTGGTCAAAACGCCCAGCGGTACGGGAGCGGTGACGGTGGCCGTGATCGCACAACCGCAAGCTGTTGACGACGCTGCCCGCGCGGCGAATTCCCAAGTCACGAGAGCAATAACTTTCAAGGACGAAAACTACGCATCACTCGCCACAGGTCTCGCGCTCCCTGGGGAGTACATCTTCGAGGTCAGTGTTAACGGATTCACCCCGGTCACTGTCAAACTTGTGTGTAGCGCGATGTCGTCTGCAGCGAATTCGTGCATCTCCAGCACTGGCGATCCGGCGCTTGCAGCATTCCAGGCCAAAATCATTCAGTTCCCGACGGGGACGGGGAAGGTCGTACTCGCGCCCGTAGCGAGCGCCGGGGCTGTTCTGACAGACACCCAAATCTCGATTACTGCTAAGGCCTCCGCAGCGTCGGTGATCACGGCCAATGTCAGTGCCAGTGGCGTCATCGAGTGGCAAGATTCCACCCTCCCGGCAGGCCTTCTGGTAGCTGGCACTTACGCGTTTACCGTGAGCCTCAAGGGTTTCAGGACCGTCGCAGCCACCATGGTGTGCGCTGCTGGCCAATCGTGTGTTGTCACACCGGTTGTTTCACTCGGCGACGTCAACCCGTTGACTCTCCACCTGTTTGGCACCATCTTTGGGGACGTGACTGTCCCTGCGGGCAGCATCAGTGACGCAGATTTTTCTGCGGGGTCAGTTCGTGTGGTAAGCGCTCCGAATGGTGTCGGGTCTGTTACCGTCGCGATCGCCTCCACCACGAGCGCCACAGGCACCGGCACGGTAAGCCGTGCGATTACTTTCTCTGACAACAGCTTTGCGGGGCTAACAACGGGTCTGGCGCTTCCTGGCTTCTACATATTTGAGGTCTCGCTCCCTGGATTCTCGCCGAACCAGGTAAGCGTTAATTGTTCGTTACCCACCACCGACGCAAACGCGTGCAAATCCACATCGGGCGTGCCCACGGGGAAGCCGTTCCAGGCATTGCCGGTGCGTTTCCCACTCGGTGCGGGCGAGGTCTACTTCTCTTCAGAGGTCGGCACCAATTACCGCGACGTGCAGATCAGCATCTCCTCACAGGCATCATCGACCTCCACCATCAACGCCACAGTGTCGCCAGTAACCATTGGCGGCATTACCCATGGCAAAATCGTGTGGAAGGATTCCTCTCTCCCTGATGGTCTCTTGGTAGCGGGTTCCTACGCGTTCAGGCTCAGCGCTCGGGGCTATCAAAGCATTTCTGCAACTATGCAGTGTGCCTCCGGCGCCGACTGCATAGTCACTGCATCCCCCGTTGACTCCGTGCCAAATAGGATTACCTTGCAACGGCTGGGCACCATCACTGGTCAGTTCAGTGTGGTGGGGGCGTCGGATTCTGATCCGGTTAGCCCCGCTGATCAAGGCACAGTTGCGGCTCTCAACAATGCGAGAATTCGAGTGATTTCAACGCCTTCGGGCGTGGGAGCGGTGAGTGTCGCGAGCGAAACGGCGGGCACCAACAAATCGAGTCGGAAGATCACCTTCTCGGACAGCACTTTCGCTTCACTCAGCACCCCCGGACTAGCGCTTCCGGGTAATTACGTTTTTGAAGTGTCCGCAGCCGGGTTCACCCCCGTAACGGTCAGCATTACGTGCAACGTGTCGATGGGTTCACAAGGCGAATGTGTTTCAGCCAACGGCGCAGTGAGTGGACCGTTCCAAGCCGCACTGGTCCAAGCACCACTGGGTGCGGGCGTGGTCACGTTGGAAGGCCCGGGCGTCGTCACGGTCGACAAGAGCAACGTGCAACTCACCGTGACGGCCAAAGCTGCCGGGGCATCGGTCGTGACCGCCTCCGTGGATGGCAGCGGTCAGGTCAAGTGGAAGGACTCGGAATTACCGGACGGGTTACTAGCGCCTGGTTCGTATGGATTCCGGGTCACGCTGCCGGGATTTCAAGGGATTACCGCGACTATGCTGTGCGCCTCGGGTAGCGGCTGCACCATCAGTGCGGCGCCTAATGGCGTACCTGACCTGGTGCTCCACCGATATGCCGCTATCACCGGTTCGATATCCTTGGCGCCGATCACGCCAGCGCTACCCGACCTTCCCGGCGGGGCCCCCGACACGCGCGGTGGCGCTACCGAAGCAGAACTTAATCAAGCGCAAATCAGGGTCGTCGAAGCACCCAGTAACGCTGGCCCCATCACTGCGTCCGTCGCGAAGCGCATCCTGCCGCCCGGCGATCCCGACCCACGGAACCTAGCGCCGGCCCCGCGGCCGATCACCTTCACCGATGCAAACCTCAGTGACGTCGGCTATGCCGGGATGGCGGTGCCCGGCGACTACCGGTTCGAGGTCACGATTCCCGGCTATCTTCCGACGGTGGTGAAAGTCCGCTGCAGTGCCGCACCTGGTGCAGTCAGTTCCTGTACTTCGATCTCGGTGTCCGATGGGAACGGGCAACCTGGCGCGGCCTTCCAGGCCGCCCTCACCCGGTTACCGGCTGCCACTGGCTCCATTAGGCTCAGTCCCGCACCAGCGGATGCTGCCACGCTAGTGGTGCAGGCACAGATCACTATCAGTCAAAAAGCCTCTGCCACTTCGGTTATCGATGCGACGGTTGCCGCCAACGGAACGATAGTTTTCAAAGACTCCGCGCTGCCGGACGGCCTTCTCCTGGCCGGAAACTATGTCATCGCAGTGACCCTTCCGGGCTACCAAAGCTCCGCAGCGAGCTATCCCTTTACCTGTGCGGGTCCGCTCTGCACCCTTGGCGAGATTGCGATGCTGAAGCTCGCGCGTCCCACCGTCACGGTCCTACCGGACCAGGTGCCCACTTCCGCCATTTCCTGGTCGCAAGCTGTTGTGACCGTGACCGACCGGCCGAGCGTCGCGGCTAACGTACGCATTTCCGTCGTTGCCGCAAGCGGCGATCCAAATGAGGGTGTTCTTGAATGGGCTGTGCCGCTGCTCGCTGCCGGTGACGTGCCAGCTGGACGATTCGAAGTTTCGGTGACGTTGCCCGGCTACATTCCCTCTGATAAGTATTGGCTCGACTGCGGTTTGGGGATTGGTTGCCAACTGTTCGCTGCTCAGCTTCCGCTCGCCCCAGCGCCTTCGATCGAGTTGCACAGGTACCCGCAACTATCGGGTCTTGCCTGGCAGTTGGCTGAGAATCCGGTGGATGGCAATGGCTACCCCAACCCCGCCGGCGTGGGGTTTGCTATCCCGACGGCTGAGATCACCGGTGCTCCCACTGGCAGTGCCGGTGTCACGGTCACCGGCGTAGTGCCAACCGGAGCTGCTAACGGCACTTTCGTGTGGCAGGAAAATGGCGTTCCGAGCGGTTTGGTCCGAGCCGGCGCGTACACCATCACGTTGAGCTCACCCGGCTACGAGAGACAAAGCTTTGCATTCACGTGCAGCACCACCGCGTGTCCCACCACCCCGACAGTGCTGCGGCTAACTCGGCCTGGTGATGTCGCAGTATCGATCGTGGACTCCACATCAGCTCCCGTCGGCGGTGCCACCCTGACCCTCAGCGGATCCGCCATCACTTCCAACACCTCAACTCTGAACCAATCGGTAAACGACCTCACATTTCCCGGATTGTCGGCGAGATTGCCTGATAGCTATAGCCTTCGAGTGCAAGCTGCGGGATATCGATTCGAGACCTTTGACAGCACCTCCGCTGCGGTTACGTGTCAACCCACATCGGGGAGCGGCGCACCAGGCTTCAAAGTTTATTCCGGCGGCACCGTCTGCGTCGTCACAGTGGCAAAGCTCGGTCAGCTCAGCGGCGTCGTCCGCGGTATCACCCCCAGCATCTCGGGCGGTGCGGAGACCACCGAACTGTTGGCAGATGTTGCGTTGACTGCCAGGTCGCTGAACGCGGATGGAACGGAAGCAGCGAGTCCTAAAACGTTTGTAGTCAGGTCGGCCGCCGATGGCGGATTCACGTTGAGCGGTAGCAACCAAATTGAGGGGCTCGCTAACGCTGGCAGCAGATATCGGCTCACCGCCACGAAATCGGGCTACACGGATGTCAGCGTAGACGTGGCCTACAACGCTGTCGGGGTTCTGTCAGTGGTGGGCTCCTCACCGTCGCTCACCATCACCGCCGGCGCTCTCGCGCTGCGAATGCTGGTGAATCAGGTTCAGCTTCGGGTGTTGTTCAAGCTGGATACGTCCGATGTACTCGGCGGCATCAATGTTTCCCTGCTCTCGGGCCCTACTGTGGTTGCCAGCTGCTTCAGCAATCCGAAGGTTAATTGTGCGCCGCCGGTTGCCTCGTCCCCGCTGATTCCTGCGAGCGGATCTGACCCCGAGGTGCCTGCAGTGGTGGGCACCAACTATTTTGCCTTCACGGGCCTCTACCCTGGCGTCTATACGCTGAAAATCGATCCTGTGGTGGTCGGCGACCCGACGTACCGGTCCCTCACCACCCAGGTAATCGTGTACCCGGGCCAAGCGGTTCAGTCCACCCAGGTGAGCCTTGCGACGGGGACGACTGTCGTCAGCGGACTCGTCAAGATTCCAGACGGGACAGCGGGAACCTCGCCTGCGGAGAACCAACGTGTGTTCCTCGTACCGGAAGCTAACCCTGCCGTTACCGCCGCTTCCCTGCACGCAGATACCGACAGCAGCGGGGCATTCGTGATCACCGCAGTGCCTGACGGGCGGTACATTGCCGTGATCACACGTGAGGGGTATGCCCCGTGGAGCAGCGCCGGTTTCGGCGCCGCTGCTGCCGTCAACCCGAACGTGACGATCAGCCCGGTCACGCTGACCAGGATCACCCGCAAGGTGGTCATCACCGTGCAATCCTTGGCAGATACGAGCGCTGTCCTCACGGGAACCCAAGTGGAACTTCGAAACACCGCGCCACTCGCGACCGGTGCAGCATCGGAAGCGGCATTGGCGCCCACGACACTGGTATCGGGCAACACCGCCACATTTGAGAACGTGCCCACCGGAACCTGGACAGCAAAAGTGGTGACATTGCCTGGAGCCCGGGTGTTTTCCAGTGGTTTGTTCAGCGTCTCGATACCAGTGTCTGGCACCGGAGTGTTGACGGACCCCGTCACCGCGCAGGTGGATGTGCGGGACTCAGCCAAGGTGCTGATTGCGACCTGGATTCTTGATGGGTGCGTTACGTCGCCCACGGGATTGAGCGCTGACTTGACTGTGACTTCAGCGCCGGGCCCGGGTGTTCCGAACACACCGGCTGGTGGCTACCAGATGGCTCTCGGCGCGCCCATCTTGGTGGGGTCGACTTACACTGCCAAGTCAGCGACGGTGTACCTACCGGACGCGAGCTACGCCGCAGTGATCGCGCCTAATGGCGCAAACTGGACCACCACCGTGAGCAGCACTTTCACGAGCTCTACGGCGGACGTCAGCCCAGACACTCCGGTGATGGACATTGCAGCCACCAAGGTGGCGGTCCCTGTCTCAGTGACTCTCGACGGGCTTGCAGCGCAGTCTCTGCAAGTGCAGGCGTCCGCGCCAGGCGAGCCCGCAGAGGGTCCGGTAACCGTGACCAACGGTGTCGGACTGCTATGCCTGAAACCATCTGTGGGCTGGAATATCGCTGTGAGTAACGCGGGAACCCCTGGTATCTCCTACGTTTCCTCGGCGGCGACCGACGTGATACCTGTGGCGGGAGGAACTGCCGCATATTCCTACAACGCGTTTAGTCTCGTCCCCACGGTCACGCTGCAGTCCGTTCCCGATCGGCCGAGCGATACCAGAAGTGTTGCCTTGCAGCTTTTTTCTGGACCAACAGCTTCTGGGACCGGGTTGCTGGCGATGCCGCAGTCTGTGTCGGTTACCAGCAGCGCCAGCGGCGCGGGCACGGCATCGCTGCTGCCGGGCACCGTATACGCACCCGCGGGAACCTACACCTGGCAAGCCACACCGGCCAGCGGCGACGCCTTTGCTAGCGGGACAGCGGCCGCGGTCGTTCCTGCATCGCCACCGACTCCCTCCGCGGCGGCGGTGACGAGCGTGATCACTTTGGTGTATTCCAAGTCGGTACTCCAGGTAAAGGTCACCCGCTCCGTTGTGACCCCAGCAGATCCGGCGGACCCGGGATCAGTGGAGACCACCAGCATCGATCCGCAACCGGGCGCCACGGTAGTGATCACCGCGGGCTTAGCGACGGCTGAAACGAAGACAATTACCTCAGTTCCCACCACCGATGTCGACGGACTGACGAAGGTGTACTTCGACATACCCACGGGCGCAGCGCATGTCACGGGATCCTGGTCCTCCACCGGCCCGACACAGAACTTCGGCGGCGTTGTAGTACCCGATCCAACGATAGCAACGTCCACAACGGCAATTTTGTTCACGGTGCTGCTCGTCGCGGTGCCCTGACGATTACGGCTGAGGCACGCCGCTGGCTCGGTTGTTTCCGCTGGCGCCGCGCCGCTAGGTCAGGGTCGCGATCGCAATAATGATCGTCATCGCCAGTAGGCAGAAGCACACGACGACAAGCCACCACCAGTTACGCGCGGGCTCTGGCTCGGGTGATATCAGCGGTGCAACTATCGGGGCAGGGGGCGGCGGCGGTACGGGCGCAACTATTTCCATCGGCTGTAGACATCTAATGCATGTGAGGGCTACCGGGATATTGGGCTCGCCGCAATGCGGGCAGGCTACCGAGGCGCGTTGGGCGCGACCCGCGGTACCTGGCAGTCGCCGCAAGGAAGCCCCGGTGTCGTCGCCGGCCATACTGATCACCGTGCTCCGCGCCCAAAAAAGAGGGAAGTCGCAGCCGTGGCAGAAGTCCGCGCTGTTGCGTTTGGTGGGTTCGACTATTCCCATCAAACCGCACTCCGGGCACGTCACCATCTCGCTACCGATGGGTTCTCCGGCGCCTCTAGCGGCCATCGTCCCTGGCGAGTTTCCCAGTGCAAGGTCAGCGAGTGCACCGCCAGGGATTAGCGCGCCGGAGGACGAGGAAGCAGATGCGGGGGTAGTCGGCGTGCTCATCGAAGGTCCTTCGGTTTCGGTTTACTGGCGAATTGTTGACGCAGAACCTCACGAGTTCTGGCTGCTGTGCCACGCGTTGCCTTACTCATTGAAATTTGACCAAATGCGCCTGACGCCCACCCACAGTTCGGCGCGGACGGTCGCAGGTACCTCATCTCGAATCATCGAGACGAACTCTGATTCCGACAGGTGTCCAGTGCTGACTACCGTCATTCGAAGCCATGCGGGACCGATGGGGGCGGCGCCTTCGGCGTAGACGCCCCCGCTGTCGATAAGGAGCGCTTCATCCCCAGAAAGCATCTCCAGGTATTCCTTTATACCCCTGGAGGTGCCGCGCCACGCCAGAGCTTTCGCCGACGATGCCACCAACGTTCGTTGCAGGTGGTCGGGAAGGGAGGCATCCACGGATTCGACACCGATCCAGCCTGCTAGGAGCGGAAGCAAAGGTGCTGGGGTAACGGCGATGTCGGGGATACTCTCCAGCAGGTCCGCGTCGTCGAGCAAGGTGCTTCCCAGTTCCTGGAACAGGGCGACAAACCGTACGAAGAAGTCGCTATCCATCATGCCGACGGGGAGTTGGTTCAACAGCCACTGCGGATGACGGGGAGGTCTACCCACTCTCGCGTCCCGACGGATCGGGCGTAGCGAACTATCGCGGGCGTGGGATAGTGGCGCCGCGGGGGAGAGCGGGAGGCGCTCTGCGGTACGGGATTCGGGAACTACGACGATGCCTTGTGGCCCTGGCGTATTCGTTACTAGGTCGGTCGGTTCCCGTGCGTGCCGCGCGGAATGCTCGGTCATCGGACCACTACTCGGTGCGCTCCGGAGAGGAAGAGCGAGTGCTGCTCCAGGCGAATCACGTCCCGGCCACCCCCGATCCGGGTGCCGGTGCGCAGATCGAACTCGAAGAGCAGCACTTCGTCCACTCGGTCGATGCCTTCAACGCTTTCCAATAGCTGCCCGATTGCGGCGGCATTGAGGTCAGCGTCGAAGAGCCATCCTGCGCCGTCTGCGCCGCCGACGAGGGGATGCAAATATCTACTCAGTGCGTCGATGGCCCGCTGCTTCACTTGCGCCAGTGGCCTCCCCGCCGGTGCATGCACCAGTGCTGCCACCGAAACGCCCTGGAAGAACGGCGTGCCCACTTCAATGGTTGTCCCGACAATGCGATGTGTGTCGAGCTTGTCGACGATGCTGCGCATCACCGGTGCTGTTAAAGCGAAATCATCGAGTTGGTGCATGCGTGGGTCCGTGCGAATTTGTGGCACTACCAAGATGCGGACGGGCCCAGTTCCACTGGATGCCGGTAAACACCGTGCGCGAGCCACTTCGATAGACGCTTCGAGGGTGAGCCGCTCGAAATCACCTGCGGTAACCGCGCGCTGTCCCGTCCGCAGGGTGAGAGGGCCACGAAGCTTTGCCTCGCTGATCGACTCACCATCGACCCCACCAACGGCGGCGTGCAGATTAATGGCGCTGGACACGTACGGCACCGCAGATCGCAGCACAGTCAGTGTCCTTGCGCCAACGTTGCCGGATGCCCCGCCGCCGTGCCGGTAACCATTGACTGAAATCTCAGCGCCATCACGGGGAATTTTGCCGTGCTGACGGACTGTCCCGTCGGGGTAGCGGATCCGCGGTCCGAATCGAATCACACCGGAAGTGGAATCCCAAACGAAATGCAGATCTGTCGTGTTCGAGCGCGAGAAGTCAGCGACCTCAGTCCATTTCACGATGGTGGCACCATCGACGATTTCGACAGTCTCATGTCTTTCCCGCGGCAGCACCGGCGGGAAGCTGACTTGAAACTGCTGGCCCGGGCTGCCATCAGAGCGCCCAAGCACCTCAGCGTGAGCCATCGTCGAATGCTCGGCGGGCACGGTGGCGCCCAAAGTAGCGACCGTCATGGAGGTGATCCGCGGTGACTCCTGGTAGGTCGGTTGGCCAGGGATCGGCGCAAGCAACCGAACCCGCAACCAATACGCCGCCGAATCACCCAGCGTGAGAATGCCATGCTCGGCCGGTACCAATAAAACAATGTCTCCCGCTCGGTTGAGCCCCCCGTGGTATCGGAAAATACCTCTGCTTTGATCCAAGCTTCGCCGTCCCATGCCTCCCAGATCAACGGCGGGTTTCGTGGGTCTACACCAATTCCCTTGGCCTGCGCCGTCATTGACAACCTGATCGCATGCCCCGCCATGCTGCTGCCGAACCCCACTAGAAATGCATCGCCGGGGACTAGCCGACCCGCTGCGTCCAAGGAGGAGAAACAGGTGACCGAGGTGTCGGCGTACCGCAGGTCGTCCCAGCCGGGGGTAAGCCGTTCAGCACGCGCATCGGTGGTGAGAATATCGCGGAGTACCGGTGGTGCGATGGTGAGCTCCGAGGTGGTGGTGAAAACGATCGATTCAGCGAGCAGCTCACCAGACCCGCTGGCCTCACCCGCGGTGCTCACCTGCATGCCAACGGGAACAACTACGGGAAAAGTTTGGGTTGCTGAGAGCCAAAAGGTGACGTTCGCGCGCGCCACCGACGGGGGGAATGGTTCTATACCCACCATATTGAGAAAGTGCACAAACAACCTGTCCGGCACTTGGTTGAGACGGAAAATTACCATTTCGCTCATCCAGGCGAAAAGCTCGATAAGTGCTACACCCGGATCGGACAGGTTATGGTTCGTCCACTCCGGGGTGTATCGGGGATAAGCCGCTTTGCCTCATCCACGATGTCTTGGAAAGTGCGATCATCGAGATTCGGCGCAGGAAGTACCATCAGCCCTCTTCCTCGTGGGGAATGACATAAAACGGATAGACCAAGTTGCGTTTGTCGTTGGTGGCCTTGACCCGGTAGGTGATTCTGATGCTTATCAGCCCGGAATCAGCCGGGTCTGGCACAGGATCTACCTCCTCGATAGACACCCTAGGTTCCCAACGGGACAACGCTTCTCGTACAGAAAAAGCCATCAAGCCCAGGAGATTCGCCGTAACAGGTTCGAACATCAGGTCCCAGATCCTGCACCCAAAATCGGGCCTCATCAGTCGCTCACCGGGTGCTGTAGCGAGCACCACTGCAATCGCGCGATCTAAATCTGCGGCGCCACTGGACATTCGGATGGACCCAGTGTGGTCCACCTGCATAGGCCAGTAGAATCCACGACCGATGAAAGTGGCATCGTAGGATGGCGCGCTGCTGACGCCGGGCGTTGGTAGGTCGAGTTCGCTCATCAGTTGATCTGCACCATCGCTCCCTTGACAGCCACTATCCCGCCAGCGGAGAGGTCAGCTTTGGCGGAGGCCTTGACTTCGACGATCGCAGCCGACGCGGCCAACTTGACGTTGGCTTTGATGGTGACGTTAGCCCCAGAAAGCTCGATGTCCTTCGATGCCTTGAGGGTGATCGTGCTTCCGGACAGGGTGATGTCGCCCGCTTTGCTGATTTCTACCACTGTGTCACCAGATTTGACGGTAATTGGCACACCCGCCGGGACCTCGGCCAGTAGTGCTTCTTTTCCGAGTTTCACCGTATGTTTGCCACCGGCCAGTGCCAGCGCGATGTGCTGCGCTTTGGTATCTGCATCGTCGGAAAACTCGAGCGAATGTCCGAGTCTAGAGGTAATGCGCCGCCGGTCAACGGCTCCGTCATTGACCCCAAAATCGCCTGGCTGATCAGTGGTGTTGAATAACCCGCCTAGTACGATGGGGCGCCGCATGTCTCCGGATTCGAAAGCCACCATCACTTCGTCGTTAACTTCGGGTAGGAAAGTAAACCCGCGGCCGTTGCCACCACCGATCGACACCACCCTGGCCCAGTTGCTCTCGACCCCGTCGCCGATGGAGGGGTATTTTACTTTCACGTTCCCGGCCGGTTGCTCGTCGGTACCGTTGGCAAGGGCGGTCACGACACCCACCACCATTGCGCCCCGAGCCGCCCCCCGGCCGGGGCCGTTGAGCGTATCGACGATAGACGTAGATCGGCGATCCCCAGCGGTGAACTTCGTCTGAAATCCTTTGCGGGAGTAAGTGTGCTCCACCTGCGTGACGTAATAACTGCCGGAGGCTGGTCCGGCATTGGCAATGGCAAGTACGCATCCGGCCTTGATGGCCGACTTTCCGAAACACACCCCCTTGGCTGTAACCGCTTGACTCACCCACCTTTGCGCCATCGCCCTGGCTAATCCACCGGCTTCCACAGCATCCAGAGGTACAGAGCCTGCATGAGTCAGCTTGTTCAGAGCACTCAGATGTGCTGGCTCCACGAAGGGTTTCACAAAATTTGCATCGGGCTTAAGGGTCGCCTTGGCCAGGTCTGCTTGCCCTGTAACGGCCTGCTTCTTTCCCGACCA
This sequence comes from Nakamurella antarctica, assembly GCF_003860405.1. Lineage (NCBI taxonomy): Bacteria > Bacillati > Actinomycetota > Actinomycetes > Nakamurellales > Nakamurellaceae > Nakamurella > Nakamurella antarctica. The sequence continues at coordinate 1,709,974 of NZ_CP034170.1, read as the reverse complement.
CCAACCCGTCACAGTCGTCTGGCCAGGGTGCAAGGCGGTGGTTTTGACAGTGAACTGGAATAATTCGTCACTGTTATCTACCTTAACCGGAGTGTGGAGATTTATAGGGGCGGCAAACACAAAGGTGCCGTCCTCCACCCACCAATCAAAACCCACTCGATCACAGAGTTCATTAATGAAGTCCAAATCGCTTCCAGATTGGATCAAATACGGATAGACCACTCCAGTTGGCTCAATTTTTGTCTTCATTCCATAGCCAGCAAGCATGGTCTTTACCACGTCGCTGATGGTGACATTAGTGAAAGTGCGGACCTTGGACCCCAGCGCTAAAGCGGAAGCTTTATCGTCCGCCGTCACGATAAAATCCACGGAACCCTGATGGTGTTCCAGCTCCACACCGGTGACTGATCCGCTAAAGAGAACCACGCCCAACGTGCTGACAACGACAGAATTATTAATCGCAAAAGTCCCGGGCGTGCTGATGAGATATCCGGGGTCGCTAAATCGGATCAGTGCACGCGCCGACATCCGAAGGCACGACTCAATCTTGATCACCGACAACATTCCAAGGGATAGCTCGTCAAGTTCTCGCCCATTAATCCTGATCTCGGGTGTTGTTGCACCAACATTGGTGGCAGCAGGCATGGTTTCCTCCGATCGAACCCTGCGGGGGTGGCGCAGTTTTCCTGACATAGCAGTTGATAGAGCAGATGGGATACAGGTGGCGCTGGCGAGTGTTAGTGGTTCCGCGGGATGGACAGCAAGGAGCCCACTCTGATCGCCAACGGGTCGGAAATGGTGTTGGCAGTGGCAATTTGTCGCCATTTTGTGCTGTCCCCGTAATACTGAGCGGAGATGCGATCAAGTGTCTCCCCGGGCTTCACACGGTGTACCCGATGAGGCTCCGGAGTGCCGGACGTAGGATTCTGTTTTGGATGTTGATCTGGATCTTTGAACTGCATGAGATCCAAATCAATTTTGGCACGTAGGGGGGTCCCGGTGGAAGAAAAGTAGGTAAAGGTAAGTTTGAGACCGGTTGCTACTGCCTCAAAAGAATGGAAATTTCCCCAGTGAAAGGTGACAGTGGGCGGCCTTGCGTTTCGTGTCGTCTTATCGGTTCCGGGGAGGGACTCGTCAATGTCCATCAATGCCATTACCTTGTTGGTATGAATGGTGACAGTCTCACCGGTAGACGTGGTGTCGAAAACGAGGGAGAGCGACATAGTGCCAGATTTGACGCCTTTAAAACTGATTTGTGGCGCGCCTTTTCCCGGCGCAGGCTTACTGTCCCAGTCGTTACTTTGCGAGAGTGTTAGTTCGCTCGGATTAAACATGCAAGGGATATTATCTGCGGACTTCTCGATCTTTAGATAGGCCTTCTCTGTCAAAGCCATTTCGCCGCCCCGCTTCCTTCCTGGCTGCTGACCGCATGCCGTGATCTATGAGCATCTACATTAGTTTCTACGCACGTTTTCATTCTCTACCGAAGCGCACATCAAAACACATCGTGATTCGTGCGACGACCTCGCCTAGCGAGTTCGTCGATCACGCGATCCTCGAGCCGGTCGACGATCACATCGACGAGTTCGGCCCATTCTTGGGCAGAAAGCTGTTCGTCGATCGACGTCGAACCGGAATCCTCACTTGACATGACGTTTCCCCTCATAAGGGCTACCAACGGTAGTGGTGGGCCCGATAACTGCGAAGACTGCGATGGCACGATGGTGCGGTGCACTGAGCCTTCGGCGCTGCGGTGGACGCCAGATCCCGAGCTCCCATTGCTCTGCGATGAGGAAAGCGGTGTGCGTCGAAGGAAGCTGCTTGCCGGCACGCGGTCCACCAACGAACCCCCTGTGCGCGAACCAACACCTTGTCCTAGGTGAGATGTGATGGTTTCGGATACGGACATGTCAGACAAGGGGGCTGACGGCACCGATGACAAGGACCGTGCTTTGGAAATACCGCGCGGGGGGAGTACTTTCCCGCGTGTCATCACTGTAGGAGTGCCTGCGGCGATGGTGCGAAATGGGCTTGATCCCAAGCCGGAAGTGAAGTCCCGAGACGACATGTCGACCGAATACGGTCCGGCCGCGGGCATCGCCGCTTCCCAAGTGCCGCTTGGCACACTCTGCGCGCTTACGGTCCCGCGCAGGCGACGGATGGGAGCAGGCGCGGATGCGGTGACGGTGGAGTGGGCGTGTCTTGTGCCGGTATCACCGAGTGCGTTCACCCCTGCAGTGATTGATCCGGGCAGGCCCATTTCTTGTCTGTTGGATGTCGCCGAGCCCCGGGGAGGCCCAGACCCACGCGCAGGCTGGAGCGGCGGAATCTGAGAAGTACCGGCCCCGCCAGAGTGTCCGGAGCCGGGTCGTCCGGTGCCGGAAGATCTGCCGTCTGAGAGCGGACCCATGGCTCGTCCCACCGAGTCGCGTGCCGGTTGCTTGCCAGTCGCAGGTCGATGTGGACCAATCGGACGAACACGCCCAGGGTGAGAGCGGGAACTGATCGATGCAGCGCCCGCTGTGACACGCCGAAGCTGAACCGCGCCAGGCTCTGACGGGACGATGCGGTAGCTGGAAGCGATAGGCAGTGTTCCTGGTGCGCCCCCATTATCTGCACCAGCCGTGCCGACAACGCGCAAGCCGAGATGGGCCGGAACAGCAGGGGTCGACCCGAGACGGCCCGCTCCCGCACTGCTCGTGGCTGGGCCCGAAGGCAAGCTCCTGTAAGCCGCGCCAATACCGGCGGCATCGGAGGAAGTAGGCCTCAAGCTGGCAAGGACCCGACGATGCGACGAAAGAGCGGTTGGGGGCGTGCGGGTGAGTCTGCCAAGGATTGGCTTGGGCGCGCTATTCATGACCTTGCTGCTAGCCCATGCCCCATCAGTCCGATGGTGCTCACCCATGGGCGCGGATTTAGCACCCCTACTCTCACCTCGGGAGAATGCCACCGTGAATTTCAGCGCAGACGAGAGAGAATATCGCCGCAACGGCTGGTGGCTTTTGCGGGGAGGGGCCTGAGTGAGGGAAGTGGTGTGTGCTGGGGCAGCGGGTGAAGCTGTGGCGCTCCCTTGGCTCGAATTGCTTGCTCGGTCAGCACTTTTCGGTACTGTCTGACGTTTCGCCAACCCCCGCGCATCGGCGGGCATGAACGCGCGGGTATGTATTCCGGTGGCGGGATCGTGATCTGAACCGTTTGACGGGGTGACCGATTCCGTCTTCTCGCGCTGCACCGCAGGGGCCGCGGCACCGAGCCATAGCGGGCGCGTGAGGTGCGGTGGATTCCGTGCGGCGATGTCGAGGGGACTGCCCACAATGTGCGGAGGCTGGAGCTGTGCAGTCACGAAGCGCGCTGTGGTTGCGGGGGAGTTGGTCGCCGCCGCTGATGCCGAGAAAGCAGGTTCCTGGGCGTGTTCAGTCGGGCCAGTTGTCCGAACCCTAAAAGAGTTAGCCAAAGAACGGTGCAGTACCAGGCCTTTTCCTCGCTCGCGGAATACGCCGGGTGAGCCTTGGTGCGACATGACGCTAGATGGCGGTGAGAACTCTTCGCTAGGAGACAACTTTGCTGCGGCCGAAGCGCTGGATAAGTGCGAGAAGGGCAATGCAGACCCAGGTACACCTACGCCACGCTGTTCTGCGCTCGGTGTGGCAGCTGGCGTTTCCGGGCTGGTGACGAGCCCTGACGTTGCCAGATTCGCGGGCGCTTTCGGCGCAGAGTTGGTCGAAACAGAGTCGGACGAAATAGAGTGGGTCGGCGCAGAGTTGGTCGAAACAGGGTGGGTCGGCGCAGATTGGGGCGGCACGGAGCTGTTTGATGACGCGAACACCGATGCCTGAGCACCAACGCTCGCAACTGAAGCAGGAATCCCCGGATTCACTCCCGCAAGCGTGGCCGGCGCGACCGGGCCGCCCTTTCCAGTGCTGCCAGCGATAGTCTTGCCAGACTCAGTACTGCTGGTGGGTGATGTATGGGCGCCGACCGGTGGCCGCAATGCTGGACTTGTGTAGCGGGCGGCGACCGGCACCCTCGTGTGAATACTTGAGGCCACGGGGTCTGGCGAGGGCAACGACGCAAGACCGAGAGGCAAACGAGACATCACAGTGCGGCGCAGCCGGCCCACTAGGCCTGGCCCCGCCGAAGCTGGATGCGCCGAGACAGACTCAGTCTCAACAGTGTGTGGTGCCTGCGCCGGTGGAGTTTTAGCTCCGCCTGTTCGTGCAGCCGGGAGTTCGGGATGCGCCAAAGCAGGAACGCCAGCTCCCGGGGCCGCTATGTCAACTACTTCATCGTGCCCAGTCTTGGCGAGGCGAATTTGCTCGTTCGAGCGCGTGGCAGTCGCGGGGGCGGTGGTGTGCACCGGGCTGAGAGCCATCTCTGCGGGTGTCCGCCAGCCTGAAACTGCCGCTGCGGTCGACGGTTTCGCTATGGCCGCCGTCGTGGCGTGAGCGATAGAAGTAGCTCCTGCGGAGTCGAAGACGCCGGTGCGCTCCAACGTGCCTCGCGAAAGACCTGTGGGTGCGGGGGTAGCCGCGGGCTGGGCCGTCTGTGACGGCGTGGCAGCGAGCCGATCGGAGCGAGATGCTGGCGATTGCAGGCCGTGTCGCCGCACACGGTCAGCAGAGGCGGCGGCGTGTGTCGTCCCATTGGCCTTGCGCGCTGGGATGGCGAAGTGCCCAACCCCTCGTGACAAGCGCTGGCGCCACGCTGGCGCAGCAGTGTCCGCCGACGTGCCTTCAGGCGTGGTGCGGGGAACGGCTCCAGCCGATCGCTGGTGCCCGTCGCCGTCCCCCTTTGACGTCCCCGGCTGGCCGCGGTCCTTGCTGGAATTGTCGTGGGGGAAGGTGTCGCGTTGAACAGGGGCACCTACCGGTGGAGATGGCCGAGGTAGGACCAGCTTCACGGCGCCAGTCATTGTCCCTGCGGCACGAACATCGGGGATTCGGCGAACGGGAATGACGCTGCTCGCCATCTTGGCAACCATTACGCCTGGAAGGTAGGACTTCTCATCGGGCAAAGTGGATGACGACCGTCGAAGTCCGCGACTTTGCGGGAATGCGCGCGGTTCTGCAGAAGCTCCCCAGGTAGATTCCGCCGGCACCTGCCCTGGCGTCCACCACCGGGGCGGACGGACAGTGCCGGCGGCGCGCGGGGTACTGATGTCTCCGGGGCCGGCCAATCGCCGACGAACGGGGGAAGCCTGCGTCAGGCCCGCAGCAAATCGGCTCGCTCCCAGGGCAACCGACCCTAGGGGCGCCGGGCGTTGACGACCTGGCGGGCCTGGTCGCCCCCAACGACGGATGGCCTCACGGCCCAGGGTAGGTCGTGACTCCGCGGTTTCTGACCGAACACCCACGCTCGGGGAGGGGTCCGTCATTTTTTGGTCGCCGGGACGAAGCCGTGATGAACTATCTCTAACTCTTCTGAGAGCGCATTGCTGTTATCGACGTCGAAGTCCGGCCCTTTCCATCTAATCGGCATTACTGCTTCGAGATTCCAGGAGCGAAGCCTGTCGCCAGCCGAGGAAATCGCAGTAATCGCCCCCGATCTGCGCACCACTGTGTTACCCGCAGCCGCAAACCCTTCACCCGAAGTTTTGTTCATCCATTCGAACAGCGCGTCCGCCTGGGTAAGACCGCGGCTGAAAGTAATGGACGGCCATTCGAGTCGACCCGGCAGCTTGTGCGTAAAGCCGTTTTGTCCGCCCTCCACGACCTCTTCGACTGTGGCGCTCACCTGAAGTCCTTTGATGCTGCCAAACAGGCCGATTTCAACACCGTCGACTTCAAAGAGAAATCGAGACGTGAGGCTCGGCTCGCCGCCCAAAGGCGTGGCACCCTCAGGCAAATTCACGGACCGACTCCCATGCTCTTTCGTTCAGACCAGCAACTGCACGGACCATCCGCACCCGGTCCATATGTTCTAGGTCAAGCAAATCGTCCATTGGCCAATGCAGGTGGTAGGCCAGATATGCGATCTCCTGCCAGATCACTTCTGCCGGGTAGCGCAACATGTGCCGATCACCGCGACTCTCGCGGCATCTCCTCCACGCGTGCACGGTACGTCGCCCTGGGCGGCGCTGAGTATTCCGCGGGTTCAAGCGAAGTAGCTTCGGAGTCCGGGCCACGCGATTCGGAACTGGCAGTGGCTGCGGGAGTAGTGACAGGTGTTGCCCCGGTCAACGGCTCAGACGCAGCCTGAGCAGCCAGCAGAGCCTCGTACTCGGCCTGGTTACCAAAGTTGATAACGCCATAAAAGTCCTGCAGGAACGCAAGATCGGCAGCGAAAAGACCTTCGATCTCGTGTGGGGTTACCATTTCCAGGCTTCCCAGAGTCTGTACCACGCGGGCCAGGATCAGCACCGTGAGGCGTGGGTCATCCGGTCCTTGGATAGTGGGGTCCCGCAGAGGTTCGAGCTCATCCCGCGCCGTGGCTAACCTCATCGTGCCAGCGGTGTGCAACGCACCGTGACGATCGATATAGCCCCGGGGCAGGGTGAACTCGTACGAAGTCTTCAAGCTCACTTGACCCGCTCGAGCTTTTCTATAGTCAGGGTGATGGTTTCCTTGACGGGATCGTTGGAATCTACCGACAGGGCGTCGGTGGAGATTTTGGACGGCCAGCCGTTCGTGAAGTTGAACCGCGCGACTTCTGTGTGCGTGGAGTCGTACATCACGATCGACCCGCTTTTGCGGTGGTTCGTCCGGTCGCCGATCTTAATTCCCTTGTTGTAAATATCGTTGAACCACTTCCACAGGTTGTCTGCAGTAGAGTCCGCCGGAGCCATCCGGGTAAGGGAAAGATCCGGCGCCTTGTTACGGCCGGCGAGCGTCTTGACGGTCTGAGATTTACCGTCTTTACCTACCTGTTGGGTCATAGCGACTTCCATCTCAACGTCCAACCCGGATACACCGGACAGGGTCGAGAGGACGGCGCCATCAATTTCGAGAAAGAAGTTTTGGGCTATCAGCGGATCGGTATTAATGAGGTCATTCGGCATCGCGGTTCTCCAGTTCTGGGGTCACTTACAAGAAAAGATCGACGGCGGTTTAGCTAGCGCCCTGCTTGTGCTGGGCAATGCGGAACACCACGAATTCGGCGGGCTTGACCGGTGCAATACCGACCTCAACGATCAACAGACCCTGATCAATCGACTCCGGAGGGTTGGTTTCGGCGTCACATTTGACATAGAAGGCTTGGTCCGCGGAAGCACCAAACAGAGCTCCGGCGCTCCACAACCCGCGTAGGAAGGAGTTCAGCGTCCGCTTTATGCCCTCCCAGAGAGCCATATCGTTCGGCTCGAAAACAGCGAATTGGGTGCCTTCGGCGATGGTAGCTTCCACCATGTTGAAAAGGCGTCGGACGTTGATGTAGCGCCAATCGCTGTCACTAGCCAGCGTGCGCGCGCCCCAGATCCGGATGCCACGAGTACCAAACGGTCGGATGCAGTTGATACCAATCGGATTGAGCAAGCCCTGCTCGTTCTGAGTGACCCCATATTCGACATCCAGGACACCACGGATGGTGTCGTTTGCCGGCGCCTTCCACACACCCCGAGTCTCGTCAGTACGTGCCCACACTCCCGCGACGTGGCCGCTTGGTGGGACAAAGACTTCCGCGTCACCGTTCGTGCCGATCGGGTTTTCGACCTTGATCCAGGGGTAGTACAAGGCAGCGTAGGCCGAGTCGTACATGGCGACATCGCTGCGCCATTCCTTGATTTGCTGTGGGCTCATTCCGGGGGGCGCATCGAGGATGGCCATCCTGTTGCCGTTGAGTTCGCAGTGCGTGATCAACGACGTCTGCACTGCCTTCCACAGACCCAGGTCGATGGTCCCGTCTTCCTTCGTCGCGGCGGTCACGAGGTCGGGGACGATCACCATCGTCACGTCCTCCGCGACCGCGAGGCCGTTAATGCCCGCGCGGGCTGTTTCCGAGCCCGCGAATTTACGCCCGGTCACGGGGACCGGGATAGGTGAAGACTTCTCAAGTGGGTACACCCCAGGTTTGAGAACCTCTATCTGGGAGGAGATGTCGGTCTTTGCATCGAGTAGGACCTCTACCTTGATCTTGGTGGAGACCCCGTTTACCGCCTTGGCGACGGAGGCGAGTGTGAGGCCAGGGAATGTCTCTACAGCCACACCTTGAACGAGGACCGTCAGGTCGAAAGGGTTGGGCCCGTCGGGCTCGCTGCCATCCACAGAAGGTGACTCGTCCGAGCTGTTGATGGCCAGCGCGATATCTGCGTCCGGCTCTAGACTTTCCACAGCAAGGGGAAGTCCCAGCGCGCGATCAGCTGCGGGCAGTTCGCGGCGGGCTGGCTCACCGGAAGGCGTGGTGTTCGGGATTCGCACTATGTAAGCAATGGATCCGCCGTTAGCGAAGTACCCGTAGACAGACAGCGGGAGGATGGCACCTTTGACGAAACTGCCGTAGAGGCTTTCGAATTGAGTCCAACTGGTGACCAGCCGCGGGGCCAAACCTTCGGGGTCATTGGGATCATCCGTCGGAACCTTTTCAGTGAAGCCGACAAAGGCTGCAATCGCTGTAGGAGCTGAGGAGAGCACCTTCTGGGACGAAACAACCTCCTCGATGTAGACCCCTGGCGCTGTGTACGTGGGCATTCCCACTCCTGTCCTGATGATGGAACGACTCTTGATGGCGTTTTACAACCGGCAACACGAAAAGGTATGTACCGCAACGGGTACACAAGATATCCACGCCGGTTTTCACGCGGCGATAAGTAGGACACGGTGGACTATGCCAGCGTTTCTTTGTCTGTGGTATCCCATTCGCCCGTTTGCTGATCCTTGCGGGGACCCCATACCCGCAGAGGGTGAATGGGCGCCCCAATGAGAAGGCGCTTACCGTCACCCGTGCACCGTAGGTGACTCGATCGCTGAGCAATGCGGGTACGGCAGGCGACCTGCTTTAGCCAGCCTGGGTTCGAATTGAACCCGGCATCCCGATGACGATAACGCCGCCCCAGGCGCAGTTACAGGTGGCGCCAGCGACCAGGGCTGGAACGCCTCCGTACTGGGTCTGAGGAGCCAGCGCTGTCCAGGGCGCAGGCACCAATGGAATACAGGGCATGGGCGTGAGGATGCCTAGAGCAGCAGCTGTGGCGGCCGCTACGGTCGGGTTTGACAGTGAAGTGCACATCCCGAAAGGCGGGATGTTAACCGCAGGCGCAATATCGAGAATCGTTGCGGCAAATTTCTTTTCGACCAGTGGTCGGGGTGGCAGGACCATCAGGCTGGATGGCGCGACCCCGAAAGAACATTGCATCATAGCGCCAGCGGTGACGCACGGATTTGGCATTTCACACTCCTAGCAGTTCGACGCCAATTGTCTGCAGATCCCCAGATTTCACTTCTTGCTACCGGCCACAGATGACGTAAGTGTCTCGCCGGTAGTCGTGAGGAAACAGATGACGGTGCGGTCTTTATCGCTCTCCCACGAACGCGCCGAGGGGAACAAAAAAGTGGTGAAAAGCGATGAATCTTGGTAGCTCACGCCAACATAGTCCATCACCGCTTGGGCGCAGCGTCCCTGGGCAAAGCTCTTGAGCGCATTCACCCCTGGGTAGGTGTCTGATGCGCCATTGGCATCCACATAGTCCGACAGGAGGAATGCCTCCATCAGGTGACCCTGATCGCACGGAATGAGATCAAGGTTGGGAATCTCGGCCTGGACTGTGCCGGGTGGGTTGAAGCATTGACCAACTTTGACGTCGAAGGCGGAAATGCTTGTGGTGTCGACCTTGTCGTCCTTACCGAATATGGAACTCACCCATCCGCATCCGGCCAGCGATACGGCGACAATCAGCAGCAACCCAATCCGGGTGAGTGTCGGCGCTACTCTCAGACCCTGGGAGGCGCCGCGGGGGCTTTTGGCAATAACTTCGGTGTCTACGAAATGTGCGCCGGGCGCGGTAGGGGGCCGATCTCTCACAGTTGCCTCTTGCTCGTAGTGGTGGATCACCTGCATGGTGAAGAGAGAAGTAGACATTTCAGACTTTAGAGAAACAGCCTGACACACCAACCGCCCGGACTCGGTTGCGGATAGACGCGGTCCGCGTGATTGTCGTGCGATCCGGGTCTAACGTAACCACCATGTCGTCTCAAAACCGAGGAACTGTCTCGGCGTCATACCGCGCCCACGCCGAAGCTGCACAAAGGCTAGGGCGAAGCTACCGCGCACTGCCCACGGGAAGCACAGTGCGACTGGCGAAAAAGACCTCAAACATATTCCGAACCAGAGCAAAAACCAACGCGCCCGGGTTGGACGTCACGGGACTCGACAGCGTCATCGCCGTGGATACCCGGAGGCTCACGGTCGAGGTTTCCGGAATGTGTACCTACGAGAACCTTGTCGCAGCAACGCTTAAGCACGGTTTACGCCCACTCGTTGTCCCACAGCTCAAAACAATCACAGTCGGGGGCGCGATCACTGGACTCGGGATCGAGTCCACATCGTTTCGGCACGGGTTGGTCCATGAATCCGTGGTAGAAATCGACATTCTGACCGGCGATGGCGAGATCGTCACGGCTACCCCGACCAACGAACACTCCGACCTTTTCTACGGATTTCCCAATTCCTACGGCAGCCTCGGCTACGCCGTGCGCGTTGTTCTGGAGCTTGCGCAGGTGAAGCCCTACGTGCGCTTAGAGCACCTGCGCTATCGCGATCTAGACGCCTTGGAGCAAGCGCTTACAACGCTTGCGGCAAGTGGGACCCACCGCGGGTTCGCCTTTGACTTTCTCGACGGGGTTGTCTTCTCACCTACCGAGAGCTACCTCACCGTGGGCACAATGACCGACGAGCCTGGGCCGGTCAGCAATTACACAGGGCAGGGCATTTACTACCGCTCCCTTCAGCGCCGCACCAGTGACCGGTTAACCATCGCTGATTATTTATGGCGATGGGATACCGATTGGTTTTGGTGCTCTAGGGCCTTCGGTGCCCAGAACCGCGTGGTGCGAAGGTTGTGGCCACAGCAATGGCGCCGGAGTTCGGCGTACTGGAAGTTGGTGGCACTGGACCGTCGCTTCGGCATTGCCGATCGGATCCAGGGTTTGCGAGGCAGGCCGCCGGAAGAACGGGTGGTGCAGGACATTGAGATTCCGGTTGAACAGAGCGCGCGGTTCTTAGACTGGTTTCTGCACAACGTTCCTATTACCCCATTGTGGTTGTGCCCCTTACGAAATAGGCAGGCAAGCCGTACCGCGCAGTGGCCGCTCTACCCGATTCGTCCCGGCCAGCTGTACATCAATGTGGGATTCTGGTCGGCAGTGCCGGGTCAACAGAGCGGCGAGATCGGTCATACCAATCGACTGATCGAGCGGGAAGTGAGCCGATTGGGCGGACACAAATCTCTCTATTCCGATGCGTACTACACGCAAGCCGAGTTTGAGAAGCTCTATGGCGCAAGCACCTACACCACACTCAAGAAGAAGTACGACCCGGACGGCAGGCTCCTGGACATGTATGAAAAGACAGTGGGACGTCGATGACGACATTCAAAGCACCCCCTCAGAGTTCCCATCGCTCGCACCGAGACGATGTGCCGACTCATCCGAAAATGACTGTGGCACAGGTGCTTTCCACGCTCATTGATGGCGAACTTCCGTTTCGGTTCAGCGCCTTCGACGGGTCGGTCGCGGGACCGCCGGAAGCAGCGCTCGGTGTGCACCTGGTTTCCAGTAGGGCACTCAACTATTTTCTCAACGCGCCCGGCGATCTAGGCCTAGCAAGGGCCTACGTGGCAGGTGATCTCGAGTTTTCCGGACTGAACTCGTCAGACCCTTATCCGATGCTCGCGTTGATGGCGGATGCATTGCACGTGCGTCGTCCAACGCCTGCCCAGTTGTTGAATCTGGCGCGTTCGCTCGGCTGGAAGCAGTTCGTGCCTGTCGCGCCGCCAGCCCAAGAAGCCCCGCCTCGATGGCGACGAGCAACAGCGGCCCTGACGGCGGGTAGCAGCGTTCTGACAGCGATGCAGCGCCATTCGAAGCAGCGCGACTCGGACTCGATTCATCGCCATTATGACGTTTCCAACGAGTTTTACGAGTACGTTCTTGGGCCGTCGATGGCCTATACGTGCGCTGTCTACGACACGGAAACAACAAGCTTGGAACAAGCGCAGGAAAACAAATACCGCCTCATCTTCGATAAGTTACGGCTCACTCCCGGCCAGCGCTTGCTGGACATCGGTTGCGGCTGGGGATCCATGGTGAGATATGCTGCACGCCAGGGCATCTCAGTTTTGGGTGTCACGCTGTCAGCAGAACAGGCTTCCTGGGGACAACAAGCCATCATCCGTGACGGGTTGGAATCGTTGGCAGAAATACGATACTTGGACTACCGGGATGTGCCCGAAACGGGATTCGATGCGATTTCGTCAATAGGGCTGACCGAACACATCGGAGTCGACAACTACGCATCCTATTTTGCCTTCCTGACGACAAAACTCGCCGACGGCGGCCGCCTACTGAATCACTGCATCACGCGTCCCGACAACTTCTCGCAAGCTAAAACTGAAGCATTCATCGACCGCTACGTGTTTCCAGATGGTGAGTTGACCGGCTCGGGCCGGATCATCACGGACATCCAGGACGCCGGCCTGGAGGTGCGTCACAGCGAAAACCTCCGGGAACACTACGCTCTGACGCTTCGGGACTGGTGCATCAATTTGGCCGAGCATTGGGATGAGTGCGTTGCAGAGGTGGGTGCGGGTACCGCACGTGTCTGGGCGCTGTATATGGCCGGCTCCCGAATGGGTTTCGAGCGCAACGCCATTCAACTCCATCAGGTGCTGGCCGTGAAACCCGGCTTGCGGGGGGATGCGGGGCTGCCGCTTCGTCCCTGGTGGAGTTGAGTCAACCTCGGATCAGGGCACGCCCAAGCTTCAGAACCCCGAACAGCTAGAGCGGCACCCCGAAGTCGGTGGCGATGCCGGACAAACCGGAGGCGTATCCCTGCCCCACGGCGCGGAATTTCCATTCGCTGGAGCTGCGGTACAGCTCGCCGAACACCATGGCAGTTTCGGTCGCGGCGTCTTCGCTCAGGTCGTATCTGGCTAACTCGGCGCCGTTGGCTGAATCGACAACCCTGATGAAGGCGTTGCGGATCTGGCCGAAACTTTGCCCTCGCGTGTCGGCGTCGTAGATGGAAACGGCGAAAATGACGGCGTCCATGTTGGGGGGAGCGGCGCTCAGATGGACGGTGATCTTTTCGTCGTCGCCGTCACCGGCGCCCGTGCGGTTGTCGCCCTGATGCTCGATGACGCCGTCGGGGCTGCGCAGGTTGGAATAGAAGACGAAATGTTGGCCGGAGACTATCTGTCGATTGCTATCCACTCCCAAGGCGCTTGCATCGACGTCGAACTCTGCGCCGGTGGTGGTTCGTGCATCCCACCCCAACCCCACGATCACCGAAGCGAGCCCGGGGGCTGCTTTGGTGAGGGAGATGTTGCCGCCCTTAACCAGACTGATTCCCATGAGTGCTCCTGACAGATGCGGTGTCGCGTGTTCAACGGATGACCGGACGCTCCTGCGCCGAAGTACGCCCCTTGGAATATAGAGTCCACTAACCCTCGAGCGTGGGATAAATGACGAGATCGGCAGCGGGGGTCGGGTCCCGCCACATGGTGGTGATCGGTGGCCGCCCCGGGGCGACGGGGATGCTGCCGTGTATGTCGAACCCGGCTTCCCGATACCGAGCGTCATTGGCGCCGTTGCTGGACTCCAGATACACCCCGATCCCCTGAGAGTCCGCCTGTTGCATGACGTGGCTGAGCAAGTCCATCCCGATGCCATGACCGCGCGCGCGACCCCGCACGCCCAGCATGGAGATATAAAGGTGCGGTGTGGTGACCGGACGCGCATGCTCGAACCGTTCGAAAAGGTCGTTGACCTGCTGAGCGTGATCTCCGAGTAGTTCGTTAATAACCGCGGGGAACCGGCTCGCGTCGTCATCCGACATTTCATTAATGCCGGGGGCGAAAGCAGTGATGACAGCCCCGTAATCGCCCGTCAGCCAGACTGAGCGATGCGCGATGGCGTGGGATACGGTCATCTGAAATATCGCGGCGTGCTGCGCGGCGCGCACCGTAATGTCAGGAAAAGCCCAGCTCCACACCGGATCTCGATGGAATGCTTCCACCAGGGTGTCGACAACTCCCTGAAGGTCGGCTGGCGTGGCCAACCGCGTCGACGTCGCAGCATCAGCTCTTACTAGATTTGCACCATTGTTCGTCGCCGACATCCAACGAGCATACGGTGGCAAGCGCGACGCCTGAAAAAGTGCAAACCCGACTCCGATTACTGGCACAGTGGGGAGGGTGATTGATCACCGCCACCAGCTCTCGTCCCTTGCACTCTCCGACGCCGAACTAGCTGCCCAGCTGGTGACCCAGGCGGGCACTCTGGCCGCTCAAATGCTCGCTGCAGGACTGACTGTCGACACGAAGACCAGCATCAGCGACGTAGTTTCCGACGCCGACAAGGCAGCAGAATCGATGATCGTGGCCGCGCTAGCGCTGGCGCGGCCCGATGACGGCGTTCTCGGAGAAGAGGGGGCGGCCGCTCCTGGCAGACGATCCTGGGTGATCGACCCGGTCGACGGAACCTACAACTTTGTGTCCGGCCTACCGGCTTGGTGTTCGGCGCTGGCACTTCTCGACGGGGAGGACCTGTTGCTGGGTGCGATCTTTCAACCCACGACGAACGAGTTGTGGGTCGGTGGCAAAGGTTTGCCGGTCACTCTCAATGGCGTGCAAGTCGCCCCCTTGCTGGATCGGCCGCTCCACGAGGTCGCATTTTCGACCTACCTGCATCCACCGCGCTTGGTCGACCCGCACCTGCTGAACCCCATCCTGGCGGTCCTGCAACAGTCGGCGACGGTACGCATGATCGGCTCGGGTTCCGTGGAGCTAGCAGCTATCGCTGCCGGTCGCCTGGGTCTGTGGCTCCACGCCGATACTCATCCCTGGGACTGGTTGCCGGGCGCAGCGTTGGTGCGCGCTGCCGGCGGTGTCGCCGAGGTATTCGAGCACGGGGGACATAGCTGGCATGCTGCCGGACCGGCTACGGCCGTGGCGCAAGCACAGCAACTCGTGCTCGCTACCTGAATCCCGCCCAGCGGTGGGTTATGACGCGCGAGAACCCGGATTCTCAGGCCACACAGCACCACTCGGCGAGGTAGCGCTAGCTTGCGAAACCGACCTTCTCGTGCACCTGTCGTTTGATTCGATGCAACATGGCGCCCATACCGTTCAACCGCAGCGGGCTTACCGCCGCGCCCAACGACAGCATCTGCGGCAAATCGCCCGGGATAGCGAGAATCTCGCCGGCATTCAGCCCGTCGAGTCCCTCTTTCAAAATTCCGGCAAAGCCTCGGGTGGTGGGCGCTTCCGGTGGCGCAGAGAAATGCACACTCACGTGAGCGTCGGCGCCGTTGCCCGACACCTCGGTGATCAGGAAGATGGGGGACTGGCACTCGGGAACGGCTTCGAGGAGCTCAGGGTGTTCCGCGTACTTCACCGGCAGCGCCGGTAGTTCCCGGCTGAACTCCAGGAGAAGTTGCAGTCTTTCGGGGATTTCTAGGGCAGCGAAGTCAGCAGCAATTTCGGCCAGGGCAGCTGGCAGCAGTTCAGCCATCAGCGTGGCCCGCCGCTTCGCCCTTGACGATGGGCACACGAACAGCGTTACCCCACTCGGTCCAGGATCCGTCGTAGTTTCGCACCTTGTCGAAGCCGAGCAAATGCGTCAGCACAAACCAGGTGTGGCTGGATCTTTCACCGATGCGGCAATAGGCAATGACGTCATCCGATGGCGTCAGTCCTTTGTCACCCTGGTAGATCTGCTCCAACTCCGCGCGGCTGCGAAAGGTGCCATCTTCGGCTGCAGCAAGCGCCCAGGGCACGGACTGCGCGCCCGGGATATGGCCGCCGCGGAGTGCGCCCTCCTCGGGATAATTCGGCATGTGGGTGCGCTCACCGGTGTACTCCATGGGAGAGCGAACATCGATCATCGGCTGGCCTAGATGGGCCAGCACGTCGTCCATGTACGCCCGAATACTGCTGTCTTCGCGGTCCACTGTCGGGTAGTCGGCGGGCACGATGGGCGTTACGTCAGTCGTCATCGGACGAGCTTCAGATTGCCATTTTGCGCGGCCACCGTCGAGCAGGCGGACATCCTCGTGTCCGAAAAGCGTGAATACCCAGAGGGCGTAGGCGGCCCACCAGTTGCTTTTATCGCCGTAAATCACCACGGTGCTGTCCCGGGAGATGCCCTTGGCCTGCATCAGGGTGGCAAACGCCGCACCGTCGATGTAGTCGCGTCGCACCGGATCATTGAGGTCGAGATGCCAATCAATTTTGACCGCACCAGGAATGTGGCCAATTTCGTACAGCAGAACGTCTTCGTCACTTTCGACCACGACGAGACCCTTGGTGCCGAGTGCGGCTTCGAGCCAATCGGTACTGACAAGCCTTGTGGGGTGAGCAAATTCGGAGAATGCGGGATTGTTGTCAGCTGGCAACACCACGGATCTGACTCGCTTTCGTTAAAAAAACAGACTCGCTCGCTGGCGATTCAAGAATTTTCGCACTGGGGGACACGTGCTGTTCACGCACCCGTTTCTTTCACCCGACTCTATCTTCCGCGCGTGGGCGGGAGGTCGCATCACTGCTCGCGGCGCCCGGGATGCCGGGGCGACATCTTCACGACTACCGTTACCCCGGGCTGGTGATCAAGCGAAGGAAGTCGGATCACCTAGGCCAGTCGTCATGCCAACAGCGGGGAGCGATATCCCTCGCCGAACAAGGAGCCAGCGTGAAATCAGGTGCCGAGAACCTCTCTGAAGCCTCGACGAGCGGGGAGGGTTTCGAGCCGGGAGCCACGACGTCGGTCCAGTGGGCAGCCGTGCAGGATCATTTCGCTCACGTCAAAGACGTTCACCTGCGGGAAATCTTCGCCGCAGACCCCGACCGAGGCACGGAACTCACGGCAACCGCGGTCGATCTGCATATCGACTATTCGAAGCATCGCATCACGCGCGAGACGATCGACCTCCTAATGTCGCTGACAGAGCCTGCCGCCTTGCGGGTCAAGATCGACGCGATGTTCTCCGGTGCCCATATCAACGTCACTGAGGACAGGGCCGTACTGCATACCGCTCTTCGACTGCCCCCAGGTGCAAGCCTGATCGTGGACGGCCACGACGTTGCGGCCGAGGTCCACGAAGTCCTGGGGCGGATGGAAGCATTCGCCGACCGGGTGCGCAGCGGCGAGTGGACGGGAGCAACTGGCGCCAGGATCACCACGGTGGTCAACATCGGCATCGGCGGGTCGGACCTGGGGCCGGTGATGGCGTTCGAGGCTCTTCGCGACTATTCCGACCGCGGCGTGGACTTCCGCTTTATCTCCAATATTGACCCCACCGATGGTTTCGAAAAAACCCGTGACCTAGACCCGGCCCAGACACTGTTCATTGTTGCCTCCAAGACGTTCACCACCTTGGAGACGTTGACCAACGCTCGCCTCGCCCGCACCTGGCTGACAACCACGTTGATGAGCCAGCACGGTCTGAGCCACGATGAGGCGCAGTCCGCTGTGCGCAAGCACTTTGTTGCAGTTTCCACCGCTGCCGACAAGGTGGCCGCTTTCGGCATCGATCTTGACAACATGTTCGGCTTCTGGGACTGGGTTGGCGGTCGTTATTCCTTCGAATCTGCCGTCGGCCTGTCGCTGATGGTCGCTATCGGACCGGCGAATTACCGCGAAATGTTGGCCGGGTTCCACGCGATGGACGAGCATTTCCGGACTGCACCGTTCGCGCAGAACGCCCCCGTGATTCTTGCCCTGCTCAATATTTGGTACGGCGACTTCTTTCACTCCGGCTCACACGCGGTGTTGCCCTATTCCCAATACCTCATTCGATTTCCGGCTTACCTGCAGCAACTCACGATGGAGAGCAATGGGAAATCTGTTCGGATAGATGGAACTCGGGTGTCAGTCGACACCGGTGAAGTTTTCTGGGGGGAGCCTGGCACCAACGGCCAGCACGCTTTCTATCAGCTGATTCACCAGGGCACGCGGATCATCCCAGCCGACTTTATTGGTTTCATCGAGCCGCTCCATGAACTGCGCGACGGCGACGCCGATGTGCAAGACCTGTTTATGAGCAACTTCTTCGCTCAGGCTTCCGCCCTGGCTTTCGGGAAGACACTTGAGGAGATCCTGGCGGAGGGGACCAGCGCAGAGGTGGCTCCCCACAAGGTGATGCCGGGTAATAGGCCGTCAACCTCCATCCTGGCGACCCGGTTGACACCCAGCGTGCTGGGCCAGTTGGTCGCCCTGTACGAGCACATCACCTTTGTTCAGGGCGTGATCTGGGGTATCAACAGCTTCGATCAGTGGGGGTGGAGCTGGGCAAAGCGATGGCGCAGCAGCTCGCACCCATGTTGACGGGGGAGAAGTCCACGGATAGCCAGGACAGCTCCACCGCCGCGCTCATCGAGCGATACAAGGCAGGCCGAGGACGAACAGCGGGCCCTAGTGCTGGGCGCTGAAACCGTGACCAGCCTGAGATGCAATTGCGACCACTCGTTGGGGTTACGAATGGGACAATCGACCGGCGCCACACTGCATGCGATGCGTGCAAGCGCGGGACATTTAACCTGAATCGCGTAATTCGATTTCTCTTTTCGGGTAAGTCAGTGGCGGCACGCGATCAATGTGGCGGTTCTTGTGATGGGGGTAAATATGCGGGTTCATCAGCGGCGTCGGTCTCGGGCCGGTAGGGCGCGATTGGCTGTAGCGCGCATGGTGATTGTCGCTGCCGTGGGCGGCGCCCTCGTCGCTTGTGGGCCGGCGCAGAATCCGATCTCGGCGGGCGCTACCGCGGGCAGTTCGACCTCGGCACCCGGCGGGGAATCTGTCGCCAGCGCTGCCAGTAACGTGCCTGCTGCCAATAGCGCGTCCGCCACCGTTCCAGTGTTGGCGAGCAGCTTGACCATGACTGGACCCGAGTCGTCGGTGTTCGGTAAGGATCTCGCAGTCTCGTTCTCGTTGTCAGCAGGATCGACCCCGATTCCAGACGCGGCCGTTACGGTCCAAGTGGCTGGTGCTTCGCAGGTTATCCGCACTGATGCAGCTGGCACGGGCACGGCGACTATTGCTGCGGCCCAGGTTGCTCCCGGCCCTGCGGCCGTGACGCTCACCTATGACGGCGACGGAGCCCACCCCTCCGCTTCCACCAGTGCCAGCCTCGACGTGCTGCCGGCGGCAGCGACCCTGGTGCTGGCTGCTAGCCCGAGCGATGCTGCGGCGACCTCAGTTTCTGCCGCACTCAGCACCAACAGCGGCATCGACGCCGCCGGAGCGGTCACGTTCGATATCGATGGTGTGACATCGGAGCCCGTCGCAGTAAGTGCGAACCAGGCATCTTTTGCTCTACCAACTTCGTTGGCGTTGGGCGCTCACACCGTCACCGCGTCGTACCTGCCGACAGCGCCGGATCAGGTCGGTCCCACCACCGCCGCCAGCACGGTGTCCATCGCCCAAGTCTCGACCGGCGTCACCGGTTCGGCAACCAAAGACGCCGTTCGTTACGGCGACCAAGCTTCCTTCACCATTGCTGTGTCGGCAGCTGCGGAGGCGGATTTGACCGGCGCGGTGAAGGTCACGGACGGCGAACAGGTCGTCGCCGAAGGCACCACCAACCCGCAGGGCCAGGCGTCGCTGCAATTTTTGAACAGGTTCGATCCGGGTTCGAAGGATCTCACCGTGACCTTTGCCGGGTCCGATCGTGTGGGTGCCTCCCAGTCGCAGCTCACGCTCGTCACCAGTTCTACCAATGTTGACATTTCCATCGTGAAGCCGACGCTTCTCCCCGACGGCAGCGGGACAGTGACAGTGAGCATCATCGGCACACCCGACAAGCCAACTGGGCAAGTTACGGCCACGCTCGATGGGATTGAAGTCGCCAATGGCGAGGTTGACGCTGCAGGGAAAATTGGTTTCACCGTCTCTGCGGTTGCCGCCGGGGATCATCAGATTCTTGTGAACTACTCGGGCGACAAACGGTTCCAAGCCAACACCGCCAAGGCGACCCTGTCGGTTACTCCGCCCGTCGTCAATCCCAACGAGGCGGGAGCCGCCTCGCTGGCTGCAGCCAATCCTTGCCCAACGACTGCAGCCGCGTGCGTCGACCTGACGAATGAGTTGGCGTGGTTGCAGACCGGCGGTGAAATCACCTACGGCCCAGTCGATATGACGTCCGGGAAGGCGGGCCACCGCACCGGAACCGGCACGTTCAAGGTGTATTGGCTAGACAAACATCACAAGTCGAGCATCTACAACGGCGCCGCGATGCCTAACTCCGTATTCTTTGATGGCGGAATAGCGTTTCACCAAGGCAGTCTCTCGGTGCAGTCCGCCGGTTGCATCCACTTATCAAGTTCGGCGTCAGAAACGTTCTTCAACGCCCTGCACCTCGGCGACAGCGTGTTCGTGTTTGGAACTCCTCCTTACTAAATCCTGCGCTCGTGTTGAGGTGATCAGGCGCAGCGTTCCTGCGGCCCAGCCGGCCGCTGGCGCGCAGGCGTAGCGTGGGAAAGCGTGCAGATCACCTCTCCTGAAAACCTTCCCGGCACCGTTGGCGAACTCCGAGCGAGCGGCCACGTGCAGCGAGGTGTCAAGGCCGAAATTCGCGACAACCTGTTGGCAGCGTTAACGTCTGGCCACAGTCCGTGGGAGGGCATCGTCGGATTTGACGACACTGTGCTTCCCCAATTAGAGCGGGCATTGCTGGCGGGCCACGACGTGGTCCTGCTAGGTGAGCGAGGTCAGGGTAAGACAAGGTTGCTTCGGTCACTGGTGACGTTGCTCGATGAGTGGACGCCCGTGATCGAAGGGTCTGAACTCGGCGAGCACCCTTTCGATCCCATCACGCCGGGATCACAACGCCGTGCGGGCGAGCTCGGCGACGACTTACCCGTTGCCTGGAGGCATCGCCTGGAGCGTTATACCGAAAAACTCGCGACGCCGGACACCGCGGTTGCCGACCTGATCGGCGACGTGGACCCGGTCAAAGTAGCCGAAGGGCGCTCGCTCGGCGACCCGGAGACGATCCATTTCGGCCTGGTGCCGCGTGCTCACAGGGGGATCGTGGCAATCAACGAACTGCCCGATCTTGCTGAACGCATCCAGGTTTCGTTGCTCAACGTCATGGAAGAACGCGATATTCAGGTCCGTGGGTATACCTTGCGACTGCCCTTGGACATCCTTCTGGTGGCCTCAGCCAATCCAGAGGACTACACCAACCGCGGACGGATTATCACGCCCTTGAAGGACCGGTTCGGGGCTGAAGTGCGAACTCATTATCCGCTCGAGTTGACACATGAGGTGGCGCTGATTCAACAGGAGGCCCACCTGGTTGCCGAGGTGCCGGATCACCTCTTGGAAATCATTGCCCGATTCAGCAGGCTGCTGCGCGACTCGGACTCGATCGACCAAACATCCGGCGTTTCAGCGAGGTTCTCAGTCGCCGCGGCGGAAACCGTCGCAGCCGCAGCGCTTCGACGCTTTGCCGTCACGTCGGAAACCCGCGCCACGGCAAGGCTTATCGACCTTGAATCGATGGTGCCGGTGCTTCGGGGCAAACTCGAGTTCACCACCGGCGAAGCAGAGCGCGCGTCGGAAATTTTGGCGCATCTTCTTCGTCGCGCCACAGCTGACACCGCTAAAGCTGCACTGCGCGGGGTCGATCTAGCCCCACTTGCCGAGGCGGTGGGGCAGAGTCCGCTGCGCACGGGAGAGCGCGTGACGGCGGCCCAAGTGGTTGCGGCGTTGCCCGACCTGCCGGTTGTCGCCGAAGTGGGTGCCAGGCTAGGGGCGCTGGATTCGGAGGGCCCAGGTCCGCTCGCGGCTGCGGCCGAACTGGCTCTTGAGTTGCTCTTCCTCACTAGACGTTTGACTAAAGCGACGAGGGCGAAGGGCGACACGGTCAGCTATGGCTGAAAGCGCCGAGGACATCTCGGGGGTCGGCCCCACATCACCGGGTCGGTCATATTCCTACCAGCGGTACATCGACGGCCCGGACCCGCTGGCTGAACCGCGAGACCTGCGCCGCGAGCTGGAGCGGATCGGCCGCGACGTGATGGAAGGTGCTTCTGCCCGGCAGGCATTGCGAGAGCTCCTACGGCAAGGGAGCAAGCACCGGCAAGGCCTCGATGATCTTGCTCGGCGAGTCAATGCACAACGCAGAAAGCTTCAAGGCAACCATCGGGTGGATGGAACTTTGCAGGAAGTGCGGGGTCTTCTCGAGCAGGCGCTTCATCAGGAGAGGGAGGCTTTGGTCAGCCAGAACACAGATGACGCACGGTTTCGCGAATTCCAACTAGATGCTCTTCCGGGCGACACCGGGTCGGCCGTCAAGGAGTTGAGCAACTACGACTTTATTTCCGCCGAGGCGCAGCAATCCTTTGACCAAATCCAGCAATTGCTTGGACGCGAAATGTTGGACCAACTCTTTGCTGGAATGAAAGCCGCGTTGGAACATGCAACACCGGCGGACATCGACAGCGTCAGGCTCATGCTCACTGACCTGAGTGCGTTGCTTGCAGACTACGCCGCTGGCACGGACACCCCAGACCAGTTCCGCACATTCATGGCCGACCACGGCGCGCACTTTCCCGAAGACCCCAGCTCCGTATCCGATCTCGTCGATCTGCTGGCCGCGCGTGCCGCCGCCGCAGAAGGCATGATGCGATCGTTGACGGCGGATCAACGCGCCGAATTATCGCAGCTAAGCCAACAAGCTTTGGGGGACAGCAGCCTCGCAGACTCATTGGCAACACTGGACCGGCAGTTAAAGAATCTTCGTCCGGGCGAAAAGTGGAATGGCAGTGCGAACTTCAAAGGTCACACCCCTATGGGGCTTGGTGAAGCCACCCGCGCAATGGAAGAACTCGCCCGGCTTGATGATCTTGCACACCAACTGGCGCAGGACTACCCGGGGGCAACGCTTGCCGATATCGACCACCAATCACTCGAGAACGCCCTCGGGCGGGGCGCAGCGCAGGCCCTGAGCGACCTTGCCGAACTTGAGCGTGAGTTATTGGCGCAGGGCCTTCTGCAACGCGGCCCCGATGGAACTCTGCAGCTCTCGCCAAAGGCGATTCGGAAGCTGGGGGAGTCGATTCTTCGCGACGTTGCAAAGAGCGTCGGGAACCGTCAGGGCGAGCGGGATACCCGGCGCTCTGGTGCTGCGGGGGAACCGACCGGGGCGAGCCGTCCCTGGGCGTTCGGCGACACCCATGCGTGGAATGTGCCGCGCACCTTGCTCAATGCGCAACTGCGTCAGGCGGGCGGTGACCAACGCACTCTCGATGTTGCCGACGTGGAAATCATTGAGACGGAACAACGGACCCGTGCGGCGGTGGTCCTGCTCGTCGATACCAGCTGGTCAATGGTTCAGGATGGGCGGTGGGTGCCAATGAAGCGGACAGTATTAGCGCTGCACCAACTGATTTCGACCAGGTTTCGCTCAGATGCATTGCAAGTCATTACTTTTGGTCGATCGGCCCGTCGCATCGAGCTCAGCGAGTTGATTGGGCTCGAAGGGGCGCACGTTCAGGGAACCAACTTGCATCACGGATTGTTGCTGGCTGGCGAGCACCTGGCCAAGCACCCTGATGCGATGCCCGTGGTGCTCGTAGTAACCGACGGCGAACCCACGGCGCACTTGGAAGGCCGTTCCGGCGTTGTCTTCTCGTATCCGCCGCTGTCAGAAACGCTCACGGCGACCATCACCGAGCTGGACAAACTCACGGCTCGCCGAGCGGCCATCACCTTCTTTGCCCTGGGTGAGGACCCACGACTGATCGAGTTCATGGATTCTATGGCGAGGCGTTGCGGTGGCAGGTTGGTCGCTCCTGATCTGGATGGCCTCGGCGCCGAAGTTCTCGCTGACTACCTTCGAAATCGCACACGCACCTAGGGTTTTACTTCGTCATTCCGAGCTGCGCATCCATGACGTAGGGAGTGAACCACAGCGGCATGGTGCTCATCGGAAGAACCGATTCATCGAGTGTCACACCTATGACGTCGCTCAGGTAGCGGCGCCTATTTTCCACTCTGTCCCATAATTCGGGATAGTCGTTGGCGAGTTCGGCGCGTAGCGCGCCATCGGCCAGAGCGACGCCGTCCTCTACATTGACGTGCAGGCCCGGGGTGGTTGATACCGGGATGATGTCGCACTGCACCATCGAACCGGACTGCAGGCGCACAGGACTGGCTTGTTCGAACGTGGATTGGCTCCACTCCTCAAGGTGCAGCAGGTGCCCAGGATTCAGCGCGAATTCGAATACTGTCCGGTCCCGCTTACTCTCCGCCGCGGCGAAGATATCTCCGGTGGCGGCTCCCACGGTTGCCGCTTCGTACCAGGCAATCAAGACGTCGAAATAGTTCAGCGCAAGTTGCGGGAAGCCCTCGCGGGCGGGGCCAACGAGATCTTCGGGCCCACGAGCGATTATTCCAGCTCGACAGGTAAGCCCACCGCGCAGGCCTTGCGCAATCGCGAAGGCATCGCCTAGCTGCGCAACGTTGGCGCTGGGGCTGTAGAGGCCTTGGCGATCACCGAAGTTGACCATGGTGTGGCAGGACAACGGAATTCCGTGATCGAAGAGTGTGTCTGCAAGCGTGTTGGCTGCGATTCCCGGGTGCAGGTGACCGAGCGCGGTCATCACCGAATGTGAGGCCACCGCAGCGGCATATTCGAAATGTGCGATTTGGTGGGCGCTCGACACTGTCCGAAGACCGCTGGTGGGGTGCTTAAAAATGTGCTCGGCGTTGACGACGCTGCCGGTTAACCCGACTACCTGGCGCAGGGCGTCAACGAGGTAGGCCGGAGCCGAGAGCGCGTGGACAGGATCTTGGACAAAGCCAGCAGTAAACTCCTTGCCGCCAGCCACACCTACTCGAGATCCGGTCTCGATTCCGGCGGTGCGCAATAAATCGGTCAGCTGCAGTGGGCTGCTGCGTATTTGACCCAAGGGACTTAACTCTTGGTACAGATGGACAGGGATACCTATTTCCCTTGCGGGCCACAGTTTAAGGTTTTCGTTGCCAAGGAGGAGGTTTCCTAAGCCGTCCGGTGAAAGAACATAGATAGCTTCTTCGAACCGGGGATCGACTCCGGTGAGGTGAACCAGATCAGCGAAATGCTCACGATCGGCATAGACCAGGAGAAAATCGAGTTCCGCCGATCGCAGTTTGTCCTGAGCGGCCACAAGTCGAAGTAGGTACTCCGAGTTGGTGATCGCCGCAGGTTCGGCCCCCACGGAGATCGCGGGCGCGGGAATTTTGGCAAAGTTTGACATTTCGAGACGCCTTTCTGAAGACGTGGAAGAAGTGCGCTTCACTAACGGCCTGTGCCGATGTGAGGACATGGTCAAAGTCGAGGCCCTGTTCGCTGACCCTATGGTGGCAGCACCTCACACTTTTCTCAATTCGTCTTTTTTTGCATCATCAAAACGATGCCCATCAGGTTCGGAGGCGTCTCGCAAAAATTCGACATGCTTTGCCTGTGAACGCTCATCTGGCAGCCTCAGGCGCGACTATCACGGTGATTCTTAGCGCGTTTGTAGACCCATGAAGGGCAGGTTCTGCAGGGGAAAAACGCGGGTCGATCTGCGGCTTTGTTACCCGTGTTGTCTGCCGATCTGATCATCTCCCACTGTGGAAAAAAACTCCGAGCGCCAGATTAGGGAAGTCTGGGATCAACATGCACTTTTGGGCCTGGTCCGGCGCGCAGCCCCCGGCGGCCTTCGAAACGCTCGGCGATTTCTGATAGCCCTACAACTTCGGCGACGAGGGCGTCAGGAACGACAGCTCCGGAGGCGAATAGTTCGATGGCACCGACCAGTCCAGGGGAAGCAGACAAAATACCCACGGCCGTAACATCTTTCAGCGCCAGGTCACGGCTGTCCACCAGGCTGGGAGTTCCTGCAAGACCGATGTACACCACCCGGCCGCCTGGGTCGACGAGCCGTGCGGCGACAGAGGGAGACGCGTGGTGACTGGTGGCGTCAATGACGGCGTCGTAGTGCGGCAGGCCGGCTGCGACGCCGCGCGCGTCGTTGAGGCGGGACACATCATCGAACTCGGGAGCGACATCCGGTAGCCACCTCGTGACAGGCACACCCAACGAATGGGCAAGCTCCAGGGACGATTCGCGGTCCCCAGCAACCTCCACCTCAAGACCGCGCGCCAGCGCAATCTGCGCAGCGAGCAGCCCGATGGTGCCAGACCCGAGAATCAATACCCGGCCACCCCGAGCCAGCCCCGTTGCCTCGACGGCTCGCAGTGCGTTACCACCGGGTTCGACCAGCGCCGCCGCTGCCACAGACACTGAGTCCGGGATTGCGTGGGCGTATCGCTGGGGGATGAGGAGCTGCTCGGCCAATGCTCCAGGCCAGCCGTCTTGAATCCCGACTTCGAAACGCTGGGGCAGATGTGGTGTTTGCCAGAAAGGCAGAATCGACATTCACCGCAGCCAAGCATGGTGTCACCTGTAATGCGACGGCCCAGCCAGGCCGCATCCGTTTCGGCGCCGAGTCCAGTGACGACGCCGGTCCATTCATGGCCAAGGCGCAGCGGAAAATGCATGAGACCCTGTGCAAGGTAGGCCATGTCACCGGTGTAGAACTCAACATCGGTCCCGCAGATACCTACGCGTTCGACGTTGACAAGCAGTTCACCTCTACCAGGAAGCGGTGCATCCACCAGCACGACAGAGGCGGAGCGGGGCGCGCTGACGACGAATGCGCGCACCTACTCCACCACCGAGACGATGAACTCGCGGCGGGTATCGAGTAGCGCCTTGCGCGTGGTCATTCACTCGCTCCAATACGGAGTTCCGGTGGACCCGGCCCACCGCGATTCGTCAATGCCGCGGGCATCCACCTCGCACAGGAACAGGGCCCCCGCAAGTGCGTCATGGTCGGTGTCGTTGTCCGATGTGGTGATTGCCAGGAGCCCGTCGGCCACGAAGCTCATGCACGTGACCTGAGGGGTGCCCACCTCAACCTCGGCGAGAAGAATTCCCGAGGGGCGAAACATTGCACGAGGCCGGCTCCCCACTGCGCGACCCACAGATGGCCCTGCACGTCAACAATCAAGCCATCCGGGTGGCCAGCAAAATCGCAGGGGATCGGGGTCCATGCATCCCACGACTGAGAGTCGTAGGCATGCGCGGACAGGGTTTTGGTCAGGGTATCGACGTGATAGATGGTCGCACCGTCCGGCGAAAAGCCGATACCGTTGGAGAGCGAGAGCCCGGTCCGTAGGGTTTCAACCTCGCCGGAGGCCGACACTCGCACCAGCACCTCCTGGTCCGTGCGACCACCTGTCGTCAAAGTGCCCACTACAAATCGGCCCTGCGGGTCAACTGCTCCATCGTTGAGGCGCGCACCCGGCCGATCCCCCACCAGATCTGGGC
Source organism: Nakamurella antarctica (assembly GCF_003860405.1). Lineage (NCBI taxonomy): Bacteria > Bacillati > Actinomycetota > Actinomycetes > Nakamurellales > Nakamurellaceae > Nakamurella > Nakamurella antarctica. The sequence goes on along the minus strand of NZ_CP034170.1, from coordinate 1,682,467 downwards.
CGAGCGAGAGGACGCCGTCGGGCGAGAGGCACGCTAAGCCGGTGGCGGCTGCGAATAGTCTGCCGCCATCTGCCGCGAGTGCTACCGCACCGACGGTCACATCAATGTGTGTGCGGCGTGTTTCGGTGATGCCGTCCTGGCCCACCTTGCCCTCAAGGGCTACGCCGTCGTTGATATCGATCCACTGCACTAACCCCGTCATCGGGTCAAGAAGTATGCCTTCGCCGAGACCGTATCTGGAACTTCCGGCCACTCGCGCCCGCGCTCTGTTGGGTGCCATAATTCGGGAAGTGTAGTCACTACTTTCCCCGGGTTAAAACGTAGCGCTGGCGTTGCGGATGAGAGTGTCGTGCACGCTGAACAAGCACCAACCAGTGGATATCTCGCAGTCGGTTCGAGAAAAAGGCCTTGTTATGAAACAAATTGCTCTCCGCTACACGGTCGCAGTGGCTGGCCGTCCGACGGAAAATGATCGATGAGCGAGCTACGCAGCGCGCAGTGGTTTGCGGGCACAGACCGCAACGCCTATATCCACCGCGCATGGATGCGACGGGGCAACACTGACGACACCCTCGATGGGAAGCGACCTCAGATCGCCATTGCCAACACCGCGAGCGATCTCACCCCGTGCAATATGCATCTGGGTGAAGTTGCCGAGGCCGTGAAGCGCGGGGTATGGGAATCGGGCGGGGTGCCGTACAACCTCCCGGTTGTCTCGCTCGGCGAAACCCAAGTCAAGCCAACGGCAATGCTCTGGCGCAATATGGCCGCCATGGCGATGGAGGAGATGTTCCGCGCCAACCCCATCGACGGACTGGTACTGCTCGGCGGCTGCGACAAAACGATCCCCGCGCTTCTGATGGCTGCAGCATCGGTAAATCTGCCTGCGATCGTGGTCCCCGGCGGCCCCATGCTCACCGGGCACTTCCGCGGCGAGGCGCTGGGGTGCGGTACGGACGTCTGGCGCCTGAGTGAGGAAGTGCGGGGCGGCACCATTAGCAGTCAACAATTCCGCGACTCGGAAAGTTCGATGATCCGCAGTAAGGGCCACTGCAACACCATGGGCACCGCATCGACCATGGCGGTCGTCGCCGAGGCTTTGGGGATGACGATTCCGGGCTTTGCGGGAACCCCCGCACCTGATTCGCGCTTGCTGTCGTTATCTCAGGAAACAGGCCGCCTGATCGTTGATCTGATCGCCGCGGATCGGCGACCCAGCGACATCATGACGAGAAAGGCATTTCTCAACGCCATCATCGCCGTCGCTGCCGTAGGCGGCTCGACGAATGCCGTCGTACACCTGCTGGCAATTGCAGGCCGTGTCGGCGTGCGGCTCACCCTGGACGATTTTGACGAAGCGGGCAGGGATGTTCCGCTGCTGCTCAATCTGCAGCCGTCGGGACATTTCTTGATGGATGACCTCTACCGGGCCGGCGGGCTGCTCGCAGCACTTTCCGAAATCAGCGACCTCTTGCACCCGGACCCCATCACAGTCACGGGGAAGCCGCTCGTCAGCTACCTCGGAAACTCACCCGTGTATGACGACACCGTGATCTTGCCCCGCGATAAACCACTCATGGAACACGCCGGCATCGCCGTGCTCCGGGGTAATCTCGCCCCGGACGGCGCGATCATTAAGCCATCAGCTGCCACCCCTGCCCTCCTTCAGCATCGGGGGCCCGCCGTCGTGTTCGACAGTATTGAGGATATGCGGGCACGTCTCGACGACCCCGATCTCGAAATCACGGCAGACTCGGTGCTCGTACTGCGAGGATGCGGACCGCGCGGTTATCCTGGCATGCCCGAGGTGGGAAATATGCCGTTGCCTCGCACACTGCTCGAGCAGGGAGTGCGAGACATGGTTCGCATCAGTGATGCGCGGATGAGTGGCACCGCCTACGGAACGGTGATCTTGCACGTAGCTCCCGAGGCGGCGGCGGGCGGGCCGCTGGGGCTTGTGCGGACCGGCGACGTCATCGAGCTTGATGTCGAGGCCCGCACGCTCAGGATGATGGTGTCCGACGACGAGCTCGCCGCGCGCTTGGCATCGCCAGAATCTGTCGCCGCGTTTGCGGCCCCCGACCGCGGCTGGGCGAAATTGTACGTCGAGCACGTCATGCAGGCCGACACGGGTGCAGATCTCGACTTCCTGGTTGGGTCGAGCGGTGACGGGGTAGCTAGGGAGTCGCACTGACTTCGATCTGCGGGTGCCCGAATACGGGTACGTGAATACAGGTGCCAGCGGCCGCATACTCTCGTGCTCGAGGGGGGGGAGGGCATCTCAACCGGCGCGAACGGTAAGAATCCCGAGCCCACGCCGTGCGTCCAGAGAAGCTACCTCTTGCCGAGGGCGAGCTTCGACGCTGCGAAGAACTGGTTGGACACAGTCGTGAACATGAGAACAATGGCCGCCACCGCGCACCCGGCGCTCAACCAGCCAACGATTTGCTCAGCGCTGTCAGAGTAGGCAGTCCCGTTGACCTCGACAGAGCCAAAGCCGGAGGCCTGGCTAACAATGGATAGCGCAGACAGCACGGTAAGCACGATCCGTGCCCAATTCCGGCCTGCACGCATCTTGAACGCAAAAAAGAGGTAGAGCGCCAGAAATATAACTCCGGCAATCACTCCTACTAATCTGGCGGCATTAATAACTGCCCCGACCGTCAAACCCGTCCCGGCAAGATCGGCCTCGCTCTGAGCCTCGAGAACACCTTCCGCAAGGGCGCGGGCCCAGATAGTGCTATTTACCAAGAGAATGGCGCTGACAAGCGAGAGAATCGCCGTGAGCAGGTAGATAAAAAACGCTGCTTTCACGGTTCCCGGGGCCCCGGGGCGGGCCGCAGCTAGCGGCGTGTTGGAGGTCGGAGTGGGGGTGTTGGTAACGGTGCTGTCACCAGCCCCAACGAGGAACAGGAGCGCAGGGGCGAGGACGATAGCCTTGTATGGAGCAGGTGCCGGTCGATCTTGGTGAGCTGGTCGAGTTCTGGACGTTGCTTAATGAGGACCGGGAGTTGCTGGTAGGCAAACGGGGCGTGTCGGCGTTGGGGTTTGCGCTGCTGTTGAAGTTCTATAGTCGTCATGGGCGGTTCCCGCGGGGTCGGTCCGATCTGGCGGACGGTGTCATCAGGTTTGTCGCGGACCAGATCGGTTTGCCTGCGTCGGATCTCGGGTTCTACGAGTGGTCCGGGAGCACGATTGAGTACCACCGGTCACAGATCCGGAACCATCTTGGTTTCAAGGTGGCCACGGTCGCCGATCAGGACGATTTGACGGTCTGGCTGGCCGAGCATGTTGCGAACGTCGAGCGTCGCCCGGATCGGGTTCGTGAGGCGTTGTTGGCCCGGTTTCGTGCGCAGCGGATCGAGGCTCCGACTGCCGGTCGGCTGTTACGGATGGTCCGTTCAGCCCTTCGTACGGCCGAGCAGGATTGGGCAGTCAGGATCACTGACCGGGCGGGCTCGCCATCGGTTGCGGGGCTGCTCAGGTTGGTCGAACCGGACCCAGACGGGGACGACGGGACCGACGGCGGTGCGGGGACTTTACTGGGGCTGATCAAGGCCGGCGCAGGCAACGTGAGCTTGGAGTCGATGATGACCGAGATCGGGAAGCTCAACGTCGTCAGGGGTCTGGGTTTGCCTGCCGGGTTGTTTGCCGATGTGGCTCCGAAAGTGGTCGATGGGTGGCGCGCCCGCGCCGCGGTGGAGGCACCTTCGCATCTGCGCCGCCATCCGCCGGAGCTGAAGGTGCTGTTGTTGGCGGCGTTGGTGCATCAGCGGCAACGGGAAATTACCGATACGTTGGTAGATCTGTTGATCGCCACCGTGCATCGGATCGGCGCCCGCGCGGAGCGGCGAGTCACCAACGAGCTGATCAACGCATTCCGGCGGGTCTCAGGCAAGGAGAACATCCTGTTCGCCATCGCTGAGGCGGCGTTGCAACAACCCGATGAGCCGGTACGGGATGTGGTGTACCCGGCTGTTTCCGGTGGTGAGCAGACGTTGAGGGAGCTGGTCCACGAGTTCAAGACGAACGGTCCGGTGTATCGGCGGACAGTGCAGACAACGTTGCGGGCCTCCTACACGGGCCACTACCGCCGCGGTCTGATCGCGCTGTTGCAGGTATTGGAGTTCCGTAGCAACAACACCACGCATCGGCCGGTGATCGACGCGTTGGATCTGATCATCCGCTACGCGAAGGCCGGCAACCTGACCTTTTACCCATTGGGTGAGACGGTGCCGTCGCATCGGGGCACGACCGGTGACTGGTCGGACCTGGTCCATCGGGTGGACACCCGCGGCCGGCACCGGGTCACCCGGATGGTCTACGAAGTAGTCACCTTCCAGGCGCTGAGGGAGCAGCTGCGGTGCAAAGAGATTTGGGTGGTCGGCGCGGACTCCTGGCGCAATCCCGACGACGACCTGCCCGCCGACTTCGAGGAACGGCGCGGGGAAAACTACGGCGAACTGCGCAAGCCCCTGGATCCGGCGGTGTTCATCCACGATCTTCGCAACGAGATGATCGCCGCCTTGGAGGAACTGAACCGGGCGGTGCCGGGCCTGGACTGGTTGACCGTCACCGAGCGGCCCTCGGGTGCGATCGGACTGTCCAAATATGAGGCTGCCCCGGAACCGAAGAACCTGCGCCGGGTCAAGGCGGAGGTACAGCGCCGATGGGGAACGGTCGCGCTGATCGACATCTTGAAGGAAGCGGTGCTGCGCACGGGATGTCTGGACGAGGTCAGCGCTGTCGTCGGCAGCGGTACGCTGCCGGTGGCCGTGCTGGCGGAGCGGCTGATGCTGGCCATCTACGCCTACGGCACGAACACCGGCATCCGCGCTGTCGCCGCCGGCGGCGGCCACGGCCACACCGAAGACGAGATCCGGTACGCCCGCAGGCGGTATCTCACCAAGGACACCGCCCAGGCAGTCGCCATCGGCATCGCGAACGCAACGTTCGCGGTCCGCCGGCGGACGTTGTGGGGCGAAGGGTCGACCGCGGTGGCATCGGATTCCACGCATTTCCGCTCCTACGATCAGAACATCTTCACCGAGTGGCATTCTCGTTACGGTGGCCGAGGGATCCTGATCTATTGGCACGTCGAACGCGGGTCGATGGTCGTGCACTCCCAGACGTTGCGGGCCTCCGCCTCCGAGGTCCACGCCATGGTCGAGGGCGCGATCCGCCACGGCACCACGATGAAGGTGGAGGGCAATTATGTCGACACGCACGGCCAATCCGAGATCGGATTCGGGATCACCCGGCTGCTCGGGTTCGACCTGCTGCCCCGGATCAAGCAGATCAACAAGGTCCGACTCTACCGCCCGACAGTCGGGCAACCCGAGGCCTACCCAGAGCTCACCCCGGCACTGACCCGACCGATCCGGTGGGACTTGGTCGAGCAGAACTACGACCAGATGATCAAGTACGCCACCGCGATCCGTCAGGGCACCGCCTCCACGGAGGCGATCCTGCGCCGCTTCACCCGCTCCGCCTCGCACCCGACTTACCAGGCGATGCTGGAAGTCGGTCGGGCGCAGCGGACAATCTTCGTCGCACGGTACCTGCGCAGCCGCGAACTGCAACGGGAGATCACCGAAGGTCTCAACATCGTCGAGGCGTTCAACGGAGCGAACTCGGTCATCTACTACGGCAAGGGCGGCGAGATCGCGTCCAACCGACCCGACGAGCAGGAGATGACCGTTCTGTGCCTGCGGATACTCCAAGCAGCCCTGGTCTATGTCAACACCCTGATGCTCCAAGACGTCCTGGCCGATCAGGAATGGGACGATCTACTGGCGCCGGAAGGCCGCCGGGGACTGACACCGCTGTTCTGGCAACATGTTCTGCCCTACGGTGAAGTGAAACTGGACATGACGACCCGCCTGAAAATTGCGTCGAGCTTGAATTCGGGATAGATGCCAGGCCCCGCTTTGCCTTCGGCTGTCGGGCATAGGGCCGTAGCTGGAGCATCCGGTCCAACAGTTTTCACCAACGTTGCAATTCTTTGTACCCGGCCCTGCAGCACCGGCGAACCGGCCGTACCTGGCGACTTGCTCATTGATCAAAAAATGGGGGTGTAGGTGACCTGGCCGCGACGCACAGCCTTTGGCCGTTGTTGCTGACCTGTCGGCTTTGTGGCACTGCCCTAGCTGCAGGAGTCGTCCCGATGGTAAGAGTGATCAGAAACTTGCCGGTCCAGCGGCGACCGAGAGCTGGGTAACAGATGTGGTGCTGCGGACGGAGCGTTTCCGGGATCGGCCTGCGGCGACGATCAGAGCTCCGGCCAACAGCGAGGCCAACAGCAGGATGGCGTCCTCAGTCAACTGATAACGCCACCACCGAGTGGGCGGCTGAAACAGCACGACCGCTCGATAGCCGTGGCCCATCAGACAACTATCCGGAAGGACCTGCGGGTCGATTTGTGGGCAAGTCGTCGCGGTGTCGCGTTGTACGGCGACTTCGGACCGCGCGTTACCCTGCGGATCAAGCCACCACGAGTCGACGTAGGACGACCCGACCGGTATTGCCGCCGATACGGGCAGCGTGGTGACCACCAGCTGGTCGGGGGCCGCGTAGACGTAGTCACGGGCAGAGTTGAATGACATGAGCAACGCGACGGCCAGCACGATGGTGACGGCCATGGCCGGTAGGGTCCGGCGGATCACAGCGCCAGCGGCGGCGCCGATCATGAACGAGAACAGCCACCAGCCGGCCGGCACAATTCCACGGAGTTCAAAAAAGCTGCGGTCCGGGTAGACGCCGGGGAAAGTGGTCCCGCGGAACACGGAGAGCCACGCACTGATCATCAAACCCAGTGCCAGGCCACCCACCGCCGCGGCCGCGCCGATGACGCTGAGCTTTACTGTCAGCCACTTCTGCCGTGAAACTGTTTGCGTCCAGACGAGTTTGTAGGTGCCTCGTTCGTATTCCCGGGCCAGCAACGGCGCACCCCAGAACGCCCCGATAGGGCAGGGAGCAGGGGCAGGTACTGCAACAGCGGCTGAAGTTGTTGATAGCGACCTTTGAGTTGCTGGTCGAAGGCGGTGCAACGAGCCGCCGTTGACGGGCAACCCAACGGCGCTGACTGGGCGATGAACGATTGGGTCAGCAGGCCATGGATCAGTAGCACCGCGGCCAAGGCCAACAGAATGCCCCCGGTGGCGAGCAGGTGAGTGCGGTACTGGCGGAGCGTTAGCCACAGCATGGTCGTTCCCTCCTGGTCATGACCTCGCCGCAACGGGGTGTTGAAAGGTGGACTGCCCGGGAGCGCGCATATAGCCCAGCACCAGTTGCTCCAAGCCGACCGGACGGGTTTCCCACCGGGGGTCCAGGATGCAACGGGGTTGTGCGTGTCGCACCAGCATGGTGACTTGACGGTCGGTGCGGATCTCGTCGACCACCTCGATCCGGGAGTTCAGGTGGTCGGCCAGTTCGAGCGGTCCGGTGAGCACCTGGTGGTCTTCCAATAGGTCGGTGATATCACCGCTGACCTGGACACGGCCGTTATTGAGCACCACCAACCAATCGCAAGTTTCCTTCAGATCAGGCATCACGTGGGACGACAGGACGACGGTGAGTTGGTCTTCGGCGACGGCGGTCATGACCGATGCCATGACCTCGTGCCGGGCCAGCGGGTCCAGGTCCGCCAACGGCTCATCGAGCAGCAGCAGTTTCGGGCGTTTGGCCAGGGCCAGGGTCAGCGCAACCTGGGTGTGTTGCCCCCCGGAAAGCTTCCCGATCCGCCAGCTTAAGGCGATATTTAGCCCGGCCAGACGGCGGCGGGCGGCCTCATCATCCCAGGAAGGGTTGAGCCGCTGGCCAAGCTTTAACATTTCCTTGACCGTGAAACCGGCGTACAGGGGCTTCTCCTGAGGTAGGAACGCGACGTTGCTCAGCGTGGTCAGGTCCGGCCCAGGGGTGCGGCCAAGAACCCGGATCGTCCCGGTCGACGGGGCCAGCAGTCCCACGGCCAACTGCAGCAACGTGGTTTTACCGGAGCCGTTCGGACCGACCAACGCCACCACCCGGCCCTGCGGGATGCTCATCGAGCAGTCATGCAGCGCGGCGCGTCCCCGATAACGTCTGCCCAGCTGAAAGGTTTCGATGGCCGGGCACACCGTGATCTCCAGCTCGCAATTTCGCAGGTCCGGTAGGGCGGTCACCGAACTCAATCTGGCCGTGCCGATGGTTGTGGGGCTCTTCATGCTGACTCCCTCGTGGCGATGTCAAGCAATGCACGGCTGAACAGCGCCCGGATGTCCTCCTGCTCCAGCCCCGCTTCAAGTGCATCACGCACCCAGTCCGAAAGCTCCTCCTGCAGTCGGGCCTTCTCAGCTCGTGAACTATCACCCAGAGTCGCACTGATGAAGGTTCCCAGCCCGGGCCGGGGTTGCACCAGACCGTCGCGTTCCAAGTCGCGGTAGGCCTTGAGGACGGTATTGGGATTGATGGCTAGGTCCGCGACAACATCTTTAGCGGTCGGTAGCTGGTCGCCGGGGGCCAGCAAACCCAGCCTGATGGCGTGTCTGACCTGGTGGACAAGCTGCAGATACGTGGAGACGCCGGACTGGGGGTCCAAAGTGAATCGGATCATTTCTTCACTATTCCACTATTTGACTAGTAGTGCTAGCGTCCGGTCCATGGAAAAAACCGAAGTCCGTTGGGTCCTCGCGTTCGATGCGTCGTGCGCCAAGTGCCGGCAACTGTCCGCTCGAATGGCCTCGTCCTGTGATGGGAAGCTCGAGGTCCTACCTCTGGCCCATCAGGAGGTGGTGCGATGGCGGGAGGAAGCTTTTGGATCCCAGGCTGTGTGGGAACCGGCCCTGTTTAGCGTCGACGGTGAGAAAGTCCGCGGCTGGACCGGGAGAGCGATGGGTGTTCCGTTGGTCCGCCGGCTCGGTCTCGGTTCGACGCTGAGCGTCCTGCGAGCTCTAGGACAATTACGCGAGGTCAACGGGTCTCCAACTGACGAACTCGCTTCAACTCCGCCGGGGCCGTCAACCGCAAACGGTTCCTGCAGCTCGGGGCCGGAGCCCTGGTCGCCGGTGGTCTCATGGTCACCGGGAAACTACCCGCCTACGCCAGCGCCGACAAAGCCGGAGCTTGGGTGGCAGCAAACGCGAGTAACCTCCCCTCGACCTACGACGCCATCACGGCACACACCATGGAGTACCGGAAGGCGATCTATCAGACTCTGACGCCCTCGGCCAAGAGCAAACTCTGGATCGAGCAACTCGCGCGCTTCCGCTCCGCCCATGGCCAGCTAACAGTCGCGCAAGTAAAAGTTCTGGACTCAGCGGCGGCAACCGTAGCGAATCCAGCAACCTTCGCTGCCGTAGCCACCACCTCTACGCTGTCACGCAGCGACCAGGAGCTGCGGACGGCTTCGGAGAAGGCCTTCGGGCGCACCCAGACGCGGCAGTTAATGGCCGTCCTCGGACCAGAAAACGCGACCCCCGCCGGTGTGGCACAGCCTGCTGACCAGCGGTCCTGCACCTGCTCCACTGAGGATGACTGGTGTGACAACTCCACCCACTGCTTCAGCACCAACTGCCAGAACCATGTCGACTGTGGGTCGTGGTGGAACTACAACTGCAACGGTCTGTGCCGTAACTGACATGGATACGACCATCGAGCTACAGCCCAAAGATATCGAGTTCCTCGACAGCCTGGTCGCCAGGCAGGAGTTCACATCCAGAACAGATGCTATCCACAAGGCCCTAGAACTTCTGCAGAAGGAGATCGCAGAGAACGGATCGGTATTTCTGAAGTAGCCCCCGACCGCAAAACTCACAGGGAGGCGGCAGAACTTGCCGCCCCCGGTTTCGGCTCTAACGCAAACCAACGTCTGTGATGGACCCCGATCGCCGGGAGCTAGCGACCTCCGACGACGCCTGACAAGGGCTATCGCAATCTCATCACATAATCACCGCAACGAAACACTGCTAGGTCGCTGACTTTCGATAGGCTCTCGTTCCGTGGGAGACAAAATCGGGTACGCCAGGGTCAGCACCGCCGACCAGAACCCGGAGATGCAGCTCGACGCGCTGAGCGCCGCGGGGTGCCTCAAGGTGTACACGGACACCGCCACCGGCACAAAGGCCGACCGGCCGCAGTGGATTCGATGCCAGGAGGATCTCCGACCCGGCGACACCCTGGTCATCTGGAAGATCGACCGACTCGGCCGGAACCTGCGGGACCTGATCGACATCGTCACCACCCTGGAAGGCAGGGAAGTGGGCGTCCAGTCGTTGACCAACGGCATCGTCGACACCACCACCGCCCACGGCAAGCTGGTGTTCGGCATGTTTGCCCTGATGGCCGACTACGAAGCAGCCTTGATTCGAGAGCGAACGACGGCCGGCCTGCTCGCGGCCCGCAGCCGCGGCCGCCACGGCGGCCGGAAACCGAAGATGACCCCGGAGCTGATCGGCAAGGCCCAGCGGATGTACAACGCCCGGCAGTTCACCATGGCCGAAATTGCCACCTCCTGCGCCGTCACTCCCATGACCATTTACCGACACATACGCACCGACAGGACGGCCCAGAGGTCAACGGATCCCTGACTCCGTTGGGGCCGATGACAGTACCGTTACCAACACCCCGAGTGGGGTAATAGGGACTGGACATGGTGGCTCCTTAGAGAGAAAAGCTTCCGCTCGCCGCTCCACGATGCCAACGGATTACGACCGACGTTAACTCACGGCGCGGGTGTGGGTTGCGATACCGTCGAAATACTCGATGCCGAGGCGGTCGATGCGGTAGACATCGCACGGCTTTCACCCGCTAAAAATTTAATCGCCGCGTTCATACATGCCACCAGCGGCACGGCCAGTAATGCGCCGGTAATGCCATAGGCGATCACACCGGCCGCTATGGAAAGTGCGACCCCCAGAGGGTGCAGGCTCACGGCTCGGCCGAGCAAGATCGGTTGCAGCACATGGCCTTCGAGCTGTTGAACAGCAACTACCACAGCCAAAATAATGACCGCTTGTACTGGTCCAAGCGCCACCAGGGCAACCAGCACGGCCACGATTCCGCTGAGCAGTGCTCCGATGATGGGAATGAAGGAGGAGAGGAAAACGAACGCGGTCAATGGGACCGCGAGCGGCACGCCGACAATCACCAAGCCCAACCCGATGCCCACTGCATCGACAAAAGCCACCAGAACGGTGGCCCGCACATATCCCGTTAAAGTAGCCCACGCTCGCTCGCCAGCTCCACGCAGTCGCACCCTCGATTGGGCGGGGGTGATTCCCACCAACCAGTGCCAGATCACGCTGCCATCGCGCAAGAAGAAGAAGAGAATGAATAGCACGAGGACAAACCCCGTGATGAGATGGCCAGCGGAAGTCGCCGTATTCAGTGCTCCTGAGGTCAACGAGTCCTTGTTTTCCACTACGCTGTTTTTAATCGATGTCGTTGCAGAATCAATCTGATCTTGGGAGATCTTCAGTGGACCAGTGACTAGCCAGTCCTGAACCTTGCCGAGCCCACCGCTTACTTGGTCGGATAGGTCCTTCGCACCCGAAATAAACTGCCGAACAACAAGCGTCACTAATCCGATGCCCGCGGCTAACCCGCAGACGAAAACCACGATGGCAGCAATTGACGCACCGAGCCCTTTACGGATCAGAAAGTTCTTCAGCGGCGTCAAAAGTGCGGAAAGCAGCAGCGCAATAGCGATGGGGATCGTGAGTTCAGACATAAAACCGATGATGTACACGACAAGGGCAGTTGCAGCGAGAACCACAATGATCCGCCACGACCAAGCGGCGGCAATACGCATCCCCGGCGCCACCGTATTGCGGATGTTGTTGACGGAGTACTGAACGGGCACGCCTGGGTGCGCAGGCGTGTCGACCGGTTCCGTACTGATGGTCTTGTGGTCGGCGTTATCTGGCATTACTACTCCTCGGCGAGGTGGAAAGGGCTGAAAAGACTCTGCCCGTTGGACAAGTTGACGAAACCCGCAGCTGGCGAAGCTCCCGATGGTGCGCAGAGGGCCAGGGCCAGAGCCGCACATCGGGCTCGCCGAGTGGCAGCGTATGATCCGGATGTACCGAGGCCACCGCGCTTCTTCAGGAGAATCGAGTGCTCATGGCAGAAAAGTCATCAAAGCCAGAAAACAAGACCGCAGCCGCTAAGTCCTTGAAGGAAAAGCGCGCCGATAAAAAGGCCAAAGCTTCCACCAAGAATTACGGCAACTAACAACGCACCTGCTTGACGCACGAGTGAGGCCGACTCCCCGGGGAGTCGGCCTCACTCGTTTGTTCACTAATCGGTTCCGGATTCCATGGCTGCCCGGTCCAGCATCTCTTCGGCCTCGCCGGACCTGCCGAGCTCGCTAATCGCCTCGCCAGCGCCAGCTTCCAGTTCACCCACGAGCGTGTGCTGAGCCTCCAACTGACCCAAACCCGCGTAGAGCTCCAACTTGGCCCGAGTGTCGGCGATGTCAAGGTTGCGCATAGTCAGCTGCCCAATGCGATCTGTCGGCCCGAAGGCCGCGTCTTCTGTGCGCTCCATCGACAACTTGTCGGGGTGGTAGCTCAAATGTGGACCAGCGGTATTAACGATCGAGTAGTCCCAGCCGCGTCGCAACCGCACTGTGACTTCGCCACTAACTGCTGACCCCACCCATCTCTGCAACGACTCTCGGAGCATCAGCGACTGTGGGTCGAGCCAGCGCCCCTCGTAGAGCAACCGTCCGAGTCGACGGCCCTCAGTGTGATAGCTGGCGATAGTGTCCTCGTTGTGGATGGCGTTGACGAGGCGCTCGTAGGTGATGTGCAGTAAAGCCATCGCAGGGGCCTCGTAGATGCCGCGGCTCTTCGCTTCGATGATGCGGTTTTCAATTTGGTCGGACATGCCAAGACCGTGTCGGCCACCGATGAGGTTGGCTTCGTTGACCAAATCGACGGCCGATTCAAACGTTTTGCCGTTGATAGCGACTGGTCGGCCGCGGTCGTAGCGAATTGTCACATCTTCCGTGGTGATGTCGACCTGGGGATCCCAGTGCGCCACCCCCATTATTGGGGCCACAATTTCCATGGAGGCGTCAAGCTGCTCCAAGTTCTTCGCCTCATGGGTCGCTCCCCAAATGTTGGCATCCGTGGAGTAAGCCTTCTCGACGCTGTCCCGGTACGGCAGGCCTCGCTGAACAAGCCATTGCGACATTTCGGTGCGGCCACCGAGCTCGTTCACAAAGGCTTCGTCGAGCCATGGCTTGTAGATACGCAGCCGAGGATTGGCCAATAGTCCGTACCGGTAGAACCGTTCGATGTCGTTGCCCTTGTAGGTGGACCCATCTCCCCAGATCGAGACCCCGTCCTCGTGCATCGCCCGAACCAATAAGGTGCCAGTAACTGCGCGGCCCAATGGGGTCGTGTTGAAGTAGGGCATGGAACCTGAACGGATATGGAACGCGCCGCAGGCAAGAGCTACGAGGCCCTCCTCTACGAGCGCGGCGCGGCAGTCGACAAGCCGCGAAATTTCGGCGCCGTAATCCTTGGCACGGACCGGGACGCTGGACAGGTCCGGTTCATCGTATTGGCCGATATCCGCGGTGTAAGTGCAAGGCACCGCGCCTTTCTCGCGCATCCACGCGACAGCCACGGAGGTATCAAGGCCTCCGGAGAAAGCGATGCCGACTCGTTCGCCGACGGGCAGGGAGGTGAGGACTTTGGACACCAGGAAACCCTAGCGGACTCATCGTCGCCTTCCCACGCTCACGAAGTCGCGGCGTATTTTTCGATGATGGCGCCGAGCTGGGGGAGTGCGTCCACCACGTGCTTTTTCGCGCTCGGGCGCAACGTTCCGTAGATCTTCTTAATTCCATCTCGGCTAGTGCGTTCCGTCCAAGCGTCAGTGACGGTCAGCAACGCCTCCGATGATTCGTCACTGCGACCAGCCAGGTACTGACCAAAGTGAACATCTTTGGTCAATCCATACTGCTGGTAGAACGGATCAAGAGCGCCGACCAGTTCATCCAGGAAGCCATCGACGGCGGCCAGCACGACCCCGGGCTTAATTGCCTTGGCTGCGGCGAATCCGGCTTTGAGCATCAACCCGCTGACGCCACCCTTGCCGGCGACCTCACTATCGATCAGCGCTCGCACATCGGCCACCACGTGCGGTCGCTTCTGGGCGGTGAGGAGGATCTGCTGCAGCGTGTTCGTCATTGCGCGTACTCCCCCTCTCGATGCTGGTATCAGGCCGGACGCTGGTATCGGTCCCAGAGCTGCGGCGGGAGCCCGACTCGCGCCCATCGCATTTCGCGCCTGCGTCATTCACCGTACTTCGCAAGAGTCGGCCGGAAGAAATCGCAGTGTCGCATTCAGCGGGATCGCCAGGGTGCCCAGAGTGCACTGTTGAAACCGCGTTAGTGTGCCGTTCATCTTTCGTTTCGGCAAGTACCCCATTCTGGCTAAGGCCACACCTCAAGAAGCTGTGTGGCACCCGAACGAAGAGGATAAAGACTTGCGAACCTATTGGCGTAGAACACTTTCCGCAGCGACCGCCTCTTCGATGGCGATGGTGCCGCTGCTGGTGGGGGTAAGCAGTGCAGTCGCTGCGGCGCCCCCCACGATCGTTATCAATGAGATTGAGTCGAACGGTGGCGTTCCGGGTGATTGGGTCGAACTGTTCAACAGTGGTGCGACAGCCGTAGACATCTCGGGCTTCGGGCTTCTCGACAGCGATGACACCCACACCCAGTCGCTCATCCCCACCGGCACTACGGTTGCGCCCGGCGGCTACTACGTCGTCGAAGAAGCATCCCTCGGATTCGGCCTGGGCGGAGCTGATTCCGTGCGACTGTTCGCCGCCGACGGCACGACTCTGATTGATTCCTACAGCTGGACCGCACACGCGAGCACCACGTACGGACGCTGCCCCAACGGCACCGGAAATTTCGCCGTCACCACCGCCGCAACCAAGGGCGCGGCCAACGACTGCAGTATCCCGATCAAAATCAATGAGATTGAGTCGAACGGTGGCGTTCCGGGTGATTGGGTCGAACTGTTTAACAGTGGTGCGACAGCCGTAGACATCTCGGGCTTCGGGCTTCTCGACAGCGATGACACCCACACCCAGTCGCTCATCCCCACCGGCACTACGGTTGCGCCCGGCGGCTACTACGTCGTCGAAGAAGCATCCCTCGGATTCGGCCTGGGCGGAGCTGATTCCGTGCGACTGTTCGCCGCCGACGGCACGACTCTGATTGATTCCTACAGCTGGACCGCACATGCGAGCACCACGTACGGACGCTGCCCCAACGGCACCGGAAATTTCGCCGTCACCACCGCCGCAACCAAGGGCGCGGCCAATAGCTGCCCGGGAGATGTGATGACCTCCGTGTGGCCCGGAGGTGCGGCTGTTTCCACTGCTGACACGAAGGACACCCTGGGGGCAACGTGAGCGGCCTCGCCTACGAAGCCTCGGGCGGGGCAACGCCTGGGACGCTCTGGGCGGTCAAAAATGGCCCGAGCACGCTGTACAAGCTCATTTTTGACGGCACCGCCTGGGTGCCCGAAGCAGGGGACTGGGGCGCCGGCAAGCCCTTGCACTACGCGAACGGTCTGGGTGACCCGGACGCAGAAGGGGTCGCACTCACCGATTCGGGGCTGGCTGGTGGAATATTCGTCTCGACAGAGCGTGACAATAAAGTTGGGAAGGTCAGCAAACCCATGGTGCTGCGATTCGACGCCACCACATCTGGATCCTCCCTGCTGGCGTCCAACAGTTGGGACCTCACCGCTGATCTTCCGGTCGTCGCGCCAAACAGCGGCCTCGAGGCAATCTCCTGGTTATCCGACACGTTCCTTGTCTCCCAGGGCTTTTACGATGAGCACACCAACGCTGCCTACAACCCCAACGCTTATCCACACCATGGGTCCGGGCTGTTCTTCGTCGGCCTGGAAGCTAACGGAACCATCTACGCCTACGCCCTGGATCAAACCAGCGGTGCCTACACACGCGTCGCAACCATTTCCAGTGGCTTTTCGGGGGTGATGGATCTCGAGTATGAAGCCGAGACCAACAGCCTCTGGGCTGCCTGTGATGACACATGCGACGGCCGCACCTCAGTTCTTAAGATCGCGCAGTCCGGTCCAGCCGCAGGACGGTTCGTCGTCAACACCGTCTATGAGCGGCCAGCAGGCATGCCGAACTACAACAACGAGGGGTTTGCGATCGCGCCCCAAGCGCTCTGCGCTGATGGCGTGAAGCCGGTGTACTACGCAGACGACACCAACGATGGGGGGCATGCGCTGCGAAGCGGCACCATCAACTGCACACCATTGCCCGCGGGCCCCAGCACTAGCACTAGCACTAGCACTAGCCCTAGCACTAGCACTAGCACTAGCACCAGCACCGCGCCCGAGACGACCACTCCGTCCGGGACACCCAGCACCACAGCACCCAGCACCACAGCACCCAGCACCACAGCACCCAGCACCACAGCACCCAGCACTTCAAACCCGATGCCCACACCCGGGCCCGGTACGACGGTGAAGGTGTCTGCCGAAACTGTGGTGGCAGGCGGCTCGCTCTCGTTCACGGGCTCAGGCTTTATCCCCGGCGAATCAGTGGCGGTGTGGTTGAACTCCGATCCAATTTTGCTTGGCCGGGTAGTCGCGGACGCAAACGGCACTGTTGCTGGCGTTGTCACCATCGGCCCAAACACCGCACCGGGAGCGCACAGCATCCAGCTGATCGGCGACTCCAGCAGGACTGCGTCGGCTTCCATCATCGTCTTGGCTGCGTCCAGCACAGATCCGGATAACTCGACTGCGAGTGCGCCGCTTGCACACCGGACATCGGGTGCACCGGTGCCAGCTCCCGCACTCGCGCGGCCCGAACTTGCACAGACCGGCGTCAACCCCGCCGTCTGGTTGAGCGCCGGAATTATTGCTCTGCTTGCGGGCGCGATGCTGACTGTCACCGGACGTCGCCGCCGGACCTGAACTCGGCAACCAACCACTAGAGCGTCGCAATGGTAGAGGCCGGTCAGTGCCTCAAAGTGACGCTGGGTATCAGGTGGCCTAGGGCACCAAATTGAAGGAAGCGTACGGTGGGTTTCACCGCAGGTGAACGGTCGCTTCCGGCCTACGAGAGGATTGGCAATGTCAGATAGTCACGCAACAGAAGGCCCCATGACGGGCGAAGTCAGCAGTTTCGCCGACTTGGGTAAGGAAATGTGGTCGTATCTCACCGGCAAGGGTGCAGCGATCAACTACGAGTTCAAGGACATGATCGTCGAAGTTCCTCGTAGCACCGGCGACAACGCCCCTCGGGCCAACTGGCGCCTCAACGGAACACTGCGCATCACCACCTCTGAGGGTGCGTCGCAGGGATGACGGTTCAGGATCAGATGACGCGCCTGCTCGTCACGGCGGATCTGCGCATCGAGGTGAATGGCCTCGTGGCTGATTTATCCGGTTCAGGCCGTCATCTGGTCCTCCACACCGAGAATCCAGCCCAGCTGTGGAGAGAAGCCGCTGGGGCCGAAATGCCCGATGGTTTCAGCAATATCGGTGGATTGAAATCGCTGGGTGCACTTGCGCAACAACTGTCCGCTGTCGGCCTCCAAGTCGACGTCACAGGCCCGCGCGGGGTAGTTGCCAGGCTCGGTGGCGCTTCACCCTCACTTCTTGGCAAACTCGTGACGGGGAGCGACCAATTTGCGCCGGGCGCACCGCTGATTACAGTGCCGTTGCTGTGGCAGCGCGTCTCCAGAGTGGGGCAGGCCGGACTAATTTCCGGAGTCCTAGCCGCGGTTGCTGCGGTGGTGTTCATCAGCCGGCGAAAGAACTAGACGCCCGAGCCTTGATTAAGAACGCCACTCCTTAAATCCGATCACTATCAACCGCATTTCTCGACGCGCAGACTCTTTGATTCGTTCCTCCAAATCAGTCCGCCCGTCAGGAATCTCGGTCACGTCCTCCGCCTTTGAGACCATGTTCCGCACGAAAAGCTGTGCGACCATCTGCACGTCGTCAGCGGCCCAACGAGAGATATGTGGCAAGCGACCCAACATGATCGCCAGCTCGGTCGAGAACTGGTTGAGTTCGTGAGCAATTGCCTGGCGAATCGCAGCAGTCCCGCCAAGACGCTCTCGAGCGACGAAGGCAAAATGCGCCTTGTTGTTTTTCACCGCCTCTACCAAAACCTCCGCCGAGGCGTTAATAATGTTCTCGAAAACGCTGGGGTTGCGCTGAGCATCTCGAATCATCGCCCGCAGGGTAGAAAACGACTGCTCGACGAGAACCAGTCCGAGGTTCTCCATCGACTCGAAGTGCCGGTAGAAAGCCGTGGGCACTACGCCGGCCTGCACCGCGACCTGCCGCAGACTGATCTGAGCAAAACCATAGGTCTGGCTCAAAGTAAGCGCCGAGGCCATAATTGTCTCTCGGGTCCGTTCCTTTTGTTCCTGCCGCGTGCCGCCCGGCTCGGATCGTGAAGTGCCCTGTTGCGCCGATGTTGCGGCCAGTGAGGCTGGACCCACGCGTGGCTGCATGGCCCCACCATACGGGTCTGGGTGTACATCTGTGAACCTGCGGCGGAGTGCGCTGAACTGCGTTGTTGCGCGATCGCCGATTACGAGGCACAATTTCTAGTGTACAAGCGTGCACTCATGTCAGGGAGTCAGTTATCGCCATCATTCGCCGGGTACTCCGCTCGCGTGCAGTGGCGTCCTTCACCTCACCGCACACGGTCGACCACTATCTCGAGCACCTGCACCCCATGCTTACCGTGGGTCTGGTGCGAGCACGTGTGGTTCGGGTACTGCGCGAAACAGGCGATGCCAGTACCGTCGAGCTCCGCACCAACGGGGTCTGGCGCGGTTTCAAGCCCGGCCAACATGTGCAATTCGGTATCGAGGTCAACGGAACGAGAAGGATTCGCTGCTTTTCTATCTCCAGCTCGACTGCCGGTAAGAAGAAACTTTTCAGTGTGTCGGTCAAGGCGCATCCCGACGGATTTGTATCGCAGTTCCTGCATAACGAACTCCAACCCGGCACGTTGGTCCACCTTTCCCAAGCAGAGGGCGATTTTGTCTTACCCCGCCAGGTACCGGACCACCTGGTGCTTGCCAGCGGCGGCAGCGGCATCACCCCCGTCATGTCCATGCTTCGCTCTCTTCGCGACAGCAACCACCAGGGTGCGGTGGTGTTCCTGCATTACGCCCGCTCGAAGTCGGACGAAATGTTCTCTCGCGAACTGGACGAGATCTCCTCTGCCATGCCCAATGTCACGGTCCAACGGATTTACACCCGCGAACCCGAAGTTGGCGCGGCGCTAGCTGGCCGTTATTCGGTGGATCACCTCAAACACCTCGGGATCGACCCAGCAAGCACTCTGACCTATGTCTGCGGCCCCAGCGGTCTCATCTCCAGCATGCGAGAAACGTATGACGAAATGGGTGCCAGCGCGATGTTGCAGACCGAATATTTCAAGGTCCCATCGATCGACGTCCACGCAGCAGATGCCACCGGTACCTTGTCGTTTGAAATTGCCGGCTCAGATGCTCCAAACAGCGGCGCGACAATCCTTGAGCAAGCCGAGGCCGCAGGGCTCGCCCCCGCGTTCGGCTGCCGCATGGGCGTATGTAACACCTGCGCGATCAAAAAGGAATACGGCGCAGTTCGTCACGTCATTAGTGGCGAGATCAATGCTAATACCGGCGAGACAATCAAAATTTGCGTGAACGTTCCGGTGGGTGACGTCACCGTGGCTCTCTAGGACCTCACTATCGCGCACCGCAGATTCGCTTCACAGCATTAGCCCATAATTCAGACAGCATCAGCCAGCGTTCACCACAGGAAGACAAAAATATGTTCGGAAGAAAAAAGAAAGCTCCGATCAAGGCCCGTAGCGCGGCCGGTCACAATGCGGCACCGCTGACCTTGGTCGGCGCCGACCCGTCCAAGCTCTCCACCATCGGCCTGGAGTACATGACGTACTCGCAGCTGGAAGAATTCGGCGCCGAGCTTGACGAGATCCGTGGTCGGATCCTGAACGATCTTGGTCAGCGTGATGCGAACTACATCAGACGCGTAATCAAGGTGCAGCGCACGTTTGAAATCGTTGGCCGAATCGGAATCTTCTTTCCCTTCTTCTGGCCAGTTTTCGTACTGGGCATTGTTTGTCTGTCACTGGCCAAGATCATCGAGAACATGGAGATCGGCCACAACGTCATGCACGGGCAGTACGACTGGATGAACGATCCGATGGTCGACGGTAAGAAGTACGAGTGGGACATCATTGCCCCCGCTGAAGACTGGAAAAACGGCCATAACTACATGCACCACACCTACACCAACATTCATGGCATGGACCGCGACATCGGCTACAACCTGTTCCGAATCGACAAGGACCAGCCCTGGTACCCGAACCATCGTTTCAATCTGCCGCTGGCTTTCCTCTTGATGCTCGTCTTTGAGTGGGGCGTGATGTACCACGGCCTGGAACTGGATGAATATTTGAGTGGCAACATGCCGAAGAAAGAGTTTGACGTCCGTAAGAAACGGGCATTCAAGAAAATCCGCAAACAGCTGTTCAAGGACTATGTCCTCTATCCGGTGCTGTCTCTCGCGCTTGTGCCATTTACGTCGTGGTGGGTGCCGCTGGCAGTATTCGGCGCCAACTTTGTCGTCAACATCGTCCGCAATATCTGGACCTTCATCATCATCTTCTGCGGCCATTTTCCCGCTGAGGTGCAGACTTTCGCCAAAGCCGATGCAGAGAACGAGAACCGCGGTCAGTGGTATCTTCGCCAGCTGTTGGGTTCAGCGAACATTAACGGCGGCAAGGTTTTTCACCTTTTGACCGGCAACCTGAGCTTTCAGATTGAGCATCACATTTTCCCTGACATCCCTGCGCGCCGCTACGCAGAGGTGGCGGTGGACGTCCACCGCCTGGTTGAGAAATATGGCCTCACCTACAACTCCGGTCGTCTCTCGAAGCAGATGGGTAGTGTCGTGCGGCAACTAGCCACTTTAGCCACCCGTCCAGAGGATCCCTATCAGCGGGGCAACAGTCCGGAGTCCAAGGCACTGCGTCGCTCCAAGCGCGAGTCGAGTCGAACGGTGGCAGAATTGGCAGCGTCCGGGGGTGCGTTGGTAGAGGCTCCCTAATCAGCCCAGCAGCTCGGAAAAAGAAGACCCCCGGTGTGTGGACACCGGGGGTCTTCATTTTCACTGTCTCAACTGCGTGTCCGAGAAGGGACTTGAACCCTCACGCCCTTGCGGGCACTAGCACCTCAAGCTAGCGCGTCTGCCATTCCGCCACCCGGACAGGTGCATCGATTGCGTTCCCGCTCGACTGTTCTACGGTACTCGATTGTTGGCCGTGCGCCCAATCACCAGGTACGGGCACATGCTTGCTGTGCCAGCACCGTCGGGAGCAAGGATGGGTCCACTCGTCGAAACGCAGGGGTGGTAGTAAGTAGGCATGACCCATGCCACCGAGTCCCGAATTCCCTCCGATGCTGAGAACGAGGTGGTGCAACTCTGTAGCGAGTTGATCCAAATCGAGTCGGTGAATACCGGTGATCTGGCGACCATCGGTGACGGCGAAGCGCTGGCTGCCAAGTACATCCAGGCAAAGCTGGACGAAGTCGGGTACGAGACGACCTACCTCGAGTCCATCCCCGGCCGCGGGAACGTCATCTGCCGACTCAAGGGCGCAGACCCCAGCAGGGGAGCGCTACTGATCCACGGGCACGTCGACGTGGTACCCGCGAATGCGGCTGAGTGGACCGTTGATCCCTTTTCGGGCGCCATCCAGGACGGATACGTGTGGGGCCGGGGGGCAGTGGACATGAAAGACATGGTCGCGATGACCCTCGCCGTTGCTCTGGATTTCAAACGCCGCGGTGTGGTGCCCCCGCGCGACCTGATCTTTGCCTTCATGTCCGACGAAGAGGCTGGCGGGTACTACGGGGCGATCTGGTTGGTGGAGAACCATCCCGAACTCTTCGCAGGTGCCACAGAGGCCATCAGTGAGGTCGGCGGATTCTCCATTTCCCTGGACGAAACACGCCGGGCCTATTTGATCGCTGCTGCCGAAAAAGGCGTTGCGTGGGCGACGCTGAAAGCATCGGGCACCGCCGGCCACGGTTCTATGACCAACAGCGATAACGCGGTAACCCGGATCGCTGCTGCAGTCACAGCACTCGGGAGTTACGAATTCCCGATTGTCCGCACCGCTACCGTCGATGCGTTTTTGGCGGCAATGACACGTCTGACGGGTGTGGAATTCCCGGATGACGACCTCGAGGGCAGCGTCTCGAAACTGGGCGGAATCGCGCGCATCGTTAATTCAACGCTCCGAAACACAGCGAACCCCACCATGCTCAACGCCGGCTACAAAATGAACGTCATCCCCTCCACAGCACAGGCCTGTGTCGACTGCCGTGTCCTCCCGGGGACAGAGGACTCTTTCCGCAAGTTAGTGTCCGAAATCGTGGGCCCCGACGTGCAGATCGAATGGGTCTGGAATCCACCACTCGAGGTGCCTTTCGAGGGCGCGTTGGTCGAGGCGATGAAGGCGGCGCTACTCAGCGAGGACGCCGATGGCACTGCTATTCCGTACATGCTTTCGGGCGGCACCGACAACAAAATCTTCGCTACGTTGGGCATCCAAGGCTACGGATTTTCTCCACTCCGGTTGCCGAGCGACTTGGATTTTTCTGCGCTGTTCCACGGCGTTGATGAGCGAGTACCGGTGGACGCGTTGACCTTTGGAACTCGGGTCCTGGACACATTCCTGCGGACCTGCTGACGCGAAGGGCTACCAGCCCAAGAAGGATCGAACCAACGCGGTGCTGGCTGCTGCAAGAAGCACGACCACCAGAAATGGCCATTTGCGCCATACCGCGAACAGCGCGACCACCAACCCGACGACGCGAGCATCTACAGCGAGGTGTTGCCCACTTGCAAAGGATTGAATGGCAACGAGCGCGGCCAGCAGCGCTACGGGCAGCGCCGTGGCAACCCGCTGGACACGCGGGTTGTCGAGCACCCGCAGCGGAATGGACAGGCCGGCTACCTTGAGGGCGTAGCACCCGATACTTCCCAGCGCGATACCTAGCCAGATCATGACGCGGATCCTGAGGTTGGAGGCGGCGCGTCGTCTACCGCGATACTGCGATCCCTACCCTTCCCGCGCTGTTTGCGGAGTCCAAAAACAGCCGCCACGGCAGCAGCCACCAGTACCGGAACCCCGGCGGGCACATACGGTGCGGCCGCAACAGCCACAGCAGCGGCGCACAGCGCAATCATGCACGCTTGCCTGCTGCGGACCTGCGGCGCCAGTAGCGCAACGAAGGCCCCGGTCACGGCAGCGTCCAGACCGAACACCTTGGGGTCCTGGATGGCATTGGCTCCGAGTGCGCCAATGAGCGTGCCTAGATTCCACAAGCTGAACAGCAAAATGCCAGTTGAATAGAAGCCCCAGAGCGCCGCGCGGCGGGAGGGGCGACCCACCGACATAGCCGTGGTTTCGTCAATGACGAACTGCGCGGCGGCGAACCGGCGCCAGCTTCTCACCTGCAGAATCGAGGCTAAGCGCAGGCCGTAAAGGGCGTTTCTGCTCCCCAGCATGACGGCGGTTGCGGCGCCGGCCAACGGGCTGCCCCCGCCTGCGATCACGCCCACTAACGCGAATTGGGATCCGCCGGTGAACATCACCACGCTCAAGATGCAGGTCTGCAGAACGGTCAGGCCGGAGGCAATGGAAATCGCGCCGAACGACAAGGCGTAAGCGCCGGTGGCGAGGGAAACGCCGAGGGCGTCCCGAACGATGCGCCCGCGCGCGGCAGCCCAGGTGGCAGATTCGGGGGCGGAGGGATCATCCATAGCCAGACCACCGTAGGGGATAACAGATTACTAGCGCGCGTACAGGGGCGGGCAGCTACACACTCAGGTCGGGAAGCAGACCTGAGGTGCGGCGTCGTCTCAGATAGACCAACCGGCTGCCATCGTAGAATTTGAGCGAACGGGCCAGCTCCCAGCCGGTGAATTCAGCGCGAATGGATAACATCGCGGCCGTGGCGGACCGGGATAAATGGGGATCGATCTTCAGTCGGCGGTACTCGAAACCGTCATCAGATTCTTTTCCCGCCGCCGACGTCATCTCAGGCATGGCACGTATTCTGTCAAACCATTGGTGGAACACAGCACTTGCTAGTCACCTTTCAAACCGGTGGTGGGCGCGTCCATTGCCCACCGAATAGCCGACGTTGCGACGGCTCCCATTCCGGTCCCAATTGCCTTGTCTGCCAACGGGATTCGCGGCAGTCGAAGTTCGGCACGCGCCCACACGGGCAAGGTCGACACCGCTGCGGCAGCCAGCAATCCGTATCCGGGCCTGGCGGGCAGTGGCAGCGGAGGGGAGAGAAGGAGGAAGCGGGCTGCATCGCGGGCGCCGTTGGTGCTCGCCAGCTCCGGCCGGAAATCCGTGAGCTGTTGTTGCAGCTGCGCATAGGTCTGCGGAAGATCAGTCGCGCCAAGCTTTGCAGCCACGAAAGAGGACTGCCGGACGTAATCATCGCGGCGCTCTTCGCTCAGCTTCTCGCGGCCAAAAGCGGAATAACCGGCAAGAAAACTGTCCACCTCGGCAACATGCACCCACCGCAGCAGGTGTGGATCGCTGGCCCGGTAAGGCCGACCATCCTCTGCCTTGCCGCGGACACGTTCATGAATGCCGCGAATCTTTGCAATTAACTCCTCGGCTTGGTCCTGCGTGCCAAAGGTAGTGACGGCCAGATAGGTGCTGGTTCTCTGCAACCGCCCCCACGGATCTGCTCGATACCCGGAGTGCCCGGCTACCCCCGCCATGGCCAGCGGATGTAGGGATTGCAAGAGCAACGACCGAATACCTCCGACAAACATCGACGCGTCCTGGTGGATCATATGAATGGCGTCTTCGGGGGTGAACCAGCGCTCGCCGGGGGCGGTCCAGATCTGGCGCGAAACTTCCAACGCATCCTCGCCCGCGACTCGGCCACGTAGAGCCGCGGCAAGCTTGGTGCGGACCAGGGAAACAGGATTTACACTCACACCACACCCTACGTCGCTTCCGCGCGGGTGGGCGTAGTAGCAGGTAGGCGTGGTGTCGGGGGGAAATACCTAGCTCAGTGAGCCGATTTCCTCACGGACCAACGACCACAGCCGGGTGCGCCGGGGACGCTCGCCGATCTGCTCGACAGCCCTGGCCAATGCTGGGCCTGCGGCGTGCACGATCGAGAGATGGTGGCGGGCGCGAGTGAGCGCCGTGTAAAAAAGCGGCCGGGACAGCATGTTGCCGGCCTCCGCCGGTACCACGACCACCACCGTTTCCCACTCGCTTCCCTGGGCGCGGTGCACCGTGATGGCCCAGCCGTGCAGGAGGTCATTGAGAGCCTTCCCCGCAATGGTCGATTCACCCACGCTGAACGCGACTCTGAGGCTGTTGTCGTCGGCGGCGATCACGGTGCCCACCTCGCCGTTGGCGTAGCCATTCGGTTCGGCGTCCAGGTGGTTGGCTGTCGCCACTACCCGGTCCCCTTTGTCGAAGCCGCGCACCTGGCCGCGGCCCGGATTGAGGGCAGCCTTGAGTGCGCGGTTCAGGGCTTGGGTTCCAGCCTCGCCCTTGTGAACGGGGGTCACCACCTGGATCTGATCCGCCGGGGTCTGAAACACTCGGGGAATCGAGTCCGTCACCAACTGGACCACTCGATGTGCAGCCTCGCCGGAGCTTCGTGCAGTGACGACCACCACTTCGTGCGTGGGGTCATTCACGGGCGGCACAGTGCCGCCGCGTACTGCGGTGGCGAGCCTGGCGATGGAGCCACCTTCACTCTGTCGATACAGGGTCGAAAGGTGGGTAGTGGGCAGCACTTTGGTGTCCAGCAGGTCACCCAACACCCGGCCTGGCCCGATGGAGGGCAGTTGGGCAGGGTCACCGACGATCACGAGGTGCGTCCCGTCAGCAATGGACTCCAGCAGGGCAGCTGCGAGTTCTACATCCAGCATCGATGCCTCATCGATGACGATGACGTCGGCTTCGATCTGGTTCTCGCTGTTTTTCTCAAACCTGTCGCCGCTGTTGACGGGACCGCCGCGTGCTCCCAGCAACCGGTGGATAGTGGTCGCCTCGGCCCCTGTCAGTTCCTCGAGTCGCTTGGCCGCGCGACCGGTGGGGGCGGCTAGGGCGATGACGACACTTGCCGCGCGAGCAACCTCGACAATGGCGGCCACCGTGCGGGATTTGCCGGTTCCGGGGCCTCCTGTCAGCAAACTCACGCCGTGCACGGCGGCATGCATCACCGCGCTGATCTGAACCGAATCCAGCCCTTTCGACGAGGCTGTAACGACGGCGGGTTGAGCCAGAGGCTTCGCGGTGGCCTGCAGGCGGGCCAGATTTTCCGCGATGGATGCTTCCGCCTCGGCCAAACTCAAGGTGGCGATCCAGGGGGTTTCACCCAGCCGCGATTCAGCCATGTCGTCAGAGTTGTCGCCTGGCTCGAATTCGGCGTCGTCATCGGCCAAGGGATCAATGGTGGGATCGGGTACCGGAACCACCTCGCCAGCGTCCATCGAGGCTTGAATGGACAGCGCCGGGTCACATCCGAAAGGACGAAGTCCAGCGGCGACATCGGCTGCCGAGGTGGCGGTATGCCCCTCACGGGCGAAACGATTTAACGTCCAAGCCACGAGTGCTCGGCCGCGGCGGGGGTCTTCGCGTCGCACGCCTGGGTCCAGCGACCTGGCGAGCTGGTCTGCTTGGGAGACAAGGGCTTCCGGTAGTACGAGAAGGCGCCACGGGTCGCCGCGCAGGATTTGGGCCGCATTCTCACCGAGGGATTCCATCAACCTCGCGACCCATCGAATGGAAATCTCCTCGGGGACAAGGAGTTCCGCGACGTCGTAGGCAAGGCCCGCGCCGATCCACGAGGTGTACAGACGATCGGCGCGCTTGGCGGTGACGCGGGGGAGCTTGCTGAGCGTGGCAAGGTTTACGTCTCTTGGCCCGCGTATCCCGGCGGCGGTGAGGTCAGCCGCGAGCACCTTTCCCACCCCGGGCCACAGACCGGCATTGCAGAATTCGGTGAAAGTTGCGGGTTCAGGCATCCTCGTCCTGGTCTGAATCGGTGACGTCCATCAGAGCGGCGACAATCTCCGCCGGAAGCTCGATTTCCTCAGCCGCCAGCGACCCGAGCAGTTGGGCGCTGTCCCTGGCACCGACGATCGCCGCTGCCACTCCCGGACGATCCCGAGCCCAAGCACACGCCACGGCAAGGGGAGAGGTGCCAAGACCGTCGGCGGCGGTGGCTACGGCCTCGACAATGCGCGCCGAGGACTCGCCGCGATGCCGACCTACGTAGCGGGCGAAATGGGGAGACGCGCCACGTGAATCGGCAGGTGTGCCGTGCCTGTATTTGCCCGTGAGCACACCGCGCCCCAGCGGCGCCCAGGCCAGCAGTCCGACGCCGTGCAGGCCCGCAGCGGGCAAGACCGAAGTTTCGGCTTCGCGCTCAAGCAGTGAGTACTCCACTTCAATACTGGCCAGCGGCATGCCTTCTCGGCGGAGCCACGTCGCCATGGTGGCGAGCTGCCACCCCGCGTACCCGGAAACCCCGATATATCTTGCGCGGCCACTGCTCACAGCGGTGGCCAATGTCGCGCAGGTTTCCTCGAACGGAACGTGCACATCCCACCCATGGACCTGCCAGAGGTCAACGTAGTCGGTGGCTAACCTCACCAGCGAGGCATCCAGAGCCGCTAGCAGAGAACCGCGACCGCCTCCGGTTCCCACGGTGGTCGTGGCGAGGACGACCGCAGACCTCGGTACCACATCCGGGACGAGCGTTCCGATGATCGACTCGGCATCACCCTCGCCGTAAATGTTGGCAGTATCGATCAGTGTTCCGCCAGCGGCGACAAAGGCTTCCAGCTGAGCGGCAGCCTCGTCCGCGTCGGTATCCCTTCCCCACGTCATGGTGCCCAGTCCGAGCCGCGAAACCTGCAAACCGCTACGACCTACCCGCCTGGATTCCATGGAACAAACCTACTGGGCGTGCAGCCTGGATTCGGCCAACAGGCCGCCTGTAGCGTTGGCCGAGTCCCAGGTACTGCTAGGGAGCTGTGCGGAAACCGCTGTGGGCGCTCACCTACTTACCTATGTCCAGCGTCACATTTTCGAAAAGGGCAACCATGAAACTCGGCATCAGCCTCGGCTACTTCTCGTCAGCGCGGGAGATCTCGGAAGCAATCGAGCTCACGCAAGCGGCGGAGGCACTGGGGTATGACGTCGCCTGGGTTGCGGAGGCCTACGGGACCGACAGTCCCACGGTGCTCTCGGCGATCGCCAGCCGCACGAGCACGATCGGGATCGGAGCGGGAATTATGCAGATTCCGGCGCGCTCAGCGGCGATGACGGCGATGACGGCCGCCACGTTGGACGCGATTTCCGGCGGCCGGATGCGGCTGGGTCTGGGGGTCTCCGGCCCCCAGGTTTCCGAGGGGTGGCACGGTGTTTACTATGCCGACCCGTTGGGACGCACGGCGGAGTATGTGGCGATTGTGAAGCAGGTTCTCACCCGACAACGGGTGGAAGTCAGTGGCACACACTTCACGTTGCCTCTCCCCGGACTGGACGGTAAACCCGCCCAGGGTAAACCGCTGTCGCTGGCGATGAAACCAGTTCGCACCGACATTCCGATCTACCTGGCAGCGGTGGGGCCAAAAAACCTTGAGCTGACCGGACGAATCTGCGACGGGTGGCTGGCCATCTTTTTTGACCCAGAACTGGGCGCGGCGAACGTCCGGACTATTGCCGAGGCCGCAGTTGCCGCTGGCCGCGATCCGAATGCTATCGACTACTCGGCAAGTGTGGGGGTAGCGGTGGGTCCAGACCAGGAAGGCGCCGCTGCAGCACTCCGGCCTAACGCAGCGCTGTATATCGGCGGAATGGGATCAAAGGCCACCAACTTCTATCACCGGATCGCCAGCTCCATGGGCTTTGAGGCAGAGGCTGACGAGGTGCAGCGTTTGTTCTTGTCGAAGGACTATGCTGGCGCAGCCCGAGCCGTGCCGCTGGAGTTCCTCACCCGAACCAGCCTCGTGGGCACGCTGGACGACATCGCTGCGGGGCTGAAGCGTTTGCACGATGTGGGAATTACCTCTGTAAATGTCGCCGCATCCGGGCATTCGCTGGCCGATCGAATCGACATTTTGGAAACGACCATGCACGCCGCTACGAAAGCTGGAGTACTCGCTTGAACTTCTTGGACGCCATCATCCTCGGAATTGTTGAGGGCCTCACCGAATTTCTCCCCGTTTCTTCCACTGGGCATCTGACGATTGTGTCGAAGATGCTCGGTTTGAGGATTGACGACTCCGCGGTCACCGCTTTCACAGCAGTCATCCAAGTCGGCGCGATCTTCGCGGTCTTGATTTACTTCTGGTCCGATATTTCGAGGCTCTTCCTCGCGTGGGTCAAGGGACTGCGCAGCAAACAAGCGCGCACTCACCCGGACTACCGCATGGCGTGGCTGGTTATCATCGGCTCGCTGCCGATCGTGTTCGTGGGCTTTGCGGCGAAGGACATCATCAAAGGCCCTCTGCGCTCGCTGTGGGTAGTTGCCTTCGCGTTGATCATTTGGGGCGTGGTGATGCTGGCCGCCGAAGCGGTCGCCAAGCAAAATCGCCAAGAAGCCGATTTAAACCTCATGGACGTATTGCTGATCGGATTTGCCCAGTGCCTGGCGCTGATCCCCGGTGTCTCGCGATCGGGTGCGACGATTTCGGTGGGACTCATGCGCGGCCTCGACCGCGTTGCAGCCACGCGGCTCGCCTTCCTGCTTGGGATCCCTGCCCTTCTCGGCGCCGGTGTGTACGAACTGCCATCGGCCCTCGGCGAGGGCGTCGGGTGGGCGCCAACCCTCGTAGGGACCGTCGTCAGCTTCTTCGTTGCCTACGCCAGCGTGGCTTGGCTGATGAAATACGTATCAGGGCACAAGATCACCGTTTTCGTGTGGTACCGCTGGGCGCTCGGCGCGGTGCTGATCGTGGTGCTTTCGGCAGGCTGGCTCAGCGCTACCTAAGCGGGTACCGCGCCAGTTTCAACCGCGCCAGATTCAACCGCGCCAGATTTAACCGCTTTAGTTCCAACTGCTCCAGGGAGGAGAACCAGTATGAGCGAAACCAGGACCGTCATCCTGCTCCGGCACGGCCGCTCTACGGCCAATACAGCCGGGATTTTGGCCGGGCACACCGAAGGAGTCCACCTAGATGAGTGGGGCACGAACCAAGCCGAAAAGGTAGCGACCCGTTTGGTTGACCTGAAGGTCAGCAAGATTGTGAGTTCGCCGCTGGAGAGATGTCTCGAGACACTCGCGCCGCTGGCCCGCCTGACGGGGCTGGAAATAGAAATCGACGCCGATCTCGCCGAAGTTGACTACGGAACCTGGACTGGACGGCCCTTGAAGGATCTTGCCTCGGAGGATCTGTGGAAAGTGGTCCAACAGCATGCATCCGCCGCCGTGTTTCCAGGCGGTGAGGGCCTCGCTCAGGTGTCAGCTCGAGCCGTCGCCGCTGTGCGCCGTCAGCTGAAAAATTCACCGGATCCTGGTCCGTTGGTGATCTGCTCCCACGGGGATGTCATCAAAGCAATCGTGGCCGATGCACTGGGCTTGCACCTCGATGCTTTCCAGCGCATTCACGTTGCGCCCGCTTCATTATCCGTGGTCACGTACACCGCGACCCGCCCCATTGTGGAGCGGGTGAACGATAGCGGCGACCTCACTGCCCTGCTGCCCGCAACGGCAGATTCGAAGACCTCCAGTGACGGTGTACCGAGCACTGATGGGGTCGTGGGTGGCGGTAGTAGATAGGGAACCCGCCAGCGCCCGTGGATAAGATAGGAGGCAATATGGACCGCCAGGTATTCATTTTCCGTTCCCCCGACCGATTCCTCGCCGGAACCGTCGGGCAGCCCGGCGACCGCGAATTCTATTTGCAGGCGGTCGACGGCAGCCGCGTGGTGTCGGTGTCCTGCGAGAAACAGCAGGTGGCTGTTCTGGCTGACAAGCTCGGCTCACTGATCGGCGAGGTTGTCCGCAGGTTCGGCGAAAAGCTGCCCGCGATAGACACCACCGAGCCTGCCCTGGAAACTCCGGTGGATCCCGAGTTTCGGGTGGGCACCATGGGTCTGGCCTGGGACGGCGAAGGCTCGCGAATTGTGGTCGAATTGCTGGCTATCACCGAAGCCGACGTCACGGAGGAGTCTGTGCTCGACGACAGTGCCGACGGCCCGGATGCTCTTCGAGTCTTTCTTTCCCTAAACGAAGCACAGTCGTTCGCAGCTCAAGCTGAGCGCATCATCTCCGCTGGCCGTCCACCGTGCCCGTTGTGCAGCAACCCGCTCAACCCGGATGGGCACATCTGCCCGCGGCTCAATGGGTACCACCGCGGTGACCGCGGCTAAATTGGATCCGGCCGAGGACGCGGGCTTGCCAACCGTCGCGATACCGGATCTGACTCCTGACCAGCTTGCGGACGTGCTGGTAAACGGCGAACTTGAGATTCGTGGCCGCCTCACCGATGCCTCAAACTTGACTGCTCTCGCGGTCTCGACGCTCGGGGGCGTCAGCGTGGAGTGCGTCTATAAGCCAGTTCGCGGCGAGCGACCCCTGTGGGATTTCCCCGATGGCAGTTTGGCGGCGCGTGAGGTGGGATCCGCGATGATCGCCCGCGCGGCGCAGTGGAACTGCGTTCCCCCGACGTATCTACGCGAGGGGCCCCTGGGCGAGGGAATGGTCCAGCAGTGGATCGACGGAACCGACCAAGACGACACCGTGAACATTTTTAAGCCGTCCAAACTGCCTAAGAGTTGGCTTCCCGTGCTCAGAGCTGCCGACGAGCGCGGCCGGCCCCTAGTTTTGGCCCATGCTGACACCCCGGAACTAGCGCTATTGGCCACGTTTGACATGGTGGTCAACAACGCAGACCGGAAGGCCCCGCATATTCTGCCCGTCACCGGCGGGCCAGTTCTCGGGGTCGATCACGGCCTTACCCTGCACTACGAGGACAAGCTCCGGACGGTGCTGTGGGGATGGGCCGGTCGCGAGATTCCCGAGGAGGGTGTCGAAGGCCTGCATCGACTCACTGAACAACTCGAAGGGGCGTTAGGGGAAGATCTCTCCGCTCTGATCACCATCACCGAACTTCGCGCTTTGTGCGATCGGGTCGCGCATCTCGTCGAATCCCCGCTGTTCACGCACCCGCCGCAGCACCGAAGTCCTATCCCGTGGCCGGCGTTGTGAGGAACCCGCTGATCGCAGCCACCAGCTATCTAACGCGGTCCTCGCTCTCCTTCGCCGCCGACCTCGCCAGCGCCTGGGTCAAACTGGGCGAGTCGGCAGTCGGTGCGGTCACCGGCACTCGAGCGGGGCCAGCGACGCTACGCCTGAACATGCTTATCTTGTGCGACGAAAACGGGGCTCCCCTGATCGCACCGGGAAAATTGACCGCGTCGATCAACCGGGCCAGCAATGTCCTACTTGATGAGTCCGGGGTCCGAGTTCGCCACGTCGGTACCCGTGTGTCGGGGCGGCCCGCACCTACAGCGGCGCTCGACCCCAGAGCAAACAAGTTGTTGCTGCTCGACGAGTTAACCGGGCGAAATGACTTCTACCGCAGCGAGCTTGCAGATTTCAGCGAGGCGGGTTCGTTACTGGATGTGGTGGGGAAGCCAATCACCGCGATCGTAGTCCGCAACATCGCGGGCCAAACAACCGGTTGTTCACTGGGTATCTCTGCCGATTGGGTGATTGTGCAGGCCTCACTTTTCGACGACGAAGCACCGCATTCCTATGACGAAACCGTGCTGGCACATGAGCTTGGCCATGCCTGCAACCTGCCGCACCATCCCGATAAGGACAACTTGATGTTTCCGATGTCCAGCCCACCGGCAGATATTCGGGGTACTTCCATGAATAAACTGCAGTCTGCCGTGCTGCACGGTAATCGTCATGTGATCCCTGGCGTCCGCCACTAGGTCGCCCAGATTCGTCCATCAGTTTTACTCCGTCGCTCTCGTCGTCCGTGAGGTTATTCCTGTGCAGTCTTGGTCATCCGTTAGCGTTCCCCGCATCCCCGGTGTCGCCTCGCCGCTCTCGCTCTTTGATGCAGCGACCCGCGAAGTTCGCCTCACCGAACCCGGCCAGATCGCTAAGATCTACGTCTGCGGCATTACTCCGTACGACGCAACCCACCTCGGACATGCAGCCACCTATCTAGCGTTCGATCTTGTTCAACGGGTCTGGCTCGACAACGGTCACGACATTCACTACGTGCAAAACGTGACCGATATTGACGACCCGCTGTTGGAGCGCGCGGCCCGCGACAACGTTGACTGGTCCGACTTGGCGCAGACCCAAATCCAGCTTTTTCGTGACGATATGGCTGCGCTGCGCGTGCTACCGCCTCGTGAGTACGTCGGCGCTGTCGAAGCGATGGATGAGGTTTCAGCAGCTGTAGCAGCGCTTCTCGAAAACGGCGCAGCATATCGGCTCTCCGGTGACGAATATGAGGATGTGTATTTCGACATCCGGACATCGGGCAGATTCGGTTACGAGTCCGGATACAACGAAGAGACGATGACATCGCTTTTTGGCGAACGCGGAGGCGACCCGGATCGCGTGGGAAAGCGAAACCGCCTAGACCCGTTGCTGTGGCGGCTGGAACGCGCGGGGGAGCCGGCGTGGGATTCGCCAGTCGGACGCGGGCGGCCGGGGTGGCATATCGAATGCGCGGCGATTGCTGGCAATCGAATCGGCCCCAGCATCGATGTTCAAGGAGGCGGCAGCGACCTTATTTATCCGCACCATGAATACTCCGCGGCGCACGCGGAATCGTTGAGCGGGGTCCATCCGTTCGCAAGGCACTACACACATGCAGGAATGATCGGCTTAGACGGCGAAAAAATGTCAAAGTCTCGAGGAAACCTGGTGTTTGTCAGCAAACTTCGCTACGAAGGCGTCGACCCGATGGCCATTCGATTAGCTCTGCTATCCGGCCATTATCGGGCAGACCGCCTGTGGACTGCCGACTTGCTGATCGAAGCGGGAGAGCGTCTGACTTGCTGGCGCGCAGCCGCCACTCGTGTCGCGGCTGACGCGTCGGCAGTCGTTGCGTCGTTGCGAGCAGCGATGGCGCAAGACCTGGATACACCGAAAGCTATTGCGGTGATTGATGAATGGGCGGCAAACCCCGACCTCGACGGATGGTCGGTGGCGATGGCAGTAGATGCCCTGTTGGGAATCACCCTCGCTCCCTGACGCGATCTGACGCACGTTGCCGGTGGGCGTACACCACATCCCGATAGTGGTGTACGCCTTGGCGTTTGTGGTGGAGGCACCCGTGCCCGACCGCCTGAAATGTCGCTACTGTCTTGACACAGAGAGGTCACGCTGCCCATCGGGCCGCATTTCGACCTCACACCCACCGAAGCCGAGAAACGGTCGAGGAGTTCCTGGCGGAAACACTATTTATGTAGTGCTCCGCGGGCTTTGGGTCAGTGTCTTACATCAGAAAACGAGGAACACACTCACATGACGCAAGTGTCGCTGCCATCGATGATCGCGAGGATCACCGCGGTAACAGGGCTAGTGCTGGGATCTATCGTTTTAGGAACCGGGGCGGCCTCCGCTGCGCAGCCGGTGTTTAGCGCGCCGACCGACGTCGTCGGGGCAACCAACCTGCCACTGCCGTTCACCGGGGTCGATCCGCTCACCAGTAATAATCGAGCCATCGTTCTCACGACCGCAGACTCCACCAATTGCGCCCCCCAGTCACCGGGCTACTTCATTACCGGCTGTGCCCGAATCCAGATGACCACCTCGCATGGCAATCTGTCCATCGCGGGTGCGTCAGTCATCAACAGCCCCAACGCCGAAGCCCTGCTGCCCGGCGGTGCTATTGCCGTCAGTAGCCAAAATGGCAACGCCACCGGCAAGAGTCTCAACATCAATGGAACGATGGCATCGCTCAACGCTGCCATGGCGAACCTGGTGTACACCCCGGACAACGGTTTTGAGTCCGTTGCCAATGACTCGAACAAGACGGAGACCTTGCACATCACAGTCACCCACCCTGTGACGGCCAACAGCACCGACAACAGCACCAAAGACGTCAACATCATGATCAAACACAAGAATGTTGGCCCCACGCTCACGGTGCCAGCAGGTCCGTACGCGGTCGCCGGTGGATCGACCACATACCTTCCGGTGGCGGCACCTGCCATGGGCGACCCAGGCGATTTCTCCGTGTCTGACCCAGATATCGGCAACGACCAGATGCTGCTCGTAGTGGCTGCAACGTGCGGTCAGGTACGTCTACGCGGCGGACAACTGACCATTGAAAACGACATTAAACAGCTGCTCATCGACCAGGCCGGCTTCACCCCCGCTTTGGCCGATACCGTCGTCGGCCTGCTGCCAGCCAGCATCTCAGGGCAGACCTTTGCCACCGGTAACCCTTCGGATCCGCACGAGGCGATTGCTGCGATCGGCAGTCTGAAGGAAGTTAACTACGCCCTTTCCCAGATCGGGTTTGTTGCCAACAACACCACCGGCGACTGCCAACTGATCACATTCGTCCACGACCTAGGACACAACGGCTTGCCAGTGTCAGCTGTCGGGGGAGTAGAAATTCCGGATCTCACTGGGGCTGATTTTGGCACTGTCACATTTTCGGTGAAAGCGTCAAACGTTGTCAGCCTGCCCAAGACCCTGACCGTTCCCGAGGGTGGATCGATCGCGATTCCCGTGTCCGTTTCCGACACCACGCACGCGGCATTTAGCCCCGTACTTGTCACCACGCCGGGGACAGCGACCCTAGCCGACTACACCCCGGCCACCTCGCCGCTGGTGTTCCTCGCCAACACACCAAATGTGAAGTCAACACTGTTGACCACGGTTGATGCGCTCGTTGAAGGTGACGAGACGCTGACTGTCAGTCTCGATCCGGACAGTATCCCCGCTGGCATGATCCTCGGCAATGACACGGTTACTATCACCATCACCGACACTCCTGTGGTCCCGCCAGCAGACACCACGGCGCCCACTGTCACGGTCGAACAGGCAGCGGGACAGAGCGACCCCGCTTCGAGCGGCCCACTCCGTTTCACTCTGAAGTTCTCCGAACCGGTCACTATTGCAGACATCTCCCAGTACACGACCGTGACGTCAACAGCGGGCGGAACGCTTGACCCCGGTTTGACCGGTTCCGGAGACACCTATGAGGCGTCGATATCCTTAATGACGACCCCGGGAATCGTAACCTTCTCCTTGCTGCCAGGTTTTGCCAAAGACACTGCAGGAAACCTGAGCAAAGCCTCCACGTCCATTGATAACACGATCACCTGGGCACCAGTTGTCGCCACCACAACCGGCACGACCACCTCGGGCACGACCACCTCGGGCACGACCACCTCGGGCACGACCACGTCCGGCACGACCACGTCCGGCACGACCACGTCCGGCACGACCACGTCCGGCACGACCACGTCCGGCACGACCACGTCCGGTACCAGCACGTCCGGTACCAGCACCTCGGACACGACAACGTCCGGCACCAGCACCTCGGGCACGACCACGTCCGGCACCACCACCTCGGGCACGACCACGTCCGGCACGACCACCTCGGGCACGACCACCTCGGGCACGACCACGTCCGGCACGACCACGTCCGGCACGACCACGTCCGGCACCAGCGGCAACACGTCGGTGCGTCAGACAACCGCGACGGTCGGGAGCACCACCCTCGTGGGTAGGTCAACGGGGGTCATCACACCATCGCAGCGCCCGACATCCACCCTTGCGGTCACTGGCGTTCAGGTGGGAACCCAGCTGTGGATCGGATTCGCCCTCGTGCTCCTGGGAGTTGGTTGCGCCTTCCTAGCCCGTCGCCGCGTCAAGGGGGGCAGCCACATCGCTCGGTAGGTTGCACACACACTGCGGGGCGGGGCATTCCTTCATGGATGCCCCGCCCCGCAGTTGTATTCAGGTTTCGTAGCTACCGCCGGGTTCTACCGGCCATCTCGCCCTGGCTTGTCCGGCTTATCACCCCAACTTTTCGGGCCACGCCGCCGCAAGTAGCGTTCGAACTCCGCGGCGATGGCATCACCGCTAGCCGGAGTCAGCGGTTCTTCTTCAGAGTCGCGCTCCTCCAAGCTCTTGATGTACTCGGAAATCTCGTCGTCATCTTCGGCAATCTGCGAAACCTCCGATTCCCACTCCTCAGACTGCTCCGGATAGTTGCCAGGTGTCACCGCAATGTCGAGGAAATCCTCCACGCGATGCAGCAACGCCAGAGTCGCTTTCGGAGACGGCGCATGAGAGACGTAGTGCGGCACGGACGCCCAGAATGCGACCCCGGGGATAC
Organism: Nakamurella antarctica; assembly: GCF_003860405.1. NCBI lineage: Bacteria > Bacillati > Actinomycetota > Actinomycetes > Nakamurellales > Nakamurellaceae > Nakamurella > Nakamurella antarctica. The sequence continues at coordinate 1,645,034 of NZ_CP034170.1, read as the reverse complement.
CTGCCTGCAAGCAAGCATCCTGAAACACTCCCGAGATTCCGGTGGGCCCCTCATAGGTGGATTTGATGATCCCCAGCTGGTCCGCCGTCTCGGCATCATGGGCGGATCCGGTGACCTGAACAGGCCTGGTGTGCGCGACGTCGGCGAGTAGCGCACCGAGGCTGATCATGGTGGTCACCCCGTTGTCCAGGGCCAACTGGACCAACTCGGCACAAAATGCCTTCCACCTAAAGTTCGGCTCTATTCCGTGAACCAAGATCACGTCGCGGCTCTGATCGGGCAGCCGGCATACCGTTAGCTTGGTTGTGGGCCATTCGATGTGTCGAGTAACCCCCTGAAGAATCTTGACAGTTGGCCTGGAAACTTGGAAGTCGTAGAAGTTCTCCGGGTCTATTTCCGCCAGCGGGGTCGCATCCCAGGTAAGCGCGAGATGCTCCACTGCGGAGGTAGCGGCATCACCCGCGTCGTTCCACCCTTCGAAAGCGGCGATCAGCACCGGATCTCTTAATTGTTGGGGTTGCATCACTGGACAAGCCTACGTCCGCGCTCTGATCACCGGCCGGAGCGAGGTGGTTTGCGCGGCTTTTTCCCGGTTCGTCAAGACAACGGGGCCGGCACCCGACGACTAAGCTTTCGGTGTGAACACCCCGCTCAGGCACCCGTTGCTCTCCGCATTGTCCGAACGAGTGGTTGTAGCTGACGGCGCCATGGGCACGATGTTGCAGGCTCAGGATCCCACTCTGGATGACTACGCGGGTCTGGAAGGGTGCAACGAGATACTGAACGTCACACGCCCTGACATGGTTCGGGCCGTCCATCGCGCCTACCTCGAGGTGGGTGTCGACGCGATCGAGACGAACACATTCGGCTCGAACTTTGCCAACCTCGCTGAGTACGACATCCCGGAGCGCATCCACGAACTATCACTGGCGGGTGCCGCGCTCGCCAGGGCAGAGGCCGATGCGTTCAGTACCACCGAGAAGCCCCGATTCGTCCTCGGATCCGTGGGGCCGGGAACCAAACTTCCCACCCTCGGCCACACGCCGTACGCAACCCTTCGCGATGCCTACTTCCAGCAAGTGAGCGGCATGCTCGAAGGTGGAATTGACGCGGTCGTCGTAGAAACCTGCCAAGACCTGTTGCAAGCCAAATCGGCCATCATCGGGGCAAAACGCGCGATGACGGCGCTCGGCATTAAGGTGCCGCTCATCTGTCACGTGACAGTCGAGACTACGGGCACCATGTTGTTGGGCTCCGAGATCGGAGCAGCACTTACCGCTCTCGAACCCTTGGGCATCGATTTGATCGGTCTGAACTGCGCAACCGGCCCCGCTGAGATGAGCGAGCACCTGCGGTATCTCTCCCGGCACACCACTGCCCAAGTGTCGGTGATGCCGAATGCGGGACTTCCCGAACTCGGGCCCAAGGGCGCGGTATATCCGCTCGGACCCGAAGCTCTTGCCCAGTCGCTCTCCGGCTTCGTCACGGAATTCGGGCTTACATTGGTCGGCGGATGTTGTGGCACGACCCCGGAGCATTTGCGGCATGTGGTCGAAGCGGTGAAGGGACTCACCCCGGCGGTACGTCGGCCACGAAGCGAACCCGGGCTCGCTTCGCTCTACGCATCGGTGCCTTTTGCCCAGGATGCCTCGGTGCTGATGATCGGGGAGCGGACCAACGCCAACGGTTCCAAGGCCTTCAAAGAGGCCATGTTGGGCGAAAATTGGAATCAGTGCGTGGAAATCGCGCGCTCGCAAACCCGCGACGGCGCCCACATCCTGGACGTCTGCATCGACTACGTCGGGCGTGACGGCGTGACGGATATGCAAGAAATCGCCTCTCGATTCGCCACCGCTTCGACGTTGCCGATGATGCTTGACTCGACCGAACCAGCCGTGATCAAAGCGGGGCTGGAGCACTTAGGCGGTCGCTCCATGGTGAACTCGGTCAACTTCGAGGACGGCGACGGGCCAAATTCGCGCTACACCAAAATAATGGAGCTGGTCTCCGAACATGGCGCCGCCGTCGTGGCTCTGACCATCGACGAGGAAGGTCAGGCGCGCACCAAAGACCATAAGGTGGCAATCGCCGAACGGCTGATCGCGGACCTGACGGAGAACTGGGGGATGGCCGAACACGACATCGTCGTGGACTGCCTGACATTCCCCATCGCCACAGGCCAAGAAGAAACACGGCGTGACGGCATCGAAACCATCGAAGCCATCAAGGAACTCAAGCGCCGCCACCCGGATGTGTTGACTACACTGGGACTTTCAAACATTTCGTTCGGTCTCAACCCCGCCGCGCGGCAAGTGCTCAACTCGGTCTTCCTCGCCGAATGCGTTGACGCAGGCCTTGATTCGGCGATCGTCAACTCATCCAAAATCTTGCCAATGTCTCGCATCCCAGAGGACCGTCGCACCGTCGCACTGGACATGGTCTACGACCGTCGGCGCGAGGGTTACGACCCGCTGCAGAAGTTTCTAGAGTTGTTTGATGGCGTCACCACCGCCGAAGGGAAGGCGACCAGGGCTGCCGAACTTGCCGCGATGCCGCTCGATGAAAGACTCAAGCAGCGCATCATTGACGGCGAGAAGATCGGCCTGGAAGCAGATCTCGACGAAGCGCTGGTCCGCCGCTCGGCGTTGGAAATTATCAATGACACGCTGCTCGAGGGAATGAAGACCGTCGGCGAGCTCTTCGGCTCCGGCGCTATGCAACTGCCGTTCGTCCTCACCTCGGCCGAGGTGATGAAGATGGCAGTCGCGCACCTCGAACCACACATGGAGAAGTTGGATTCGGCGGGGAAGGGCACCATCGTGCTAGCCACCGTCAAGGGTGACGTACACGACATCGGCAAAAACCTCGTCGACATCATTTTGTCCAACAACGGCTATTCGGTGGTGAACATCGGTATTAAACAACCGATCTCCACCATCATCACTGCTGCGGAGGAGAATTCCGCCGATGCCATTGGCATGTCCGGTCTGCTGGTGAAATCGACCGTCATCATGCGCGAGAATCTCGAAGAGATGAACACGCGCGGGATCGCCGAGCGCTTCCCCGTTCTCCTCGGCGGTGCCGCTTTGACCCGGTCCTATGTCGAAAACGACCTGTCTGCGGTTTTTCAAGGGGATGTGCGCTATGCCCGCGACGCCTTTGAAGGACTCCGGCTGATGGATGGAGTGATGGCTCGAAAACGCGGATTGGCCCCGGCAGAGGATGCCGCGGAACGGCAAAAAGCCGCCGAACGTCGCACACGTCATGAGCGCAGTCAACGGATCGCTCTCGCCCGCAAGGCAGAGGCAGCGCTCACCGCACTGCCGATTCCGGAACGATCAGATGTGGCGCTCGACAACGCTGTGCCCACCCCGCCGTTTTGGGGATCGCGAGTCGTGAAGGGAATTCCGCTCGCGGACTATTCGAAGCTGCTCGACGAGCGCGCCACCTTTATGGGTCAGTGGGGTCTGCGCGGCGCCAAGGGGCAAAACGGCCCCAGCTACGAAGACCTCGTTGCCACCGAAGGGCGTCCGCGCCTGCGCTACTGGCTCGAAAGATTGCACACCGAGAAGGTTCTCGAAGCGGCCGTCGTTTACGGCTACTTCCCGTGCTACTCCGAAAAGGATTCGGTGGTGATCCTCGCGGAACCGCATATCGATGCCGAGGAGCTATTCAGGTTCACTTTCCCGCGTCAGCAGCGGGACCGCCATCTGTGCCTCGCCGACTTCTATCGTCCCAAGTCCGCCGGCGTCGTCGACGTGATCTCCTTCGACGTCGTCACCATGGGCAATAGAATTTCCGAATTCGCGAACACCCTTTTTGCGGCAAACTCCTACCGCGAATACCTTGAGGTGCATGGGATTTCGGTACAGCTCACGGAAGCCCTCGCCGAATTCTGGCATCAACGCATCAGGTCCGAACTTGTCTTTCCGGACGGGACCACGGCTGCCGCAGAAGACCCGGACGAGGTTGAACGATTCTTCGACCTCGCCTATCGCGGTGCTCGTTTCGCATTCGGGTATCCGGCGTGTCCCGACTTGTCTGATCAGACCAAGATCATGACGCTGCTTGATCCCGGCCGGATCGGCGTGGAGTTGTCGGAGGAGTTCCAATTGCACCCCGAGCAATCGACGTCGGCGCTGGTGGCGCACCACCCGGAGGCGAAGTACTTCGCCGCCAAGTGATGCGATCTCCGAACCGTCTTTGTTGCCTCGCTTCTACCGGGCCACGATCATGGCCGAGCGCGCCGCCAGGGTCCACCCACCGGTAACCCGCTCGGGCTCGCCTGTGGCCAGTAACACTTCGCCGCTGCCTATCTCAAGCGTCACCGGCATGTGGGCAAAATTGTAAGCAATCGTCACAGTTCTGCCGTTCAAAGTTCTGCCGTTGACAGGGCCCCGTTCAACGATCAACCAACACGCGTCGTCGTCGTAGGACACCGTAGTGGCCCCGAAGCGGGGATCTGTGAGCTCTGGCCGATCCCGGCGCAGCACAGCCAACCGTCGGTAGGTATCCAAGAGCTCCGCGTGTTCTGGGCGTTCGGGCTCCGACCAGTTGAGCTTCGAGTTCAAAAACGTCGACTCATCCTGCGGGTTCGGCACTTTCGACTCGTCCCACCCCATTTTCGCAAATTCCGCGATGCGACCCCGAGCCGTTGCTTCACCCAAATCCTGCTCGGGATGAGAGGTAAAGAACTGCCACGGCGTCTTCGCGCCCCACTCCTCACCCATGAACAGCATCGGGGTGAACGGAGATGTCATCAGCAACACTGCTGACATCGCCAACGAGCCAGCGTCCAGTGTGGCGCTGAGCCGGTCGCCGGTGGCGCGATTGCCAATCTGGTCATGGTCCTGCGCGAACACGACGAACCGCCACGTTTCGGTTGTGTCCGTGCGAACCGGGCGACCATGGGGGCGGCCACGAAAGCTGGACCAGGTGCCGTCATGGAAGAAACCACGGGTGAGTACCTTCGCAATTGACTTCATGGAGCCGAAATCACCGTAGTAACCGGTCTTTTCGCCTGTTAGCGCCACATGCACCACATGATGGAAATCATCACTCCACTGGGCGTCGATCCCCGTGCCGCCGGCAACTCGGGGAGTGATCAGCCGGGAGTCGTTCATATCTGATTCGGCGATCAAGGTCAGTGGACGGCCGAGATGAACCGAAAGCGCCGCGACCTCCATGGCCATTTGCTCTAGCAATCCGATAGCGCTGTGGTCCACCAGTGCGTGAACAGCATCCAACCGCAGAGCATCGACGTGATAGTCGCGGAACCACATCAGGGCGTTATCAATGATGTGGCGCCGGACCGGCTCCGAGTCAGGACCGTCAAGGTTCAGCGAATCGCCCCACGTGTTGGAGCTGCCCGAGTGCAGGTAGGGCCCGAACTCGGGCAAGTAATTCCCACTCGGACCCAAGTGGTTGTAAACGACGTCCTGGACAACGGCCAAACCGCGTTGGTGGCACGCGTCAACCAGACGCTGATACCCCGCGGGGCCGCCGTAGGTTTCTTGCACCGCATACCAGTCGACGCCGTCGTATCCCCAGTTCCGCACACCGTTAAAGGCATTGACGGGAAGGATTTCCACGAAACTGACTCCCAGCGAGGCGACATGGTCCAACTTCTCGATCGCTGCATCAAAGGTTCCCTGGACGGTGAATGTTCCGATGTGCAGTTCATAAATCACGCCGCCAGCCAGCTGTCGCCCCGTCCACGACTCGTCGGTCCACGGGAAGGAATCTGCATCGTAGGTACGCGAAAGCCCATGCACGCCATAGGGTTGCCGGCGCGACCGAGGATCGGGAAGGGGCTGGGTTCCCCCGCCGAGGAGGAAGCCATAATCGGTATTTGGTTGCAGCGCCGGGGCGGAGAACCAGCCGTCACCGTCTGCCGTCATTTCGATGCCGGACGAGTCGCCGCCGCCCACCACCACACGAACGCGATCCACCTTGGGCGCCCACACTCGCAGCGCGCCAGCGGGTGTGGGCCACTGCGTTCCTTTCTCCGTCAGGTTCATCGCAGAGCTTCCAGGATTAAGTGATTCTGTTTCATGCAACATCGAGGGCGGGTCCTTCCGCAGGGATCAGCAAGGCAACGGGGTACTGCGCGAGCAAATCCGAGAGCGGTACAGGAACAACGCCCGCGGTAAAGAACCGGTTTGTCAGAACGTCGAGGTAGCCATCTGCCTCGGGAAGAGCCAGCACGCTTTCGTGCCATCCGCCCGCTCCCTGAAGGCCCACAGGCAGCCTGGTCGCCACCGTGACCGCGCCGCCGCGGTCGAACGCCAGCACATGCTTGGCAGCCGAACCGCTGGCGTACAGGGGTTGATAGCTGTTGAACAGCTCCGGCGAATCTCGGCGAAGCCGCAGGGCTGAAGCGGTAACCAGCATTTTGGCGGCGCCACTCTGGTCCACTGCGGGGACAAATCCATCGTTGATCTTGGCAAGAAGCGCGCGACGCTGGTCGTAGTCGACCAGTCGCCTGTTATCCGGATCCACGAGGGAGTAGTCCCATAGCTCCGTGCCTTGATAGACATCTGGAACTCCTGGCCCGGTGATAGACACAAGTTTGGCGGCTAACGAGTTGGACCAACCTGGTGCGGTGAGCTTTTCGACTACTTCTTCAAAGGTTCTCCGGACCGCGAGATCGTCGAAGATGGCATCGAGCATGCCGTGCATCTGGTCCTCGAAGGCTTCGTTCGGGTGCCACCAGTTAGTGCTGTTGCCGGCCTCTCGGCTTGCCTTCTCTGCGTAGGCGTGCATACGCTCCCGCGAAATGGGCCACGCTCCGACAACGGCCTGCCACAACAAATTGACCAACGGCCCGTCAGCCATGACGAGGTCAAAATCGGCCAACTGTTGCCGCCACGTCGACACTGCAGCAGACCACTGCTCAGGGATTTCGGCGAGCACGTTGAGCCGTGCCCTCACGTCTTCGCTGCGCTTGGTGTCGTGCGTGGACAGCGTCACCATCGAGGCTGGCCATTCGGCGTGCCTGTTTGCCTGACGACGATGGAAGTCGGCCACATCGATACTAAATTCGTCGGGATCAGCACCTACCTCGGTGAGCGATGTCAGGCGGGTGAATTGGTAGAAAGCGGTGTCCTCCACGCCCTTGGCCATCACCATGCCCGAGGTCTGCTGGAAACGACGCGACACTTCCAACGTGGGGTCGGCCAACAGCGACGCGACGGCGTGCAATGCATCGGCAATGTCCGGCCGGTACAGGAGGGCGAGGTCCAGCGCGCACTGCAGGTCAGCGCCGTCTCGCGCGGCGTCGGCGGTCTTGCGTCGAGGCGCCCCCGATCCAGCGGGTTGCGTTAAGTAGGACCGATAAACCGGGAAGCAGGTGAGTAATTCGGCGAGCGCGTCGGCCGGATCAGCAATTGAGGGAGAGTGCGCTTGGACAAGCCTGGCTAACCGCACCACCTCCGAGCGCAAAATACCATCGGCGATTCCGCGCTTCGTCTGATGGATGAGGGTTTTCCAGTCGGCCTCGGCGCCGCGCAATTCGCGATCTACCCTGGTCAGCTCGGCTTCACCGGCTTCGTCAACGAACACCCGGTCAATCAACGCCAAAACGTCATACCCCGTGGTTCCGGCGCACTTCCAATCGGTGGGCAGCGGCTCTTCGCCTTCCAGGATTTTCTCAACCAGAACGTACATGCCGCCCGTAGCCGCCGCCAGCTCGTCCAGATAGGCAGCAGGGTCGTACAGCCCATCCGGATGATCGATACGAAGTCCGTCGGCCAGCTCGGAATGCACCCACCGCAGAATCTCCGCGTGCGATTCGGCAAATACTGCGGGCACCTCGACACGGATCCCGGCAAGCGTGCTGACGGCAAAGAACCGTCGGTAATTCAGTTCAGCATCGGCGCGGCGCCAACTGACAAGCTCATAATGTTGCCGCTCATGCACCTGCTGCGCAGTACCCGACCCTGTGCCTTCAGCAATAGGTAGGACGTGGTCGTAGTAGTGCAGCAAGCCATCGGAAATGGTGAGAGCCGCAAGTTCGTCTGGTCCGTCCCCCAAGATCGGTACCCGAACTCGTCCGTTGCCGAAGTCCCAGTCCACATCAAAGGCCAAGGCGTACGCCGACTCTTGCCCCCGCAACAGCAGGTCCCACCACCACTTCGACTGGGCAGGGCTAGCAACGCCGACATGGTTGGGGACGATGTCTACCAACACACCCATCGCGTGTTGATGGGCGGTGTCGCTCAGCACCTTGAGGCCCTCGGGTCCGCCGCGTTGCTCGTCAGTCAGGCTGTGATCAGTGACGTCATACCCGTGGTCTGATCCCCTCTCCGATTGCAGGACGGGTGAGAGGTAGGCCCAATCTGCACCCAGGTTGCTCAGATAATCGACGTGATCTGCGGCGTGCTGCAAGGTGAATCGGGGCGAAATCTGCAGCCGGTAGGTGGACTTCGGTGTTCTCATCGCTGTGGACTCCCGTACTGGCCAGATGGCCGAGCGGCCGGACCGCTGTAGTTGGTGAACGTGTGTGTATATGCCCGAAAAAACACTGCGTGCCGGACGCAGCTCACTCCTGTGACGCGACCGCATCCACTGCGGCGCGGCTGGATGCCGGACGTTGTGGCGCCGGCCGAGGGGCGGGTACCGCTCCGAAACTACCCAGATCCGCGACTTCTTGATCCTCGGCGGGCGTATCGAGCGCTCGAAGCACCATCACGGCCTTCCCCGGAACCGGTATCCGTGCACCGCTGGTGAATGGATCCGCATCGTGGAGAGCTCCGGCCGTATCTACGACCACCTGCCATAACGCGCTGAACTCCGCCCCCGGCACGGTGAAGTCCACCGTGTCGTCATGGGCGTTGAAAAACATCAAAAAATGCGCGTCCACAACGTGCTGCCCGCGGGAGTCCCGGCCATGGATGCCGTTGCCATTCAGAAAGACGCCGATCGAACGGCCGAAGCCCGATTCCCAATTTTCCGGCGTCATTTCTTCTGCAGTTGGTGTCAGCCAACAAATATCGGGCAAGGGTTCACCAACGCCACGCGCTACCGGGGTGCCACGGAAAAACCGTCGTCGGCGGAAGGTGGGGTGTGCCTTGCGCAAAGCGGCCACGGAGGCGGTGAAGCGAACCAGATCATGGTCGGCTTGGTCCCAATGCACCCAAGTCAGCTCCGAGTCCTGGCAGTACGCATTGTTATTACCCCGTTGAGTGCGCCCCATTTCATCCCCAGCGAGCACCATCGGGACGCCCTGCGAGAGCAACAGCGTGGTGATGAAGTTGCGTTGCTGGCGGCTGCGCAAGGCCACAATCTCCGGCTCCGACGACGGTCCCTCGACACCGCTATTCCACGAGCGGTTGTGCGATTCGCCGTCCTGGTTATTCTCGCCGTTGGCCTCATTGTGCTTCTCGTTGTAGGACACCAAGTCCGCAAGCGTGAAACCGTCATGCGCGGTCACGAAATTAATGGAGGCCATGGGCCGACGGCCGTTGTGCTCGTACAGGTCGGCCGACCCCGTCAGGCGAGAGGCAAACTCGCCAACGGCGGAGGACTCACCCCGCCACAAATCGCGGATTGTGTCTCGATATTTCCCATTCCACTCCGTCCATAACGGCGGAAAATTCCCCACCTGGTAGCCGCCCGGACCGACGTCCCAGGGCTCGGCGATCAGCTTGACCTGCGAAGTGATCGGATCCTGTTGAACCAGCTCGAAGAACGTAGAAAGTCGATCGACTTCGTAGAATTCTCGAGCAAGGGTAGCTGCGAGGTCGAAACGAAAGCCGTCCACATGCATTTCAGTGACCCAGTATCTGAGCGAGTCCATCAGCAGCTGTAACGAATGCGGCTGTCGGACATTGAGCGAGTTGCCGGTGCCCGTGTAGTCCATGTAGTACTGCTCATCGCCTTCGACAAGCCGGTAGTAGGCCGCGTTGTCGATACCCCGGAAAGACAGTGTCGGACCGAGATGGTTTCCCTCGGCCGTGTGGTTGTAGACGACGTCCAGGATCACCTCGATCCCCGCCGCATGCATAGCACGCACCATGCCTTTGAACTCTTGGACCTGCTGCCCGAGATCCCCGCCCGAGGCATAGGAATTATGGGGAGCAAAGAATCCAATGCTGTTATATCCCCAATAATTCGACAGTCCCTTGTCGAGAAGTGTGTTGTCCTGGACGAATTGATGTACCGGCATCAATTCCAGCGCCGTAACTCCGAGCTTTTGGAGGTGTTCTATGACGGCTGGATGGGCGAGCCCTGCATAACTGCCACGCTGTGACTCGGGGACCGCGGGATGCAATTTGGTCAGACCTTTAACATGCGCCTCGTAAATCACACTCTGGTGGTACGGCGTCTTCGGAGCTCGGTCACCGGCCCAGTCGAAAAACGGGTTAATCACCACACCGAGGAACATGTGCGAGGCCGAATCAGCATCGTTGAAAGATCCAGGATCGCCCATGTTGTACGAATACAACGCGGGGTCCCAATCGATCGAGCCGGTCACGGCCTTCGCATACGGATCGAGCAGCAACTTGTGTGGGTTGCACCGATGGCCTGCCGCAGGGTCGTAGGGTCCGTACACCCGAAAGCCGTACCGCTGGCCCGGCTGAATTTGCGGCAGGTAGGCGTGCCACACGTAGCCGTCCTTCTCGTACATCAGTAGGGCCGTTTCGGCCCCTTTATCGTCAAACAGGCAGAGCTCGACCTTGTCCGCGATTTCGGTGAAGAGGGCAAAGTTTGTACCAGTACCGTCGAAGGTGGCACCCAGGGGGTAGGCCGACCCGGGCCATATTTCGACGGGGGCAGTTCGCGTATCGGTCATCGGTGTGTGTTCTCTTCCCAGCACAGTCTTTTCGCAGCGTTGCCTGCATTTTTTCCTACAACCGACAGTGAGCTGCACGTCGCTCCAGATCGCGTCGAGCAACTACCGGTGGACCTTCACCTTAGTGAACCGCGCTCCCTGCTGGGGTACGCGAGTTGCGCGCGGAACCGACCGTCGGTGCACTGATCTACCCTTGCCATGTGGCAGATCCAGCGACTTACCGACCGGCACCCGGCACTATCCCGGAGGCCCCCGGGGTGTACCGATTTCGTGACTCGGAGGGTCGGGTAATCTATGTCGGCAAGGCAAAGAGCCTCCGACAGCGGCTTAATTCTTATTTCGCCGATATCAGTGGCCTGCACCCACGAACAGCACAGATGGTCACCACCGCCTGCGCTGTTCAATGGACGGTGGTCAACACCGAAGTCGAGGCGCTGCAGCTGGAATACAACTGGATCAAAGAATTCGATCCACGGTTCAACGTCAAGTTCAAGGACGACAAGTCCTATCCCGAGCTCGCGGTCACGCTGGGGGAGGAATACCCGCGGTTACAGGTGATGCGCGGCGAACATAAGAAGGGCGTGCGGTATTTCGGTCCTTACGCGCACGCCTGGGCTATCCGGGAAACGCTCGATCTGCTTCTACGGGTATTTCCGGCACGCACGTGTTCCAACGGGGTGTTTCGTCGATCCGAGCAGATTGGGCGGCCATGTCTCCTCGGGTACATCGACAAATGCTCTGCGCCGTGTGTTGGTCGGGTGAGCGCTGAAGAACATCGCGAGATCGTTAATCAGTTCTGCGACTTTATGGCTGGCCGCGCTGACCCTCTGCTTCGACAACTCGACAAACGGATGCAGACAGCGTCTGCAGACCTTGATTTCGAACGTGCGGCCCGGCTTCGCGACGACATCGGCGCGCTGCGCCGCGCGATGGAGAAACAGACTGTTGTGCTGGGCGACGGCACGGATGCGGACCTCGTCGGGATCTATGGCGATGAGCTGCAAGCTTCCGTACAAATTTTTCACGTCCGCGGAGGTCGAGTACGCGGTGAACGCGGCTGGATCGTTGATCTCGACTCGGGCGCAGATTTGGCCTCCCAGGTGCAGGACTTTCTCCTACAGTTTTACGGCGGCCGCGCCGACGATGACGGCGGCACCGCCGTCCCGCGTGAAATTTTGGTGCCCGCGCTGCCGACCGACCACGAAGAGATGAGCCAGTGGCTCAGCGGGCTGCGGGGCTCGAGGGTGTCACTGCGGATAGCCCAGCGCGGCGACAAGCGACATTTGGCGGAGACTGCTGCGCTAAATGCCCAGCAGGCCCTTGGTAGATACCGCCTCAAGCGCGCTAGCGACCTCACATCGCGCTCGGCTGCACTCACAGAACTGGCCGATGCCCTCGGCATGGACGCAAGTCCGCTGCGGATTGAATGCGTGGACATCTCCCACGTCCAGGGCACCAACGTGGTCGCGTCCCTGGTGGTCTTCGAAGACGGGATAGCCAAGAAGTCTGACTATCGGCGATTCGCAATAAGGGAAGCGCCCGGAGACGACGTTGCCTCCATCGCTGAGGTGGTGCGGCGCAGATTTAGCAGGGGCGCAGGCGAACAACTTCCCAAGGATGTCGAGCAGTCGGGAGAGGTCGCTTCTGACGGCGAGTCCCGCCCGGGTATTGACCCCTTGACCGGACGAGTCCGTCGATTTGCCTACCCGCCGCAACTCTTGGTCGTCGACGGCGGGCAGCCGCAAGTCAACGCAGCCTCTGCGGTTTTGACCGACCTCGGGATCGCTGACATTACTGTGGTGGGTTTGGCCAAGCGACTTGAAGAGGTATGGCTGCCAGGAGACGACGACCCGATCATCCTGCCGAGAACAAGTGAGGCCCTGTATCTGATGCAACGCCTGCGGGACGAAGCTCACAGGTTTGCCATCACCTTCCACCGTGCCAAACGTTCCAAAGCGATGACGGCGTCCGCCCTTGACACCATCGCCGGGCTGGGACCCTCTCGGCGGACAGCCTTGATCAAGCAATTTGGGTCTGTGGCCAAAGTACGAGCCGCTACGGCTGAGCAAATCAGTGAAATTCCTGGAATCGGCCTTTCAACTGCCCAGGCAATCGTGATCGCGCTGGGCGGCGATTCTGGTTCTAGCGCCTCAGGCTCGGACCCGGGTGCACCGGCCGTCACATCCGCGAAGCGCTCGCCTACGCTGGGGCTTCCCGAAGAAACTCCCGTCGCGGTAATGGCGGCTGCCCAGGAGATACACCAATGACGATGTCGGAATCACCGCACCAGGGCGCTAGCCCGGCCGCCCCGGCGAAAGGCGCTACCGGAATCGAAGTTGCCATCGTTTCGGGTTTGTCCGGAGCTGGCCGTTCGACCGCGGCAAAATGCCTGGAGGACCTGGGCTGGTTCGTTGTAGACAACCTGCCACCGGAACTGATCGCCACCATGATGGAGCTTGGCGCGAAGGCCAGCGGATCGGTAACGCGGATAGCGATTGTGCTCGATGTGCGTTCTCGGGCGTTCACTCGCGATCTTGCTTCAGTGATCCGTGACCTTGACGCTCGCGGATACAGGCCTCGACTGTTGTTCTTGGAAGCCTCGGATGCGGTGCTGATCAGGCGGTACGAAGCCAATAGGCGTGAGCATCCGCTTCAGGGCGGCGGTCGCCTCGTCGATGGCCTCACCTCCGAACGCTCACTTCTAGGCCCGCTTCGAGATGCAGCAGAGCTCGTTATTGATACCTCCGACCTCTCGGTGCATCAGCTGCGTTCCACCATTGAGCAGGCCTTCATGGGAGCGCCGGTGAAGACGACGCTGACGCTACTTTCGTTCGGATACAAATACGGGCTTCCGTTGGATGCTGACCTTGTCATCGACATGCGATTTTTGCCCAACCCTTTTTGGATCCCCGAACTGCGTGAACAGACAGGCCTAGACCCCGAAGTCTCCGAGTACGTGCTCTCCCAGGAGGGAGCGGGTGAGTTCTTGACCCGCTACGTCGAACTGTTCAATCTGGTATCCGGTGGCTACCTGCGCGAAGGAAAAAAGTACCTGACTCTGGCCATCGGTTGTACCGGCGGCAAACATCGGAGTGTGGCAACGGCGCAGGAGCTCGCGGCTCGGCTTGGGACAGAAGATATGGCCGTGACGGTGGTGCACCGCGACTTGGGCCGCGAATGAGTGCCTCGATACCTGAGGCGAATGCAGATAACCAGTCTGCGTCCTTCGAATCACCCGCACCAGCCACCCCGCTGGCGCCCGCCGCCGAACCGCGACGCCGCCCGAGAGTGGTGGCACTCGGTGGCGGCCACGGCTTGTGGGCTATTTTGCGGGCGTTGATCACGATGGACGTAGACATCACAGCTGTCGTGACTGTCGCCGATGACGGCGGCTCCTCGGGCCGCCTCAGACGCGAACTCCCACACATGTTGCCGCCTGGGGATCTTCGCATGGCGCTGGGCGCTCTGACGCCTGACTCTGAACACGGGCGTCTGTGGGGCTCCACATTCCAGCATCGGTTCGGTGGCCAAGGTGCGCTCGCGGGACACCCGGTGGGTAACCTGCTGCTGGCAGGTCTGTCCCAAGTAACCGAAGACCCCGTCAAAGCGTTGGATGCCGCGGGCGAGCTGCTGGGAACCCTGGGAAGGGTGCTCCCCATGGCGTGCGCGCCGTTGGACATCGTCGCCGATGTCACGGGGCTGGATGAGGATCCGGCGGCTGTTCGGCATATCCGCGGACAGGTTGCAGTCGCAACCACCCCAGGCTGCGTACAGCGGATCTACCTCGAACCATCGGGCACTCCCGCGTGCCCGGAGGCCATCGCGGCCATCATGAATGCAGACCTCATCACCCTCGGCCCCGGTTCGTGGATGACAAGCGTGCTTCCGCATTTACTGCTACCCGATTTGGAGAAGGCTCTCTCCGCGACCGCTGCGCACCGTATGGTGATCCTGAACATCGAACCCCAAGCGGGGGAGACCGACGGGTTTTCGCCCGAACAGCATCTTGAGGTTCTAGCCCGGTATGCCCCCGGGTTTCACATCAACACGGTTTTAGCCGACACTGGTGCAGTTGTATTACCGCTTCGTCTAGCGTCGGCGGTTGCTCGCTTGGAAGCGCAGCTGTTGCTCACATCGGTAGCGGATCCAGCAGGTGCACCGCGACACGATTCGCTGGCTCTGGCCCGCGCCATCGCCCCGGTGGTGGCGCAGGCAGTGGTGCCGCGACGATAGTGCGAACGGCAAGACTCAGCGGGGCAGAGAAGTACATCAGCGTGCGATGCAGAGATAGAACAAGGGGATCGATACATGGCGATGACGGCCGATGTGAAGGACGAACTGAGCCGGGTGGTCGTCGCAAAGGTTTCGGCACGGAAGGCGGAAGTCTCGACTATTCTGCGTTTTGCCGGGGGGTTGCATATCGTCGCTGGCCGCGTGGTAGTCGAGGCAGAGATTGATACCGGAGCGGTTGCTCGCCGCGTGCGGAAAGAAATCGCCGAACTCTACGGCCACCAAGTTGAAGTTCAGATGCTCGCAGCATCCGGTCTCCGCAAAGGGAC
Source organism: Nakamurella antarctica (assembly GCF_003860405.1). Taxonomy (NCBI): domain Bacteria; kingdom Bacillati; phylum Actinomycetota; class Actinomycetes; order Nakamurellales; family Nakamurellaceae; genus Nakamurella; species Nakamurella antarctica. The sequence goes on along the minus strand of NZ_CP034170.1, from coordinate 1,629,680 downwards.
CCGCTACATCATCCGCGTTGTTGCCGGCGGGGATGCGCTGGCTCGTCAGACCGGTTTGCTCGATCTTCGCGGTCGGCCTGTGCGCGGACTGCCACCGCAAATCGTTGCTGGTTCAGTAGCAGATTCGGAAGCCGCGTGGCGTGGAGCATTCTTGGCCCACGGGTCCCTCACCGAGCCAGGCCGGTCAGCATCGCTGGAGGTAACCTGCCCCGGGCCGGAGGCGGCGTTAGCACTGGTGGGAGCGGCTCGTCGCATGGGGATTGCGACCAAAGCCCGGGAGGTCCGCGGAGCTGATCGCGTGGTGGTCCGTGACGGAGATGCGATTGCGGCGATGTTGACGCGGCTGGGCGCACACTCGTCCGTGTTGGTTTGGGAGGACCGCCGGCTTCGGCGCGAGGTGCGAGCCACTGCCAATCGCTTGGCCAATTTTGATGACGCGAATCTGCGCCGGTCCGCGCGAGCCGCAGTTGCCGCATCAGCTCGCGTAGAGCGAGCACTGTTCATTTTGGGTGAAGATGCGCCCGACCACCTCGCTGAAGCTGGGCGGCTGCGCATTGAACACGGGCAGGCCTCCCTGGAGGAACTGGGGCAATTGGCGAATCCACCGATGACCAAGGATGCCATCGCGGGCCGAATCCGCCGTTTGCTCACCATGGCGGATAAGCGCGCTCAGGACGACGGAATCCCGGACACCGAGTCGGCGGTAACGCCGGACATGCTCGACAACTAAAGAACTGCCCTACCTGGTGAAACAGGGTGCTAGTTTCCGAATTCGACGGGGTGCGTAGAATTGGCGTTACCAGCCGGTTTCAGACACTGTGTTTCTTGATCGATTCCGATAGTCTGGTAGTGGGATAACGAACGGGCCTCACGTGGGTCCGTCAAACTGAAGGGCGGATTGGCGTGACTGTGCGCATTGGTATCAACGGATTCGGTCGTATTGGCCGCAACCTATGGCGAGCAATTGACTCCCTCGATCATGACATCGAAGTGGTGGCGGTTAACGACCTCACCGACAATAAGACGCTCGCACACCTTCTGAAGTACGACACCATCCTGGGCCGTCTCGCTCACGATGTGAGCTTCACCGAAGACGAGATCATCGTTGGCGGCAAGAGCATCAAGGCACTTTCCGAGCGCGACCCCGCCAAGCTCCCGTGGGGCGAATTGGGAGTGGATATCGTCATCGAGTCGACCGGCCACTTCACCAAGGCCGAAGGTGCCCGCAAGCACCTCGAGGGTGGAGCCAAGAAGGTCATCATCTCCGCTCCCGCCACCGGCGAGGACCTCACGGTCGTCATGGGCGTCAACGAGGAGAAGTACGACGGCAGCCAGACCATCCTGTCCAACGCCTCGTGCACCACCAACTGCGTTGCTCCCATGGCGAAGGTCCTGCACGAAAACTTCGGCATCGTCAAGGGTCTGATGACCACGATCCACGCCTACACCAACGATCAGGTCATCCTGGACTTCCCGCACTCCGACCTTCGTCGCGCCCGCGCCGCAGCTCAGAACATCATTCCGACCTCCACGGGCGCAGCCAAGGCCACCGCCCTGGTGCTCCCGGAGTTGGCCGGCAAATTGCACGGCTACGCGCTGCGAGTGCCGGTTGTCGACGGCTCCGCCACCGACCTCACGGTCGAACTCGCTCGCGAAGTCACCGTGGATGAGGTTAATGCCGCATTCAAGGCAGCAGCAGATGGCCCGCTCAAGGGCTACATCAGCTACTCCACCGACCCGATCGTGTCTTCCGACATCGTCGGCTCACCGGCCTCGGTAACCTTCGATGCACCTTTGACTCTGGTGCTTGGCGGCAACATGATCAAGGTCGTCGGCTGGTACGACAACGAGTGGGGATACTCCAACCGCCTCGCAGATTTCACCGCATTGGTCGCCAGCAAACTCTAACGCTCGCTGGTACTTGCTGAAAGGGCCTGCCACGACCGATATCGGTGGTGGCAGGCCCGTTGTGTCTTACGACTACCGCCCACTAGGGGCCTTGATCACATTCCAGACTGAGCAGGAGCGCAGTTACCCGTGCATACCCTTGATGACCTCTTAGCCACCGACTTGGCAGGCCGTACCGTTTTGGTGCGCGCCGACCTTAATGTCCCGCTGGACGGTGCCACCATCACCGACGATGGGCGTATCCGCGCATCGTTGCCCACCTTGCGGGCGTTGACCGCGGCGGGTGCCCGTGTGGTTGTTACCGCACACCTGGGCCGCCCCAGTGGCGTACCCGAAGCCAAATACAGTTTGGCTCCCGTTCGTGCCCGGTTGAGCGAACTGCTCGGCGCGGAAGTAACCTTTGCCACCGACCTCACGGGCAGTTCGGCGAAGTCAGCCGTTGCTGGCTTGCAAAACGGGCACGTCGCACTGCTGGAGAACGTTCGGTTTGATCCGCGCGAAACGTCGAAAGACCAGGCTGAGCGCGAAGAATTAGCCGCTGAACTCGCAGGCTTGGTCGGCGATGAGGCCGCATTCGTGTCAGACGGGTTCGGTGTCGTTCACCGGAAACAGGCATCGGTCTACGACGTGGCCAAGTTGCTACCCAATTACGGCGGGTATCTCGTCTCGGCGGAGACCAAGGTTCTGCGCACTCTCACAACCGACCCGGAACGCCCCTACGTCGTTGTCCTTGGTGGCTCCAAAGTTTCCGACAAGCTGGGTGTGATTAAAGCGCTGCTGCCAAAGGTTGATCGCATCCTGATCGGTGGCGGCATGGCGTATACCTTCCTGGCTGCGCAAGGTCACGGTGTCGGCGACTCGTTGCTGCAGGCCGACCAGATCGATACCGTGAAGGCGTTGCTGGAGGGCTACCCGGGCAAAATCGTGTTGCCGACAGACTTCGTCATTGCTGATGCCTTCGCAGCGGATGCCAACACCAAGATCGTCGCTGCCTCGGAGATTCCCGACGGCTGGCAGGGTCTCGATATTGGCCCCGACACTCGCGCTGCTTTTGCGGCGATTCTCACCGAAGCCAAGACAGTGTTCTGGAATGGGCCCGTGGGCGTATTCGAGATGGCACCGTTCTCGGCCGGAACCACAGCGGTGGCTAACGCCATCGCCGCATCGGACGCGTTCTCCGTCGTCGGCGGTGGCGACTCGGCAGCAGCCGTGCGCACTCTCGGCGTCGACGAGGCTGGTTTTTCCCACATTTCCACCGGAGGGGGTGCTTCCTTGGAGTTCCTCGAGGGCAGCGAACTCCCCGGCATCAACGTATTGGAGTCCTGAGATGGCAGTACGCAAGCTCTTGGTCGCTGGCAACTGGAAGATGAACCTCAACCACCTGGAGGGCATCGCATTGGTCCAGAAAATCGCATTCACGTTGCCAGACAAGTACTTCGATAAGGTCGAGGTGGCGGTGCTGCCCCCCTTCACCGACCTTCGCTCGGTTCAGACTTTGGTCGACGGCGACAAGCTCAAGCTCGTGTACGGCGCGCAAGACGTCTCCCCGCACGAATCCGGTGCCTATACCGGCGATATTTCTGGTTCGATGCTGGCGAAACTCGGATGCACCTACGTGGCTATCGGCCACTCGGAGCGACGGGACAACCATTACGAGGCAGACGCCGTCGTCAACTCGAAAGTCAAAGCCGCCTATCGACACGGCCTCACGCCGATTCTGTGTGTGGGTGAAGGCCTGGAAGTACGCGAAGCCGGTAACCAGATCGAACATTCGGTCAGCCAGTTGCTCGGCGCGCTTGAAGACGTGACTGCAGAGCAGGCCGCATCCATCGTTCTCGCCTACGAGCCCATCTGGGCCATCGGCACCGGCCGGGTGGCAACTCCGGCGGACGCTCAAGAAGTGTGCGGCGCACTTCGGGCTGCGCTCGCTACGAAATATTCGGCAGAGCTTGCCGAGGGTGTCCGAGTTCTCTATGGGGGAAGCGTCAAGGCGGCGAACGTAGCGGAAATTGTCGCCCAAGCTGACGTCGACGGCGCACTCGTGGGAGGCGCAAGCCTGGATGCGACCGAATTCGCCACCTTGTGCGCCAACACGGTGGGCATCCTGGCTTAGGGGCCTATCGGAGTCTCTGCCACTTTGCAGGTATGCTCTCCAAGGTTGTAGAAACACCGCGAAATTCCAGGTCGGCTCCACGCTGTCCGCATACACAAGGTAGGCAATGAACATCCTCACAGTCATTCTCGACGTAGTGCTGCTGCTTTCCAGCTTGGCGCTGATCCTGCTGGTGCTGTTGCACCGGGGTAAGGGCGGCGGGTTGTCGACCATGTTCGGTGGCGGAGTTCAGTCGTCCTTGTCCGGGTCCAGCGTGGTGGAAAAGAACCTCGACCGTCTCACGCTTTTCGTAGCGTTGGTCTGGGTTATCGCCATCATCGGGGTCGGGTTAATCCTGAAGGTCGATTCCACCATCCGACCCACCTGAGTGTCTCCGACAAGGGGCGGCCACCGACCTTTCGGTGGCCGCCCCTTTCTGTATCTACCGACGTCTCAGGTCAGATACTTGAGCATCCGGGTGTTTCCGAGCGTGTTGGGTTTGACGTACGGAAGGTCAAGGAACTCGGCCACCCCGGCATCGTAGGACCGCCTCAACTCCACGAGTGCCTCCGGTCTCAGGTCCAGCTCCTTGATGGGCGCAAACCCCAAGCCTGCGAAGAAGGACACTTCGAAGGTGAGACAGAACAGCCGCTCCAGCCCCATCTCGCGGGCGTGTGTGATGATGCCAGAGCACACGGCGCGTCCAATGCCGTGGCTTCGCAGCGCCGGATCCGTTGCCACGGTTCGAATCTCAGCCAGGTCCTCCCACAGCACGTGCAGTGCGCCGCAGCCAACCACGTCGCCGTCGAGCTCGGCGACCCAGAACTCCGTGACGTCTTCATAGAGGTTGGCGAGGGTTTTTTCGAGAAGGATGGGACCTGCGTAGGCATCGACTAGTTGCTTGATGCGTCGTACGTCTGCCGGTCTGGCCCGGCGGACCTGTGGCCCCTGGGCCTCGCCCGACCGGGATGCTGCGGATGTTTCAACTCTCACGCGCTGTGAGAGTAGTGCACGCGCGCGAAGGGAGCGAAACGCGCGGTGGCGCGAACGGGAATCAGGTCTGCCCCAGGCGACTACTCTGTAAGGTGTGTCTGCCTCGCCGCGTGTTTCGCTCCTGACCCTGGGCTGCGCCCGAAACGAAGTTGACTCCTCAGAAATTGCTGGTCGCCTGGCACTGGGTGGGTACGAGCTCGTCGAGGATGATGGTCCAGCTGACGTGGTCGTGGTCAATACGTGCGCCTTCGTTGCCAGCGCAAAAAAGGACTCCATCGATACCTTGCTGGCAGCCGCAGACACCGGCGCCAAGGTGGTTGCGGTCGGCTGCCTGGCCGAGCGCTACGGAGCGGAGTTGGCGGCTGCGCTGCCCGAGGCCGATGCGGTACTGGGCTTCGATTCCTACCCTGAGCTAGCAGGCCTGCTGGGGGATGTTATCGACGGCCACCGACCAGCCGCACACACACCGGTTGACCGGCGCACACTCCTTCCCATTTCGCCCGTGTCACGGCCCAGCGCTGCCCAGGGCATCTCAGTGCCCGGCCATTCCACCACCAGCCATTCCACCACCAGCCATTCCCACACCGACGACGGAACTGGCGCCTTCCCGCAGACTGGCCCGACGCTGGTGCGCAAGTTGCTGCACAAGGGCCCAGTCGCGCCGCTCAAGATCGCCTCTGGTTGCGACCGGCGGTGCACATTCTGTGCAATCCCGTCCTTCCGCGGCTCCTTCGTTTCTCGCTCCGCAGACGAGATCGTCGCCGAGGCCGTCTGGCTTGCCGGCCAGGGAGTGCGTGAAATTGTCCTCGTGAGTGAAAACTCCACGTCGTACGGTAAGGACTTGCCAGGGGATGGACAGCTCGAATCTGTTCTCATGCGCCTTGCTGCAGTTCCTGGGATTACCCGAGTCCGCCTGTCCTACCTTCAACCGGCGGAGACCAAAGCGTCTTTGGTGCAGACCATCGCGCACACCCCGGGCGTCGCGGACTATTACGACATGTCCTTCCAGCACGCCTCCGAACCCGTCCTTCGGCGAATGCGCCGATTCGGCAACCGGGAGTCCTTCCTCGGGCTAGTCGAGCAGATTCGGGCAGCAGCCCCCGAAGCGGGAATTCGCTCCAATGTGATCGTGGGCTTTCCCGGTGAGACGGAAGCCGATCTGGCCGAACTGGAAGCGTTCCTGATCGGTGCACGGATGGACGCGGTAGGGGTTTTTGGCTACTCCGACGAGGACGGCACAGCAGCGGAAAATCTGCCGGATCATCTCGAGGAGGACGTGGTCGCCGCTCGAGTTGAGCGGATCACAGCGTTAGTCGACGAGTTGGTCACCCAACGCGCAGAGGACCGTATCGGTACCGAAGTCATCGTCCTGGTCGATGGTGACGGCGGTATTGGCGATTACTCCGACGGGCTGCACTCCGATGCCAGCGGCGCCACCATCGTCGGCCGCGCAGCGCATCAGGCACCCGAGGTTGACGGAATCACCACCCTCACGGGCGCTCTCGGCGTCGAGCTCGGCGATCTGGTCCGCGCTATTGTCACCGGCTCAGAAGGTATCGACCTGAAAGCGAGGGTGATCGAAGTCCTACCGCGTCCTGATGGGGCGGGTGCCCGCGGATGATCCCGGATCGGCCGGTTCCGCTCGTCAACCTGCCCAATATCCTGACCGTTTCCAGGATCTTGCTGGTTCCAATCGGTCTGATCTTTCTGTTTCAGGGTGACGGGCACGAGCCGTGGTGGCGAGTCGCGGCCTGGACCATCTTTGCGATCGCCGCCATCACTGACCGCTACGACGGTCACATCGCTCGTAAGCGCGGTTTGATCACAAACTTCGGCAAAATAGCTGACCCGATTGCTGACAAAGCACTGACGGGTGCGGCACTGGTAAGCCTGTCGATCCTGGGTGACATTTATTGGTGGGTAACCATTGTCATCCTCTCCAGGGAAATTGGAATCACGCTGCTTCGACTCGCCCTGCTGCGCTACGAGGTGATTGCGGCAAGCGCCGGCGGCAAGCTCAAAACCTTTGTTCAAATCTGCGCCATCGGTCTGTACGTCCTTCCATTTCCCGGTTTCCTGGAATGGTTCAGATTCGGATTTATGGCCCTTGCGCTGCTGCTCACTGTCGGTACGGGCCTGGATTACATCGTCAAGGCGGTAAAGATTGTCGCCTCCGGTCGCAAGCGGGCAACGAACAAGACAAACTCCACCGAATCAGCATGAACACGCTGTCTACGTACGTGGGACTTGAGGACCACAAGGTGGCAGAGCTGCTCCGTGCGCTGGCGTCGAAGTCGCTCACGGTATCGGTCGCAGAGTCGCTCACCGGCGGATTGATGCTTGCGGTCCTGACAGAGATCCCAGGCGCCAGCGCCGTGATCCGCGGCGGCCTGGTCGTCTACGCCACCGATCTCAAACATCAACTGGCCGGTGTCGATAGCCACTTGCTTGACCGCGTGGGCGCCGTTGATGCCGACGTCGCGCTGGCTCTGGCTGCAGGGACACGCCGGCGGTGCCAATCCTCGATCGGCATTGGCTTGACCGGAGTTGCGGGACCTGATCCTCAGGATGGGAAAGCAGTCGGGACGGTCTTCGTGGCGCTATCGATGGCAGCCGACTGCGATGGGAGTGTGCAACCGCGCGAAGGTCATTACTCCCGCGTTCTGGAGTTGGCCGCCGACGGGACTCGTGCGGACATTCGCGCTGCAGCCGTGCGGTCGGCGATCCAGCTGCTCGCCGGCCTCACCCAGAGCCAGCCGGCCTGAGGTTGTCCGCATCAGGGAACAGAAACCGGTCAGTTCTACGTTGACCTGATAGCGGCGTTGAAGCGCGGCTGTCGGCGCCAGCGAGTACGGTGACAGGACGGCAAGAAAAAAGTGGTTGTGAGCTGTCTGATTGGGAGGTTGATGTGCTGCTAAGAGATGCGCTGGGCGAAACATTGCGTGATGCTCGGACACGGCAAAATCGCACCTTGCGGGATGTTTCTCATGCGGCCAATGTCTCGCTGGGATACCTTTCCGAGGTGGAACGCGGTCGCAAGGAAGCCTCAAGCGAGTTGCTAGCGTCTATCTGTGCCGCTCTCGAGGTTCAATTACACGATGTGTTGAACACTGTGTCTGCTGCTCTGAGCAACGACCAAGCACATGCTGAGCTGCTTCGTAGTCAACCGGTGGCAGATCATCGCAACGGCTCGCTTCAGCCTGCGGGTGGCAGCAACAAAAACAACGTCAAGAACGGCAGCAAAAATAGTAACGACGCTGTTCTGCGGATTGTTGTGCCGTACGGCAAGACTCGAGGCGGGAAAGAAGTAGCGCTCGCATAGTAGGGACTGGTCGCCGCTGCGGTGGATTCCGGCCGCTAAATTCGACCGTAGGACACAAATGAGTATCCGTCGCCCTCTTGACGACTCAGTTCAGTCCACTGCGCCGGATCGATATGAGGGAAATATGTGTCGCCCTCGACTATCTGAGCGATGTGGGTGATCTCGAGTCGGTCAGCTGTGGGCATCAACTGTGCATACAGATCGCCGCCGCCGGCCACCATCAGCTCATCTCCAGCCGCGAGGTCCAACGCCTCTTGAATGGACCGGACGGTAGTGACGCCAGGTGCGCTCCACTGTTCTTGCCTGGTCACTACCACTGTGGTTCGACCGGGTAGCGCTCGGCCGATGGAGTCGTAGGTTCGCCGGCCCATCAAGAGTGTCTTCCCGATGGTGAGCTCCTTAAAATGTTTCAGATCAGCCGGGATCCGCCAGGGTAAGTCGTTATCTCGGCCGATCACGCCGTTGCTCGACACCGCTGCGATCAAGGTGATGCTCATACGGCGATCGGCGCTTTGATCGCTGGGTCCGGGTCGTATCCGACCACCGTAAAGTCCTCGTATTCGTAAGCGTCCAAACTCGTGACGCCGTCCGCGATCTCGAGGAGCGGTAGTCGTCTTGGCGTCCGGGTGAGTTGCAACTTCGCCTGCTCAATGTGATTGGAGTACAAATGCGCGTCCCCCAGGGTGTGGACGAACTCACCGACGTCCAAGCCCGTCTGCTTCGCCACCATCATGGTGAGAAGCGCGTAGGAGGCGATGTTGAAGGGGACCCCCAGAAACACGTCGGCTGAACGCTGATAAAGCTGACATGAAAGTTTGCCGTCGGCGACATAGAACTGAAACAGCGTGTGGCAGGGCGGCAGAGCCATCTCAGATACTTCCGCCACATTCCAGGCCGAGACGATGTGGCGCCGCGAATCCGGGTTGGTGCGGATTGACTCGAGAACGGCGGCGATTTGGTCGATGCTGCCGCCATCCGGAGTTGGCCAGGACCTCCATTGGTGACCATAGACCGGCCCGAGCTCACCTTCAGCGTCCGCCCACTCATCCCAGATCGAGACGCCGCGCTCCTGCAGCCACTTGACATTGGTGCCGCCTCGCAAAAACCACAACAGCTCGATGATGACCGAACGCAGGTGAACCTTTTTTGTCGTGAGAAGTGGAAATCCCTCTGCCAGATCAAATCTCATCTGATAGCCGAACAGGGACCTAGTCCCTGTTCCGGTGCGGTCTGTTTTCACGGTGCCCTCGAGCAGGATCTTTTCCATCAGGGCCATGTACTGCTGCATGCATAGCAGCGTAGTGGAGCGCTCGACCGTGCCGCCCACCGCGCACAGTGGGAGAGTTCGGTAATACTGGACGGGGTGATCACTATTGAAGTAGCAAGAAGCCTGAACGAAGGCGGCGTTAAGTGGGAACCCGCCATCGGCGACTGGTTCGTCGTCGCAGATCGCGATATGGACTCTGATTTTTTCGTGTTGAGCAATATGACAGCCGAAATTCACCAGTTCCCGAGCGCCACGGTGATCGGCTTCAATGGCACGACCGAGTGGGCTCTGGATTCGGTGGAGGCCGAACAGGCACTGTGGCTGCCGCGGGAAGCGCAGCTTCGCGAAATGTTGGGCGGCGCGTTACAGTCCTTGGAAAAAACTGACCAGGGGTGGGTCGTCAACTTGCTTGTCAACGAAAAGCCTTGGCATGTCAGCGATCCGGATGCGGAACAGGCCTACGCGCTCGCTCTGTTATTCCTCGTTGCGGGCTAGCGCGTTCGCAGTGGCGGGTCCCGTCCTCGGTGGAAAGTCCGGGTTCTTCACGTCACCGGGAGACTTATCCGGGCGCAAGCCGCGCCACCTTGCCTGCCGCAGCATGTTGCTACTTGTGTATTCAGCGTAGGCCACTTCGGCGACAAGCTGAGGCTCCACCCAGTGGGTGTCCTGGGTGTGAGATGGCGCCGCTGAGATATCCACCGGCGGAGATTCCCGGTGCAACATGCCCAGCTGCGCCCGCAGCGAGGTGAGGGCCGCATCGCTGAAGCCAGTGCCCACCTTGCCGACGTAACGAAGCTCGTTAGCCAAGCCGTCACCGTCCTTCGGCACCGCTAGCAGGAGGGAACCAATTCCGCCCGCCCGGCGTCCCTGCCCCTCCTGCCATCCGATAATCAGCACTTCGGCTTGGAGTTCGTGCTTGACCTTGCGCCAGGCTCGTGAGCGAGCTCCGGGGGAGTAATGGGAGTCCGTCCGTTTGGCGATGATGCCCTCCCAACCGTCGGCCTTGGTGCGGGTCAAGATCTCTTCAAGCGTTCCGGTGAGATGGCCCGGCACGGAGCAATTCTCGCCCATGATTGACAGTGCATCAAGAAGGCGGCGACGGTCAGTGTATTTCTTCCCGACCAACGACACGCCATCCAACTCCAGCACGTCAAAGATCAGATAGTGGACGGTGATAGTGGCTGCCGCTGCTGCAATATCGCTGGCCTTTCGTAGCCCCATTCGTTGTTGCAGCAGGCCAAAGTCGGTGCGGCCAGCATTATCGAAGGTGACAATTTCACCATCCAGCACCACCCGATGTCCGTGGACGAGAGTAGCGAGCTCTGCCAATTCGGGGAAGGTGGCACTGTTGTCCTTGCCGGTGCGACTGCGCAGTGTCACGGTGTCATTGTCGATGAAGGCCAAGGCGCGCATGCCATCCCATTTGCCTTCGTACACCCAGGCGCTCCCGTCCACAACCTCCTCAGCACGGCCAGCGGTAGCCAGCATCGGCCGGAGATCGTGGTCTACCTCACCAGCAGAAGCTGCGAGTGGCGGACGGCCCCCTGGGCTATTTCGCTCGTAGGGGAGACTTCGCTCGTGGGGGCGTTTAGCCAGTTCCGCAGGCGCCAAGTGTTGGCTGGACTCCTTGAGTCTGTGCAGCAGCCACTGCCGACCCGACGTGCGAATCAGGACATACCTGCCTTGAACCCGAGATCCCATCAGCTCGAACATCACCTCGTCATCTCGCCACTTGAGGGTTTCGTAGGTGCCGGAATCCCATATCGTCATCACCCCGCCGCCGTACTCCTTCGCGGGGATGGTGCCCTCGAACCTCGCGTATTCCAGCGGATGATCTTCGGTCTGAACTGCGAGCCGGTTACCGGTCGGTTGCACCGGAATTCCTTTGGGCACTGCCCACGACACGAGAACACCAGCCCGTTCCAGCCGCAAATCCCAATGCAGGCTGCTGGCGTGGTGTTCTTGAATGACGAAGGTGTTGCCAGGCCCCTGCTTGACGCCCCCCTTCGTGCCGACAGTGACCATGGGGACGGGTTCCGGCGTTTTGGTTGCGTCGCGTTTCGCGCGATATTCCGTCAGTAGGTCTGCCGCAGCTGATGTTTCCGCTGGGGCCGCTTCCGCTGCGGCTGCTTCCGGTGCGGCTGCCTTCGCTGCGGCTGCCCTAGCTGCCGCTGGCTGGGACCGCAAAGCGCGGCGCGTTGATCCCGGCGGGGGATCGAGAAGCGTTGCCAGTGGATCAATTCCGGCGGCTACTCGTTCCATGACCTCGCGAAAATCTAATTGCGCCAGGCCTGGTTCGGACAACTCTTCCCACGTGCGCGGCGCGGCAACGGTGGGTTGCTCGCGGCCGCGGAGCGAATACGGGGCGATGGTCGTTTTAGCAGCATTATTTTGCGACCAATCGAAGAGAACCCTGTCGGTTCTAATCGCTTTCGACATAGTCGAAACTACGAGATCTGGGAGCGCCTTCTCCATTTGCTCGGCGACCTGTAATGCCCACGCGCTGGCCTGGGTTGACGTGATCGCCTCGTCCATCGGCACGTAGAGGTGTAGCCCTTTACTACCGCTGGTAACCGGAACCATCCGTTCTCCCAAGGCGCCCAGCCGTTCTCGAACCAGTAACGCCACCTGCACACATTCGGGCAGACCCGCCCCCGGTCCGGGGTCGAGGTCAAACACCACCCGATCGGGATAGCGTTCTGCGGTTCTTCCTTGTTCGGTCAGGGCTTTGGCTACCGGGGCGTGGGCGTATCCGCTTCTCCACTGCGGCACATGGATTTCGAGCGCCCCGACCTGGGCCAGCCAGGTGAGCCCGGCGACCGAATCAATGAGGGGGTAGGTCAAAACCCTCGAGCTGTGTTCGATGTCGACCCTGTCAAGCCACCCGGGTGCGCCCCTTTCCAGATTTTTCGTGAAGAAGGGGTCTGTCCCCACACCATTCGGCCAGCGCTTGCGTGTCACCGGCCTACCGATCAGGTGCGGAAGCATCACGGAAGCAACAGCAGCTACATAATCGATGACATCCGATTTTGTGGTGCCCGCCTTGGGGTAGAGGACTTTGGAGAGATGGGTGAGCCTCATCGGATGGCCACCATCCATCTCTCGCACGTCGTCCGCCGCCATCGCGCTCCTTCCACCGTCTGCGGCCCGTTGCATCTGCTAGGCACCCAGTTCCCCAGGGGCGAAACAGTGGCTCAACGGCCCGCTAGAGGGCTCCCTGATGGCTTGCGCGACGAGCCCTGTCATCCTTCTTGCCCTGAAAGATACGGATCAGTTGGTGCTGTAGGGCTCTGACGACAACTCCACCCCGGGACGGGTCGACAACTGATCAAACATTGCGGACTCGCGGCGCAGCAGCTGCAGCTCAAGGCGCAAACGTTGTTCGGCATCGGCGCAGGCCAGCAGTTCTTGTTTTTCTACCAGGTCCAGAATCATCGCACTCGCCACCAAATAGGAAAGCCGAGTTGCATCTGTGGGCAGGGACGAACCCTCGGCCATTTCGAGGCCCTGCGCGGCGAGTAGCGAGTCCCGATAATTCACGAAGCGGCGGGACACGGGCCCCACCAGCGCAGCCGCGCCCGGCGAGAATGAATCCGCGAGGTACTCGACTTCGCCGCGCACGAGAGCATCGGAGGTGTCTGTGGAGACAAGCTTGAAACGGGTGGCACCTACCGCAAGTATTTCCAGGCCCCCGTCGGCATAGGCCTCGACATGTTGAATCCTTGCGGTGCAACCGATCTCATGCAGGGCATCAATGCCGTTGATCCCCACTTCGCGCCCCGCCTTGATTGCCACCACGCCGAATTGACGAGACTCTGCCGGTTGCTCCATCAGCTCGCGAACCATATTCCGATATCGCGGTTCGAAAATGTTGAGCGGCAGCGCGACTCCTGGAAACAAGGCGGTGCCCAGGGGAAAGAGTGGAAGTGAAGTGGCAGGCATATCGCCATGCTACGGAAGCCGGAGCAGCCCCCGTAAGTAGCCAGAGATGAGCCCGTGACCACTCAGCCCGTTCCAGCAAGCGAGCCGCCGAAGATCTGCCAGGCCAACGCTGTCTTCGCTACGAGACTCAAGACCAGGTAGACCTTTTCGCCGTAGGCGTAGTTGGACCATTTGCCGATCTCGCGGTACTGCAACCACTGGTTGAGCGCGAAGCTCATGAAGAATATGAACAACGAACCAGCGATGCCCAGTACGAATCCCGGCACTGCGGCTGCTCCAATGAGATTGACGAAGATCGCCACCCACGGGGCGAAGCCAGCGATGCAGCCGAACCAGAACGGCATCATCGTGGTGCGGCTGCGCCCGGGCGGGTTCATGATCTCCTGCAGCCAACCGAACAGGATCATCGCGACGTTTGCGCCGATAATCAGGATAATTTCGCTGATCCCCGTCAGTCCGTTGTACGAGCCGATGAGAAGGATCATCAGTGTGGAACTAACGGAGTATTCGATCCATCGGAATCTATTGAGGCCCGCTCGCAGATCAGTCTCGTAGCGGGTGCGTAAAACGGTGGAGGTCAGCAGGTGATCGAGGGCTGCCAGTGCCAAGAAGAGAGCAATGACCGGAGCTACCGGAACATCGAAGAGCGCCTCGGGTGCTGGGACCACACTGCCGGGCGGGCCCGCGGGAAACGATGACGTGATGGTGATCGCAAACTCTTTTGCCAGGATAAGGATCCCGACCGCTTGCAAGCCGTGCAGGATCGTGAGCCCCAGGTTCCAGCGGCGTAAGCGAGACAGGCTCGATTCGTTAACTCCAGTGGCTTGCATGGGCGTCCTCTCAGTGGCGCTTCATTTAATTCCCAGAACGTCCCGCTAATTGGCAGGCCCCCGGGTTACCGTGCGTGAGCCGGTTCTGACGTAAATTTAGCAAAAGCAAACCCGAGAATTTCGCATTTACTGCCTCGCGGCGCCAGTAACGTTTTCGCGCAAAAAGCTCACCACTCGTTCGCGAGCCGAAAACGCTTCGTTGGCGGGCTCTTCGCGGACTTCGCGGGTAATGACGCAGTGCGCAGACGAGGAGAACCCGCCGCTGTTGCCCTTCGAAGAGTCGAGTTCAATTACTTCGAAGCGATCGCCAAGACGGGCTTTGAGCGTCACAAAGCGTTCTGCAGGCGCTGCCTTGTCTTCGGAAAAGCGCAATCCAAGGAGGCATACCTCGCCGCTCGCTGTCCGCCGTGCCAAGGCGTCGAATTCTTCCGGCGACATCCCAGGGTCGCGTTTTCTCGCTGCCCCCAACGGGAATGGCACCGAGGGCTGGCTCGCGACGGCCGCGACCACCGCGTCGTCCACTGCTGTCGCTAAGGAAAAACCTCCGCTGAAGCACATTCCCACGACTCCCACCCCAGCGCCCGGCGTACGCGCATTGAGGTCGGAGGCTAATGCGCGCAGGTATGCCGTCACAGGACGCTGGGCATTGGTCGCGAAAGCGCGAAACTCTTTGGAGATGCACAGCTTGGGGATCGTGGAAGCCATATAGGCCGCCGAGACCGCACGGCCCGGCTGCCCAAAGAGCGACGGAATGACGACGGAGAATCCGTTGTCCACCAAATGCTGCGCCATACCCATTACCTCTGGTGCCATGCCTGGAATTTCAGGGATCAACACCACACCCGGTCCGCCTCCGACAGGCGCTTTCTCGAAACAATCATGGGTGATACCCGCTGCGGTGAAACTCTTTTGGGTCCAACCCGCGAGGTCAGCAGTCGGAGCGGTGGTGGGCGTGGTTGACGTCATGTGGCATCCTGTCGGGCGAGTGCGGGGGCGACTGGTCGCTGACCCTACGCTGCCCAGCTCATTCGCCGAACACCTCTAGGCTCACTCACTATGCGCCTTATTCTGAATCTCATCTGGCTGGTCTTCGGCGGTTTCTTCATGTTCTTGGGCTACCTGCTAGCGGGAGTCGTCATGTGCGTCTTCGTGGTGACAATTCCCTTTGGTATTGCTGCGTTTCGCATTGGTTTCTTCGCGTTGTGGCCTTTTGGTCGGACTGTGGTTTCCAGACCCGGGGGAGCCACGGGTGGCGCTGCATCGACGATTGGCAACGTGATGTGGTTCCTACTCGCCGGCATCTGGTTAGCAATCGGCCACCTCATCAGCGGGGTCCTCATGTGTGTCACCGTTATTGGAATCCCCCTGGGGCTAGCCAACTTCAAGCTCATCCCAGTGTCTTTAGCCCCCCTGGGGAAAGAAATTGTCAGCGCTCACTGACGCTGAATTTTTGCGTTGACCGGCTCCCAAGTTTCTCGCCGATGGTCCCCAGTTTCAGGGACTTTCGCCCCGGTCGGGCGCCGAAAGATCGGCGCATGCTGAGGATTCCACGCGAAGGGAAACGTCATGAGCACTGTTAAAGATGATCACGTTCACCAGTCGGCTGCTGCCGCTGAACCTCAAGAATCTCTGAAATTGACCGGCCAAGCATTGGGCGACAAGGTCAAGGAACTCTTGCACGAGGGCAACGTTCGTCGCATCGTGGTCAAAGACGAGGACGGCCACACCGTGATGGAAATCCCGGTGACGGCGGGAGTAGTTGCCGCAGTGGGCCTTCCCATCATCACCGCAGTGGGGGCACTTGCGGCGCTCGCCAATGATTGGAAGATCGAGGTGCACCGTAAAGACCCGAGCTGATTCCGGGTCAGGTCTCCGGGTAAGGCAGGTCGGCGCGGGCCAGAGCACTACCTCGTGAATACTGCTGACTCCGAGACTCACACCGTGAAGCAGCCGGGGAAGTCACCGTCGACGGCCGGGCTCGGTGGCATCATCGAGGCCGCGGTCACCGAGAGCAGCGACGTGCTCTCCACTCTGGGAAGCACAGCAGCGGAGGGGTTGTCGACCGAAGAAGCGTTGCGTCGCGCAGACCAGTACGGCCCAAACTCAGTGTCCTCGCACAAAGCCCGACTGCTCTTAGTGCTCTGGCACCAGCTTCGTTCGCCGCTGCTGGCCCTGTTACTCACCGCAGCCACCGCGTCATATTTTGTGGGCCAGCGCAGCGACGCGGTAATTATCGGCGCGATTGTCGCGCTTTCCGTGGGACTCGGGTTCGTGAACGAATATCGCGCCGAGAAGGCTGCTGAGTCGCTGCACGACCAGATTCGACACCGGTGCACGGTTGTCCGAGACGGTCGGGCGGCCTCGATTGACGTCACAGAGTTGGTGCCGGGAGACATCGTCCGGTTGCAGTTGGGCGACATCGTGCCTGCTGACGTCCGGTTGTTGGAGGTATCAGGTTTGGCCTGCGACGAATCAATACTCACGGGGGAGTCGCTGCCGGTCGACAAACGCGTATCGGCCGTTCCTGTTGGGACAGCGCTGGCGGACCTGACTGGCTGCGCGCTGATGGGCACCGTTGTCAACGCTGGTAGCGGCCGCGCCGTGGTGGTGACGACCGGGGGGCGGACCGAGTTCGGCAAGATTGCGGCCGGGTTGAGTGGGCACCAATTAGAAACAGAATTTCAACGGGGTTTGCGCCGCTTCTCGATGCTTCTGGTCTACGTCGCGGGCACCCTGACCACGTCAATCTTCGTTCTCAATGTCGTTGTGCATAAGCCGATCATGGACGCTCTGCTGTTCTCCCTGGCTATCGCGGTGGGCATCACACCGCAGTTGTTGCCTGCTGTGGTTTCGAGCAGCCTGGCCGCAGGCTCGCGCCGGATGAGCCGTCGCAAGGTGCTCGTCAAACGGCTCGTCTGTATCGAAGATCTCGGCAACGTGGAGGTTTTGTTCACCGACAAAACTGGGACGCTGACCGCAGGCCGCGTCGACTACACCCGCAGCGTGCCAACCAGTCTCGACGATGTCGGCGTGCTGCGCTGGGGACTTCTATGCACAGAGTGCACCGTCCAGGACGGGCAAGCAGTCGGCGGCAACCCGCTCGACCGTGCGCTGAGCGTTTCCACTGCCGCGACGGCCGAGCATGCTGCGCTCACGGATTACACCCAGCTCGGGCTGCTCCCATTCGATCACGATCGCAACATGGTTTCCGTACTGGTCCGAGATGGTGCGGGCGTCCTGACGCTCGTCACAAAAGGTGCACCCGAATCAGTGCTGGATCGATGCGTCAACGTCTCCAGGGAGGCCCGCGACGCTGTGGCCGCCGAGTTTGCAGCTGGCAACCGCGTCATCGCTGTCGGTACTCGAAAACTTTCCGTGGCGAAGGATTTGGTGGTCGCTGACGAACGGGACCTCAACCTGATCGGCTATCTCATCTTTCTGGACCCACCCAAACCCGACGCTGCCGACGCGCTGCGCCGGCTGGCCTCCATCGGGATCACCGTCAAGGTGATCACGGGGGACAACCCGGCAGTTGCCATCAAGGTCTGCCATGATCTCGGGATTCCCGACGGTGCCGCGTTGACGGGCGTGCAACTCGCGGGCATGGATGACGATGCGCTGGCGGCTGCTATTCCTGCGACCACCGTCTTCGCCCGCGTAAGTCCCCAGGACAAGGCCCGGATCGTGCGTGTCCAACGTCGAAGTGGCGCCGGTGTCGCCTTCCTTGGGGACGGCGTGAATGACGCACTGGCCCTCCATGCGGCCGACGTGGGGATCTCGGTGGACTCGGCTACCGATGTCGCGAAAGACGCAGCAGATGTCATTTTGCTGGAGAAGAACCTCGATGTACTCGCCGACGGAGTAGCCGAAGGGCGCAGAATCTTCGCTAACACGATCAAATACGTGCTGATGGGGACGTCGAGTAACTTCGGCAACATGTTCTCGGCGGCAGGAGCCTCGGTATTTCTGTCGTTCCTTCCGATGCTGCCGTCCCAGATCCTGCTGAACAACCTTCTCTACGACACCAGCCAACTCGCCATCCCCACCGACCACGTCGATGAGGAACAGTTGCGCCGCCCCGCACATTGGGACATCGGCTTTATCCGCCGATTTATGATCTTTTTCGGGCCGCTCAGTTCCGTGTTCGACTTCATCACCTTTGGCGTGATGCTGTGGGTGTTCAATGCTGGTCCGGGCGAGTTCCGGTCGGGATGGTTTGTCGAATCACTTGCTACTCAAACCTTGGTGATCTTCGTCATTCGCACCAGACGTGTCCCATTTTTCCGAAGCCATCCGAGCTTGCCACTCGTTCTTGCCGCGTTCGGGGTGGTGGCAGTGGGCAGCATTCTCCCCGCGACCTCTCTGGCCAACACCCTGGGTTTTTCTCCGCTGCCACTGGCTTTTTACGCAGCTCTTGCAGCGATGGTGCTTGCCTATGTGGCATTGATCGAAGCGGGGAAGAGGATCTTTTACCGAGTCGATCGCACAGACATTCAGCGTCACGGCAAATCTGGGCGTCCCTTCCTCCGCCGTCGGGCCGCGCACTTCAGCCATGCTGCGCGGTAAATGTGTTAACCCTGCACTCGCACCAACGCTTCGTTGCGGCGCAAGAACCCTGGCATCCACGGCGGGTCGTACCGCGCGAACCACGGGTCGTCGATGGTCTCGAACCCTGACGCGGCCACTTTTTGTAAAAGCGTGTGGGCGTTCTCGGCAAACCGCGATTCGTCCGCTCCACCGCTGAATCGACGGGCGGCAACAAGCCCAGCCGGCACTGCAAGGGTTCGAACCTTTGGATCACTGGGGGCAGGAGCTGATGCCGCGTCCATATCTGCGGGCATCACAAAACTCACCGTGTGGGAGCCAGCTTCCACCCCGCCATCACCGGGATGCTGTGTGACCGGCGAAGTCATCGCGATCTTCGACTGATCGGCATTATTCCCGCTGATGTAGTTGATGAGCGGACGAAAACCCATGTTGCCGGCCTTGAAGAAATCTGCATCCACATCTACTTGAACGAGTACATGCGCGGGGTAGCGACGCACCTCGAAGTCGGGGTAGCGCTGCTCAACTTCGTACGGCTGAATTTCGGTCATCCTGCAGTGTAGGTCTGTTATGTGAGAGCCAGGCCGGAACGCGCCCCGGACTATCCGGCCCGAGCCTTGGCGGTGCGGTAGGGGAGCATTGTAGGCGTGTGTGTCCGTCTAGGACGTTCTGGCAACTAGCGGCCAATAGCTTTCGGCTGCAACCTTTTTCAGGCTTCGGGGGACTCTCTCCACAGTGACACAGACCTGTCTGCCGCGCGCGCAAGTCGACTTGCATCGATGGACTGCGCACTGCGTGGTACCCCGCCGCTCTTCCAAGAGCACCAGAATTCCACTTCTCCGGTCGTAGGCAGGGGAGTCAGCCACCAGGAGGTCCGCCAGAATGTGCCGATTTCGTGGTCGCCACCACCACCTCCGCCGTTCGGCCGCAGCGAAAGCTCTGGGGCTTCTGCGTGGTGCCGTGGCAACCCTAGTGACGAGGTGTTGCTTGCTTCCTGTCCCGCCGCACGCACACCCAACTCGAAGAGGGCATCGGTGTTTTCCTGATGTCCCCAGAAGTCAATGTCCATTTCCCCAAGCTTGTTGTTGGAGACCACGCCCGCTGCCGTCGCGACGCAGAGCTCGAATTCAAAACCTTCTGGCCACGCTCTGAACGACTCGATCCACGCAGCCACAGTGGGGCTGTTCAGCAAAACCACACGGCCGCCAATCAGACCAGGCAGCGCATTCAGATGAGGGGGAGTGAGTGTGACGTCACCGCGGGGCTCCATCTGAATATTTATCCTTTCGCCTATGCACTGAGGCTGCCGCCGCGACGGCCTCGCCCAGAAATGCCAAAATAGCTCGGCTTACCGGCAGCAGAGATTTTCAATACATTTCCAGCTTGCCACGATCTGCATTGGCTCGCAACATATCAAGAATCGAAATGATGCCACACACGTCGGTTCAGAGTGTGCGCAGGCGGGCACGGCTCGTAGGTAGTCGACAGTGCGCGGGGTGATCCGGTGAACGGCTCTATCCAGGCTGTTGTAGTTGGCCGAGATCACGCCGTTACTCAGGCCGGCCAGGAACTAGCGGCTTGCTTCCACGTCCTGCTCTGATTCGGGGCAGTCGCCGCGAATACAGCTCTGCTGCCGGCTCATGGCTTCACTTGGTCGGACTTGACTCCAGCTGTATGCCGACTCGCCTGCGAAACTTGCATCTTGATGGTCGCCTTGGTCCATCCGTTTCGCAAAGTGTTGGGGCGCAACTCATCCAAAGCGGTGTGCGGTGACGCGAGAGACGGGCCAAGGAAGCGACCACGTCAAGTGGTTTTGTGGTCCGGAAGATGATTCCTGATCAGTCGCGGATTGTCATCACAAGGAGTCAAGAATGTCAGGGACCAGGACGATCTCGACGATGTCCAGGCCAGCCATGGGCCAACCCACTGCGAGTTGAAGTGGTCGGTGGTCTGCGGGTCGGGGGAACTCGAATGTTGTTTCACTCTCGTAGGTCCCCTGGCCCCCGGTTGCGGTGCCACCGCTGGGGGCAGCGATCATCAGGACGCTGTCGTGGACAAGGCCGAAGACCGGTTGTTGACGATCGGAGAATGCGTGCATGTCGTTGTCTGACCCGCCCGTGAGTGCGAAACGATCGCGCCGCAGCTGGTCGGCGAGGGTGCCAGTCGACGTCTGCCAACTGCAGTAAAGGTTGCGCCAGCAGAATTTGGGTTGCGGTTCGATTGGTACCGGAGACCGGTCATCGGTCTGCCGCTGGAACCTATCGCACCGCCTCAGCTGCAGCCATACTGACCGTATGGCATTCCAGGACCGGTCCAAGAGCATGCGGTCGTGGTGGAAAAGGAACGGCCTGGTCGTAGCAGCCTCAATCACTGTCGTTGTCGGGTCCGTGGTTTACCTGCTCGCACCCACGCCTTTGCCTACGTTCGTTTGGACCGCCTACGCGCCACTGTCGTCGAACCCTGACTATTCCCAACCGACATATTTCACCGACCAACACCTCATTGGCGCTGTCCTTGCCGTGCTCGGCTTGATCATGCTGGCGGGCGCTGTCGGCTTCCGGCTGGGCTTGACGAAACGAGCCCCCTGACACCGATCGCCCAAGCAACAATGAGACCGTTGCCGGACCAACAGCTCAGCGACCGGTCGCCGATCCCATTGTGGACACTCACCGCAAGCTCACGTGCGACCAGGAGGCCCGGAGACTGCGCAACGATTGTGTTTAAAGATATTTCTGGTGTGAGACCTCGCGGTAGACCCTTGGTTGCTTCTGACCATGTCGGAAGTTCTCTGGGTGCGCTAGGCAAAGTCAATGCGCGAGTAATTCGGAGATGCAATACTCATGGCCTACTGGCACCTCTGCGTATCAGGTTTGGTCGTATTCCCTGCCTGCAGGGAATACGCAAGCCGAGATCAGCGTGATAGCCATCGGTCGAAGGGCGGCGGTGACCGGCCGAGCCAATGAGAAGTTTGGTATGGGCACCTGCTGGCGCAGGGGTGACTACCCATCTGTGCTGGCGCACCGGCTATCGGTCACGCGGTCATCGTCGGGAGCTCAGTCGCGATGGAGAATACACGGCCTATGTCCTTCGCCGCTGGCTGGACCTAACACGACACCGGGGGTTTAGCGCCGAGGCGGATCGTGAGCCCTGCAGGGGTGTCATCCAGGTCGTCGACGCGCAGCGCCGCGATCCGGACGACGGGTTGGTCCAGCAGCAAAACCAAGGCGCTGGCGATCCCTTAAGGCGCAATACGCGGACATCAGCTTTACATAATGCCCATTATCGGCATAATTGATATGTCCGGGGCTGGGCGGCTACCTGCGTTGCTGCATGGCATCCAGTCCCATAGCACCCAGCCTCGTGGCACCCAGTCTCGTGGCCGTCAACCAACCGATGCCGGCCGACGCACCGCTCGGGTTCTGGCAATTCGCCGTTTGCAGTGCCGCGTTCCCGGCAACGCTGGCCGCGGATACTCATCGCTAGCGGCCAATAATCACCACCTTGTCACGACGGCAGATTGGCCAGGTCTCGAACCGCCATGACCCTGCAGCCAGAGTGCTCTGCGGTAACCAACATACGGGTCCACTGCGTGAAATGATTTGCAGGGCAACGGACTTCAACCATCTCTGGAATTTCTTCCATCCCGCCACCCGATGGTAATACGTCACAGTGACGTATTAACATCGGGTGAGGGAGACTAGCCTGGATGCTGTGCGACTCACGATTACTGCCCGGGGTACGGCAAGCTCAGCGGTGGTTTGGGAGCGCTACGCCCAACCAGCCCTGTGGCCCGAGTGGTCGCCGCTTATTCAATCCGTGCAATGCTCCCATCGCCGATTGCAGACCGGTTCGACAGGGACTGTTCGCGGACCGGCAAATATCGGAATCGACTTCGTCATCGTTAATTTCGACGAGACCAATCTCAGTTGGGTGTGGGACGTGAAGGTTCCGGTGGTCGGCAGCACCCTCCGCCTGGACCACTTCGTTGGGGACGACAACGGCGCGACATCAACAAGCCTCACCATCAACGGGTGCGCGCCGTACGTCGTGGGTTACGCACCATTGGCGAAGCTTGCGCTTAACAAGCTGGTGGCCGGCCAGGCATGACCGCGCAACGGGCGTGAGCGTTGTCCGGGCCAGTAAGGCTCCGGCACTAGCACGCGACACGCCGGCTGCTCGAACTGAAGAAACGCCGTCCGAAGAGTCCTCAGTTCAATCATGCGGAAATGAATATGCACGTGTGCGAATTACTCAAGCGACCGGCTTCTCAGGCTACCTGCAGGTAACGTGACGGTGCCGGTTCCCCGGCCGATTGCTGAAAGGGTGCACAGGTGCCGCGCGGTCTCCGTTTTGTCCTTCTTCTGTGTGCGGTCATCCTCCTTCTGCACGCGCTGCCGTACTCGCTCCTGGTGCTGGCACCGGCATGGCCGGCTGGCGTCACGATCGCCCTGACGGCGTTCTTCGTCCTGGCTATGGCTGCATTCCCCCTGCTGATGATCCGGGGGCACGGGAAGCGACACCAGGACCGATGTGCGCTCATCGGCGACGCGTGGCTCGGCGTCATCTGGCAGTACTTCGTGTGGTCGATTGCGGGTTGGGCTCTGTACGGAGTGCTGGCCGCCGCGGGTCTGGATGCACCCCTACGGGGCCGGATCGCGGCTATCGCTGCCTTGGTCTGGACGAGCGGCGTTCTTCTTATCGGATTCCAACGCGCAATGCGTGTCCCTCCCGCCAAACACACTGATGTGTTCATCGACAGACTGGGGACGGGTCTGGACGGCGTGCGGTTGGTGATCGTTGCAGACACCCATTTCGGACCCATCAATCGAACGACGTGGTCTCGCGGCTTGGTTGCTGCGGTGAATGCGCTGAAGCCCGAGATCCTTGCCCACGTCGGGGATATCGCCGATGGGACGGTAGAGATGCGCCGCGAGCAGGCCGCTCCCCTATCACTCGCCGAAGCCACCCTGGCCCGTGTGTACATCACCGGCAATCACGAATACATCACGGGCGCAGCGCCCTGGATCGATCACATGACGCAGCTGGGCTGGGAAGCTCTCCACAACCGCCATATCGTGGTCAGTCGTGGCGGTCACGACCTGATCATCGCTGGCGTCGACGACCTGACGGCAGCCGGATCCGGCCAGCCTGGTCAAGGGGCAGATTTAGATTCCGCACTCCTGGGAGCTGGCGACGAAACCCCGGTCCTGCTGTTAGCGCACCAACCGAAGCAGGTACGCGAAGCCATTGCCTCGGGCGTGGACCTGCAGATCTCGGGGCATACGCACGGCGGGCAGCTATGGCCGTTCCACTATCTCGTGCGGTTGGATCAGAAATTTTTGCACGGGCTCTCTCGGCACAACTCTCGTACCCAGATGTATGTCAGCCGTGGCGCTGGATTTTGGGGGCCGCCGTTCCGGGTGTTTGCGCCCAATGAAATTTCCGTCTTGACGCTGCGTTCCGGGGCCGCACAGTAAGGGCGGCCGGGCGTCGCTTCGCCTCAAGGCGAGGGCACGGAATGGCTCCAGCTGGCCCGAAAGCCACGGTATTCACATCCGGCAATATTGCTGTGGAGCCTGGGGGATGCAGGCGCCCGACCACGTCCGACGCTACTCCCCCGCACCAGACATGGCGCCAAAAAAATCGAAGAATCTTTATCGGAGGCGCTCGGCGGCCCGCGCCGCTTCCATCATGAGACGAACCAACTCTGCAAGTTCTGCTGCGTCCGCGTTTTCCGCTACTGCGGTGCCGACATCCTCTGCAGCGCAACGCACTTGATACAACCGATCGGCGAGGCTGGACGCTTCGTCTGCTGTCAGCACAACTGCATCGGCGGGTAATTCGCCGCGCTGCAGTGCATGTCGGTTTTCGTACGACCGCTGGCGACATGATTGACCGCAGTACCTTCGTCGCCTTCCGAGACCTTCCTGCAACGGCAGTTCCCGTCCGCACCACTCGCACCGCATTGGCGCTGACATCCGCATGCCTTTACCGTAACGACGATGCGGCAGACTCGAGGACATGACGCGCTACCTCGAGGGCTCGACGCCGCGGGCATTTGCTCACCGCGGTTGGCACACGGGCACTTTCGCCGGTCTTGAGAACACCACTCCCGCGTTCGCCGAGGCGGTGGCTCAGGGCTATCGGTATCTCGAAACTGACGTGCACGTCACCGCAGACGGCAAGCTGCTGGCGTTTCACGACCACTTTCTGGATCGCGTCACAGACGCCAGCGGCCAGATAGCGGCGCTGCCTTGGGAACAGGTACGGAAGGCGAAGATCGGCGGTCGGGAGCCGATCCCGCTGTTGGAAGATCTGCTTGGCGAGTTCCCGCAAGCTCGTTTCAACATCGACCCCAAGTCCGATCGCAGTGTTGGCCCGCTGGTGGATGTACTGCGACGGACCAACTCTTCAGACAGGGTCTGCATCGGCGCCTTCTCCGACCGAAGACTGCAGAGTGTGAGAGCTGCGTTGGGGCCACGCGTCGCTACGTCGCTCGGTCCCCGCCAGGTTGCAGCGTTGGTCGGCCGGGCACGTCATCTTCCTATCCCTTTTCGGACATTCGGCGCGGTCGCAGCCCAGGTACCCGTGGGGCAAGGTCGGATCACAGTCGTGAATGACGCCTTTGTTTCGCAAGCCCACCGCCGGGGCCTCGAAGTTCATGTCTGGACGATCGACGACCCGGCACAGATGCGCCGCCTGCTCGACCTCGGCGTCGACGCCATCATGACCGACCGCCCCGATCTGCTGAAACAGGAATTGCAAGACCGCGGGGTCTGGGACAGCTAAAGTTCTGCCGGTGCCCGCAACTAGTCCGTACGCCGACCAGCCGTACGCAGACCGTCCCGCTGATGCCTTCTTAGATAACGACGGTCTGACGGTCCCCGCAGCGGGCTCGCGGCGTGGGGCCATCACCACCGGGCAGGTGAAGTACTACTACGGCCCCATGGATTGCGGGAAGTCGACACTTGCTTTACAGATGGATCACAACCATTCCCGGCAGGGCCGGCGAGGACTGCTCCTCACAAAGATGGACAGATCCCGCAAGGCACAAATCTCCTCCCGGATGGGGATCACCCGTGACGCCGTCGAGGTCGATGACGATATGGACCTGGCTGATCTCGTGCGGCAGTCCTGGGCCAGCGGTCGTCGGGTGGACTACCTGATCATCGACGAAGCCCAGTTCTTTACTCCCGAACAGGTGGAACAATTGGCGCAGCTCGCCGACGATGTCCAGGTCGACATCTACGCGTTCGGTATCGCGACCGATTTTCGCGGCAAGCTATTTCCCGCCTCCGCCCGCTGGTTTGAACTCGCTGACGAAGTGCTACCCCTCCAGGTTGAGGTGCTGTGCTGGTGCGGTCGCCCCGGCAGGTTCAACGCCCGCATCGTCGATGGCGTCGTGGTTCGGGACGGCGAAACCGTTGTCGTGGCAGACGTTCTCAGCTCCGATCCAGATCAGCCATCGGACGCCGTCACGCCATCGGTGCATTACCAAGTGCTGTGTCGCACCCACCACCGCAGCGGGGACCTAGGGCCGTCATCCGGCGAAGGAACCCTCCCACTGGCGTGAGCAGGTAGGATCGCTAGGTTGGGTGACGTTTTCGCACTGCTCAGCGTTCTTACTTTGCGCCTGAAACTCAGTACCGAAAGGAAACACTATGGCCGACCGCGTCCTGCGTGGAAGTCGTCTTGGAGCTACCAGCTACGAGGCAGACCGGAATCATGACTTGGCACCGCGCCGCTCCGCAACCTACAGGTGCCCTCGCGACCACGATTTCACCGTGCCGATGGCAGATGACGCGGAAGTGCCCGGCGTCTGGGACTGCCGGATGCATGGTCAGGAATCGAAGCTTGTTGATGGCTCGGCCCCCGAAGTCAAGAGCGTCAAGCCACCGCGTACCCATTGGGACATGCTTCTGGAGCGCCGCACCGTCGAGCAGCTCGAAGAGATCCTGAACGAGAGACTGGCTGATTTGAAGAGCCGGCGCACGGCTTCCTAACCTTTACCTCACGAAGAGGGCCGGCCCCTTACTCCAAGATTTCGGGAGTGAGGGGCCGGCCTTTGTGGTGCCTGGCAAACATTATCGCTTGAAAAGCTTGCTGACCTGTTGGACGCGGCGACGCATTCCCCAGACCGTCACCTTGAGCAACGCCTCCTGCACGATGTTGCCGCTCATTTTAGAAACCCCGATCAGCCGTTCCGTGAACGTGATCGGAACCTCCGCGACGGTGAAACCCGCCTGAATCGTGCGCCAACCCAGGTCCACCTGGAAGCAATACCCGTGCGATTCGATCGCGTCCAAGTCCAGCTTCTGCAATACCGCCGCACGGTAGGCACGGTAGCCGGCGGTGATGTCTCGGACTGCGATCCCCAACGCGAGGCGGCAGTAGAGGTTCCCCCCCTTGGAGAGAATTTCCCGACGTTTCGGCCAGTTCACGACTTGTCCGCCGGGGACATAGCGGGATCCGATCACCAGGTCCGCGTGGGCGATGGCGCCGAGCAGCCGAGGGAGTTGCTCGGGTGCGTGGGACCCATCCGCGTCCATCTCGACCAGCACGTCGTATCCAGCTGCCAGCCCCCACCGAAACCCCTCGATATAGGCGGCGCCGAGTCCATTCTTAGCCCTGCGATGCAGCACATTGATTCGGTCATCGGCCGCTGCCCGCTGGTCGGCGATGTCGCCGGTCCCGTCGGGACTGGAGTCGTCCACCACGAGCACGTCCACCGAGGGAACACTCGCGAGCAACCGATCGAGTATGAGCGGCAAATTTTCCAGCTCGTTGTAGGTCGGGATGATCACCAGCACCCTCTCGGGCGGTTCCTGCGGTGTCTGTCGGCTGCTCACAGCGAATTTTCCAGCTTTCTAGTCTGTGGCGGTTGCTCGGTGTGCCCTGGTGTTTCTACGCACCACCCAGGCACCTATCAGGGCCAGTGGTGATGCCAACATCAGCAGCCATTCAACCTCTCCGCCGATAACCGTACCCGGTGTGGTGTCAGTGCTCAGCGGAACCGACGGAGTGAGATACCCCGGGGTGAAGAGCCCGATGCTGGCTTCTACGGTGCCGTTCGGCGCAATGACGGCTGAAATTCCGCTCGTGGACACCACCAGGGCTGCCCTCCCGTGTTCGACTGCGCGAACACGGCTCATCGCCATCTGCTGCCAGGTTTCGTCGGTGTACCCGAAGGTTGCGTTGTTAGTTTGGACCACGAGTACCTGCGCCCCGCCATTCACGACGTCGCGTACCAAGCTGTCGTAGACGACTTCGAAGCAAATCACATCCCCGACGTTGACCCCCGCCATCATCAAATTACCTACGGTCTCCCCCGGTAGGAACTCGTTCTGCAGCAGGTCGACTTTGTCGGAGAAGATGCGGAAAAACGACCGGTACGGCATGTACTCGCCGAAAGGGACCGGATGTCTTTTGGTGTACGTCTGGCCCGGCCCGGTGACCGGATCCCAGACGATCCCCATGTTGTAGTTGCGTCTGGGTTCGGTAGACCCGACCACGGCGCCCACCAGAATGGGGACCCCAATGTCGGCGGCGGCATCGGAGATGACCTTCGAAGCATCCGGATTGACGAATGGATCAATATCAGAGGAATTTTCTGGCCAAATCACCAATGTAGGTTTCGGCGACGTCCCGGCTCTTACCGCATCAGCAAGCTGGTGGGTTTGCAGCGCATGATTGTCCAGGACCGCCCGACGCTGTGAATTGAAATCCAACCCGGCACGCGGCACATTGCCCTGGATAATTGCGATCCTCTCGTGGGGGTCGGCAACAGGATTATGGACCGTGACAAGTCCGAGAACGCCGACGCCGAACGCGAGGATGACCGAAGAAACGGGGGCAAGAAGGGTCTTCGGCTGGAGCTCATTCCATCGTTGCCAGATGCGGTGCACGATTAATCGACGTCCGAGCTCGGCTACTGAAAAACCTGCCAGCGGGACGAGGAAACCCATCCCGGCCGATCCAATAAGCGACGCCGCGGGCAGAAGCGGCCCGTCCACTTGAGTGAAAGCGATTGCGCCCCAGGGGAAACCACCAAAAGGAAAGTGCCCACGCAGAAACTCCCCCGCCATCCATGCAGTAGCCCCCCAGACCGGCCAGAACGGTAAACGACGGCTGGTGACGGCGATCAGTGCGCCAGCAGGTATCACCAGCAGCGCCTCCATGAGGGCCAACCCCAACCAGGGCACATCACCGACGTACGTGCCGGCCCAGGTCAGCAACGGCAGGTAGAAAGCCGCACCCGCCAGGAACGAGAGGCCAAGAGCGGGCCTGATCCTGCGCCCGTAGAGGCACGCGCCGATGACTGCGAAACCCAGGATGGGTAACCACCACAGGTCGTGTGGTGCGCTGCCGAAATACAAACCAGCGCCCCCAACGATTGAGCCGAGGATCCGCAGTCCGCCTAGTCCGCGCAGCGAACGCCAGCGGAGATAGCTACGGCGACCAGCTTCTTGCCGACGCTGGGCTTTCGGATCGGCAACGTGCAGGTCAGTTGTTTCAGAAGCCACGGCGTTTAGAGTAACTGCGATTCGGCAGCCCCAGATTCGAGCAAACCCGAGCCGTCGAACGTGACCTTGCCGGCTGAAATAGTGGCAACACAGGAGGGCAGATCATTTCCGGGCATCAGATCGGGAAGGAGTGGAACCCTTGACTTCGGGTCGGTAGACCAACGCGATAGTTTTTCCGCAGAAACAGGTCGCACCAACTCCCCTGCTTGCCAGATCGCAATGTCTGCGGGCGCGCCGACGCTGATGGTTCCTACTCCCCTCTCGACCCGGCCAGCGGCGCGGTGGGCGCCGCGGGTATGCGCGGTGAATGCGCCTCGGGAGGATAAGCCGAAGCCCGGGGTGCGGTGGTGCACCGCGGCCTGCACCGCGGCCCATGGATCCGCGGGCGTCACCGGAGCATCCGAGCCAAGAGCCAAGGTCACGCCGGCCGAGGCCAGCGCCGCGAATGGGTTCATCCTTCCGGCCCGCTCGCCTCCCAGCCGCTGCGAGTACATGCCCGCTTCGCCGCCCCACAGAGCGTCGAAGAGCGGCTGCACACTGGCGACGGTCCCGGTGGCGGCAAATGTAGCGATCGCCTCAGGGCCGACCATCTCCGCGTGCTCAATACGCGGTGTTACGGCGGCCAAAGCGACGGACCCGTTGGGGCCCAACCGCTCTGCGGCGCGGCGCAATCCAGCGGCCACAGCGTCAACAGCATCGTCGCCGATCGCGTGGAAACCCGGCTGGATCCCGGCCAAAGCGCACGCCACCAAGTGTTCGGTAATAGCGTCATCGCCCAGATACCGGTTGCCGCGGCTGGCGGCATCCAAGTAGGGGGCACACAAAGAAGCCGTCGTGGAACCGATCGCCCCGTCTACAGAAAGGTCGCCGGCCAGCGCGTGCGCTCCCGATTGCAGCAGCAGCTCGCGCGCCTCCTGCGGATCTGTGACAGCGGCCGCAAGGTAGCCGCGAACGGCCACGGGGACATTCGCCATGGAGAGCAGGCCGCGCAGTTCCGAGAGTGACCGCGGATCCGGAAAGCCGCATTCGTGCACCTCGACAATTCCGTGCCGCGCGCAGTGGTCCAAGAACGCGCGTTGCGCATCGCCGCATTGTTCGACGGGCATCGCGGCCCGAGCGAGGTCCCTGGCCGCTAAGTTACTGATCTGCGTCAACGGACCGTCGCCGCTAAAGCCGACGGCGCTCGGATCCAGTTGGCGGTGTACCCGCGAGGACACCAGCGCCGAGTGCACATCCACCCTCGCGAAATAGGCGACCCGGTCACCCACGACGGCGTCGATTTCGGCCAACGTCGGCCAACGTTTCTCTGGCCAGCCGCTTTCGTCCCAGCCATGCCCCCAAATGACGGCTGCGGGGTGCGCTTTGGCGTACCCGCGGATGTGGTCCAGGCACTGGGGCAGAGACTGCGCAGCCGATAGGTCAAGCCCGGTCAACGCCAGGCCCGCGTCAGCGCTGTGGACATGCGAATCAATGAAGGCCGGGGCGACGAACAGCCCGCCGAGGTCGACGGTCCGATCTATGTGGCCGGCTTGTTCGATGCCGTGTTCGGCGCCGATCCAGCTGATCACCCCGTCGGTAATGGCGATGGCGGTAGCGGCAGGGTCGTAGGCGGTGTGGATACGTCCGCCGCGGAGCAGTGTGGTGGTCACCCTTCTAGTTGAGCACACACAGCGGTGAAACGAATCTGTGTGTTGCGCAACGCCCATCACGTCGATCTGGCACGATAAGCCAGTGACAACACTTGCTGCCAGCCACGACGAACTCGACAAACCTCGCACCGAGGACGGACTCACTAGCGCCCAAGTTCAACAACGGGTGGAACGCGGCTTCGTCAATGCGACTGACCGGACCTCCACCCGCAGCGTGTGGCAGATCATCAAAGTCAACGTTCTCACCCGTTTCAATGCCATCCTCGGCGCGCTCTTCGTTCTCGTACTTGCAGCGGGAAGCCCGGTCGACGGCCTTTTTGGCGTGGCACTCATCTTTAACTCGGCTATCGGGATCGTCCAAGAGGTCTCTGCCAAGCGAAAACTTGACCGATTGGCCTTGCTGAACTCACCGACGACGAGAGTAATCCGCGAGGGCGAGCTGTCTACCATCGCCACAGGCGATGTGGTTCGCGATGACCTCATTGAGCTGCGGACGGGCGACCAAGTTCCCTCCGACGGCACCTTGATTTACACGTCCGGTCTTGAGATCGACGAATCGAATCTCACCGGTGAATCCGACGCGGTGCCCAAGGCTATCGGCGACGAGGTGCTCTCCGGCACCACCGTGGTGGCGGGGGCCGGCCGGTTCCACGCAGCCGCAGTGGGCGCCGATGCCTACGCGAACAAAATTGCCTCCGAGGCCCGCAAGTTCAAAAAGACCCGGTCCGAAATCCAGGAGTCCATCAACACACTTCTGAAATACATCACCTGGGTGATCGTGATCGCACTACCGCTGCAGATCTGGTCGCAGTGGCGAACTCTCGGCCAGGGGCGCCCGTTCGGCGATGTGTGGCAAGAAGTGATGATCCGGTCCGCGGCCGGGCTCGTGGGTTTGGTGCCGGAGGGCCTCGTTCTGTTGACCTCCGTAGCGTTCCTTCTTGCTGCGGTGACGTTGACCAAACAGCAGGTGCTGGTTCAGGAGCTGCCAGCTGTGGAGGGCTTGGCCCGAGTCGACGTGGTCTGCCTGGATAAGACGGGAACGCTGACCGTTGGCGACATCGTCTACGAGGACATCGTGCACCTGGCTCCGCCCGAAGATGACGAATTCACTTTCCAGGCCCTCGGCGCGATATCCGACGATCCCAATGCCAACGCCACACTGTCGGCCATTGCGGCAAAGCTTGACCCTCCCAAGGGCTGGGTGCGCACTGAAACGATCGCCTTCAACTCGGCCCGCAAGTGGTCGGCGGCATCCTTCGAGGGCAAGGGAAGCTGGGTGATCGGTGCCCCAGACATGCTTCTTACCTCCGACGACGAGGAGAATCGCCAGAAGGTCCAAGAGATTGCCGCCACCGGCCGGCGTGTGCTGATCTTGGCGCACAGCGAGAATCCCCTCAACGGACAGGAACTCCCGCAGAATCTTCGCTGGATGGCTCTCGTGGTTCTTGGCGAACAGGTTCGTCCCGACGCCGCCGAAACGCTCAAGTTCTTCGCCGACCAGGGGGTGCTCATCAAGGTGATCTCGGGCGACAACCCCACCACCGTGGCAGCTATCGCGCGCCGCGTGGGTCTCACGGTTGACGAACCGGTGGACGCCCGCACGATCGGCGAGACAGCGGAGGAGTTGCGCGAGATTGCCGAGAAGACAGTCGTTTTCGGAAGGGTCTCCCCGCAGCAGAAGCGGGCCCTCGTTCAAGCCCTGCAACTCAACGGGCACGTCGTCGCCATGACGGGCGACGGGGTCAACGACGCACTTGCTTTAAAGGATGCCGATATCGGTGTTGCCATGGGGAACGGCGCGCAAGCGACGAAAGCCGTAGCGCAGCTGGTGCTTTTGGACGGCAAGTTTTCTCACCTACCAAATGTGCTCGCCGAGGGACGCCGGGTGATCGGCAACGTAGAGCGGGTAGCCAACTTATTCGTCGCCAAGAACGTGATGAGCCTGATCGCCATTGTTTCCGCGGCCATCCTCTTCCTGCCCTTCCCGTTCCTCCCCCGCCACCTGACGCTGGTTTCCACTGTCACCATCGGGGTTCCCGCTTTCTTCCTGGCGCTGGGTCCGAACCGGAGCCGCTACGTCCCTGGTTTTCTCAAGCGGGTGCTCCGCTTTGCCGTTCCCGCGGGCGTGGTGGCTGGTCTGGCCGTCATTGTGTCCTACCTGATCACCCACAACTCTGTCGGCGCCAGCTACGACGCGCAATGCAACGCCGTGGTTGGAAAAGGCGACACGGTGGCTCAAATCTGCCAACAGCCCGGCACCGTCGCAACACTGGCTCTGATGATCGTGTTCTTCTGGATTCTGGTGGTGTTAGCGAGGCCGTTCGCACTGTGGAAGGCCGCGTTGATTTCGGTGATGGCTCTGATCGCTGTTGGTGCATTCGCCCTGCCTCTGGGGCGAAGTGTTTTTGACTTCGACATGACGAGCTCGCAGCTGATGTGGGCCGTCGTGGTGGGAGCAGCGGGAGCGGCCCTTATCGAGTTGATCTACCGGACCTCCAAAGACCACCGCAACGCCTAGAGGTGGGGCTCTAGTCCCGTGTGCTCGGCGGCGAAGGCTAGCTGATCGGCGTACTCCGCCGCCAGCGCATGCGCTGGCTTGCCCGCGCCATGGCCAGCGCGAGTGTCAATGCGCAGTAACACCGGGCTATCCCCGGACTGGCAGAACTGGAGCTGGGCGCCGAATTTCAACGAGTGCGCCGGTACCACCCTGTCGTCATGGTCGCCCGTGCAAATCAGCGTTGCCGGGTAGTGCCTCCCAGTCCGGAGTTGATGCAAGGGCGAATAGGCGTGTAAATATGCGAACTCTTCAGCTACCTCGGGGTCTCCGTAGTCGGAGGTCCACGCCCAACCGATGGTGAAGAGATGGAATCGCAGCATGTCCAGCACCCCCACGGTGGGTAGGGCCGCGGCGAAGAGGTCCGGTCGTTGCACGATCATCGCGCCTACCAGGAGACCGCCGTTGGACCTGCCGTGCACCGCCAGCTGGTGCGCGCCGGTGACGCCCTCGGCGATGAGGAACTCCGCGCATGCGATCGCGTCGTCGAAGACCCGCTGCTTATGTTCCTTCATCCCGTCCTGATGCCACGCGGCGCCGAATTCGCCGCCACCGCGCAGGTTTGCTACCGCGAGCACGCCCCCGGCCTGCACCCAAGACGCAAACATCGCTGAGTACGCGGGCAGCACCGGAATATCGAACCCGCCATAGCCGTAGAGCAAGGTGGGCCGAGGGCCGGGCGGAAGATCCGAGCGCCTCAACACCGTCATCGGTACCTCGGTGCCATCGCTGGAGACAGCGTGCACTCGGCTTGCGACTGCATCGAGCACGGGTGCTCCGGCGGGCGCCGGGAGGTGGGTTAACTCCGCACATCCGCCCCCGATTACCAATCGGTGGCTCCGCAAAGAGCGGGTGAAGCTCGTGCTGGTGACAAAGCATTCCGCTTGCCCAGGCTGGCCAGTCACTGCCGCTATGCTTACCGGCTCGTCGATGGGGATGCAGCCGTGCGAGAAACCGTGCAGGTCAAAGAGTTCCAGCCGGTGCGCGGCATCATGAGACCACACCACCAGGATGCCGTCTGCGACCCGGTGCGCGGAGACCAACACGTCCCTCTCGTGTTCGGGGATTAATTCGAAGAGGTCCTCTGGCTCCTGCAAATCAAGTTTCACGAGCCGTCCGCGTTCGGCGCCCGCTTCTGTGCGCAGCAACAAGATGTCGCCTTCTGCTTCGACGATCGTGTGGGCATCGGCCAGTTCGTCAATGACGCAGACCAATTCACCGGTGGGCCTGAGCATGCCCGCTTTGTCGGGCCCGATCCGTAACGCGCTGATTAAAGTCCGAGAGTCAGTACCGGGCGCCTGGGTCAGCAGTAACCAGCGTCCGTCGGAACTGACATGGGGAGCCACCATCCACTCCTGCTCCGGCGGCGACCAGATCACCGGATCGATTTCGACCGCAGTTCCCAGCCTATGCATCTTCAAGACTCCAGCACCCATGGCAGC
This sequence comes from Nakamurella antarctica, assembly GCF_003860405.1. Taxonomy (NCBI): domain Bacteria; kingdom Bacillati; phylum Actinomycetota; class Actinomycetes; order Nakamurellales; family Nakamurellaceae; genus Nakamurella; species Nakamurella antarctica. The sequence goes on along the minus strand of NZ_CP034170.1, from coordinate 1,594,613 downwards.
CGTCAACTCGGCGCCAGGAATCGGGGCCCTGTAGCTCCAGTACACAAAGCCAGAGCTGTCGGGTAGCCATTCGGGAACCGTCCATTTGCACCATCGAATGACGTCGGGGAGCATTTCGCCCGTGCTCACCCGCTGTACGTGCAGTGACACCCAATCGCTGCCCGCTTCGGCCAGCGCATACCCCAAAAGTCCCCCGTTCGGCGAGACCTGCATGCCTGCAAGGGCAATCGTGCCGTCGGCGGCGAGAGTGTTGGGGTCCAGCAGCACTCGGCCGCCCGCCAACAGTTCTGGCAGGGATTTCGCCGTGAGCACGCGGTCCTGCTCCAGATCACCGGGATTGGCTGTCACGAAGTAGTTTTCGCCGCGTTTGAAGGGAACACCGAAACGTGGGGCCGTCAAGGCCGCCGTTGCCGACGCAAGGAATCTGCCTCGAACCGGTAGAGCAGCGAGATACGGTGCGGAGAGCGCGTTCTGCGCGTCTACGAACGCGAGAGTCTCAGCATCCTGGGTGTTCTCCAGATACCGATAGGGATCTTCGACTCTCACACCGTGCAGGATGTCGCTGACGTCGCTACGCCGCGCGGCCGGATATTCCCAGGTCATCAGGTGATCTTGGTGAAGGCAACAATCGGCGGGCGGTCCTCGAACGGTGTCGACAGCACAACCGTGGTCCGAGTGGAAACGTTTGCGGTAGCTCGGATCTCGGCTAACAACGCTTCGAGTGCAGACGGCGATACCACCCGAACCTTCAGGATGTAGGACTCGACCCCAGCCACCGAGTGGCATGCCTCAATCTGCTTGAGATGCAGGAGTCTGCTGGGGTAATCATCCGGGGCCGCGGGGTCGATCGGAGTGAGTGAAACGAACGCGGTCAGCGCAAGCCCCACCTGTTCCCCGCCGATCCGCGCGGCATACCCACGAATGACGCCGCGCTGTTCGAGTCGTCGAACCCGTTGGTGCACAGCAGATACAGACAATCCCACGCGCTCCGCGAGATCGGTATACGAGCAGCGACCGTCTTCGGCTAGCTCCGCGGTGATGCGTGCATCGAGCTCTTCGAGCATGTCAGCCCACCACCGTCAGGGCAGTGGGGCAGTTATTCATCAACTGGACTCCGTTCTCGGTAATCACCACAATGTCTTCAATGCGGACGCCGAACCTGCCGGGCAGATAGATTCCCGGCTCTATCGAAAAGGCCATACCCACCTCCAGTTCTCGCTTGTTGCCAGCGACCATGTACGGCTCCTCATGTACCTCGAGGCCGATACCGTGACCCGTCCTGGTGATAAAGAATTCGCCGTAGCCCGCCTTTTCAATCACCGAGCGCGAGGCTTCGTCGATCGACTCCGCGGTGACGCCCACCCTGGCGGCAGCAACACCCGCAGCCTGCGCCTGCTTGACGATCTCGTACACAGCGGCAAAGTCTGGATCCGGGTCACCCGCTACTTGATACGTGCGGGTGCAGTCGGAAAAATAGCCAGTCGTCATCGGGCCACCGATATCGATCACCACAGCGTCCCCGGGTTGCACCACGCGATCCGAGGCATCATGGTGTGGGCTGGCACCATTCGGTCCCGATCCGACGATGACGAAATCAGGCCGGTCGTGGCCTTCTGCGACGATGGCCGCCGCGATATCGGCGGCGACCTGGTTCTCCGTGCGGCCAGGCCTTAGCCATTCGCCAATCCGCCGGTGCACCCGGTCAATCGCCGCTCCTGCTTCGGAGAGCGCGGCTACTTCCGTGTGGTCCTTGCGCATTCTGAGCTCCGCGATCATCGGCCCCGCGAGCACGAGCTCGGATCCGCCAGCTGCCGCACGTAGATTCAGTGCGTGCAGTGCTGGCATATGGTCACCTACGGCAATAACGGCGGGCTGCTGCGGTAACAGCGCCATCAGCGCGCCATAGGGGTTGACCCCGTCTGTCCATGTGGTGATCGCCAGATCAAGTTGTTCCGCACTCGTCCCCGCCCACCCAAGCCGCTCTAACGTAGGTAGAAATAGCTGGGCTGGTCCGGCAGCGGGCACAATCAAGCAGCTCAGCCGCTCGTGCGAAGCCACCGAGTGCCCGATCAGGTACTCCAGGTCCGCACCCGGCGAGATGAGAGCCACGTCAGCGCCCGCAGCAGCAAGCAGGCGGGCCAATGTGGTCAATCGCCGGCTGAAATGGTCGGCGTCATGATGATGATCCATGCGCCGACCTTACCCACCCGCCCCAGCAGTATCAGCTACGGTGCAGTGATGTTGCAGCTATTGGATTTGGCCGGGATTTACTATCGCGCGTACTACGCCCTTCCCGCTTCACTGAAGTCGCCCGGCGGAATGTCGATCAATGCCATCCGGGGATCACTGGACATCATGACGCGAGTGTTAGCTGACGCCAAAGCAGACAAGTTGGTGGCCTGCCTGGACCTGGACTGGCGGCCCGCTTTTCGCGTCGCCGCCATCCCCTCCTACAAGGCGCATCGGGTGTTACCCGCTGCGCCCCCCACCGACGGTGGACCCGAAGAGGTAGCTCCCGATGGCCCCGAAGAGGTGCCGGATGATTTGAGCCCCCAGGTGCCCGTCCTGCTTGAGGTACTTGCGGCGATCGGCATCACCGTCGCTGGCGCTCCGGGGTTTGAGGCCGACGACGTAATTGGCACCCTGGTCCACCAACGCACCGAGGAAGTTGAAGTCGTCACTGGCGACAGGGACCTCTACCAAGTCGCGGTCGACGGCGAGAACCGTTGCCGAGTAAGGTATATCGGAGCGGGTATGAGTAAAGTGCAGTTGCTCGGCGCCGGGGAAGTCGCAAGTAAGCACGGTATTCCGGTGGGCCGCTACGCTGACTTCGCAGCGCTTCGCGGCGACCCGTCAGACGGGCTGCCGGGTGTCCCCGGGATTGGCGACAAGACCGCCGCCGCGTTGGTGTCGCAATTCGGGTCTCTCGAGGATCTGGCACAGGCGGCCGAGGATCCGACATCGGCGATGCCGCCTGCCCAGCGCCGAAAGCTCATAGCTGCGCGAGACTACTTGGCGGTAGCGGGGACTGTGGTGCGGGTCGCCACTGGCGCATCCATCATCTTTGATCCGGAGGGGGATCCGACGTTGCCGACCGAACCGGTTGACGCAACTCGCCTACGCGAACTTGTTGCCCAGTATGGGATTTCGGCTCCGGTCAACCGGCTTGTTGCCTATCTGGCGACTCGGAGTTGACTGTGGGCTCCTACAACAAACGCCGCGCATCCGAGGTTTCGGATGCGCGGCGGGAGCTGGTGTTTGGCGCGGGTCAGCGCGGCAAACCGACGGTGTAGTTGCCCTTTTCGGCATCCACCTTCGGGTCGCCGGTTACGGTGATGGTGATCAGTTTTTTGGATCCATCTGCGTATTTGACATCGCAGTCAAAGGTCGTCCCCTTGTCGATGGACTTCCCTGCGGGGCAATTGATTTCGCTGACGCCCTCTTCTCCATAGCCGCCACTGGTCACCGGCTTGGTGATGATGGCAAGCGAGTCCTTGGCGACAGCGTTGGCGTCAAATACGGTCTTGTTCAACACCCCCGGCTTGACGAACAGGATAAAAGCCGCTCCTGCAAGCACCAGGACCGCAACCAAAATTCCCACGATCAGACCCGTGTTGCTCTTCTTTGGCTGCTGACTTGCGGGAGCGCCCGCTGGCTGCCCGTAGGCGGGCTGCCCGTAGGGCGTGGCTTGCGCGTAGGGCTGGCCAGCTTGACCATAGGCAGGCGCCTGGTTCTGACCGTAAGCACTCTGCTGTCCGTAGGCGTTTGGCTGGCCGAAAGCGCTGGGTGCGCCTGGTTGTGCGTAGCCGGCCTGGCCATAGGCGGCCTGCCCCGGAGCGCCTTGGCTGTAGCCGGCTTGGCCGTAATCGGTCGGCGCTGCGGAGGCACCGTACCCAGCTTGGCTTGCGCCGCCTTGCCCATAGCCGGCTTGTCCGTATCCGCCCTGGCCATAGTCGATCGGCGCGGCAGGCTGGCCATAGCCGGACTGCTGGCCATAGCCTTGCTGATTCGGATCGTGGACGGGTTGTCCGTACTGCTGGGCCGCCTGGGGACCAGTGGGCTGGACTGCCGTTTGCGGGTACTGAGCCGGGTCGTAGGAGGGTGGCTGCTGGCCCCACCCTTGTTGATCGGGAGCAACGTGGCCATACCCGGGCACTGGCTGCGCACCCGACGGTGGCCCTGCTGGGTTCTGGCCATACTGCGGCTGCCCTGAGCCGGGCCATTGCGCCCCGGCTGGATCCTGATTGCCGTTGGATTGACCCGAATCATTAGGCGTACTCATCAGCGCCTCCCTCACATTATGTTGACGCGGTCAGTCCCGGAGTCAACGACGCTCCAGTGATCCAATCATGGCCGCGCGCCTTGGGGTGGACAAACCCCCACAATTCGAACCCGGAATCTAAAATTGTCAGCCCGCGACTAGCGCCACGACACCACGCCGCAAGGCTCCGACGGCATGTTTGCACGTGCTGGCCAGGGGTTCCGAGGCAACTGTGTGGATTTGATCCAGAAGATCTATCACTTGCCGACACCATCGAACGAAGTCGCCGGCGGGCAACTCGGCGCCACCATATGCGGCGACCGCCAGTGCCTCGGTGAGAGTACCGCCATCAGCCCACGTGTAGATGGCGCCAGCAAACCCGAAGTCCAACTCGCGGCTGGTTGCCAGCCCGCGGGCCGATTCCTCGCCCGTGATGCTTGCCCACAACTTCGACGTGGCCGCGAGCGCCTCCGCCGAAGCTGCCGTGGGCAGGTGCGATGGCGTGGTGAGGTCACGTCGCGCCTCGAAGACTAGTGCCGAAACCACGGCAGCTAGATCAGGGGCACCCAGGTGATCCCACAGCTGCTCCCGAAGGCATTCAGCCACCACCAGATCGCTCTCGGACCAGATCCGAGAAAGAACACGGCCAGCATCCGTAAGCCGATCCCCCGCCAGGTAGCCGCGGCTTCGGAGCAAGCCGAGGATCCGGGCAAGCGCCTCCCCTAGCGAGTCGCGTGCGCTGTCAACTTTTGCCGATAGCCCCGCATTCTCCGAGAAGAGATTGGCCCTGCGTCGCGCCCACTGCAGATGGCTATCCCTGTCTGCGCATCCATGTACCGGGTGCGCCCGCACGGCCCGGCGAAGTACGACCAGCTCCGCGTCCTCTCCGGCGCTGCGGCGAGGTTCACGTCGCGGCGCCGCAATTCCCTGGGCCAGAAGCGCCGCTGCCAACTCCCGTCGGACACCAGGAGAGGCGTGCTCCACATGTTTCGGCAGACGCAGCCTGCCCAGGATAGGAACCGGTCCGCTAAAATCCGCACTGGCCAGCCGGCCCGCCCATGTGCCCTCCGTAAGAACCAGTGGCCTCGAGCTACCGTCAGCAGCCACCATGGGGTCGAGGATGACCGCTAGGCCGGAGCGCTTGCCGCCCCTAATTGCGATGATGTCGCCGCGCCGAAGTGCGGCGAGGTCGGTCTGTGTCTGTTCGCGTCGCCGAGCGCCACCGCCCTTGGCTAGCTCCTTCTCCCGCGCGGCGAGGTCGTTGATGAGAGAGAAATATTCCTCAGTGTTGCCCAGGTGACATTCCATCGACACCGCGTGCGCCGCAATGTTTTCGACATTGCGCGTCACTTGTCGGGCCATGCCGACCACGGTTGCATTGGACTGGAACTGCGCGAACGAGAGCTCAAGCAGTTGACGCGCTCGTTGCTGGCCGAGACGGTCAGTTAGATTAACCGCCATGTTGTAACTGGGTCGGAATGACGACCGCAACGGATAGAGCCGTTTGGAGGCCAGACCTGCCACGGCGCGCGGATCCATCCCCGGAGCCCAGAGCACCACGGCGTGGCCTTCCACGTCGATACCGCGCCTGCCCGCGCGGCCGGTGAGTTGCGTGTATTCCCCCGCAGTCAAATCGACGTGGCCCTCGCCGTTGTACTTGGTCAACTTTTCTAACACGACGGTGCGCGCAGGCATGTTGATCCCGAGGGCCAGGGTTTCGGTGGCAAAGACAGTTTTGATCAGGCCCGCCACGAAGAGTTCTTCGACTGTTTCTTTAAACACCGGCAGCATCCCGGCATGGTGGGCGGCGATTCCGCGTTCCAGCGCTTCCCGCCATTCCCAGTAACCCAACACCGCGAGGTCTGCCTCGGGAAGGTCAACACTGCGACGGTCGATGACCGCACGTATCCGCTCTCGCTGAGCCTGGGTAGTGAGCCGCATTCCGGATTTCACACATTGCTCCACCGCGGCCTCGCAGCCCGCACGTGAAAAAATAAAGGTGATGGCGGGCAAAAGACCAGCACCGTCAAGCTTTTCGATGACGTCAACGCGGGCTGGCGGGCGGAAGTGGGTGCCGCGATTTCCGCTCACCGATCCGCGAGCGGTTCCCCGTTGGCTACGGGAGTCCCCGCCCCAGCGACTAAACCGAGCCTCGGCGTCCGCCGCGGCCTTTGCCAGGGCCGGGTCGATGCGGGCATATGCCTGTGGGCGTCCCTCGTCCCGGCCGTCCTCGCTAGAGATGGCCTTACCGAAGAGGTCGAACATTCGGCGGCCCACCATCATGTGTTGCCACAGCGGCACGGGCCGGTGCTCGTCAACGACAACGGTCGTGTGCCCGCGGACTTCCTGTAACCAGGCCCCAAATTCTTCCGCGTTGCTAACGGTGGCGGACAGGCCCACCAATTGCACACTGGCGTCCAGGTGCAGGATCACTTCTTCCCACACGGCCCCGCGGAACTTATCGGCGAGGTAATGAATTTCGTCCATCACCACCGACGTCAAATCGTCCAGATCCACCGAGTCCGCGTACAGCATGTTGCGCAACACCTCGGTGGTCATCACGACGACAGGTGCGTGCGGGTTGATCGACGAGTCCCCGGTCAGCAACCCCACCGACGACGCACCGTACCGCGCCACCAGATCCGCGTACTTCTGGTTGGACAGGGCCTTTATCGGGGTGGTGTAGAAACACTTCCCCCCTCGAGTTAGAGCTCGGTGTACTGCAAATTCGCCGACAACGGTCTTACCCGCACCAGTGGGCGCACACACTAAAACGCCTCGTCCGTCCTCGAGTGCGCGGCATCCCTGATCTTGAAATGCATCCAGCTCGAACGGCAGTTCAGCGACGAACGAAGCCAGATCTGGATACTTGGCCCGCTCCCGCGAGGCCAGATAGCGCTCTGCCGGCGACGAGTTGTCTTCAGATCCGTTACTCACAATTACCAGCGTCCCATACTGCCCAGCGGTACCCGCGCCGCCGGACTACTCTTCGGCGACCGGGTCCGGCGAAGCCTCGTCATCGCCCAGTCCTTCGAAGCCCCCGGAACCGACTTTTCGTCGTTTGCGTTTGTCGGAGAACTTGGCGAATTGGAGGCTCACTTCGTACAACAACGTGAGCGAGAGAGCCAGCGCCAACATGGTGATCGGATCGTTTCCGGGGACCACCAGCGCGGCGAGGACGAAGAGCCCAAAGATCGCATACCGGCGCCACTTCGCCAGCTGCGCACCGGAGATCACACCCACCAGATTGAGCGCGATCAAAAACAACGGAAGCTCAAACGAAAGCCCGAAAACTATCAGCAACGTCATGAGGAAGGAGTAGTACTGATCGGCTTCCAAGGCGGAGATAACTGCGTCGCCACCGAATCCTAGGAGCACCTTCAATGCCTGCGGGATGACGAGGTAGGCCATCACCGCCCCCACCGAGAACAACACCACAGCTGCGCTCACAAAAGTCAACGCGTACTTGCGTTCCTTGCTATACAGCGCGGGCGTCACGAACGCCCAAATCTGATAAAGCCACCCAGGGCTTGAAAACACCAGCCCGGCCATCAGCGCGGCCTTCAACTGAAGCTGCAAGCCGGAAAACGGCCCCAGGGCCAACAGGTCACAGCCCCCAGTGGATCCATAGGCTTTGGGGACGTCGGCGGCGCAGTACGGTTCGATCAGTAGACGGCCCAATGATGAGATCCCCCATGCGGGTACACCGTTGTTGAACCAGATAAATCCGACCACTACTCCCAGAAAAATAGCCAGTGCCGCCCAAAACATTCGACGGCGCAGCTCGTAGAGGTGCTCCATTAGCGACATGCTGCCGTCGGCCGCTCGCTCAGCGGACTTCCGGCGAAAAAGGGGCACGCGCACTCCTGTGTTGGTGGGGATATTTAAAACTTTACGCGGGCACTGGGAGTACGGACGCCCACTGAGCGGTCATCAATCTGTGGGAAGTTCGGATTCGGTGGCGACGTGAGAGTGGTGATAGGCAGTTAATGCTTGGGCAGCCAGCTCTTCCACCCGTTCGGCCAAGTCGGGACGATCCACGATCACAGCGGCGCCGCCCAACGAGAGCACCAACCGCACCAACCACGCATCGCCCGCCGGGCGCATTCGAACCCGTAGCGCGCCGGCGCCCGAATCTTGGCTCACCAGTTCGACTTGGTAGTACTCAGCTACCCAGTGCGCACGCGGGTACAACACCAAGGTGATCGGTGCGACGGACAGATCCGGATGAAACATTTGTGGTGGCACCTCGGCATCCATCCAGAGCGGCTCCTGGCTGGGTTCGGCGAGGACCTTCGCTTCCTCGATCCGATCAACACGGAAATGCCGCACCGCATTGACCCGATGGCAGTATGCCTCGAGGTAGGAATGACCATCGGTAACCAGGACACGAAACGGGTCGACCGTCCGTTCCGTCACCGCATCGCGCGAGGCGGTGTAGTACTTGATCCAGAGCTGGCGCCCCGAGTCAAGCGCCTCCCGCACCGTACCGAGAGCTGCTGCGGGAGAAGCTGCTTCGACCTGCAGAGACGCCTGCGCACCCGCCCCGATAAGCTCCAGCTTTGCCAGCGCCGAATACACCGAGTCGGCGTCAACTAAACCGGGTAGCGACGCAAACGAGCGGAGCGCCACCGTCAACGCGACCGCTTCGTCCCGAGTGAGCCGCACCGGCCGTTCCAACCCCGCGTCGAATGCAATGGACACTGTTCCGCCGTCCTCATCCAAGACGACGTCAATCAGGTCGTCCGGGTAGTAGCCCGGCAAGCCGCAGACCATCAACAGGTCCAGGTCCTTCGTGATTTGTGCATCGTTGACCCCGAATTCGGCGGCAAGGTCGCTGATGCTCACGCCGGGTCGCCGGCTGATGTAAGGGACCATCGCCAAGACCCTTGCGAGGCGGTCAGTCGCAGTTTCGCTCACGCCGGCACCCCGCCTCTGGCGCCTCGGAGCAGCGTGACCACCGCGTCAATCAATTCCGGTGGAGACTCCACCACCGCGTGTGGCCCCAGACCAGCGAGGGAACGAGCGGTGTCCCACAGGTGGTCCATGTGAATGTGCACGCGGTCGAAATCTGGGTAGTCCGGATCTGCAGGAAGCAACTGTGCCTTGCGACGCAGACCTGCCGCCGCATCTGTTGCTAACCGAACGGTGGCCATTCGAACCGGCTCCGGTGTCGTCGAGTTCATCACGATAGCGAGGAGGTCAAGGTTTGGCGGGACCGTGACCGTGCCCGCAGCGCCGACGGCCTTCACCGGACCGGCGATTCGGGACAGCCGGAAGGTGCGTTGCCCCCCGCGCTCAGGGTCGAACCCGACCACGTACCACCGACCCTTCCAGCTGACCAGCCCCCATGGTCGAAGGTGTCTTATCACGGGAGCGTCAGTGCTGCCCTTCCGATACTCGAACTCAACGGCGCGCCGGGCTTGGACCGCCGCATACAGTGGCGCAAACGCCGGGTCGGATGTTCTCACTCTGGGCTGCAGGAGCGTGATGGAATCGGCGACTGCCAAATCTCCGGCCGCATCTCCCGCGCCCGCGTCCACAAGTTTTCGCAGCGCGCCCGAACCAGCCTCAGCCAGGACAGTCGTTTCCCACAGCCGTCCGGCCAGGCCCAAAGCTGCCATCTCTGCTGGAGTAAACGACACCTCGGGGAGCGCGAACTCACCGGGCGGGATGCGATAAGCCCCCGCATCGTTGGTCTGCAGCGGTATCCCTAAATCGCGCAGTTCGCCTTTGTCCCGCTCAAACATCCGGAAGAATGCCTCTTCCGCAGCCGCCGAGTCGACCCGGTCGTACCCGTCGACATGCGCACGGATCCAGGAGACATCTCGATACTTGTCGCCGTTGAGGAGTGCAATCACGAGATTAAGGAGTCGCTCAGCTTTGGTTTTTGCCATTAAATGGACTCAATGAGCTTGTCCACACGCTCGTCGACACACTTAAAGGGGTCTTTCAAAAGCACCGTACGTTGTGCCTGATCGTTGAGTTTGAGGTGCACCCAGTCGACCGTGTAGTCGCGCCCGGCGTCCTGAGCCGCCGCGACAAATTCACCGCGTAGCTTTGCCCGTGTTGTTTGTGGCGCCACGGTTGTCGCTTCGAGGATTTGCGCCTCGGTGACCACTGTTGCGGCCTGTCCCCTGGCCTCCAGCAGCGAATACAACCCTCGACCCGGGCGAACGTCGTGGTAGGTGAGGTCAATTTGCGCAACCCGAGGGCTGGTCAGGTCCAGGTTATTCTTGGCCATGTACCGATCAATCAGCTTCTTTTTGATAATCCAATCGATTTCGGTATCGACCGCAGAAAAGTTATTGCTCTCGATGGCACGCAGGGTGCGGCCCCACAGATCCAGAACTCTCTCGCTGATCGGATCGCTACCACGCTTCGCGACAAAGGCAACGGCGCGGTTGTAATAGTCGCTCTGCGCGTCGAAAGCGTTGATCTCCCCGCCGCGGGCAAGTTTGACGAGTCGCCGACCGGTCAAGTCGTTAGAGATCTCCCTAATGGCCCTGATCGGGTTTTCGAACGTGAAGTCGCGCAGTGGCACTCCCGCCTCGATCATTTCCAGCACCAACGCTGCCGCCCCGACCTTGAGCAAGGTCGTGGTCTGACTCATATTCGAATCACCCACGATGACATGCAAGCGCCTGAAGCGTTCGGCGTCAGCGTGGGGTTCGTCGCGCGTATTAATGATCGGCCGCGACCTGGTAGTGGCGCTGGATACGCCCTCCCAGATGTGCTCCGCGCGCTGGGATAAGCAGTACGTTGCGCCACGGGGGGTCTGCAACACTTTGCCCGCGCCTGCCACGAGTTGTCGCGTCACCAAGAATGGGATCATCCCGTCGGAGATTCGCGAGAACTCACCCTGCCGTGAGATCAAAAAGTTCTCGTGGCAACCGTAGGAGTTCCCTGCCGAATCGGTGTTGTTCTTGAAGAGGTAGATGTCACCACCAACTCCCTCTTCGACCAACCGCTCCTCGGCATCGATAACCAGGTCGTGAAGGATCCGCTCGCCCGCTTTGTCGTGTGCGATCAACGTAAGAAGGTCGTCACATTCGGCCGTGGCGTACTCAGGGTGCGACCCAACATCGAGATACAGCCTCGAACCGTTGCGCAGGAACACATTTGATGATCGCCCCCAAGACACGACACGCCGGAAGAGGTACCTGGCCACCTCGTCGGGACTCAGCCTCCGCTGGCCCTTAAAGGTGCACGTGATGCCGAACTCTGTTTCGATTCCCATGATCCGCCGCTGCATACGTCACACCCTAGGCGGTGTGCCGTGTGATCGTGGGCAGGCGATAGTTGGATGCGTCACTTCAACTCGACGCGTCGGGTCGCACGGCCAATTTCGGGCCGACGCCGTGTGGCGTCGCGGACCTCACCGATCAACTGTTCGATAGCATCTTCCAACATCACCACGCCGCTGCGTTCAGCGGCAACAGGTGTACCCGTGCCAGCGATGGAAACCTGCGCGAGGTGCGCACCCGCACGCCGCATTTGGTCCAATGCCTTCCGCAGGTTGGTGTCCAGCGGAAGCACCGGCAGCGGCCGAATGAGGCTTTGTTCTATGGGCAAATCCCGCTCCGCGTCGTCAATGCTGACGACGTCCCGAATATGCAAATATCCGGTGTAACGGCCGTCATCAGCGCGAACCGGGAACCGGGAAAAACCCGTCCGAGCGCAGGCCAATTCGACGTCAGCGGCGCTGGCTCCCTCGGGCACCGACACCACCTGCGAATCTGGGACCACAATTCCGGCGATTTTGGCTTCGTCGAAATCCAAAGCACTGGTGAGCAGGAGGTGTTCTTCATCCCGCAGCAGCCCTTCCTCGCGGGATTCGGCGACAAGCCCCGCTACCTCCTCGCGTGTGAAGGCGGAGGCAACTTCGTCTCGCGGCTCGACGCCGAATTTCCGAACTACGGAGTTGGACACCTTATTGAGCACCCGCAAAACCGGTCCGAGAACTTTCACGATCATCCGCAGCGGTGGAGCCAAAAGCATTGCCACCGATTCCGGACTAGCGATTGCGATATTCTTTGGCACCATCTCGCCCAGCGCCACGTGTGCACCCACAACCAGCACTAATGCCACGGTGAGCGCCACCGGGTGCAACCAACCGGCGGGCACTCCCAAGGAGTCGAACAATGGCTCGAGTAACTTTGCGACGGCAGGCTCCCCCAGCGCGCCCAACAGCACCGCGCACAACGTAATCCCCAGCTGGGCGCAGGCCATCATTAAAGAAACGTCCTCCATCGCCTTCAGCGTCGATCGAGCGCGAGCGCTGCTGATGGCAAGCGGTTCAATGACGGACCGACGCGCTGAAATTAACGAAAATTCGGCCGCAACAAAGAAGGCACTGGCAAACAACAGCAAAATAACGAGCCCGACGAGGAGCCATTGGGTGGTCATCAGTCTTCCTCTGGTTCCACGCCGATGGCCGAGAGGGCAATGGCGTCGATTCGACGTTGGCTGTGGCGGATCACGTCCAAGCGGACGTGACCGGCTCGCGGGATGTCGTTGTCCAGATCGGGGAAGATTTCCTCGGCATCGGCAACATTGGCTCGGATCCCTAACGCCACGCCGTGCCGGACGGTCGCTTCCACCACCACATAGTCTCCGACACCGGCCATCCGCCCAAGCCTGGACATCACCAGGCCCGCAATGGTCTCGTATTCCCCAGCCTCCGGTAATTCCACCCCCGTCATATCTGCAACCTCATCCGGGCGCAAAGTCCCAGGTAGGAGCCAGGTTTTGTCCGGCCTACGCTCCCCGCGCTTTGCCTGCGAATCGTGTTCGTCGGTGATTTCACCCACCAGTTCCTCGACAACATCTTCGAGCGTCAGAACTCCGGCGGTACCGCCGTACTCGTCGGCGACGACAGCCATTTGATGGCCGCGGTCGCGCAGCAGATCCAAAAGCGCATCCAGCGGCATCGTTCCAGGAATTACCGGAACTTCCGACAGCAGCGCGGATACCGGGACTGTGCTGCGCTGCTCCCGCGGAATCGACAGCGCTTTTTTCAGATGAACCAGGCCCAACACGTCATCGGAATCCTCCCCGATGACGGGGAACCGGGAATGGCCGGTCTCGGCAGCGGCGGTGATGATCTCGGCAGCTGACTCGGTGGATTTGATGAACCGCACCCGAACTCGCGGGGTCAGCACCTCATCGGCAGTCTTACTGGAAAACGATATGGATCGGGCGAGCAACCCTGCAGTCGGACCCTCCAGGGTGCCCTGGGCAGCAGAACGCATCACCAAGGATGAGAGCTCCTCAGCGGATCGAGCCGATCGCAATTCTTCTTGAGGCTCGATCCCAAAGGCGCGCAGCACACCGTTCGCGATTCCGTTTAACACCCAAATGAACGGTCGAAAGATGATCGTCGAGAACCTGATCGGCCCGATCACCGATTTAGCGATAGCCATGGGCGTAGCAATCGCCAGGTTCTTCGGCACCAATTCGCCGAACACCATAGACAAGATATTGGCGAGAATCAGGGCAATGACGACGCCTGCGCCGTTGGCCGTCGCGGCGCCCAAACCAATGGCGGTCAATGGTCCCGCTAGCAGGGCCGCCACCGAGGGCTGCATGATGAAACCCAACGCCAGTGTGGTGGCGCTGATTCCGACTTGCGCGGTTGAGAGCTGAGTGGATAGCGTTTTCAGGCCGATAAGCAAGGATTTCGACCGGGGATCTCCCGCCGCGGCCTCACGGGTGACGGTGGCGCGGTCAACAGTAATCAAGCTGAATTCGGCGGCCACATACAACGCGGTCAATAGGATGAGCACCAGACCAACGCCGAGCAACACCCACTGGGTGATCATGCTCAGACTCCAAAAATGGTCATAAAAATTACGGCGCGACGCTCAGTTGAGCGCCGCTGAAGGTTGGTGCACTGTCCTAAGTTACCAAACAATCGCATCAGTCAGCTTTCGGCAGCAGGTAAATCTACCGACTCAACATCATCGGTGGCCATCGGTTCCGCTTCGGAATCGGTGTCGACTGCGGGCATCAACCCCTCGAGCTCGGCATCAACTACCCGCCGGAAGGTGCGCCCGCTCCGACTCCGATCCAGGATCGCGACCTCCAACTGCGCGGCTGAAAGCTTTCGGGGCGCAGCGTCGCCGCCCGCGCCCAGTGCGGCGACGGCTGACCGGAGCGCTACCTGAAGAGTCCACCCAGCAACGAATGTCTCCTTGAGCGCAGCCGTCACAGGCTCGGTGGCTCCTCCCATCACCACAAAAGTCGTTTCATCGGCGATTGAACCGTCGTAGCTCAGCAAGTAGAGCTGATCCTTCTGCGGCGTTCCGGGGAGCCCCACCTCCGCCACGCACAGTCCTACCTCGTAGGGCTTCTGGTGCTCGGAAAAGATGGATCCAAGCGTTTGCGCGTACGCGTTGGCAAGCCACCTGCCCGTCACATCACGCCTGTCGTAGGAATACCCACGCACGTCAGCCAGCCGAATTCCAGCGGTGCGTAGGTTCTCGAACTCGTTGTATCTGCCCACAGCCGCGAAGCCGAGCCGATCGTAAATCTCACTCACTTTATGCAAGCTAGGCGAATGGTTTTCAGCGACAAACAGCACGCCACCCGCATAGGTTGTGACGACGACGCTGCGTCCGCGGGCAATGCCCTTGCGAGCAAAGTCGGACCTGTCCCGCATGAGCTGCTCAGGTGAGGCGTAGATCGGCATTGACACGGTGGCTGTGCGCTTTCATTCGGTGGAGTAGGAACTGCGGATCGTATTTCTCGCCGCGGATGTGTGTCGACTAGCGGCAAAACATCTTCAGCCGCCTGGATTCTGTTGCCGACCAGCCACTACCTCTTGAGCCACGAGAGCAACCTGGGCTGAGGGTAACTTTTCTGCGCCCCGTGCACCCACGACGACAACTATCGGATAGATGCGGCGGTTGATGTCTGGCCCGCCAGTTGCCGAGTCGTCGTCTGCTGCGTCGTACAGTGCTTCTACCGCAGCTTTTACCGCTGTTCGCTGATCAGCATCGCGTTGGTGGCGCTTCTTCAGTGCTGATTTCGCGAAAACGGAACCCGACCCCACAGCGTGGTAATCGTGCTCCTCGTATTTACCGCCTACGACGTCGTAGGCGAAGATCCGGCCGGCGCTCTTCGCCTCTTCGGGATCCAAGATGGTCGCTGCCGCCCGATCTACGTCAAAACCAGCGAAAAGCGGCACCACCGCCAGGCCCTGCATAGCTGCGCCCAGATTGCCCCGAATCATGGTTGCAAGACGGTTTGCTTTACCGTCCAACGACAACGAAACGCCCTCGATTTTCTCGTAATGTTCCAACTCGAGTTGGAACAAACGAACCATTTCTACCGCTATCCCGGCGGTTCCGGCGATTCCAATGGCCGAGAAGTTGTCGGCGATAAATACTTTTTCTATGTCTCGCTGGGCGATCATCGAGCCCATGGTGGCCCGCCGGTCGCCGGCGATCACAACGCCGTCAGCGAAAGTCACAGCAACGATGGTCGTGCCGTGAACGGACTCGGTGAGGTGCGCTGTCCCGGCGGTCACTCCATCCTTGTGCTGCTGTCCGCCCGGAAGCAAGCGTGGCTCAGCCAATGCCAGGAATTCCGTGAAGGAGCCCGTGCCCGGAGTCAGGTACGCGGCGGGAACGGCGGAGGCCGGCCACGAAGATGTCACTGTCCACCCTTTTGGACATAGGCACGCACAAAATCTTCGGCGTTGACTTCCAGCACGTCGTCGATTTCATCCAAAATGTCATCTGTTTCGGCTGCCAGCTTCTCGCGCCGTTCTTGACCGGATGATTCGAGCGCCGGGCTCTCGTCGTCGTCCCCGCCGCCGCCCTGCCTGGTGGTTTGTTCCTGTGCCATGTGAGCCTCCGCGATATCGGGCTGGAAATCTGATTTGACGTAACTCTGACATTACCCAGTCGCCGAGACGGTGTCCCGACTAGCGATGATGGGTCACTGGCACCTGCTAACGGCGCGTGAGCGCATCGACGAGATCGACCGCATCGTCGCAACTGTCGAGCAGAGCTCCCACATGAGCCTTCGTCCCCCTGGTCGGCTCCAGCGTGGGAATCCTGACCAGCGACTCGCGGCCAACGTCGAAAATCACCGAATCCCATGATGCTGCAGCCAACCTGTCCGGATACTTGGCCACGCAACGCCCCCGGAAATACGCCCGGGTGTCCTCCGGTGGCTCTGTCATTGCCCGACGTACCTGCTCCTCCGTCACGAGCCGCTGCATGGACCCACGTGAGACGAGACGGTTGTACAGGCCTTTACCGAGGCGGACATCTGAATATTGCAGGTCGACCATGGCCAACCGAGGCGCCGCCCAGCCAAGCCCGTCTCTGGACCGGAACCCCTCCAGGAGGCGCAGCTTCGCGGGCCAGTCGAGCTCGTTGGCGAGATCCATCGGGTCGTGCGCGAGGCGATCAAGAACATCGATCCATCTGTTCAGCACGTCTACGGTTTGGTCGTCGGCGTCAGCGCCCCAGCGGTCGGCGACAAATGCCGCGGCCGCTTCAGCATAGGAACGTTGGATGTCGACACCCGTCATCTGGCGGCCGTCCGCAAGCTCCACCGTTGATGTGAGCGAGGGATCGTGGGAGATGTGATGCACCGCTGACACGGGGTTGGCCAGCGCGACTTCGGGTAGCTGCCAACCATGCTCGATCATCGAGAGCACCAGCGCCGTCGTGCCCACCTTCAAGTAGGTCGAGATTTCGGCGAGATTCGCGTCACCGATAATCACGTGCAGGCGCCGATATTTCTCGGCGTCGGCGTGCGGCTCATCTCTGGTGTTGATCAGCCCGCGCTTCAGCGTTGTTTCGAGGCCCACTTCCACTTCAATGTAGTCGGCGCGTTGGGAGAGCTGGAAGCCTGCGTGCTTGCCCTGCGCTCCAATTCCTACCCGCCCGCTGCCGGCGAAGACTTGACGACTTGCGAAAAACGGCAGAAGCCCGGAAACAATTGACGGAAAGGGAGTTTCCCGCAGGCACAGATAGTTCTCGTGAGTTCCGTAGGATGCCCCTTTGCCGTCAACGTTATTTTTATACATATTGACGGCCAATGCTCCCGGCACACTGCCGGCAAGTTCGGCGGCGACTTCCATGACACGTTCGCCTGCTTTGTCAAAAATCACTGCGTCGAGCGGATTGGTTACTTCGGGTGCCGAGAATTCTGGGTGCGCGTGGTCCACGTAAAGACGCGCGCCGTTGGAAAGAATAACGTTAGAGGCCCCAATATCGTCCAGGTCGGGTGCGCCCCGGCCAAACACGCTCGACATGTCATACCCGCGGGCATCCCGAGCGGGCGACTCTGGCTCATAATCCCATCGGGGCTTACGAGCCCGAGGAGCCGCCACGGACGCAGCGTAGGCCAGGACGACGTGGGTGGAGGAGACCACCGGATTTACGTTCGGATCCCCTGGGACCGAAATTCCATACTCAACTTCAGTTCCCATAATGCGACGCACAGTCATGCTGACAACCTATCGTTGCGTTTTGACAACCTCGCTGGTCATCTCGATTCACGGCGGCGATTTCCGCCACTACCCCCAAGCAGGACGTAGCTACAAATACTGACCCGTATTTGCGGCCGTATCAATTGACCTCGAACCCTCGGAATTCTTTCCCGAGACCAAGGTTCGGATGTAGACGATGCGCTCGCCCTTTTTGCCTGATATCCGCGCCCAGTCGTCGGGGTTGGTGGTGTTGGGCAGGTCTTCGTTTTCAGCGAACTCGTCAACGATGGCGTCCATCAGGTGCACTACTCGCAGGCCGTTGGCCCCGGATTCAATTCGGGCTTTGATCGCCGACTTCTTTGCGCGATCCACGATGTTTTGAATCATCGCACCCGAATTGAAGTCCTTAAAATACAAAACCTCTTTATCCCCGTTTGCGTAGGTGACCTCGAGGAAGCGGTTCTCTTCGGTTTCGGTGTACATCCGCTCGACCGTGGTCTGGATCATGGCGTTGATGGTGGCCTGGCGGTCACCGCCGAACTCGCTCAGATCATCCTCGTGGATCGGGAGCTGCGTCGTCAGGTATTTGGTAAAGATGTCGCGTGCAGACTCCGCGTCTGGCCGCTCAATCTTGATCTTGACGTCGAGGCGGCCGGGTCGAAGAATGGCCGGATCGATCATGTCCTCCCGGTTTGACGCACCGATCACGATGACGTTCTCGAGGCCCTCGACGCCATCGATCTCACTCAACAGCTGCGGAACAATGGTCGTTTCGACATCGCTCGAGACTCCGGAGCCGCGGGTCCGGAAAATGGAGTCCATCTCGTCGAAAAATACGATTACGGGGGTGCCGTCAGATGCCTTCTCGCGTGCGCGCTGGAAGATGAGCCTGATCGTGCGCTCGGTCTCGCCGACGTATTTGTTCAGGAGTTCTGGGCCCTTGATATTTAAAAAGTAGCTCGTCATGTGTTCTAGACCGCGCGCGGCGGCAACCTTTTTGGCCAGGGAATTTGCCACTGCCTTAGCGATCAGCGTCTTACCGCACCCGGGAGGCCCGTACAGCAAAACGCCCTTCGGCGGGCGAAGCTGATATTCGCTGAACAACTCTTTATGAAGGAACGGAAGTTCAACAGCGTCCCGGATCTGCTCGATTTGGCGTTGCAGACCGCCGATATCGCTGTAATCGACATCCGGCACCTCCTCCAGCACCAAATCTTCGACTTCCGCCTTCGGCACCTTTTCGTAGGCGTAACCGGCCTTGGTGTCTACCAGGAGCGAATCCCCGGGCTTGAGCGTGACGTCCGACAGCGACGCCGCCAGTCGGACTACCCTCTCCTCGTCCGCGTGGCCGATCACCAATGCACGGTCAGCACCGAGAAGCTCGCGAAGGCTGGAAACTTCGCCCACCAGTTCGAAGGGACCAGCCTCAACGATGGTGAGCGCCTCGTTCAGCCTTACGTGCTGCCCCGGGCCCAACGTGGTGATATCCACGGCTGGTGAGACCGAGAGCCGCATCCGTCTCCCCGACGTGTAGACCTCCACGGTGCCGTCCGGACCTGGTTCGACAAACACGCCATAGCCACTGGGCGGCTGAGCGAGGCGGTCAACCTCTTCCCTGAGCTGCAGTAGTTGAGTACGAGCCTCCCGCAACGTGGAGGCGAGCTTGTCGTTTCGTTCGCTCAGCGCGTTTATCTGGCTTCCAGCCTCGGCCAGCCGACGTTCCATGGGGCGCGAATCGGGACTCGATGTTGCTGCACGCCGGCGCAACACCGACAATTCGTCATGGAGTGCGCGAATTTGAGCCCGTAGTTCGTCAGCGCTTTGTGGGCGTGCCTGCCCCGACACGCTGCCTGGTACTGATTCCGATGCCGAGCTAGTTTCGTTGCCGAAACCGGTCATTCGGGGCCCCCTCGATTAGCGTGCACACACCCATAACTCACTCCTGGGCCTTGATTTCAACTCTACCCGTGGCCTCCGACAGCGGCCGTGGGCAGCGCTGTGTGTCCTCACGTCGCAGACCAAAGAGCCTTGTTTAGGTGAGGCGCGGCGGAACAGGTCCCGTCGCTGTCGGACGGCGATGCGGGCGCGGGGCGATGACTCCTGCCGCCAGGCGGCGCGCGGTGAGCAGGAAGGCAGTGTGCCCCACCATGCGATGTTCTGGCCTGACTGCAGCGCCCACCAAATGCCAGGGCCGGTGCAGCGTCTCCCACGCGTCCGGCTCCGTGTAGCCGGTGTCCTCTCGGATTGCTTCCGCCATCCGAGACAACTGGGTGGTGCTGGCAACGTAAACGGTGAGTACACCGCCTGATACGAGGTTGGCAGCAATCATCGGCATCATGGTCCACGGCTCCGCCATATCGAGCACGATTCGATCAACTTCGCCCACGTGCTCCGCAGAATCGGCCAAGGTGAGAGTCCAGTTGGCCGGGTGCTCGCCGAAGAAGCGCTGAACATTGCGTTCGGCATGTTCGGCGTGGTCCTCGCGAAGTTCATAGGAAATGACTGAGCCGTGCGGACCCACCGCCCTCAGGAGCGAGCACGTCAGGGCACCCGACCCGGCGCCAGCCTCCAGCACTCGGGCGCCCGGAAAGATATCTCCCCACGCGATAATCTGCGCTGAGTCTTTCGGGTAGATGACCGCTGCGCCCCGAGGCATGGACAGCACATAGTCGGTGAGCAGCGGCCGAAGCGCCAAATATGAGGTTCCGATGACGGACTGGACGAGGCTGCCTTCCGGCTTACCGATCAGGTCGTCATGCAACAGGCCGCCGCGATGGGTGTGGTAGGTCGCGCCGGCCTCAAGGATCACCGTGTATTTTCGGCCTTTCGCATCCGTCAGCTGGACTCGGTCGCCGACCACAAACTCACGGCTCACTTGTTTTCAGACCTCCTATTTCGCCCGGCGACCTTCGCCCGGGGAACATCTTCTCGAAGAAGTACACCCTGCGGATGCCCGTCGGCACCAATCAGCAGGAAGTGGGTGGCGGCGGCGGAGCGGACCTGCTCGATCACCTCCGGCGGCCCGTCGCTGGAGAGCAGAATGTTATCGCCGGTGACGCGCTGCGCGCAGGCCTTGGCGGGACGTGACGGTGAGTGCGCCTTCGCCGACTCAGCGGCAGCTCGATCCAGAATCGAGACGGCTACCCCGTCGCGGTCCACCAGCACCACTTCGCGGCCCGCCGCAGCCGCCAACGCCGATGTCACCGTGGCTTCGGCATCCACGCTGATACTAGGACGCGCCAGTGTTTGGACGGTGGTTCCCGGCGGCCACATCGACCCATCCGATCCTGCGGCCTCTGCGCCTTCGGCGCGGGCACCCGAGGCAACGAAGTAGGCCAGCGCCACGGCCACGATTGCTTGAAGCAACCCTTCTCTGCCGCCACCGGCAATTTGATAGCCGCCCCAGGCCACCAAACCTGCGGCTACGACGTACCCGCCGCCGACCGCCGCTCTGGTACCCGCAGATTTGGTACCCATACGCTGCCACATTCCGGCCCGGAGGACCCGGCCACCATCGAGCGGCAAGGCTGGAAGCAGGTTGAATACCGCGATGATCGTGTTCGACCAAGCCACGGCCAACGCCAGCAGCCACCAGATCGTGTAGGACGTGGTGAGGGGGAGAATCGAAAAAAATATTCCAGCCAGTGCCACCGACACCACTGGGCCAGCCACCGCTATCAACGCTTCTTCTCTGGCAGTCCTCAATGACCTGCCAATCTCCGAAACCCCGCCCAGGATGAAGAGTCGCACTTCGCGGACTTCGACGCCGAGCCGTGTGGCTGCCACGCAGTGACCGAGTTCATGGATAAGCACGCTGATCTGCAACGCCATCGCTAGTACGAGCCCAACGAGGTAAGTGCTAGAGGTGCTTAACGCAGGCAGGATGGAGTGGATGACCGGCGCTGCTGCCACCATGATGAGCGTCACCGAAATCAGAGTGGAGGGAGCAACGGTGATCGGGATTCCAAGGATTCGTCCCACCCTGATGCCAGCAGAAAGCCTGTTGCCGCGATGCGGGGAGGCGTGACGCCGGGCGGACATGAGCCGATCGTAGATCAGTAAATCGACAGAAACGAGCAACACCACTGTGCTGGTCATCGGCAGTGTCGGCTCGCCGACGTACGGTTTGTCAATGAGTGAACCTCCGTTGGATCCCCCGGCAGTTTCTCAACTCGGCGCTCACCCGAGGCAGCCGGAAGCGGTGGGCTCAGTCTCGCCGAGCCCCAGTGTCTACGCAGAGCAACCAGCGAGGCGACGAATCGCGCTGTCCCCCTCTCGGGCCGGCGACTTTAAACAATGCCCTTTGCTCTACCGGTTTCGCACCATCGATCGTTTGCCGGAACCACCGAGCTTGGCCGCCGTGCGCGGAACCTTGGTCCATGCGGTGCTTGAACAGATGTTTGGCAAACCTCGGCAGCACCGAAATCCGCAGATGGCGACTGCCGACATCGCACCGACATGGGAGCGACTCTCCGCAGAGAACACCCACTGGCTTCAGATGTTTGATCAACAGGACCTCGGCGAATGGCTGGATTCGGCCCGCGCGCTTGTCGAAACCTATTTCACCCTAGAAGATCCCACCCGGTTCGACCCGGAATCGGCAGAGATGCTGCTGGAGATCGAGATCTCCGGCGTCCCGCTACGCGGCTATGTCGATCGCATTGACGTCGCACCAACGGGACAGGTGCGTATTGTCGATTACAAGACAGGCTCCGCGCCTCGCGAAGCCTACGAGAACAAGGCGATCTATCAGCTGAAGTTCTACGCCCTTATGCTGTGGCGGTTACGGGGCACGTTGCCCACTCAGTTGAAATTGCTCTACCTCGGCAACGCCCAGCCCCTGATCTACTCTCCCGACGAGAGCGAGATGGTGGCGTTTGAGCAGGGCATCCGCGCGCTGTGGGCAGCCATCTCGTCAGCGATTGTGACCGGGGACTTCCAGCCCCGTAAGTCCGGGTTGTGCCCGTGGTGTTCGCACCAGTCTTTGTGCCCCGAGTTTGGCGGCACTCCCCCGCCCTACCCAGGACCGCCACTGGGTTTTCTTGAACCGACGGCGTGCCCGTAGCAAGCGGTGAAGCCAACCGACACTAGATTCGCGGGTGTGACTACTGGACTGGCCGCCTCTTTACGAACCGATATCCCGGCTTATTACATTCCGCTGGGGGCAGGTCGGTATCTGCCGACGATCCACGCGCAGGGCGCCTGGAGCGAACACGAGCAACACATGTCGCCGGTCGCAGGCTTGCTCGTCCATGTGATGCAAGCGTGCAGCCCGCGTCGCGACTTGGCGCTGGCTCGGATATCTTTCGACATTCTCGGGTTCCTCCCAGCCACCGAGGTGGACATGAGCGCCCGAATCTTGCGGCCTGGCAAGACCATAGAACTTGTCGAGGCCGAGATGTCTGTCGGCGGAAGAACTATCGCGCGCGCGACAGGCTGGCGGTTACTTGTTTCTGACACCGGGATCGTTGCGGGGACGCCGCTTTCCACACTAGCGGGACCTGAGAGAGCATCCCCGTGGGCAGGAGAAGATTTGTGGGGCGGTGGCTTCATCAGGTCGCTCGAATTTCGCACCCTGCCGGGTCGCAGTCCAGGCACTGGGAAAACATGGCTCAGATCCACCGTAGATCTGGTGGAGGGTCGGGAGAGTTCAGATCTAGAAATGATGCTGGCGGTCGTCGATACCGCAAACGGCGTGTCGCCCAGAGTGCCACCGAGCGATTACGTCTTCCCAAACACTGACCTGACGGTGCACCTCTTCCGCCAACCTCAGGGCCGATGGTTGGGAATGGATACCGAGGTAAGCCTCGGGCCGGACGGAGTAGGTCTTACTGCCACGGCGCTCCATGACGAACACGGCCCCATCGGTCGATCAGCGCAGATTCTTACCGTTCGAAAACGTTAAGCGGCAGCGCGTCCTATCTGGCACACAGCGGTTGGCACCAGACAATGGCCAACGGTCATTGAGCAGGCACAGTTACGTCCCGTGATCGGGGAGCCGGACGGTTACAGGCGGCAGGAGCGAATATCCGAAGCCAGAATTGCCTTTGCTCCCAAGTCGTGCAGCTTATCCATCACCGGGTTGGAAACCTTACGAAGGACCATCGCACGGACAGCAACCCAGTCAGGGTCAGCGAGCGGAGCCACCGTCGGGGACTCCAAACCGGGCGTGATAGCGGTCGCCTGCTCCAACAAGCTACGAGGGCAGTCGTAATCAAGCATCAAATACTGTTGCGCAAAAACTACCCCTTGCAGCCTATTCACCACCTGCTGCGAATCCTTGGACAAGACCGTGTCTGCTCGGGCAATCACCACGGCCTCAGAATCACAGATGGTCGGTCCGAAGGCCACTAATCCATGCTGGCGCAACGTGCGTCCCGATCCCACGACATCCGCGATAGCGTCAGCGACACCCAACTGGATCGAGATTTCGACCGCGCCGTCCAACCGAATCACCTCTGCCGTCACACCCTGGGCAGCCAAATCCTGCTGGACGAGGCGCGGGTAGGCAGTGGCAACCCGAATGCCTTGGAGTTTCGAGACATCCCAGGGGTCACCGGCGGGCGCTGCATATCGGAACGTGGAGTAACCAAAGCCGAGTCCTAGCTCCTCCCGGACACCAGCTTCGGATTCCGCGGCTAAGTCTCGCCCGGTGATTCCAAGGTCCAGCTCGCCGGAACCGACGTAAATGGCAATGTCTTTGGGTCGCAGGAAAAAGAACTCAATATCGTTGGCAACATCGATGATGGTGAGGTCCCTGGACTCGGTCCGCTGGCGGTAGCCGGCCTCACGCAGCATTTCGGTGGCAGGCTCGCTCAAAGTGCCTTTATTGGGTACGGCAACGCGCAACATGTAAATTCCTCAGTCTATTTTAAAAGATGATGTCGGAGGGCGAACGACGTAACGCGGGCATGCAAAAAATCGTCTCTACAGGTGCTTGTAGACCTGCTCCAGCGAGATCCCACGACCGATCATGATCACCTGCGCCCGGTAGATGAGCTGAGAGATCTCCAGTGCCACCGCGTCATCACTCTCGTGCTCGGCAGCAAGCCAGACCTCGCCCGCCTCTTCCAACAGCTTTTTTCCCTGGGCGTGAACGCCAGCATCGAGGGCATCAACTGTTCCGGAACCCGCTGGCCGGCTCACCGACCGGTCGAGCAGTTCGGCAAATAGAGAATCGAAGGTTTTCACGGTTGCTTATTCTCCCAGACTCGCACCACATCGCCTGCACTCGAAGTCTCCTCAAGCGCACTAGCTAAGTTTGGCCACCTTGCGGCGGGCCTTAGCCAGAGTTGCTTTGGCCGTAGCCACGCTCTGATCATCAGCTGATGCTCTGGGTGTCGTGGCCTTGCGCGCCCGAACCGGTTTCGCCGCGGCGCCGGCCCTACCCGCTAGCTCGCCAGCTGCACCGGAATCGTTGCTGGACTTCACCTTGCGACCACGGAGTATTGGCGCTAGATAGCGTCCAGTGTGCGACTGCGGGTTGGCTGCAATCTGCTCAGGAGTGCCCTGCGCGACCACGCTGCCCCCACCCGAACCGCCCTCGGGTCCCATGTCGATCACCCAATCGGCCGTCTTGATCACATCAAGGTTGTGCTCGATCACGACGACCGTGTTGCCCTTATTGACAAGACCATTGATGACTCGAAGCAACTTTTCGACGTCTGCAAAATGCAAGCCGGTCGTAGGCTCGTCCAAGACATACACCGTGCGACCCGTGGACCGTTTTTGCAATTCCGACGCGAGTTTCACCCGTTGTGCCTCTCCACCGGACAACGTGGGCGCTGATTGACCGAGACGCACGTACCCAAGACCGACGTCGACGAGCGTCTTAAGGTGGCGATGAATCGGGCCAATGGCCTCGAAGAAGTCCGCAGCTTCTTCTATGGGGGTGTCCAGAACATCGGAAATCGTTTTGCCCTTGTAGTGAACCTCTAACGTCTCCCGGTTGTATCGCGCACCCTTGCACACTTCGCAGGGCACGTAAATGTCGGGAAGGAAGTTCATCTCAATTTTCAGGGTTCCATCCCCCGCGCACGCTTCGCAGCGTCCACCTTTGACGTTGAAAGAGAACCTGCCCTGTTGGTAACCCCGGACCTTCGCCTCGGATGTGGAGGCGAATAGCTTTCGGACATGATCAAATACGCCGGTATAGGTCGCTGGGTTAGAGCGAGGGGTGCGGCCAATAGGTGATTGATCGACACCCACCACCTTGTCGACAAGCTCGAGCCCGGTAACCCGGGTGTGCCGCCCCGGGATGAGCCGTGCGCCATTGATCCGGTTGGCGAGGACCGCGTGCAGGATGTCGTTCACCAACGTCGACTTGCCGGACCCCGAAACCCCCGTCACCGCAAGCAGCGTGCCGAGCGGGAAGTCGACCGTGACGTTTTGCAGATTGTTTTCGCGAGCACCCACCACCGTTAACATGCGTGCCCGGTCAACGGCTCGGCGCTCGGCGGGCACCGGGATTTCCAGCCGCCCGGAAATGTAGGCGCCCGTAATGGATTCCGCACTGGCCTCCAGCTCGGCGACTGAACCAGACACGACCACCTTGCCGCCGTGTTCGCCTGCACCTGGTCCGATATCGACGACCCAATCCGCCGTCCGGATGGTGTCTTCGTCGTGTTCGACCACGATGAGGGTGTTGCCGAGGTCGCGCAGTCTGGTCAACGTTTGAATCAGCCGATGGTTGTCCCGCTGGTGCAGACCGATCGAGGGTTCGTCCAAAACGTAAAGCACACCGACGAGACCGGAACCGATCTGGGTGGCCAGTCTGATGCGTTGTGCCTCTCCCCCGGACAACGTGGCGGCGGGCCTTTCGAGAGACAGATATTCCAATCCGACGTCGAGCAGGAATCCCAACCGTGCGCCGACCTCTTTCAGCACTGGCTCGGCAATCATCATGTCCCGATCGGACAGGATGAGACCGGGAAAGAAGGCAGCTGCTTCGCCGATGGACATTGCGGAGATCTGCGCAATATTTACTTCCGCGGAAGAACCGGACGTATCCGAGTGCTCCAGTGTGACGGCCAAGATCTCTGGACGGAGCCTGGTTCCCTTACACACGCGACATGGCACCTCACGCATATAGCCTTCGTACTTCTCGCGTGCGTAGTCCGAATCCGTTTGGGCTGCGCGGCGCTCCAAGAACGGGATGACGCCCTCGAACTCCGCATAGTAAGAACGCTTGCGTCCGTATCTGTTCTTGTACGTAACGTGAACCTGCTCACCGACTCCGTTCAGGACCGCCGATCGCACTTTGGCGGGCAATGCACCCCACGGATCCGCCATCGAAAACCCCATGACATCGGCGAGCCCTTCAAGTAACCGAGAAAAGTACTCGCTGGTGGTACCGGTGCCCCACGGATGCACGGCGCCATCGGCTAACGACAGTTCCTCGTCAGGAATGACGAGTTCGGCATCGACTTCCTTTTTTGTGCCAAGCCCAGCACATTCCGGGCACGCGCCGAAGGGCGAATTAAATGAAAAGGATCGGGGCTCCAGATCGTCCAGAGCCAGCGGATGGTCGTTAGGGCAGGCCATCCGTTCCGAGTAGCGACGCTCCCGGAATTTGTCGTTCTCTTCAAGGTCTACGAAATCAAGGATCACGATGCCCTCGGCGAGGCGCAGCGCTGTTTCCACCGAATCTGTGATGCGTTGCCGTGAGGACGCCTTCGCCGCTAGCCGGTCGATGACCACTTCGATGGAGTGCTTCTCCTGCTTCTTCAGCTTGGGCACCTCCGTGATGAGCTGAACAACGCCATCAACGCGCACTCGTGAGTAGCCCTGGCTGGTGAGTGAGGACAGGAGGTCGACGTACTCGCCCTTACGCTCCCGGACGACGGGCGCCAACACTTGAAACCGAATGCCCTCGGGCATTTCTAGGATGCGGTCGACAATTTGTTGTGGGGTTTGCTTCGTGACCAGCTCGCCACACGTGGGGCAATGCGGCCGCCCGATACGCGCAAACAGCAGTCGGAGGTAGTCGTAAATTTCGGTGATCGTGCCCACCGTGGATCGTGGATTACGCGACGTTGACTTCTGATCGATCGAAACAGCAGGAGAGAGCCCTTCGATGAAATCGACGTCGGGCTTGTCCATCTGACCAAGGAACTGGCGGGCGTAGGAGGACAGCGATTCGACGTACCGTCGCTGACCCTCGGCGAAAATGGTGTCAAACGCCAGAGACGATTTTCCGGACCCCGAGAGGCCGGTGAAAACGATAAGCGCATCCCGTGGCAAGTCGATGTCGACGTTGCGCAGGTTGTGCTCGCGGGCACCTCGGACAATTAAGCGTTCAATCACGATTGCCCATGCTAGGCGGCAGCACCGACACCGGTTATATCCGCAGGTTGCAGGCCTGACCTAAAGATGCGTCGGTGCGCAACTGCGCTGGTTGACACAATACGAGGACAACCGAGCAAGATGCGAAGGTGATTACATCAACGAATCCGGTCCGGTGGGCAGTGGCGGGCTTCGGCTCGGGTGGCCGCATTTTCCACGCGCCGTTGGTCGACGCGGCGCCAAGCATGCAGCTGGTCGCCGTGGTCACCAGCAACAGCGAACGGCGTCGACTGGTCCGGCAGAGCTATCCCGACGCAAGTGTCGTAGCAAACCTGGCCGAGCTCGCCGCGATGGGTGTCCAGGGCGTCACCATCAGCACCCCCAGTGGTACGCATGCAGCCTTGGCAGCCACCGCGCTTGACCTCGGCCTTGCGGTGGTAGTCGACAAGCCGTTTGCCCTCGATGAGGCATCAGCGGCGGGCTTGGTGGAACTTGCTCTGCTGCGGCGGGGCGTCCTGATCCCCTTCCAGAACCGCCGGTGGGACAGTGATTTTCGCACAATAGAGAAGCTGATCGACCAGGGTGTATTGGGTCGGGTTTTCCGGTTTGCCTCTCGCATTGATCGCTTTCGCCCGATCACCAGTGGATGGTCCGCTACCGGCTCAGCGGCAGAAGGTGGTGGCGCACTGCATGATCTCGGGCCACATTTGGTCGATCAGGCTCTGCAACTGTTCGGCCCGGTAGCCACCGTCTACGCGGAGCTCAGCACCTTCCGGTCGGGCAGCGGCGCAGATGACGATTTTCAGCTCAGTCTTCGACACGTCGGCGGGGTGCTCAGCACGCTTTCCGCAGGAAAGGCTTCCGCTGCCCAGGGTCCACGCTTTCTCGTCAACGGATCCACTTCCGGGTTCGTCATTGATGGCTTCGATGTGCAGGAAAGCCAGCTCAAAGCCGGATATTCCCCACGCGATTTGGGTGAAACCTGGGGAGTGGAACCGCCAAGCGCTTACGGCAGGCTGGTGAGAACCGACGGGACCACGATCGTGGTTCCGAGCGAGCGCGGCCGTTGGGACTCCTTCTACCCCGCCGTTGCCGCCACCGTCCGCGATCAAGCACCCGCTCCCGTGCAGGGTGCGGAAGCGATACTCACGGCGCGCGTTTTGGATGCGGCTCGACAGTCGGCACTGTCGGGCTCGGTAGTTAAGGTGCAGCAATGACGAATTTTGAGTACAGCGGCCACGTCGCCCCCGCAAGCGAACCAGCCACCAGAGAACTGAAAAATCTGACGATCACGAAGCTTTCGGTAGGTCCGATGGATAACAACTGCTATCTGCTGGTGTGTAGGCGCACGGGCGAAAGCCTGCTGATCGACGCTGCCGATGACCCCGGCCGAATTGCTGACATGCTCCACTTGGGTCCCCAGCACCCACCCCTGGGCGCGATTGTGACCACCCATCAGCACGCTGATCATTGGCAAGCGCTGGAGGCGGTCATGAAGTCCTCGGGCGCGAAACTCATCGCCCATCCCGACGATGCCTCAGCACTCCCCCTCCCCACCGATATTTTTGCTGAGCAAGGCAGCCATTACGCCATAGGCGATGCAGATATTGAATTCGTGCACCTACGCGGCCACACTCCGGGGTCGCTGGCCGTGCTGTACCGCGAACCAGATGGCGAGGACCATCTATTTACCGGCGACTCGCTCTTCCCCGGTGGCCCCGGTAGGACAGCTGGACCACCGCAATTCGCCAGGCTGATGGACGACCTCCAAGTCAGGGTGTTTGATGTCCTGCCCGATTCAACATGGGTCTATCCGGGGCACGGCGACGATACGACCTTGGGCGCTGAGCGTCCCCACCTGACCACGTGGCGGGAGCGTGGCTGGTAGCCCACTCTCTGACTGCCTGGGCGATCCTGGCGGGCAGTGCATCGCCGCGGCAACATGCTGGTATCTGGCACTCTGAGAGAGGACCAGGAACGAATTGGGTGCGACCGCAGTTACACCGAAGGCGCCGCAGCCGCACGGGCAGTGCTCAGCCTCGGGCTAAGGCAATGCGTGTGTCATTGATTCCGAAGTCTGTCTTTGCTCACCGCACTGTTCGTTCAACGGGCCAGCGCACTCTCTGATGTAGGAAAGGCCAACTCGTGGCGAGAAGCGCATTGCTGGGATCTTTCACCCGATCCCGTGCTCGGCGATGGATTTCCATCTCGGTGGCACTCGTCGTGCTGTTGGCTATCGCCTTCATCGCGTGGCCCAGCTCCGACCCGAAACCCGTTGCGACCCAGGACGTCGTCCTCCCTGTGGCAGGTGGCGCCGGCGAGGACGCCACCATCAACATCGACGCTACGGTGTACCTTCCCGATTCATTGCCCGCGCCTGCGATCATCATGGCGCATGGCCTGGGCGGCTCAAAAAATTCAGTCGCAGCAGATGCAGAAGATCTTGCCCGCAGCGGTTACCTGGTGCTTGCTTACTCGGCCCGTGGTTTTGGAGCGTCCGGTGGACACATCCATCTGGATTCCCTGGACTACGAGGCCCAGGACGCAAAGGCACTGGTCGACTACCTCAGCACCCGGTCTGACGTCGTCCAAGATGGTCCGGGAGACCCCAGAGTCGGCGTGACGGGCGGTTCCTACGGCGGGGCTGTCACACTCATGCTTGCTGGCATCGACCCGCGGGTGGACGCCGCGGTCCCCCTGATCACATGGCACAGTCTCGCCGACGCGCTCTTTCCCAATTACGCAACCCCTGCTTCCGGGCCCGCTGCCACGGTCGGCGAGGTGCCCGCTGCTGCGGATGGAGTTTTCAAACGCTATTGGGCAGCAGTGTTTATGACGTCCATCACCAGTGGGTCTTTGGTGAGCGGTGCGGTGGCTGGGCTGAGCGGCGGCAGCACCGGCGCGGGTCTGGGCATCGGCACTGCCGGGTCATCGCCATCAGCGGCGCCTGCTCCTGCAGGCGGGCCGCCGTCTCCTGACGCGATGAAAGCGCTCGCGCAGGGCAGCTGCGGAAGGGTGGCGGTAGACGTATGCGTGGGCTACAACAGAGTCGCCGAATCGGGAAGGCTCGACTCTGCGATGACCACGTTGCTCGCCAACTCGAGCCCGGCGGCGGTGGTAGGAAACATCACCGCTCCGACCCTCATCATCCAAGGCGAAAGGGACACCCTGTTCGGGCTGGACCACGCCGACGCGAACGCTCGCGCCATCGCAGCCAACGGCACTGACGTTTCCGTGATCTGGTTTAGCGGCGGGCACGACGGCGGCGGAATTGATGACGGGACGCGTGCCTCCATGCACGCGTGGTTTGACCATTACCTCGCCCGTGATGCTCCCGCACCGAACCTAGGCTTCAGATACAACATCGACGGTTCAATCTCTGACACCGGCAACGTCCGCAGTCGGACCCTTTCCGCACCGGCTTACCCAGGCCTCGCGGGCGCCCCCGGTGCGTCAATTGTCAGCGAGCAACTCAGTGGTAATCCGCAGCCCGTGATTAACCCACCCGGAGGCACGCCAGCGGCGATTTCGTCGCTTCCCGGCCTGGGAGCAACAGCCAGCACAGCACTGGCAACGCTGGGGGCTGATATTCCAGGACAGTCCGCGAGGTTTACCACCACACCGTTGGCCCAACAACTACTTCTCACCGGCAGCGCAAAAATTGATTTGTCGATTACACCTGGCCCATCAGCTGACCAATTGGCTGGCGGTAGCGCTGGGGGAGCTAGCACCAGCTCCGAAAGTACCAGCGAGGCAACGTTCTTCGTGAAATTGTACAAGGTCAGCAACAGTGGAATTCGGACCCTTGCCGGTGGTGCAGCTTCGCCGATTCGAGTCACCGGCCTCGCCGTGGGACAGCCTACAAACATCACGGTGAACCTCACCCCCGTGGCCCTGCAAATCGATGCGGGCTCAACAATTGAGGTTGTCGTTGCCACCACGGATCAAGCATTTGCGGTGCCGAACAAATCGGCGAGCTACCTGATCGGGTTGGGGACGGCCGCGACAATCAGCATCCCAGTTGCGGGTGGCAGCAATATCTCCACCAGTGAAATTCCCATCGCCGCCCTGATAGGGCTCATCGCGCTGCTCATCGTAGCTCTGGGAGCCCTCATCGTGGGGGCAGAGTCCGAAAACACCGCGCTGACATCGACCCTAACCTCGTTGATCTTCCGCTCCGAATTACCGGCTTGCGCAAGGAGTATGCCGGTGGCGTGCTTGCGGTAACCGACGTCGGATTTGAGGTGAAAGCCGGGCAAGTGCTGGGACTGTTGGGTCCAAACGGAGCGGGTAAGACTACTTCGCTGCGCATGGTGATGGGTTTGATCACCCCCTCCGCTGGCGAAATTCGAGTATTCGGCCAACGGATCACCGCGGGCGCCCCCGTCCTTTCCCGCATCGGATCATTTGTTGAAGGTTCAGGCTTCCTCCCGCATCTGTCAGGAAAAGACAACCTAGACCTGTACTGGCAGGCCACTGGGCGGCCCTTGGACGCGGCCTTTATGGAACAGACGCTCGAGATCGCTGGCTTGGGCAAGGCTGTTACCCGCAAGGTCCGCACTTACTCCCAGGGCATGCGACAACGTCTGGCCATCGCCCAGGCGATGCTGGGTCTTCCTGATCTCCTCATCCTCGACGAACCGACGAACGGCCTCGATCCACCCCAGATCCACGCCATGCGAGAGGTGTTGCGGCGCTATGCAGCCACTGGGCGCACCGTACTTGTCTCCTCCCATCTGCTGTCGGAGGTAGAGCAGACCTGCACCCATGTCGTGGTCGTGAACCAAGGCAAGACCATCGCATCCGGCACTGTGGCCGAATTGATCGCCACGTCCGGTGAGATGACGTTCGCCGTCGACGATCCAGCTAGAGCTGCGAGCATTCTTGGCTCTTTACCCGGTGTTTCCGAGGTGTCGGTGGTAGAGCACCAGGTTCAGATCGATCTCGCTGGTACACCGCCAGCCGATGCGATCGCCGCTCTGGTCCATGCGGGAGTGCGCGTCAACACAGCGGCCCCCAGAAACAGGCTGGAAGATGTGTTCCTCGATCTGGTGGGCGCGAGCAGTTCGAGTCCATCAGGTTCCAGCACGAGTGCCACCCCATACTCTGATTCCAGCACGAGTAAGTCCAGCCGCGGAGGCACACGATGAGCCCAGTTCACCACGACCGCAGTGCGGACGCTGCGATAGCCGCTCTTGAGTCCGTGCCGGCCCCGGGGGCGGCCGATCAGAGTGGGGTCGCTGCTGGCTACCGGCCGGGAAAGACATTGCCCTTCGGGGTGGAATTGCGTCGGCAACTTAAGCGTCGTCGCACGCAATTCACCCTGGGATTCATGGTGTTGCTTCCGGTGATCCTTGCTATTGCGTTTGCCTTCGGCGATCCCGCTAAGAACCGCAGCAGCAATAGCGCTCGAGCGTCCATCGTTGACTTGGCACAAAACGGCGCTGGCAACTTCGCCATGGTCACGTTGATATTCGCGGCCAGTTTCCTTCTGATTGTGGTGATTTCCCTCTTCTTTGGAGACACCATCGCGTCAGAGGCATCGTGGTCGTCGCTTCGTTATCTGCTGGCGCTGCCCGTGCCGCGCATCCGGCTGGTGCGGCAGAAGGTTCTTGTCGCGGGAGCTTTATCACTCACCGCAATTTTGTTACTTCCAGTGACAGCGCTCCTGCTGGGAGGCGTCTTGTATGGATTCGGGCCGCTGCAAACCCCCGTTGGCGACCAGTTGACACTGGGCGCAACTGTGGCCAGATTAGCTATCGTTGTCGCTTTTCTTGCGATCCAGCTGACATGGGTCGCTGGGTTGGCCTTCCTCCTGAGCGTGTCGACCGACGCGCCTCTGGGCGCTGTGGGAGGTGCGGTGCTCCTGACGATCCTGTCTCAGATTCTGGATCAGATTGATGCTCTCGGTGGAATCCGAGACTGGCTACCCACGCACTACGCCTTCGCGTGGACCGGCACGCTTTCCGACCCGATCCGCTGGGACGACATGATCCGTGGCGGTTTCGCTGGGCTCGGCTACGCGCTGATCCTCTTTGGCTTCGGCGTGATGCGCTTTCGTCGGAAAGACATCACCAGCTAGGAATGCTCTTCGCCCGTCGAATCGGGTAACGGCGCAAGCGCGTGCGGTTTACGTGAGTCCTTGATCCATGTCGCGCAGTTCTTTCTTCAGTTCATGAATCTCATCGCGCAGCCTGCCTGCTAGTTCGAACTGTAGATCCTTGGCCGCTGCCATCATCTGGTCAGTGAGCTGTTGCGCCAGGCTGGCGAGCTCATTGCGCGCCATTCCGACCGTCTGATGGCCAGCGTAGATGCCTGCGGAGCCCCCTGTTTCGCCAGTTCCTTTCTTGCCTCTAGAGGCATTGCGCCCAGAACCGCCCACCGCAACGGCATCTTCAGCTTCCGCGTAGACCGATGCCAAAATGTCGTTGATCTTCTTTCGCAGCGGTTGCGGGTCCACACCCTTTTCCACGTTGTACGCCACCTGTTTTTCGCGGCGACGATTTGTTTCGTCAATTGCCAGTGCCATCGACTTGGTGATCCGGTCCGCATACATGTGGACCTGGCCGTTGACGTTGCGCGCAGCACGCCCAATGGTCTGGATCAACGAGGTGCCGGATCGGAGAAAGCCCTCTTTATCAGCATCGAGAATGGCGACCAACGAAACCTCCGGCAAGTCGAGGCCCTCACGCAGCAGGTTAATTCCGATCAGCACGTCGAATTCACCGAGTCGCAGCTCACGGAGTAACTCGACACGTCGCAACGTATCGACTTCGGAGTGGAGATACCGCACCCGGATTCCCAGTTCAAGCAGGTAGTCAGTCAGGTCCTCAGACATCTTTTTGGTGAGAGTGGTCACCAAGACGCGCTCGTCGCGTTGCGCGCGCAGCCTGATTTCGCCCACCAAATCGTCAATTTGCCCGGTAGTGGGTTTGATAATCACCTCGGGGTCGACCAGACCCGTGGGCCGGATTACCTGTTCAACGAATTCGCCGCCAGCACGGCCCATCTCGTACGAGCCCGGGGTGGCCGACAAGTAGACCGTCTGGCCTACTCGCCCGGCAAACTCCTCCCAGGTCAACGGTCGGTTGTCCATGGCGCTGGGTAACCGGAAACCGTGCTCCACCAAAGTACGTTTTCGGGCCGCATCCCCTTCGTGCATGGCGCCAATCTGAGGCACAGTCACATGCGATTCGTCGATCACCATCAAAAAGTCGTCAGGGAAATAGTCGATGAGGGTGGCTGGAGCACTTCCCTGCGGGCGACCGTCGATGTGCCGAGAATAGTTTTCGATACCAGAGGTAAATCCGACCTGTCGCATCATCTCTAAGTCGTAAGTGGTGCGCATTCTTAACCGTTGCGCTTCGAGCAGTTTCCCCTGCTTGTCAAATTCGGACAGCCGGCCTTCAAGTTCATCCTCGATTGCCCGGATCGCCGCTTCCATGCGCTCCGGCCCGGCTACATAATGCGTTGCGGGGAAGATGCGTAGCTCGGGGACTTCGCGCTGCACTTCCCCGGTCAGCGGGTGCAGGTAATACAGTCGCTCGATTTCGTCGCCGAAGAATTCAATTCTGATTGCAAGTTCCTCATACGACGGAATAATTTCAACCGTGTCGCCGCGAACCCGAAACGAACCACGGGTGAAGGCCAAATCATTGCGGCTGTACTGCACGTCGACAAGTGCTCGTAACAGCTTGTCCCTCTCCATCTGCATACCGACGGCCACGGGAAGAGATCGGTCGAGATAAGACTGGGGAGTTCCGAGACCGTAGATACAGGACACCGAGGCAACGACGATCACGTCGCGGCGCGATAGCAATGATTTGGTGGCCGAGTGACGCAGCCGCTCCACATCCGCGTTGACCGACGAGTCCTTTTCGATGAAGGTATCGGTCTGCGGAACGTAAGCCTCCGGCTGGTAGTAGTCGTAGTAGGAGACGAAGTACTCGACAGCGTTATTGGGGAAAAGTTCTCTCAGCTCGTTCGCGAGTTGAGCCGCCAACGTCTTATTTGGCGCCATCACCAGAGTGGGGCGCTGTACTTTTTCAATCAACCACGCCGTGGTCGCCGACTTACCTGTTCCCGTCGCACCCAGCAGCACCACATCTTTCTCGCCAGCAGAGAGTCTGCGTTCCAGGTCCGCAATGGCGGTGGGTTGATCCCCGGCTGGCGAGAATTCGGATACGACTTCGAACCGACCCGTGGAGCGGGGAATATCGCTGACCGGTCGGTGTTCGGAGACTGCGAGGATGGGATGTTCAGTTGCGAATGCCACGGTACTTGAGGTTACGCCGACCCACCGACAAAGGTGGTCGACGCAGTCCAGGGCCTATCGCCGCCCTGGAGCATGCGTCGTTAGCTCTGGCTGTTTGTCCCGACCCATCACGGCACGAAGCGGAGCGAGACGGGACGCGCCGCATCAGCATTGGTAAAGGTGACAGGTGCCAGGCGGGAATCTTTCACCCAGCCACTATCTCTCAATGGCCCGATCCATTCCTGAACACGAGATACAACCCCCACCTTAATCTCCACGGAAATCGGTCCATCCTCGCCGCAGGCAGCGGGCAGCACCGATAGGTGGGCGACACCGTCCCCTATCGCGAATGCTATCCGCGCGATCACCCGACGCACGGCGGCTTCGCGGCCTCCCACCCACCTTGCAGACGCCCCGGGCGAGAACGGGGCTGGCCTACCGGCCCTCATGTTGCTGTGCATCTCGTCGATCTGTCTCCACACGGCAGCCGCCGCGGTCTTCAGCTCCGCCTCGGTTCCCGAATTGTCGAGCCAGCAGTCCGCCAGCTCCTTTCGCTGTTCATCAAGCATCTGCGCCGCAATTCGCGCGCGAGCATCATCTTCGGTCAGGCCTCGTTGAATCAGTCTTCGTACTCGAACACCCACCGGCGCTCCGACACCCACCACGACCGCGTAGCGCGCAGCTACCTCGAGCGTGCGAAGAAGTGGGATGTCGTTTACGACAACAGAGTCCGCCGGACAGGTCGCCACTGCGGCATCGAATTGGCTCCGCACCAACGGGTGCGTTATCTGCTCGAGCGCCACACGGGCATCGGGGTCGGCGAAGACGATGCTGGCAAGCGCAGCCCGGTCCAGGCTGCCATCGGATGCAAGAACCCGTCGGCCAAAAATATCAACAATCGCCGCCAGGCCCGGTGTGCCTGGTTGGACAACTTGCCGAGCCAATGCGTCGGAATCGACGACGACAGCTCCCAGTGCCGCGAATTGACGAGACACCGTGGATTTGCCGGAGCCGATACCTCCGGTCACGGCCACTTTTAGCACGCGTCCACACTCCCCGAGGTTTTGGAGTCACCTACGCACGATCTGTACCGTGCGACACACCGGTCACATCCCTATCATTTACTCCCGCGTGACCTACGGTCTGGTTCTGATCACCAGGATCCGCTGGTCAGCAGGCACTCGCCGATCGTCCCATGACGAAGGCCCTCGAGCCAACCAGGGAGCACACCTTGCAGCACACCGAAGTTCCGCCAGGACGGCATCGCGTCGGTCGCCACGGGGCCATTCTCGTCGGGGCTCTCACCGTTGTTCCGCGCCGAGGGTTGTTCGCATCGCTATTCACCGTCGGTAGGCACCGCCACATCTGGGCACGTCCCGCCATGCCATGGCAGGTTTTGCCCGCTCAGACCGTGTGAAGATACCGCGTTCCACGTCGTCGGGTGCACTCCCGCCGACATCGGCGGCAATGAAGTTTTCAGCCGACAATCTGTGTCAGCGCGTAATCCCCGACAGCGGCAAGAGCCGCGGGGAGTTTGGCTGCATCCACGATCTTGTCCGCGACCACGACGGACAGCGTCCATGTGTCGTACTGGGCCACGATGAGCCCGCCATCACGCAACAAAACCTGCGCCGGCAAGCCCTTGACGGTTACCACCGACGCGGTCGCCCCTTGGCCCTTCTCAGATTTGACGGTCGTGGCGATTTGCGACGCTGCAGCGGCAGCATCCTCATATTGCGTCAGAACCACTGTCACTACGCCACCGGCTCTGTCCGCGGACACACCGTAAAGGCACTTTTTGCGTCCCGTTGTTTTCCGGTCGGCGTTCGCGACATCCATGATCACATTGGTGGCAGCCGGAACGCTCGCGCCCATGGCGGTGGCGATTTCAGTTGCATTGAGGATCTTGTCGCAGTCCTGCTTCAACGGATCGACAGCCACAAACGGACCAGCGAATGTGGCATCAGCCGGAGTCGTGGATTCGCCCGATGCCGGAACCGAGCCACTGGCACTTGCAGAGTCGGCGGTCCCCGGCGCAGAGCCATCTGCGGAGCCCGTCGTAGTGGCCGAAGTAGCCTCCGCAGCAGGAGCATCGGTGGAGCCTGTTGTCATCGGCGCACTCACTGTCGCCGCTGTGGCAGGGACAGTGACGGGGGCTTCCGGAGTCTGGGTCGCCGAGGCTGTCATGGTCACGGTGGTGGTGCCTCGTGCTGTGGAGCTTGCACCGCACCCAGCGAGGGCGAGACACAACACAACGGCACCGATGACGGGCTTGGTTTTCAGCATGTGGATGACGGTACTGATGGTAAGTCGAACTCCCCGTTCGCCCCGCCGATCTAGTACGAAATGTGAGAAAACTCTGCACTGCGGTGGGGACGAAAACCAGGAGCCCCACACCTTTAACGGTGTGGGGCTCCTGGTGAGGTGCGAAGGGTCAGCTACCCGCGAGTCTTTCCTTCAACGCTGCGAGTTGCTCGTCGTTGACCAGCGAACCGGTGGGCGCGTTGCTTGAGCCCGATGTTCCGGCAGCGATGTCCTCATCCGATGCCTCGGCTGAATCACCCGAGGTGGAGGAGTAGTTCGCTGGCTCGGCAGCTTCAGCATCGGCGATAATCGCTGCTGCGACCTGCTTGAGGTGGGAGGCGTAAACAGCCTGCGCATCCGCGTAGACCTTCTCCCAGGTCTCGCGCTGGCTGTCGAAGCCTTCCAGCCATTCGCCGGTGGAGACGTCGAAGCCTTCCGGCGGCAAGAAGTTGCCGGTCTCGTCGTAGTGATCGACAACGCCGTACTGCGCGCGAACCTCGTCGAATTC
Organism: Nakamurella antarctica; assembly: GCF_003860405.1. Taxonomy (NCBI): domain Bacteria; kingdom Bacillati; phylum Actinomycetota; class Actinomycetes; order Nakamurellales; family Nakamurellaceae; genus Nakamurella; species Nakamurella antarctica. The sequence goes on along the minus strand of NZ_CP034170.1, from coordinate 1,555,549 downwards.
GGTCTCCGGGGTGATGCCCTCGTTGGCCTGCTTCAACGACAGCGAGATCCGGCGACGCTCGAGGTCGATATCGATGACGCGAACGAAGATTTCATCCTCGACCGTGACAACCTGCTCGGGGATCTCCACGTGGCGTCCAGCCAACTCGGAGATGTGCACGAGGCCTTCGATCCCGTCGTAGACGCGAACGAACGCACCGAACGGAACGAGCTTGGTGACGCGACCCGGCACAACCTGGCCAATGGCATGGGTACGGGCGAAGTGACGCCACGGATCTTCTTGGGTGGCCTTGAGGGACAGCGACACACGCTCGCGGTCCATGTCGACGTCGAGAACCTCGACGGTGACTTCCTGGCCAACCTCGACGACCTCGGACGGGTGGTCAATGTGCTTCCAGGACAGCTCGGAAACGTGAACGAGTCCGTCGACGCCGCCCAGGTCCACGAAGGCACCGAAGTTGACGATCGAGGACACGACACCCTTGCGAACCTGGCCCTTTGCGAGCTGGTTGAGGAATTCGCTGCGAACCTCGGACTGGGTCTGCTCCAACCACTGACGGCGGGAGAGCACGACGTTGTTGCGATTCTTGTCAAGCTCGATGATCTTGGCGTCGAGGACCTTGCCGACGTAGGGCAGCAGGTCGCGAACGCGGCGCATTTCCACCAAGGACGCGGGCAGGAAGCCGCGCAGACCGATGTCAATGATGAGTCCACCCTTGACAACTTCGATGACGGTTCCGGAAACGACGCCGTCTTCTTCCTTGATTTTCTCGATAGTGCCCCATGCACGCTCGTACTGAGCGCGCTTCTTGGACAGGATCAGACGGCCTTCTTTGTCCTCTTTTTGGAGAACGAGAGCTTCGACGTGCTCGCCAACTTTGACGACTTCGCTGGGGTCCACGTCGTGCTTGATGGACAGCTCGCGAGAGGGAATGACACCTTCGGTCTTGTAACCGATGTCGAGGAGAACTTCGTCACGGTCAACCTTGACGATGATTCCTTCGACGATGTCGCCGTCATTGAAGTACTTGATGGTGAGGTCTACTGCAGCGAGGAAATCCTCGGCCGTCCCGATATCGTTAATAGCGACCTGTGGGGCGGTGCGGGTGGGTGCAGACATGTGGTGGGGTGCTCCGGGGTGGGTGTGTGTATCTGCCGGCAGGATGCCAGCGTTGGCGGACGCTGCAATGTCCGATTCGCGTCCACACATCTAAGCCGTAAGCAGGCGCCCTCTCGGGCTCCCCCGGTCGGCTCGAAGGGTTTGGCGAGGGCCGCCTGCTCCAGACAGAGGCAGCACGGACCCACAGCGCAACGCTAAGAATAGCCTGGCTCCCCATGGTCAGGTCAAATGCACTCCCAGCGCATGTGCCACTGCGTGTCGCACCTTGAGGACGGCCCGGTACATCGCGGTGCGGAGCGCCCCTCCCAGACGCCATGATGAACAGGTGACTGGACCACTTACTCCCGCTATCTCCCAGACCGAACAGGCGCCGACACAGCACCTCAGCGCCGAACAAATACTGGGCCCGACTCGCCCGCAGCACCGCGCTGCCGGTTCCCAAGACTCGAGGCTGGCCAATCGCCGCTGGTGGGATGCCGATGCCGGCGACTATCACGCAGAACATGCGGCTTTTCTGGGAGATGCTGATTTTGTTTGGTGCCCTGAAGGTCTGCGTGAGGATGATGCTCACCTTCTAGGAGAGGTCGAGGGTCTACGCGTTCTTGAAGTGGGCTGCGGGTCGGCGCCATGCGGTCGCTGGCTGACGGGCGCTGGCGCACAGGTCACCGCCTTCGATCTGTCTGCCGGGATGCTGAGCTACGCCGCCGATGCTGCGACTCGCAGTGGCCTCCACGCGCCGCTGGTGCAGGCAGATGCCAGCGCGATGCCGTTTGCCTCGCAGTCGTTCGATATTGCCTGCAGTGCGTTCGGTGCTGTGCCCTTCGTCGCGGACTCGGCGCTCGTGATGCGGGAGGTTGCGCGCGTGCTGCGGCCGGGTGGGAGGTGGGTGTTCTCGGTGACGCACCCCATGCGCTGGATCTTTCTGGATGACCCCGGCGAGAAAGGTCTGCAGGCGGTCTCTTCCTATTTCGACCGCTCCCCTTACGTAGAGGTGGACTCTGACGGCGTTCCCGCCTACGTCGAACATCACCGCACGCTCGGCGATCGAATTCGCGAGATCGTCGCGGCAGGGTTCACTCTCACCGACCTGATCGAACCGGAGTGGCCCGACGATTTGGAAGCGACGTGGGGCCAGTGGTCACGGCTGCGGGGTGAGGTCTTCCCCGGCACTGCGATTTTTGTCTGTGATCTTCCAGGGTGATCTCCCTGGGCGATCTCCCTGGGTGATCTCCCCACAGTGCAGTGCAGTGCTGCTTAAGGATCACGTGAGGCCGAAACCACAGGTGTCAGTGCGCCGCTGCATTCCAGCTAGCGCCCACCCCCACAGAAACATCCAAGGGAACCGATAGTTCGTAGGCCCCGGCCATTTCTTCCCTCAGCACGGCCGTCAGGGCTTCTTCCTCACCTGTACCGACCTCACAGAGAAGTTCGTCGTGTACCTGGAGCAACAGTCGCGAGGTCATACCCTCTGCAGCAATGCGGGCATCGACCTTCAACATTGCCACCTTGATGATGTCGGCCGCACTACCTTGGATCGGCGCATTAAGGGCATTACGTTCGGCCAATTCACGACGCTGCCGGTTATCGCTCGTCAGATCGGGAAGATAACGCCTGCGGCCAAGCACAGTCTCGGTATAGCCAACCAGCCGCGCCTTTTCGACAATCTCGCGCAAGTAGTCGCGAACGGCACCGAACCGGTTGAAGTAGGCATCCATCTGTCCTTGCGCTTCTTCACGGCTGATCTTGAGTTGCCCCGACAATCCAAATGCTGACAGTCCGTAAACAAGGCCGTACGACATTGCCTTGACCCGCCGTCGCATGTCCGCGCTGACTTCTCCAATGGGCACGCCGAAAGCTTGCGACCCCACGTAGCTATGCAGGTCCTCTCCAGAGTTGAAAGCGGCAATCAAACCTTCGTCACCTGAAAGGGAGGCCATAATCCGCATTTCGATCTGCGAATAATCGGCGGTGATCAAATTTTCATACGCTTTGTCTGCGACAAAGACCTTGCGAATGCGTCGGCCTTCGTCAGTCCGCACCGGAATGTTCTGCAAGTTCGGCTCGGTGGAAGAAAGCCGCCCGGTGGAGGAAATCGTCTGCTGGAAGGTGGTGTGAATGCGACCATCGTCGCCCACCGACTTCAGGAGCCCGTCCACCGTGGTGCGAAGCTTCGTGACATCTCGGTGTCGGAGCAAGTGCGTCAAGAAGGGGTGCTGAGTTTGCTCGTGCAGCCACACGAGCGCGTCGGCGTCCGTGGTGTAACCGGTCTTTGTCTTCTTTGTCTTTGGCATGTCCAGCTCGTCAAAGAGCACGACCTGGAGTTGCTTAGGTGATCCCAGGTTCACTTCCTTGCCAATCGCCGAGTAGGCGGACTGTGCGGCGGTATGCGCTTCGGCGAGAAAATCAGCCTGAAGTTCTTGGAGGTAGCCGCTGTCCACAGCAATGCCGGTTCGTTCGATACGGCCCAGTACCTCTGTCAACGGCAATTCAAGGTCTGTGAGCAATCGCAACTGGCCCGACTCCGCGAGCTGGGTCTTGAGCGCCGTATCCAACTCCAGTACCGCGAACGCCCGGAGCATGTCCGAGCTATCGATGCCACTGGCGTCGAATAGCGACTGTTGCACTTCGGCAATGTTGTTATCCGCTGCCGCCAAACTGCGGTGCAGGTAGCGCTGAGCCAGATCGCCGAGATCGTAAGCGCGCTGCCCAGGCAGTGCGAGGTAAGCCTCTAGTTCGGTGTCACCCACGACGCCAGCGAGCGTCCAGCCTCGCCCCGCCAAGATGTTGGTAGCAGTTTTGATTTGGTGGCCGACCTTCGCCGCTGTCGGATCGGCCAGCCAATGCGCGATGGCGTCGTCGTCATCTGGGGAAATCCCCACCAGGTCGATGGCACCAGCGTGCCCACTCGCAACGGCCAGTGAGAGTTGTTGTGCATCACCACTTCCGAGCAGCCAGCTTCCCCGCACCCACATTCCCACCGTTGTCCCGCGGGCATGTTTGTCCAGCCAAGCGCGTACCGTCCCAGTCGCGAGCTCTTGGGTGCGAACCTCGAATCCGGCAGTACTCGCCTCGTCAGTTTGCTGGAACATCTCGAGCAACCGTTCCCGCAATACCCGAAATTGAAGCTGGTCGAAAATATCGTGGACCGCTTCACGGTCGTAGGGCTGCGCGAGGAGGTCAACGATGGGGCTGACCTCGAGTGGCACATCCTTCACCAACTCGGTCAATCGCCGGTTCAGCAGGACGTTGCTTAAGTTCTCTCGTAAGGACGTCCCAATTTTGCCGCCCACCTCATCCACCCTGTCCACCAGTGCGGTGAGGGAACCGAAATCACGGATCCATTTCGATGCGGTCTTCTCCCCCACTCCGGGGATGCCCGGCAAGTTGTCGGACGGGTCACCGCGCAGTGCTGCGAAATCCGGATACTGCTTTGGTGTCAGCCCATACTTCGCCTCGACCGCCTCGGGGGTGAACCGCGTCATCTCAGAGACCCCCTTGATCGGATAGAGGACGGTCACATCCTTGTTCACCAGCTGCAAGGAGTCCCGATCTCCCGTGCAGATCCGCACGGTCATCCCCTCGGCAACCGCCTTCACGGTCAGCGTGGCGATCACATCGTCGGCCTCGAAGTTTTCCGCCGTCAGGGTCGGGATCCGCAGCGCGGCCAACACCTCTTTGAGCAGCTCGACCTGTCCCTTGAACATTTCCGGTGACGCCGACCGCTGCGCTTTATATTCCGGGAATTCCGCGCTGCGCCACGTCACCCTAGACAGATCAAACGCCACAGCGACGTGGGTTGGCTTCTCGTCCCTGAGCAGATTAAGGAGCATCGACGTAAACCCATACACCGCGTTTGTCGGCTGACCGTTTGCTGCGGCAAACTTTTCGGCTGGGAGCGCAAAAAACGCGCGGTAGGCCAGCGAATGCCCGTCGAGCAACAGCAGGGACGGGGCGGGCACAGTCGTTGTCGTCACTTGGCTGAGTCTAGGGTTTGGGACCGACAGCCCCACACCCCCTGACCCACACCAAATATTCCCGGGAGACATCACCGTGAGCACATCCGACTCATCGTCATTGAAGTTCTCGCTCGAATCGCTCAATAACGGCGGATCGCTGGCGAATAAGTGCGGCATCGTCATTACCGAGATGGGCCCCGACCGCGTGAGTGGCACCATGCCCGTCGCAGGTAATACTCAGCCGTACGGTTTGCTGCACGGGGGCGCGAGCGCGGTGTTGGCAGAAAGCTTGGGATCCATCCATGCGATGGCACTGGCACCGGCCGGAAAACTTGCTGTGGGCGTCGACCTCAACTGCACCCATCACCGCTCCGCCCGCGAGGGCGTGGTGACCGGTACCAGCTCCGTTGCCCACGCCGGAAGGTCAACCGCGAGTCTGGAGGTCGTCATTCATAACGAGGCCGGAAAGCGAATCTGCACCGCTCGGTTGACGTGCAATTACATCGACGCCCCGCGTTGAATCCGGGAAGTGGTCGACCAGTACATACCCTATTTCGAGTGGACCACCCGCCAATAACGGCTCGCCTTGCCTAGGCATAGGCGAAAGGTACAGCGCAGCAATCGAACTGAGCAGTAAGACGGATCCGAAGACTGTCCACATGGACATCGGTTCGGTCAGCAAAATCACAGCCAGCACAGCAGCCGTGACCGGCTCCAACAGCGTCAGCACCGCCGCGGTCGAACCGGCAACCGTCTTCAGCCCGGCGTAGTACAACCCGTAAGCCACTGCCGTTGTCATGACACCGAGAAAAATCAAACCACTGATTGTTCGAAGATTCGGGCTAAAGCCGATTCCCGTGACCACAGCGATTGGCAGAAGGGTCAATGCACCGATGGTTGTCGTCATGGTGGTCAACATCAGAGCCGGTATGCGCTGCGCAACATGACGACTTACTAATGCCGTAATTGAATACAGCACCCCCGATCCGGCCGAAGCAAGAAGACCCAGTACCGGCTTCGGAGCCGCAGCTGTCACCTCGGTGCCCGCTGTGGCCACCATCGCGAGCCCTATCAGCGCCACGCTCACGCTGCTGAGGGTGAGAGGTGAGGGCCGTGTCCGTGAGCGCACACTTTCCCAGGTCGCAGTGAGGATCGGCGCCATCCCCAGCGCCACCACTGTGGCCACACCCACACCTGCCCATGCGACTCCGAGAAAGTACAGCGCCTGATAAACGCCGAGCCCTGCCCCAGATACCAGCGTGGCACCAGGAGCGATACGGAATGCTCGGATCAGCGCCGAAAGTTGTCTAGCGGTGAAAAGCAACAGCACCACTGCGGCGATGGCCAACCGGTAAAAACCAATACTGATGGGTCCCAACACTGACGCTGCAATGACAAGCTGCACCACAACACCGGTGGTACCCCAAAAGAAAACCGGTAGCGCTGATTTGGACTAGCCCGAGCCGATGACCCAACCGTGAACGAGATGCTTGTCGCAGACGCGTCAGTGACGTAAACATGGCTCCTGATCAATCCACCTGCTGAAGCGTTCGGAATGGAGGATGGCCGGACCATCAGGTCCGGCCATCCTCCATTCCACGAACTAGTGCGCTATTTCCTCGCCGAGGTAAGCAGCGCGGACTCGGTCGTCTGCCAGCAGATCCTTGCCTGTTCCGGACAGTACGATCTCGCCGGTTTCCAAAACATAGCCGCGGTTAGCCAATGCCAGCGCTTTAGAAGCGTTCTGCTCCACGAGCAGCACCGTCACACCCTCAACGTTGATCTCTTTAATAATGTCGAAGATCTGGTTAACGATCAGCGGTGCAAGGCCCATCGACGGCTCATCGAGGAGCAGCAACCGAGGCTTGCCCATCAACGCGCGGCCGATCGCGAGCATCTGCTGCTCACCGCCGGACAAAGTTCCTGCTTGCTGCTTAATCCGCTCGCGCAGCCTCGGGAACATCTCGAAGACGTGTTCCAGAATTTGTTCATCCGGCTTCTTGAACCGGAAAGCACCCATCTCGAGGTTTTCCAGAATGCTCATCCTGGGGAAAACCCGTCGGCCCTCGGGCACGTGGCAGATCCCCAAGTGGATCAACTCGTGAGCGGGAATACCATCGATCCTTTTGCCATCGAAACGAATTTCGCCCAGTGAGGGGCGAAGCATGCCTGAGACAGTCTTTTGAGTAGTGGTCTTGCCGGCGCCATTGGCCCCGAGCAAAGCAACAATCTCGCCTTCGGCCACGTCAAAGGAAATTCCCTTAATTGCCTTAATAGCCCCGTAACGGACCTCGATGTTGTCAACTTCGAGCAATGCCATCAGATCTCCCCTTCCGCAGTTTCGTCGTCTTCACTACCCAAGTAGGCGGCGATGACGTCCGGGTTCTTCTGAATGTTCTCCGGTGACCCTTCGGCGATTTTTTGGCCGAAGTTCAGCACCACCAGACGATGGGCGATTGACATGACGAGCTTCATGTCGTGCTCGATCAACAGCACGGACACACCATCTTCACGGTTGATCCGCTGGATGAGGTCGGCCAATTCCTGCTTCTCCACCGGGTTAGTGCCAGCCGCTGGTTCGTCGAGCAGGATAACGCCGGGACTGGTTCCCAGGGCACGCGCAATTTCCAAGCGGCGCTGCTCCCCGTAAGCGAGCGAACCCGCCAAGTCGTTGGCACGCTGCGTAAGACCCACCTCGCGCAGAAGTTCGTATGCCCGTTTGACGCTCTCCCGCTGTTCGCGCCGCGCCCACGGAAGGCCGAGCATGTTGGACACCGGACCGGCCTTTTGGCGGGTTTCGATACCGACTTGAATGTTCTCCAACGCGGTGAGCGCTGGAAATAGCCGGATGTTTTGGAAGGTACGCGCCACACCCAGCCGGTTAATGATGTGTGTTTTCTGGCCTAGGACGCTAACGGGCTGATCACCGACGCGCGCTGCCAGCATAATGCTGCCTTCTTGAGGCGTGTAAACACCGGTCAACGAGTTGAAAAGGGAGGTCTTGCCTGCCCCGTTTGGCCCGATGATGGCGAGGATTTCACCCCGGTACATCTTCAATGAGACGTGGTTAAGGCTGGTGACACCACCGAAGCGCAGTGTCACATCATCGACTTCGTAAATGACGTCGCGGGTGTCCACGGGCGGATCCTCAGACGCTGGTGTTTTCGCCATTGAGGTTGTCATGCCTTGGCTCCCATTCCTTCGCCAGCCGGAACTGCCGACACTTCGAGTGATTCGTGATGGTCGTAGTCATGGAGCTCTGCGGAACGACGCTTTGCCGGAATCAATCCGCCGGGGCGGAAGATCATCATGAGCAGCACCACTGCGCCGATCCACATTTGACGGTCCTCTGCGGGAACCTGGTCTTTGAGGAACTCCGGCAACCACGTCAATACCGCAGCTCCGGCCATCGCTCCTGGCAGCGAGCCCATGCCACCGAAAACGACGTAGGCCACCACCAGAATGGAGTTATTCAGGATGAAGTTGTCCGGGGTAAAGAACCCCACGTCGGAGGCAAAGAACACGCCGGCAATGCCGGAGGTGGAGGCGCCGATCGCGAAGGCGAGCAGCTTGAACCTGAAGGTATTCACCCCGGATGCCTGCGCCGCCACTTCGTCCTCACGAATGGCTGCCCAAGCCCGCCCGGTACGCGAGTGCTCCAACGCCCGGAACAGGACCACCACGATGACGATAATTATGAGCAGCAGATACCAGTACTGCAGCTGGTCAAGGCCAAACTCGAAGCGAGTAAACCCGAGGTTGATCACCGGGTGCGGAACCTGGGGGGATGGCCCGCGGGTGGAGTTGGTGACGTCGTCGGCGTTGATCGCCACGATACGAACAATCTCACCGAACCCCAGCGTGACGATCGCGAGGTAGTCGCCGCGCAGACGCAACGTGGGCCCACCCAGGATGACGCCCGCGACCAAACACACCGCGATCGCAAAGGGGATCGCGAACAGCGGGGACATGGTGCCCCACGGCGGCTTGGGCGGAAGAGAGCCGACGAGATAGGCCGTGACGTAGGAGCCGATTGCGTAGAAGGCGATGAATCCCAGGTCGAGCAGCCCCGCCCAACCGACGACCACGTTCAGGCCAATAGCGAGCAGGACGTAGATACCAATCTGAGTGACCAACACCGACTGCCAGAAACTAGTCGCAGTGGGCGGGTAGAACAACGCTGCGGCGAATACGAGGAGCAGCAGCGTCTTCGCGGTCGCCGGGCTTCCGAAGAGCCCACCTGCATCGGAGGACTTCGGCGCTGCGAGTTTCAGACCTGCAGCGATGATGGTCTTCGACTTGGTGAATTTCACGGTTGCCACGACGAATCCGGTTCCCGCGAAGAGGAAGAATGCCGCTGCTGTCATCCAGCCGCCGGAACCAAGGTTTTGCCACGTCCCGCTGGCCGAGATACCCAGGGAACCGGCGAGTGAGCTGAAAAGGTACATCGAGTTTAACGTCAGGTAAAGGCCAACGAGGCCTAAACCGAGCGCGATCCAACCCAACATGATGTTGCGCAAATATCCGGCAGCAGCAGAACTGACAAGACAGACAACAAACAGCACGAGCGCGAGCCAGCTCAGATACGCCTCCGCGATCGGGGCAAGGCCCTTGTCGGCAAAGAATGATGCCGCATCCGCCAACGTGGCGTTGGTCTTCTTCGGCGAAAACCACGTCGCGCTTGCCACACCGATAGCGCCTACGACAACACCAACGACGGTGAGAGGCAGTCCGGGTCGCCAGCCCAACACCCGAGCGACAAAGGCCTTCGTGTTCGCCGAATCTTCCTTCGACATCGCCACGGTCAGGCCTGCGGCGACGAGTACCAAGTAGCCGATGACGGCCGATCCTGCTCCCAACGAGTGGTCAATTTTTTTCGTGGTGGATTCGATGGCCGCATGGGAAATGGGCGCAACAAAAGCTCCGAACACTGCAAGTGCAGCGGCTACGTACCCCAGCACGGGTTTCGTGAATACGATGCCCGCAACCGCCACCACGACCGTGACGATCAGCAATGCCCAGGCAAGCCAACTGAAAAACACCGATGCCAAGGGAGCAAGACCCTTGATTTTTCCGGCCGCTTCGGACACGGTGCTGAACTTGCCGTCTCCTGTCGGGTCATGCCACTTCAGCAATGTTTGGGAGGCAAGAACTGCGATACCGCCAGCTGCGATGGGAGCAAACCCGGGCCGGTGCAGGTACGGGGTGATCTTCGGCCAGAATGTGACCATTACGAAAACAAGGACTCCGATGCCCAAGAAAACGAAGATACGAGGGTTGAAGACTGCGGCGCGGAAGGCAAATCCATAATCCTGCTGGGTGCCCTGCTGCGGGCCGATCATGATGGAGAGGAAGAAGCCTAACGCCAGGCAGGCTGCAAGCCGTTGGAACCAAGGCGTTGAATAGAACGAGGTTTTCATGCGGCCCTCCCGAGCTTCTCACCGAGGATGCCTGTCGGGCGCAGTACCAAGACCATTACCAGTACGACGAAGGCAACGACGTCAGTCCACTTAGTCCCGATGAACGGCAAAGCGGGAATCAACACTTCAATAATTCCAAGCAGCAAGCCGCCAATCATGGCGCCGCGAATGTTGCCGATACCACCAAGGACCGCGGCGGCAAATGCTTTAACCCCGGGCAGGAAGCCCATCGTGTTGGAGAACACGAACGCGGTGCCGTACAGGAATCCGGCCGCACCGCCGAGGGCGCCGCCGATAACGAAGGTCCTGGAAATCGTTTTGTCGATGTTAATTCCCATCAGAGCCGCGGTGGGCGCGTCCTCAGCCACGCCGCGAATACTCTTGCCCAGCTTGGTACCCGAGACCAACCGGTCCAGGAACACCATCATGATGATGGCGCCAAAGATGATGATGACTTGAATCAGCCGGATTTCCGCACCAAAGACGGTAAACACCACCGCGTCCTTGTTGAAATAGTCCGGGAACTGATTGTTGGTGTAACGGTTGAAGAGCTTGCCGGCGAGTGCCGAAAGCAGAAAGGACATGCCGATCGCGCTAATCAGGAACGCGAGTTTGGGCGCTCCCCGACGTCGCAACGCACGATAGGCGATTCGTTCCAGCCCCCACGCCACGCTGGCTCCAGCAAGTCCACCGGAGAGAAGACCCGCCAGGAAGATCAGTGGGACCACCCAGCCCGGTATCTGATTCTCACCGACCAAGGCATTGACGACAATAAAGCTGGCAAAGGCACCGGACATGAAAACTTCGCTGTGCGCAAAGTTGATGAGCTGCAACACGCCGTACACCAGGGTGTATCCGAGCGCGATTAGCGCATACATAGATCCTCGGGTGAGTCCCGAAAATAGGTTAAGCATGAAATCTTGCATGCACAAGGCCTTCCAGGTTGTCCGCCAACAGCGCCGTCACATGGCGGAGGAGTGAGCATAGAACGACGGAAAGCGTCGTCGATGAACTGTGAACATCGACGACGCTTCTGTCTGTCCGGTTCACGCGGAGGAGACCGCGCGAACCGGACAACTTGCTACTGATCCTTCATGTCACCGAGCAGGTTGATGACACCCTTTTCCTGGCGGTACAAGTTGATGGTTGCGGCTTCAACTTCGCCCGACTCGGTGAACTTCACCTGGGTGGTGATGCCCTTGTAGTCGAGTGCCTTGACGCCCGCCATGACATCTTCGCGGGTAACTTCGCCCTTGGCAGCCAGGTCCTTGATGACCGAAATCATGGCATTGGCAGCGTCGTAGGCCTCTGGTGAGTAGGTCGAAGAGGGCTGGTTGTACTTCTTCACGTAGGCAGCTTCGAAGTCCTTGGCGGCAGGAGCCGTGGTGGCATCCAAGCAACCGCAAGAGAAGTACCAACCGTCACCGGCATCGCCGGCGCCTTCGGTGAAGACGGAGGACTTGCCACCGTTACCGGTAACTGTGACTCCCTTGTAGCCAGCGGACTTCAGTGCGCGAGCGAACAGGGAAACCTGAGCGTCGTAACCGCCGTAGAACAGAGCCTCGTCGCCTGAGGTCGCGACCTTCTGAGCGATAGCGCTGTAGTCGGTGGTCTTGGCGTCGACACCTTCACGCTGCGTCTTGATACCTGCACTCTTGAGACCCTTTTCCAGTTCGTCTGCGGCACCCTTGCCGTAGTCGGACAGGTCGTCAACGATGAACACGCTCTTGACGGTCTTTGCAAGCCACTTCGCCGTACCTGCCGACTCAACAGCGTCGGTCGGGACGATGCGGTGGAATGCGGTGAAACCAGAGGTGGTGAGTGTGGCGTTAGTGGCCGACGGGCTGATCAGAGCCAGATTGGCAGCACTGTAGGTGGCGCCGACAGCCTTGGTCGAACCGGAGAAGGCCGGGCCGACAACGCCGACAACGCCGGTGTCCTGGATCAGGGTCGCGGCAGCGGCCGGGGACTTGTCCGGGAGTCCGACGTCATCGGACTTGACCAGCTCGAGCGTGAAGCCCAAGTCGCCAGAGGCGTTCGCCTGCTCGACTGCAAGTTCAACTCCGTTGGACTCGTTAATGCCGAGCTGCTGATTGTCGCCGGACAGCGGGCCCTGGAAACCAATCTTGTAGACGGTGTCGCTGTTGGATGCGCCGCCAGCTGCCGAGGAGGTTTCCGAGGTGGCAGCATCACTGCTGGCTGCGGGAGCCGCAGACGACGACGAGCTGGATGCGGCAGGGGCAGCACTGCTGCTGCTCTTAGCATCCGAGGTGGAGTTGGAGCATGCAGCCAATGCGAGTGCACCCACTGCTGCGATTGCGGCGAATTTCGCCAAAGAACTGCTTCGCACTGAAGGTTCTCCTTAGGTTTCGAGGTGCCCACGACGAGTTCGCACGGCACCGTAAGTCGGTGCGGGTTCACGTTGCCGTGTCGGAGCGTGATCCTCACCTGCTCTGACATGGTCAGAACACGGAGAGAGGAACGCAATCTGTTGGACACAAACGTTTGTGGCCCGCCGTCGGAACAGTAGACGAATCTTCGGAGTAAGCAACCCCTGCAGGCGACCCGTGGGCGATCGTGATCAAATCGCATCCAACGACCCGCCAGTCGCGTAATACGCAACACCAGACTACGCGGTAAATAGGTGCAATCGCCGGACAATCGCCGGCGAATCTGTATTTCAGCAGGCTATATCAGGTAGGTCTACAGGTCTCATGGATCGTGAGCTCGGCGACCGAAAGAATACCGAGTGCGAGATCTAGGCCCCGAGCCCATCAAGTACCGCTTGCGCAATATCTCGCATGGATGCCCGCCGATCCATCGCTGCTCGCTGCATCCAACGGAATGCTTCAGGTTCGGACATCTTTTGTTTTTCCATCAACAAACCCTTGGCACGGTCGATGATCTTGCGAACTTCCAACCGTTCGGTGATGTCCTCCACCTCGGCGCGCAACTGCACTAACTCGCTATAGCGGGCAATTGCCACTTCGATAGCTGGTAACAGGTCTGACTTGGTGAACGGCTTCACCAGATATGCCATGGCGCCGGCTTCGGTAGCCCGGGAGATGAGCTCGGGCTGCGAAAACGCAGTCAACATGACCACGGGCGCTATTTGTCCCTCGGACAACTCGGCGGCGACTTGGAGCCCGTCCTTCTTCGGCATTTTGATGTCGAGAATTACCAGGTCCGGCCTCAGTTCCACCGCCAACCGCAGTGCCTCCTCACCGTCGCCTGCTTCGCCCACAACGTCGTAGCCCTCTTCGGCAAGCATCTCTTTGAGGTCGAGCCGAATCAGAGCCTCGTCTTCTGCAATCAGGACTCGCTTCGGTGGCGCCATTGACTTGCTCCCCTGGGTCACGACCCCGCGCAGCCCGGCGAGGATCTCTACGCAGTAGGGTATCTGCCGCGCGGGATGACCTGCACAGTTGGCGCCCGGTAATAGGTGTGACATACATTGGCTAAGCTAAACGACAACGCATCAGCCCCTGTATCCCAATTGGCAGAGGAAACGGATTCAAAATCCGTGTAGTGTCAGTTCGAGTCTGACCAGGGGCACTTTTCGCAGGTCAACGCCATCTATGAGGTTTCTAGAGGACCCGTTCCCTGCAGTGGTGGGGCGCAAGCTGCTCGCTCTTTCCCACTGACCATCCACCGATCTACCGCCACTATCGGCGAGCGTGCCGCCTTTCAGATCCGCGAGCCTTCCGTCATCAGAATTTTTTTCCTAGCTTGTCCGAATGCTGCCTGCCAGTGAGTTCAAGGAGTCCCCACCCGCATGGACACCAAGCTTCACGATATTTATGACGAGGTATTACGCCGTAACCCGGGCGAGGTGGAGTTTCACCAAGCCGTGCGCGAAATCCTGGATAGCTTGGGACCCGTGGTCGCCAAGCATCCCGACTACGCCGACGCAGCGGTAATTCGCCGGCTCTGCGAACCCGAAAGGCAGATCATCTTTCGCGTTCCGTGGGTCGATGACAACGGAGCCGTACAACTCAACCGCGGCTTCCGAGTGGAGTTCAACTCGGCGTTGGGTCCCTTCAAAGGCGGACTTCGCTTTCATCCCTCGGTGTACCTGGGAATCATCAAGTTTTTAGGATTTGAGCAGATTTTCAAGAATTCCCTGACCGGCATGCCCATTGGCGGCGGTAAGGGCGGTTCGGATTTCGATCCGAAGGGACGATCCGACGCGGAAGTGATGCGTTTTTGCCAGTCATTCATGACGGAGCTCTACCGGCATATTGGCGAATACACCGATGTGCCAGCGGGTGACATCGGAGTTGGCGGCCGGGAGATCGGCTACCTTTTCGGCCAGTACAAGCGCATCACGAACCGGTACGAGTCCGGCGTTTTGACAGGCAAGGGCCTGACCTGGGGTGGATCTCAGGTCCGCACCGAGGCAACCGGGTACGGAACGGCCTTTTTCACCGCTGAAATCCTCAAAAGCCGCGGTGATTCTTTTGACGGCAAACGAGCTGTGATCTCTGGGTCCGGCAACGTGGCGACGTACGCCATCGAAAAGGTACACCAGTTCGGCGGGCGAGTTATCGCCTGCTCGGACTCCACTGGCTACGTGGTCGATGATCAGGGTATCGATTTCGACGTGCTTACAGAGGTGAAACAGGCACGACGTGGCCGGATCAGCGAATACGTCGAACTGCGCGGGGCGTCCGCGAAGTTTGTAGCTGGCGGCTCCGTGTGGGATGTTCCGTGCGACATTGCTTTGCCGTGTGCCACCCAGAATGAGTTGGGCGAAGCCGACGCGCTGACGCTGATCAAGAACGGTTGCGCCATTGTTGCCGAAGGCGCCAACATGCCCTGCACCCCCCAAGCAATCAGAAAGTTTGCCGACGCGGACGTAATTTTCGCCCCGGGAAAGGCCGCTAATGCGGGCGGTGTTGCCACGAGTGCTTTAGAGATGCAGCAGAACGCGTCACGCGACTCCTGGTCGTTTGAGGACACGGAACACCGCCTGGCACACATCATGCGGAGCATCCATGACCGCTGCCTCGAGACTGCCGACGAATATGGCGCGCCCGGCAGCTACGTAATTGGTGCCAACATCGCTGGCTTCACCAGAGTCGCCGACGCGATGCTCGCCCAAGGAATCATCTAGTCTGCTTCCCCGGCGCCGAGGAACGCCGCTGTGATGGATCTTGTCGTCTCGGGAGGTGCACTGTCATGGATCAAGTAATCCAGGTCGCTGGTTCGTTGATGGTCCTCGCGGCATTCGCTGCCGCGCAGCGCGGCTGGATGGATACGAAGTCACAGATCTACCTTTCGCTCAACATCGTCGGGTCAGCTGTGCTCGCCGTACAAGCATTCCTCGGAGAACAGTGGGGATTCCTACTGCTCGAGGGAGTATGGGCACTGGTATCAGCCGTGAGCCTGGTCGGCGTTCTTCGTGCATCCACACCTCGGTCGACCGACCACTAGCCGGCTCCTACCCAGTGCTATCGAGCCAATTGCGCATCGATAGTTCACAACGCTGTGGACTGCGCAGGACATGATCTCATCCGTCAACTTCGGTGATAGCCTGCGAAATCACCACCAGCGCAACACCTATGACGAGTTGGATCAGTGCTATCCCGACGGGAAGCGCCACGGATCGGAAAGACCGAGTTCGTGTGTAGTGGATGACGGTGGCCACTACGAAGGCGATGACGGCAACGCCGAGCACGGTGAACGACCACACCAGGATCTGAGTGAGGTAGGCCAAACCCGCGGTCAAGTCCGTGAGTCCGTCTGGATTCGAGGAATCCATGATGAGCTCTACGAGCTTTCCCGTCAGCAGGGCGATGGGGATGAAGAGGGAGGCCAGAATCACCGCAGCCTGATATGCCCTCTGCGGTGTGGATGGCTTCTCAGCGGGGGTTGCATTCATCAGGGGAGTATTGCAGCAGGTCGACGGACCGAGGTCGGCGCGGGTGTGTACTGCCTAGCCAGCGAGGTAACTCTGGCGCAACGCCTCAAAACCAGAATCGAGAGACACTGCGGGCGACCATTTCAAAAGTTCTCTACTCCGTCGTTGATCAAACCAGTGTGCAGTACCCAATTGCTCCGCCAAAAACCGAGTAAGTGGCGGTTCCCCTCGCAAATGTCCGATGCGCCAGGCAGTCTCGGCAACAGAACCTGCCACGGTTGCTGCTGAAAGGGACAGACTTCGGCGCGGCAGCGGAACACCGGCTGCTAGGCATAATCTGGAAAGGATCTCCCCCACCGGGCGCGGCTCACCGTTGGACACCACGAGCGCTTCGCCGTGGACAGCCCCTACCACGTCCACTGCCGCGATCAATGCGTCTACGGCATTGTCCACATAGGTGGTGTCAACCATCGGGGTGCCGTGACCGATGAAGACCAACCGCCCGATGCGCGCACGCGCAATGATCCGCGCTACCAACTGGGTATCCCCTGGCCCCCACACCAGATGGGGCCGGATACTCAGCACCGCGAGGTCCGGCCCGTCATGTCGCATCGCCCACTGCTCCGCAGCTGCTTTGGACCGCGAATAGTGGCTCCGGGCCAGGGACGGGTCAGCTACTCCTGCGCCAGCACCCATCAATGCGGCACCCGCGTGCGCCACCGAGGGCGAGGAAACATTGACCAACGCCCGCACTCCAGCGCGCAGGCAAGCCTCGACAACCGTTGCGGTGCCGTCGATGTTCACGCGTTCGTAGTCCGGCCAGCTGCCGAAGGCGTCCACCTTGGCCGCCATATGCAGCACTACCTCCGCCCCGTCTATCGCCCGCCGTACCGCCTCGCGGTCGGTGATGTCGCCCAGTACCTGCCGACAGTCGACATCTGCCTTGCGACGTTGAAGCACGGTGACGTCGTCGCCGCGGTCGACGAGCCCGAGCGCACACGCACGGCCCATCATTCCGCTGGCGCCAGTGAGAAGTATCTTCATCCGCCGGCCAACGCGTTTGTCGCCCAGGCGGCCACTGCCACACGGTCAATCTTTGAGTTGTGCCGAATATCCACAGGCAACGACTTGCGGACAAGAACGGCGTCAACCGTGACGCCTGCTGCCTTGCGGACAGCGTCGGTGAGCGCCATCGACGCCAGTGGCCCGCCCTTCCCCGCCACAACAACAACGAGAGCCTGAGTACCCGCCGGGCCCACGCCGACCACAGCAACCAGGACATCGGTGCTCAGCTCGTGCAGGCAGACCTCCGTCGGCGCGCCGGAGCGCAACGCTTCCTCGACCCGGACTTCAATTCCCACCGGGGTGATCAGGCCATGTGGGGAACTGATGACGTGCTCGATTCGGCCCTGAATCCACAACCTCTCATCATGATCAAGAAACCCCACGTCGCCCGTGCGATGCCAGCCAGGATGTGGGAGCGCCAAAGCCTCGACACCCCAACGGGTGTCGTATCGATCCTTGACATGCTCGGCCCGCACCCACACCTCACCAGTAACCTCTGCGCTACCGGCAAACTTCATGGCTGAGTCTGGGTCAGCTTCTAACGGAGCAATCGCGACCTGCACACCGGGCAGCGCCTGACCAACGCAGACCCCATCACCGGCCCCCGCTTGCCGGATCTGCTCAAGTGAGATGTCGGTGACAGGAAGGGCTTCTGTCATTCCGTAGGGGGTGTGCAACGACGCGGCTGGGAGCATCGCGCTCAGCGACTCGAGTAACTCAGCGGGCACAGGAGCGCCAGCGCTCATCAACAATCGCACCTGGCCCAACGCGCTCCGTTGCTCGGCGGTGAGCTCGTTTTTGGTCGCCAGAACGTTGCGCAAGGCAGCCGGAGAGGCGAAAACCACTGTGGCGCCAATATTTGCAGCTGCGTCGGCCAACGCTGCGGCAGTCAACGAGGCGGGCTTGGTGACATCCGTGTCAGGTACCACGGAGGAGATCCCGAGTGCTGGTCCATACAGCGCAAACGGCGCGAAAGCAGCCACAATCTTGTCGTCACCGGTCAAGCCATAGGCAGCTTTAATCATGGCCAGTTGCGCGCGCACCTGGTGGTGTCGATACACCACCCCTTTGGCCGGGCCGGTAGCCCCCGAGGTGAAAAGCACTGCTGCTTCGTCGTTGTCGTTGCTGGGTTCGGCGCCCGCCAGTCCCTTGCCTCGCGCTGCTAGGTCCATCAGAGACTCCGTGACACCCGCCAACTGAGACACCGCACGCGAGGGTGGCCTGACGGCAATCCGTATCCCCGGCAGACGCATCGGGCGGGAGGCTAGAAGGCCAGCAGTATCTGCCACCACGTAGTCAACAGACGCACTCCGTAAGGCACGCCCCATCCCAGCAAGTCCCAGACCTTTATCGGCCACTACGATGACGGCCCCAGCGCTCCAGACCGCGTAGAGAGCCACAGTGAGGTCAATGGAGGGCGGGATGAGTAGCGCCACCCTATCGCCCGGCCGCATTCCCGCGGCGGTCATCCCCGCACCCGTGTCGCGCACCCGGGCGTGCAGGTCGGACCAACTAATGCTGCCACCCCCCACTTCCGAGACGGCAATCAGCTGACTGTCCGCTCTCGCCTCTAGTGCTGCCAGCGGGCCGAAAAGCTCCGTCGATGGGTGCTTCCATAACCCGGGCATCTCGGGCTTGTCGGCAGTTGGCGAATCCAAAGTAGCCAGCCACCTCGAGACGACATCGACGTACTCGGGCGCATCTTCGGGAAGCAGGTGACTTGCTGCCTCGAACCGGTGGATCACCGCCTGCGGAAGGCGGTCGCGGAGATCCCGCAGGTGCTGCTCCTGAAAGACCGGGTCGCGCGGGCCCCACACTAAGAGAGCGGGAACGTCGAGTTCTGCTATGTGATCGGAGATAGCGTCCAGCGCCCGCCTACTGGGATGGTCTGCCGCGAAGGGGATGTCGGCTACGAACTCGGAAACGGGCAACCTTGCGGCAGCAGTGCCATAGGGAGCGGCGAAGGCGTCGCGGACATCGCGCCCTGGCCGTGGCCAGGTGAGCGAGGTGGTCGCGCGAACGAACAAGGGCGTTAAGTGACACGCAAGTGAGTTAATCCACGGCACGTGGGCCAGCCTGATCAGCACCGGCCCGCGCGAATCCGCTGGCTGATGCACTGCGGTGTTGGTCAGCGCCACCGCGCGCAGCTGCTTCCGATGTCTCAGAGCCCAACCGAGCGAAAGGATCCCGCCCCAGTCATGGGCGAGCGTCACGACCGGACCCGTCACACCCAGAGCTGCCGTCAGACGACTGAGATCTTCCACCCGCTCAGCGAGAGTTCTTGGCTTATCGAGCTTCTCCGAATATCCCATCCCCAGATGGTCGGGCGCAATAACCCGCCAGCCGGGAGGGGCGGCCGCGACCATGCGTCGCCACAGGTAGCTCCACGTCGGATTGCCGTGGACGCACAGCAGGGTGCCGATCGCGCTAGCAGAATCAGAACCAGCAGCATCAGAACCAGTAGCATCAGAACCAGCAGCATCAGAACCAGCAGCGTTGGGGTGGCCGGAGTCCAGCACGTGGAAGGTGCGCGTGATCCCCTCGGCGTCCACCACATCGACCAGCCGAGACCACGACGGGTTCAGCCCGGGCAGGCCGGCAGGCGGGAGGCAGGCTCCGGCGGCACGCTGACCGGAACGCCCTGTCACCAAACGATTTCGGAGAACGAGGCGTTGAGCCCGGACCCGATCCCCAACAGCAGCACCCGATCTCCTGCGCTCAGATCATCGCTGGCACCGGCGAGCGTGAAGGGGATTGCAGCGGGTCCGAGGTTGCCGCGCTTGGGGAATGTCAGCGGAGTTTTGGCGGGGTCAAGGCCCAAAGCCTCCGAGATCGCTTTGGTGTGAACGTTGCTGACCTGGTGCATGATGTAGCGGTCAATGCCCTCGTTCCACCCGAAATCGGCTGCGGACTCGGCCCAGAGGTCCGTGGAAAGTTTCAAGCCCGCGGTCATCAGCCCGCTGCTATCGGTCCGCATATGATCCATATCCCCTACGCAGAGCGTGTGGTGCTCACTCCCTGCCCGAGTGGCACCGCCGAGGTAACGGTGGCCCTCCGGGTGGTCGGAGCTGCGTCCCAGCACCATCGCGGCCGCGCCCGACCCAAGGGTCAAGGACGCGAACTGCTCAAACACGTCCTTCGCTTCGTTGGTGTCGTCCTCGTGCAGGCGACGAATGGTCGACTCGTGGATCTCGCGGGCATCCTCCCCGTTGACAACCAGTGCGTAGTCGATCTGTCCGCTGTCGATCATGGCCGCCGCCATCTGCATTCCATTGACAAATCCGAGGCATGCATTAGTGACGTCGAAGTTTTGGCACGAGCTGGGTAGACCGATGGCGTGATGAATCCCTACGGCCGATGACGGTTCCAAGTGCGCGCGGCTAACGGACGTGTTAATCAGCAAGCCGATTTGCTTGGGCTGGATGCCGGCATCGGCGAGTGCTTTGGCCCCGGCCAAGGCCGCGCCGTCCGCGTAGGTCGTTCCGACGTTCCACCAGCGGCGCTCTTCGATGCCAGCTAGGCGCTGCAACATTCCCGGGCGCAGCCCCACCCGTTCGTACACGTCGGCTAGGCGGCCGTCCATGTCAGCAGAGGTCACAATCACGGGCGCATCAATGGCACACACCGCCAAGATAGACGTGTGAAAAAAACGGTTGATGGCATTGCCGCCCATACCGATGCCCTCCTGGTGGACAAAAATCAGCGCCACCAGTGGCACGATCTTCTGTGGTCGCAGGGTCACGCCCGCGTCGGGCTATTAACAGCCCGCTCCCCCGAGAGTAGTGAATAGGTCAACCTCGCCGCAGCAAGCCGCTGCTTCCGAGCTAGCAAACCCGCACGGTAATGTCGGGCGGAAACTGCCTGAACAGCAACAATAGGCTACCTAGCCGGACTCCGGCAGTGATCGATCTCATTGCCACGACAGCGCGACCCACCAGTGTACGAGCCACTCTCGCAGACCGCGGCTAGGCCGGTCGATCCACTCCCAGTACCCAACCTTCCAGCTGCGCAGCGGCAGGCAGCTCCGCCAGCCGCGGCCACACACTGTGATTAGCAACCGCAGGCAAACTGTCTAGCCATAAAGCCGCCGCCACGGCATCAAAGGCATCATCGCTGGCCAAGATGAGGGCGCGATGATCCGGATTGGGGATCACGGAGCCGGCCGCCGCGTTCGGCTTGTGCAGCGCTGAATCCACCCATCGAAGTCGTGCTGCTGGGTCTGACTTCACCACGTCGCGTGCCGCCAGCCTCGGCCACACCTCAGCCACGAGGGGCTGGCCCGTCGCTGGGGCATCAAATGGCCAGATGGCGAATCCGTCGTCAGCGAGGTCGGCAAGCGTTGCCATCCCCGCGAGGGTAGCCGGACCTACTTGGCTCGCCCCGACAAACTGGAAGACCGATGACAGCGAGTGCACGTCATGTTGAGCCCTCAGGTGCCGGTCGCATTCCCGCCAGATTTCAGGATTTCCCGTCGGCCGAGGGGTGCCAGCACGCCAAAACGGCCAGCTGCCAACGGGTATCGAGCGACGTGGGTCCCCCGGCGTCGCCGCAAGCAGTGCGCGATCCGCGCGCGCCAGTCGCCACAGCTCGCGGGCGGAATTTACCAACAGGTGTTCTCGGGCGTACCAAGCCGGATATCCGAAGGCGAAATCGAATCCGATAATCAGGTCGGAAGTCTCAGAAGCCATCTCCTGCAACGCTTCTCGAGCCCCGTTTCGGGAGGTTGGGAACAATCGCAGAAGGATGCCAGCCTGTACCACAGCGACCCATATCTTGAGGCTCGGGCGCTCCTGCGCCACAGCCGCCCCGGACCAGTCGATCCCGACGACTGTGCGCATTGACCGACTTGTCATGGTGCGGCGATGAGGGCGCTGGCAAGTTTCGACACCGGCATATAGTAAGGCCCGCTTGCGCCGTACCGGCGAAGCGGGCCCACCAGGTCTGTGCAGAATGCTTACGGTTCAGCGTGCGCTTGCGATCTGCCGGTCGTGAATGACGATCAGTTCATCACGCATGCTTCCGGAAGTGTGTTCGTTGATCATGCGCCACATGTTCCGGCGATCACGGGCAACTGCCCGGTTGGAGCGAAGGCTGCGGATAGAGCTATTAAGGCGGGACATCAGGGTTGATCCTTTACTGGCACTCACGCGCGACACCAGCCACTGTGGCTGGTTCGTTCGACAGACCGCTCCGTGTGCGATCCACCGATGGTTCTCCGGCCTTTGTAGGCCGACATGGGTAGGACGCACGAGTTGCCAGTGCGATGCGCGGAAAGCCCGTGATCTGGCCCACGATGGAGCAGGCAAATTCAGGAAGTTGGAAACGGAAGGTCGAGTACTGAAGCGAAGTAGCCATCGACGTCGGCCGCTGAAACATCGGAGAGGGCCGCAGGCCGCCACTGCGGGCTCCGGTCCTTGTCGATCACCTGCGCTCGAATGCCCTCTCGAAGGTCGTGGGACCGGAGCGCGGCGCTGACCACCGCGAATTCGACGTTCAGCGCAGCTTCCAGCGTGGAGAGCGAACGCGCTTGGCGCACCGCCCGCAGGGTGACTTTGACCGCGGATGGGGACGCGGCTCTGATCGCATCAGCTGCGGATGCAGCCATCTTTGCTGATCCAGACCCTCCGGTAACTTCCCTGTCCAGATTGGCGAGAATCTCTGTTGCGCAATCGCTCTCGAAGCAGCGATCTATCCACTCCCGGCCGCCGGCGAGCCTGCTCGCAGGTGGTTTGACGGCGTAGTCTCGGAGTGCTTGGTCCGCGCAGTGACTGCCCACCGCGCTGATCAAATTTTGTACGTTCGAGGACTCCACGAGTACATCCGCGAGGCCCAGATAGATCGCATCGGCACCGTCGACGCGATCCCCCGTCAATGCCGCATACATCCCGGTCCATCCCGGCGAACGCGAGAGCAAATAGGTGCCGCCGACATCCGGGATCAAACCAATTCCCACCTCGGGCATCCCGACGATCGATCTCTCTGTCACAACACGGTGGCTGGCATGGGCAGATAGTCCCACTCCACCACCCAAAACCAGGCCATCCATGATGGCAACACATGGCTTGGGGTAGTGGGCGATCGCCGCGTTCAGCCGATACTCCTCGCGCCAGAACGCGATTGTTTCACCGCCCCCGGCTGTGGCGTCGGCGTAGACGGCTCGGATATCCCCGCCGGCGCATAGCCCGCCCTCGCCCGCGCCATCCAGAACGACCGCCGTGACACTGTTGTCGTCCGCCCACTCCTGGAGCGCAGCGGCGATGGTGACCGACATCGAGTAGTTGAGCGCGTTGATCGCCCGCGGCCGGTTCAGGGTGATCCTGCCGACGGTTCCGTCAACGCGAACGATTACTTCCCCGGCGGCGTCATTCATTTCTGCGGCATCGTTCATGGTGCTCATCGCTCGTTTCTACTTGCTGGTAGGCGCAGCTACTTCTTAATGAGTGAGCGCGAAATGATCACTTGCATAATCTCATTGGTGCCTTCAAGGATCTGGTGCACCCGCAGATCCCGAACGATCTTCTCAATGCCATATTCGGCGAGATAGCCGTAACCCCCGTGGATTTGAAGTGCGGTGTTCGCCACCTCGAACCCGGTGTCGGTGGCAAACTTCTTGGCCATCGCGCACAGCTGCACGGCCGCAGCATCTTTCGCATCCAACGCACTGGCCGCGCGCCACAACAGCAAGCGCGCCGCCTCTAGTTTGGTGGCCATGTCGGCGACGTAGAACTGCAGAGCCTGGATTTGGTTGAGCGTCTCGCCAAAGACCGACCGCTCCGCCATGTACGTCAGAGATTTTTCAAGCGCCGACTGGGCACCTCCCAGCGAGGAGGCCCCGATGTTGATGCGGCCGCCGTTGAGTCCGCTCATCGCGATCCGGAAACCGTCCCCGGGAGATCCGAGCATCTGCGAGGCCGGGATCCGGACGTCCTGCATGATCACTTGCCGCGTGGGTTGAGCGTTCCAGCCCATCTTCGATTCATTGGGCCCAAAAGAAAGCCCCTGAGTGTCCTTCTCGACAACGAAGGCAGACAGATTTTTGGCACCTGGCCCACCGGTGCGGACCATGATGACGTAAATATCGCTTGCTCCTGCGCCAGAGATGAATTGCTTCACACCGTTGAGGACGTAGTGGTCACCGTCCACCTTGGCCGTGCTTGACACGGCCGCGGCATCCGAGCCGGCGCCGGGTTCGGTGAGGCAGTAGGAACCCAGGGATGCCATGGTGCACATCCGGGGCAGGTACTTGCGGCGAAGTTCCGGCGAGCCGTGGGCATCGATCATCCAGGCCGTCATGTTGTGGATCGAGACGTAGCTGGCGATAGAGGGACAGCCTGTGGCTAACGCTTCGATGATGATGGCCGCGTCGAGCCTGGACAAGCCGGACCCACCCACGTCCTCCCGGATGTACATGCCGCCCATCCCGAGCTCGCCCGCCTGCGCAAAGACGTCGACGGGAAAATGCTTGGTGCGGTCCCATTCCACCGCGTGCGGGGCGATGACGTCGTCAGCAAACTGTCGTGCCACCTCCGACAGCGCACGTTGATCTGCGGTGGGTTCAAACATTCTCGTCATGACGGATCTTCCCGGTCGAGGAAAAGCTTGGTGAGAGGGAGCGGCTGCAAGATTTTCAGCCTCGCACCTCAGGCGCATTTCTTTGGACGCCCTACTATCGGATGACAGAATGGTATAGCTAGAGTAGCTTCTCTGGGTCAACGAAGACTGGAAATCACATGATGGCGCACAGCACAGCCGAAGCGAACGTCACCAGCACGCAGACCCAGGACACATTGCCTGACGAATACGTCCAGTTGATCAGCGCGGTGCGAGACTTTGCCCGCCAGAGCGTCGCACCCGTTTCCGCCGCACACGATGCCGCCCACACCTTCCCCTACGGGCTTGTCGAGGGTATGGCCGACATGGGTCTGTTCGGTTTACCTTTTCCTGAGGAGTACGGCGGGATGGGTGGTAACTACTTCGCTTTGTGCTTGGCATTGGAGGAACTGGCCAAAGTCGACCAAAGTGTTGCCATCACGCTGGAGGCGGCAGTGAGCCTGGGCGCCATGCCGGTGTTCCATTTCGGTACCGAAGAGCAAAAGCAGCAGTGGCTTCCGGATCTCACAGCCGGCCGCAAGCTTGCAGCGTTTGGGTTGACAGAACCCGACGCGGGCACCGATGCCAGCGGCACCCGCACCACGGCTGTTCGCGCTGGCGAGGAGTGGGTGATCAACGGCAGCAAACAGTTCATCACCAACTCTGGAACTCTCATCACCAGCCTCATCACGGTTACTGCCGTCACCGGCATCAAAGACAATGGTCGTAAAGCCATCTCGAGCTTCCTCGTGCCAGCTGGCACCGCGGGCTTGACAGTGGAGAGCGCCTACAACAAAGTCGGGTGGAACGCGTCGGATACCCACCCGTTGAGCTTGGTCGACGTCCACCTCCCGCGAGAGAACCTTCTGGGCACAGAGGGTTCGGGCTACTCACAGTTCCTCCGCATCTTGGACGAGGGTCGCATTGCCATCGCGGCGATCGGGGTCGGGGCAGCCCAAGGCTGCGTCAACGAGAGCGTTACCTACGCGAAGCAGCGCTCTGCCTTTGGCAAACCGATCGGCGAAAACCAAGCAATATCCTTCAAAATCGCGCGAATGCAAGTGCGAGCACACGTGGCAAGAACGGCGTACTACGACGCTGCGGCGCGCATGCTGGCTGGCAAACCGTTCAAAACCCAGGCCAGCATCGCCAAGCTCGTGGCCAGCGAAGCGGCTATGGACAACGCTCGGGATGCCACTCAGATCTTCGGGGGCTACGGTTTCATGAACGAGTACTCCGTAGCCCGCCACTACCGAGACAGCAAAATACTGGAGATCGGCGAAGGAACCAGTGAGGTGCAATTGATGCTGATTGCCAGAGGGTTTGGACTGTGACGGGCCAGAATCCGACCAGCAAAGTCGTTCAGCAGCGCGGACTCTGGTTTGACGAGTTTGAACTGGGCACCGTGTATGAGCACCGCCCCGGACGCACGTTGACGGAATCGGACAACGTCAGTTTCACCACGATGACGATGAACATGCAGGCACTGCATCTCGATGCGGCGTACAGCGCGAATGCCGAACCCTTCCATCAGCGGCTCGTGAACTCGATGCTGACCCTCTCGACGCTGATTGGCCTTTCGGTGGCGCAGCTGACGCAGGGAACTTTGGTGGCGAACCTGGGCTTTACTGACATCACCTTCCCCGCCCCGGTCTTCATCGGCGACACGTTGTACGCGGAAACACTTGTCACGGGGAGGCGGGAGTCCCAGTCGCGACCCGGGGAAGGCATTGTGACCCTCGTGCACACTGGGCGCAATCAACACCACGACGTGGTCGCTACTGCGACGCGCCAGACGCTGGTCAGGATGCGCCCGCAATGACGTGGCTACCGCCTGGGCCGGCGTGGCTGTTTTGCCCAGCCGACCGCCCAGAGCGCTACGACAAAGCCTC
Organism: Nakamurella antarctica; assembly: GCF_003860405.1. Classification (NCBI taxonomy): domain Bacteria; kingdom Bacillati; phylum Actinomycetota; class Actinomycetes; order Nakamurellales; family Nakamurellaceae; genus Nakamurella; species Nakamurella antarctica. Next base: position 1,528,644 of record NZ_CP034170.1, on the reverse strand, counting down.
GCGGGCAGCAGATGTCGTGATCCTTGATCTCGAAGATGCGGTAACCTCCGCTGCCAAATCGGCCGCTCGGCAGATGTTGATCGACCACCCGCAGGACCCGGAACGCACGGTGATTCGGGTTAATCCCGCGTCCGGCCCCGAACACCTCCTCGATCTCCAGGCACTGCGGCGCACGGGGTATCGGCGCATCATGTTGCCCAAATGCGAATCACCCCAACAGCTATCAAGACTGGCCGAGTACGAGGTGGTGATTCTGATTGAATCCGCCCTGGGCGCCATCACTGTCACCGAATCGGTGCAAGCCGCCCCGGTGATCGGCGTGATGTGGGGCGCAGAAGACTTGATCGTATCGCTGGGCGGCACCTCCAGCAGAGGTGTAGGCGGCAGCTATCGCGACGTCGCCCAGAATGTCCGCAGCGCATCGTTGTTGGCGGCCAAGGCCTTTGGCCACTTTGCCCTTGACTCAGTCGTGTTAGACATTGCCGATCTGGAAACCTTGGCCGCAGAATCGGAGGACGCGGTGGCATCCGGCTTCGACGGCAAAGTCGCCATCCATCCGAGGCAGGTAGAAACCATTCGTCAGCAATTCGCGCCGACGGATGCACAGCTGGGCTGGGCACGCAGGGTGTTGGCCTCCGCTGCCACAGAACGCGGGGTGTTCACCTTCGAGGGTGCCATGATCGACGCACCGATCCTGCGGCAGGCGGAGTCCGTGCTGCGTCGAGCCAGCAAGTGAGCTTCTCGACTGCGCGCGGTGGACATCAGACAAGGTGGCGTGAGCATCGCGGGCCAGCTCAGGAATACTCACTCAGATGAACGAATCCGGCGCACTCCGCTCTCGCGGGATCCAACGCATTGCTGATCCGAGGGTGTGGGGAACCATCATCGGCGCCGCGGGGGCGACAGTGTTTGTGATCACCAGCCGGGGCGTACTGGCCGAGCCGTGGCCACTGATTGCCATCCTGGCGTGGGCCGCAGCCGCCCTGGCTTATGTCGCGTGTGTTTTCGCCGTATCTCGCACGTTTGCGGCGATCGAAATGGTCGGCGCCGCAGCGGGGTTCGTGTACTTGGCCAGCGTCGCCGGAATGCTGGTAGTGATCCGACTGGGAACCCTCGCGTTAGACCACGCGGGAAAGTCCGACCTGCGTCCGGCCCTGATTGTCCTAGCCGTGGGATTGCACTTCATTCCTTTTGCCGCAGCCTTCCACACCCCCATGTTTACGCTGCTCGGAGGCGTGATGGGAGTGCTCGGATCAGTAGGGTTGGCGCTTGGGTGGGTGTGGGGGGAACCGGCGGCTGCGGCCACAGCGGTCACCAGCGGGGTGGTTATGCTCGTCGTTATCGCCGCAGACGCCGCTCGCGGAGCGGGCGTAAAGGGCGGACAAGACCGCAGTATGCGTGATCGCTAACTGACTTTTAGGAAGTCCAGCAATGTCTGCGCACTCAAAGCTGAGGCGGGCACGAACTTACGTTGAGCCGGCAAGGAACGCCCACGTACGACGCCCGGAATTGCCGCCACGAGAGCCTCAATCTTTGAGCTTCCCGCCTGGTCGCCGTCATCGACGATCAACGTGGGAGCCGTGATGGCACTCACCGCGGCCCACCATCTTTTGTCTGTCTGGCAAAGCTCCGCCAAAAACGACCGGGCCCGGGACAACCCGGAAATATTATGGCGAATCCGGCCGCGTCGCAGCGTGGCCCCGGCGCCGCTGATGGCCATCCCGGGCGCCATTTTCAACTTCTCGTGCGGCCCCGACGCGGGCGGCAACGTGGGACTGTCAAGCACCAATCGGCTGACCAACTCGGGGTAACGGGCGGCCACACTCAAGGCCAGGTAGCCGCCAAACCCGCGACCCACTATGTCTACTGGTCCGTCAAATAGCTTGCACATCGCCGCGGCAACATGGTCGACGCACGAGGCTAGTCCTTGATCTCGCACGGCGTCGCTATGTCCGCAGCCGGGGAGGTCAATGGCGACAAATTCGTGCCCGGCCGATACCAGTGGACTGGAGAGTTCGGCGAACCAACCCACCGAGGACCCCAGGTCGTGCAGCATCAGCACCGAGGGACCGGTGCCGTTGGAATAGACCCGCACACTGAGTTCGTCGATGAATATCTCGTGTACCGCATTGAAGGTGGCCATCATCTGCAAGCTATCGCACTGTGATCTATTTCGCACGGCGGGGTCGGACTTAAGAAATTTGTGCGGGGCCGTACGGTGGCTCTATGAGCGCAATACCAGGCCACATGACGCCCGAACAGTTTCGCGAACAGGGCTACGCCGTGATCGATTGGATCACCTCCTACCAACAGCGGGTGGAGTCGTTTCCCGTCCGCTCGCCTGCACGGCCCGGCGATATCGCTGGGTCCTTGCCCCTCGAGATTCCCACCGGCGGGCAAGATATTGGGGCGTTGCTCTCGGATATTGACGCGTTCGTGATGCCGGGAATCACGCACTGGCAGCACCCGTCTTTTTTTGCCTACTTTCCGGCGAACGCCTCCGGCCCGGCCATCCTTGGGGATCTCATCGCCTCCGGGCTCGGCGTGCAGGGAATGGTGTGGGCGACCAGTCCGGCAGCAACGGAGGTGGAAACCCGGGTTCTCGACTGGCTGGCCCAAATGCTTGACCTGCCGACATGTTTTCACTCAAGCAGCGCGGGCGGCGGCGTCATCCAGGACACCGCATCGACAGCAGTCCTGACCGCTCTCGTCGCGGCGCTGCACCGAGCGAGTCACGGCCAAATCCGTGCGGCCGGCTTCGATCGCCGGTATACCGTGTACAGCTCAGAGCAAGCCCATTCCTCCGTTGCCAAAGCGGTCACCATCGCGGGGGTCGGGGCAGCGAACCTCCGCAAAATCCGGACCAGTTCGCCCGGCGGCCCGATGGATGTCGACGCTCTCGCAGCGGCCATCAGGGCCGACGTCGAGGCTGGTGCCGTGCCAGCATTCATCGTAAGCGCCGTTGGAACCACCGGTACCGGAGCCATCGACCCGACCGTCGAGATCGCTAGGGTCGCGCGGGAGTGCGGCGCGTGGTTGCATGTCGATGCGGCGTGGGCTGGCGTGGCCACCGTCGCCCCGGAGTATCGCGCCGAACTCAACGCTGGCTTGGAGTTCGCAGATTCCTACGCAACGAATCCGCACAAGTGGCTGCTTACCAATTTCGACTGCGACACGTTTTACGTCGCCGACAGGCGATCCCTCACGGACGCACTTGCCGAAAACCCCGAATACTTGCGCACAGGAGAGTCCGATGCTGGCAGCGTTATCGACTATCGGGATTGGCATATTCAGTTAGGGCGTCGGTTCCGGGCGCTGAAGCTGTGGTCCGTCATGCGGCACTACGGAGCGGCTGGCCTCGCCGAGCACATCCGCTACACCGTCGCGCTCACCGACCGATTAGCGAATCGTCTCCGTGCTGACGATCGATTTGTTGTGACACACCAACAGCTTTCGCTACTCTGCTTCCACCTCGCCGACCCCGACCCGGTTCGTGGCAGCGCCAACACCCTGGCGTTGATGCACGCCATCAACCAGTCCGGTCTCGCCTACCTCTCCCACACCGTCATTGCGGATCGCGCGCTGATCAGGGTGTCTGTTGGTACGCCGACGACAACGGAGGCACACATGGATCAGCTCTACGCCGAACTCAGCGCTGGGTTTACGTCGCCACCGGGCCGGACGGTGTGATCTGAGATCCACTGGGATGAATGGGTTTTGACGGGGCTGGGTGAACTTCACGCAGCGGGGCTGGCGCCCGAACCGAGGCGTCGGCGCCAGAGCGATCGGCCCCGGCGAATGAGGTAGGCGCACCCCAGCCCAGCAAAAACGATCGGGGTGCCAACCGGCCACATGGCGGCGCCGACGGGCAGCAGGGTCAACGCCTCGAGCCCGATGATGGAGCCAACGCCGAAATAGAGGGCGGTACAGAGGCAGCTATCGCACCGCCACTATCCCGCCACGCCCTGACTCACCACCCATCACCGCAGCCGAACAAGGCCTTCCTGCATGACGGTAGCAAGGAGGTTGCCGCTCTCGTCGAAGAAATGGCCAGCGCCCATCCCCCGGGAGCCGGAAGCGCTGGGTGAGTTGATGTCGTAGAGCAACCACTGATCGACCGTAACCGGGCGGTGGAACCACATCGCATGGTCGAGCGAGGCCATCTGCAGCCGCTCGTCTTTCGGGGCGATGCCATGGTTGACCAAAATAGCGTCCAACAGGGTCAGGTCAGAAAGGTAGGCCAACAGGCAGACATGGAGAAGGCTATCGGCGGGAAGATCGCCGTCTGCTCGAAACCACATTTGGCTGTGACCACCTGGCCGCGCATCGCGCGACGCGGCCGACCACGGCGGCTCGGTGACATACCGCAGATCGAATGGGCGCGGCACTTTTCCCCATGGCCCCATCCCCTCGGCCTCGGCGACGCGCTGAGCAAGCGTCGGGAGAGTCAGCGGTGCTGGCACAGCGGGAGCTTGCGCCGCATGATCAAGGCCACCTTCGTCAACCTGAAACGACGCCGACATCGCGAAGATCGGCTGACCATGCTGGATAGCTACGACGCGCCGGGTGCTGAATGAACGTCCGTCGCGGGTCCGCTCGACCTCGTACAGGATGGGCGATGCGGTATCACCCGCCCGCATGAAGTAGGCGTGGAGTGAATGCACCCGCCGATCAGCCGGCACGGTTCGCCCAGCTGCCACCAGAGCTTGGCTGGCGACCTGACCACCGAACACTCTGGCACGAGTACCACCCCTGGGTGAATGACCGCGAAAGATATTCTCCTCGATCTTCTCCAAATCCAGCAGTGCTACCAAGCCATTGAGCACAGCCTGGCCACGCGGGATTCCGTCGGTGTCATATTCCATTTCAGGAGCGCTAGTCACGTTTTTCACCCTAGTTCAGTCAGTGTGATGATGCTTCTCGACAAGCACCCTGGCCTTAGAAGCACCATGCCTTTGAAGCACCATGGCCTTACAAACAGCACCGCCCGCATCTGAGGTGAGTCAGACACGGGCGGCGTGAGTACATCTTGATCAGGCGTGATCCTTCTCGCCAATGCGATGAACCCGGATCAGGTTTGTCGACCCCGAGGTGTTGGGCGGTGATCCAGCGACGATCACCACTTGGTCGCCGATGTTGAAACCTGGGATCTTGACCAAGGCCTCATCCACCAGATCAACCATCAGATCGGTGCTATCCACTGCGGGGACGAGGAAAGCCTCTACGCCCCACACCAAGGAGAGCTGCGAGCGGGTCGAAACCAGCGGGGTGAAAGCCAACAACGGAAGGCGAGTGTGCAAACGGGCCAACCGCTTCGCGGTGTCGCCGCTCTGCGTGAAGGTCACCAGTGCCTTCGCGTTGAGCCGCTCGCCGATATCGCGGGCGGCGAAGGAGAGGATTCCCCGCTTGGTCCGCGGCACGTGGGTCAACGCGGGCACCACGACCGACTCCTGCTCGACGGCCTCGATAATTCGGGCCATGGTGCGGACAGTGATGAAGGGGAACTTTCCGACCGATGTCTCACCGGAGAGCATCAACGCGTCGGCGCCATCGAGTACGGCGTTGGCCACATCCGAGGCCTCGGCGCGCGTGGGGCGCGAGTGGTCAATCATCGAATCGAGCATCTGGGTAGCGACAATGACCGGCTTGGCATTTTCGCGCGCAATCTGGACCGCACGCTTTTGCACCAACGGCACCTGCTCCAGCGGCAACTCCACGCCCAAATCGCCGCGAGCGACCATCACACCGTCAAAGGCAAGAACGATCGCTTCCAAGTTGGCGACAGCTTCGGGCTTTTCAATTTTTGCGATAACGGGGAGGCGAGGCGCACCCACTTCGTCCATCACCTGATGAACCAGATCTATGTCAGCCGGTGAGCGAACGAAGGACAGAGCAATGAAATCGACGCCCAACTTCAGGGCGAATTTCAGGTCGTCAATGTCTTTCTCGCTCATGGCGGGTACGGATACGTTCATGCCTGGGAGGGACAGTCCCTTGTTGTTGGAGACCTCGCCCCCTTCCACCACAGTGCAGATCACGTCATTGCCCTCGACGTCGACGACAACGAGGCCTACTTTGCCGTCGTCAATGAGGAGCCTGTCCCCGGGGCGGGCATCGTTAGCCAGCCCTTTGTACGTGGTGGAGACGCGGTCGTGGGTTCCGACAACATCGTCGACCGTGATGGCTACCTTTTCGCCATTGGCCCACATGACGGGGCCATTCTCGAATCGACCCAATCGGATTTTGGGGCCCTGCAGATCCGCGAGGATACCGACCGGCTTTCCGGTCGCTTCTGCTGCTGCTCGGACGTGGTGATAGACCTTTTCATGATCTTCGTAGTCACCGTGACTGAAGTTCATTCGGGCGACATTCATACCCGCATCTACGAGATTGGCAATGGCCTCAGCCGAAGAAGTGGCGGGCCCAAGGGTGCAAACAATTTTTGCGCGACGTTCCATTCAGTCCACTGTACTGGGTTACTGAACCGATTCTGTCACCAGAATCACTCATCCCGATTTGACATATCTCACTGTCCCACCTGCCTTCTTGTGCCGATCAGCGCAAGGCTGCCGCGGTGGGCGCCACCGGGTCCGGCAGCGCCGAGCCTCCGGTCAAATAGACGTCAACGGCAGCGGCCGCGCTGCGTCCTTCGGCAATGGCCCAGACGATGAGAGACTGGCCGCGACCCGCGTCGCCGGCCACAAAAACACCGGGCACGCTCGTCATATAGCTCTCATCCCGGTGAATAACGCCGCGAGCATTCAGGGCGACTCCGAGCTCGGCCAGTAGGCCAGGAGTTTCCGGGCCCGTGAAACCCAGAGCTATCAGCACCAAGTCTGCCTCGAGCACGGTGTCACTGCCTTCCAGCGGAATGAACCCGCCCGGAATCCGCTGACCTTCCACCAAATGAATGCCGGTGACCGCGCCGTCAGTGCCTTGGAACGTCGTGGAGTTCACCCCGAAGATTCGCGACCCGCCCTCTTCGTGCGCGGCAGAAGTGCGCAGCATCAACGGGTACTGAGGCCACGGCGTTGACGGATCGCGTGTTGCAGGCGGTTCGCCGTGAATATCGAGCTGACGAACGGAGGCTGCGCCCTGGCGCAGCGCCGTCCCGTAGCAGTCGGCTCCGGTGTCGCCGCCGCCAATGATCACCACGTTTTTGCCCTTGGCATCGATGGTCAGCTCCTGCAGGCTGCCTTCAAGTAATTTGTTCGCCTCCACCAGGTACTCCATCGCCGGGTAGATACCGCGCATTCCGCGGCCATCGACCTCGAGCTCGCGAGCAACAGTGCAACCGTTGGCCAGAATGACAGCGTCAAAGTTCGCCAGCAGCTCTTCCGTGGGAAGGTCCACCCCCACGTTGCAGTGCGCGATAAACCGAACCCCCTCGGCCTTCATCTGCTCCAACCGGGCGTCCAAGACCGCGCGTTCCATCTTGAACTCGGGAATGCCATAGCGCATCAAACCGCCGACGCGGCCATCACGTTCAAAAACCGTCACTTGGTGGCCAGCGCGAGCAAGCTGTTGCGCGGCAGCGAGTCCGGCGGGGCCAGAACCGATGACCGCCACCTTGTGGTCGGTACTTACCCGGGCAGGCCGCGGCCGCAGTCCCCCGTTGGCCACCGCCCGGTCTGCGATCTCCTGTTCCACCAATTTGATGGCCACCGGATCGTCGCCGATCCCCAGCACGCACGAGCCCTCGCAGGGCGCCGGGCACAGCCGACCGGTGACCTCGGGAAAGTTGTTGGTCGCGTGTAACCGATCTGCCGCGTCCTCCCAACGCCCCAAGCGCACCAGTTCATTCCATTCCGGGATCAAGTTTCCCAGGGGGCAACCCGAGTGACAGAACGGGACACCGCAGTCCATACAACGAGCTGCTTGTTTCCTCGTGCCGTCAGAGCTGAATGGTTCGTAGACCTCGTTCCAATCGCGCAGGCGCAGCGGCACTGGGCGACGCACCGGCGTAGTCCGGCCGAACTTCAGGAAACCGCTGGGATCAGCCACGGGAAGCCTCCATGATCAAATTATCGGCATCAACGCCTTTATCAGCGGCCTCGGCTCGCAGTTCCAGCACGCGACGGTAATCCCGAGGCATCACCCGGCAGAACCGCTCCGCGGAATCGGGCCAAAAATCCAGGATCTCAGCAGCGACCCGGGAGCCGGTCAGCGCGATATGTGTGCTGAGAACGTCACCCAGCCACACTATTTCGTCGGCCTCCAACGGCTCCGTTGCTACCAGTTCCCGGTTGATCTTGTGCATATCCGGATCCAACAGATAGGCAATACCACCGCTCATTCCGGCAGCAACATTTCTGCCGGTTGGGCCCAAAATCACCGCGCGACCACCCGTCATGTATTCGCAAGCATGATCGCCGGTGCCTTCGACCACCAGTAGAGCGCCGGAGTTTCGAACGCCAAACCTCTCGCCGACCAAACCCCGCATGTACAGCTCGCCGGAGGTCGCCCCGTAGGCAATGGTGTTGCCGCCGATCACATGTCGGGCATCCGTTCCGGTCCGCGGCGCGTTCGGGTGGGGCCTGACCACGATGCGGCCCCCGGAAAGCCCTTTACCCACATAGTCATTTGCATCACCTACCAGGGTGATCGTGATTCCGGCTGGCAAAAACGCACCCAGGGATTGCCCTGCGGTGCCCGTGAACTTGACGTTGATCGTGTGGTCAGGAAGGCCGTCTATCCAACGCTTCGTCACTTCCGATCCGAGCATGGTGCCAGCGGTTCTGTTGATGTTGCGGATCGGGAGGTCGATGCGAACCGGGCTTCCATCCTCCAATGCCTGCGCCGCCAGTTCAATGAGCGTGGCGTCGAGGGAGTGGGACAGGTCGTGCTGCGCAGGGTTCGTCGCTGACAGTGGGCTATCGACCTGCGGGATGTGCAGCAACGGCGTGAGGTCGAGGCCGCCGGCTCGATGATGCGCCACAGCAGTGCTGGTATCGAGCAGTTCAGCGTGCCCCACTGCTTCGTCGATGCTGCGGAAACCCAAGGCCGCCAGGTACTCTCGGACCTGTTCGGCGAGGTAGAGGAAGAATGTTTCGACGAATTCAGGAGTGCCCGTGTATCGCTGCCGCAGCACCGGGTTCTGGGTTGCCACACCGACAGGACACGTGTCGAGGTGGCAGACCCGCATCATCACGCAGCCGGCCACCACAAGCGGCGCCGTCGAGAATCCGAACTCCTCGGCGCCCAACAGCATTGCCACGACCACATCGCGGCCTGTTTTAAGACCGCCGTCCACCTGCACCCGTACCTGCGCCCGGAGCTTGTTGAGCCGCAGGGTCTGTTGGGTCTCGGCCAGGCCCAGCTCCCACGGCTGACCAGTGTGTTTGAGCGAGGTTAACGGTGCGGCGCCGGTTCCCCCGTCGTAACCAGCCACGATCACCGCGTCGGCATGTGCCTTGGTGACCCCCGCTGCCACGGTGCCAACCCCTGGCTCGGAGACAAGCTTGACCGACACCCGGGCTGCAGGATTGGCATTGCGCACATCGTGGATGAGCTGCTTGAGATCCTCGATGGAATAAATATCGTGGTGCGGCGGCGGCGAGATTAGTCCGACACCGGTGGTGGCGTGCCTCGTCGCGGCAATCCAGGGGTAGACCTTATGGCCCGGAAGCTGACCGCCCTCCCCCGGCTTTGCGCCCTGAGCCATCTTGAGTTGAATCTCCTCTGCGTTGACGAGGTAGGCGCTCGTCACGCCGAATCTGCCGGACGCCACCTGCTTGATGGCAGAGCGCCTCTCGGGGTCGAGCAGACGGGCTACATCCTCGCCGCCCTCGCCGGTGTTGGACTTGCCGCCGAGGCGGTTCATCGCAATAGCGAGGGTCTCGTGGGCTTCTGCTGAGATCGAACCGTACGACATGGCGCCGGTGACAAACCGTTTCACGATTTCTGCGGCCGACTCCACCTCTTCCAGCGGAACAGCCTGCACCGCTTCGGTTTTGAGCGAGAACATTCCGCGAAGCGTGCCGCCTTCGACGGAGAGTTTGTCCACAGCATCGGTATAGCGACGGAAGATCGATTCTTGCTTGGACCGCGTCGCGTGCTGAAGCAGGTAGACCGTCTCCGGGTTGAACAGGTGTAGTTCGCCTTCGCGACGCCACTGGTAGTCGCCGCCCACTGCCAGGCCGCGGTGCTCCCTGGAGGCCTCGTTGGCCTCGAAGGCGATGCGATGGCGGGACGCTACATCTTCGGCCAGCACCGCAAGTCCCGACCCACCGGTCGGCGACGAAGTGCCGGTGAAATAGTCGTCCAGTACCTCTTTGTCCAGGCCGAATGCGGCAAATACCTGAGCGCCCGTGTAGGACGCGACCGTAGAAATCCCCATCTTGGACATCACTTTGAGGACACCTTTGGAAAGCGCATACACGGTGTTCTTAATCGCTTTCGAGGGCGTGACCCCGCCCAAAAGACCCTGCCGCGCAAGATCTTCCGCTGTTTCCAGCGTCAGGTAAGGGTTGACCGCGGCGGCGCCGAAACCGATCAGCAGCGCCACATGGTGTACCTCGCGCGCGTCTCCGCTCTCCACGACCAACCCGACCTTCGTCCTGGTCTTGCCGCGGACGAGGTGCTGATGGATTGCAGAGGTCAGGAGCAACGAAGGGATCGGTGCGTGCGAAGCGTCAGCGTCTCGGTCGGACAGCACCAGGATTCGCGCTCCATTAGCCACCGCGGCGTCGGCATCGTTGCGGCAATTCTCCAATGCAGCCGCCAGAGCCTGCCCACCGCCATCTACCGCGTACAGGCCGGAGATAACGCTCGAGGCCAATCCGGGCAAGTTCCCCTCGGAGTTAATGCCGATAATTTTGCCAAGCTCGGCGTTGCTAATCACCGGATACGGAAGGGTGACCTGCCGGGCGGAAGCTGGACCGGGGTCCAACAAATTGCCCTCAGGCCCCAACATGGCACCCATCGAGGTCACCACCTGTTCCCGAACCGCGTCCAGAGGCGGGTTGGTGACCTGTGCAAACAACTGGGAGAAATAATCGAAAATTAAACGGTGCCGGGTGGACAGCACCGCTTCGGGGGTGTCCGTCCCCATCGAGCCGATAGCTTCGGCGCCGCTGGCTGCCATCGGCGTGATCAGTACGCGAAGATCTTCTTCGGTATAACCAAATATTTGCTGGCGCCGCAGCACCGCCTCGTGGGCCGGTGCATCACGCTCGCGCTGCGGCAGATCGTGAAGGTCGATGATGCCCGCATGCACCCATTCGCGATACGGGTGTTCTTTAGCCAGTGAGCCCTTAACTTCGGCATCGTCCAAGATTCGCCCTGCGACAGTGTCGATTAAGAACATCCGGCCGGGCTGCAAACGCCCACGCTCAATCACCCGCTCCGGGTCAATCGGCAGCACGCCCGCTTCCGAAGCCAGCACCACCGTGTCGTCATCGGTGAGCCACCACCGTCCCGGACGAAGGCCGTTACGGTCGAGTACGGCGCCGAGCAGGGTGCCGTCAGTAAACGTGACGCAGGCGGGGCCATCCCACGGCTCCATCATGCACGCGTGAAACTCCGCAAAACCTTTGACGTCGCTATCCAGATAAGGGTTGTTCTCCCACGCCTCGGGCACCATCATCAGCACCGCGTGGGGCAGCGAGCGACCAGCCAGGTGCAGTAACTCCAGAACCTCGTCGAAGGAGGCCGAATCCGAACCACCGTCGGTACAAATGGGGTAGATACGGCTGAGGTCGCCGGGAATGAGGTCGGTTTCCAGCAGCGCCTCCCTGGCCCGCATCCAGTTGCGGTTTCCACGGACGGTGTTGATCTCACCGTTATGCGCGATGTAGCGGAACGGGTGCGCCAGAGGCCAGGCCGGGAATGTGTTGGTGGAGAAGCGCGAATGCACAATGGCAATCGCGCTCTCCATCCGTACGTCGGTGATATCGGGGAAAAACGCCGGCAACTGCTCGGTCGTCAACATGCCTTTATAGGTGATGGTGCGGCTGGAAAGTGACGGGAAATAGATGCCCGCACCAGCGGCCTCGCTGAGGTGCTCAATTCGCTTACGGGCGGGAAAGACCAATCGGTCAAGGTCAATACCGGTGGGGCGGGTGCCGTCCGCGCGCTGCGGCGCCGCGATAAATAACTGCTCAAACGCTGGCATGACGTCAAGCGCCATTTGCCCCACGCCGGCCGATTTGGGAACCGTCGGGACCAGGCGCCAGCCCAATAGATCCAAACCTTCGTCTGCAAGCACCTCGGCGACGATTTGCTTGGCCGCCGCTTTCGCCCCGGTCTCGCGGGGCAGGAAGGCGATACCGGCGGCGAACGCACAGCCCTGGCTCCCCGCGGCTGCGACCGGAAGGTCGAAGTCGACTACCGCACGGAACAGTTCTTCGGGTATCTGAATGAGGATGCCGGCTCCGTCGCCGACCGCCGGATCGGCACCCGCCGCGCCGCGGTGGTCCAAGTTGATCAGAGCGGTAATGCCGTCAGCCACTATGCGATGACTGCGGCGACCCTTGATATCCGCGACCGCCGCGACTCCGCAGGAGTCTTGTTCCAGTGTTGGGTCGTACAGGCCCTGGGGGCCGGGGATTGCCGAGAAAAGCACGGCGCACCTCCCGTCGTCGTCGGCACTCGCCTTCCGCTCAAGGATCTGGCGGTCGAAACCGGAAGAGCCATCAACAGCGCACAGTGCAGTGGGCGCTACTGAAAAATACGTTGACCGCTAGGTCACCCGCAGAATTCAGCAACGGCGGCATTGGCCAAGACCACGACAAGGATGAGTTTCTCGCCGACGCCATTGGCACACCATCGAGGTCGAGCGCGACAGGATCAGCTGTGCGTCGTCCTTGGGCAGCAGTAAATTCTTATGCAGCAAATCAATCAGGACGACGGTGGCCTCACTCCCTCAAAGATTACCAGCACCCCGGTAGTAGACACACATGTTCAGAACACGAGATACACAGGGATTTCCCACTATGACACGACGTGGCCACAGGGAGTGCCGGCAAGGCGCGCTGGCTAACTCTTATCCGTGTCCCGGCCTGATGGTGTCTTCGACAGGATCACAACTTCGTCGCCCTGGGGAGCCGCAAGATCTGTGGTAGCAGCCGACGTTTCGTCAGTTTTTACTGCACCGGGGGGGACGGTTTTTACTGCACCAGAGGATGCAGTTTTCACCGCTCCGGGGGATACGGACGCGGGTTCGGCGAACTCAGTTGGCGCTGAGTCGGCGGCAAACTCGGCATCCTCGGCAGTGCTCTTCCCGTCCGCTGGAGCAGTGGATGGGCCGGCCTCGCCCTTCTGCAAAGTCGCGGGGTCCTCGCGCGGCGTACGGCGAAGGACCAAGAACACTACGGCGGCAAGGAAAACCACAATTGACGTCACCACGTTGATGCGTAAGCCAAGGAAATGGTTCGCCGGGTCTGAACGTAGCGTTTCAATCCAGCCGCGCCCTAGTGTGTAGCCCGCAACATAGAGCGCGAACGCCCGCCCTCCTCCGAGCTGGAACTTGCGATCGGCCCACACCACCAGCGCAGCAACACCGAGGCACCACAGCAATTCGTAAAGGAATGTTGGCTGAAACGTGCCACACAACACCTCAGGCACCGCTTTGACGTAATCGGGTGGGAACTCACAGCCAGTATTGCCCCCGATACCCCCTGCAACTCCGCCGGGAGTGCGAACAAAGATGTCGAGTCCCCAGGGCATCGTGGTCGGTGAGCCGAAGAGTTCCTGGTTGAAATAGTTTCCGACGCGCCCAATCGCCTGCGCGAGTACGAGGCCGGGCGCAATCGAGTCAGCGTAGGAACCCAGCGGTATTCCATACCGGCGGCAACCGAGCCAGGCACCCACCGCACCCAGTGCGACGGCTCCCCAGATTCCAAGTCCCCCCTCCCAAATTGCGAAGGCGCGCCAGGGATTTCGGCCGGGCCGAAAATAGAGTTGGTTATCGGTGATGACGTGATAGAGCCGTCCACCCACAATGCCGAACGGCACCGCGAACACCGATACATCGGTGATGGTGCCTGGGCGACCGCCGCGGGCAACGAACCGACGGTTACCCCACAGGATCGCCACCACAATACCGATGATGATGAACACCGCGTAGGCCCGCAGCGGGACGGGGCCGAGCTGGATGACGCCCCTGCTGGGGCTCGGAAACGAAGCAAGGTGGAAACTATCGGCGGTCGCCATCAGAACGTGGTTCATGAAGCTGTCGGTCGCTGGGACCGCCGCACACCCGCGGCGAGCTCGGACGCCAACACCGCCACCGCTGCGGAGCCCTGCTCGGCGGCGCTGGTGAACGCAGACCCGACGATGACGGCATCTGCGAAGGCGCCAATCTCAGCTGCCTGGTCGGGAGTCCGAACGCCCAGCCCCACTCCGATGGGCATGTTGGTCAGGGCCCTGCACCTGCTGACGAGTTCAGGAGCCGCGGAAGACACGGTATCCCTTGCCCCGGTAACTCCCATGGTGGAAGCCGCATACAAAAAGCCGCGCGCCGCCTCGGCCGTCAACGCGATCCGCTCATTGGGCGAGGACGGTGCGACGAGGAAAATCGGATCGATCTGGTGTTCGGTGCATGCCCGAAGCCACTGCGGAGCCTCGTCAACGATCAGGTCGGGGGTGATGACGCCGAGCCCTCCAGCGGCAGCAAGATCGCGCGCGAAGGCCTGTTCGCCGTAGGCAAGGACGGGGTTGAAATAGGTCATGACCACGGCGCGACCTCCCCGTCGTGCCACGCTTTCCACGATCGTGAAAATATCGGCAATCCGGAAACCGTTGCGTCGCGACGCTTCTGCGGCAGCTTGAATAACCCCGCCGTCCATCACCGGGTCAGAGAACGGCAGCCCCACCTCAACAAGATCACAACCACCGTCGATCAGCGCCGCGAAGTGATCGATGGACGTGGACAGATTCGGATATCCCGCGGGGAGATATCCGACCAGCGCCGCCCTGTTCTCAGCCTTCGTCGCGTCGAACATTTCTTGCAGTCGTGACACCCGGGCGGGCGCGGCATCGCGCGCTGGATCGAGCGAAGAAGCCGGAGCAGACATCAGCTCGCCCCCTGCGCCTTGGTCAGTTCGAAATACTTCATCGCTGTCTCCATGTCCTTATCGCCGCGGCCCGACACGTTGATCAACACGATTCCATCCGGGCCGATTTCGCGCGCCAAATCAAGAGCGCCCGCCACCGCATGGGCAGTTTCGATTGCCGGAATGATGCCCTCGGTGCGAGAGAGCAGCTTGAATGCCTCCATCGCTTGAGCGTCGGTTACCGGCCGATATTCGGCGCGGCCAATCTCAGCCAGGTGCGAATGCTCCGGCCCCACGCCCGGGTAGTCAAGACCGGCCGAAATTGAGTGGGACTCGATAATCTGACCCTCATCGTCCTGCATGAGATAGGAGCGGGCGCCATGCAGTACGCCGATCTGGCCGCCTGTGATGGTCGCCGCGTGCCGACCGGTTTCGACGCCGTCACCACCGGCCTCCATGCCGACTAGCCGCACCTGCGGATCATCGAGGAATGCGTGAAAGATCCCGATAGCGTTGGAGCCGCCACCGACACAGGCCGCAATCGCGTCCGGCAACCTACCGGTGAGTTGTTGAACCTGCATGCGAGCCTCTAGGCCGATGATGCGCTGGAAGTCGCGCACCATCACGGGGAACGGGTGCGGGCCGGCTACGGTGCCGAAAATATAGAAGGTGTTGTCCGCGTGCGCGACCCAATCCCGGAAGGCTTCGTTGATGGCGTCCTTCAACGTGGCCGAACCCGACTCCACTGCAACAACTTCCGCCCGAGCAGCCGCATTCGCGCAACGTTGAGCGCTTGCCGCTCGGTGTCGACGCGGCCCATGTACACCACGCATTCCAGCCCAAACAGCGCGCAGGCGGTAGCGGTCGCGACCCCGTGCTGACCAGCACCTGTCTCGGCGATGACCCGGGTTTTGCCCATCCGCTTAGCAAGGAGAGCCTGGCCCAGGACATTGTTGATCTTGTGGGAGCCGGTGTGGTTCAGGTCTTCGCGCTTCAGCAAAATCCGGGCCCCGCCCACCAATTCCGTCAACCGGATCGCGTCGGTGATCGGACTGGGGCGTCCCGCGTACGTCTCCGCGAGGCGATCCAGTTCGGCCAAAAACTCCGGGTCGCGTCTGGCCTTGCGGTAGGACTCGGCGACCTCATCGATGACGTCGACCAGGGCCTCCGGCAACCAGCGGCCACCAAAGCTTCCGAAATACCCTCGGCTATCCGGGTCGTGGCTGGTGCCGGTTATCCCATCGGAGGGTCTGGGCAACCCATCAGCGCGCGGCGCACTGAAGTTGAGTGCGGGCACAGTCTGTGTGCTGGGGTGTTCGGGGAGGAAGTGGGCACTGCTGTGCTCATGCGAGATACGCTCCGCGGTTGCTGAAAATGATTCCGGGCCAGGGCGGTCAGGACTGATACCTCAAACTACCGTGTTCGCGTCAGCGAGTGGGTCGGGGGCAAGAAGGGTGTGACCCCGCTGTCACCAGGTCGGCGACGGCCGCACGTGGATCTGCACTGGTCACAAGACCCTCACCGACCAACACGGCATCAGCGCCGACTCCGGCGTAGGCCAGAAGATCCGCGGGCCCACGGACTCCGGACTCGGCGATCTTAATCACGTCATTCGGAAGTCCCGGTGCAATCCGGGCGAAGACGTCCCGGTCGATCGTCAGGGTCTTCAAGTTGCGGGCGTTGACACCGATCACTTTGGCACCAGCCTCCAACGCGCGGTCGGCCTCGGACTCGGTGTGCACTTCCACGAGCGCGGTCATGCCCAACGATTCCACTCGATCGAGCAGACCGTGCAACACGTTCTGGTCCAGAGCGGCCACAATCAGCAACACCAGATCGGCGCCATGGGCGCGCGCCTCATGCACTTGGTAGGGGCTGACCACAAAGTCTTTGCGCAGGATCGGAATCGTGACGGCCGCGCGGACAGCGTCCAAGTCCGCGAGCGAACCGCCAAATCGGCGTTGCTCGGTGAGCACCGATATCACCCGCGCTCCGCCGTCCTCGTAAATCGCAGCAAGAGCTGCGGGGTCAGCTATCTGGGCAAGCGACCCCTTGGACGGGCTGGCACGCTTGACCTCGGCAATGACGCCGACTCCCGGCTCACGCAACACCGAAATTGCGTCCCTGGGAGGGGCCATCCGAGCGGCAGCAAGTTTGACATCTGACAGGGGGAGTGCGGATTCTCGGACCGCCAAATCGGCCCGCACTCCCTCGAGGATTGACTGCAGCACGCTCACGGGCTCGTCTCCTTGGGTAGATCAAAGGTTGTTTTTCGCGCAACTTGTACAAATCCTTGGGCAACGCTTAGGACCGCGTCATCCGTTGCTCGGTACCACCGGTTATTCATGTTGATGACGCAGGGCGACACCCGTTTCACGTCATGCTAGCGCGCCTGCGGGGGCGCCATTGCCACCGCCATCAGTAGGGTCGCCACCGAACAACACGATGAGCTCGCACCGTTGCGCACACCCTGTACGGCCTACCGACCACCGGATGGGATGTCGCCGTCACCTTGAGGTAGCCCTGCGACATCGGCGGTGGGATCTTGATGCGCATCGAGCGCCTTCCAGATTGCCACTCCGTCCAAATCTTGGTCCATAGTCACATCCTTGGCAGTGCCAGATCTGCGTTCGTACCGCGAGCCAATCGCCGATTTCTTTGCCGGGCCGGTCACCACCAGTAAACCTGCAACCGCCACCAGCAGCCCTCCGATGACCGCCATCATGGGGCCGAGGATGAAAGACACTGGCGAGCCGACCGCCTCCACCGGCCGAGCAAAATCGGTGCGCAGCGCGGACGCGGGATCGATGAGGCCGCGCCCTCCGAGCCAGAGGAGAATCAATCCGGCCACCACGATGACTCCACCGATTACCCGGCGAAGCCAGCCGCGGCTGGCCAACACCGCTCCCAACGACGCAAGTGCTGCCAGCGAGAGGGGCAGCAACGCCGTAGGCCCTTTGCTGGTGACGTCCAATTTGCCCTGCAGCTCGTCGGCAAACGTGGCCGACACCCAGCTCACAGCGGCAGAACCGGCACTCAGCGCAGCGCCTACGACGAGGGCTGTGATTGCCAGAGCAACAGAGGATGGCTTTGCACGCTTCGGGGCGCCGGAGGTGGCTTCGCCCGGTGCAGGCTTGCCAGAGTCGGCCGGATGCGGCAGCTGCGGCGTCATTCCGGCTGCCCGGTGATACTCGCTGCTGGACGCAAGGTGTTGGCAGCGGCCACCGCGAAAGTAACCGCGGCGGCTTTGTTCTGGCATTCGGCATCCTCGCTGGCCGCCACTGAATCTGCCACAATTCCCGCGCCCGCCTGGACATGCACTTTGTTGCCCCGAACCAACGCGGTGCGGATTGTAATTGCGGTGTCTGCGTCACCGTGAAAATCGAAGTAGCCAACGATGCCGCCGTAGCTACCACGCCTTGCGGGCTCCAGCTGGTCGATAATTTGCATGGCCCGCGGCTTGGGCGCGCCGGACAACGTGCCGGCCGGGAAGCAGGCTTTCAAGGCGTCAAAGGCATTTCGGCCAGCGGCGAGCCGTCCCGTCACCGTCGATACGATGTGCATGACATGGCTGTATCGCTCCACCGTGAAGAAGTCCACCACCCGGACGCTACCGGGGCTGCACACCCGACCGAGGTCGTTACGCCCCAAATCCACCAGCATGACGTGCTCGCTGCGTTCCTTGGCATCGGACAGCAGGTCCTTGGCCAGCAGCGCGTCATCCTCGTCCGTGGCGCCCCGCCCTCTGGTACCGGCGATGGGGTGCATGGTCACCTGACCATCCCGCACTGTCACGAGAGCCTCTGGCGACGAGCCCACGATGGCCACGGGCGGCGCGCTCTCATCCTCGCTCGGTACCTGCAGCAGGTACATGTAAGGACTCGGATTGGTAGCGCGCAGCGTCCGGTAGATGTCGAGCGGGCTCGCGCTCGTATCCATATCGAAGCGTTGCGATAGCACGATCTGGAATGCGTCGCCCGCCCTGATGTGTTCCTTGGCGGCTTCCACCATCTCGAAATACTCCGAAGACGTGGTTCGTTTGGTGATGACCGGCACCGGGCGGGAAAACACCATGACGGGGAGCGGGACTTGCTCGCCAAGTTGCTCCGTCATTGCGTCCAGTCGAGAGATCGCGGTGTCGTATGCCTCATCCACGCGGGCGTCGCTGGCGTCAAAGTTAATAGCGTTACTGATGAGAGTGACCGTGCCCTCGTGATGGTCAAGCGCCGCGAGGTCGGTGGTGAGCATCATCGCCAGTTCGGGAATGTGCAATTCGTCTACCGAGCCGCCGTTGATCTTCTCGAGTCTGCGCACGATGTCGTAGCCGAGGTACCCCACCAACCCGCCTGTCAGCGGGGCAGCCCAGCCAGCGGTTCCGTGTGCAACAGGCGCAACGATTCGGCCAAAGCCGTCAGAGGATCGCCTCCCGAGGGGAGACCCGCGGGCATCCGGCCGAGCCACTGTGCCTGACCGTCTTTCTCAGTCAGTACCGCAGCGGAGTTAACTCCCACGAAGGAAAAACGCGCCCATGACTTACCGGTTTCAGCCGACTCCAGCAGGAAGGTACCGGGGCGCTCGCGGGCCAGTGTTGCATAGAGGCCCACCGGCGTGAGCGAATCGGCGAGCAAAACGCGCGTTACCGGGATCACCCGCCGGTCTCGGGCCAACTGACGAAACTCCTCCCGGGTGGGGCGAATTTCCCCTAGCGTGCGCGGGGTCTGACCCGGGTGTTTGCGGGGGGTGTCTTTCTCGATCACTGGCTGTCCGGGTGCTCCTTCTACGTGCATAGCTTTATTGTCCCCTGCTCGCAGCGGCCGCTGACCCATCCGCAGCGACCGTACGATCTCGGTGTGAAAATTGTCGAGATCTCGATGCTGGACCTCGAGGCCATCGCTGCATGTGGCTGGCAGGGAACCCACACCGCGCATGTTGGCAAGTGGCTCCTTCGAGCAGGTTCCGGCTTCACCGGACGCGCTAACTCGGTACTCCCCCTCGGCGCGGCCGATAGACCCCTCGATGACGCCCTCGAGGTTGTTGATGAGTTCTATTCGCGAGCTCAGCTACCACCGCAATTCCAGCTGCCTTTCACCGCTGCAACGCCCCACCCGCTGGCTCCCTCTTTGATCGAAAGAGGCTGGCGCGCAGAGGATTTGACGAACGTCCTGACTACCTCGATAGCGGGTCTGCCCGCTGTCAGCGGTCGCCCACTGCCCCCCGCCCAATTTGCCGCCGCGCCCAACCACCGCTGGCTCAGCGGATACCTCTATCGCGGTGCTCCATTGCCGCCGGGCGCACTGGCCGTACTGACCCGGGCAGATTCGCCCGTGTTCCTCACCCTCACAGACACCGTCACGGACAGCCTGCTCGCTGTAGCGCGCGGAATCGTCACTGACGGCTGGCTTGGTATCACCGCCGTTACTGTTGCGGCGCAGCACCGAAGGCGCGGCATTGCCAGTCACGTTCTGACCGAACTCGCCGGGTGGGCGCGCCAGCGGGGCGCGCACTCGGTGTACTTACAGGTGGATGCAGGCAATGCCGCCGCGCTGGCCCTCTACCGCGGCGCCGGATTCGTCGTGCAACACCAGTACGAGTACTACCGAAAGTCTGGCTCAAGCGTGTAGCTCGGCGCAGCGAGAACCCTGCCGTCGAAACACGTTCGGCTGCCGGTGTGGCAGGCCGCGCCCTGCTGATCCACCAGCATCAGCACGGTGTCACCGTCGCAGTCGTAGCGAACTTGCAGCACTCGCTGGGTATGTCCGGAGGTCTCTCCCTTGACCCATTGCCGCTGACGGGAGCGTGAAAAGTAGGTGGCTGTCCCGGTTGTCAGCGTTGCCCGTAGTGCGGTTTCGTCCATCCACGCCACCATCAGTACCTCGAGGGTGTCGAACTGTTGGGCCACAGCGCACACCAGACCCGCTTCGTTGAAGGAGATCTCACTGATATCGAGGGGCTCTTCAGTAGGCGCCGCCTGGTCGTGGACGGGCATCATCGTGCGGGTACCGGCGTGTGGCGCACCGTCAGGCCGTGCGCATCGAGACTGTCCTTGACCTGGTGAATTCTGAATTTACCGAAGTGGAACACCGATGCGGCCAGCACCGCATCCGCGCCGGCGTCAACCGCGCCGCAAAAATGATCCAGCTCCCCCGCGCCACCGGAAGCGATCAGGGGAACCCGCACAGCAGCTCGGGCAGCTGCCAACATGGCGGTGTCGAAGCCGGCCTTGGTACCGTCCGCATCCATCGACGTCAACAGGATCTCCCCCGCCCCGGCCTCTTCTGCGCGAGCCATCCACTCAATGGCATCGATTCCGGTGCCGCGGCGACCGCCGTGGGTGGTGACCTCGAAACCCGAGGCGAGATCGATGCGCGAATCGGCGGGCACCCTACGTGCGTCCACGGCGAGGACCACGCACTGCGAGCCGAATTGCCTCGCGGCCTCGGCGATAAATTCCGGACGCGCCACAGCGGCTGAGTTAATGGACACTTTGTCCGCGCCAGCGCGGAGCAACGCGTCGATATCGGCAACCTCGCGCACGCCGCCGCCGACCGTTAATGGGATAAATACCTGTTCGGCGGTGCGCCGGATCATCTCGTAAGCTGAGTCGCGATTGTCGCTGGTGGCGGTGATGTCGAGAAACGTCAACTCATCAGCGCCCTCGGCGTCATAGAACCGGGCCATTTCCACCGGGTCCCCCGCGTCAACGAGGTCGACGAAGTTGACGCCCTTGACCACCCGTCCATTGTCGACGTCAAGACACGGAATCACGCGGATCGCCACAGCCATCCGTCTAGGTTATCTGCTTCCGGTAACAGAATTCGGCGTCTTCGCAGTCTTGGCCGCCAGCCGACTCTTGCCCCCCTCCTACTGATGAAGCATCCTGTGGGAGACGAGCACCAAAAAATGCTGCTGTGCAACGTTATGGAAGGTGCATTCATCATGAACACCCCCTTCTCGGGTCCCGCCGTCCTCGGCCTGGCGGAGCTCTCCGACGCCGAATTCGTCCAGGCTGTTGTCGCTGCCTTGACGATTCGCCCTGCATACTCCGGTGTGGCAGTCCGCGTCGGCGCCCTGCTTCACTCGGTGCCCGTAACCCCGGATATCCCTCAAGTACCTGCGCCACCTCCAGATTCACCTGGTGAATCCTCACCACCGAACCTGACGCCAACCCCGCTCAGCCCGCCGCCATCCCCGGTCACCGCTGCGCCGGTGGCCGCGCCGCGCACTCAAGGTTTTGACCCCGTAGAGCTCGTGGGGTCAGCCGTCACCGGTATTCCCACGCTGGATGAGGTTCAGGAACGAATACAGGCTCGATATTCTCGCGCGCTCGGAGCGGCCGAGCTCGCGGGGGAAGCTACGTCCGCGCAGGACTACGAGGAGAAAAAGGTACAGGCCCAGCAGGCGGCGCAGACAGCACTCGACGCTATTCGCGCAACCCTGCACCCGTAGCTCCAGGCGGGCGGTGCAGGCGCGCGACCGGGACAAGAGTCAGTACCCGGCGACGGCTTGCAGCGCCTCGGGCAGGGTGAAGTTGCCCGCATACAGCGCTTTCCCCACGATGCTGCCCTCGATCCCCAGCGACCGCAGCGTTGCCAGGGCACGAAGGTCGTCCAGGCTCGAGATTCCGCCAGAAGCTACAACCGGAGCCTTGGTTACCGCACACACTTTTTGCAGCAGCTCAATATTGGGGCCGAGGAGTGTCCCGTCCTTGGTCACATCAGTGACCACATAGCGCGCACAGCCCTGAGATTCCAGGCGGGTAATGGTTTCCCAGATGTCGCCGCCGTCCTGGGTCCAACCACGCGCGGCCAGGGTGGATCCCCGAACGTCGAGCCCAATTGCAATCTTGTCCCCGAATTCGCTAATAATCTTGGCGCACCATTCGGGGTTTTCCAAGGCTGCGGTGCCAATATTGACGCGCGTGCAGCCGGTGGCCAACGCCGCCGCCAAGGACTCGTCATCCCTGATGCCGCCGCTCATCTCGACCTTAATATCGAGCCTGCCGACGACCTCGGCGAGCAGATCCGCGTTGGTACCACGGCCAAATGCGGCATCTAGATCAACCAGGTGGACCCATTCGGCGCCGTCCTGCTGCCACGCCAGAGCAGCTTCCAGCGGCGAGCCGTAGGAGGTCTCCGTTCCGGCTCGGCCTTGGACCAGGCGAACAGCTTGGGCATCGGCCACGTCAACTGCGGGCAGGAGTTCGAATCGCACGCGCCTTAGACTACTTTGCCCCCGGCACGGTCCGAGCCAACTCCCGTCAGGGCCGCGATTGCGGCCCGGACGGGAGCTGGCCTGGCAAGCTCTGCTAATCAGGCCTGTCCGTGGTCCCGCACCACCGCCAGCAGGGCTTGAGCAGCGCGCCACGCATCGTGGAAAGTGCAGTAGAACGGCGCAGGTGCGAAACGAATAACGTCGGGCTTTCGGGCATCCGCGATCACGCCGTGCTCATGCCGGAGCCAGCTGGATACGTCGCCCGCATCCAACCCCGACACCCGGATTGAGAGCTGGGAGCCACGTCGCTCCGGGTCCCGCGGAGTGATGATCTTGATCGGAGCGTCCTGACCGATGGCGTCCAGCAACGATTCTAAATATGCGGTCAGGCGAACACTTTTCGCGCGCAGCCGATCGAAGCCTGCTTCGTCAAACATCTCCAGCGATGCGAGCACCGGCACCAAAGCAAGAATCGGCTGACAGGAAAGCTGCCACGAATCGGCGGTGTCCGGGGCGTCAATTTCTGCTTCCATGGCAAAGCGGGTTTCATCTCGGTTACCCCACCACCCTTGCAACTTCGGCAGCGAGGAATCTGCAAGATGCTTTTCGTGCACGAAGCACGCGGCGATCGCGCCCGGCCCGGAGTTGATGTATTTGTAGTTGCACCAAGCCGCCCAATCGACGTCCCAGTCGTGCAATTTAAGCTCGACGTTGCCGGCGGCATGCGCCAGATCCCAACCGACGACCGCTCCTGCCGCGTGGCCAGCCGCGGTGATCTTTTCGATCTCCATCAGTTCGCCGGAGAGGTAGTTGATACCGCCAAACATCAACATCGCCACCGTGTGCCCCTCCTGGGCAAGAAAGTCGAGAACGTCATCGGTACGCAAGCAGTCTTCGCCAGCCCGCGGCTTCAGTCGGATGACGGCCACGTCAGGATCGAAGCCGTGGAAGGACGCCTGGCTGCGTGCCGCGTAACTATCGGAGGGAAACGCCGAATCCTCAATGACGATCGCGTACCGCTCCGCTGTCGGCCGGTAGAAGCTGATCATCATGAGGTGCAGGTTCACGGTGAGCGTGTTCATCACGGTGACCTCCGATTCACGCGCCCCCACGAGGCGAGAGGTAGGGCCACGCATCAACTGGTGGGAAGGGATCCACGGGCGAGTTGCCTCGAGGTGCCCCTCCACTCCGAGCCGCGCCCAGTCGTCCAATTCTGTGAGCACCCGATCGCGTGCCCGTAACGGCTGAACACCCAGCGAATTGCCTGCCATATAGGAGGTTTCGGGGTAAGCCCCCCGGTTGCAGCTGGAATCGTGAACTCAGAGCGGCGAGTCGGAAATTCGTCAGTTGCATCAAGCTTGCGGGCGTAGGCCTCGCTCGTGTCCATCACACTTACTGCCGTCATTGTGGCTCCATTGTCGTTGCTGCATGGTGGGTTTCGATCTGCGCCGCCGAACCGACGACGGCGTGGACGTGCTCTCGGGCGGTGGCACCGAGCAGTTCTTGTAAGCGGGCAAACAACGCGACCCCAGCCGCCCCGCGGTAGGAAGCTGGCAGCAGCTCCGAAGGTAGCGCCGGGTCGAGGTAGGGAATCCCGTGCCAGGCGTGGACGACTAGCAGGTGCTGGGCAAAGACTTCGTCAGCTCGCTGGCCGAAGTGGACGGAGAGCGGGGAAAATTCGTTGAGGAAATCGTCATACCGCTGACTCAATTCTTCGAAATCCCACCACTGTAGAACTGCCTCACGCAGTGGCATGGCAGGGTCTGGGGCGTCGCCGAGCATGATCGTCACGTGCTCGGAAAGTCCTTTCTCCTTCAGGACCTCCCGGGTTTCGCCCGCAAGATGTCCCGGCCCCACCCACACACCCGGAGCGAGCAGGCCACAACCCAGCCACGTCAGCTCGGTGCGGATTTGATGGCGCAGCTGCCGATGCTGCTCCGGTACCGAGAACACCACCAACATCCACGGATCCCGCGAGTCCATTTGCCGGTAGCCGTAAATACGCCTATCCCCCGAGCCAGCATCACAGCCGCGCCGTCGGTGAGCCGATAACCCACTCGGTCATCCCGTTTGGCCGATTCCAGCAGACCTGTGGTTTTGGCGCGCGCAATTGCCGACCGGGTCGCGGTAGCGGTGGAGCCTACCTGGGCCAAAAGGACACCCAGATCGGCCGCGGCTATCCAGCCACCGAGATCCCGTAGGTGTACTCCGATGAAAGTACGCAGCAGTGAACCGGCCGTGGCGACCATCCCCTACATACCGACTTCGGTGCGGACTGCGTACAGCTCCGGAAAGAACGTGAGATCCAGGGCTTTTCGCAAAAAATCAACACCACTGGAGCCGCCGGTGCCGCGTTTGAAACCGATTGTTCGTTCCACCGTCTTCATATGACGGAACCGCCAAAGCTGGAAATTCTCCTCCAAGTCCACCAACTCTTCGCAGGCCTCGTACGCCTCCCACTGGTCCGTGGCGTTTTCATAAATCTTGCGGAAGACCGTGACCAACTCGGGGGTGAACACGTGCGCCGTCGTCAAGTCCCTGGTCAAAATGGACTCGGGAATATCATGACCGTGCCGATGGAGGTAGCGGAGAAACTCGTCGTAAATACTGGGTTGTTCCAACAATTCCGCCAGCATCCGGTGCACTGCCGGGTCGTGTTCGAAGACCTTCAGCATCGGTGCATTCTTGTTACCGAGTAGGAACTCCACGGCGCGGTACTGATGCGACTGAAAGCCGGATGAGGTTCCCAGAAAACCGCGAAATTGAGAATATTCCGTGGGGGTCAACGTCGCTAGAACCGACCACTGTTCTGTGAGCGTCCGCTGAATATGCTTCACCCTAGCCAGCTGTTTGAGCGCCGGACGAAGTTCGTCGACGGCGAGGCAGTCGCGGACCGATCTCAATTCGTGAAGCACCAGTTTGAGCCAGAGCTCTGACGTCTGGTGCTGGATGATGAAAAGTAATTCGTCGTGGTGTTCAGGGCGTGAGATCAGGTGCTGGGATGCCAAAAGCTCGTCCAAGTGCAAATACTGGCTGTAGGAAAGGTTTTGGCGGAAGTCCTGCACCACGCCCTCTTCAATCGCCCTCGTGTTGTCTGCGGTCATGACGCTCCCTCGATCGTGTCGGTATCGCCCATGCGCAGAAAATCGGGCCCGCAGGTCCGCACCAGAGTACGTCCGCGTTGGTGTCATTTTTCGACTATCGTCACAATATCGACACAAATGGGATTTGGGAAGGCCATCAGCCAACAACGCGTTCTGCACGACGCGAAAATCCCCCAACCTCGGTATCCGTCAGGGACAATGGACTAGGCACGGTACAAGCCGGGACACCACTTCACTGAGGAAAGGCGGATCAGGAGCCTTATGGCGACATGGCACTGCATGATGTGCGCTCACCCCGTCTCTGATTCCGTCTGCTCCCACTGCGGCGCCGCTCAGATCGTTAATCAATCGCTGGGCGGATCCCCGAGCGGAATCCTTGAGGATCAACCGTCTGCTTCGGCCGCTGCACCCCTTCCCGGACAAGTCGCCTGGCACCCTTATGAATCGCCGAGTTGGATCTCGGATCCAGGTATCCGCGGCGTGCCGAATCTGCCAGAGGTCCCCGCCCAGTCCGCTCAATCCCCAGATTTGCTGGCCGGCTCCACAGCGGCAGGCATGGAAACCGGGAACGGCGAAGCGTTCATGGATGTAGCCAACTGGGAGCCCGAACGCACCACACCAACGAACACCGCGGGGTGGATCGTGGGCGCCCTCGCAGCTCTTGCGGTAGTCGCCGTCCTTGTTGCCATTGTTTTCGTCGTCGTCGATAACAAGAGCGCCAAGTCGGTGGCGCTGCCTGACGCGCCACCCTCCCGTACCTCATCTACCTCGACAGTTCAGACCACGCCGACCTCGCGTTCGGCTCCTTCGGCGACGTCGGCGAATGCGATCGCACCGCCGCAGTCCGCAGCTCCGATCGCCACCACCGAAATCACCGTCACGGTCGAAGCGCAGGCCAGCGTGCCCAGCGCTGACGCGGCCACTTCCGCTGCGAGCCTCACCTCGAGCGCAGAGACAACGGCGCCCATCAGCATGGATGCTCCGCTGAATTACGGCCGGGGCGGTCCAGACCGCGAGATCGCTTGCAACAGCGGCTATATCGTCCAAGTCGCGTCGGCTGTCTCCGATGCCGACTTCGAGGCGTTGGTCGCCCAACTCCGCGCGGCGAACGAACTGCCCGCCAACATCTCGGTCGCGAGCACTGGGGGGTCGTGCCAGATCTTCTCCTCTCAGACCAACACGATCGTTGCCTACGCGGGGCCTTTCCCGGACAAGTACGCCGCGTGTGCGGCGCGACTGGCGGCTGCACCGGACTCGTTCATTAGGGGCACGACACCGGAAACAGCCAGGGAATACGTCTCGTGCCTCTGTCCCGCTGGCATTGACACGCTTCCGGTCATCACCGACGGGTCGACCGGAGCCTGGGTGGGGGAACTGCAGCGGGTCTTGGCGAACAAACTGAACTATAAGATTCCCGATGTCAACGCCGTCTGGGGCACCTACAGCGCCAGTACGCGGGAGGCTGTGACGAGGTTCCAAACGGATGAGGGCCTCCCCGCCAGCGGCCAGGTGGATGCTGCAACGTGGCAGCGGCTGCAGGGAGCGCAGTGCTGACTCTGGCGCTGATGAATAGCAGCTGAGTCAGGCAGTCAGGGGGCTAGCGCTGCGAGCGTCAGGTAGGCCATCGAGTTTCGCCCCACCCTGGCCAACACAATCGTTCTGTCCACGGATTTCGGGCCGGTGAGATATTTGCGCAGTCGAACCCGTAACGCATCCGGCTCGATGTCCACACCGCGCACCTTGATTTCCACAGTCCCGGCCCCGTCTTTTTGGAGCCATTCACCGACGGTGCGCTCGCTGTACGGCGCACTGTCCAGCACTTTAAATGCTCTTCCCACCCTGGGCGGGAGGTTACCGGTCAAGTAGGCCAGGTGTGGGTCAAGCTGCCACAGGCCATGGCGGGCCGCAAAATGACGCACCAGATGCGACCTGACGACGGCTGCATCCGGATCCACAATCCAGGCTCCGACGGGTGCGACGGGGATGTCGTCGCTGTCGTCGGAGGTCAACTCGTACCCTTCGCCTCCCGAAAGCAGCACCGTCGCCCGTCGGGCCACGCGCGCAAGCTCCTGTGGCCACAGCACCGCCTCGCGCGCCGAGCCATCGAGGGACACAATTTCTACTTCACCGGGCCGAGCCAGCGCCTCGTAGTCGATGCCGGGCGGCACTCGCAGCACGGGTGGGCGGTGCGCCCAGACCTCGTCAAGATCTGCCACCCGCGGAACCGTGTCGGCCGACAAGATTCTGCGGCCCGCTCCGTCCCGCCGAGCTGGATCGGCATAGGGCAACAGCCCACGTGAGACGGGTACCAGCGCGTCTGCCACCACAATCTCAGCGCGCTCCCCCGTTGTCGCCATATTGAATGCAGCCATCTGCGCCCGGATGGGGTGCAAGTCCGAACCAATGGCCACCGAAGCGGTGCGGCTCAGGTGCACGAGGTCTGCCCCGATCGAGCAGGTCACATCGTGGATGGCCAACCCGGTTAGCCGGCGGGCTCGGTGCGCCGCAACCGGTTCCGGGGAGGCCTGCTGCAGTGCTTCGTCCGTCAGCAGCCATGTCGCCGACCGCGCTCCCAGCTTGGCTATCGCGCGCCGTCGCAGCCGAATGGTTTCCACCACCGCAGTGCCGTGATCGGCGGTATGTTTGCGCACTTTCGTCAGGTCCGCGAGCATCGAGCGGTCGTCAATGGCAAGGCCCGTGAACTGGGCGAGGGCGTGCTTCCCGACGTCGCTGCGAAGATAGTCCAGATCTGTCTGGGTGAATCGATAGCTCACCGTGTGCGGTCAGCGACCACTGAACGTTGCTTTGCCGGGCCCGCTCTCGATGAAGGACCGCATCCCCGTTTTCTGATCCTCCGTGGCAAACAGGCCCGCAAATACTGCGGCCTCGATCCGCAAACCGGTGGCAATATCGCCGTCCAGTCCGCTGTCGATGGCCAGCTTTGCGGCAGCAATTGCTGCCGTGGCGCCGCGAGCTAGCTGCTGCGCCCACGACAACGCCTCGGAATAGACCTGATCGGCAGGGACCGCGCGGGAGGCAAGACCAATTGCCACAGCCTCCACGCCTGTGACGGGCCGCCCGCCAAAGATCATCTCCTTCGCCTTGGTAACGCCCACGATGCGCGGGAGGCGCTGGGTCCCGCCGGCGCCAGGGATGACACCGAGAGTAATTTCTGGCAGACCCAGCACCGAATCCTGCGCCACAACCCTGAAGTCGGCGGCCAATGCAATCTCGCACCCGCCGCCCAGCGCATACCCGGTAACGGCCGCGATTACGGGCTTGGCCAGCCTGGCCAGGGCGTCAACAGCGCCGGTGAGATCGCCTCCGTACAGCGACATCTCGGCGGCAGACTTGCTCGCCATCTCCTTGATGTCGGCGCCGGCCGCGAACGCCCGTTCACCGCCGTACACCACCACCGCCCGCACTTCCGGATTCTGCGCGGCTGCTCTGACGGCGGCGGATAGCTCGCCGTGCATGGCGGAATTGATGGCGTTAACCGGGGGCCGATCCAACCGAATGATGCCGACAGCGTCCAAGATCTCGAGGCGAACAAATCCAGTCATGGTTTCTCCTTGTTTCAGGGCGTTCGCTTTTTCAGGGCGTTCTCGTTGACTCGGCGTGCCTTAGCGGGCGTGAGCGAAATACCTGCCATCCCGCGTATCGAGCTGCAACTCCATACCGAAGGTGGTGGAGAGGTTGCCCTGGTTGAGCACATTTGCAAGTGGGCCCGCCGCAACAACCCTGCCCTCCCGAAGTAGCAGGAGGTGCGTGAAAGCGATCGGAATTTCTTCGACGTGGTGCGTCACCAAAATGGTCGCAGGCGATGCCGGATCCAGTGCCAGAACGTCCAGTCGGCGCAAGAGATCCTCTCGGCCTCCGAGGTCAAGCCCTGCAGCGGGCTCATCGAGCAAAAGCAGCTCTGGGTCGGTCATCAACGCCCGGGCGGCCAGCGTCCGCTTTCGCTCCCCTTCCGACAACGTCCCGTACATGCGGTCCGCGAAACGCTCTATGCCCATCGCGGCAAGAAGTTCTCGGGCCCGAGCGAAGTCGAGTTCTTCGTAGTCCTCACGCCACCTACCTATGACGCCATACCCCGCCGAGACCACCACATTCAGTACCGTTTCGCCGGAGGGGACCCGGGCGGCAAGCGCCGCAGAAGAAATTCCGATCAGCGGCCGCACCTGGGAAAGGTCGACGGCGCCGAGTCGCGCGCCGAGCACATGTGCACGGCCGGATGTCGGGTGCATCTGTGCCGCGGCGATCTGCAGCAGCGTCGTTTTGCCCGCACCGTTAGGTCCGAGAACTACCCAGCGTTCGCGGGACCGGATATCAACGCTCACGCGGTCGAGCAGCACAGTACTGCCCCGCCGAACGGTCACCTCGTTCAGGTGCACCACCGAATCCGGGCTCGGAACAACGGAAACGCCGGAGGTGGCGCGAACGGGGATGTCGGCTACGGGCGGTGAAATAGAAGTCACCCCTCCATTCTGTCCCACGCTGCCCCTGCACCTGCAACCGCCGCACCCTGTTGATCTCCATCAAGCCTACCGAGGGCTCCGGGCGGTTGTGGCGTGGGAGGTTGCGATTTCGCGGCGCGGACCCACACTCGGGAAGGCCTCGGTCACACACGCCTACAGAAACGCCCTTGAGATCCGTGGGATTGCCCAGGGTTTGGTTGACTGGTTTTTCAGGCAGCGGTTGCGGCCTTGTTGATTGTCTCAAACTCGATGGGTGTCAGTGTTCCCAGCCTGCGTTGGCGTCTTTTACGGTGATAGGTCCGTTCGATCCACGTGACGATCGCCAGGCGTAGTTCTGCCCGTGTCCGCCACCGCTGCCGGTCCAGCACATTCTTCTGCGGTAAGGCGAAGAAGCTCTCCATCGCGGCGTTGTCGGCGCACGCACCTACCCTGCCCATTGAGCCGAGAAGGCCGTTGTTCTTCAGTGTGCGAACGAATTTCTTCGACCGAAATTGCGACCCACGGTCGGAATGCAACACGCAACCTTGGTGGTCCCGGGCGCCGATCGCTGCGTGTAACGCCCGAACGGCGAGGGTGGCTTTCATGTTCGAGTCGATGGAGTACCCGACGATGCGGTTGGACCATACGTCCTTGATCGCGCAGAGGTACAGCTTGCCTTCATCGGTGCGGTGCTCGGTAATGTCGCCCAGCCACAACGTATTTGGGGTGCCGGCGCGGTGAACTTCCGTTTCACCCGATCATCGTGCACCGCCGGCCCCGGCCTACCCCGTAGGCCCTTCTTCTTCGCGAACACAGAGAAGATCCGTTGCTGGCTGCACAGCCGGCCAACGCGGTTCTCACTCGCCGTATGTCCCAAATTGCGAAGCTCGTCGGTGATAAGCCGGTACCCGAACTCCGGATCATCCCGGTGCACATCCAAGGCAGCGTTGATCAACGCCGCATCATCCCAGTCCCGTTGCGTAACAGGATCTTTGCGCCACTTATAGAACGCCTGCTTAGAAACTCCCAGCTCCCGTTCCCCCGCCGCTTCGCTACAACGGGAGGTACCCCGGGGTCACCGCGACTGGCACCCGCACCGGGGCGGTCTTCGCGGCAAGGTCAAGGACCAGCGGTGGGGGCACCTCCCGCTCGCGGGGAACATCATTTTGGGAGAGTGTCCCGGGACAAATAGGCAACAGCCCGGCGCATCACCTCCGCTTCCTGCTCCAACAAGCGAATCCGCTTACGCGCTTCCCGCAGCTCAACGGACCCCGACACCGCCGGTGCGGCCAAGCCGTCGGCGATTTCAGCTTTCTTCACCCAGTTATGCACCGAAGCCTCGAAAAATACCGAAATCCTTCGCGACCTGCGTCCACGGGACCTCCCGCTTCCGGGCCAACACGACAACATCATCACGAAACTCTCCATGGTGCGGCTTTGGCATAACAACCAACCTTCCACCAAGATCAGATCCTCGCAGCGTAAAAGGTCAACCAAACTCGGGGCAGTCCCACGGCTACCTCGGCGACGTCCCGCCCGCCGAGTTCGAGAGCACACTCTATGCTGGCCAAACCACCAGCCCTCAGCCGGTGGGAATCAAATAGCGCGAGTCTCCATCAGACCCAGGGCGCTTCAGTCACCCAGTTCGGGCCCTTAGGCGACCCCGAAGCTAAAGGTGACCACCAGCAGTTACTTAACGACTTTGTGGGGAGGCAACCAGCAGTGAAAGCCGCGAAGGAAGCCGCTGAACTCGCAGGAACCAAGCTCATCTACATTGACGCCGCGAGGGAACTAGCCCAACTCACAAGCCAACACCGCAACGTGGCTATCCCCGCCGAGCAACGCCCCACACACAAGCAAGCTGTGCGGAACCTCAACACCGCGGACACCGCGCTGAACCATCTGGACGACGCCACCACCCAACAGCAAACACGGCAAGCCAACCCATGGAACATCGACGAAATCAAACGGTCCAGAGATCAGGTCCACAAAGCCGCAACCCAAGCAACCACAAGAGCCGCTGCCCAACAACTATATGAAGAACAAATCGCCCACACCCACCACGACCGCAGCCACTGGAACAACCACCCCGACAACGGCATCAGCCGCTAAGACTAGCCCGTACCCTGCTCAACCCCCGGGCCGTCGATAATTCTCGACGTGCGCCACCAGCATCGTCGTCCGAATCGCCGCAGCGCCATGCCTGTGCTGCTCAGTGGCCGCACTAAAGGGGACTGTCACTAGTGTCGGGTTTGGATTCCCAACGCGAAGGTCAGGTCGAAGAAGAGTTTGTCCGCCTGCCCTTCACCTTTGTCGGCGTGGAATACGTCGTGCAGGTCCTGCGCGATGGGCTCCAGGCCCGCTTCTTCCGCCCATTTCACAGCTCGTTCGGCTGCTTGGTCTGCGGGCAGGTACATGTCGTTGATGTCCTCGTCGCATTCTTCTTGCAGCATCCGTGTTCCCGCTTCGCGATCTAAGCACGCACGCCAGAGGCCTGCCTGCTCGGAATAGGCGGAAACGAGAACGCATTCGCTGTCCCAAACAAATCCTGACATTGCTGGACTACCTGTTTCTGCAACGAGATCAACCAGCACATCTGCTATTTCTCGTTCGATGTCCTCACCGTAGTACTGCCCCAATTGCCAACCGCCGGGCAGCGAAGATGTCCCCTCGAGCCCTTCGTCGCGGCTCGTCAAGGCTTCGATCTCACCTAGGCTCTTGTCCGTTTTGCAGATCACGAGGGATCCGGTGAAACTGAAGCCGACCTCCTCCTCATCGTCGGTGACAGCGGGAACCGGAACGGCCTCAGCCGAATGTGGAGGGTGGTCCAACGATTCGAGGTAAGCCCAGAGATCGGGCCAATCGCTCCACTGCGGATGCTGCGATTGGGCTTCTCGGAGCAGTGGGTATACCTCGTCGGACTGCCGTTGCTGCCGGATGGTCAGCCCGAGTGCTGCCGGATGCGGCTTTCCTGGCAGCTGCCAAACAGGCCGACGTAACTCCTCCTCGAACAAAGCCGGATCCGCTAACTGGTCAAGTAGCGGAAGATAAGTCTCCTTCAGCTTCTCTTCCATGTGCGCACCTAGCGATGCGGCCATGACAGCATCTGAAGCGTCAAAGATCCAGTCATCATTATTGAGCCATCCCCGAAATTCTTGCGGGCAGACCAAAGGGCCCCACCACAGCCCCAAGCCAGAGCTAAATGGACGGTTCTTGCGGACCTCAAGAAATATTTTCGGAGCCGATACCAAATTAATTCTAAATTCAACCTCCGGAAGGACCGGATAATTGAGCTTTTGAACCAAAATGCGTTGCTCTCCCCCATCGGCCATATCCCGGAGATAGCTTCTTCCCTGCTTTTTGAAGCCGGCATTTTTTAGGAATGGCGTCATATATTGCTTGAGCCAATCATCCACAGGGTGAGTCACTTATTCCTCCATATGGGTCTAGGTTTTTGCAATCTTATGGGGCGCTTCGCGGGGGAAAACCCGCACGTATCCGCGCGACGCTGGTAAGCCAATCGCTCCATGCCGCAGGATCCCCAGGCTTACCATCTGGCTCGATCTTGGTATCTCCTAGAAGGGTCATTAGATGGTCACCCGCCTGATGAGCGTATTGTCAGATATAATCCGACGTCACCAAGAATGCCTCAGCTACCGTCAATATCGTGGGCTCGGATGGGCGTTCATCGGGGAATGACATTGAGACCTCCGTTTGTAATCTCTCCGTTGCGAATGCATGCCCAGGCTTGCGTACCATTATGGCGGATCAGATACTATTTCTCTAACACCGCGCCATCACTAAGAGCGCTAGCGCTCCAGTGACTCGCCGAGTTCACTGCGCTTTGGCTTAACGGACGGTTAGCAGCTGTGTCTTCGGCCAGATTGCCTACCTCATCGCGGAAGATGCGAGTGGGATCGGACCTGAAGTCAACGCTCGCGAGTTCTTTTCCTGTTTTTGTGGCGGCTAGAGCCGAGTTTGCCGAGTTTGCCAAATTTGCCACGACCGATCCTCATAACCGACCGGCTCCAAGATTGGCCGCTTGCACGAGAAGAGCCTCCGCGCGGGCTAAGACTTCGACGTCTATCCGGTGACCCCGCGTGGCTTGGCCAAGAGAGGGGTTCGGCCATAGTCGGCGCTGAGGCGGGGACACAAAGCGTCCGGGCTATATACGACAGCGACGCAGGGTCTCTATGCTGGTGCTTCCACTTCTGTTTCCTACACAGAGTATGCGCCTGCAACCTTTTCATGCTGAAGTCGTCCACTCATCCATATCCTCGATGAGTGACACAGCGCCTGCGAGAAGATCATTAGCCATGACTCCTGCTTCAACAGCGATCGACAACGCCGCTCTGATTATTGCGACCGAAACATAATCGAGATGGCGCGTCTAAAACTGCTTAGGATCGACTGCCGTGGCGCCAACCGGCGCTCCGTTGTCTATGGCCGCGCGGGCAAGCGCTTGCGCGCCCAGCGAATCGAGGCCAGGGACATCGACAGCCCAGTAGTTGGGGTTGCTCATGGCCCGATATAGGTCAGGTCGTAGTCGTAAGTTCCCGATCGCGTGGTCTTGCTTCCAAGAGCGGCAACACTTTTAGCCATCTTCCACGTACCTCCGTTATATATGTCGATATCTTGCGTAATGAAGTTCTTGTCGTTTGTCCCCACCCACACCAAAGGCGCCATCCACTGAACCACCACCCGCTGCCCAGCGGCGCCTTCGCCTGCTGGGCCTGCTGCCCCGCTAGTTGTGCCTGCTGCGCCGCTACCTGTGCTGGGGGTGGTGGTGGTGGTTGATACTGTCAACTTATCCAACGCATCATAAGTGTGCGTTTGAGTACTCGAAGTAACTGGTTCGCTAGTCCTGCGGCGACCCCGGCGACAGTGGTGGGCGTGAGCAACGCAGCCAACCCAGCCCGAGGGTCGGTGCCGCTGGTGGTGACGGCATTGGTTTCGGTGGTGACGTTGCTGCGGGTGTCGTATCCGTAGCCGAGAACAATTTTGCCGCCCGCCGGGACCTGCCCCTACACCGTGGGAACATCCCACCCCGCCAAATAATCACCCGGCGCGATCCCACCAGCTGTGTTCCCACCGCTGCAGGGGGCCACAGGGCCCAACGCAGGTGGTGTGGGGTCGGCGGGGAGTTGATGGGTGATGTTGGTGACCCGACCAGCCCTGTCGTAACCAAAAGTGGTGTCCACCCCATTCGAACGGTCCTGCCTCAGCAACCGGCCGGCGTCGTCGAAGGCGTACTCCAAATCCCCGAACGGAGACCTCTGTGCCACCGGCAACCCAGAGTTGTCGAACGTGGTGGTCACAGTTTCACCCGTCGGATACGTCAACGCCGTTTCCTGCCCAGCCGCGTTATAAGCATGCGCAACAACGGCCCCAACGGGGTTCGTTTCCGACAAAACCTGACCGGCAACGTCATACGACCAACCGGTGACACCCACGGTGTCGGTCATCGCAATCGGCCGACCAACAGCGTCAAACTCCCACGCCACCGTCGTTCGGAGCGATGAGTATGCCATTTCTTGACCGCTATTCAATTGAGGGCACTCAGATGTCAATACCTTGAATATCCCTACGATGAATACTTGAACGCATCCCTAATCGCAGCCCCAAGCTCCTCCACCGAAAGTTGCCCAAGTTCCAATTTTATAGCCGGAGACAAGTATTCGAAACCTTTACCAGTGTTCTTGGTAGGAGTAACATCTAAAGTTTTGCCATCCACGCTCCAAAACAGATTTAAGCTGATCTGCCCGTCCAAGTATGCTCTGCGCGACTTAAACCCGAGAGCTTTAATTACGGGGCGGTCAGCGGGCCCATCGAACACTTCCATATTGTCACGGCATTGGGCACCTGCCTCGAGTACAGCGGCACCCAGTTCCGTGTCTGCGAATGGGGCTGTAACCTTATATAGCCAGCCGTTGGGCCTAGGAAAGTTGTCGGTACAGCGGGAATATGAAAGCACAACAAGATAACCGATTCGCATCTCCACAGTAGCTACTCGGGTGAAAGGCATTCTCATCCGAGGGCCTTGATGTACAGCGTGATTCCTTTGTTCATGGCGTATTTTCTCATTTCTGCCAAAACAGCTTGTTGGGCCGCGGTAGTACCAGTAGAAGGAATGATGAGCTCGACTGACTTTCCG
Source organism: Nakamurella antarctica (assembly GCF_003860405.1). Taxonomy (NCBI): domain Bacteria; kingdom Bacillati; phylum Actinomycetota; class Actinomycetes; order Nakamurellales; family Nakamurellaceae; genus Nakamurella; species Nakamurella antarctica. The sequence goes on along the minus strand of NZ_CP034170.1, from coordinate 1,491,722 downwards.
GTAAATTGGCTCTTCGGAATTAACGGTGGTTGAGCGGCTTCAGTTGGCTCGTGTTGGTTGTTGATCTTGGGCTCGCGCCCTTGTGAACTGGGTGTTCTCAGGCAAGCAGATCAGCAAAGGCGCGAGCAATGTCCAAGAGTAGTTCAACGCTGTTCGGGTTGGAATCGGTGACGGTGGAACGGGTTGTGGCCGGGGTGGATGGCCGCCGCACGGTGCACCTTCGCACGGCGGCTCCGTGGGTTGGTGTGTGCCCAGAATGTGGAGTCCGGTCGACGGTGTCCAACGGATGGACCACGACCCACCCGAGGGATGTCAGGTTCGGATCCGATCGGCCTCATCTGGTGTGGCGTAAGCGGAAGTGGTTGTGCAGCAACGCTTTATGCGATCGTCGTGCGTTTACCGAGTCCACCCCTGACTTCCCTGCCAGGTGCCGGGTCAGCGCCAGATCCAAACAGGAGATGGCCGTGGCGGTACTTGGTCATGACCGGTCGGTGAAGTCCACGGCCGCCTCGTTCGGGTGTGATTGGAAGATCTGCCACCGGGCGGTGATCGCGGTAGCAGATGCAGTGCTGGCCGGCGAGTCAGAACCGGTGACGGTGTTGGGGGTCGATGAGACCCGCCGTGGAAAAGCCAAATGGAAACCTGGCCCGATACCGGAAGTCGGGTGTGGGTGGACCGCTGGGACACCGGACTAGTCGATATCACCGGCGCCCAGGGGCTCTTGGCGCAGGTCAACGGCCGGACTAGTAAAGCTGTTACCGACTGGCTGGCCGAACGTGACCAGTCCTTTCGTGACGGCATCCAATACGTCACCATCGACATGTCCACGGTGTATGCCAAAGCCGTCCGCGAAGCGCTGCCGAATGCCCAACTGGTGGTTGATCGGTTTCATGTCGTCAAACGCGCCAACCAGATGGTCGATCAGGTTCGGCAACGAGTTACCCGCACGATGCGCGGCCGGCGTGGCCGCAAGCTGGACCCGGAATGGATCAACCGACGAAGGTTGTTGCGAGCCAAAGAATCTCTCACCCATGATCAGCTGCAGCGGATGCTGGACCGGATTATCGGTGACGACATCGGCGACGATTTGGCGGCTGCTTGGATTGCCAAAGAGCTCCTGCGGGATCTGTTGGCGTGCAAGGACAACGGTGGCCTGAGCTACGAGATCAACCTGATGCTTGATCGGTTCTACCAATTCGCCGCATCCCGCCACGTCCCCGAGATCATGGACCTGGCTCAGACCATCCACAGCTGGCAGGACCCAATCATCACGGCCATCAAAACTGACCTGTCCAACGCCAGGTCAGAAGGCTACAACCGCATCGTCAACTCCATCGCGGCTACGCCCCTCAACGATGGCTCCAATGTTGGCCGGATCGCCTTCGGATTCAGGAACCCGACCAACCAACGACGACGGGTACGGTGGGCCTGCACCCGCCAAAAGAGGCGGGCGTCATCCAGTTCCAACCAGCAGCACCACTGTTAATTCCGAAGAGCCCCTTTTGCCTTCGGCGAGTACAGCGGTGCTCGCGGTGTTCCACGACACCCCCAGACCTTCGGCGACCCTGGACATGGATAGGTGTTGGTCCGACGCATTAGGCCGGAAACACCGTTAAAAGCACAGTCCCCGGCCCGACGACTGGCCGCACATAGTTACGTCAGGGTTTGGATGCCCAACGCGACAAGTCGGCTTTAGCCCAGCGTGCTTCAGGCTAGTACAAATGTATAAACTGGAAGGAAACCACATAGGTGGTTACTAAGGAAAGCACCCCACCCAGGGCGACAGCAGGATAGGGTTTTAGACCTAAAGATCCAACAATCCACGGAACCAGTGCTGCCACCAAAAATGATGCCAGCCCAGCAATTACACTTACAAAAAAAGTAGTAAATATTGCAAACAATACTGAAATAGCCCAGATCAATCCTGCTAATCCCACTGTCAAGCATGAGGAAATGGAGTTATCAGCCTTATTCGTTGGCCAAATTCTATTCATAACCGCCTCTCACCGTCCTTGCTGGAAATTTTACCACGAGCGCAATCAGTATTCCTGAGTCAGGAAATTCCTATTTTGACAAATTAGATAAGTTTCGAGCTTGCTTCAACCAAGTATATCGAACAGAGCCCAGGCTTAGTCCTATTTGCGCCACGGAGACAGAGCTAATCGCGTTAGCTGTTTGTGTGAGGTATAGCTCGCCTCCCTGTTCAGTCAAATTAAATTTAATTGTTGAGCCAGGACTGTCGAAATAGTCTTCAGACAGTACGGTAAATTGGAGCCCACTGCTAGTGGTATTTACCAGCACCTCTCCGACTCCGAAAAAAAATTTCCGGGCAAGCGTGGAGCGTGCATATAGATCCGTCTTTAAGTTTATCGCATCCACTAATCGGAAACGGGAATACCGCACCTGGATTTGCCTCAAACTTCTGAGCGGCTGTGGTGGCGTTTCCGACCGATGCGATTGACCCGATATGCCAAGTATAGGAGTATTTGTATCCAGCCCCATAGCTTTCGGGACAAAAGGATCTATCTGCTGGATCGCTTTTGCAGAAGTTTTCACGTGCGAGATTCCAGCCTGATAGGTTATCGCACAACTGAATGCTTAATGATTGACAACTTTTGTATCCCACGTCGTATGCACAACCAGCGTCTCCATTACACTGATCCATATACCATTGGGACAACTGGTCTGGCGTCTCTACCCCCTTCGGCAGGATTCGCCCAGAATTTACATTGGGTCCACCTGAAGGGCATTTCAGGCTAAGACTGTCTCCGCAGGACCGATGAGTAACAGCGACGTTGCTGCTCGCGATGGGGTCGCTTCCACTCTTGGGCGCCGTCGGGTCGCTCCACTGAGTGTCGTTTTTCTCGTTGCTTTTCGTGGTGGCCACGGCTTTGGGAACGTATGGGGGCTGTTGCGTGTGGTGGTCGTGGTGAGGTTTCGGACTGGTCCGGTGGCGGCGTTTCCGACGGACTTCTCGCTGGTGAACGTTTCCAGCCCAGGTCCGATTGGTTTCCCGCCGCAGTTGACTCCGATGTAGTTACCGGTGGTGTAGTTCTGGTAGCAGTACCCGAGAAAGTCCGTGTTGGTGGTGGGGTTCCCTGAGACGAATGCATACCTGTTTTGGGTTTGCGACGCTGACACTGACCCCTGGTAGGGGTCGGGGCTGAGCCAGGTGGCGGTGACGGGGTCGTATTGGCGGGCGTAGTAGGAGTTCAAATCGTTGGTGGGATCAGTGATCTCGCCGCCGAACCCAACTGTTGCGTTCCAACCAGGAGTGTTGAACGTCTGATTCCCATAGTCACCGTAGGTGGCCTGTTCGGTGACAGCGCCGCCAATGGTTTGCGCTATGGGTGAGCCCTGGGCGTCGGTGAGGTTCCACCTGATACCGGTGCCGGGGATGGTCAACGTGGAGGTTTGGATAGCGACGTTGCCGGTGACATCCCGAACCATGCTGGTGGTACCGGAGGCAGGGTTGGTTTGGGTGAGGACACTCAGGCCGTCCCAGACACTGGAAGTCACAGTGGGTTGCCCCACCATGCCGCCCCCACTGCCGCCGCCCGCACCGCCGCCAGCATTGCCGGGAGTGGGTGTGGTGGTGGTGTCGGTGCTGGTTTGCAGCCGGCCGATACCGTCGTAGGTGTTATCGGTGGTTCGGCCGTCCCTCACGATGTGGGTGAGCCGGTTTTGCGGGGACCACGCGTAGTTGGTCAGCAAACCATCCACAGTTTCCTTCGTCCGCTGCCCAACCCCGTCGTAGGCCTAGGTCGCGACGTGCGTGCCGGTGGAGGAAATGATCTGGTTCAAATCGTTGAACGTCGCCGCGATGCTGCTGGGGTCGGCGCCGGTGGTGATGGCGGTAACCCGGTTCCCGGCCGCGTCGTAGGCGTATGCAGATGCCCCATCCGCCATTGCTGCTGCGCCGGATACATGGAAGTCGTTCCGGATGAGCGGTACGCGATTCTTTCCCTGGCGCTGTGGGACAACCTTGACCCGGGGACAGTGTTTGATCGCCTCACCGAACGTGGCCTCATCACCGTCGTGCCTGTTACAGACCAGGCCAGGGAACGCATCGCCGACATGGCGGCGGAAACGATCATCGGCAACGGATCACACAGTGTGGTCACCGCAACGAACCAAGCCGCTGATGAACTCAACGCCGCGATCCGGGACCGATTGGTGGCCGCAGGTGTGGTCGATGACCACACGACTGTCACCGGAAGGGATGACAACCGGATCGGAGTCGGGGACCGTGTTGTCACCAGGGTCAATGACCCCGGGCTGAAAGTTGCGAACCGGGATGCTTGGGCTGTCACTGCAATCAGCCCCGATGGGGCTTTAACCGTGACCGGCACCGCTGACCGGTACACCAGGACCCTCCCACCCACCTACGTGCAGGAATCAGTGCAACTCGGCTATGCCAGTACTGGGCATGGAGTGCAAGGACAAACCACCGACAAAGCCACCCTCCTACACGATGAGTACACAGACGGCGCCGGTCAATACGTCGGAATGACCAGAGGCCGCACCCACAACACGGCCGTCATCATCGCCGACACCCCACAACAAGCCCGCCAACAATGGGTAACCGCAGCAGGCAGGGACCGCGCTGACCGCGGAATCCACCAAGCCCAACAAACCGCCCTCGCCGAAACCCGCCAATACAACAACACCGCAGGCCAACCAGCTGCGACCCCAACCGCTGTGGATCCAGCAGCAGCGAAGGCAACAGCAGCTGCGGCAGGGGGTGTCGCCAGGTACCGGGCGTCGTTGGTAGCTGCGATCAGCCAGTATGAGAAGCAGATTGCCACCATCGAATCGGTGGCCCAGTACGAGCAGCACCAGGCGGCCGCGATGGAGTTAGACCTACGACTTCGCACCAGGACTGTTGCGCAACTTGCTGGGCAAGCGGGAATGGAAGATGACCCCACCGGTTACTGGGACAGCGATGTGCAGCGGATCAAAAACGGCATCACCGAGCAGGTGCAGGTAGCAGTCGACCACGCCGAACAGGTCCGGCAACAACACATAGCTGACATCACCCGGCAATTACCGGCCGCGCACATCAAGGTTCGGGCGGCTTACCGCGCTGCCGCTGAGGCGATAGCCAACGCCGACCGGACCAGGGTTTTCGGTAAAGCCGCAGCCCAAGACGCCGCCAACTACGCCAGAGTGACAGCCCACAACACCCGGATCGAGGCAGTCACCCAATTAGGGCCCCTAGGCGACCCGGAAGCTAAAGGTGACCACCAGCAACTACTCAACGACTTCGTGGGGCGGCAACCAGCAGTGAAAGCCGCAGACCAAGCCGCGAAGCAAGCCGCTGAACTCGCAGAAACCAAGCTCACCTACATTGACGCCGCGAGGGAACTAGCCCAACTCACAAGCCAATACCGAGACCTGGCCGTCCCCGCCGAACAACGCCCCACACACAGAGTGGCTGTAGAGAAGCTAGGGGCCGTGGCCACCGCACTGAACAACCTCGACCGAGGCACCCCAGAGCAGCAAACCCAACAAGCCAAGCAGTGGCGCACAGAGCAAACCCAACTAACCAAAACCGCCACGACCACCCCAAAAGAGCCCCCACCTCCAAACCGCGACCAGCACGGATCACCCCCGCCTACCGAAGCAACTGGAACAACGGACCCAACACAGGACCCGGCCTCAGTCGCTAAAACTTCGGCTGGGGTTGCCCCTGATGGTGGACGGTGGGTCAGGCTGCGGAACCTTCCCTAGGTTCACATCAGCCCGAGCGGAAGTCATACAAATACTTGTTTGGTCTGGCCTGAATGTGCAGCAGTCCAGGTCGAACACCGGGGCTGGGTTCGACGTCTATCCGGTAGCCCCGGGCGCCTTAGTCGGGAGAGGGGGGGCGTTCGGCCATAGTCGGCTTGGCTCGAAGAACTCGCCGTCGTCCTCGCAAATCGTGATGACGCTGGCCACAACGAAGCCGTTGAAATTCGAGCCAACCATAGAGAAGAATTTGCACCCGTTATCCGGCAGCATTCCCGTGTCCCTGATAATGCGCTCTGTCTCGGTGGCGTTGGCATCCGAGATGACCAGTCCCTGTAAGAACGTAGGCAGATGAACTGCTTTCACATTTTGGAAAACTACATCTATACGGGTTGTGAACTGATCGCTCTTGGTGCTGCGCAGGCAAAGTCGACCCATGCCGACCGTGTAGCCCCACAGTTGAAAGACGCGCTCACGGCGGTCGATTGGAAGGGTCACCGCAGATCAGCCGAACGGGTTCTCGACGACAACGCCGCCGCGCATAAAGGTTGTATCGGACAGGCGGCCGCCCCCGTACAGCTGAGCCATCTCCCAGTCGGTGTAGCCCACCGAGCTGTTCGCTCCACGGCTAGCAGCAGACATAACTTGATTGTAAGCCGTAGATCCTGACATTCCATCTAGGCTGACCGTGAACTTTGTCGATGGGTCAGCGATTGCTTGTAGCAAGGTTATCCTCCACTCCGCATCTTCGAGAAGAGTCCTTCCACCGACCTTGGCCGCTAGGGTCTCAAGGCCGTTAGCCCGCAATCCGAGAACGATGTGATCGGCAGCACCAATTGTTTCTGTGGCCGTTGCGGCTTCAGTGCCCGCCATTCGCGCGGCGGCGAGCCGGGCTTCGATGAGCGCAACGTCTGAAGCAACAAGAGTTCCTGCTGTCAGCCCTTGCTCGATGACTGCTAAATCAGCGGCGAGGTTGATATCACCGGACAGGCCCGCAATGAGGGCGGCGCAGCCGCCCCTAACGCATGCTGCGAGGATTTCAGGTGCTGCTATAACGGTAGCAATCAGTGCGATCCCCAGGAGGAGGCCCAAGAAGCTAGTGCTTTGGCCTTTCTCCGAAATCATTTTTCCTTGTTCTTGGGTGGTCATTCCAGCGCACATCTCAGGTAGGTAAAGAGAAGCGCAGGTATCGAAGACCTCATTCCGAAGACAGGCTAAGTCCTCGCATTTAGGGTGTCGCACCGAAACCTGGCTGCTATCTATTGGTTTGTTGCCACCCTTGGGCGCCGTCGCGGCGCTCCACTGAGTGTCGTTTTTCTCCTTGCTTTTGGAGCTGGTTACGTGTTGCGGGTCCATATGGGCCGGCACTGGCGGTGGTGTCGTCCGCACCGTTGGTATGGGCCCGAATGCTTGGGGGTCTTTGAGGACGCCTTTGTGTTTAGCCGGGGTGGGTTGGCCTCCGCAGCGGGGGCCGCCTGTGAAGTCGCTGGAATTGAGTGGGCAGTACCCGAGGTAATCGGTGTTGGTGGTGGGGTTGCCGGCGACGAATGCGTACCTGTTTTGGGTTTGCGACGCTGCTGCTGACCATGGGTGGGGGTCGGGGCTGAGCCAGGTGGCGGTGGCGGGGTCGTATTGGCGGGCGTAGTAGGAGTTCAAATGGTTGGTGGGGTCGGTGATTTCGCTGCCGAACCCAACGGTTGCGTTCCACCCGGGGGTGTTGAACGTTTGGTTCCCGTAGTCGCCGTAAGTGGCTTGTTCGGTGACCGTTCCGCCGATTGTTTGCGCTACCGGGGAGCCTTGGGCGTCGGTGAGGTTCCACCGGATCCCGGTGCCGGGGGTGGTGAGGGTGGAGGCTTGGATAGCGACGTTGCCGGTGATATCCCGAACCATGTTGGTTGTTCCGGATGCGGGGTTGGTTTCGGTGAGGACACTCAGGCCGTCCCAGACACTGGAGGTGACGGTGGGTTGCCCCACAGCACTGCCCCCACTGCCGCTGCCCCCGCCGCCAGTGGTGGGTGTGGTGGTGGTGTCTGTGCTGGTTTGCAGGCGGCCGATGCCGTCGTAGGTGTTATCGGTGGTTCGGCCGTCCCTGATGATTTTGGTGAGCCGGTTTTGCGGTGACCACGTGTAGTTGGTCATCAACCCGTCAACGGTTTCCTTCGTCCGCTGCCCGGCTCCGTCGTAGGTGTAGGTGGCGGCGTGAGTACCGGTGGAGGAAATGATTTGGTTCAAATTGTTGAACGTCGCCGTGATGCTGGTGGGGTCGGTTCCGGTGGTGATGGCGGAAACCCGGTTCCCGGCCGCGTCGTAGGAGTAGGCAGATGTCCCATCCCCACCTGCTGCTGCGCCGCCCGCACCTGCTGAACCGCCGGTGGCCGCCCCGCCCGCTGTTGCCCCGGTGGTGGGGGTGTTGGTGGTGGTTGTTGTGGTGAGTCGGTTGAGGGGGTCGTAGGTGTGGGTTTGGGTGTTGGAGGTGACTGGTTTCGCTGATCCTGCGGCGACACCGGCGACGGTGGTGGGGGTGAGCAAAGCGGCTAGTCCAGCTGCGGGGTCGGTGCCGCTGGTGGTGACAGTGTTGGTTTCGGTGGTGACGTTGCTGCGGGTGTCATACCCGTAGCCGGAAACAATTTTGCCGCCCGCCGGGATTTGGCCTTGCGCGGTCGGGATGTCCCACCCGGCTAAGTAGTCTCCTGGCGTGATCCCACCGGCTGGGTTCCCACCGCTGCCGGGCGGGACTGGGCCCAACGGTGTGGGGGTGGGGTCGGTGGGGAGTTGGTGGGTGATGTTGGTGACCCGACCAGCCCTGTCGTAACCAAAGGTGGTGTCCACCCCATTCGAACGGACCTCTTTGACGAGGCGTCCGGCTTCGTCGAAGGCGTATTTCAACTCCCCAAACGGCGACTTCTGCGCCACCGGCAACCCAGCCGCGTCGAAGGTGGTGGTGATCGTTTCACCAGTCGGATACGTCAACCCGGTTTGCTGACCCGCATTGTTGTAGGCGTGGGTGATGGTGGCGCCGGTGGGGTTAGTTTCGGTGAGGAGCTGCCCAGTGGGGTCGTAGGTCCAGCCGGTGACACCGACACTGTCGGTCATCGCGATGGGTCGACCTACTGCATCGAACTCCCACCCCACCGTCGTATCAGGTGCCGGGGCCTGTCCAGGTGCGGCGCCGGTGTTGGCGAACTTTTGCTGGGTGCGCAGTCCGGCAGGGGTGTAGGAGTTGGTGGTGGTGTCACCAGTGCCATCCTCCGAGCTGAGGACTGACCAAATTAACCCGAGACTCTAAGTGCAGACGGACCGACTAACAGGGACCCGCCAGATGCGATGGCAAATATTTTCATGCTGAAGCCGCCCACTCATTCAGATCCTCAGTGGGTGACACCGCGCTCGCGAGAAAATCATTAGTCGAGGCTTCTGCTTCAAAGCGATCACGAGCGCCGCGCTAATTATGTGTCAGACAGTCCTCAGATAAATGTTGGCGTCGTAGTAGTCTAAGCCTGAGCGCCTTTTAGAGGAACTGTAATAGCAATGCGTCCTAAAGTCAGAATCTATATTTGCATCTAAGAATATTTCGTATCGTTCGGCTTCCTCATGTAACATCCAATGATCAGCCCTGAGTAGGTAAAGAGAAGGATATTGACGTTGATTCCAGGGTTCCGTCATAATTTGATCAAACTCTGGATGCTCAACTTGCAGAATTGAGGACTCGCCAACAGGAAAAACTAGCATAATCACTAAATTGTACAGTTGCTCGCGTGTCAACTCGACTGTACGTATGAACGCTTTTACGGAGAACTGAGCCACATTATCAGGCGTCAGGTCAGGTAGCAACCAGTCGACATTGATTCGCGCGTAGGTGCTTGTCTCGAGTTGCGTCTGGCATAAATTCAAGCAATCATCTAATTCCGTCCACCAATTCACTAAATGTTCCATCCATTAGCGCGAAGCCAAGAAATCTGCTTGTTAGTTAACACTACCTCGCCCTGTCCATGTTTCCAAGTTCCATCAATGTTCAGGGAAGGGGCGCCTCGCCCTGGACCCAAGGCGACGTGTGTCTGCTCATTTGGAACTTTCGCAGTATCAATTCGAAAGATTCCTTTCGGAGCTTGCCCACGTGCAATTGCTGAATTCATTTGGTTTGGCGTCAGCGGAGGGCACGTGTTGTGGACGAGAATTTCGCTGTCGCCGACGTGGTAGGTGTGGATACCTTGGACGGTGAGGTTGTAGGCGGTGCCGATGTGGCTTCTGTTGGTGTCGAAGCGGCTGACTGAGACTACATTCCCTGACGCGGTTTCTAGTTTGTCGCCGGAGTCGAGCTGGTCGGCGCGTTCGAATCGTTGGTCAGTGACGTCCCAGAATGGATGGTCTTCAGTAGTGGTGATGACCTCACCATCAAGTATGAGATCAGTGAGGAGGTCCTGGTGGACCCATAGGTGCGTTACCTCCTTGGCCACCTGTTCGTCTGTTTCGGGGTCTGTGGCCAGGACGTAGTCGCCGACTTTGATGTCCTTAATGGGTCGTTTACTGCCGTCTGCCATTAATACGAGTGTTTCGCCAGCGAAACTGCAGTAGCTTGCACGCGAAGGGCCTCCGCGGCCGCTCATGCCAGCACCGACGTAGGCAGCAATGCCGGTGAGGCCAAGGCCGGTGATTTGCCAAAAGTTGTAGTCAGCGCATTGGTCGGGGTCCATAGTGCAGGCGCTTAACGCCAACGTTTTCGCATACTCCAGGTCGGTGCCGCCTTTAATAAGGTAGTCCGCGGCAATCCGGCACGCTGCCGTGGTGACGCAGACAACGCTTTTGCCGCTCATCAAAACGTCATTAGAAATCGTCAAGGCGCCCCAGTCCATCCACTGCACACGTGCAACGGCGATGTCGGTGACGTTGGGCAGCACATCTGCAGGAGTGAAAACGCGATACTGCCCATCGACCAAAAGAGCACCTGTGTGACGTTGGGAGTTGCGGCTGCTGTCAATGGGTTGCGGGCGGAAGTTCATATCGGGGCCGCCACCGCCGAGCCGCTTACCGTTGCCGGTTGCTGTTCTGGCCGCTGCAGTATGCCAACGGGGGCTCTGGCTAGCGTTGATATTCGTTGCGTCGGGGTCCCTCTGAGCCGCTACCGGCGGTGGTGTGACCCGAACTGATGAGAGGTCCCCGGCTGATTGGGGGTCCTTGTGAACACTGACATTCTTTACCGGTTTGGGTTGGCCTCCGCAGCGGGGGCCGCCGGTGAAGTCGCTGGAATTGAGTGGGCAGTACCCGAGAAAGTCCGTGTTGGTAGTGGGGTTCCCTGAGACGAACGCGTACCTGTTTTGGGTTTGCGAAGCCAGCGCTGACCCCTGGTAGGGGTCGGGGCTGAGCCAGGTAGCGGTGACAGGGTCGTATTGGCGGGCGTAGTAGGAGTTCAAATCGTTGGTGGGATCAGTGATCTCGCCGCCGTATCCAACTGTTGCGTTCCACCCGGGGGTGTTGAACGTCTGATTCCCGTAATCGCCGTAAGAAGCTTGTTCAGTGATCGTGGCCCCGACGGTTTGCGCGATGGGTGAGCCTTGCGCATCGACGAGGTTCCACCGCACCCCGGTGCCGGGGGTGGTCAACGTGGAGGCCTGAATAGCGACGTTGCCGGTGATATCCCGAACCATGCTGGTAGTCCCGGACGCGGGGTTAGTTTCAGCGAGAATGCTCAGGCCATCCCACACACTGGAAGTCACAGTGGGCTGCCCCACCACACCACCGTTGGCAACGCCACCTCCCGCATTACCAGCCCCAGCATTACCGCCGCCGGCATTCCCAGCTCCGGTGGTGTTTGTGTCGGTGCTGGTTTGCAACCGGCCGATTCCGTCGTAGGTGTTGTCGGTGGTGCGGCCGTCCCTCAAGATTTTGGTGAGCCGGTTTTGCGGGGACCACCCGTAGTTGGTGGTTGATCCGTCGACGGTTTCCTGAGTTCGCTGCCCGACCCCGTCGTAGCTGTAGGCGGCGGTGTGGGTGCCGGTGGAGGAAATGATTTGATTCAAGTTGTTGAACGTCGCGTTGGTGGTGGTGGGGTCAGCTCCGGTGGTGACCGCGGAAACCCGGTTCCCCGCTGGGTCGTAGGTGTAGGTGGCTGTCCCATCCCCACCCGCACCAGCAGCTGAACCAGCCGCACCTGTTGTCCCTGTTCCACCAGCTGTTGCCCCGGCGGTGGTGGTTGTGGTTGCGGTGAGGCGGTCGAGGGGGTCGTAGGTGTGGGTTTGGGTGTTGGACGTGACTGGTTTCGCTAGGCCTGCGGCGACCCCGGCGACGGTGGTGGGGGTGAGGAACGCGGCTAGGCCAGCTTTGGGGTCGGCGCCGCTGGTGGTGACGGTATTGGTTTCGGTGGTGACGTTGCTGCGGGTGTCGTATCCGTAGCCGAGAACAATTTTGCCGCCCGCCGGGACTTGGCCTTGCGCGGTCGGGATGTCCCATCCGGCTAGGTAGTCACCGGGTGCGATCCCACCAGCTGGGTTCCCACCCGCACCGGGGGCAACTGGGCCCAATGCTGTGGGGGTGGGGTCGGTGGGGAGTTGGTGGGTGATGGTGGTGACCCGACCAGCCCTGTCGTAACCGAAGGTGGTGTCCACCCCGTTCGAACGGTCCTCTTTGACGAGGCGTCCGGCTTTGTCGAAGGCGTATTTCAACTCCCCGAACGGCGACTTCTGCGCCACCGGCAACCCAGCCGCGTCGAAGGTGGTGGTGAGGGTTTCACCGGTGGGGTAGGTCAAGGCGGTTTGTTGGCCAGCTTTGTTGTAGGCGTGGGTGATGGTGGCGCCGGTGGGGTTCGTTTCGGTGAGGAGCTGCCCAGTGGGGTCGTAGGTCCAGCCGGTGACACCGACACTGTCGGTCATCGCGATGGGGCGACCTACTGCATCGAACTCCCACCCCACCGTCGTATCAGGCTTGGGGGCCTGTCCAGGTGCGGCGCCGGTGTTGGCGAACTTTTGTTGGGTGCGAAGTCCGGCGGGGGTGTAGGTGTTGGTGGTGGTGTCCCCATTGCCATCCACCGAAACCAGCACTTCCCCGACCGGGTCGAAAGTGTTTTTGGTGGTGACAACACCAGCGGCGTTCCTCACCTGGGTGGGTCGGGATAGAGCATCGAAGGTGGTGGTGGTGGTGGTGGTGTTGCCGTTGGGGTCAGTAACCGAGGTGCGGTTCCCAATTTTGTCGTACCCGTATGTGGTGGTCACATTCGCGGCCGCAGATCCAACCCCCGTGGGGGTGGCTGCTTCGATGAGTGTGGTGAGTTGCCCGACGGGGTCGTAGCCGTATTTGGTGACGGTCCCGGCGGGGTCGGTGGCCGTGATGGGTTGCCCAGCTGGGTCATACCCGGTTTTGGTGACGGCGCCCATCGGGTCGGTCACCGCGGTGACCCGGCCGGCGGGGTCCAGGGTTTGCGCCGTTACCGCGCCCAACGGGTCGGTGGCCGACAGTGCTCGGCCAGCGCCGTCGTAGGTGAAAGTGGTGGCGTTCCCATCGGGGCCGGTCGCGGCGGTGACGAGGCCGCGGGAGTCGAAGGTTTGGGTGCTGTTGCGTCCCAACGGATCCGTTGACCCAGTTAAACGCCCGAGGGTGTCGTAGGTGAAGGTGTTCACCGCACCCAACGCATCCGTCACAGCGACGAGGTGGCCGCGGGTGTCGTAGGTGTAAGAAGTGACCTGCCCCGCCGGGTCCGTGACCGTCTTCACTTGCCCGGTGGGGGTGTAGGTGTGGGTGGTGACCCGACCATCGGGGTCTGTGACCGAGGCGATTTGCCCGTTCACTGTGTAGGTGTAAACGATTTCCGACCCGACAGCGTCGATGGTTTTCACCACCCGGCCCAGCACGTCGTAGATGTAACCGGTGACACCACCGGCGGCGTCGGTGGAAGCAGTAACCCGGCCGACAGTGTCGTATTCGGTGGTCCACACCCCACCCCGGGGGTCGGTCACTGTGATGACGCGGCCGTTGGCGTCCACAGTGTTGGTGGACACCGCACCCAACGGATCCGTGCTGCTGGTGACTTGCCCGGTGGCATCGAACCCGGTGCCCCAGGTGTTGCCGTTCGGGTCGGTGACACCCACCACCCGATACAGCTGATCCCGGGTGTATTTGGTAACCGCACCCATCGGATCCGTGGTGGCGGTCAAATTGTCTTCGGTGTTGTATTCAAACCCCGTTACCGCCCCAGTGGGGTCGGTGACCGAAGCGACCCGGAACAGCACATCCCAGGTGTAAGAGGTGACCCCGCCGGCGGGGTCGGTGGAGGTCAGGACATGACCGTTGCGGTCATACGTGTATGAGGTGACTGCCCCCGCCGGGTCCGTGACAGTGGACAGGTTCCCGGCGGGGTCGTAGCCGAAGGTGGACGTGTTCCCCGCCGCATCCGTGGTACTCACGGCTTGACCGGCGTTGTCATAGCCAAGGGTGGTGATGTTCCCGGCGGGGTCGGTGCTGGACGTTAACTGCCCCACCGAATTCCACGCATACAGGGTGGTTTCCCCACCCGGATTAGTTTGAGACAGGACGTTCCCCGCCGCATCGAACGTCGCCGCAGTTGTGGACCCATCCGGCAGATGCGCACCGGTGACCAAACCCTGCGAGGTGACATCGAAGGTGGTGGTCCGGGTGGCGCCGCCCACCCCGCCGGTGTCAGTGCTGGAAGTAACCGTCCCAGTCTGGGAGTACGTAAACGACGTGACTGTGCCGTCGGGTTGGGTGATGCTGGTGGTGTTTCCGGCGGTGTCGAAGGTGTAATTCCAGGTCCGGCCCAACTGGTCGGTGGAGGCCACCACATTGTTGGCGCCGTCGTAGGCGAAACGTTTCACCCCGCCAGCAGCATCGACAATGGCGGTGACTCGGGAGGCGGTGTCGAATTCGTAGGTGGTGTTGTTGCCTTCGTTGTCGGTGTAAACGGTGCTGCCAGCGTTGTAGGTGAAGCGGCGGATGTTGTTTTGGGCGTCGCGTTGTTCCACGACCCGACCCGCGGTGTCGTAGGTGTTCACCAAATACAGCACATTTAGGGGGTCGGTGGCTGTCAGCAACTGGTGGGCGCCGTCGTAGGTGAAGGTTCGCACCCCACCGTCCGGGTAGGTGATGGATGTGAGGTCACCCGCGTTGTAGGTGAAACCCCACACCCGCCCGCCCGGCACCGTGTATGAGGTGATGTGACCGGCGTCGTCGGAGCCGACGGTGATGACTTGACCGTTGGTGTCAGTGATCGAAGCTAGGGGTAGGAACTGGGCGTTCGCCGAAGGGGCGCCGTATTGCAGGGTGTAGCCGTGACCGCGGGCATCAATGTATGAGGCGAGCTGCCCGATGCCTTCCACACCTGCGGCATCAAAAACCCACGTCCGCCCATCCGGGGACGTCATCGTTAACCGGCCGCTGCCAGTATCAGCCAAGGCAAGGTTCGCCCCTGGGTCCGAGGTGAAACCACCAGCCCCATCAGGGTTGAACACGTAGGACGCGCCGTCGCCACCGGCCATCATCACCGACCCGTCGATGAACCGCTGCACATGCGCGCCCGGCCCCATCGACCAACCCGCACCGTTACGGGTCAGGCGGCCGTCTTGGGAGTTATACGTCAACCCCACATCCACCCCGCTGTCACCGGGCAGGCTGTAAATGGGCAGCTGCTCAATCAGGTTCCCGGTGGTGAACGCCACCGGCTCGGCCCCATACGTTTGATAGTTATGCACACCCAGCTGCCGCCACCGGGCTTTCTCCGCATCCGACGGCGCCGCGGGCCAACCAGTGGTGGCGGGAGTGCCGCAATCAAACCCCGCCCCGTCAAGTACTGCGCGAACGAGGCGAACAAACTATTGGCGATCGATTGGAACCCGGCCGGGTCGTTGATCACCGCCCAGTCGTAATTGTTGTCCAAGTTCAACACCTCAAGGTGCGTGTAAGCGCCAGCAATATTCGCAAACGCCGCATGCGGCACCCCATTAGGTAGGGCGTTCCACTTCTGGGCCGGGCGACCGGTGTATGTGGGCAGACCAGCGATGATGTTCCCGGCCAACGCGTCATCAGCGGGGCGATTGAAGTTGAAAACCTTCGTCCCACCCTGCGACGGATTGGTGCCCCAGGCATGCCCCTCCGGGGCGTCGAAAGCGATCGTGGCGGTCAAAGCCGGATTCGCCGCCGCCGCAGTAGCCGCCCGCATCGCCTCCGACACCACCCTCGTGTTCGGGTCATCGCGGGTGAGCGTCACCGTCGCTAAACACTGCTGCTCCAACAACACCTGCACGGCCTTGGACAACGCAATGTTGTAAGGCAACTCCGACGCCACCACACCCGGTGAAGTCGTGTTCGCCACACCATCATCAGGGTCCAACACAATCGACGGCCCAACAGGGGCAACGAACGGGAAACCGATCACCACGAACTGCGACAAATGCGCAGACTCCCCCACCACCCTGCCCGACCCCGCAGCCCCCGACCCCGCATCAAACCGGGACGCCAACGCAATCCACGGGTCGCCGGTGTTTTCGCGGGTGAAGATCCGCGCCGTCGCGGGGTCCACCCCAGCCGCGGCCAACTGTGTTTTATCCACGTCGAAGGTGACAGTGACACCTGGGTCCACCGACGTCACAATCACCGGGCCGTCAGGGACTTTCACCGTCGTTACCGCAGCCTCAAACCGCGTCACCCCCACCCCAGCACTATCAGTGGCAGTAACTTCCACCGGCGCTGACACCGCAACACCATCCACCGCAATAGCCGCAGCCGCCGAAACCGTCGCCGGCAACTGCGCAACATCAACGGCCAACACACCTGCGGTTTTCTCACCACCAAAAACGATCGACGCACCCACCGCATCAGCAGACACCATGTCACCAGACCCCGCGGTGACCCGACCGGAACCAACAACCACATCCCCACCCACACCGCCGGTGCCAGAGCTACCGGGACTGCCGAGGGTTGCAGGATCCGTACCAGCAGGACCGGTGCCAGTGGGGTCGGTGCCAGCCGGATCAGCGGTGGTGGTTCGGATGTTCGCAGCCGCCGCGGCCCGCACCTTCGCCAACGTCACCACACCCGCCGCCGCTGTCCGTTCCTTCACGGCTTGGGCTGCGATACCGGCGTAATCAACGACCGGAATGGGGAACGCCTGCGCCGGAGCGACAGCAGAAACAGCCAACGCAACAGCAACCACCCCCGCCAACACACCGCGCATCCCACCCACACGCACACGAGCGCCCACAAACCCCGAAGCTGCCCGCATCAGATCGAACCCATTTCATCAGAAGACGCAGAACCAGCACCAGCACCCGCAGAGCCGTTTGGCCCACCGTCAGGCCGGCGGCGCCGAGACACCGCCAACAACCCAGCACCCAGCAACAACAACACCCCAGCCAAAACCACCCACACCGCCACATTCACACCCGTCACCGGCAACGCACCCCCCACCGGAACCGCAAGCACACCCACAGGTCTCACCACACCGCCGCCGCTGGCAGCAACACCACCACCCCCATCACCACGAGCCTGCGCGGCGGCGGCCGCTGCAGCGGTGTCATCAAACAGTTTTTTCAGCTGCTTCGCATCAGCAACCCCGTCGGCGTTGAAGTCCTCAGACCCCACAGCGCAAGTCACGTCGCCGCAGATCAACACCTCCACCCAATCGGGGATACCGTCGGCGTCAGCATCAGAGGAACCGCCCTCACAACTAGCGCTCCCACAGATGATCTGTTCCACATAATCAGGAATGCCATCGGCGTCAGCGTCAGCCTTCGGGTCAGCACACGTCGCCGTGCCGCACGCCCGCAGCTCCACCCAATCAGGAACACCATCCCCATCACTGTCCTGCCCCGGCGTCAAACACGTCGCAGTACCGCACACCTGACGCTCAACAACATCAGTGATCCGATCACCATCAGAATCGCACTTCGTAGCATCCACCCCCACACACGACAACGACACATCGCCCGGAGCAGCAGAAATACCAAGGAAATTTTGGATCTGGCCTGCCACGGGCGCTTCAATGACGGATCCGTGCGCCGCCGGGGCCATTGCCAGCACAAGACCTAGCGCCCACGCGAAAATCACCGGTAATCGACTCATCGAACCCACCCAACCGGCACTTCCGCGCCTCCAGTAGCCGCGATCTCACAGAAACTTAGCACGAAGGAGGCACGGGGCCATCACCAATTCAGCCGATTCATCACCTGTTTGCACGCAGCGAAAACTCCGTTCTGTGACCAAATATCCGCCTTGCCCCTCGTTGCCGTCGCGCCTGCCTGGGGGCGCCTTGCTCGTCCATTCACGCCGCAGCCGGCAGTCCCTGAAGATCCGCTTCCCCGCACGAGCTGGGGAGGTCGAATAGCCGAAACCCTTCTAACCACCGCCAGCGGTCGACTAGTACACCTTGAACTTCGGCACTGTCGCCCGCTCGCCGCAAGGACTTAATCCGAGCGCGCGCAAACTCCCCCACCCCAAAAGGGCCGGACGGAACCCTTGCCATCGGCGTGCCAGATTCCCAGTCTCAGCATCCGGCCGAACTCATGGCACCCAACAGGCACAGCAGCCCCCAATGCCGGGTTAGGCAAATTGGGGATTCGCCGGAACAATCGTCATATGCTGCCCCCTGGAAGAACACCGTCTGCCGCCCCGGGGATTCCGCGCCCCCGGCTCGGTGCTGCAAGCTCCTACCCTGGCCGTCCATTTCCGCTGGGCGCCACATTGGCAGCAGATGGTACGTACTTTTCCGTCGCCGCGGCCAAGGCCAGCGCCGTGGAGTTGTGTCTTGTCAACGCCGGCGGAGCGGAGACTCGCATCGAACTGACTGAGCAAACGTTTGGTATTTGGCATGGATTCATCCCTGGCGTCGGCGCTGGCCAGCGCTACGGATACCGAGTCCACGGCATCGATCCCAGCAAACTTCTGCTCGACCCGTACGCCCGACGCGTCGACTCTGTCGACTACGACCTTGATATCGTCTCCGCGCCCGGTGTCGACTCTGCTGGCCATGCCCCACTCGGTTTCGTCACCGCGCCACTCATTTCTCCTCGCCCCGGTCCCCAAGTGCCGTGGGAACATACGGTCCTCTACGAGGCGCACGTCAAAGGCCTCACGCAACTCCACCCCGGGGTGCCCGAAAGTCTTCGCGGTACCTACGCCGGGGTCGCGCATCCCGCCATCATCGAACATCTCCTGTCTCTGAACGTCACCACCCTCGAGTTGCTTCCGGTCCAAGCCTTCTCCACCGAACCAGGACTCCGAGCGACTGGCAGATCCAATTATTGGGGCTATTCGACGCTGAGCTACTTCGCCCCGCATCCTCGATATGCCAGCCGAACCGGGGCCGAACGCACCGAGTTTGCCTCGATGGTGGATGCGTTACACGGCGCGGGCATCGAGGTGGTGCTCGACGTCGTCTACAACCACACCAGCGAGGGCTGCCGCAAATATCCCACCCCGTTGACTCTGCGAGGTTTCGACCCCGACGCCTACTATTTGCCCTTCGACTCCGACATCACCGGCACCGGGAACACGCTGCAGACCGGAAGCCTGGAAACCGCCCGGTTGGTTTGCGACTCATTGCGTTACTGGGCAACCGAATTCCAGATTGACGGCTTCCGGTTCGACTTGGCCTCGGTGCTCGGCCGGCCACACGGCGGTGCATTCGACCCGGGCGCTGCGCTGCTCACCGCTATCGCCGCCGACCCATTGTTAGCCACTCGCAAGTTAATCGCCGAACCCTGGGACGCGACGGGCGAGGGATACGCAGTCGGTCAGTTTGGAGCCATGTGGGCAGAGTGGAACGACCGATTCCGAGATGGCGTCCGCGACTTTTGGCGTGGAGCCGGCGGCGTGAGAGATATTGGCTATCGTCTCACCGGGTCCAGCGACCTTTACTCCAGCAACAGGCGGCCGTGGGCGTCTATCAATTTCGTCACCGCACACGATGGGTTCACCCTTCGCGACACCGTCAGCTACGAACACAAGCACAATCTGGCCAACGGTGAGCAGGGCCGCGACGGCACCGATAACAATAGGTCTGCCAATTACGGCGAAGAGGGCGAAAGCTGCAACTTGGAAATCCGTGCCCTTCGAACCCGACAGGCTCGAAACCTCGCCGCCACCTTGTTGCTGTCCACAGGTACCCCCATGGTCACCATGGGCGACGAGCTGTGGCGCACCCAGGGAGGCAACAACAACGCCTACTGCCACGACAACGAGATCTCCTGGGTGGATTGGACTCTCGAACCCGAACAGGCAGACATGTTGGCATTTTTCCAACACACTTTGCGGATCCGCGCCGACTCCCCAGCGTTGCATCAGGGGGAATTTTTTGAAGGTCGGCAAACCGTCTTTGACGATGGCCTTCCGGACCTGGTCTGGTTCAACACCGTTGGCCAGCAGATGACGGACGAGGATTGGTTCGACTCGAATCGCCAAACGGTGCAAATGTGGCTCGACGGCCAAGACGTCCGTGGGCACGGGCCATACGGCCAGCCGCTATCCGATGATTCCTGGCTTATCGTGCTGCACGCTGGCGCCGCGCCGATCGACCTGACGTTGCCCGGGCCGCCCTATGCCGAGGCCTATGTCCCGGAGCTAAGCACTGACAGCGTCACCGGTGTCCCCTACGATGTGACGGCGATCCCGTCCGGAGTCCACATCACGGTTCCCGGCAGAACTTTCTTGCTTTTCCGCATCCATCGGGCTGGTGACATCGAAGATGCGGCCTTGGCTAACTAAGGGCAGGTGCTGAGAACGCTGGCTTTTGCGGGGATCCCCGACGTCGTCAGGGATCCCCGGCAAGTAGTCACCGATGTTTAGGCTGTAACTACCAAACCTAATTCAGCGGGAGCAGCCAGCAATGCGTGCTGGGGCAGCACTCGGACGGTGTATCCCACAGACCCCGACTGCGACAACGGCAATTCGACTTCGTAAGCAACGTTGTCGGAATCGCCTTCGATCGGCGCCATCGGTGTCAACGACACCTCGTGGAGTTCGTCAGTTTCACCGACCCGCCCCATCACCGCCTGCACCGCAACATCGCTGGGGGCAAGCCCTGCCAGATCAACGTGGGCTCGAACGGTCATCACACTACCCACTGACGGGGTTGCGCCGATTCCTGATGTATCGACATTAACCACGCGGACTTGGGGCCACGCTGATCGCACCTTGTCCTTCCATGCGGCCAACTGTTTAGCAGGCGCGAGGGAATCCGCGCTAACGGCCCTGTTGGCTGCTGCTGCGGGGGCGTAGTACTGCTCCACATAGTCGCGCACCATTCTCGTCGCCTGCACTCGCGGGCCAAGGTAGGCGAGGGTATGCCGCACCATATCGACCCAGCGGCCAGGGCGGCCGTCAA
Source organism: Nakamurella antarctica (assembly GCF_003860405.1). Classification (NCBI taxonomy): domain Bacteria; kingdom Bacillati; phylum Actinomycetota; class Actinomycetes; order Nakamurellales; family Nakamurellaceae; genus Nakamurella; species Nakamurella antarctica. Next base: position 1,470,673 of record NZ_CP034170.1, on the reverse strand, counting down.
GACCGCGGTCGTAGAACAGTCGCGTTACCTGGTTCTCCATTAAGGCATAGAGCGCGTTGGCTTCTAAGTCGTTGCGGCGCTCCATGTCTGAGATCCCGTCAGCGGTGGGGATCATCCAACCGTCGTTGCCGTCGTAGAGCTCATCCCACCACCCGTCCGAGATGGAGAGATTAAGACCGCCGTTGAGTGCCGACTTCATCCCGGAAGTACCGGATGCCTCTTGTGGACGCAGGGGGTTGTTTAGCCACACGTCGGCTCCAGAACACAGGATCGCTGCCATCCCCATGTCGTAATCAGGGAGGAATACGATGCGGTGTCGAATTTCCGGATCATCCGTGAAGCGCACCATCTCCTGCATGTACGTCTTCCCACCGTCATCAGCAGGATGCGCTTTACCCGCAATGACGATCTGGATCGGATGGTCCGGGTCCAGTAGCAGCGCCTTGAGCCTCGCCGGATCGCGCAACATCAGGGTGAGCCTCTTATACGTCGACACCCGCCTGGCGAACCCAATCGTTAAGATCTCCGGGTCGAGAATGCTGTCTGTCCAGCCCAACTCCGCCTCTGTCCGGCCGCGCTGCAACCAGGACTTCTTCACAGCCATCCGGGCCATCTCTACCAACCGTGCGCGCAAAGTGTTGCGCAGCTCCCAGAGACGCTCACCGTCCACCGAGGCGCTATTGGGCCACTCGGGGGCGGAGGCCAGATCCTGCCAGTTCGCCATGTCACCCGCTATCTGGCGCATTTCACGCGATGCCCAGGTGGGCAGGTGAACGCCGTTGGTGACAGAACCGATCGGCACCTCGTGCGGGGCGAAACCAGGGAACAAACCGGAGAACATTTCCCGGGAGATCACACCGTGCAGCTTTGCGACACCATTCGCGCGCTGCGCGAGTCGCAGACCCATGTGAGCCATATTGAATCTTGATGGGTCGTCTTCGACTCCGAGCGCGAGCACCTCCCCCACATGCAGTCCGGGAACCAACGACGAGTCACCTTCCGAGTCACCTGCTAGATAGTGCTCCACCATGGACATTGGGAATCTGTCGATCCCTGCTGGCACGGGGGTATGGGTAGTGAAGACCGTGCCAGCGCGAACGGCGGAATGAGCTTCGCTGAAGGTCAGTCCCTCCTCCGCGATGAGGGTCCTGATCCGCTCCAGACCGAGGAAACCAGCGTGGCCCTCGTTCATGTGGAAGACCTCGGGCAGCGGGTGACCCGTCGCCTCGCAGAATGCACGGACGGCGCGAACGCCGCCGATGCCCACCAAGATTTCCTGTTTGATGCGGTGGTCTTGATCGCCCCCGTACAGCTTGTCGGTCACCTGACGTAGCTCGACATCATTGGCTTCAATATCGGTGTCCAGCAACAGCAATGGGACGCGGCCTACTTGTGCAAGCCAGATCCGAGCGACAATATTGCGGCCTCCGGGCATCGGTACAGCAATCGACAGCTGCTCGGAGTCCGCACCCAGAACAGGCGATAGCGGCAGCCCCTGCGGGTCGTGCGACGGGTAGTGCTCCTGCTGCCAACCATCGGCGTTGAGGGACTGCCAGAAATAGCCGAATCGGTATAAGAGGCCGATACCCACAATGGGTACCCCGAGGTCGGAGGCAGATTTGAGGTGATCTCCCGCCAGGATGCCGAGCCCTCCCGAGTAGTTGGGGAGCACCTCCGACACACCGAACTCGAGGGAGAAGTAGGCAATGGCGCGGGGAAAGTCGCCGCCTAGCCCGTCGCCTGTTTCGGTGTGATGAGAAATCTGCTGTTGATACCAGCGCGGCTCGGTGAGGTAGTGCTGCAGATCGGCGTCCAGAGCATGCATTCGTTGCAGGAAGTCCACATCGGTGGACAATTCCTGCAGCCGCTGGACGCTGACGGCTCCGAGCAGCCTCAGCGGATCGCCTTCGACCTTTTTCCATAGTTCCGGATCGATATCAGCGAACAGATCCTGGCTGGCCGGATGCCAAGACCACCGCAAGTTGCGGATAAGTGCCCCTAGCGGCCGCAACGCCTCTGGAAGTTGGGGACGGACGGTAAACCTTCTGAGTGCCTTCACACCTTGAAAAATATCTGATTTTCCGCAGCTCTGGGGACCACCATGAGGTAATTCTCCCCACCTCAGGGGAAACGAACTGCGCACCTGGGAACGATTCAGACACCTCCCAGCACCCCGCCCGGAGAGCACCCGGCACTACTTTGCACCCTGATTTGCCTGATCAGGCCATTCAGCCTCCCTCACCATAGCCTCGCGCCGGCGCCGGTGCGCCGACGAGAGCTGCCAGGCAACGGTAAGAAAAGAAATATTTCGACCGCCCGCGCGCCGGAAATCGAAAAGTCGAATGCGAACCAAATATTTTCTACTCAATTCGAACGTAACCGCAGGTCAGCGCGTAATCGCCAGGCCAGATTGCGGGATCGGTGCAAGAAGTCCCCTGCGAAAGGTTAGGGGTGGTGCTTGTTGGGTAGGTTTGCCATGTGGCTGGAAGAATCGGTATCTCAGACCTTGCCCCCTTAGTCGCTTGCGGCTCCTATCCTTCGAAGGCGGTGATCGGCGAAACCATCCTCATCAGTGCGACGGTTTTCCGAGAGGGCCACGATGCGGTAGCCGCAAATGTGGTGTGGCGTGGGCCGGAAGTCGCAGGTGGAGTCAAGGTGCGCACCCGCACGGTGGCCCCCCTCTTACGCATGCAGCCGGCGCCGGGCGTCGACCGCTATGTCGCCCACGTAGTCCCTGACAGGCAGGGCATCTGGACAGCAACAGTCGAGGCGTGGTCGGATCCACTTGAAACGTGGAAACATGCCGTGGAAATCAAGGCTGCCGCCGGCCAGTCCGGCGCGGAAATGGCCAATGATCTGGCCACTGGCATCGAATTGTTGGACCGGATTTCTCGGCGGCCGCAGCAAAAGTACGCCACCGCTATTCGCACGGCTATCGCTGCCCTTCGCGACGAAAGCCGTTCTGTCGCAGAGCGTATCGGGCCTGCTGTGGCGCAGGAGCTGTGGTCCGTGCTCGCCGCCGACCCCATTCGAGAGCTGACTACCAAAGCCGCCCCGATCCGGATTTGGGTGGACCGCCCGCTCGCAGAATTTGGCTCTTGGTACGAATTATTCCCCCGCTCCCTGAGCGCTGAGGTCGGGCCGAATGGTGAAGTGCTGCGCCACGGGACGTTCGCGGATGCGACGGCAGAATTGCCGAGGGTCGCCCGCATGGGCTTCGACGTCTTGTACCTACCCCCGATCCATCCCATCGGGAAGCTGAACCGCAAGGGTAAGAACAATACGGTGGAGAGCGGGCAACACGATGTCGGCTCCCCGTGGGCCATCGGATCGGATGAGGGCGGCCATGATGCGATTAACCCGGATCTGGGGACGCTGGCTGACTTTGACGCATTCGTCGCTGCGGCGAAGGAGCAAAACATCGAGATCGCGTTGGACTTTGCGCTGCAATGCGCTCCCGACCACCCTTGGGTAACGTCGAATCCCGAGTGGTTCACCACGCTCGCCGACGGATCAATTGCGTATGCAGAGAATCCGCCGAAAAAGTATCAAGACATTTATCCCATTAACTTCGATAACGCTCCGGCGACGTTGTACGCAGAAATTCTGCGGGTGATCAGATTCTGGATCGACCGCGGGATCACGGTGTTCCGTGTGGACAACCCACACACCAAGCCCATTAACTTCTGGGAGTGGTTAATCAATCAGGTGCACATCACGCATCCGGAGGTAATCTTCCTCGCCGAGGCCTTCACCCGAGCGCCGATGATGCACGAGCTGGGTCGGGTCGGTTTCACGCAGTCCTACACATACTTCACGTGGCGGACCGCCAAGGCCGACATCATCGACTACGGAGTCGAATTGGTCCTGGCATCGGACTACATGCGGCCCAATTTTTTCGTTAACACGCCAGATATCCTGCCGTTCCATTTGCAGACGCAGTCCAGAGCAATGTTCGCAATCCGCGCCGTGCTGGCCAGCATGCTAGCCAGCACGTGGGGCGTGTATTCAGGTTTCGAGTTGTACGAAAGCGAAGTGCTGGCGGAAGGCAAAGAGGAGTATCTGAACTCCGAGAAGTTCGAACTCCGGCCGCGGGATCACGCCGGGGCGCTGCAGCGAGGTGACTCCTTGGAACCTTTCATCACCCAGCTCAACCACATTCGCCGCGACCATCCCGCACTGCAAAAGCTCAAGGGCCTCTGGTTCCACGGCATCAATAACGAGCAGCTGCTGTGTTTCTCCAAACGGGACGAGCGCAGCGGCGACACCGTCATCGTGGTGGTCGCACTCGCCGCGCAAGGCATGTACTGGGGAACCACCGACCTGTACTTGCCGGCGCTCGGTCTGGAATGGGGCGCCGAGTTTGACGTCGTTGATGAAATATCGGGCGAGCAGTATCACTGGGGCCAGTTCAACGACGTGGGGTTAGACCCGGAGCAACGGGTCGCGCACATTCTCACGGTGAAGTCGCGCTAGCTTCATTCCTTTTTAGCCGGGCTCCACAGCACTGCCAGACCCACACTCCCTTGCCCACAAGAAAATGGTGCACATGACTTCCAGCGAAATCGCTCATCAGCAGCACGACGGCCACGACGACCACGTGATCGACGAGCCGGCGTCCTCCGACTTCCCTTCCGCGCGGGCCTTACCGGCTGATCCCGGTTGGTACAAGCGGGCGGTGTTCTACGAAGTGCTCGTGCGAAGTTTCTACGACTCGAACGGCGATGGCTCAGGAGACCTTCGGGGCCTGATTGAGAAGTTGGACTACTTGGCGTGGCTCGGTGTCGATTGCCTGTGGCTCCCGCCGTTCTACGACTCTCCGCTGCGCGATGGTGGCTACGACATTCGCGACTACCGCAAGGTGCTGCCCGAGTTCGGCACGGTCGAGGATTTCGTAGCCCTGCTCGATGCTGCGCACGCCCGCGGCATGCGGGTGGTGACCGATCTCGTCATGAACCACACCTCCGACTCGCACCAGTGGTTCCAGGAGTCGCGCAGCGATCCCACCGGCCCTTACGGCGACTATTACGTCTGGTCGGATGACGACACCCTGTACCCGGACGCGCGCATTATCTTTGTCGATACCGAGCCGTCCAACTGGACCTTCGACCCCATCCGCAAGCAATATTTCTGGCATCGGTTTTTCTCCCACCAGCCCGACCTCAACTTCGAAAACCCCGCGGTGGGCGACGCCCTGATCGACATTATGCGATTCTGGCTAGACCTCGGAATCGACGGCTTCCGGTTGGATGCGGTTCCGTACCTCTACGTGCGCGAGGGCACCAACGGCGAGAACCTGCCGGAAACCCACGCCTATCTCAAGCGGTGTCGCGCGGTCATCGAAGCCGAATACCCGGACGCCGTGCTGCTCGCCGAGGCTAACCAATGGCCCGCCGACGTGGTGGACTACTTCGGCGACCCCGCCGCAGGCGGCGACGAGTGCCACATGTGCTTCCACTTCCCGCTGATGCCACGAATTTTTATGGCGGCTCGCCGGGAGTCCCGATTCCCCATCTCGGAAATCCTTGCGCAGACGCCAGCCATTCCTTCGTCATCTCAGTGGGGCATCTTCCTGCGCAACCACGACGAGCTCACTCTCGAAATGGTCAGCGACGAGGACCGCGACTACATGTGGGCCGAATACGCCAAAGACCCTCGGATGAAGGCCAACATCGGCATCCGGCGACGTCTGGCGACGTTGCTGGACAACGATCGCAACCAGCAAGAGTTATTCACCGCTTTGCTGCTCTCCCTTCCGGGCTCGCCGTGTCTGTATTACGGCGATGAAATCGGTATGGGCGACAACATCTGGCTTGGCGACCGCGATGGCGTCCGCACCCCCATGCAGTGGTCGCCCGACCGCAACGGCGGTTTCTCCCGGTCCGATCCAGCCAGGCTAAATCTGCCGTCCATCATGGACCCGATCTACGGATTCCAAGCGGTAAACGTTGAGGCGCAGATGAACTCGTCGGCCTCGCTGTTGCATTTCGTCCGCCGCATGATCGAAATCCGCAAGCGCCACGCGGCTTTCTCCGCGGGCACCTTCACCGACTTGGGCGGCTCCAATCCCACTGTGCTGTCGTACGTGCTGGTGGTTGCCGACGAGGCGGTCGAGGGGGCGCGAGGCTCGACGAAGTCGGTGTTGTGCGTCAACAACCTGTCGCGATTCCCACAGCCGGTCGAGCTGGATTTACGAAAGTTTGAGGGTGCAATCCCCACCGAGCTCACAGGCGGGACCGCGTTCCCACCCGTCGGCGAGCTTCCCTATCTGCTCACACTGCCGGGCCACGGCTTTTACTGGTTCGAGCTCACCCCGGTGCTCACGCCCGAAGAAGGGTAAGGAGAAATAATGACAGAAACTACTTCACGGCTTCCGCTCGACGACCCGGCTTTACTAGATCTGATCAGCAGCTGGCTACCGCACCAACGCTGGTTCGCCGGGAAAGGCGGCCAACTGGGCCCGATCTCGATCGAAGCTCGTGCCGCGCTCGATACTCCGGAATGGGACGCGGGTGACGCCGCTGACATGATGCGGGTCGAGCACCTGATCCTGCGTGTTTATACCAACGTTGGCGAGCAGATGTACCAGCTCTTCCTCGGTTGGCGCCACACTGTCTCCGATCGGTTGCAGCACTCCGTCATTGGCTCCATCGGCAACGAGACGGTGTACGACGCGCTCCATGACGCAGCGGTCAGCTCACAGCTGCTCAGTAGAATTCATGCCTCGCGCACGTGGGGTCCCATTACTCTGGCTGCTGAAGTGGATTCGGAGTTCGACGCTACTGCGCCCGGTCTAGTCATCAGCGGCGAGCAGTCAAATACCTCCATCATCTTTGGAGACACCTCAATCCTGAAGGTCTTCCGGCGAATCGAGCCGGGCCAAAATCCCGACGTCGAGATCCACCGGGCTTTGAAAGTTGCTGGTAGCAAACACGTTGCGGCGCCGCAGGGCGTCCTGGAGGCCGACGTTGCTGGTGTGCCGACGACGCTGGGCTTCATGGCCAGCTTTTTTGCCAACAGCGCGGACGGCTGGGCGATGGCCTGCGCCAGCGTGCGGGACCTCCTCGCCGAAGGTGACCTGCGGGCCGACGAGGTAGGTGGCGATTTCGCCGCTGAGGCTCATCGGCTCGGGGAAGCCGTCGCACACGTCCACACCGACCTCGCAGCCGCTTTCGGCACCGACCATGTAGACGCCAGCCAATGGCAAACGACGCTGGACGCCATGATTTCAGAGGCACGGGCGGTAGCTGCCTACGTTTCCTCCGTCGCCGAACATCTGGACGGCATCATCGCTACATTCGAGGCCGCCAGGCACGTCGGCAGCGCAGCCACCCGTCAGCGTATTCACGGCGATCTGCATCTCGGGCAAACGCTGCGCACCCTGACCGGCTGGGTCATCATCGATTTCGAAGGCGAACCTGCCAAACCCATGGTCGAACGCCGCGCCAAGCACTTGCTGGCAAAAGACCTCGCGGGCATGCTGCGGTCGTTAGATTACGCGGCCCATCACCTGCTGCCGGGCGGTGCCAGCGATGCGCAGCAGACCTACCGCGCCGGTGAATGGGCAACCCGCAATCGGCACGCTTTCCTCGCCGGCTACGAAGCTGTCGCGGGAGAAGAACAATTGGCCAGCCTGCACGAGAAGGCACTTATTCGGGCCTATGAGCTGGATAAAGCGGTCTACGAAGTGGCATACGAACACGGCAACCGGCCTAGCTGGGAACCGATCCCGCTGCATGCCATCGCGACATTGATTAAAGCCGGAGGAAATGCATGAGTCTCGAAAACAACGATCGCCATCCCGCTAGTCCCACCGCAGCCGCGGCAGCCGCTGCGGCTGCCGTCGCCCCCCAGCGGATATCCCGGCGAGCGCCGAAGTTACCACCACGGCTGCGGCGGCACCGAGCGGCACCTACGTTGCCGCACCTGCCGCTCCGGCGGGGCCCAGCACCGACGACTACGAGAAGCTGATTGGCGGTGAAACTCACAACCCCCACGGCATTCTCGGTGCGCACCCGCAAACCGACGGCAGCACGATCGTCCGCACCCTGCGGCATCACGCCGCCAACGTTGAGCTGCTGTACGACGGCCAAGAGCTGAGCTTCGAGCACGCGTACGGCGGCATTTGGGCTGTCACCGTTCCGGGGCCTGTGGGCGACTATCGGATCAGGGTGACGTACGGGGAAAACGAACCGCTCGTGGTGGACGACCCTTATCGCTGGCTTCCCACCTTGGGCGAAGTCGACCTGTACCTGATCGGCGAAGGCCGTCATGAGCGTCTCTGGGATGTCCTCGGGGCCCACGTGCGCACCTACGACACGCCTGGCGGTTCTGTCACCGGCACCTCCTTCGCAGTCTGGGCTCCCAACGCTGCGGGCGTGCGCGTTTCCGGCGATTTTGACCATTGGACCGGATCGGGCCAGCCGATGCGCTCGCTTGGGTCCACGGGCGTCTGGGAAATCTTCCTGCCCGATGTCCATCCAGGAACCCGCTACAAGTTCCAAATACTGGGTGCAGACCGCGTCTGGCGAGACAAGGCCGACCCGCTGGCGTTCTATTCCGAGATCCCGCCGCACACCGCTTCGGTGGTGTTCAGCAGCGAGTACGCCTGGGATGACGCCACCTGGATCGACGAGCGCGCGAAAGCCGATCTGCTGCACTCACCCATCTCTATCTACGAAGTCCACGCGGGTTCGTGGAAGATGGGGCTGTCCTATCGCGAAATGGCTGACGCGCTGATCGCCGACCTGGACGTGACGGCCTTCACCCACGTGGAGTTCCTGCCGTTGGCTGGCCATCCGTTCGCCCCGTCATGGGGGTACCAAGTCACGTCGTACTATGCATCCGATTCTCGCTTCGGATCTCCGGACGATTTCCGCTACTTGGTAGACCGGCTTCATCAAGCCGGGTACGGCGTCATTCTCGACTGGGTCCCCGCACATTTCCCCAAGGACGCATTCGCCCTGGCTCGCTTTGATGGAACCGCACTGTACGAGCACGCCGACCCCCGCCGTGGAGAGCAACCCGACTGGGGCACCTACGTTTTCGACTTCGGGCGCCGCGAGGTGCGCAACTTTTTGGTCGCCAATGCCCTGTACTGGCTCGAAGAGTTCCATATCGACGGCCTGCGGGTCGATGCTGTCGCGTCGATGTTGTACCTGGATTATTCGCGCGAAGATGGGCAGTGGCTGCCTAACGAACACGGCGGAAATGAAAACCTGCAGGCCGTGTCGTTCCTGCAGGAGGTCAATGCGACCGTCGACAAGCGAGTACCCGGCGCGCTGATGATCGCCGAGGAATCCACCGCGTGGCCGGGCGTCACTCGGCCGACCCATCTGGGCGGGTTGGGCTTCCACCTGAAATGGAACATGGGCTGGATGCACGACACGCTGTCCTACCTGGCGCGGGAACCGGTGCACCGGTCCTGGCACCACAACGAGATGACGTTCTCGTTGATGTACGCCTTCTCCGAGCAGTTCGTGTTGCCGATTTCCCATGATGAGGTCGTGCACGGCAAGGGCTCATTGTGGGGAAAGATTGTCGGAGACGACTGGCGTAAGGCCGCCACCCTCCGCGCCTACTACGCGCACATGTGGGCTCACCCGGGCAAACAACTGTTGTTCATGGGTCAAGAACTGGGTTCGCCGACGGAATGGACCGAGGCGCAATCCCTGCCCTGGCACCTGCTCGATCAGCCTCTGCACGCCGGTATTCGGCAGATGGTCGGGGACTTGAACCGGACTTATCGGGCCTTCCCTGCGCTCTACACCCAGGACTTCACACCATCCGGCTTCAACTGGATCGATGCCAATGATCGCGGCGGCAACGTGTTGTCCTACCTTCGGTGGGGATCCGACGGGTCCGCGCTGGTGTGCGTCCTGAACTTCTCAGCCGACGTGCACCACAACTACCGGGTGGGCATGCCATTTGCCGGAACGTGGCGCGAAGCCATCAATACCGATAACCACGTGTACGGCGGCTCTGGCGTCGGCAACGGCGAGATCCTTGCGAGCGAAGAAGCATTCCATGGACAGCCAGCCTCAGCTGTGCTGACCCTGCCACCGCTCGGCGCGCTGTGGTTGGTACTCACCGACTAGTTCGGCCGGTGGTCACGAAGCGTGTAGTAATGGTGCTGTGAACCAACGGCGCCACCGCAGAACCTTGAGCCGAATGACGGCCTTGGTCGCGGTGGCGTCGTTGTTGTTTGCCTGCACTCAGTATCGGCAGCGCGAACCTAGCTCGGCGACCTCAGAGACTTCTGCGGCGCTGCTGGACGCAACCCTCCCGCCGACGGTGAGTCGCGTGGCGGGATCCCCTGATAAAAACCCTGGACCGGACACCGCACTGCCGTCGGAAGTCCTCGCGGAGCTGGTTCGGTATTGGACTTTGGTCTTTCCAGACGCTTTTGGTCGACAATTCACGCCCCTGGCGGGCGGTATACATCCGTTGGATTCTCAAATCGCGGATTCGAATGGCCCTGAAACTGGGGCTCTGTGCATCATCACCGCCGCGCAAATTGCCGGCAATGCCTACTACTGTCCGGGTACTGACGGGATCGTCTATGACACCGCTGTGTTGGTACCCGTTCTCACAACGCACTACGGGCGCGCAGGCGTCATTTCCAGTTTTGCGCACGAGTTCGGCCACGCGGTGGCAGCCCGGGCGAAGGTGGCGACCGGAGCGGCCATCAATGTAGAGGCCCAAGCAGACTGTTTTGCTGGCAATTTCCTCGCCTGGGAGGCATCGCCGGAGGGGGCTGATCTCGCAGGTTCCGGCGCTGCCTTCCTCTCCGAACTGGCTCCGTTACTAGACTTTCGCGATCAACCCGACTTCTCCCCCGCTACCGCCGGCGCACACGGCCTTGGTATCGACCGCGCGCAGGCCGTGATATTGGGTTATCGCGGCACTCCCGTCGACTGCGTAGAAATCGCCAACCGAGGGCTAGTGGTCGCACTCGGCAAAATGAAGTCAGCGCTCAAGACTTCGCCACGATTTGGTGATGATGCCTCCGTGGTCCAGGCCGCGCGGACAAGCGCAGAGCAGAGCGGACTTTTTGCTCTCACGAGCGCGCAGTGGTCCACGGTTGCCCCTAGCGTCGCCGACCGGAAGGCAGCTGCCGATCTCGGCCAGTTCGGTCTCGCTACCGCCACGGTGCGGGCAGCTTCCGCGCTGCGGTTTCCTCGAGACGCCGCCGCAGCCGGATGCGCAGTGGGACGGTGGGTTGCGGCTATTTATGGCAGCGCGGTGCCCGGAACTTTGGGATCTTGGCCGACCGACGTCGACGAGGCCTTGGACCTGATGCGTCTGAGCGACTCGGCAAGCTCCGCAGAAGTGATCGGATTTGTGGACGGCTTCGCCCGCGGCTGCGTCTAGCTGTCGGCAACGCACAGCTAGCGCGCAGCAGCAGTGCAGTGAACCTGCCGGGTGGGGCGTTCGCCGTCGAAGCGACTGCCTCAGTACAGAGCCGCGGCCAGCTTACGACGAGCCTTGACGACGAGGGCGTCTTCGGTCCCCACCAACGCGAAAAGCTCCACTAGGTGCTCGCGGGCGCGTGCGCGGTCCGGTTCGCCGTTGCGAGCAACAACTGCGATGAGTCGGTCGAATGCTTGTTCAGCCTCGCCCAGGAAGAGGGCATAATCCGCCGCGGCTATTTGCACAACGAGATTATCGGGATCGGAATCGGCCTCGGCGACAACCTCGGGCGTCAAGGACTCGACCCTTTGCAGGAAGCGCACTTGGCCCAGTGCTGCCAGCACCTCGGTGTTGGCTGGCTCGGCGTCGAGTATCGCCTGGTAGGCGGCTAGTGCCGCGGGATAATCGCCCATCTCGATGGCATCCTGGGCCGCCGCGTGTCGAGGGTCTTGCGCTGGTTCTGGCTGGTCCATGGAATCCTCGGACCCGGCCTCAGCTGCGGCAATTCCTGGCAATTTATCCCGTAAAGCGTCCACCAGAGATGTCATCCAAGTGCGAAGCTGCGGCTCGGGCTGTGCGCCGGAGAAGGCATCAACAGGATTACCCTGCGCTAGGGCCACGATGGTGGGAACTGATTGAACCTGAAATGCCTGCGCGATTCGAGGGTTTGCGTCGACATCAACTTTCGCCAGCAGGACGGATCCATGAAACGAATCGACGACGCGTTCCAGTGCTGGTGACAATTGCTTGCACGGTTCGCACCATGTCGCCCACAAATCGATGATGACGAGCACATCGTGGGATTTTTCGACAATGGCACCGAAGATCTCCTCGGTCACGTCGAGGACGAAAGGGGATCTTGCCGGTGCTGCGGCGCCTAGCGCGGTCGGTGGCGCGCTCGCACGGCTTTTCAGGGCGGATAGGTCCACCGCTCGGGAGAATGCGGCCGATAAGGCCGCCTGTTGGCCGGGAATCGCACTGGTCATAGTTCCATCTTCACACGGCGTTCGGTGCTCGGGTCGCCGCGCCTGCGCGCAAGGGCCAGTCGGAGTCAATGACGGCGTCGGCCTCACCTCGCGAGCGCAGGTAAGACTGGAAGTTAATCGCCCAATTACGTTGCCACTCCACCTGCGAGGACCGCAGCGCCTCCGCTCCAGCGTTTCTGATGAGCGGATACTTGTGCGCGATCGCTCGGGCCACGGCTACTGCTGCGATCGAGTCGCCCGTAGCGTTATGCGCATCGGGGGTGGGGACGGAGTAGACGGCGCTGGCAGCGTCGAGTGTTCTCTTACCGCGCCGGTACCGATCAACGAAGCGGTCAATTACCAGTGGGTCGATGATGACGGCCTCTGCCCACTCGGGCAGATCGGTGAGCGGTGTGAGACCGTGCCGCCGGGCTTCGGAGTCGAGCAGGCTCAGGTCGTAGCTGGCGTTGAAAATTACTGTGGGATGCCCTGCGGCCCAACACTGACGTAGACCCGCGATTATCTCCGCAATGGCTAGAGCAGCTGGCCTACCGTGAGTCCGCGCATGTTCGGTGGAAATGCCGTGGATGGCGCTGGCCTCCGCCGGGATATCGACCCCCGGGTCGAGCAGCCAGGATCGCGTCGCTGGTAACTGTTCTCCCGAAGGATCTAGATGCACGAGAGCTGCAGTAACGATTCGTGCCGTAGCGGTGTCGATACCCGTGGTCTCGGTGTCGAACCCCACGAGCGTGCCAGCGAAAAGCTGAGCCGGTGGTGGTGGGGCGAACACCAGACGTGCGGGGGGTGAACACACAGTGCCCGCCGCAAGGGGGCCAACGGTGATGGGTGCGGAAATAACCGTTGCGGTGGAGGACTTTATCGCCGCAACCCGAGTGCGTGCAGGAACCATCACTGCTGTGCTCGGGAGATCGAACAAACCCAGTCGCTCAGTCTTCGCCGCTGCTATCGCTGGCCTGTTCATCGTTTCCCTGCCTTCCGTCCGTCCGCCACCCGAATTTTTTCTCGGTCTCTTTTCAGCACTGACGCCGCTTCACCGATGACGCTGCTTCACCGCTTGCGTAGCCGACGTTACGAGAGTGCACCGACAGTCTTGCCCTCGACATGCCGAGGGCAGCAATTAGTCGTTGTGGGCGCGCACATGCATCGGAAGGAACAGTTGGGTAACGTCCGTGAGCGGCGCCCCAACGTAGCTAGATGGGCGGGTCAGCTGCTGCTAGCGTCAGGGGCGTGAGTTCTGACATCGCGAGCCCCGACGAACCATTCGATCTGATCGCCCGTGCCTCGCAGATCTGGCGCGAGCGCATCGGCCCGTCGGAGTCGATGGAGGCCGTCACCAACGTCATGCGCGTCCAGCAAATTTTGCAGGCGGCCGTGGATGAGTCCTTACGTCCCCACGGCCTGACGTTTGCGCGCTACGAAGCGTTGGTGATGCTTTCATTCTCCTCGCGCGACTCGCTGCCGATGCGCATTATGGGCGAACGCCTGCAGCTGCACCCCACATCGATTACGAACATCGTGGACCGGCTTGAAGCCGACGGTCTCGCCCAGCGACTCCCCCATCCGACCGACCGGCGAACTACCCTGGTGGCTCTGACACCCTCGGGGCGAGCTCGCTTGACGGCGGCGACCAGTTCGGTGCTGCTGACCGATTTTGGCTTTGTCGGCCTTGATAATGGCGAGCTGCAACTGCTTTCGGTACTGATGACAAAGCTGCGTAAGGCAGCCGGCGACTTTTAAGGATGCTCTTGCGTCAGCGCCGCGGTACGGAGACGATCAAAGCGTCCCCTTGACCCCCGCCGCCGCACAGCGCCGCCGCGCCGATGCCGCCGCCGCGCCGTCCCAGCTCCAGCGCTAAGTGCAGTACCAGCCGTGCACCAGATGCGCCGATGGGATGACCCAGCGCGATCGCGCCCCCGTTGACGTTCACAATGTCTTCGCTGACGCCGAGCGCCCTCGCGGAGACGATGCCCACCGCCGCAAAGGCCTCATTGATCTCGATCAGATCCAGTGCCGACGGGTCGATACCCTGCTTCTCGCACGCTCTCCTAATCGCATTGGCGGGCTGCATCTGCAGCGTGGAGTCCGGGCCGGCGACCACACCGTGAGCACCAATTTCGGCAATCCAGGCCAGTCCGCGGCGCTCGGCCAGATCTTTATCCATCACCACCACCGCAGCCGCGCCGTCCGAAATGGGCGAAGACGATCCCGCGGTGATGGTTCCATCAGCTCTGAAAGCAGGCCGCAAACCCGCAAGCACCTCGACTGTTGTTTCCGCCCGGATCCCCTCATCCGCGGCAACCGTGACGGGTCCTCGACGACCGGGCACCTCAACAGGCTCAATTTCGGAGGCAAAAATCCCGGCCGCAACAGCACGGGCGGCGCGCTGGTGTGATCGTGCTGCAAACGCATCCTGCTCGGGCCTGCTGATAACGCCTCGATCTTCGGTGTTGGCAGCCTCGGTGAGTGCCCCCATGGCCTGGTTGGTGAAAATATCCCAGAGGCCGTCGTAGGCCATGTGGTCCGTCATGGTGACGTTGCCGTATTTGAATCCCGCACGTGAGTGCGGCAGCAAATGCGGCGCCAGCGTCATCGATTCCATTCCACCGGCTACCACCGTGGTGAACTCCCCGGCCCGAATTAGCTGATCCGCCAGCGCGATGGCGTCCAACCCGGATAGGCAGACCTTGTTAATGGTCAGCGCAGGGACGTCCAGGCTGATTCCACCCGCGAAGGCAGCCTGCCTCGCGGGGATCTGGCCGACGCCGGCGCTGAGCACTTGGCCCATGATGACGTACTCCACAGATGATGCCGGAACGCCAGCACGTCGCAGCGCTCCCGCGATTGCAGCTCCCCCCAGATCTGTTGACCTGACAGTGCCCAACGACCCGGACATTTTGCCAAATGGCGTACGAGCACCCGCAACAATCACCGTTGATCCCATGACCCGAGCGTAGAGCAGTCCAATTACACTCCCCTCATGACGCTCCACTTACCGCCTGGCCTTGCGGTCACCATGGTTGACCACGTCGGAATAGCCGTACCCAACTTGGACGCGGCGATCGATTTCCATGTGGGGACTCTGGGCGGCGTACTTGTCCACCGGGAAATAAACGAAGAGCAGGGCGTCGAAGAAGCCATGATCTCCTTCGGCGCCTCTGGCGGGACCCAGATCCAGCTTCTTGCCGCGTTGACACCGGAGTCGGCGATCGCCAAATTTATTTCACGCAGCGGTCCAGGTCTGCAGCAACTCGCGCTCCGGGTGCCCAATATTGACGATGCTATGGCAACCATTCGGGCCAGTGGACTACGGCTGCTTTACGAGCAGGCGCGCCGCGGCACCGCCAACTCTCGCATCAACTTTGTGCACCCCAAGGACACCGGTGGCGTGCTGCTTGAGCTGGTCGAGCCCGCGAGCACGCTCTAAGGTTCGTATTTAGCCGTCATCAACCACCTGCCGTGCCGCTCCCGACGCTTCGCTGTCACACCGGCGTGGGACGATAGGTAAATGACTTCAGGTGAGTGGCTTCCGCAACAGGCCGCATTCGAATTGGTTCGCCGTGGGTACTCTCCGGAGCAGGTGAACCAGCACCTCGACCGACTCGAATACGACTTACGAATCTTGGCTGCCGACCGCGATTCGGCTTCCCAGCGTTTAGCCGAACTAGCGGCGGGGATGGCCGCCGCGCAGTCTGAAGCGGACGAGTTTCGCAGGCAGTTGGATCACACCGCGCTGGCACCCACGTCCATGGCTGGCCTTTCCGACCGGATGCAGCGGATGATCCGGCTCGCCGAAGAAGAAGCTACCGAAATTCGGACCAAGGCTCGCACCGAAACTACGGATAAGCAGGCCCTGCTTGACAGGTCAGTCGCCGAACTGGCCCAAGAGCGCGCTGCGCTTGAGGCCGAGCGTGAGAAATCCCGAGCGCTGCTGGCGGAACAGGTTCGTGACCTCTTGGCCGAGACCACCGCCGAAGGCGCCAAGGCTCGGGAAGATGCAGCTCAGGAAGCTGCAGCGATGATCGAGGCGGCAACAGAGAAAGCCGACAACCTGACCCAGGACGCAACCCACTTGCGCGACCGCCTTGACGCCGAGTCGCTCGCCACTCGAACCCAGGCGATGGAGGACCTTGCTGCGAAATGCGCCGCAGACGAAGAACAGGCCGCAGTAACTCTGGAACGGGCGCAGGCGCAGGCGCAAGCGCTTATTTCCGAAGCCACCGCCGAGGTCGAACGCATTCAGAGCGAGGGCCGCGAATTACGGCGCCTGCTCGATTCTGAATCTGCCGAGCGCCGCAAGGAGGTCGAAGACGATTTCGAGATCACCATCTCCGCGCGCCGGATCGAAGCGCATCAGTTGGTGGCCGAACAAGAGCGATACTCGACGGCGGAAGCTGATCGCGTGGTGTCCGAAGCACTAGCAAGTGCAGAGCAGATAACAGAAGAATCCCACGCGCGGGCGACGGAGTTGGTGGCAACCGCCAGCGCCACCTCCGCAGCGTTGGTGAGGAATGCGACCAACCATGCCGACGCCATTATTGAACAGGCGACGGCGCGTGCACATAGCCGCGTCAGTGCGGCTGACGACGCCGTATCAGCAATGTTAGATGTGAGAGACCACGTGCAGCAGCAACTTTCGTCCGTTCTTCCGCATCTGGATCACATCCGCGATGCGGCTTCGCAAGCATGCTCAAATCTGAGAGTCGATCCAGCAGAAGCCGCTCGTCCGAGCGCCGCCGACTTCGACCCTGTGCCGGAAACGCAGGTCTACCCGACAAGCGAGGAGGCGAACGCTCCCTCGCCGGCGGAAGCTGCGGTCTGGGATCAGGACTCGGAGATCGAGCGTGAGGGCTCTAGTGCGGACGGAACTGCGCCAGCAGACGACGCGACGAACGGCGACGTGCAGCAGCCGTAAAGGGGATTCAAGCCACGGTCGCACTGCTCATACTCGATCGCCCAGCGAAACTAATTGCAGAATTTCGGCGCCGGTTTCCGCGTACAGCGTGGCGGCTCGATTGATCAGAGCCAGGCACATTGCGCCGCTATAGAGCGGTCCCACCACGAGGGCAACCCAGCCCCACAACGGGTCCACCGAAAGGCTTAAGAATACGAGAACACCCACGGGGATGGTCAGCAGCACCGGGCCGAGAAGGACCGCCATCGTAGTGCCGAGAGCACGGCTCTTGTGCGCGGGGACTGCCGAGGCGAACATCGCTGTCCTGCTTTGCGGGATAGCCACGGGAAGTTTCACCGACAGCCAGGAAGCTAGCCCTAGTGCGCTGACTACAGCCGTCCACGTCAAGCCCAAACCTGCCGGCAGCCATGCAGTGTCGCCGCGAATGAGAGCCCACATCAGTACTGCAAGCCCGCCTAGAATCAGCCCCGGGATCAGCGATGTCAAAGCGTGCCCCATCAGTTCAGCTTTTGCCTTCGCTCGACTCCCTGTGGCGACGATGTGCAACCACAGACCGGAGCCGTCGACGCCCAGCTGATTAGCAGCCTGCGTGCCGGTCATCCAGCCGCCCAACGCCACCGCAAAAAGGGTGCCGTGACCGCGAACGTAGATGAAGGGCATCGCGAAAAGCACCACGATGACGATCATCCAAGGCAGCCTGCGCATCGGGTCCCGCCAGGTAAGCATCAGATCCCGCATCCACACCACCGAGCGTGTGCTGGCCTGGGGACCGCCGAACTGTGAATGTCCGGCCGGGGCGGACGATTCAGTGCTGGAGGGGACTGACTCCATGCTGCGCCTCAGCGCGCTCGCCCACCACCAGCCGACGAGAGAAAACGACGCCACCAGCACCACAACACAGAGTCCCACCTGACCGAAGGCACCCTCCTCCACCAGACCAGGCAGCCGTGCCAGTGCGCCCGCCGGGCTCCACGCGAGTGCGTCTGCTGCTCGGGTGAACTTTGCGCCGAGGTCCGTGGTGTCGCTCATTGCGCTCAACGAACCAACCACGCCAAGGTAGAGCACGAAGACGCCGAACCCCGCGAGCATCCCCAGGTCTCGTCCCCGCCTACTGGACATCAGAGTCGCAATGGATGTGGCCGCTGCCCGCGACAGCATGATGCACAGCAAAAGGCCCAATCCCATGCACACCAGAGCTAGCGGCAGTATCCACCACTTCTTCGCCAGCGAAACAGCAAAACCGATCAGAACGATGATGTTGACCATCGGTAAAATTCCTATGACCGCAGCCGCGGTCAGCCCCGGAATCAGCGTCCGGCGCCGCAATGGTAGGAGCGAGAACCGATGCGGGTCAACGGTCTCGTCAACTCCAAACGCGATCATGGGCGTCAAGGTCCATGCGATGAAGAGGGTGAACAGTGCGATCGTGGCCGCGGTGACGGCAACGTCTGGCTCGGTCCGCGTCGTCGAAATGCCGAAAGCAAAAAACCCCACCACAAGGAAAAGGACCGCCAACCCCACGAACGCCCACACCCGCTTCGCCGTCGGCATCACGCGGTATCTGCTGGCAACAAGTGTGAATTTCAGACTGAAGAAGACTGCAACCATTCCAGACCCCCTTCGCCGCGGTGGTCTGTCCCGATGAGGTCGATAAACGCATCGTCCAAGCTCGCGGCCGCGCCTCGAACTTCTTGCACCGAGCCGACGGCAACAATGCGGCCGGCAGCCATCACCGCCACATCACTACACAACTCCTCGACCAGCGCCATGACATGGCTGGATAGGATCACTGTCCCGCCGCCGCGGGTGAATCGTTTAAGCACAGTGCGAATGACTCGAGCAGATACGGGATCAACAGCCTCTAGCGGCTCGTCGAGCAACAAGACCTTGGGCGAGTGCAGGAGCGCAGCAGCCAAGGTTATTTTCTTGCGCATGCCTGTTGAGTAGTCCGCTACCAGCTTGTTCTCCGCCTCAGCGAGATCCATGACTTCGAGCAGCTCGTCCACCCGCGCCGTCACCACTTCGGCGGGGATCTGCCGAAACCGGCCCAGATAGGTCAGAAGCTCCCGGCCGGAGAGCCTTTCGAATAGTTTCAGTCCGTCGGGCAACACCCCCATTCGCCCTTTAGCTTCCGCCGGGTCGCGCCAGACGTCGACTCCGTCGAGGTACGCCCGACCAGCATCCGGCCGCAAAAGACCGGTCACCATCGACAGCAGTGTTGTCTTACCAGCGCCATTGGGTCCGACAAGACCAAAGAACGAGCCAGCCGGTACATCGAGGTTAACGGAGTCGACGGCGACTTTTTCGCCAAACTTCTTCTGTAATCCGCGGATCGCCAACGCGTTGCCTTCGACGCTGGGATCCACGTAATTTCCTGGGTATGCGGGAAGAGCTGTCATAAGTAAATCCTGCTTCCAGTTGTGGCTGTTCCCAGACTGGGCGGGGCCCTATCGGCGCTCCCCAGTCCAGAGTTAGCTGCTCACGATCTTCACAGTTGCGAGGTGGTGCTCCCCCATCCACGTTTGCGGCAACGGCGCCGATGACGGGCGAATAGTTGCCACGATGGCGTCGAGGGCCACTTCGGACTTACCCACCCAGAGATGTTTCGTACCCGGAAAGCCCGTCACCCGGGCCTGCGGCACTCGGGCGAAGCGGATCCTTGCCTCGTCAGGCTGCAGGTAGTCGTCCAACTCGGGCACCAGAGCGTGAAGTGGTTTTCCGCTCTTTGCCCACGTGTCGAGGTCGCTATCGGTTGCCCGGTGCAACGGCGGCGACAGCAGGATGGCGCCGGTCACATCCAGACCAGCTCCGTACCGCAATGCCAGCTCGGTCCCGAAACTCCAGCCCAGGAGCCAGCGGTCGGGCAGGCCGCGCAGCGTCGCGAAGTCCACCGCTGCCTGAACGTCTAAGCGCTCGGCGTCACCGCCATCGAAGGTTCCCTGACTCCGGCCAGCCTCGCTGACGGTACCCCGGGTGTTGAACCTCAACACGGCAAAGTCCGCCAGCGCCGGAAGCCTGAAGGCTGCCTTGCGAAAGATGTGGGAGTCCATCATGCCGCCGTGGGTCGGCAGTGGATGCAGACAAATCACGGCGGCGACCGGATCGCGTTCGAGCGGGAGGGCCAGCTCGGCTACGAGGTCCACCCCGTCAGCAGTAGTTAGGGTGAAGGCTTCCCTGCGGGCAGGGAGCATGGTGTTGGCTCGTATGTCGATACTCATCCAGGCTTATCCTGCCAGCTACCGCAGATGTCGTTGCCAGCACCCCGTGTGCCAGTGCCGCCGATCGCCCGAGCTATCGATGGCGGTTTCGGCTTCCCGCGGCCAGCTCACAATATGCGGCGTGCCAGCTGGGATTGTCTGCTGACAGTAGGGACAGCGGTAGGATTTCAGCGCGCGAGCGGCAGGAATAGTGCGCACGACGTATTCGCCGTCTGCGGCGCTCTCCACCCGCGAAAAACTGCCATTCAGCGGCCTGTCTTGGGCGTCGGGGTAGCGCCGGTTCTTACGTGCCACACCGCGCGCCTAAATCACCGGGACGAGCAGGGTGAGGAGCATCCACGCGGCCACTGCCGACGGCAACAGGGAGTCCATCCGATCCATAACGCCACCGTGACCAGGCAGCAGGGTTCCCATATCTTTGACCCCAATATCCCTTTTGATCAAAGACTCGATAAGGTCGCCCACGCTGGCAATGAGAGCTATGACGGCTCCGATGATAAGTCCGCGCCACCAATCGGTTTCCAACATCAACCAGAGGCAAATAGCGCCCGCCGCCATGGTGGTCACCACCGAACCGGCGAAGCCTTCCCAGCTTTTCTTCGGGGAAATGCTGGGAGCCATCGGGTGTTTGCCGAAGAGGACGCCCGCCGCGTACCCGCCCGTATCCGAAGAGACAACCAAGATGAGGAATGTCAGGATCCGATAAGACCCGTCATGCGGCGCCGCCATCAACACCGCGAAGGTAGCGAAGAACACCACGTACACCACGACGAACACCGACGCGGATAGGTCACGCAGATAGCCCTGCTGACCGCCCGGCAGCCGCCAGATCATGCAAGCAAGAACCGTCAAGCTGATTCCAACAATTTGCGCTGGGTAGCTGAAGAACCAGGTTAGGACCAGAGTTGCGGCGCCCCCGAGGACAATCGGCTCCCAGCTGATAGTGATGTTGACCGCCGATGCCAAGGTGGCGCGTAGCTCCCAGACGGAGGCCGCCACCGCAGCGATAATGATGGCCACGAAAGTCCAGCGCCACAGCAACACTGCGGGGATGATGACCGCGGCGAAGAGCAATGCAACACCGAAGGCGACGGGCAGATTTCGTCCTGCCTTTGACGGGACAGCAGGCGAACTGTCGGGCTGTCTAGGTGATTTCTGCGCCATCAGACTTCAAGCAGTTCGGCTTCTTTGTGCTTAACGAGCTCATCAATAATCGCGATATGACGGTCTGTGACGGTCTGCAGTTCCTTCTCTGCGCGGGCTCCGTCATCTTCGGACACTTCGGAATCTTTGTCCTTGACCATCTTGTCGATGTAGTCTTTTGCCTTACGGCGGATGTTGCGAACCGAGACCTTCGCGTCTTCACCCTTTGCTCGGGCCGTTTTGCCCAGCTCGCGTCGCCGCTCTTCGGTGAGCTGCGGAAAAACGATGCGCAAGACGTTGCCATCATTACCCGGGTTCACACCGAGATCGGAGTCCCGAATTGCCTTTTCGATGGACTGCAACTGGGTCATATCGTATGGCTTAATGACGGCCATCCGCGCTTCGGGGATAGTGATGGTCGCCATTTGCTGCAGTGGGGTCGGAGCACCGTAGTAGTCGACCTGGATGCGCGAGAAGATATTGGGATTCGCCCTGCCGGTGCGCAAGGTCGCCATATCGTTCTTGGCGGAGTCAATGGCTTTTTCCATCTTCTCTTCGGCGTCGAAGAGGGTTTCGTCGATCATTTCGGTGCACCTTTTCTTTGAGTGCCGGTGACTACAGCGGGGTCGAAACGAGAGTGCCAATATCGTCGCCAGCCACCGCGCGGGCAATGTTGCCCTCGGTCAGGAGGTTGAAGACAATAATCGGCATGCGGTTGTCCATACACAGCGTAAACGCCGTGGCATCGGCCACCTTGAGTCCTGCCTCCACCACCTCGCGATGCGTGATGGAGGTGAACATCTGTGCGTCCGGATTGGTTCTGGGATCGCTGTCGTACACGCCATCCACGGCTTTGGCCATCAGCACGACTTCTGCGGAGATTTCCAACGCGCGCTGCGCGGCTGTGGTGTCTGTGGAGAAGTAGGGCATTCCCATGCCAGCGCCGAAGATGACGACACGGCCCTTTTCCAGGTGCCGAGCAGCACGCCTGGGGATGTACGGTTCTGCAACTTGGCCCATGGTGATAGCGGTCTGCACCCGCGTATCGATTTGCTGTTCCCGCTCCAAGAAGTCTTGCAACGCAAGGCAGTTCATCACGGTGCCCAGCATGCCCATATAGTCCGAGCGAGCCCGGTCCATTCCGCGTTGCTGCAATTCTGCGCCGCGGAAGAAGTTGCCTCCACCGATGACGACAGCCACTTGGGTGCCGCCGCACACCACTTCGGCGATCTGTCGCGCAACGGTTGATACGACCACTGGGTCGACCCCTACTTCGCCACTCCCACCGAACATCTCGCCGCCGAGCTTGAGAACCACCCGGCCAAACTTATGACGAACATTTTCTGACACGAGCTACCCCATTTACAAAACAGGGCCGGTGCCGTCAGCGTGCTCCACGGGGGAGTTCGCTGACGGCACCGGCCATGAAAAAATCAGACCTGGCCGACCTCGAACCGCGCGAACGCGGTGACGGTGACGCCAGCTTCTTCGAGCAACTTACCGACTGTCTTCTTGGAGTCCAGAACGGACGACTGCTCCAGCAGTACCGAATCCTTATAGAACCCGTTAACGCGGCCTTCAACGATCTTGGGCAAAGCCGCTTCCGGCTTGCCCTCCTCGCGCGCGGTAGCCTCTGCAATACGCTTTTCAGATTCAACCACCTCAGCCGGGATTTCGTCCCGGGTGACGTACTTCGCCTTGAGCGAAGCGATCTGGAGCGCTGCGGACTTCGCAGCCGCAGCCGCTTCAGAGCCCGCGCCACTAAATGACACCAGTACACCGATGGCGGGGGGAAGATCAGCTGAACGCTTGTGCAGGTAGACGGAGGTTTCACCGTCGTACTTGACCACGCGGTTGAGAACAATCTTCTCGCCCAGTCGCGCCGACGCCACGTTGATGACTTCGCCGACCGTTGAGCCATCGAGTTCGGTCGCGAGGACCGCCTCTACGGTGCCTTCGGAAGCTGCCGCGGCTGCAACCGCCACCTTGGCAGCCAGCTCCTGGAAGTCGGCGTTTTTGGCAACGAAGTCAGTCTCGGAGTTGAGTTCGATCAAGGCGTTGCCACTGGCGGCGACCATGCCTTCGGCGGTGGTGCGCTCGCTGCGCTTACCTACATCCTTGGCGCCCTTGATCCGCAGGATTTCAATGGCCTTGTCGAAATCGCTATCGGTCTCTTCGAGGGCCTTCTTGCAATCCATGAAGCCGGAGCCCGTGAGCTCACGGAGCCGCTTTACGTCAGCGGCGGTGTAGTTCGCCATCCTCGGCGTCCCTCACTTTTCGTTTCGTAGTGGTTCGTTCATTTTTAACCGCATTACTTTCGCCTTTTCGCATCAGCACACTTGCACTGCGCGAGAGAGGCGTCCAAGGAGAGCAGCTCAGGAGTTGACGGCTTCGCCAGCTTCGGTCTGCGCGGCGACGTCGGCGACAGCAGACTGAACGTCTTCTGTGCGGCCATCGAGGGCGACCTCTTCGACCACTACGTTGTCGGCTGCGCCAGTCTCGGCTGCCACCGCTGCGACTGCAGCTTCAGCAACCGGAGCCTGCGTACCCTGGGCCAAAAGCTCACGCTCCCACTCTGCCAGTGGTTCTTCGGCAACAGTGGCCCCGCCGTTGCCGGAGCGAGCCAGGAGGCCTTCCGCGACAGCGTCGGCGACAACGCGTGTCAAGACGGCGGCGCTGCGGATGGCGTCATCGTTACCCGGGATCGGGAAGTCGACCTCATCGGGATCGCAGTTGGTGTCCAGCACCGCGACGATCGGGATGTTGAGCTTGCGCGCCTCGCCAACGGCGATGTGCTCCTTCTTCGTATCGACGATCCACACCACCGAAGGAACCTTGACCATGTCCCGAACGCCGCCGAGGGTCTTGGCGAGCTTGATCTGCTCGCGGCTCATCAACAGCAGTTCCTTCTTGGTGCGGCCGGTGGTGTCGCCAGAAATTTCCATGGCTTCCAGGTCCTTGAGGCGCAGCAAACGCTTGTGCACGGTCTGAAAGTTGGTGAGCATTCCACCCAGCCAGCGCTGATTGACGTACGGCATGGAAACGCGAGTCGCTTGCTCGGCAATCGCTTCTTGGGCCTGACGTTTGGTGCCGATAAACATCACCGTTCCGCCGTGAGCGACTGTTTCTTTGATGAACTCGTAGGCCTTGTCGATGTAGGTCAAAGTCTGCTGAAGGTCAATGATGTAAATACCATTGCGCTCCGTGAAGATGAAACGCTTCATCTTCGGGTTCCAGCGCCGGGTCTGGTGTCCGAAGTGGACACCCGCATCCAGCAACTGGCGCATTGTTACGACAGCCATGATGATTCCTTAGTACTGGGCGGCGCGAGTAAATCGCACCGCAGTTCGGTTGTCGCTCTTATTCCGGTGGAATAGAGCCCTGACGCCCTCGGTGCGCTCTTGCCTTCGAAAAGGACCGAGAAGTGCACCGTCGGCCATGGTTTCCGACTCTGGCGAGGCGGGGCCGCGTAGGAGCGTGCGAAGTCAGCCCATGCGCACACGGGCTGCGCCCATAATGGTACGCGAGATCGGGTGTCAAACGTGAATGAGAGCTAGACAGCGCATCGAGGGCTCCTGAAGCGCCCGTGCACAAGCCGCTATTCGTGCACATACGGGCTCGTCGCGCGCGACGAGCCCCGCCGAGTGCAGCACTCTTGAACGATGTTTCGGTTCTCGATAATGCTGTGGTGCGTGATGGTGCTTCCTGTCCCACTTCCCGACTCCGGCGCGGCCCGCACCGTCGGTGACCCGCTCGCCTGGCAGGTCCCGGAAGTGGCCAAGACCTCCACATCGGATACCGGTTTCAGGTGGCCGCTGGCACCCATTCCGCCCGTCCTCACCCTGTTCCTCCCTCCAACTCAGGAGTATGGGCCCGGCCATCGAGGAGTGGATCTGGGAGGTGCCCCGCAGGACGCGGTGCTTGCTGCAAATGCGGGAAAGGTGGTGTACGCGGGGAATTTAGCAGGTCGCGGCGTGGTGTCGGTGGAGCATTCCGGCGGCCTCCGCACTACTTACGAACCGGTGACGGCATCGGTGATCGCCGGATCGATGGTGGAGGCAGGCGAACAGATCGGCGTTCTGGAGCGTGGGCATGCGAAGTGCGCCCCAGCATCGTGCTTGCATTGGGGCGCGAAGATCGGCGGGACCTATCTAGACCCGACGAGTCTGCTCGCTCCGCTGCGGATTCGGCTCAAGCCCTGGGATGGGCTTGTCGATACACAGCACTGAGTCGCTCCGCGGAAATGTGGGTGTAGATCTGAGTCGTGTTCAGGCTCGCGTGGCCTAATAGTTCCTGCACCGCTCGCAAATCGGCGCCGCCTTCCAAAAGGTGCGTCGCTGCGGAATGGCGCAATCCATGTGGGCCGAGATCAGGTGCGCCCTCGACGAGCGCAAGGCGCTGGTGCACCAGGGTCCGCACGGCTCGCTGGTCCATCCGGCGCCCCTGCACGCCCAGAAAAATTGCCGCTCCGGAGCTTGCAGTGAGCACATGTCGACGTCCTTGGGTGAGCCAGAGTTCGAGGGCCCTGTCGGCTGGCAGACCATAGGGAACCACGCGTTCCTTGTCGCCTTTACCGATAACTCTCATAACGCGACGGCGTCTATCAACGTCATCGATGTCTAACCCGACGAGTTCGGAAACCCTAACTCCGGTGGCGTACAGCATTTCCAGGGCCGCGTTATCTCGCAGCTGGAGAGCCGCGAGAGGGGAGGTTGGGGCCACGTTGCCAGCTAAATCTTCTCGCTGCGCGTCCGAGGTGGCGGACCATCCTGGCTGCCCCGAGGCAGGTGGATGGTTCAGTAGTTGCGCCGCCTGGTCCTCGCGCAAAATCGAGGGCAACGTTCGATGTGTGCGAGGGGCAACCAAGCGGGCAGCGGGGTCGGCGGCGATGAGCCCCGCTGTATGCGCCCAGACGGTGAAGGAGCGGGCTGCGGCGGCTCGGCGGGCAAGGGAGGTGCGGGCGCCACCGACGGTGCGCATTTTCGCCAGCCAGCTGCGCAGTACCGGTAGGTCTAGATGCTCGAGTTCCGGCTTTTTTAACACGGACGCGTGATGCAGCAAGCTGATGACGTCTCCCAGGTACGCCCGAACGCTGGCATCGGAGAGCCCTCGCTCCGAGCGCAGATGCCGTTCGTACCGTGACAGAGTCACCGTGAGTTCCGGAAGGAGATCCTGCAGGAGTTCGGCGCGGGTGACGCGGGCAGTGGTTTGCCGGCCCGCCCTCGCGGCTGCGCCTACCCTGATAGGTGGCTTAGCGGGGGTGGGTGCAGCAGCACCCGGTGCAATCGCCGAAGACGAGCTGGACGACTTTTTCACGGCGAACCCCGAGTTTCCACTTTTCTCTCGTAATGCTGTTAGATCGGGCAGCACTCAAAGCTTCCACCTCAGCATCTGTGATCACTGAGAGGGATCACTGAGAGGGGTCACTGAGAGGGGT
Source organism: Nakamurella antarctica (assembly GCF_003860405.1). Classification (NCBI taxonomy): domain Bacteria; kingdom Bacillati; phylum Actinomycetota; class Actinomycetes; order Nakamurellales; family Nakamurellaceae; genus Nakamurella; species Nakamurella antarctica. The sequence goes on along the minus strand of NZ_CP034170.1, from coordinate 1,443,565 downwards.
CAGCGAGTGAGGAGGACAATAACGACGGCCAGTACAACCACTGCCACGCCCACACCGGCAAAAAGCCAGAGGCGCTTGTTGATGGTGGCCGGTGCCGGAGCGGGAGCTGGGTTCTCTTCGTCTACAAACCGGCGAAACATTGCGGTATCTGCGATGGGGCTATCGTGCTGGGGGTCGGGAGTCGTCATATGTTCATAAAACACTACTGAGCCCCGAAACCGCTCTCATTGCGCCGCTATCCACTTCATGTTCGGTTCACGGCCGCGGCCATCCGGGTAGCTAATTTCCAACAAGCGCCGTCGCGTTCGACCAAACCATGGACGTGGAGTACGGGTAAAATCGCCAAGGCCTCTGCACCGGTCACGCCTGCAGATTCGCATACCTGTTGGACAGTCACGGCTGCCCGAGCGGGGATGGCGTCATAAATCCGGGCCGACAGGCTATCGAGGCCATCAGTAGGGCGTCGTGCGTCTGCGCCGATTATCGGCACCGAGAATTGTTGCTCTGCAAACAGCTTCGGGTCGTCGAGGCCCCTGAGTTCGTGAAGAACATCGTCGGCACAGGTCGCAAGAATTGCCGCTCGATCTCTGATGAGCAGGTGGCATCCAGCCGACATCGCAGAAGACACCGGACCCGGCACCGCCATCACCACCCGTCCCAGATGCATGGCCGCCGCCGCAGTGCTCAACGAGCCCGACCTTCGCCCAGCCTCCACCACGAGAGTTACTGCACCCAAGGCAGCGAGCAATCGATTGCGCACCAAGAATCGGTGGCGGGCGGGCGTTGTGCCGGGTGGGTATTCACTGACGACTGCCCCCTGTTTACGCACTGCGGCCAGAAGGGCGGTGTTGGCTACCGGATAAGATCGGTCAATCCCGCAGGCCAAGACGGCAACCGATCGGCCATCAACGGCGAGCGCGGCCCTGTGTGCGGTGGTATCGATGCCAAAAGCGCCCCCCGAAACCACGACCACGCCATCGGCAGCCAATTCGCCACTGATTTCAGCAGCAGTCCGTTCGCCGTATCCACTACACGCTCGTGATCCAATCAGAGTGACCGCTGCGGTGGGCAGGTTCGGTGGCAGATTCCCGAGCACGTATAAGGCGATGGGCGGCGCAGATCCGGTGACACCCCGAGCCGCCGCCATTTCAAAGGCGGTCAGGGCGGCCGTGGGCCAGGAACTGTCTTCGGGGCAGAGCAGAGTGGCGCCGATAGCATCCGCTGAAGCCAAGTCGTGGCGTGCCTGCGCATACAAATCTTCGGGCTGCCTCCCAGCAGTTCTGGCCGCAGTGGCCCGCAACACGCTAGGTGGAGCAGTGCGGCAAACTATCGCCTTAAAAGCTGGTATCGAGCCGACTTTCGCCGCGTATGCCGCAACAACAGGAGCGGGCGGCTCGGCCATTCTGAGCAGGCCCGCGCGGGCAATCCGAATGTCGACCGTCGGGTGATCCATCATGCTGCCGCCCCACTTCGCATTCCGAGCGCGGTAGCGATGTCGGACATGCAGGGCACATCCCGCTCGGCTAGATCAGCCGCAGTCAACGACAATCGCAAAACGCGGTCGTAGCCTCGGCCGGTGAGAAGGCCTGTCCGGATGGCGCGGTCAAGGAGTCGGGCGCCCTCCCCGCTCGGCCGCCACGTCTTGCGCAGCATCGATCCCGGCACTTCGGAATTGGTAGTCCACGTGGTTCCAAGCCACCGTCGACGCGCACGATCTCTCGCCTGCAACACACGTTCCAGAATTGGCGCCGAAGCCTCTCCGGGTTCTGCGCTGGCCATGGATACCGGGTCCAACGCGGGCAGGTTGATACGAATATCGATACGGTCCATCAGTGGCCCGGACAACCTGCCGGAGTACCGCATACGCGCGCCCGCTGCACAGGTGCAGTCAATGTCGCGAGCGGCGGCGCAGGCACAAGGATTAGAGGCCAGAATGAGCTGAAATCGCGCTGGGTATCGAGCCACACCAGTAGATCTCGCTATGAGGACTTCGCCGCTCTCCATCGGCTGCCGCAGACAGTCAAGCACTTTGCGTTTGAATTCCGGAGCTTCGTCCAAGAAGAGGACTCCCCGGTGCGCGAGCGAGATACTCCCCGGCCGAATCACACCCGAGCCGCCACCAATTATGGCAACATCCGATGCCGTGTGGTGTGGATCAATAAACGGCGGCATCGTTACTAGCGGCATATTCGAGCTCAAGACCCCGGCCACCGAATGAACCGCCGTCACCTTTAGCGCTTCCTCGGTCGTCAACGGCGGCAAGATACCCGGGAGTCTCGACGCCAGCATGGTTTTGCCAGCGCCAGGCGGACCCACCATCGCTACATGGTGGCCACCAGCCGCTGCCAGCTCCAGCGCCGCACGCGCCTCCGGCTGACCCAACACATCTGCCATATCAGGGCTTTCGGCACAGTAACCCTGGGAGGTCTCACCGGTCGCCGTCAAGATGTCGGCGTCCCCCCGGAGATAACGCACTACATCACGCAACGACGCCGCTCCCAGCACCGTCACCCCCGAAACCAGCGACGCCTCTGCCAGATTCCCCATCGGCACAATCGCGAATTTCACTCCGCTTGCCCGAGCCGACAGCAACGCTGGTAGCACCCCTCGCACCGCTTGCACCCGGCCATCCAAACCCAACTCCCCCAGCCACACCCCTCGGTCTACTGAGTTCAACGGCACCGCTCCGGCAGCTGCCAGCACGGCGACAGCTATCGGGAGGTCAAAAGCCGAACCGCGTTTGTGCAACGAGGCCGGAGACAGCGCGATAGTGATCCTCCTAGACGGCCAGGTCTCCCCTGAATTCACCAGCGCCGCCCGCACCCTGTCCTTCGCTTGCTGGACGGCGGTATCGCCCAATCCGATCAGCGTCGTCCCTGGCAGTCCCTGAGCAAGATCGACCTCGACGCGAACCAGCTCGCCCTCAATTCCGTTCAGCCCCACCGACGTCGTACAGAACAACGGCATCCGATCCCCCTGTCACCCAGCGCAGAGGATAACCATCAATTACGCCGCAACGGCACACCCGCAGGGAGTGCCACGCTGTGCACAAAAAGGCGCTTGTGGATAAGTCCGCAGAATGGGACGAGCGACGTGAAGCTCGGTGGTTCAGACCCATTCCTCCAGGCGTCCTCCCCGGATTTGCTGGCAATGACCACGGACTTCCCTGCGCTAGCGGCCGCGAACCCGTCTGGGCATTCACTGACCAACGGTGGGCACAGCCCTTCCGAACACAGCCCTTCCGAATACAGCTCTCCCGAATACCCGGCAGCCATCTGGGGACAGAAACACCATGCCCACAGGGTAAGAGCGCCGGGCTACTTCAGCCGATCCCGCAGCATGACCAGGATTTCATTCGCCTTCTGGGACAAAGTCGTACCGTCGGCCCCCAATTCGGTACCTGTCACGGACACCTGCATAACCCTGCCGTCTGCGACTACGCCGGCAGTGCCCGAAGGACCGACGATGGAGGGTGGTTCGACGATTAAAACGGATTCCGAATCGCCGACAGTCCCGGAACTGATCACGGGGTCTTGGAGGACGATGCTCATGTCAGAGGCCAGTCGCGCGCGAGCATCAGCCGGGGACAGCCCCTCTAGATCGCCTTCGTAGTACGACGACACATCCTCGGTGCTGGTGAGGACCGTGTACAGATACATCGGGTTGCCATACACACACGATGGCCCGGACACACTTACATCCTTCGCGCTCTGAAAATCGCCTGCTCCGAGGATCTTGCTGATTTCCTCCCCCGAGAACAACGCGCAAAACTCGCTGACTGCTTCAGGTGCAGGGTCTTCAGCGGCAGGTTCTTCAGCGGCAGGGCCTTCGGCGGCAGCGCCTTCAGCGGCAGCAGAGCCGCCGGTTTCAGGGGACGGCTCGCTGGAAGCTGCCCCAGAAATTGGCTCCCCTGGCTGACCGGATTCTGGCGCATCGGCCGGTGAGGGGCTGTCCACCGCTGGGGCTCCGGACGACACGGCAGGCGCCGCGAGGGTACTAATGGCTGACCCTTGATCTGGGCCGCACCCAGAGACAAGCACCACCGAAAGGGCTACGGTCACCCAGCGCCAAACTGGCGCATTACCCGAGGCTGATCGACTCTTTCGTACCATCCCCGCCTCCTCAAGAGACTGCCAGCACCGGCAGCCGCGCGCGCTTAACCTACGCCTCCACGACAAGACAAACAAGACATTCCGGCTCGCGTTGGTCCAGCCGGGCTCCATGGTGGTGCTTGCACCACAATCGAGTCCGGGGATCCGTGGGTGCAACCGCTGCGACCTCTGGGCCGTCTTACTCACCATGTCCTCGGAGAAAAACCCCAGCCTGCGTTTCGTCGCTTCATCTTTCATCGCCCTTGCGGGAGTGCTCCTTCTCGCCGCGTGCGGGGCCAGCACGGCCGCTGGGTCAGCTTCGGCTTCGCCCACTACGCCGCCGTCAGCGAGGCCGCCGTCAGTTATGCCGCCATCAGTTACGCCGCCATCAAAGTCCTCGACGGGCGATCCGTCCCCGACGATCACCACTGCGCCTTCGGAGCCGCTGACGCCCACCGGCACGGGGGAAGCCACGCTCGACGGACCGCCCACAGGGACCGTGTGGCGCGATGGCACTGGCCCCGGGTCGGACCTGCTCGCCATTGCGGCAACCCACGCTTTTCCGGCGCCTTCTGCCATTGCGGGTACTGTCCGGATCCCCAACACGCAGGCGCTCAACGACTATTTCACGGCACTGTCCGCTGGGTCTGACCCCGAACTCGCGGACAAGCTGCGGAAGCAAGTTGCAGTCGTGCCTCCCGGAAAGGTGTTGCTCGCAGCAGAGATCAATCGGGGCTGCGAAATTCCGCAAGGAGCCGTGGTCGATGCCGTTGGAGAAAAATTCGTCCTCACTGCCACCGGTACCCTCGCAGGGCCAATTCCTGACTGCGTAGTTGCCAACAGCACGGTGGCCATCGTCGCCGTCGACCCCGGCGAGATTCCGGGTGGGACCACCTCTCCCGGGTCACTGGTGACGCTGCAACAAGTGCAGCCAACCTTTCCGCACATATTCGGCAGTGTCGAATTAACAGCCAGTTCAGATGGCGCCCAGCAATTTTCCAGCTGGGGCGTCAAGGCACCGGACGTACCAGCTATCCCGGCTGGCGCACGCCGGTTCGCCTTCCTGCTCACCGCCTGCCCCGGCGATTCCGCAGACCTACGTCTCACTCCCACCACCATCAACGCGCAGATCACCCAGGGCGAGTCTGCAAACTGCTCAGCCGCACTGCAGTACCTGGCGATCTTTGACGTGAACTCTACCGAGCTCGGGAAAGCAGCAACACTGACCGCCCAGCAACCGGACGGAGCCATCACCGCCACAGCGTTCCAGCAGTTGGACATCGCGAGCATCACCGGCCCCAGATCCATGGAACTCACGGCCGCCCCTGCTGGCCTCGGGGCTTGGGGCCAGAACCCCCCGCTGCCAACACTTTCCGACGGTTCCCGCCGGTTCGCGTTCCTCCTGTTCGGCTGTGACGACGACTGGGCCACTTTGCAACTCACCGACACCACCATCACCGCGGAACTGGGTAGCAAGCGGCCGGCTGGCGTATTTGTGACCTGCTCAAAAGCCGTTGTCTACCTCGCGGTCTTTGACGTCGGATCTACTGTGGTCCCCGCATCCGCCGTGCTCACGTCGTAGTGGCGCCGGGGCACTAAAACGCGCCCTCGATATGGGTGAGCTCCACACTCTTGCCCGGCTCTGCGAGAACACCAACGACGTCGAAACGGATGTGGATATCAGGCCGCGTGCGGTGTTCACCCAGCCAGAGAGCTGCCAACCGCCGGATTCTGCGCCGCTTACCGCTCGTAATGGATTCGACGGGCAAGCCGAATCCCACCCCCGACCGAGTTTTGACTTCACAGATGACAAGAAGGTCGCGGTGGTCCGTGGCGACAATGTCCAGTTCGCCCTCGCGGCATCGCCAATTACGCGAAATTATCGTCAAGCCCAATGCTTCGTAGTGCTCGACCGCAAGGTCTTCGCCGGTGCGACCCAGCTCGATATTTTTTGACATGACATCAGCGTGCCAAGTTGCACCACTTCAGCGGAGCCGTGCTGACAAGAATGTGGATAACCCCCCGCTTGTGGATAAAACCACGCTCAAAAGCCGCCGTCCTCCGGCAATCGCAGATCAGGTTTTTCCAGCTCCTCCACGTTGACGTCTTTGAAGGTAACGACGCGAACGTTCTTGACGAACCTCGCTGGACGATACATGTCCCAGACCCAAGCATCCGACATCCGCACCTCGAAGTACATGTCCCCCTCGGAATTGCGTACCTGAACATCGACCGAGTTGCACAGGTAAAACCTGCGCTCGGTTTCCACCACAAACGCAAAATGCCCGACGATGTCCCGGTACTCCCGGTAGAGCTGCAGCTCCATCTCGGTTTCGTACTGCTCGAGATCCTCTGCACTCACTTTGGTTCAACTCCTTCCACCGCATGTTGTCTCAAAGGTAGTCGCCCGTATCGGGAATCAGGCTATCGCCCGCAGCATCGGCAGGCATCCTCTCTGGTAACCGCCAGCTTTGGCGGTGGTGTGTGCTGGGGCCAAGGTGACGCAGCGCATCCATGTGAGCAGCCGTTGCATATCCCTTATTCACTTCCCATCCGTACCCGGGGTGGACCATCGCCAGATCGACCATCATGGCGTCCCGTTCGGTTTTTGCCAAGATGCTGGCCGCCCCCACAGATGAGCACTTCATATCAGCCTTGATCATGGTCGTTACTTTGAGAGACCTGCGATTCGGGCAAACAGCGTCTTGTGCCGCGGCAAGATCATCGAAAAGACTTGGCTGCACGGGAGTAGAAAGCCAGTCGTAGTTACCATCTAGCAGCACAATATCCGGCTGGGCGGGAAGCATCAGCATGGCGCGAATGCCCGCCATCCGAAGTGCGGCCATAATGCCGAATTCGTCTATTTCTGCAGCGGTTGCGTGGCCTACCGCATAGCCAACCACCCACCGCCGAATCTTGGGAACCATCGCGATCCGAGCGGCAGGGGAAAGCAATTTACTATCTCGCACACCTGCCAGCGGTCGTTTCACCGTCGCGTCCACGAGCACCATCCCCACCGACACTGGCCCGCCCACTGCGCCGCGCCCCACCTCGTCACAGGCGGCAACCAGGGCATGACCCGCTCGCAGCAAGCCCTTTTCTGCCCGCAAATCCGGTGGCTTAGTCGAGGAAGCCACTACTGTTCCTGCTGGGCCACAAGCGCTTCCGCCGTATCAGCGCTGCACCTGCAAGACCAGCCAGCAGCGGCAGCGACCCGACGCTGCCTGGGACCGGCGGCGGCCCCGATAGCGCGGAGGACTGATCCTGACCTTGGATATCGTAGGAATGAATACCCTGCCATCGCGAGATTGGCATGACGACCACAAAAGCCTTCCCAATCACGTTACCCACCGGTATCGGACCTTGACAGACGCCTCCGGGGGTTCGACAGCCAAACGTCGAATCTGCCGAATTAGACCGGTGGTCCCCCATCACCCACAGCGAATCCGGCGGAACTGTCACCGGTCCAAAGCAGCGTCGGGACCGCGTCACCGAATTGCAGTCCAACACTCCGGGTGTGAATTCAAAATCTACGTAGATGTATGGCTCTACCAGGGGTTTCCCGTCGACCATCAGGTGGCCTTGGGGATCACAACAACTAACGGTCTGCCCAGCGGTGGCAATTACCCGTTTGACGAAATCCTTCTCATTGGGCGGCGCTAACCCCACAACGCTGCCCAGGGATTCAAAGAATTTGCCGAACCACGTGGTAGCACCACCGATAGCCGCCTCCGGCGCCCACGTCGGCGGTCCGCTGAAGACTACGACCTCACCTGGCGATGGATCAGCGAAGTCGTAGACGATCTTGTTAACCAGCACCCTGTCGCCGCCGCTGGTCGCACCGTGCAGCGTCTGTTCCATCGACCCCGACGGAATGTAGTACACCTTCACGAAAAACGTCTGAATTAAAAATGTCATAGCGAAGGCGATGACCAGCAGGATAGGTAATTCAATCCAGAATGGGCGCGGCTTCTTCCCCGGCTTGCGCCGTTCCATGAGCGACTTCCACCTCAGAGCGGCAGGGGAATGCGACGGAAACGCTTGCATACCGTAGCCGTAGGGATATTCAGTGGGCTTGGCTGCGGGCTCGATCGATGGATCCCGCGGACCCTCAGATGCCGCGTCGCTGTTGCTGTTCATCAGTCCTCACCCTAAGTGCTTCCTTGTGAAATCACGAGAAAGCCGCTCCCACCGGCGACGGTGAAAGCGGCTCTTTCATGACCTACTGCAGGTCCGACTAGCGGGTCAGGTCGCGCTTTTCCTTGATCTTGGCCTTCTTGCCGCGCAGTTCGCGCAGGTAGTAAAGCTTTGCGCGGCGCACGTCGCCACGGGTGACGAGCTCGATCTTGTCGAGGTTCGGGGAATGCACCGGATAGGTGCGCTCTACGCCGACGCCGAAACTGACCTTACGAACGGTGAAGGTTTCGCGGACGCCGCCGCCATGACGACGGATGACGTGGCCAGCAAAGACCTGAATACGAGAGCGGGTGCCTTCGATGACCTTCACGTGAACGCGGACAAAATCGCCGGGGCGGAAATCGGGGAGATCGCTGCGTAATGACGCAGAATCCAGATCATCCAGTGTGTTCATGGTTGTATCCTCGCTCATCTTCACTAAGAGGGGACTCGTGTCACTACCGAGTCGCGTGTGGCTGCCGGAAGGCAACCTGCCTAGTCTGCCAGATCATCGAGTGCTGGCGCTAATTCTCGGTATCCGGGAGCAGGTCTGGCCGGCGCTCACGAGTGCGCTCCACTGACTGCGAGTGTCGCCATCTGGCGATCTCGGCGTGGTTGCCAGACAGAAGCACAGCTGGCACCTCATGGCCACGGTAGTTCACTGGCCTGGTGTAACTGGGGTGCTCCAGCAAACCGGGCGAGGCTGCACCGAAGGAGTCTTGGACAGCGCTCTCAGGATTGCCCAGCACACCAGGAATTAAGCGCGCAATTGCTTCCACCATGACCAACACGGCGACCTCGCCGCCTGCGAGCACGTAATCCCCGATCGATAGCTCCAACACGGGCATCCGCGTAGCTGCTTCGTCAGCCACGCGCTGGTCGATGCCCTCATAACGACCGCAGGCAAAGACTAAGTGGTGGGCGATACTGAGCTGCTGAGCAAGCTGTTGACTGAAGGGTCGTCCCGCGGGAGTTGGGACAATCAAAATGGTGTCCGGGGTTGCCAGGGAATCAAGGGCCGCGCCCCAGACATCGGCTTTCATCACCATGCCCGGACCGCCGCCGTACGGCGAATCGTCGACCGTGCGATGTCGATCGGTGGTGAAGTCCCGAAGATCGTGAACACGCACCCCGATGAGGGAGTCGGTGATTGCTTTGCCCACCAACGATTCACGCAGCGGCGCAAGGTATTCCGGGAAGATCGTCAGCACGTCAATGCGCATACCGGGCCTGCTAGACGCGATCTTCTGACAGCCCGTCGTCAAGCAGGCCGTCCGGCGGATCAACCACGACAAACCCGCCCGCAAGATCAACGGTGGGGACGATGGCAGAGACAAAGGGGATTAACACTTCGCCCGTGGGGGTTTTCACCACCAGCACATCGTTGGATGGGAGATGCATCATGTCCGCGATGCAGCCAATCACCTCGTCGGAGCCAATGAGCAAAACGTTGAGCCCGACCAATTGGTGATCGTAGAACTCTTCGGAGTCTTCAAGTTCTGGCAGCGCTTCTGTGTCCACGATCAGCAAAGTGCCGCGGAGTGCCTCGGCTGCGTTGCGATCTGCGAACCCATCGAAGGTAAGGACCGTGTTCCCACCGATCCGACGGAGGCTGCTGAGCGTAAGGGGACCAGTGGCTGCTGGATCGGTACGAAATACCGACCCAGCAGCAAACCGGGTTTCAGGGTCGTCGGTGCGGACTTCTACAGTCACACCACCAGCAAGCCCGTGGGGACGACCAATGCGGCCGACAACCAGTTCCATAATTTTCTCGTGCGTTTCCTGATTAGCGATCGGTGTCGACGACGTCAACGCGAATACCGCGCCCGCCGACAGCGGTCATCACCGTACGCAGTGCGGTCGCGGTGCGGCCGCCTCTACCAATGACTTTGCCCAGGTCGTCCGGGTGCACCCGGACCTGCAGGGTTCGACCCTGCCGGCCGGTGGTGACTGTAACTTCGACATCTTCGCAATGGTCGACGATACCGCGTACCAAGTGCTCCAGGGCGTCTTCTAACATGTCTACTCGGCGCTCTCGGCAACAACTTCGGCGTCAGCTTCAGGTGCTTCTTCAGTCTTCTTCGTTGCCTTCTTCTTGGCCGTGGTGGCCGCGACAACCTCTTCGGTGCCGATGGCAGCAATGGCGGCCTCGTACAGTGCGCGCTTGTCGACCGGGATCGGCTGCGGCTTGAGGGTGCCTTCGGTTCCGGGCAGACCCTTGAACTTCTGCCAGTCACCGGTGACCTTCAGCAGCGCTTCGACGGTCTCGGTCGGTTGCGCACCGACGCTGAGCCAGTACGCCGCACGCTCTGCATCGATCTCGATGAGGGATGGCTCAAGCTTCGGGTGGTACTTGCCAATGGCCTCGATGGCGCGGCCGCTACGGCGGGTACGTGAATCGGCGACAACAATGCGGTAGAAAGGCTCGCGGATTTTACCGATGCGAGCAAGTTTAATTTTGACGGCCACGGTGGCACGTACTCCTTCAATTCTGGATGTGGCGGTGGATCACCGACCGTGTGGGGTATTGCCCGGTCTGCGAACGCACCAAAGGACGACTTTCATCGGCGAGAGGGTCCGATCGATTGTCGATACGCGTCTGAGTCTAACTGATGACGCCGGCACGGATCACCGCTAGCGGCTCGCGCAGCGTGTCCCAGTCGATGCGGGGATCGCTGGCGTAGACCACCAGGTCGGCGCTACCGCCCAGCTCGGGGTCGGCGACGCCCAACCACTGACGCGCATCCCAGGTTGCGGCCTTCAACGCCTGGGTAGGCGTCATGCCGACCCGAAGCAGTGACGTCACCTCGTCGACGATGCGGCCGTGTTCGATGTAGCCGCCGGCGTCGGTGCCGGCGTGGACGGCGATCCCCGCTTCGACCACGGCCGCGATCGTGGCATCAGCGCGGGAATAGAGGTCGCGCATGTGCTTGGCGTAGGTCGGATACTTCTCACCCGCAGCCGCAGCGAAGGACGGGAAGTTTTCGATATTGATCAATGTGGGGACGATGTGCACGCCGCTGGCCCGCACCGTCTCGATGGTGTCGCTCGTCAAGCCGGTGGCGTGTTCCAGGCAGTCGATACCAGCAGCCAGTAAGGCGGGAATGGCATCCTCACCGAACACATGCGCGGTCACCCTGGCTCCCTTTTCGTGCGCAAGTGCAATGGCATCCACCAGCACCGCGTCCGTCCACAACGGCGCAAGGTCGCCGCGATCCCGGTCGATCCAGTCCCCCACCAGTTTTACCCAGCCGTCCCCGTACTCGGCCTGACGGCCAACCTCGGCTACCAACTCTGTCGGGTCTTCGAGGTCGATGCCCAGCCCGCGGATGTAGCGCTTGGGTCTGGCGATATGGCGACCCGCCCGGATCAGTACCGGCAGATCTGCCCGGTCGACGAGCGGTCGGGTGTCCAGCGGCGAGCCACAGTCGCGGATCACCGTCACCCCCGACGCAAGATTGAGCCGTGCTTGCTGCTCCGCGGCAGCGAGATCAGTTACGCCGTCGATGCAGTAGCCGATGTGACAGTGGGCGTCGGCAAATCCCGGAAGAACAAACCCCGCGACTTCCCGCGCGCCACGTACCGGAGAGTCGACGTACACGCCGCCGGCGATCCAATGCGCTACTGATTCGCCCGTGGTCGGGTCGACTCCAGTAACGCGCAGCGCGGTCACTGCTTCGGCAACTTCAACTTTGACGGGTCGAAGTCGAATCCGGGTGGGAGCCCGGGGATGCCGCCGCCCGCTGGGCCGCCAGCGCCGCCGGGCATACCGCCCATCCCTGGCGGCAACATTCCGGGCATCATGCCCGGCATGCCTCCGCGGATTTTCGGCGGGGTCGGCCCTCGACCGGAAACCTTGCCCTTCTTGCCTTTGCGGTTCTTCGCGTTGCTCTTGCCACGGGCCAAGGCTCCGAGTCCAAATTTTCCGGCCATGGCTGCCATCATTTTGCGGGCCTCAAAAAACCGATCAACCAGTGCGTTGACCTGGGCCACAGTACTTCCCGATCCCTTGGCGATTCGCTGCCGCCGCGACGCGTTGATGATCTTGGGGTCGTGCCGCTCTTGTGGCGTCATTGACCGAATGATGGCCGCCGTGCGGTCGATGTCCCTGTCGTCGACGTTGGCCAATTGTTCTTTCATCTGACCAGCGCCTGGAAGCATCCCCAGGATTCCGGCAATGGGACCCATTTTGCGAATCGAGAGCATCTGGTCCAAGAAATCCTCGAGGGTGAAGTCACCGCCCGCCATCTTGCCGGCCATCGCCTCGGCCTGGTCTGCTTCGAAGACCTGCTCGGCCTGTTCGATCAGGGTCATCATGTCGCCCATCCCGAGGATGCGCGAAGCCATCCGATCGGGGTGGAAGATATCGAATTCGTTGAGTTTTTCGCCGGTCGAGGCGAACATGATCGGCGCTCCGGTGACGTGGCGCACCGAGAGCGCGGCCCCGCCTCGCGCATCACCGTCGAGTTTCGTCAAAACGACGCCGGTGAAACCCACGCCGTCACGGAAAGCCTCTGCGGTGGTGACCGCGTCCTGACCGACCATAGCGTCAAGGACAAACAGGACCTCGTCCGGCGAAGTGGCGTCGCGAATAGCTGCGGCTTGCGCCATCATCTCCGTATCGACACCCAGACGGCCAGCGGTATCGACGATGACGATGTCAAAGTGCTTGCCACGCGCTTCGGCAATTCCGGCCCGGGCAACACCGACCGGGTCGCCGACGCCGTTGCCGGGTTCTGGCGCGAAGACGCTCACCCCAGCCTGTTCGCCCACCACCTGCAGCTGGGTAACAGCGTTGGGACGTTGTAGATCGCAGGCGACCAACAGTGGGGTGTGACCTTGTTCGCGCAGCCAGCGGGCAAGTTTTCCTGCCAGGGTCGTCTTTCCGGCACCCTGCAGGCCGGCCAGCATGATGACGGTCGGCGGGTTTTTGGCAAACACCAGCCGCCTGGTTTCGCCGCCGAGGATCTTGACCAATTCCTCGTTGACGATTTTGATGATCTGCTGCGCGGGGTTGAGCGCCTGCGAAACCTCGACAGCGCTGGCCCGTTCCTTCACAGCGCCTACAAAGGCCTTGACCACAGGCAACGCAACGTCAGCTTCCAACAGCGAGACCCGTATTTCGCGAGCGGTAGCGTCGATATCAGACTGCGAGAGCCGGCCTTTGCCGCGCAGAGAAGTGAAAACAGTTGAAAGTCGGTCGGACAGTGTTTCGAACATGGGGTTGAGGTTATCGCCTCGGGGCCGTCAACGCGCTGTGCACCAGCGCTGCCAGCGCGTTCGCCTGATGGGGCGCCAGTGCCCGGCCCTCGCCGTCCACGAGATAGAACACGTCGACCACCTCGCTGCCATGAGTATCGATAAGCGCCGAGGTGATTACTGCCCCAGAGCCGGTGAGAAGCGCCGTCACCCGGTAGAGCAGCCCCGGCATATCGTGCGCGCGTAGCTGGAGAACCGTTGCCCGCGTCGATGCCTCGGGCACCACCATCACCACCGGCTCGGCTACGGCGACTCTCGGCGCCGCGGCCAGATCACGCTTGCGCAACGCGACTGCCACATCGATGCCGCCATCCAACGCATTAATCAGATCCGATCGGAGCGTGGTGGCCATCGGTGCATCGCCAAACTGCGGCTGTGCGTGCCAGACCAGCAGTGCCACACCGTCGATCACCCGGAGGCTCGCTGAAGAAATGGATAGCCGGTTCAGGGTCAGCGCTCCCGCAGTCGCCGCAAATAGCCCTGCGCGATCTCGCGCTGTCACCATCACCTGCAGGCCACCGGATTCGACTTCCACCCCCACCCCGAGCGAGCCGCCCCGCGCGATGTCAAGCAGCGAACGCTCTTGCTCGGTGAGATCCTGCGGCGACCAACCCGATGCGGCGGCACCCACTGCACGCCAGCCACGGGGTGGTGGATGCTGAAAGGCCGCCCCTGTCGCAGCAACCACAGCCGCCATCTGCGCTGCCTTCCATCGCGTCCACAACTTCGGATTGGCCGCTCGTGCATCGGCTTCCGACAGCGCGTGCAGTAATTCCAATGTCGACAGATCCGGGATCACGGCAGTGATCGCGGCCGCTGTTGCCGGATCCGCAGGGTCGCGCCGAGAGGCCGTCGCCGACAGTAAGAGGTGGTGCAACACCACGATCCGGACAGTTTCGGTGTCGGCCGGCGAGAGGCCCAGACGTTGCAGCCACGCCGGCACCATCTCGGCGCCGGAAATACTGTGGTCAGCGCCCGTCCCTTTACCAATATCGTGAAAGATGGCCGCCAGCAACAATAAATCTGGTCTGCTCACTCTCCGGACCAATTTTGACGCCTGAACAGCGGTCTCCATCAGATGGCGATCAACCGTAAAAAGATGAATCGGATCCCATTGGGGTTGGGACCGCAGCCGCTCCCATCCGGGCAACAACGCCGAGATCACGCCAGCTTGATCCAACGATTCCCAGACCGGGATCATCGATTCGCCGGACCCCAGCAACGACAGGAATGCCGCCAGCGCGGGGGCCGGCCAAGGGGTCGGCAAGGGTGGGCAGAGCCTGGCCAGCCGGGAGACGGTCGCCGACGCGATGGGTACTCCGGCCTGCGCGGCAGCCGCCGCGGCGCGCAAGGGGAGGCCGCTATCACCGGCCGGATTGGCATTCTTGGCAAGAACAGCCTCACCGCCTTGGTCAACGACACCATCGGCGAGCGGCAACCGCGGGATGTTCCGGACGAAGCGACCCGCTACTTCCCTCACCTGGCCGGGCATTTCGTGATTGGTGATCACCCGATGCACTTGGTGCCAGGTCATATCTGCAGCAATACCCACGCTGCGACCGATACTCGCCACTCGCGTCCGCAGCGCGTCACGATCACCGTAATTCAGTGCAGCTGCGACCGCGTCGTGGTCTTCACTACTGAGGCGGTCGGTGCCGCGGCGGGCCGACAGATGCAACGCGTCTCGTATGTCGAGCAAATCCGACCGAGCCTCCTCGAGGCCGTGATGCGGGCAATCGGCGAGCCAGGACGCGGCAACAGCGCGCATGACGACAAGATCACGCAAGCCACCGCGGGATTCCTTGAGATTCGGTTCGGTGGCAAACGCGAGGTTGCCACTTCTCTCCCACCGATCGCGACACATCTTCTCTAGCAATGGAAGTCGATTTCGGGCTTCCGCGCGCCAATCGGCCAGGACGCGACGGCGCAGTGCAGAGGCCAGTTCTGGGTCGCCAGCAATATGCCGAATGTCAAGCATCCCCAGCATCGCCGGAAGGTCGGTCTGCGCTATCTGCCGCGCTCCCCCCACAGATCGCACCGCATGGTCGAGTTTCACCCGGGAATCCCAGATCGGGTACCACAGGCGTTCAGCCAGCAGATGAGCGTAGGACTCGGGGGTTTCTGTGGAATGCAGCAACACCAGATCCAGGTCCGAGAAAGGGCTCAACTCGCCGCGCCCGTAGCCTCCCACCGCAACCAGTGCCACCCCGCCGACGGTGACACCGGCGGCGGTAGCCACTTCAGCCAGCCAGCAATCGGTCAGCCGCGCTAATGCCCGCCGCCGGGCCGGACCGGACACACCGGTCCGACCCAGCAGCTGCGCCCGTAGGTCGGCATAGCCGCTTCCTACGGCCAAATCCATTGCCTTACAACGCTTCCTGGTCGCGTTCACCCGTCCGGACGCGCACCACATTCTCTACCGCAACCGCCCACACCTTCCCGTCGCCGATCTTGCCGGTGTAGGCGGCGCGGACGATCACGTCGATAACGTCTTGGGCGTCGGCTGAGTCGACCAAGATCTCCAGCCGCACCTTTGGCAGCAGTTCCACGGTGTATTCAGCGCCGCGATAAACCTCCGTGTGGCCGCGTTGGCGCCCATAGCCGGAGGACTCCGACACCGTCATGCCCTGTACCCCAAAAGCAAGGAGGGCCGCACGTACTTCGTCCAATTTAAACGGCTTGATGACAGCGGTAATCAGTTTCATAGTTGCGCCTTCAGGGTAGCGACGGACTTGGTCAGTGAGGAGGTGAGAACGCCGTGGCCGCTCCCGCCGCCGGCATCCAGGTCGTAGCCCTGCTCACCATGGATCGTGACGTCGATGCCTTCCGCTTCGTCGTCATCGGAGATCCTCCACCCCATCGTTGCCTTCAGTGCCATCGCGATGATGTAGGTCAGGACGCCGGAAACGACCACCGAGACAAGTGCCACCAGGGTTTGGGTGAGAAGCTGGGTAGCGCCGCCGCCATAGAACAAGCCGTTCTGGGCACCTGCCGGGGCAAAGGTGGATAGCGGCGCCGAGTCGCCCTCTTGGGGCAGGTGCGCAAAGAACCCAATAAGCACCGTACCCAGGAGACCGCCGACGAGGTGGACACCGACCACGTCGAGTGAATCGTCGTACCCGAACCGGTATTTCAATCCCACGGCAAGGGCGCACACGGCGCCAGCGATCAGACCGATAAAGATCGCGCCGATGGTGTCGACCGCGGCTGCGGCCGGAGTGATAGCTACAAGACCTGCCACCACACCCGAGGCCCCACCCAAGCTGGTGGCGTGGCCGTCACGCAGTTTCTCCACGATAAGCCAGCCGAGCATAGCTACCGCAGTCGCGACGGTGGTGTTGATCCACGCCTGCCCCGCGGTACCGTCCGCCCCGAACTCGCTGCCCGCGTTGAAGCCGAACCAGCCGAACCAGAGTAGCGCCGCGCCGATCATTACCAATGGCAAGTTGTGCGGCTTCATCGGGTCCTTGCCGAAGCCCTTGCGCTTGCCGATAACAAGAGCCAGGACCAGCGCAGCGGTTCCCGCGTTGATGTGGACGACGGTGCCGCCGGCGAAATCGATCGGCGTGGACAGGGCCTTCGCGATGAAACCGGAACCACTGAGAATGCCTCCACCCCACACCATGTGGGCAATCGGGAAGTACACGATGGTGACCCAGATTCCGGCGAACACCATCCAGGTGGCGAATTTAACGCGATCGGCCAACGAACCTGAGATCAACGCCACGGTGATGACGGCGAAGGTCAGCTGGAAACCCACCGCAACCATGGCGGGAACGCCCGTCGAAGCCATCAGACTGTTCGACATCACGCCGGCGGTGCCGTCGCTCAGAGTGGTGGGAATGGCGTCGCTCAGACCCACAAGACCAAAGAATTCGAACGGGTTGGCGATGATGCCACCAATGTCGGTTCCGAAGGACATCGAGTATCCCCAGAGTACGTAGATGAGCCCGACGATTCCCATCGCCCCGAAGGACATCATCATCATGTTCAGCACAGACTTCGAGCGGGTCATACCGCCATAGAAGAACGCGAGTCCCGGTGTCATCAATAAAACAAGGGAAGCCGCCAGAATCATAAAGGCGGTGTTCCCGGTGTCGACAGCAAATGATGCGTCCATCAAGCCTCCAGGCTCACTCAGGGGCGGCGGGAGGAGTCTCTACTGAGCTCCCGCCGGTGACTTCCTGAGGTTCCTGCAGCTGTGTTGCGATTGCCGTCCGCAAATGTTTCTCATCGGTGAACGTCGATGCAGTTGCGTTTCCACTGTGTTTCTATGTTCAGAGTGTTTCTATGTTCAGAGTGCTTCTTTGTTCGGAGTGCTTCTTTGTTCAGTCGCCCAACAACGCGTCGACGAAGGCACCAGGTTCGAACGGAGCGAGATCGTCGGGACCCTCGCCTAATCCGACCAGCTTCACCGGAACTCCCAGCGCGCGCTGCACAGCAATGACGATGCCGCCCTTGGCGGTGCCGTCGAGCTTGGTCAAGACGATGCCGGTGACATTCACCACCTCGGAGAACACCTTCGCCTGCACCATGCCGTTTTGGCCTGTGGTCGCGTCCAGGACGAGCAGCACCTCATCCACCTGGGCTTGCTTTTCGATGACGCGCTTGACTTTGCCAAGCTCGTCCATCAGGCCCGTTTTGGTGTGCAACCGACCGGCGGTATCGATCAGCACCGCGTCCACCCCCTCCTCGATGCCGCGCTTGACGGCGTCGAAGGCCACTGCGGCGGGGTCCGCGCCGGCACTCGACCGCACCACGGTCGCGCCAACTCGCTCACCCCAGGTTTGCAACTGGTCCGCTGCCGCCGCGCGGAACGTATCCGCTGCCCCCAGCACCACGGTGCGACCACCCGCCACGAGGACTCGCGCGAGTTTGCCTGTCGTGGTTGTCTTGCCGGTTCCGTTCACTCCGACGACCAGCACCACCGACGGCCTACCGTCATGCGGCAGTGCCTTGATGCTGCGATCCATTTCCGGGCTGAGTGCTTGCACCAGCACTGTGCGCAAGAGTGCACGAGCATCTGCTGCGGATGAAATACCGTGTGCGGCAACTTCGGCGCGCAACCGGTCCGCAATTTCGCTCGCCGGTCCGGCGCCAAGATCAGCCATTAACAGGGTGTCTTCGATATCTGCCCACGAATCGTCGTCCAGCGTTGCCGCGCCGAGCAGCCCCAAGAGGGACTTGCCGAATGCGGTCTGCGAACGCGAGAGCCGGGACCGTAGTTTCTCGAGACGACCTTCGGCCGGTTCAATATTTTCTTCGCCCGGCTGCAGGTCAGGGATCACAGGTTCCTCGCGCACCTGCGGACGATCGACAGGGGCAAAGACGGGAATCGCTGGGACTGGAAGAGCAGTGCCAGGCTCTGCTATCGCGGGTTCGGCAGCCACGGGCTCGGGCAGCTCAACGTCGATAACGTCATCTCGAATTGAGTCCCGCGGCACCGAAGCGTCATCACCAACCCCTGGTTGACCATCAACTTCTGTGCGTTCCGGCAGTAACAGCGGCTCGGGAACTGAGCGCGGGGGTAGTACCGGTGGTTCTGCGAGCGCGGTCCCGGGTCCGGCGGAAAACGATATCGAGCTACCCGCCTGGTACCCGCCCTTGATGGGCGGGGCCCCTTCGGGTGCGGTGGGCTTGCCTACTGGCGTCTGTCGCAGCGAGATTCTGTTTCGCTTCGAACGCGCGAGGCCGATGGCGACACCACCAGCAACGATCACGGCGAGCAGGACGATGATCAGGATAATCCAGAGCCAAGTTTCCACCAACCCATCTTCCCAGAACTCTGAAGCGGTTACTCCCACCCGGCATCACTCCACCTCTTAACCGCCTCCCGAGAAGACCCGGTCCACCACCCATCGTGCCCGCCTACTGGTGCGGCGGTATTCGTCAACGAATTCGCCCGGGTCGCCGCCCGCCGGATACCCCATGGCACGCGCCACCGCGGCAAGTTGCCGCCCTTGCCGCGGTATCTGATCCTCCGGCTTTCCCAGTACTTGCATCAGAACGTTGCGCACATGGGTAGCTTTCAGCCACGCCTCGTCGAGGGCACTGGCATCAGCAGCGGAGAGCAGGCCCGCATCGCATGCGGCAGAGATCGCTGGCCTCGTCTGTGGTGTCCGCAAACCCGGAACTTCGAAGGCATGTTGAAGTTGCAGTAGCTGGACGGTCCATTCGACATCGGAAAGACCGCCGCTACCGAGCTTGGTGTGCGTGCTGGGATCGGCTCCCCTCGGCAATCTCTCCACGTCGACACGCGCCTTGATTCTGCGGATCTCGATCACATCTTGCTGAGCCAGACCGGCGGATGGATACCGGAATTCGTCTGCAGCAGCGATGAATGTCGAGCCCAACTCAGATTCACCAGCAACGTATCTCGCCCGCAGCAGTGCCTGGCGCTCCCACGGGAGTGCAAACTTCTTCCAATACGCCTGGAATGACTCCAGCGTCCGCACCATCGGACCGTTTTTGCCTTCGGGCCGCAGGTCTGCATCCACCTCCAGAGCGGGATCGGGACTCGGCCGGGAAAGTAGCCGTGCCATCAGGTCGGAGATCAGCCTCGCAGTGTTGAGCGCTTCCCCTTGGTCAACTCCGGGTAGGGGCTCCGCCACGTACATCACATCCGCGTCAGAGGAGTAGCCCAGTTCTGCGCCGCCGAACCGGCCCATCCCGATCACTGCCATCCGCACCCCGTGGTCGGGCCTGTCGGCCGCAACCTGCTTATGGGCTGCTGCATAGGCGGCCTGTACGGTCGCGTCGGCTACGGCGCTCAGCCCCACGGCGACGTCCTGCACGCTGACGAGACCCAGCATGTCGGCGCACGCCAGTCGCAGCAACTCGTGCCGGCGCGCTGACCGAGCCACGTCTACGGAATCCTGCGCCGTCGTGCCGCGCGCGGCCCGGGCAAGCAGTGACGCGGCGACTTGCACCGGCTCCGGGGCCAGCAGCTCCGCGTCCGTAACCAGCAGCCGCAAGACTTCTGGCGCTCGGGCAAGAAGATCGCCGACCAATTTGGAGGATCCAAGAAGCCCTGCCAACCGCTGGGCAATCAGGCCTTCATCACGCAAAAGCCTGAGGTACCAGGGGGTATCAGCTAATGCTTCGGACACGTGCCGATACGAAAGCAGCCCACCATCCGGGTCTGGCGACGCGGCGAACGTGTCGAGCATGACGGGCAAGAGGGTGCGCTGAATCGCGGCTCGCCTACTCACCCCGGTGGTGAGTGCCGCAAGGTGACGCAAGGCAGCTTCGGGCGATCGAAAACCGAGCGCCTTCAACCGCTCGGCCGCGGCCGTGGACGAGAGCTGCATTTCCTCCCCGGGTACTGCTGCCACAGCATGCAGGAGGGGTCGATAGAAAAGTTTCTCGTGCAGCTTCCGCACGATCGCCGCGTGCCTTGCCCGCTCGGACGTGAAGATTTCGGCGGCATCGCTGGTTCCGAACGCGGTGTATCCATCGGTCCTTGCCAGCCAGTCGAGGTCCGCATGATCATCCGGCAGAATGTGCGTCCTTCGCAGCCTTTGCAACTGAATCCTGTGCTCGGCGCGTCGCAGGAATGTGTACGCTCCAGCCAGTTCGGCGCCGTCGCTGCGACCTACGTACCCGCCGCGAATTAAGGCCCGCAACGCCGTCAGTGTTCCGGGGATACGCAATTCCGGATCAGAGCGGCCGTGCACGAGCTGAAGCAACTGAACACTGAACTCAACATCGCGCAACCCGCCGGGACCAAGTTTGAGTTCCTTGTCGCGCAACCCTTCGGGGATGTTGGCTTCGACCCGTCGCCGCATTGCTTGAACGTCGTCGACGAAGGACTCGCGACCAGCCGCCGTCCACACCCCTGATTGGGTGGCTGCCATAAATTGCGCCCCGAGCTCCATACTCCCCGCCGCGGGCCGAGCTTTGAGAAGTGCCTGAAATTCCCAGGTTTGGGCCCAGCGCTGGTAGTAGGCGACAAAACTCGCAGGCGTCCGGACGAGTGCTCCTGCGCCACCTTCTGGTCGCAGGCCAGCGTCAACTTCCCACGCGACTTGTTCACAGATGCGCATAGTTTGCGACGCCAAAGCTGCCCCGGAAATCAGCATGTGGTGGTCATCTTGTGCGACTCCGACCGAGATCGCAGGTGGGTGATCAGCGACAAAGATGACGTCGACATCGGAAATGTAATTCAGCTCGCGTGCCCCGCACTTGCCCATGGCCACAATGCTCAGTGCTACCGGTGCGGCCGTAGCTGACAGGGCTGCGCAGGCGACGGACAGACCCACCTGCAAGGTGGCGTCGGCAAGATCGGAAAGTGCGTGACATACCGCGGGCAGCGCCACCGGCGGTAATGACGGTTCTACCGATTGGGCGAGATCATGCGCCGCGATGATCAGCAGCTGGGAGCGATAGGCGTTTCGCATAGCCACGACTGCTGGGCCCCCGGTGAGCTTTGCCTTGGCCCCTTCGGTACCGGTGCACGGAGCCTCTGCGGGGTCAATACCCACGCTGACCGCCATCACTTCGTACAGCCGGGTCGGTCCAATGAGCTCAGCGCCCGTCGCCTCGGGGAGCAGCAGCTTCCAGTCTCCCGGGTGCGCGGCCAGGTGATCCGACAGCGCCGTAGAAGCGCCGAGCACTGCCACAAGTCGTCCGCGAAACCTCGCGTTTATTTTCAGGTTCTCCAAAATCGACGACCAGTGCGAAGACTCCGCAAGCCGAGCCAGTCCGTGCAGCGCCAACTCTGGCCGGCCAGACCGAGAAAGCGCCGCAAGCACGTCTTCGCAATCAGCGGCAATACCGTCCACGTCGACCATCTGAGTGGCCGTCAGGTTGGACTGCACCCTCGGGTCGTTGCCAAGCCCGTAGCGCAGTAACGATTTTGATTGCGGACGAGACATCAGCCGTCCCCTAGAAAGCTGATTCGATGTGGTCAAGTTCGTCAGAGTCTGGGGCAAGCAGCGGTAGCCGCAAACCCGGATGGACGCGACCATGGATCAGCGCTACAAAGCGATGAATAAAGGCTCGCCATACTTGATCCATTTCAGCCTCTGCGGCGTCGAGCATCTCGCCGAAACGCGCGGTGTGCTCGCGATTCTCGTTGTCAGCCCACTTCCTTAAGTCAGCTGCAGACGGTTCGATGTGGAACTGCAGTCCCCACGCCGCTGTGCCCACCCGCCATGCCTGGTTCTGATAGCCGGTGGACGAGAGCAACAGCACTGCCCCAGGCGGTAATTTGTCCACAATGTCGTAGTGGTAGTGCATCACGTCAGGCGTCATCGGGAGGTCGGCAAAGAGCGGATCCTCTTGGGCGGCATCACGTTTGGCGGTGAGATAGGCGCCGACCTCTGGCCCGTCGGCGGCGCGCACCACAGTGCCGCCGGTCGCCACCGCGAGGAGTTGAGAACCCAAGCAAATCCCCAAGGTCGGTGTGCGATCGAGCACCGCTGCCGCGAGTAACGCTTTGGTCGCCGGTAGCCAGGGCGCAATCTCGTCGTCATGAGCGCCCATATCGCCGCCCAGAGAAATAATGCCGTCGAAACCCGCTGTTGATTCAGGCACGGCGTCACCTTGGTGTAACTTTCTCACATCCAACTCGACATCCGTTGTGCTGAGCCAGCTCTCCATCTTCAGCAGAGGATCGCCCGCATCGTGTTCCAGGACCAGGACGGTCTTTATGTCGGTTGTCACGTCAGCTCCACGACCACGGGTGCATGGTCGGATGCCCCAGCACCTTTTCGTTCGTCTCGATCGATCCAGGCAGTGTCCACTCGCTCCGTCAGCGCTGGCGAACAGAGGGCGAAATCGATTCGCATCCCCTGGCGTTTAGGGAATCTGAGCTGCTGGTAGTCCCAGTAGGTGTACACACCCGGACCGGGGGTGTGGGGGCGCACCACATCGGCGAAGCCAGCGTCCACGAAGTTCTGGAACGCTTGCCGTTCTGGCGCGGTCACATGGGTGGATCCCACAAACGCCTCTACGTCCCAGACGTCATCGTCGGTGGGCGCGATATTGAAGTCTCCGCAGAGCGCAATTTGCGCGGCTGGATCCTTCTCTAACCAGGTGATCCCGTTTTGTCGCAATGTCTCAAGCCAGTGGAGTTTGTAGGAGTAGTGCGGATCATCGATGGCGCGCCCATTGGGCACGTACAGGCTCCAGACCGTGACGCCGCCGCAGAGTGCTCCGATCGCGCGAGCTTCCTTGACGGGCGGATCGCCGAATTCAGGCACGTCGGGAAAGCCGATCTGGATGTCAGTCATCCCCACCCGGGAGAGCAGCGCCACCCCATTCCACTGGGAGATCCCATGGTGGGCAACTTCGTAGCCAAGGCTACGAAGTTTGTCATAGGGAAATTTGGCGTCGGCGGCTTTGGTTTCCTGAATGGCCAACACATCGACGTCGCTTCGCTCGACCCAGGCCACCACTCTGTCCAAGCGTGCTCTGACAGAGTTCACATTCCACGTTGCAATTTTCATAGTGGCAGTCAGCCCAAAACCGGGCCGGTGGGTGCCGCCGGTACAAAGAACGGCAGCGTCCAAGCATCGCGCGACTCCCCGTCCAGTTTGGCCCGCCATACCAAGACGCGACCCGGGGGCATCGGGAGACCATTGTTGAAGTACAGCACGATGTGGGCCTTGGCCGGTAAGGCTCGACGGGGCGCGCCGGACCGTCCCAGATTCGGTTCTTCTACCGTCAGGGTCTGGCCAAACCGCACGACGTTGGGGGCAGCGCCCGGCTGCGTCGTACCGAGTTCCACCAGTGTGCCGTTGGTCTCCTCGAGCACCACTTCAAAGGAATACTGCTCCTGGAACAACTCGACCGGGGAGCTCAACGACACCACGAGGGCAAAAGCTTGCGTATTTCCCGTGTTGTGGTCGCGATTGACAACCTGGAGGTTGCCGCCGACCACATGGAGTTTTCCCAGCTGGTCGGCAACTGCGTAGTCGGCCATCATCAGGGACAGGGACGTGCGTTCGTAGACTTCGCTCATAACTCTGATCGTGCCAGAAGTCATCGGAAATCCCGGGACGGGGTAGCTGCGATGACATCCAGAGCGGCGATCCGGTCAGCCACGATCGACATCGCTCCGCCGTCTCGCTCTACCATTCCACGAACTACCAGCGCCGATGCCCCTCTGGCCACGCGTCGGTATCGGGACCATAACCCCACGGAGACGATGACGTTGAGCATTCCCGTTTCGTCTTCGAGGTTGATGAAGATGACTCCCGAGGCCGTAGCGGGGCGTTGCCGATGCGTGACCATGCCAGCTACCAGGACTCGCGTGCCATGTTCTTTTGCTGCGAGGTCGACCGCGTTGGTAACCCCGATCCCGTCGAGATAGGGCCTGGAATATTCGGTGGGATAGCTAGAGGGCGAAATACCGGTGGCCCATAAATCCGCCACCGTCAATTCCAGGTCGCTCATCCCCGGGAGAGATGGGGCGTCCAAGCCCAGCAACGACCCTGGCAGCGTGCCTGCCCTGTCCCCCGCCGCCGCCCCCGCTCCCCACAACGCTCCCCGCCGATCGGCTGTCGCTCCTGCTGTTGCTGTTGCTCCTGCCGTTGCTGTTGCTCCTGCTGTGGATGTCGTTGCTGTCAGCGGGTCGAGGGCGCCCGCGGTTGCCAATGCTTCAGCTTGGACGCTGGTGAGGGTGACGGCTCTGGTGAGCTCGTCCAGTGTGGAGTAACCGTTTCCACGGGCTCCCACAATTTTTGCTGCTAACTCCGCGCTGATGGTGCGGACCTCACTCAAGCCCAGTCGGACTGCTGGGGCGCCGTCGTCCATTTCCAGATGCGCGTAGGCGAGCGATGCGTTGATATCAGGTCTGCGCACCGTGACGCCGTGTCGCTTTGCATCGGCGACTAGGGACTGCGGCGAGTAGAAACCCATGGGCTGGGCGCGTAGCAGCGCGGCACAAAACGCCGCGGGGTGGTGAAGTTTCAGCCACGATGAGTAAAAGACTAACGCCGCGAAAGACAAGGCATGGGATTCGGCAAACCCGAAATTAGCGAAGGCCAAAAGCCTTTCGTAAATGCGGTCTGCGATATCGCCAGTGATGCCATGCATCGATGCCATTCCCTCGTACAGCCTCGCTCGCATTTTCTCCATTTTGGCCGTCGACCTTTTGGATCCCATCGCCCGCCGCAGCTGATCGGCCTCCCCCGCATCGAAACCGGCGACATCGACGGCAAGCTGCATCAGTTGTTCTTGAAAGATGGGGATTCCTAGGGTCTTTTCTAACGATTTCTCCATCACTGGGTGGTCGTAGGTCACAGCTTCAAGTTTGTTACGCCTGCGGATATAGGGGTGGACCGCGTTGCCCTGGATCGGCCCGGGCCGAATTAACGCCACCTCCACCACCAAGTCGTAAAATCGGCGCGGCTTCAGTCGGGGCAGGGTTGCCATCTGCGCCCGGGATTCAACTTGAAAGACTCCCACCGAGTCCGCGCGCTGCAGCATCTCGTACACGGCCGGTTCTTCGAGGTCCAAAGTCGCAAAGTCGACCTCAACTCCCTCGTACTCTTTGACGAGATCGACCGCGTAATGCAGTGCGGAAAGCATTCCAAGACCAAGCATGTCGAATTTGACGAGGCCGATGGCAGCGCAATCGTCCTTATCCCATTGCAGCACCGATCGGTCCTTCATCCGGGCCCATTCCACGGGGCAGACTTGGGCAATGGGCCGGTCGCAAATCACCATTCCGCCAGAGTGGATAGACAGGTGCCGAGGCAGGTCCTGCACCTGCATCGCCAGATCCATTACCTCGACGGGGATGTCAATCTGCGCCTCGGGGCCCCTTTGCTGTCGCAATGGCGTCCAACCGTCGATCTGTTTGGAGTACGCATCCTGTTGGCCGGGCGAGTACCCCAGAGCTTTCGCCATGTCCCGGACAGCCATCCGCGGACGATAGGTGTTGACGTTGGCCACTTGTGCGGCGTGCTGGCGATCGTAGGTGTTGTAGACGTATTGGATCACTTCCTCCCTGCGATCGGACTCGATGTCGATATCAATGTCGGGGGGGCCGTCTCGTTCGGGCGCAAGGAACCGCTCGAAAAGCAACCCATAGCGCACCGCGTCGACGGCGGTGATTCCCAATGCGTAACACACCGCCGAGTTCGCGGCTGAACCTCTTCCCTGGCAGAGGATGTCGTTTTCCTTGCAGTACCGCACCATGTCGTTGACGATCAGAAAGTAGCCGGGAAAGTTGAGACCTTCGATCACCTGCAGTTCCCTTTCGATCTGCTGAAAGGCTCTGGGATTGGTCTCCGGCGATCCGTATCGGCTAGCAGCACCGATCATGGTCAATTCCCGTAGCCAGCTGTTTTCGTTATGGCCTGGTGGAACTTTGAAGGGGGGCAACTGCGGCGCCACTAGCGTGAGGTCGAAGGCGCACTCCGTGCCCACCCGTGCAGCGTTGGCAACCGCAGTGGGATAACGCCTGAACAAATGTGCCATCTCAGCGCCGGAGCGCAAATGCGCCGTCGGGCCGGATGGAAGGTAGCCATCGGCCTCTTCCAAGCTGTTCCGCGCCCGCACCGCCGCCATCGCCGCTGCGAGCCTGCTGCCAGACGGGTTGGCGTAGTGAGCTGCGGTGGTCGCCACTACCGGTAGTCCCCGCTCCGCAGCCAACTCAGCCAACGCGTCGTTGTCTTCATCGTCGGTGGGCAACTGGTGGGTCGTCAACTCAACCATCACATTGTCGTGGCCGAAACGGGCTGTAAGAGCATCGATTTCGTTACCAGCTGCGACTGTCCCCGCGGTTCGTAGTGCTCGTCGAACGGCGCCCTTACGACAACCCGTGAGCACCAACCAATGCCCTTGGGCTGCGGCTGCAAGGATATCGAGATCGTAAATAGGGCGGCCCTTTTCACCGCCGTCCATATGACCTTTACTGATCTGCTCAGAAAGTCGTCGATACCCCTCCTGCCCTCGCGCCAAAATCAATAGATGGGTACCGACCGGGTCAGAAATCCCCATTTGCGGTTCGGTTAATCCCAACGAAAGTTCAGCCCCGTAGAGCACTTTCATGCCAGCTTCAGCCGCTGCCTGTGCAAAGCGAACAACGCCGTAGAACCCGTCGTGGTCGGTGATGGCAATGGCGTCCAGATCCAGCCGAACCGCTTCTTCGATAAGGCTTTCCGGGGATGAGGAGCCGTCTAAAAAGCTGAAGGCTGAGTGACAATGCAACTCCGCATACGGCACTCGGGACTCTGGCCAAGATGGTTTCGTTGGCCGTGAATCTTCAACCAGCGCTGGAACCGCCACCAGCGCCGCTGGCTCTCGATGGATGGCTGCAGCGGCATCAGGTTTCGGGGCGCGACCAGAGAGCGCCCGCTCAAGTTCGGTCCACGGCACCGGTGGGTTGTGCCAGCCCATCAGTCGTATGTTCCTTCTACTATCCAGCCCACTTGGCTCAACGCCAGCAGCAGAGGGGGACCGGTCGCCAACGAAACTTGCAGCCTGGCGAGCACTGGATCTTTCCTCTTCTCCCACCACCGTTCATCCAACAGCCACGGTCCAGCCCACCCAATGATCCGAGACACCTTGCCAGTCGCGGCTGAGCACCACGACGGCTCCGCCGACAGCATGCCGCGCGGCGTGACTCGTACTGTGTCGCCGTGCGTGTCCAGCAGTGAGATCTGTTGGTCTCGAGGGGGTGTCGACACCGTGATTCTGGTGGGCGAGGGTGCAGACAACCGCCCCGGCCAGGGTGCGGCAGGGTCTTTGGTGGGAACACGCTCTTGGCCCCAAGGGATGAGTTCGACCCTCTGGCTCAGGTTTCGCCCCCCGGAAGCAAGCGGGCTTAAAACTGATTCCGGCCCTAACAGTCCTTGGATCCGCGCCAACGCCCATCCCGCTCGTTGGTCATCTTCCCCCGATGAACCCCACAACCCGTGCTGAATATGCCCGGCGGCCACTGCTTCCACCGGATGCAACGTGAGCATGGTGATCGCTCCCGGGCCGCCCAAATCCGATGAACCACTATTCGATACAACGGTGCGTGATGCAGTAAGCCATCCATCGAGTTGCCACCGCACTCGGTCGGCGGTAGCCGCGGGTGTCAACGGGGCCGCGCACCGCCATGTCCGCGAAAGTTCCTGGCCCCGTTCAGTAGTGGCACTGATAGTTAGCCGGGTACAGGCCAACCCCGCTGACGCCAAGCCCTGATGGAATCGCTCCGCTAAGGCGCGAGCGGCGAAAGCTGCCGTATCGACCCGCTCCAGCGGTGGATCGCAGACCTGCTCGATTGTGAGGTCGGTTGGGATGTGCCGCCGAGAGACGCTGCGCTCCGCTTTGCCTTGGGCAAGCCTGTGCGCCACCACAGCGTCGGCGCCGAATCTTGTGGCCACTTTAGATTCGGGTAGATCAGCAAAGGCTGCAAACGTGGTGATCCCCAAGCGTTGCAACAGGTTCACTAGTTCTTTACGCTCTGGCGGTGCAATAGCTGATTCGGCTGCTAATTCACGAATAGGCAGGTCACCACAAAAACGGGCTGATTCCCCCACCGGGATGATCCTGGAATGTCGAGCGGCTAAGACCGCTGGTGAAAGTGCGTCGGCCACCCCGATTCGGCATTCCACTCCCAGAGACTCGACCGCATCGATAATGTTTTCCGCGGCGCCTTGTTCACTACCAAAAAAACGTGCCGGGCCTCGCGCCGGGCAAGCAATCATTCCGGGGCGCAACACCTCTACTCCGGGTGCAAGTGACTCCACCAGTACAGTCACCGCCTCAAACTCGCGCGCATCCCGATCAGCATCGGCATGCAGCACCACAAGTTCTGGGCACCGCGACTGCGCCTCCCGTCGACGTTGCCCGATCGAAACACCCTCCGACCGGGCAGCAGCGGTGCAAGCGCGCACTCTGTTGGCCAAGAACACTGCTGCGGCCGCACTGGGGTGTTTACCCGCCTGCTTTAACGCGGTGACAACAGGCCAATCCGGACACCACACCACCAGGGTGCGGGTGCGGGAGATTTCGGCGTTCATCACGTAACCGACAAAGACACGTGCTCGATAACGCCGTGATCCGTCGCATGTGCGAGGCGGGCGGTTCTGGTCAGCACGGAATCAGTCATTGCCGCGACTACGTCAACGAGGCTGAACGGCTCCCCCAATGCACCCGCTCTAAGGCTTTCTGGAGAAACATCGCAGACATTCAAATCTGGATTACTCCCGGGATAAAGTTTGGGAGCCTGCGGCACACGTTGCCCATCGGGCCGCCAAAACGTTAGTCCCAGGCAGCCTCCACTGGTCGGCTTCCCCACCACCCGGAATCCACCTTCATGAACTGCCATGTGATGAAACCTGCAGAGCAGCGCCAGGTTATCTTGATCCGTGTGGCCGCCGTGCATCCAGTGAATGAGATGATGAGCCTCCAAGTGGGTACGTCGATGGCAGCCAGGGTAGCGACACCCGCCGTCGCGAATGCGCAATGCTCTGCGCATCGCTGGTGATATTTTTCTGGCCTTGCGCCCCACATTCAGCACGTTCTTGGCCGCGCCTTTGATCATCACCAGCACTGCGGTATCGCAGGCAAATCTCTCCATCGCCGGCGTATCTAAACCTGGCCCATCATCCAGGTGACAGATCCCCTTGTCAGCGGACCGCTCTGTAGAACAACCCTCAACCGGGGGCGCGACAGGGGAGGAGAACGCCTCCGGCCCGACATGTAGCACTATTAGCTGCCGGTCGTCACCTGAGGTTTCTGTCTGGCCAGCACTCAACGCTGATTTGGCCATAGAAACGAACGAATCCGCCACACTCATTGTCTGGTGGTTGAGATCTAATCGGTCGGAATCCGCCACAAGCTCATGCTGCGCACCCGGCCCTTGTGATTCCTGAAGGCCTGCCGCCTCAATCGCCGCCATGACTAGTGCACCTTCTTCAGCTGGTAGACGAGCAGACAGCACGAGCATCCCGTCGTCATCCCAGTAGGCTCTTGCGCGTCGAAGGCGCTGTTGATCAAGCCCGGCACCATCCGCTTTACGAAAGCCGCGTACGGTGCGTTCGAGTTGACTAGCGGTTTCCACAACAGCCAGATTCAATAAGGTCTGTTCGTCAACCCGTCCAGCGACCCGCGTGACAGATCGCACCTTTGAGTAGGACAGGACACCTCGCGCGAACTCATCAAGAATCAACGGTAACTGTGAGACCGCCCGAGCGACTCTGACGTATTCGCGCGCGGTGGCTGGCGACATGCTGCAGGTCCAAGCCAGCCAGTGGGCACACGATTTCATTCCCCACTGACTCCACCCCTGCAGGCGGTCGAACCGTTCGATCATCATGAGTAGCGCGCATGTAGCCACCGCGATACGCCCCGCGGTAGAACAAATTCGGTTCTCTAACTCGTCAACCGTCAGGCTCTCCGTATCTTCAACAGAGCGGCTCAGAACCGCGATGCCTTGCTCGTAACGCTCTGACTGAAACTCCTCATCGTGTTCCTCGTAACTTGCGGCAGCTCCCAGCCCCCACCCTGTCGCCAACAGTTCCGCCATTATCCCCACCCCTCTAATCGAACATTAGTTCGATAGTAGATCGTGGGTCCGACAGTCGCAATCAGCGTCCAAAACAGCGTCGCAAACAGGAAATGAGAGCCACCTCTATTCCAGCCTCACGCGTGCATCTTCTTCTCAGCCGCAGTGGGTCACGCTAGCTATGACCGCATTCGGACGATGCACGGTGCACGAGAAGAACCATGTGAAAAAGTCGGAGCAATCTATAGAAAAACCCTTTGCCCATGACACCTGTCGGCAGCTGGCCGCCGACTGCCACTGACGGCAGCCGACTGCTGGCCAGCCTGACGGCAGCCGGCTGCTGGCGGCTACTAGGGGTTAATTCGCGGTCGAGTTGTTTCCTTGACCGCATTGCGCATTGCGCATGGGAGAAATGCTCTGTGGCAGCGCTTCCGCGGAAACGCTGCCACGAAGCCCGCTGAGCAGCTTGCCAACGCAGCTTGCCAACGCAGCTTGCCAACGCAGCGTTGCCAACGCAGCTACCGGGGCGCTTCCGCGGAAGCGTCATCCGCGAACCATCACCCCCGAACCATCGCGATGAGCAAAATAAATAATTGGGGTGCATATTCGACTCGAAGTTGGCGCCGCCATCACCCACACCTCTGTGGATGAATATGCACTCTCAGCAATCCGAAGCGAAACGAGTCAGCCTGTGCGGGAAGCAATATATGGAGCGCCTCGAAGTTGCGCAACCGCTGGCACGAGACCGGCTGACGTGATGTGGACGCGGCCGTTCCCTTCCACACCTTCGCTGCGCAGCAGGATTCTGACCTCGCGAAATTGGCCCTGCGCACGCCGCCCGCGGAGCCTGACAACCAACTCGCGATCCCGCAGCCTGCCGTGACCCGTCCCCAAACCACCCCAGGCAGCTACCGATACGGATAGCGTCAGGTCGGCGCCAGCCCAGTCCCCCATCGCAACGAGGACGGTACCTCGTTGCTTTAACCGCGCGCTAAGTACTCGCAGTCGAGCAGGCGAGGCTAAAGGCCCGTGATAAGAAGCCACCGCTATCAGGTCCACGCCATCGGCAAGGACCGAAAGGACTTGCAGCAGATCAACTCCCGGGTTCGGGATCAGCACTACCCGGGCCAAGTCAACACCGAGCTCAGCTGCTGCCTGCATCCCTAGATCGGGCAGACCCACCAATGCCGACCAGGGTTTTGTGGGGCCAGCAAGCAAGGAAAAAAGCAAACTAGTAGTCCCCGCCCCCGCTTGGTCGTCGTCATCAACAACCAGACTGATAATTCCGCCTTTGGGCAAGCCGCCGCCGGGCAGCAGCCCAGCTAGCGCATCCGGCACTGGAAGCACAGAAGGTTCGACGGCTACCACGGGTGCCGTCTCCGCCAGCCGCCGACGTAATTCGATCAGTGTGGCTTCGCGAGTGGGGATGTCGAACATTTGTTCGATATTACAGCAGGGCGATCCACCGCGAAAGGACTTCAGCTCCCATATCTCCGGACTTTTCTGGATGGAACTGCGTTGCCGACAATGGGCCGTTCTCCACAGCGGCGACGAAACGGTCGCCACCGTGTTCTGCCCAGGTCACCACCGGCGGGGTGAAGGGGTCACTGACTTCCAGCTCCCACGCGCGAACGCCGTAGGAGTGCACAAAGTAGAACCTCGACTCTGGATCCATCCCCGCGAAAAGAGCTGAGCCGTTGCCGGACTTAACCGTATTCCAGCCCATATGCGGCACGATCGGCGCCTGTAGCCGCTCTACGGTTCCAGGCCACTCTCCGACCCCGTCCGTTATCTCACCATGTTCCACACCGCGCTCGAACAGTATTTGCATCCCCACGCAAATACCTAAAACTGGGCGGCCCCCTGCCAACCGGCGGCCAATCACCCGCTCCCCACGCACGGCGAGCAAACCGGCCATGCAGGCGGCGTACGCGCCCACTCCCGGTACTACTAACCCGTCAGCCTCTTGGGCAGCCGCGAGGTCGCTGGTTACCTCGACATCTGCGCCAGCCCTCCGCAACGCCTTCGCCGCGGAGGCGAGGTTGCCGGAGCCGTAGTCAAACACCACGACCTTCTTCATCTGATCGCCCACAACACGCCACCGACAGCGGCGGCTACCGTCACCACTCCCAGCACGATCGACGCAATCCGCGAAGTTTTCCACAGTGAGAAGGAACCACCAGCTAAAAATCCTGCTAGGCCAAGCAGGACGATGGGTTCCCAGGTCACAGCACGCCTTTGGTAGAGGGAATGCCGCTCACTCTGATATCGGGCTCGACAGCCGCACGCAACGCCCTGGCCACCGCTTTGTATTGCGCCTCGCAAATGTGATGCGGATCCCTGCCGGACAATACCCGGACGTGCAGCGCAATGTGGGCGTGAAAAGCTAAGGAGTCAAACACGTGCCGATTCAAAACCACTGGATAGTTGTTTCCCACTGTGAAGCCGAGGATGGATTCAGGCTCTCCCGTGTGCACGCAATACGGGCGCCCAGAAAGATCAACCGCAGCGTGCGCTAATGCCTCATCCATCGGAATGAAGGAGTCGCCGAAGCGCCGGATACCCGCCTTGTCCCCCAGCGCTTGACGAAGTGCCTGCCCGAGCACAATCGCAGTATCTTCCACCGTGTGGTGGGCGTCGATGTCGGTATCGCCGGTAGATTTAACAGTCAGGTCGAATGAGCCGTGCACCCCGAAAGCTGTCAACATGTGGTCGTAGAAACGGACACCGGTGGAGATGTCTACTTGGCCACTTCCATCCAGGTTCAGTTCAACCAGAACGCTCGATTCGCTGGTCACACGTTCAATCCGAGCGGTCCGATTCACTGTTATTGCTCCTTCATTTTTGCGTAAATGTCTTCGGTGACTTTCAGAAAACTGTCGTTATCCGCAGGCGTACCGATGGAGGCCCGTAGGTATCCGGGAATGTGCAGATCGCGAATCAACACCCCGCCGTCCAGATACGCCTGCCAGGCCGCAGCTGCATCGGCAAACATGCCGAACAGGATGAAGTTTGCATCGGAATCCACGACGGTGACACCCAGTAACTGCAGAGCCGCCACCACTCGGTTTCGTTCTGAAATCAGCACCGCTACCGACGCCAAGGTCGACTCGGCATGACGCAGCGCTGCCAACGCGGCCGCTTGAGTCAGCGCCGACAGGTGATAGGGCAATCGCACCAACTGTAAAGCGTCAATGACGGCCGGTGCAGCGGCAAGATATCCCAGGCGTCCGCCGGCGAAAGCGAATGCCTTCGACATCGTTCGCACCACCATCAAGCGACCCGGGAATTCATCAATCAAGGTGATAGCGCTGGGCCTGCCGGAAAACTCCGCATAGGCCTCGTCGACGATTACCATCGATTCGCTGGCAAGTACCAGACGGCGAATGTCGGCGATCGGCAGCGATGCGCCCGTGGGGTTGTTCGGGCTCGTGACAAAGAGAACATCGGGCTTTTGCGCAGCAACGAGGGAGACTGCCGCATCCATGTCGACGCTGAAATCCGCCAGCCTGGGCATCTGCAACCACTGCGTCTGAGTGCCGGAGCTAATAATGGGATGCATCGAGTAAGACGGCACAAACCCCAACGCAGTCCGGCCAGGCCCACCGAAGGCCTGCAGAATTTGCTGAAGAATTTCGTTGGAACCATTAGCGGCCCAGACGTTGTCGACTCCCATTTCGATCCCGGTGGCGCGCGTCAAGTAACAGGCGAGTTCGGCCCGCAGCTCGGTAGCGTCCCGATCGGGGTACCGGTGCAGGTCTGCAGCGGCAGCCGCCACCGACGCGGTGAGATCCGCGATCAGTTCGGCTGATGGTGGAAAAGGATTCTCGTTGACGTTGATCTGCACCGGTGTGGTCAATTGCGGTGCGCCATAGGGCTTGTGGCCCACAAGGTCCGACCGCAGCGGAAGATCGCTCAGCAATACTCGATCCCCCATCATGATTCAAATCTCGCACTCACCGCTTCACCGTGGGCGGGCAGATCCTCAGCTTTCGACAACACCAGCACATGGTCGGCCACTTCGCGCAGCGCGCCAGCATCGTAGGTGACCACTTGCAGTGATTTCAGAAAGGTAGTGACGTTCAACCCGGACGAGAACCGGGCCGAACCGGTGGTGGGAAGTACATGGTTGGAGCCCGCGCAGTAATCGCCCACCGACACGGGTGTGTAAGAGCCGACGAATATAGCGCCAGCATTGCGGATCCGGGCCGCAACCGCTGCAGCATCAACTGTTTGGATCTCCAAGTGTTCGGCGGCATAGGCATCCGCGACCGCAACGGCGTCATCAATTGAACTAACGAGCACCGTGGCCGACTGCCGACCAGAAAGCGCCTCGGCCACCCGAGCGGCGTGTTTAGTCGCGGGCACGCGAACAGTTAGCTCTGCGTCCACCTGCGCGGCAAGGGTTTCCGAGGTGGTGATCAGCACCGAGGAGGCTAACGGATCGTGTTCTGCCTGCGAGATCAGGTCCGCAGCGACATGTACGGGGTTTGCCGAATCGTCTGCGATGACAGCGATCTCGGTCGGACCCGCCTCCGAGTCGATAGCAACAGTTCCACGTAACAGTCGTTTAGCGGCGGTGACGTACACGTTCCCCGGACCCGTGATGACGTCCACCCCGTCGATGACGGTGCCGTCGGTATCCACCGCACCGTATCCCAACAGCGCAATTGCCTGCGCGCCGCCGGCGGCGTAAACCTCATCGATCCCGAGCAAAGCGCAGGCGGCAAGAACGTTTCCGTCCGGCCAACCGGTGCTGCGCTGCGGCGGCGAAGTGACGGCAATCCCATCAACGCCCGCCACCTGCGCCGGCACCACGTTCATCACCACACTTGAGGGGTAGAGCGCGAGGCCACCCGGTACGTACAGCCCCACGCGCCGTACCGGAACCCAGCGCTGGCCGACCACGGCGCCTACGGCGATTTCGGTGACGGTTTCCACGGGCATCTGCGCTTGGTGTCCGAGGCGGGCCCGGCTGATCGATTCTGTCAACGCGGCGCGAACAGCGGGATCCATGGATTGCAGAGCTTCCGCGATCACCGACGCGGGCACCCGCAGTGTGGGTGGCCTTACGCCATCGAACTTCTCGGTTGCATCAAGCACCGCACTCGCGCCGCGTTCGCGGACATCGGCCACCAGCGTCGCCACTGTTGCAGCGGCCGCGGCCGTATCCGAAGTGCCACGGGGCAGCGCCGCCCGGATGTCGCCCAGTCCAGCGCGCAGGTCGATTCGATTCAACTTCATGACACCAGAGTATTAGAAGGTGCCAGCGGATTTTTCCGGCCGCTGGCGTGCTGAACGAGAGCGGACCGGCGGTGTCACCGGCACGCCGATGCGGCGATGATGCCGTTTTCTTACTGTGGGAGCGACTTGTGTGAGCTGCCAACGGGTATTTCTCGCCACCGGCACATCGGCACGCGTAAAAGCGTGGTGTGCGCCACCAGTAGAACCGTGCCGCACGGCTGGTGGCCGCGATCTACGTCACGGCGCCGCCGCCTAGCTACAGCGATCCCAAGCCTTGGGAGCACGGTGGCGCTCACCTCACAGGAAGACTTTCGGCCTCAGCGGGCCGTCCAAGTTCAGGTAGCCCGTTCCACGCAACCAGAAAGGTGTAGACCAAAACGGCGGCGGCGGGACCAGCGAGCAACATTGGCCAACCAGTGAGAACGGGCGGCGCAGTGACGATCGATTCAGTCTTTGACGGGCCGATACTGCTCGGCGCAGTGCCAGATGCCGCCCACTGGCCCACCAAACCTGCTTGCACTGAAGCAAGCGCAGCCGATGCAGTGACAACCACCAGCATCGGGTAGCCGCGATAGGGGCGCAGATGCCAGAGGGCAGCCGCGCCCACCACACCTACCGCCAGCCCGAGCAACGCAAAGATGGCGAAGTCGGTAAACCGGTTGAGCGACTCGGTCGGCAGCATCGCAAAGGTGCCGTCGGTGAAAACCTTGTATTTCGAACCGGGGGCCAAGAACGACCACACCAAGCCGTGGACGGCACCGACCGCGATTGCGCCCAGAATGATGAGCAAATACACCGTGAGCAAGGGATTTTTCATGCCAGGCAGTCCGCGCCGAGTAGGGCCTTGAGGTCGCCCATCAGCGCTGAAGTGATGGTGACCCGAAGCTGATCCTCCAACCCCAGCAGTACCACGCGCTGTCCGTTGAGGAGTCGCACCTGAACCTGGGTCGTGCCGGGGTGTGCTCGCAGCACATCTCTGAGCCTGTCTACCACCGGCGGGGTACACCGGGAGACTGCCATTGATACCTGCATGGGACCTCGATGGGAGTTGTCGGTTAAATCCGGCACGATCACTGATGTTGCGCGCAGGCTCAGTCGCTCATCGCTGCGCGAAACTTGGCCCTTAATCAGAACGATTGCGTCTTCGGCCAGATGCAACGACGCCTCCGCGTACACCTTCGGGAAGAACAGGACTTCGACACCGCCGACCAAATCTTCCAGGGTCGCCGATGCCCATGCATCTCCTTTTTTGGTGACGCGGCGACCTAATCCGGCCAGGATGCCACCGACGGTCACGGTGGCTCGGTCTGGCACGGTGCCGTCAAGAATGTCCGGAATGGTGGCGTCCGTCAGCTTTGCCAGTACGTGCTCGACGCCGGCAAGCGGGTGACCAGACACATACAGTCCCAGCATCTCGCGCTCAAACCCCAAGCGCAGCTTGGTATCCCATTCGGTGTCCGGAATGGTGATCGCGAACGCGCCGCCTGTGTCTTCCGCGCTCATCTCGCCGAAGAGATCGAACTGCCCGGCAGCTTCAGCCTTCTTGACGTTCATCACCGAGTCAACAGCCTCGATATGCACCATCAGCAAGCCCTTGCGCGGGTGGTTCAACGAATCAAACGCACCGGCTTTGATCAGCGATTCGATGACCTTCTTGTTGCAGGCAACGGCATCAACTTTCGAGAGGAAGTCGGAGAAGTCCGTGTACTTTCCTTTTTCCTTCCGCGAACTTGTCAGTGAGGCAACCACACCGGTACCGACGTTGCGGATGGCCGAGAGTCCGAAGCGGATATCGGTTCCCACCGGGGCGAAGTCGCGTTCAGAGGAGTTGACATCCGGCGCGAGGACTTTGATCCCGCGGGCTCGACATTCCGCGAGATAAATCGCCATCTTGTCTTTGTCATCCCCTACAGAGGTGAGCAACGCGGCCATGTATTCAGCGGTGTAGTTGGCCTTGAGATATGCGGTCCAGTACGACACCAGTCCGTAGGCGGCCGAGTGCGCCTTGTTGAAGGCGTAGTCGGAGAACGGGAGCAGGATGTCCCACAGGGCCTTCACCGCGGCAGCGGAGAATCCGCGCTCGTGCATCCCAGCAGAAAAGCCCTCGAACTGCTTGTCCAGCTCGGACTTCTTCTTCTTACCCATGGCGCGGCGCAGCAGATCGGCTTGGCCGAGGCTGAAGCCAGCGACTACCTGGGCGATGGCCATCACCTGCTCCTGATAGACGATGAGACCATAGGTATCGCCAAGGGTTTCAGCCAGCGGCCCCTCCAGCTCCGGATGAATAGCCACCACCGGCTTGCGACCATTTTTACGGTCGGCATATTCGTTATGCGAGTTCGCGCCCATCGGCCCCGGCCGGTAGAGGGCGCCGACGGCCGAGATGTCCTCGAAATTATCGGGTTTCATCGAACGCAGGAGCGCCCGCATCGGTCCGCCGTCGAGCTGGAAGACACCCAGGGTGTCCCCGCGGGCCAGCAACGCGAAGGTGTTGGGATCGTCGAGTTCCAAATCTTCCAGCACCACCGTCTCGCCGCGGTTGGCTTTGATATTGATCAACGCATCGTCAAGGACCGTGAGGTTGCGCAACCCCAAAAAGTCCATCTTGATCAGGCCGAGAGTTTCGCACGTCGGGTAGTCGAACTGGGTGATGATCGCCCCGTCCAGCTCTCGCTTCATGATCGGAATCAAGTCCAGCAGCGGGTCCGAGGACATGATGACCCCAGCGGCGTGCACGCCCCACTGTCGCTTGAGGCCCTCAAGCCCCTTGGCCGTTCCAATGACGCGGGCCACCTCAGCGTCAGACTCCACCAGCGCGCGGAACTCTGCCCCCTCGGAGAAGCGGGGGTCGGACGGATCAAAAATCTTCGACAGCGGGACATCTTTACCCATCACGGGCGCGGGCATCACCTTGGTGATGCGGTCGCCGACGGAGAATGGCATGCCCAGCACGCGAGCGGCATCCTTGACCGCCTGTTTCGCCTTGATAGTGCCGTAAGTGACGATCTGCGCGACGCGGTCGTCACCGTACTTGTCTGTCACGTAACGGATGACGTCGCCGCGGCGGCGTTCGTCGAAGTCGATGTCGAAGTCGGGCATCGAGACGCGGTCGGGGTTGAGGAAGCGCTCGAACAGCAAGCCATGCCTGATGGGATCCAAGTCGGTGATCCGCATGGCGTAGGCGACCATCGAGCCCGCGCCGGAGCCGCGGCCCGGCCCGACCCTGATTCCGTGCGTCTTCGCCCAGTTGATGAAGTCGGCCACCACCAGGAAATACCCGGGGAAATTCATTCCGAGGATGACGTCAACCTCGAAGTCCGCCCTCGATTGCACCTGTTCGCTGATGCCGTTCGGATACCGAGACACCAAACCCCGCTGAACTTCTTTGGTGAACCACGACTTCTCGGTCTCACCGCTCGGCAGTGGGTACTTCGGCATATACGAAGAGCTGGTGTCGAAGGTGGTCTCGCAGCGTTCGGCGATCAGCAGCGTGTTGTCGCAGGCTTCGCGAAGCTGATACTTGCCTTCCCAGAGCGCGCGCATCTCGGCCGGCGACTTGAGGTAAAAGTCGCGGGCGTCAAACTTGAATCGGTTCGGGTCATCCAAGGTTTTGCCCGATTGCACGCACAACAGTGCCTCGTGGGTGTCTGCGTCCTCCGGGTTGGTGTAGTGCAAATCGTTGGTGGCCACCAGCGGCAGGTTCAGCTCCTTGGCCAGCCGCAGCAGGTCCGTGATCACCCGCAGTTCGATACCCAGCCCGTGATCCATCAGCTCGACGTAAAAATTACCGTCACCGAAAATATCCGCAAATTCTGCCGCAGAGGCTTTCGCCCGCTCGAAATCGCCGATGCGCAGCAGGGTTTGGATCTCGCCGGATGCACACCCCGTACTCCCGATCAAGCCTTTCGAATACTCGGCCAACAACTCTCTATCCGCACGCGGCTTCCGGTAGAAGCCCTCCAACGATGATCTGGAGGAAAGCCGAAAGAGATTATGCATCCCTTCGCGCGAGGTCGACAGCAACGTCATGTGGGTATACGCGCCGGAACCGGAGATATCGTCTTCGCCGCCGCTTGCCCACCGCACCGGCTTCTTCTCAAACCGCGAAGTACCGGGCGTGAGGTAGGCCTCCATCCCGATGATGGGCTTGATCCCCGCTGCCGTGGCTTGCCGGTAAAAGTCGTAGGCGCCGAATACGTTTCCGTGGTCGGTCATCGCGAGCGCTGGCATGCCCATCTCGTTGGTTCGCTCAAAAAGCTGACCCAAACGTGCTGCGCCATCGAGCATTGAGTACTCGGTGTGCACGTGCAGGTGGACGAAGGAATCCTTCAACGACATGCTCGTCATCCTACTTTCGTCAAACGCGGCAGCTCAGCTGTTGCGAAGAATGGTCAGCGCATCATTCAGGTCCTGCGGATACGGGCTGGAGAACTGGACGTGTTCTCCCGTTCCAGGATGCTTAAACGCCAGCGAGTGTGCATGCAGCCACTGCCTTTTCAAGCCCACGGTAGCTGCCAGCTTCGGGTCGGCGCCATAGGTGATGTCGCCGACCAGAACGTGATGGAGAGCCGAGAAATGCACCCGAATTTGATGGGTACGGCCGGTCTCCAACCGGACCTCGACCAACGTCGCCGCCGGGAACATTTCGAGGGTGTCGTAGTGCGTGATCGAGTCACGCCCTTCCGCCACTACAGCGAATTTCCAATCCGACTTGGGGTGCCGGCCAATAGGGGCGTCGATCGTGCCCGATGACGGGTCGGGGTGCCCCTGCGCGATGGCATGGTAGATCTTTTCCACCGTGCGCTCCTTGAACGCGGTCTTCAGCGCGGTGTAGGCCCGGTGGCTTTTAGCCACCACCATCGCGCCCGTAGTGCCAACATCGAGCCGGTGCACAATGCCTTGCCGCTCCTGCGCGCCGACCCTCGCGACGGCCACACCGCGGGCAGCGAGCACGCCGGTCACGGTTGGTCCGTCCCACCCTGGACTTGAATGCGCCGCCACGCCTACGGGTTTGTCCACGACGACGATGTCCTCGTCCTCGTACAAAAGCCCCAACCCGGTGACATCAGCAACCACCACTGGGGGACGCCGCTCGAGTTCCGGCAGCGTGATCTCCAGCCAGCTCCCCGGCAGGAGCCGCTCCGATCGAGGTACCACTGCGCCGTCGATCTGCACGCCGCCGCCGTCAATAATGGCGGCTACGGCAGTCCTGCTCATTCCGAGCAGACGCGCTAAGCCCGCATCCACCCGTTCTCCGGCCAGTCCATCAGGAACCGGTAGGGACCGGAGTTCACTCACTGGGTGTTGCCTCTTTCTGCTGGCGTTTCTTGTCCTTGGAGCGGGTCCCGTCGTAGTCGACGCCGCTCAGTGCGGTGAGGACAAGCAGGATGCCACCGATGGTGATGCCGGAGTCGGCAACGTTGAAGATCGGGAAGTGTTCGGCGTTAGGGCCAAAGACCGATACAAAGTCGACCACGTGGCCCTGAAAAAACCCAGGAGAGCGGAACACGCGATCGCCAAAGTTCCCGATAGCGCCGCCGAGGATCAGGCCGAGTGAAACGGTCCACG
The DNA here is from genome assembly GCF_003860405.1 of Nakamurella antarctica. Taxonomy (NCBI): domain Bacteria; kingdom Bacillati; phylum Actinomycetota; class Actinomycetes; order Nakamurellales; family Nakamurellaceae; genus Nakamurella; species Nakamurella antarctica. Next base: position 1,401,775 of record NZ_CP034170.1, on the reverse strand, counting down.
CGGTGGATCGCAAACGAGGGGCCATGTAAATGATTCCGATGATCACGGCCAGCATGATGGTGGACAACACCCACGTCATCCCCGTCGCCAGCGAGAAGGCGGCTCCCGGATTCCGAATGAGAGAGAAGTACACTGCGCCGCCGAGGATGCGTGGTTGGTCAGCAGCCGGGGTGGTTTCGCTCAGGGTTGCCACCGCGATCAGCTTGGTGATCAGGTCCGCCACTACTATCGCCAGGGTGAGGCCCGCAAGCAACGCTAATTTGCGCGATGGCACTGGCCGCTCGCTCGAAATTTCCGGCCTTATTGGGATCTGTTCCGTCACCTCCTCAGTGTCCCACTCATTCGGCCATTCGTTTATCCGCTCATGTATCCGTGCGCCTGCCGTCCTCGCCGAACCACGAGGCCAACGCTCCCCCGCGCCCTACCGCGCGAAGCCTGCGCTCGGTGATACCCAGCACCTTTTCGGGCACCACCACCAGCATCTGATCACCGCTCTGGAGCCTGGTGTCGTTGGTTACGGGGATCGAGACCCCGGCGCGCAGCACCAGGGACACCGTCGCTTGCTTGGGCAGTCGAAGCTCGTTGACGTAGACGCCGTGCAGCCTGGACCCTTCCGGGATCTTGATCTGCAGGAGTTGGGCCTTCATCTCCTCCAGCGGCGCGGCGTCGACCTCGACCTCGGTGGGTTCGGACGCGTCCACTGCCCCCAGCTTTCGCGCTACCCAGGGCAGGCTGGTTCCCTGGATGAGGGTGTAGATGATGACGATAATGATGACGACGTCGATGAGAAGGCGAGAGTTCTCGTCCCGCCCGCCACGCAGGAAGAGCGGGATCATCGCCAGCACGATGGGTACCGCTCCCCGCAACCCTGACCAGGAAAGCATCGCCTGCTCCCGCCAGGGCACTCGGAACGGGGTGGCCGCAGCGATGACGGACAACGGTCTGGCTACCAACAGCACAAAGAGCCCTAGGACAACACCGATCCCCAGAGCCGCCGGAAGTCGGGTGGGGTCGACGTACAGACCCAGCATGACGAAGAGCCCAATTTGGGCAATCCATCCCAGCGCCTCGGCAAAGGACGCGGTGGAAACCCGGTGCGGCAGCTGGGCGTTGCCGAGCCACAGAGCCGTGACGTAAGTGGCCATGAAGCCCGACGAGTGTGCGAACTGGCCGACCGCGTAGGACCCACAGATCAGCGCCACCGTCGCGAGGGGGTAGAGCCCAGCACTGGGCAGTGCGCCCCGTCGCAACCACCAAGCCCCCACGTAACCCAGCACGGCACCAATCGCGGCGCCAGCGAGCAGTTCGTACAGCACTAAAAACGGTGCCGTCCAGGAAATCGCGGTGTTTGAAGCCAATAGCAAAACAGCGATAACGACTGGGGCGTCGTTGAAACCAGATTCAAGTTCCAATGCTGCCGCAAGTCTGCGCTTCACGCCGACTCCGCGGAGCACGGAAAAAACTGCGGCAGCGTCAGTGGACGAGAGCACCGCGCCCCAGAGAAACGAGGTACGCCAATCGAAGCCCATCAGCACGTGCACCCCAACGCCTACCACCGCCACCGACACCACCACTGACACCGTGGAAAGTGCGATACCCAGGCCGAGGGCCGGTCGCACGCGACTCCACCGCGTGGACAGGCCGCCTTCGGCCAGGATGAACACCAGGGCGCCAAAGCCTATTTGTTCGGTCAGCAGGGTGTTTTGTTGGGTGGTTCCAAATTCGATGCCGAACCCCGCATTGCCAAGAAGAACACCGATGCCCAGGTACAACAGCAGTGATGGCATGCCGATTTTGCGCGCAAACCTGATAGCAAGCAGGGCTAGAAGGAGAACGACCGCGCTGATACCCAGAACCTGCTCGAGCGATTCCATCGTCACGGCGTCAGGGCTCCTTGTCGGGTCTAAGGCGTTGCAGCGGCGAAGGAACGCGCCCGGGTGATACCGAGCGCTTCCAAGATTTCCAGGGTGGCTCGGGATTTGTTCATGGTGTAAAAGTGCAACGTTGGGACGCCTTCAGCCAGCAGTTGCCGGCACATCTCGATGGCGAATTGAACGCCTTCGGCCCTGGTGGCCTCTGGATCGTCGGCAATGGGCGAGAATCGGTCGATGACGGCCTGCGGCACCTGTTGTCCAGCCATCAATGCCTGGCGGGCGATGCCCTTCCAGGAAGCGATGGGCATGATGCCTGGGACCAACGGCTTGTTGACTCCCGCGGCGCGAAGGCGATCCCGGAGCCGCAGGTAATCGGTCGCCGAAAAGAGCATTTGGGTGGTGGCGAAGTCGGCGCCCGCGTTGAGCTTTTCGACCAGGTACCGCATATCGGATTCTTGATCCACCGATTCGGGGTGCATCTCGGGAAACGCCGCAACTCCCACGGTGAAATCTCCGAGCGACTTGGCCAGGCGCACCAAATCCGATGCGTATTTCAGCCCACCCTCGGCGGCTTGGTACTTGGCTGTCACATCCCCGGGCATATCTCCACGAAGGGCAAGGATGTTGCGCACCCCCACGGAGGCGTAGGACCCAATGACGTGGCGCAGCTCAGCGACGGTGTGGTTCACCGCGGTGAGGTGCGCAATCGGGACGAGGGTGGTTTCGGTGGCAATCCGGCCCGTAATGCGGATGGTGCGATCGCGGCTGGAACCGCCTGCACCGTAGGTCACCGAGACGAAAGCGGGGCGAAGGGGCTCGAGCTCGCGAATTGTTCGCCACAGTTGAATTTCCCCCGCATCGTCCTTGGGAGGAAAGAACTCGACTGAGAACTGGGCACCACCGGCGGACAGTCGGTCGATGACAGTCTCCATAGCAGGAGAGCCTACTGTGAAGCGGTGCACAGTCCTGCCAACATCCTTGACGTTCCACGCTCGGTGACCACGCTTTTAGCTGCGGAACTGGCCAGCCGCAGAGCTGACGTGAGCAACATCGACCCACGCCTTGGCGAGCTGGTTGACCACCTGATCACCTTCACCCTGCAGGGCGGGAAGCGACTGCGACCGCAATTTTTGATCTGGGGCTGGCGCGCGGTAAGGCCCGACTCGGAAGAACTGCAGCCGGCTTTGCTGCGGGCCGCCGCGTCATTGGAGTTAATCCAAACCTGCGCGTTGATGCACGACGACATCATCGACAGGTCCGAGACCAGGAGAGGGGAGCCCAGCACACATCGAGCGGTGACGAAAGGCCATGCGGGACAAGGCCTATCTGGCGATGGCGACCACTTCGGTACCTCACTTGCGCTCTTGCTGGGAGACCTGGCACTCGCGTGGGCCGACGACATGTTCACCGAAGCGGCGCTGGCGCTGGGCCGAGCCAAGGAAGCAATGCCCGTCTGGCGCGCGATGCGCACCGAAGTCCTCGCCGGGCAAATGCTCGATGTCGCCACAGCGGCAGCAAATCACAGCGACCCCGCGCTTCAAGCCGCCGACGCTATGGCGGTGAACCGCTACAAAACGGCGGCCTACACGGTAGAGCGGCCACTGCACCTCGGGGCCACACTTGCCGGCGGCTCGGAAGCCGTCATCGCCGCGCTGCGCAGTTACGGCGAGGATATTGGGATCGCGTTTCAGCTCAGGGACGACCAGCTCGGCGTCTTCGGGGAGCCCTCCATCACGGGCAAACCCGCGGGGGACGACCTCGTCGAAGGCAAACGCACGCTGCTGCTTGCGCGGGCCCGAGCCGACCTGGAAGGGATGCCGGAGTTAGCCGAACTCGACGCCGGAATCGGCGCCGTAGCCGACGCGCAACGAGTAGGACGCCTCACCTCGATCATCGCGGGCACTACCGCCGTTCAACAGATCGAGTCCTGCATCGCGGAGCTCCACACCTCCGGCGTCGCCGCGCTGGCCGATCCGTCGGTGGACAGGGCAGCGGCGACGGCGCTCACCCTGCTCGCGGCAGCAGCGACCACCCGAACGTTTTAACTAAAAGCCGCTGGCCTGCGCTCTGCGTTTGATTTCGGTGCCTCTATTTTCTACCAGCGCATCCATCGGCGTGCCCGGCAGCGAATCATCCGACTCGTAGAGCCAGTCCAGTATTTCCTCATCGGTGTAGCCGGCGTCGGTCAGCAGCGTGATCACCGAGGGAAGATGCTTGGTGATCTCCCCGTCGGTGACGAATTCCGCGGGAACCCGCAGCACACCGTCCTTGCGCACGGCGAGGAGTTGGCGCTCGTTGATCAACTGGTGGACTTTAGTCACCAGAACGTCCAGGGCCTCGGCGATATCCGGAACCGGGACAAAAGTGGGAGTTGTTGGCACGTCACAAGGGTGCCACTCGACGCGCCGCAATGCCATTTCACCCCACAAGCCTTCGTCTGAGCATCGACTGAAATAGGATCATCTGTTGTGGACAGGCAAGGCGCTTCTGGGCTCGCCGGCACCGTACTGGATGGCCGGTACCGGGTCGGTTCCTTAGTCGCGCGCGGCGGTATGTCCACCGTCTATCGAGGTGTGGATCAAAGGCTTGGCCGCCCTGTGGCGATCAAGATCATGAAATCAGAATTCGCCGCCGATCACACTTTCCTGGCCCGATTCGAACGGGAAGCGCGATCCGCTGCCGGCCTGGGCCACCCCGGCGTGGTGTCGGTCTATGACCACGGCCGCGACGGCGACGTGGTTTTCCTGGTCATGGAGCTGGTGGATGGCGGCACTCTGCGAGATCTCCTGAAGCAGCAGGGCGCGTTGTCGGTGCCCGTGGCGCTCTCCATTTTGGAGCCGGTGTTGTCGGCCTTGTCGGCGGCCCACGAGTCGGGTCTTATTCACCGGGACGTCAAGCCCGAAAACGTGTTGATCTCCAGCAAGGGAGAGGTGAAAGTAGCCGACTTCGGCTTGGTTCGAGCGATCTCGTCGGCGACCATGATGACAGGCGACGTCATTCTCGGCACCGTCGCCTATCTCTCCCCGGAACAGGTCTCCACCGGATACGCCGACGCGAGGTCGGATGTCTACGCCGCCGGAGTCTTGGCCTACGAAATGCTAACCGGCAACCCGCCGTACTCCGGAGATAACGCGATTAGTGTTGCCTACCAACACGTTCACTCAGACATACCCGCGGTTTCCGAACAGGCACCCGGAGTTCCGGCGGCACTGGATGATTTGCTCCTTGATGCCACCAGCAGGGACTCAGCGGACCGCCCGGCCGACGCGGGCGCCTTCCTTGCCGAACTGATTGATATTCGCACGGCGCTGAGCCTTCGCCGGGTACCGGTACCTGTTCCCGCAGTGCCTGTTGCTCGACCCAGTGCCCACGGGCCCACCCGGTCCGGCACGAGGCCCATCCGTTCTACAGGGCCTTCGGCAACCCGGGCCGTCCGTCCCACCGCGACGGTGCGCACTGCTACCGATATCGCCGCGGAAGCGCATGTCGCACAAGTTCGCTCCGAACCCGTCACAGAGATGGTTCCACTCCCGCCCGCGCGCTCTCCCGGTCGAAAGCGGCGCCGACGACGGATGATCATCGTCGTCATCATCGTGGTCCTCCTCGGCCTCGGCGCCGCAGCTGGCGGATGGTGGCTCGGGTCGGGCCGCTGGACCGCTGTCCCGGCCCTGGTAGGCGCCAGCCAGGACACCGCGCAACAGCAGGCCGCTGACGCAAACCTCGTGGTAAGCGTGACATCGGCGTACAACAACTCTGTAGCCGCGGGGCGTGTGGTGTCTGTAGACCCACCCGTCGGTGATCGACAGTTGCGCGGCTCTCAGATAGTTATCACCGTGTCGAGCGGCAAACCGAAGGTGCCCTCGGTCGAACCAGGGAGCAGCCCCGCCGATGCGACGGCGGCGATCAAGGCCGCAGCACTCGTGGCTCTCGTCGATGAGTCACGCGGCGCCTTCGATGACGCGGTAGCAGCCGGACAGGTTGTCGCCACCGAACCGGCCGCCGGCAGCAGCGTCGACATTGGCAGCACGGTGACGGTGCTGATTTCCAAAGGGCCACAGCCGGCTATCGTCCCCCAGGTCTTTCACAAAGGGGTGCAGGACGCCGAAAATGCCCTGAAGGTAGCAGGTTTCAGCATTGGCGACCCCATCAAGCGGTTTGACGCGGGGCAACCGGCGGGCGTCGTTTTGGCGACTGTCCCCGCTTTCGCTGCCACGGTGCCCAAGGGCACACCGATCTCCCTGGTGGTGTCCAATGCCATCAAGGTGCCGGATCTGGCCAATAAAACAGCGGATCAAGTCGAAGCCCTTCTCGCCGGCCTTGGACTAAAACTCACCGTGGGCACAGCCACATTCGATGCCAATGTTGACGGTGGCCTTGCGATCTCCAGCTCGCCAGCCACCGACACACTGGTTAATCCGGCTACCCCCAACGTGACAGTGGTGTTCTCCAATGCCATCACGCTCCCTGATGTCACCGGTAAGAATCTTGATGAATCGGCCAAGCGCCTCGATAATCTCGGCGTCCGGGTGCTGACGTCGTCATTTTGGGGTTTCGGCGACAATGTGCGCAATCAAGAGCCCTCCGGTGGAACCCGGGTACCCCCGGGTTCCACCGTCTCCATCTCCACTGTTCCTTAGGTGGAGCATTTTGACAGCGGGGGTTTGACAGCGGGGGCTTAACTTCGCAGCATCTCCGAGACGAGGAACGCCAGTTCCAACGATTGCTGAGTGTTGAGCCGCGGATCGCAGGCGGTTTCGTAGCGTCCAGCAAGATCTTGATCGGAGATCTGCTGAGCGCCGCCCAGGCATTCGGTGACATCCTCGCCCGTGAGTTCGACGTGGATGCCGCCCGGGTGCGTGCCGAGGTCGCCGTGCACCTCGAAGAATCCCTGAACCTCGTCAACGATTCGGTCGAAATGCCGTGTCTTGTAACCCGTTGAGGCCTCGTGGGTGTTGCCGTGCATAGGATCGCACTGCCAGATCACCTTGTGACCCGTGGCCTCCACGGCTTTCACGATTGCCGGTAGCACGCTGCGCACATTCCCATTGCCCATCCGCGAGATCAGCGTCAATCGACCAGGCTCGTTGCGGGGATCCAAGCGCAGGACGTACTCCACCGCCTGCTCCGGGGTGGTGCCGGGGCCGATTTTCAGGCCGATGGGGTTTGCTAACAGCTCGGCAAAGGCAATGTGTGCGCCGTCGAGTTGGCGGGTCCGCTCACCGATCCACAAGAAATGGCTGGACAGGTCGTAGAGCCGCGGTCCCTGGGTGGTATTCACCAACCGCAACATCGCGCGTTCGTAGTCCAAAAGCAGCGCCTCATGGGAGGCGAAAATCTCAACTTCGTGCAGTGAGTGGGATTCGACACCGCACGCTGACATGAAACGCATCGCTCGGTCGATCTCCGCGGCCACCCGCTCGTAGCGCTCCCCCGCGCGGGAGGTCAGGACGAAATCCTGGTTCCACTCGTGCACGGTGGCAAGATCACCCATCCCTGCGCCGGTGAGTGCCCGTACGAGGTTCATCGCGGCTGAGGAGTTGGCGTAGGCCCGAATCATTCTTGACGGATCGTGCAGACGATCCTGCGGCTTCGTAGACAACGAGTTGATGATGTCGCCGCGGTAGGACGGAAGGCCCAACGAGTCCAGTTCCGAGGAACGCGGTTTCGCATACTGCCCGGCAATGCGGGCGACCTTCACCACCGGCATCGACGCACCGTATGTCAACACCACCGCCATCTGTAGCAGGGTTTGGATGTTGGCTTTGATGTGCGGCTCGGTGTTGTCCGCGAACGTTTCGGCGCAATCGCCGCCCTGCAACAGGAACGCCTTCCCGCCCGCAACATCGGCAAGCTTGCGCTGCAGCCGGTCGATCTCCGCAGGCACTGTCACCGGTGGCACCGCCTCCAGCATTGCGCGCACCGCGTGCACCTGTTCCGGGTTTTCCCAGTGCGGCTGTTGCTGGGCTGGCAAGGCTAGCGCAGCATCAAGCCGGGTGCGCAGGTCTAGGGGTAGCGGGGGCAAGGTCGGCAGTATTTCGGCCGGGATGTCGACTGTCCAGTTCACGCCGACCAGACTATGCGCCCGAGGACTCCGAGCGGTAAACGGCGGTGATCGCCTGCCACCGAGCAAACCCCACACGGGCGTCCGCAAGTGCGTTATGTGCCTCGGGTCCAGCGTCGGGGATCGTCGGATATCCGGCGTCCTCCCATAGCTGGCGAAGCTCCTTGGTGAACCGCGGGATATTCCGCGGCAGCGCCGGCATCGCGCCCCACAGCTGGGCCAGAACCACGTGGTCATAGGCCGCGTACCAGGCCCACAGATCGGGGGCGCCAACGCCGGCGGCGAAGAATTCGGCGAGCTCGTCCCGGATGGTTCTGCGGCTACGCCAAGCCTTGTCGGCCGGTCCAGGCAATTTATCCAGTACGTTGCGGCGAACCCAGGGCACTGCGCGGTCCGGGTTGAACTCACTAGATATCGCGTAGTACTCGCGGCCGTCCTCACAGACCACCCCGATCGAAATTAAATCAATGGTGGACCCGTCTTCGATAAATTCGGTGTCGTAGAAATATCGCGTAATCGGTCCCTGTGGCGGGATCGCGACCATCAGCTGGCCTTGGCCGGTGGCAACCGGGTCACCGTTCCCGGTCCCTTGCCCTCGGCGGCAATGGCCGCTGCTGCGGCTTTGTCCAAATCTGCCTTCACCTTCGCGGCGTACACGTCGACGTACTCCTGGCCCGTCATTTCCATCAGCCGATACATGATCTCGTCCGTCATCGATCGCTCCACGAACCGGTCCCCCGCCATGCCTTCGTAGCGGGAGAAATCCAGCGGACGGCCGATTTCAATTCGGACTCGAGCTGGGCGCCACATTTTGGAGCCGATCGGATTGACTTTCTCGGTGTTGAATGTGGCAACGGGAATGACGACAACGCCGGCTTCGAGCGCCATTCGGGCCACACCGGTCTTGCCCTTGTAGAGACGTCCGTCCGGCGATCTCGTGCCCTCGGGGTAGATCCCGAGCAGGTGGCCCTTGGTCAATAACCGGACCCCCGTATTCAGAGCGTCCTGGGCGGCGTTGGCACCCGTGCGGTCAACCGGAATCTGCCCCATGCCACTGAAGAAGGCCTTTTTCATTCGGCCCTTGATCCCCTTCTCGGTGAAGTACTCGGCCTTGGCCAGGAAGGAAAGTCTGCGCTTGATATGCAGCGGGAGGAAGAAGGAATCTGCGACCGCAACGTGGTTGGCGACCAAAATCGCACCGCCAGTCTCCGGAATGTGCGCGGTACCAGTAATTTTCGTCGGAAAAAAGAGCCTGAGGAAAGGCCCGACAAGAACGTACTTGGCTAACCAATAGAACACCGGTGCAGCTCCTTTGCCTGGAGGTCGTGGCCGTAGTCACAGTACCGCCCTCGCCCGTGGGTGAACACGCGACGTGTCACGATCGACGAGATCGCTTCACCCCTTGAGCCCGAAAGGGGGACGCTGAACGGCCTTGGTCTCATCACCTGATTGACGCCAGCTGCACCATGCGCGCGCCGTCGTCAGCCGGGCACGGCGGCACCTGGCAAACCGCCAACCGCACCACCTGCGATGAGAGGTTTGCCTGCCTCGATCATCACACAGCTGGCCGTCATCGAGACGGGCTAGGGCAGAGCACCGATGCGGGCCTTTGATTCACTGCACCGAGCATGGGTTGATGTGCGCAGGGACCGGCCAGAAGTGACGATGCCGGTCCTCCAATCGCTCCCCACGGTGGAGCACGTGGTGGAGCCACTGGACTCCGATACCGTCCTGAACGGACTTAGCTGCGTCGACCTCACCCAGGTCGTGCTGGAAAATTCCCTCCACGTCGCTACTCTGGACAACGACGCCGAGCTGATTTTTGAGCAGGCCACACTATTTATCGGAACAATCACGGGAGGCCCGCGGTGACTGCTGCTGTGCCCCCCGCACCCGGCGAAGGATCTGGCGACGACCGGGCTGACATCGACGCAATGTTTGCCGCCATCACGTCATCATTTGCCAACGAGATGAACTGGGAATCGGGCGACCTCAACCTCACAGAGGCACTCGAAGCTGAGCGCGTGGCGAACGAGTCGGCGCGGGCAGAAGCCGAAGCGGTACGCAAGCGCGCGGAACAACGCGATCGTCGCCGAGCAGAACGAGCCGCCGAACTCGCCCAATACACCGCGGAGAAGGCCGAGCTCGAAGCTGAATACAACTCCGACGACGACCATTTTGTGCCACCCAAGCCGCCACCACTACCCACACTGCGACGCGCCACCATCTCATCGCTGCTCCTGATCGTGGCAGGCATCGCGCTGCTGGCCTTTCCCACGTTGTTGGTCATCGCGCAGGACCTCACCATGGTCGTGGGTTTACTGATGATCATGGGTGGACTCGGCTGGTTGGTAGCCAATATGCGCACCGGACCACCCGACGACTCAGACAACGGCGCAGTTCTCTAGCCAGCTACCGGTACAGCCTCCCGCTATTCCTGTTCGCAGCGGGCGAGTAACGCCGCGCCGACAACTCCAGCACTGTCAGCAAAATGAGCGGCAACCACGGACGGCACAGGCCGATGTCCCGCACCCGTCATCCCGTCCGGCCCGAAGGCCAGCGCAATCGCGGCCGGCAAGAACAAATCGGCGATTTTGCTCACGCCACCACCGATAACGATCGTGTCGGGGTCGAAGACATCGATGGCCAGGCTGAGGCCACGGCCCAGCCACAGTGCGAGGTCAGCAACGGCTGCGAGCGCCACCTCATCGCCCGCGCGCGCGGCGTGTCCGACCGAGGCCCCCGTCACGGGTGCCGAGTCGGGGGCCAGTTGACGCGTTCGACTCCCCCAGGTGCGCCCGGGTGTGATTGCCGTCGCCAGCTCGATAGCGGTAGCGGCCAAAGCTGTTCCCGAGCAATAACGCTCCCAACATCCGCGTTTGCCGCAGGGACATTCCCTTCCGTCAGGGACGACCCGCACATGCCCAAGCTCGGGCGCTGCCCCGTAGCTGCCTCTAAAAAGGGATCCGTCGATTACTAGCCCCGCACCAATCCCCGTGCCCAGCGCGATCAGTAGCGCGACTTTCGCGCCGCGAGCAGCGCCCGCGCTGTACTCCGCCCACGCAGCGGCGTTGACATCGTGATCCATGACGACCGGTAGGCCGATCTTTGAGCGCAAGCGGTCCGGCACTGCGCTGTCTCGCCACGCCAGGTGCGGTGCAAACATCACTGTGGTCCGATCGGCGCAGATGAGCCCAGCAACAGCCAACCCCACTCCGCACACCTCGTGTTCAGCGCGCAGCGAAGTCACCAAAGCCACGAGTGCGTCATCGGAGGCCTCGGGGGTGTGCGGCGTGGGAACGCTACGCGCTGCCAGCACCACACCTCCCGCACTGACGACCCCGGCTTTCATCGTGGTGCCGCCGATATCGATGCCTATGGTGCTGGTGGCCCGACGGGCCGGATCACTGGATGTCAACGCGCTGCACCGCTGTGGCCGGCGAGGCCGATGGGGTGGATTCGGGCTGGGCACGGTCGCTGCCAGCTTCCTCCGCTCCCCCCGCCGGCGTGAGGATCGAAAGCAACGAGTTCACGATCAGCAACGCTCCCTGCGTCAGGTGTTGATGTAATTCGCCATTGTCGGATTTGGCGTAGGTCAGCAGTGCGCAGACCGGGCACGACGTGCAGCCTGCCTGATGTGTCTGTTCGGCAGCGTGGCCGGATGGCGCAGCTGCCTGCTGGACCCGCTCCTGCGCCGCTAGCAGCACGGGTTCAAGCTTTTCGGCGATGATCTGAAGCACAAGGCCGGCCTCTACCAGGAGCGAGTTTTGTGGCCGCTCATTCCTCCCGTTCGAGTTCACAGACTTGCTTTCAGCGCGGCTGGCCAGCGATCTGGGTCGGGCACGAATTCGATGGTCAATTGCCCCTGATTCACCGTAGCCCTGGTGGTCTTGCAACGTTGAAGCAGCGACGGCAGTGCAATCCGTCGCTTGTGGCTGCCGACGGACACCACAATGTCGTCGCCGGACCGCAGCAACCCAATGGCTCCCCGATCGGCTAGCGGCACATTCACCGTCAAGGTGTAAACGCCGCCAACACCTGCAACCTCGAACTCGTGAGTTGGTGCCACTTCGGTGGATTCCCCCAGTGGATCCACCCCTGCAAACGTCGAAGCGGCCAACTCCACCAAAGCTGGGACGCCAACGGGTTCGTGCGCCCTGAGATCGGCGCGGAACATCGCTAAATGCGAAAATGACTGCCCAGCCTCTTCGACCCGGCTCTCCTGGATTTGCAACATTCGTGCAGCCCATTCTCCATCAGCCGCCGCCGGCACCAACCGGTTGAGCACCACCGAAGACACCCGAAACCCTTGCAACGAAAGCGCTGTCAAGGCGCGCCGCGACTCCGCGATCACTACGCGTTCGGCGGTGGACACCAGGACAACTCCGCTTCGCGGCTGGGTCAGCACGAGGCGAGCTTCAGCGAGTCGGCGCAACACCTCTCCCAGTGCGTCCCGAACCTGCTCCCCGGAAGTGAGGTTCCTCGCGTTGCCGCGCCCTGCGAATCCTGCCGCCAACGAGCGGAGCAACCGCTGTGGCGCACTGAACAACCGCTCGGAGTAGAACGCCAACGTTTCTGGAAGGGCGAGAAGGGCGAGTGTCTCTCCCGTGGGCGCACAATCCACCACGATGACGTCGAAGTCACCGCTACGTGCATGCTTTTCGACTTCTAGCAACGCGATAATTTCCGCAGCACCGGGCAAGGCAACCAATTCTTCGGCGGCGACTTCAGACAGACCACCCGCTGCCAGCACCGAGACCAGATAGTCCCGAATTCCTGCCCAGGCATCCTCGAAGCGGCGCTGAGTATCGACCTCGGTAGCGTACAGCGACCCGCTAGCAATTTCAGGTATCTGTTGTGGTTCGGCGCCCAGTCTCATCCCCAAAACATCGCCGAGGGAATGCGCGAGATCGGTTGAAATAATCAGCGTGCGAAAACCGTCGCAGGAGTACCTCACTGCTGCAGCGGCTGCCAGCGTCGTCTTACCGACGCCACCTTTGCCGGTAAAAAGTGCCGTGCGGACCTGCGGATAGCTCACGCGTTTTCGACCCGTTTACGCAGCTCCTTCAACGCGGTGTCCAAAATGACCTTCTCCGCTTTGCGGCGAAGCAACCCGATCATCGGAATGGTCAATTCGACCGAAAGCGTATACGTCACAGAGGTTTCGCCCCCCGTCTCCACTAACACATAGGAGCCGTGCTGGGCCTTTTGCAGCGATCCTGAGACCAGATCCCAGGTAACCGATGTTCCGTCTGCCGCCCAGTCGTAGCGCAGCTCGTAGGTGTCTTTGATCATGCCCGCGTCCATCACGAACTTCACTTGGTCAGCGCGGCCAGCCCTCCCAGTCTTCGTGATCTCCACCTGCTTCACCGCGCCGGTCCATGCCGGGTAGGCGGCGAAGTCAGCAATCACGTCCATGATCACCTTCGCAGGTGCCTTGATGGTCAGAGTTTGCGACGAGGAGTCAGCCATGTACCGAAGGTTACCGTGTCATAGCTGCAACACATACGGCTTGGCCGCGCGCTGAAAGTGGCCCACGTTGACGCATTCGGTGTGTCCCCTCCGGACCCGCTGAGTCAGGGGCTGATGAACGTGACCAGACAGTGCCAGTCGCGGTTGGTGTACATCGATCGCTTCGAGAAGGCCCGGGCCATACATCTCCAGCCGTCCCGGAATACGGTCATACCGCATTCCGGCGAGCCGCAAAGGAATATGCGTACACAGAACGTCGACCTTGTCTGCCTGGAACAGCGAGTCAACGGCAGCCTGGTAATCCCGCGCGTCTCGGACGAAAGGTTTCCAGGGTCCGCGGGCCGGTCCGACCACAGATCCCGGTCGGCCAGATCCTCCCGCAACAAAGCCGAAGCGCACGCCACCGAGCGTGCGAACCTCGGCGTCCAGATACCGTAATGCAGGTGGCGCTACCGCCGCCCAGATATGTTCAACGTCAACATTTCCCAGCGTGAGCAGAGTGTTTTCCGGAATCAGCGCAACCACTTGCTGGTAGCGATCTGCCACGATGCCTTCGATGACGGCAGCGGGATCGTCAACCGTCGCCCAGAGCGACTGGTGATAGGCGTGTAGTCCACGAAAGTTACCGACGGTACGCATTTCCACGAAGGGCTTCACCCGATCTGCGCCGAATACAGCACCGAGAATGCCAGCACCCGGGTCGTGATAGTCGACGTAATCGATGAGGTCGCCCAAAACGATGAGTTGGTCTGCGCCCTCAGCCGCCCGCGCAAGAGCTTCATAGTTGCCATGGACATCGGCCACCACGTGAATACGCACATCTTCCAGCGTATCCTTCGCCCGCGTCGGGAAAGTTACCGCAAAAAGTGCCCTCCGCCACCGCTGGAGATGTTCGAGGAAGCTACATCTGCTCCGCGGCCGGAGCTGAACGCCTGGTTGCTACCGCTGAACGCCCGGTTGCTACCGCGGAACGCGGTGCCCGGTCGGGTTGGGGCCCGCCCGGTACAAGTCGACCACCTTGATCGGGACACCAGGCATCGACGCGTGCAACACCAAACCCATACCCACGTACATGCCCACGTGGGTCACCGGCGAGTAGTACGTGATGAGGTCACCTGGCTTCAGTTCGGACAGCGGCACCTCGGGCAGCCGATATTGCTCTGCGCTGGTGCGCGGGATGGTAATCCCAGCTTGTTGCCACGCCCAGAGCATCAGCCCAGAACAATCGAAACTGTCGGGGCCCACAGCGGCCCAGACATAGGGCATGCCTTGCCTCGTGAGGGCTGCCGCTACTGCTACCGCCGCAGCCGTATCGGGCGCTAATTCCGTTGCCAGCGTATTCAGGGTCGTCGTTTGGTCGGTGTCATCACTGATCCCGGCCGCCGCTCGCGCTGCCGCTTGCGACCGCTGTCGTTGGGCAGAGTCGGTGGAGAGGTTGATCGCGTTTTCAGCGGCCGAAACGGCGGCAACGCGTTCTTGCAATGTCAGAGAGCTATAGAGCTTCTCGAATGTTTTTACTTGCTCCGACATCGCGACCTGCTGAGCCGCCAGGTCGGCCGCTGCTGTCACTGCCGCATCTTTGGCAGCTTGGGCGTCTGCGACGGCCACCGTTGCAGCATCGCGCGCAGAGTCCGCTGCAGTTTTCGCCGCTTGCGCCTCGATCTTGGCGACTGCCGCTTTGGCCATCGTCGTCTTTGCATCGCTAGCAACGCGATTCAAGGCGGTCACTTCGTCCAAATATTCTTCCGGCGAGTTTGCCGTCAGCAGGGAGGAGATCTGGCTCATCCTGGCCCCACGCAGGCTAGCGCTCGCGAACGCGTCAAGCTTGGCCTGATACACCGAAACTTCCGCTGCTGCAGTTCTTACCGTGGCGTCGGCTTGGGCTACGGCGGCCTGCGCAGGAGCAATCCGATTGTGGGCCAGACCTACGGCGGCTTCGGAGGACTTCACCGTCTCTTGTGCAGTCAGGACAGCCTGATTCAACTGCTCCGCCGCCTGAGCTGCGGCAATCCAGGCGGTCTTCGCCTCTTCCGCGGTAGCCGGGGCTGCTGGCGCCAAGGTCGATCCCGTGGGAGAGACGGCAGTTGGCGACGTCGGGACCGGGGCCGCTGGTTCAGCGGAGGCAGGCATGGTGGCGCCAAACGTGAGCGTCGTCAGTGTTAGCACCAGCGCCACGACACGCAACGACTTTCGTGCTCTGGGAGAGCGTGAAGAGGGGAGGTGAGAGTTTCTCAAAATGCTGTACGGCGCCAACGCTGGCGTTACCTTTCTTCCCTCTTCTACTGCCTACCGAGTTAGCTGACGGATTCGGGCCGGAAGTAGCCCTACCCCTTGGCGCAGCGAGCGCCCGTGCGGACGCGACTGGACCAAGGGAATTCACCCCAGAAAACATGGTTCCCCGGCTTGACGTCCCGACACGTCAATTCGGCAGAGATACTCGGCGTCCCTGGTGACGGGACTTGAAACCGAATATCTCAATGAGGTTACGGGATGGACACGAGACGGTGCAACAGCGACAAAATGACACTTATCGCGACAGGAGATCCGCGAGTCGATGTGCCGACCGCTCCCAGTTCCACCTCTGGCCCACCCAACCTCGTCCTGCGATTCCCATTGCATCCGCAGAAGGCTTGTCTCGCAACAGTTTCACCAACTCATGCGCCAGTGCCGCCACATCAGTGCCGGAGACGACCTCGCCTGTAACACCGGGTAGCACCGCCTCGGGTGCGCCGCCGGAATCGCCTGCGATCACCGGTACCCCAGACGCGGAGGCCTCGAGGAACACAATGCCCAACCCTTCGACGTCCAATCCACCCCCGCGCGTGCGGCAGGGCATCGCAAAAACGTCAGCGGCGGCGTGGTGGCGGGGAATGTCGCGCCAGGGGACGGATCCAGTCAGGGTGATATTTGCGGCAGCGGGGCTAGCCTCGACCAAGGCCTCAAGATAGCTTCGGTAGGGCCCATCGCCGACGATCAGCAGCTGCGCATCTGGCACTAGATCCAGAATCATTGGCATTGCGCGGATCAGTGAGTCCTGCCCTTTGCGAGAGACCAATCGCGAAATACAGGCGACGACCGGCTTATCGCCGAACCCATACCGCCGACGGATCTCCGCTCGCGCCAACGGGTCCGGGGCGAACAGTGAGGTATCGACGCCAGCCGGGAGGTACTCAAGTGCGGCGCCGGCTCCCAAAGCTGCAGAGATTCGACGCCTGGAATACCGGCTGATGTAGGTGATGACATCATTCGTGGCGCCAATTCTGCGTAACGCCTGACGCGAGCCCGGAAGCATGGACCAGCCCACCTCGTGGCCGTGGGTACTGGCAACCGCCCGGACGATCCCGTGAGTACGCAGGGAGGGCGTGAGCAATGCCAGGGGTGCAGCAGCTCCGTACCACAGCGCGCTTATTCGGCGCGTATGAATTAGTTCGCGGGCGCGGCGCGCGACGGTGGGCGACGGCACCATGAGGCTGGTGGAATGACGCACCACCTCGAAGTCTTGATCTGCATCAAAAGCCTCAGCCCCCTCCCACGCAGGGGCGTACACCACCAGTTCTGATGGTGGCAGATGTTCCGCCAACGAATGCACGTACGACTGGATGCCCCCCGCCCGCGGTGGAAAATCATTGGTGATCAGCAGGGTTCGTCGCACCTGCTCATCGTATCGACGCAGTCCAACCCCTGAAAACATCGCTAAATCGACTCAGGCCCTTCGCCAGAACTGCACGAAGGGCCTGAGAAGTGGAATCGATGCAGAGCAACATTCAGCAAGCACGGCGACCGAACGCGGCTGTACTCGCGTGTAGCTAGCCAGAAATCTGGATCACCCGGGGCGGTGGCCTGAAGCATTGGGGCCACCTCGGGCAATCGAAGTCACATAGACCGGCTTGGTCTCGGTGGAGGCTTGGACGATCTGCCCGTCACCGATGTACATCGCCACGTGGGAGACAGGCGAGTAATACGTGATCAGATCGCCTGGCTGCAGTTGATCCATCGGAATCGATCGAAGGCCCGACTGATCTCGGCTCGTACGGGGAATAGATACCCCCGCCTGCGCCCAGGCCCAGGACGTGAGTCCCGAGCAGTCGAAGCTACTGGGCCCGGCAGCCCCAAATATGTATCGGGAGCCCACCTTTGATAGCGCCGCTGCTACCGCCGCAGCTGCAGCGGAATTCGGAGCGGACTGGCTCACGGCGGGGGCTTCAGCTGGCGCGAGCGCTTGGGCTGCCTCGCCCGCTACCGCAACCTGAGCCTGAGCCTGAGCCGCCGGAGCCTGAGCCGCCGCCTGCTGAGCTGCGCGAGAGGCTGCTGCTGCCTGCGCCGCCGCTGCCTGAGCTGCTGCGGCAGCAGCTGCTGCTGCCTCCCGCTCAAGCCGCTCTTCTTCTGCCTTGATCGCGGCTTGCCGCTCAGCTTCGGTGAGTTGGTTGTACAGAGTTTCGTACGTGGCCGCCTCTGCATCGAGGCTTGCTTTGCTTGCCGCCAAATCGGTTTGGGCCTTCACTGCAGCTTCGCTTGCTGCGGTCGCGGCGGTCTTTGCAGCCTCGGCTTCTACCTTCTTTGCCGCGACTGCGGTTGCCGCTGACGCGGCCGCGTTCTTGGCCGCTGCAGCTTCGGCGAGCATTTTGGATGTACTGCCAGCTACCCGGTCGAGCGAGGAAACTTCATCCAGAAAAGATTCCGCCGAGTCCGCTGTGAGCAGGGATGAGAATTGGCTTAGGCGCGCGCCTCGGAAGCTCGCATTGGCGAAGGTGTTCAACCGATCGGTGTAGCTGCCGACCTTGACGGTGGCTTGGGCGCTCACGGCTTCAGCGGCAGTGACCGCATCTCCCGCAGCGGCAACGGCAGTATCCGCGGTCACAATATTTGCAGCAGCCGTAGAGACATCTTCGTCTGCTTGCAAGACTTGCTCGTTTAGCGCCGCGGCCTTATTGGCAGCGGCAATCCACAACTCCTTGGCATCTGCCGAAGTAGTGGGGGTGCTGGGTGTGACCGGCTCCGCCGACGCCACGATGGCCGGCGATAAGCCCACCACTAACGCAATTGTTGAAGCAACAATGATGCCGCGGCGAAGCCGGGCGTAAACGTGCTGTGCCAAGACTGGCGTGCCTCTCATCCTCGGACCGCCTACCGAGTTAGCTGACGGATTCGGGCCAGGAAGTAGCCCTACCCCACCTCGGGATACCGACGCCTCAAAGACGCAGCAACCTCAGATAGGGATTCACCCCAGATAACAATTGGTTCCCCGGCTCAACGTCCCGACACGTTAATTCGGCGGCGACCTGCGCTGCCTCCTAGGTCGGGAGGCGGAAACCGCAAGTCTCGATTAGGTTACGACACGAGTCGCTAAGACACCAGCCCCGGACACGATTTGGTCTCAGATTCATATCGCAGGCGCAGATCGGGTACCACCAACTGGCAAAACAGCTTGATAGTGATAGATGTCACATCACGGTGCACTCGATGCTGCAGCTCAAGACCCGCACCACTCGCAGGGCCACGAAAAGATTATCGAGGCTGCGACCCCATCAGCGCTAGCAGCGCCAGTGGGGGCGAAGTCCTGGCCCCCTTGGCGCTGACAGCCCCGAGTATTTCTTTGTCCGCCGTTGCCACCACTACGACACGCCCTTGCGGCTCGGCGGCCACCAGTCTGCTGATTATCTCGTCGGCTGTGACTCCGGCTGGTGAAAAAAGCACGCGCACCCCCCTCCCCCGTGTCTGGGGAGCTACGACGGCCGCACCGTCGAAGACCACTGTCATTTCGGCTCGGGTCCGCGCGGCCAGGGCCGCAAGTTCGCGCACCACTCGATCCCGCTGCCCTTCCAGGGTCATCGTTGGGTAGCCGGTTTTACTCACGTTGTACCCGTCAACGATCAAATGCGCTTGCGGCAGCGTGAGCCAACTAGCGAGCACCGAGGCGTCCACTGTGCGAGCACTGGGGCGAAGCGTCACTGGCAGAGCGGAAGCAACGTGGTCCGCGGGATCTAGCCCGCCCGCACTGATGTTGAGCTCTCGACGAAGGCCTGTGGCAGCTTCGGCTATCGAGTCCAAGAGAAGCTCGATACGTCGATGCGCTGCGCCGAGTCCGGCGGTCTGGACCGCCGCCTGCTGATCGGAGTGTGCCTGCAACCGCTCAGCCCGTAACTGGACCGCTTTTAATTTTTCCTGCAGGGCGAACACCTGTTGTTGCGACGAGGTCAGCTCGGACTGTAGGCCGTTAGTTGAGTTTGCTTTCTGTTCCTGCAGGTGGTGCACCTGATCCCGGAGCGATTTCAGCGCCACGCCTTGCTCGCGCAATCGTGTGCGGAGTTTTTGGTGCTCTGCCAGCTGGTCCTCGCTCGGCGATGCCTGGCTCAGCGGCTTCTCTCGATGGACGGAATCGGTTTTCAATTTGGCAGATTCGGCCCGCAACTGCTCTATCTCTGCCCGGAGCGCGGTGTTCTCGAAAGCCACCACCTGCCATGCCCAATCAACCCAGACCGGCAATTTCAGCAAATAGGCGGCCGCTGCTTCGTAGACCGGGTCCGGCTTGCTGTCCCTGCCAGTGCTGTCCCCGCCAGTGCTGTCCCTGTGGGAGTGCACCCACTGCGCGACGGCGCTGCGGAAGGCGGCATCCTGATCCAACGCGCTGACTATCAGGCCGGATCCAGCATGGGCTCTTTTTTTGGGTGCAAAGCGCGATACGCGTTGCAAAGCAGCAGGTAGCTGCGCTGCGGGAACAGATCCTACATAGTCAGCAGCCCACGTTATGACGCGCCGCGTCACTGCCTCCGGGAGGTCGCGCACAGGTGAGTTGAGACTCAGTACGGGCAGATCCGTCATAGGAGGCATTACAGCATCCTTTTTCTCACTGTCGGTGCTCCCACCTAGTTTGAGCACCGTGAGCACTCTCTTGACACCGCCGGTCTCCGCGGGACGCAGCAGCGGGCAGCGCGCCTTTGACGAGTTAGAGGACCCGCTCCGTGAGGTTACTTTCGTGGTCGTCGATCTCGAAACCACGGGCGGTTCCTCGAAGACCGAGGAGATCACCGAAATCGGCGCCGTCAAGGTGCGCGGCGGCGAATTACTCGGTGAGTTCGCCACACTGGTGGACCCTGGCAGATCCATCCCACCTCAAATCACCATGTTGACCGGCATTTCCGATTCGATGGTGTTTGACGCACCGCGGATTAATGAGGTGCTGCCTGGTTTTTTAGAGTTCATCCGCGGGTGTGTGCTGGTGGCGCACAACGCCCCTTTTGACGTCGGCTTCCTCAAGGCTGCGTGCATCAAACATGAGATGCGCTGGCCAGCGCCACCGATCGTCGACACGGTCCGGCTCGCACGTCGCGTCCTCACCCGCGAGGAGGCTCCCAGTGTCCGCCTCGGGCTACTCGCCCCGTTACTCGGTGCGCGGGTTGCTCCCGACCACCGCGCGCTGACAGATGCCCGTGCGACGGTTGATGTGCTACACGCTCTTCTAGAGCGGGTGGGGCCGCTGGGCGTCCAGAGCCTGTCCGAACTCACCGAGGTGGTGAAGGACTTGAGCCCAGCACGCCGCCGCAAACGCCACCTTGCTGACAGGTTGCCGCAGGCACCCGGTGTCTACCTGTTTCGCGGCCCAGAGGATCAGGTGCTGTACGTCGGGACTGCAACAGACCTTCGAAGGCGCGTCCGCAGCTACTTCTCGGCGGCCGAATCGAGAGCGCGGATCAAGCAAATGGTTGGCTTAGCGGTTCGGGTGGACCACGTCGTGTGTGCCCACCCCCTCGAGGCCAACATCCGCGAGCTGCGTCTTATCGCAGCCCACAGACCTCCCTACAATCGAGCATCAAAAACACCGAACAAAGTGGTCTGGATAACCCTGACCCAAGAGGCCTACCCGCGGCTGAGCATCGTGAACACCGCTCGCAAACCCGGAGTGAGCTACCTCGGCCCCTTCCGGTCTCGCCGCCAAGCTCAGGAGGCCCTTGACGGCCTCTCGTCGGTGTTGAAACTGCGCAGGTGCACGATTCGAATTCGACGCAACAATCCCGACGGATCCCCCTGCGCGCTGGCCGAACTCGGCCACTGCGGAGCACCCTGCGCTGGACTGGAGAGTGTCGAAACCTATGAGAGGCACGGCGCCTTATTCCGCACGACCGTAGACGGCAGTGACCCACTAGTTTTGCAAAAGCTCTACGCAAAAATGGAAAACCTGAGCAGTCAAGAACGCTTCGCGGAGGCGGCGATGCATCGTGATCGATTGAAGGCGTTGGTGGGGGCGTTACACCGTAGACAGCGCATCGGCGCCTTCGCCGAAGTGGCCGAGATGGTGGTGGCTCGCGCGGATGGCCACGGCGGCTGGGAACTGGTGGTGATCCGGCACGGCAGACTTGCGGCCGCGGCGAGGGCGCGTCAAGGGGTGGACCCCTTGCCCCTGATCGAGATGCTGATCGCCGCTGCAGAAACTGTCATCCCGGTAGCTGGCCCATTGCCAGCAGCGAGCGCCGAAGAAACCTCGACGATATTGCGATGGATAGAGACAGGTACTCGATTGGTACAGATCAGCAACGAGTGGTCGTCGCCGTTGTTCGGAGCCGGACGGTGGCAGCGTCTACAAGACCTGCAGGACCTGCGCGACGTGGGCCAGAGCGATGCTGGGTAGGATTCGCGTCGAGAGCGATGGTGCTCAGCACACCTGAGCACACCTGAGCTGAGAGGGAGATTGCCATGATCACCGCAATTGTGATGGTCGAAGTTGATGCGGAGTCGATTAACGACGCAGCACAACGGATTGCAGACCTGCCCGGCGTTGACCAGGTCTACTCATGCGCGGGGGATGTCGACCTCATTGTGGTCAGTCAGTTGCGCGATCATGCCGAACTGGCAGAGTTGGTACCCGGCCACATTAGCCGGGTCCCCGGCGTCAAACGAACCGTTACACATATCGCATTCCGATCCTTCGCCAAGCGCGACGGAGAGGACGCATTCTCCATCGGCCTCGAAGGCGCCTAGCTCTTGGCCGCCAGCATTGACGCTAGCGGGGCCTTTCAACGGCAAAGATGCGTTGCGACGCCGCGGCCCAGTCTGCTAATAATTTCTGCGCGGCACCTGTGTCGAGGGCGACGCAAGCTCTTGCGGCACCAGCCCGCAAATCTGCTTCCAAGTTGCCGGAAAGGCCCGCGTGCACGGCCAGTGCCGCTGCTGCGTTCAATACGACAGCGTCACGCACGGGTCCGGATTTGCCAGCAAAGATGGTTCGAGCAACAGAGGCGTTGAACTCAACATCGGATCCAACGAGGTCACCTGGTCGAGCTCGGGGTATTTCCAGCGCTAGCGGATCAAAGACAGACTCAGTGACGGCGCCGTCAAGTACTGACCAGATCACGGATGTAGTGGTGGTTGTGAGCTCGTCGAGACCATCGTTGCCACGAAACACGAGTGCGTCCGACCCTCGTTTAGCAAAGACGCCGGCCATCACGGGCGCGAGACGGCTGTTGCCACACCCGATAGCCGAGGCCTGCGGCTGCGCCGGATTCGTCAGAGGACCCAGGATGTTGAAAAACGTGGGGATGCCCAGTTCCCGCCGGGGAGCTGCGGCGTATCGCATCGACGGATGGAACGCAGCAGCAAAACAAAATCCGATGCCGACCTCCTGCACGCATTCGGCCACACCTCGCGGCGAGAGGGTCAACGCGATGCCGAGGTTCTCCAGCACGTCGGCAGATCCGGTGGTGCTGGACGCCGATCGGTTGCCATGTTTGACGACCGTGGCTCCGGCCGCGGCAACCACGACAGCGGCCATCGTTGAAATATTGACCGAATTGGATTGGTCGCCGCCGGTTCCCACGATGTCTACCGTGCGCTGCGGTACCTCGAAACGCAGGGCGTGGGCGAGCATGCCGTCGGCAAGACCAGCAACTTCCTCCGCGGATTCTCCCTTCGCGCGAAGAGCCACCGCGAATCCCGCGACTTGCGCGGGCGTTGCCTCACCCGTCATCACACGGTCCATTACCCAAGCAGTGTCTGCCGATGACAGATCGACACCGCCGAGCAACTGCTGTAACAAATGTGGCCAGGTCGGCACTGTCATACAGTTTTTCCGGATGCGGCGGCTCCCGCAACCGGGAGCGCAGAACGCGTAGGGCCTGCCCCGAGGGCTACCACGCCGGGGAGTCGGCGCAAAACTCTGGCAACCGTTTCGGCCGCCGTCACAGCATCCAGAGGGTGCACCAAAACCTCCTCCGCCTTGGACCATGTGGCGAGCCACCGGTCCGCTGCCCTAGCAATGGCCAAAATCACTACGGGCGGGTGTGCAGCCTCGTTGTGGATCTGGCGGCTGATTCCCATCCCGCCCATTGGCTGCGCTTCGGCGTCAAGAATCGCGATGTCGGCCTTGTTTCCATCCACTGCCATCAGTACCTCGGCTACCGATGAGCATTCCAAGAAGTCCACCTTGCCGAGGTCAGCAGCGGGGCGCCGACCGATCGCGAACATGATTTCCTCGCGCACCTCGCGCAGATGGCTGTAGACAAGAATTGTGGGAATGCTCATGGAAATTGCCTCACTTTTAGCCATGACAAGTGGATCCGGGCAGCTCATGCCGCTTATCGCAGCAAGTCATGATGTTATCTGTACCGGTTGCGACCCGCCGAACGGGTACCCCGGGACGCAAGAGTCGCCAGGAGAGTCCATAATCGAGTGGTGACAACTGTGACTACCCCGTCAGGGCCCCCCAACATCAGCTCCCGCATCCACACGCTGAACCGGCCGAACATGGTCAGCGTGGGCACAGTGGTCTGGCTCGCCAGCGAACTGATGTTCTTTGCCGGACTGTTCGGTATTTATTTCACCGCGCGCGCGACTGCCCCAGGCGAGTGGCCGATGCATGAGCTCAACGTGAAACTCTCTCTGGTATTCACGGTGATCCTCATTCTGAGCTCGGTGACGTGCCAACTCGGCGTTTTCGCCGCAGAGGCCGGCGACGTAGTCAAACTCCGGTTCTGGTACGTCATTACGCTGTTAATGGGCGCCATCTTTGTGGGCGGTCAGGCGTATGAATATTTCCATCTGGTGTCAGAGGGCATGACTTTGTCCTCCGATTCCTACGGCACAGTGTTTTACCTGACTACAGGCTTCCACGGACTTCACGTCATCGGCGGCCTGATCGCCTTCGTACTTCTTATCGCTCGTACCAAACTGGGCAAGTTCACCCCAGCTCAGGCGACGTCAGCCATCGTTGTTTCGTACTACTGGCACTTTGTCGATGTGGTCTGGATCGCACTATTCGCAACGATCTACTTCGTCCGTTAAAAATGCGTCCGATACACCGTTCTAGCCAGTAGTACCCATTGCACCGCAGATAGGCGAAAATGCACTACGCAGCGAGATTTCA
Organism: Nakamurella antarctica; assembly: GCF_003860405.1. Classification (NCBI taxonomy): domain Bacteria; kingdom Bacillati; phylum Actinomycetota; class Actinomycetes; order Nakamurellales; family Nakamurellaceae; genus Nakamurella; species Nakamurella antarctica. The sequence continues at coordinate 1,377,015 of NZ_CP034170.1, read as the reverse complement.
AGGTTTGCCCGCACTTCCCCGCCGCTCCATGAGTACGAGGTGTTCAGCATGACAACCCCGCAGGTTCCCACCACAGGCCGACGCCGCACAGTGAAGCGCGGAAAATCGCGATTGTTCCGTCGTGTATCCGGCGGCTTGGCGCTTCTCTTTGCCCTGACCACAGTCGGATTCGTCTACTCTGCGTTCACGCCCAACCCGACTGCGGCAGAAGCCAACGCAATCGACCCAGTGCTCATCGCGCAGGGCCAAAAGCTCTACGACACCTCCTGCATCACGTGCCACGGTGCGAACCTTCAGGGTGTTGTCGACCGCGGCCCCTCCTTGATCGGCGTTGGTCAAGCAGCCACCTACTTCCAAGTCGCAACCGGCCGGATGCCCGTCGCTGACAATGGTGCCCAGGTCCCACGCAAGCAGCCGAGCTACACCGAAGCCGAAACAGAAGCGCTAGGCGCCTACATTCAGGCCACGGGTGGCGGACCGGTGATACCCAACATGAGCCTGCAAAATACGGCGGACGTAGCCAAGGGTGCAGAGCTCTACCGTCTCAACTGCGCCTCCTGCCACAACTTCACTGGAAAGGGCGGCGCTCTCTCGCAAGGCAAGTACGCCCCCGACCTGGGTAAGGCCACCGATAAAGAAATCTGGGCCGCCATGATCTCCGGCCCCCAGAACATGCCAAAATTCTCTGACGCGCAGCTGACTCCGGACGAGAAGGTGGCCATCATCACCTACGTCCAAAACGCCAAAACCACCATGGACGCTGGCGGGTACGGACTCGGTGGCTTCGGGCCGGTCTCCGAGGGGTTCTTCGCATTCCTGATAGGGATGGGTTTGATCGTGAGCGTCACACTGTGGATGGGAGCGCGAGCATGAGCGGCGGACAGGACGTGGTCATCCCCTCGGCCGAGGAGATGAACGCGATGTCCCGCGAAGACTTGGCCCGCTTGGGCGCTCGTCTGGACGGCGTTGAATTAGTTGAGTACGGCGAGAGGTACGAGCCAGGAAGCCCGGCTGACAAGCGCGCCGAGCGAAGTGTTGCCCGGTGGTTTTTGCTAGCAGCAGTCTCCGCTGTCGCCTTTGTCGTCGTCTTCATCGCGTGGCCGTGGCAGTACGAGACGGCCTACTCCGATAAGCAGTGGGTTTACGCGTTGTACAACCCCCTGATCGGATTACTCCTCGGGCTGACGATTTTTGCTCTGGGAATCGGCGTTATCGCGATGGCAAAGAAAATCGCACCGCACGAAGTTGCCATTCAACAGCGTCACGTGGGCATGTCCGACGAAGTCGACAGGCGCACGATGGTTGCCGAACTGGCAGACACTGGCATCAAAATGGGGCTTAAGCGGCGCGGCGTGCTGAAGGGTTCGCTGGCTTTAGCAGGAGCTGGCCTCGGGGTCGCAGCAGTCGTTCCGGTACTCGGTGGGTTCATCAAAAACCCCTGGGACAAGGGTGATAAGTCTGATCTTTGGGTAACGCCGTGGGCACCACTTGCTGATGGCTCGCTTGTTCGCATGGCCTACCAAGACGGCACACTCGTGCGCCCGGAAGATCTCGCAGCCGGCTCCATGACAACCGTTTTCCCCGCGGTTCCGGGTGGCGCCAAGGCGTCGGATGCCGCAGTAATGCTATTCCGCTTGCGCGCGAATGATCCCATCAAATTCCGCGCACCAAAATACGAGACCTTCAGGTACGGCGACTTCTACGCGTACTCGAAGATCTGCACCCATGTGGGTTGCCCCGTATCGTTGTACGAACAGCAGACGGGACGGGTGCTTTGCCCCTGCCACCAGTCGCAGTTTGACATCAACGACGGTGCCAAGCCGGTATTCGGACCCGCTGCACGAGCGCTGCCCCAACTCCCCCTGGGAGTTGACAAGGACGGTCACTTTGTCGCGATGAGCGACTTTATCGAACCGGTTGGACCCGGTTTCTGGGAGAACAGTGGGAAACACGAATGAGTAGGCTGACCACCGCGACCAAACCGGTCGCACCAAGCTTGGTGGCGAAAGCAGCAGATGGTGCTGATATTCGCTACCACGGAGCCCGCCCCGTGCGGACGGCGCTCAACAAAGTTTTCCCGACTCACTGGTCCTTCATGCTCGGTGAAGTCGCGATGTACAGCTTTATCATCCTGCTGCTGTCGGGTGTCTACCTCACGCTGTTCTTCGATGCCTCGATGGGCGAGACGGTGTACCAGGGTGTCTACGACAAGCTCCGCGGCATCCCGATGTCCCTCGCTTACGCCTCATCGCTCGATATTTCATTCGAGGTGCGTGGTGGCCTACTCATCAGGCAAATCCATCACTGGGCAGCTCTGCTGTTCCTGGCCTCGATGATGCTGCACATGATGCGTATCTTCTTCACCGGCGCGTTCCGCAAGCCGCGCGAAGCCAACTGGGTTATCGGTGTGCTTCTGCTGGTCTTGGGTATGGCTGAAGGATTCCTTGGCTACTCGCTACCGGACGATTTGCTCTCAGGTACCGGTCTTCGCGCAGTGAGTGCTTTCCTGTTCTCCATCCCGGTCATCGGAACGTGGACCCACTGGGCAGTCTTCGGTTCGGACTACCCCGGTGAGATCATCATCGGCCGCTTCTACAGCCTGCATATCCTCCTCATTCCGGGGATCATTCTGGCTCTGATTGCAGTGCACGTGGGCCTCGTCTGGTTCCAGAAGCACACCCAGTTCGCCGGCCCTCGCGCCACCGAAAACAACGTTGTCGGCGTCCGCGTCATGCCCGTGTTCGCGGCCAAGGCCGGTGGCTTCTTCGCAATCGTCTTCGGCGTGACCGTGCTGATGGCAGGCTTACTTCAGATCAACCCGGTCTGGGCGCTGGGGCCGTACAACCCATCGCAAGTCTCTGCGGGTGTGCAACCCGACTTCTACATGGGATTCCTCGACGGCTTGGTCCGAATATGGCCAGCTTGGGAGATTCATAATCTCTTCGGTGGTTACATGATCCCGGCGGTGTTCTTCCCTGCAATCGTCGGTGCGACGGTGTTGGTGACACTGGTGATTTTGTATCCGTGGATCGAGAAGAAGTTCACAAAAGACAACGCGATGCACAACATCCTGCAGCGCCCGCGCGACGTTCCTGTGCGTACTTCGTTGGGTTCTGCGTTTATTGCCTTCTACATCTTGAACTTGATCAACGGTGGAAACGATATCTTTGCCCTCAAGCTGGATATCTCACTCAACGTCATGACTTGGGTGGGCCGGATTGGATCGTTTGTCATTCCGATCATTGTGTACATCGTGGTCTACCAAATTTGCCTCGGCCTCCAACATGCGGACCGCGACGTTTTGGAGCACGGTATCGAGACCGGGATCATCAAGCGCTTGCCGCACGGTGAGTTCATCGAGGTTCACCAGAGCCTTGGACCGGTTGATGGTCACGGCCACCCGATCCCCTTGGAGTACCAAGGTGCATCGGTTCCGAAGCGGATGAATCAGCTTGGCTCCGGCGGACACTCAGTCCGTGGCGTGCTGCGACCGAAGGACGAGAGCGGTGTGCTCAAGCAGCACGCTAGTGACGACATCGGCGGCAGCGATCAGTCGACATCTGTCAAGACGCTCGAGCGCTAATGTAGTCGTCCCAGCAAATGGCCCCATCGGAAACCTCCGATGGGGCCTTTTGCTGTTGCGCTACTCGACCGCGCGATTGATGGGTGCATCGAGTAGTGAAACCTAGTGGAATTCACCTGCGTTCTGCCGAGCATGACCGCAGACACGGGCGGGACGGCACTGCCAGTCCGCCGACAAAACCGTGTCATTGATAGAGCGTTCCTCTGATGGCGAGTTCTGCGCAGATCGCCAGAGACCCAAGCTCCGACTACGTGGGCCACACCCCCGCCTCCTCGGACCCGTGAAGGGAGCCAGCGAAATCTGAACCATCCTTTTCTTCAGCCCCCAGCGGCGGCGTGCAGACGATCGGCCTCGCTACCAACGCTCTAGCCGCGTCGGCAAGGCACCTTCTCTTGAGGCAAGGACCAGAGCCGCGCGTCCAGCGCAGCTCCGGAGCCCGGCAATGCACGATTGCACGTTATAGCGACGGGATTGCTGCGGCTGGAGACCCTCCCGTAAGGATGCCAAGGAGCTGTCAACGCCGGATGGGTACCAACCCCTTGGCGCTAGTCGAATTTTGACCCCCTGCCGCGTCAGAGTGAGGGAGTGATCAAATTGGAAGATTGTCGGTGCCGCTCGAAAACTGGTCAGTTTTGACGCTTGAAAAGTGAACACTCGACGATTGGGCTGGGATCCGTCGGTTGAGCCGTTCGGAGGTGTGGGGTTTGAGCCGATTGCCCGCAGGTTGGGATTGGCGCGTAATGCGCGGCGTGCAGCGTTGATTGCTGATGTTCCGCCGCGAGTGGAGCGGAAGCGGGCTGGTTCGCGGTTGGATGAGTTTGAGCCGCGAATCAGGTTGCTGTTGAAGGAATTTCCGACGATGCCAGCGTCGGTGATCGCTGAGCGGGTGGGGTGGGGGCATTCGGCGTCGGTGATAGCTGAGCGGGTGGAGTGGGGGGCATTCGGCGTCGTCGTCGCGGGCTCGGCTGGCGTTGCTGCGGCCGCTGTATTCCGCTGCTGATTCAGCCGATCGCATGGATTATCACGCCGGGGAAATCGTTGCGTGCAATTTGTGGTTTCCTGGCCGGGTCGTTCCGGTCCGTGAAGGGTTGTTGGCTGACCCGCCGGCGCGGATCCTGATTGATGTTGCCGGGATGGGGCAGTTGCCGCCGGTGCCGCCCGGTGCCGCCGACGGTCGGCACATCCAGCCGGATCCGCCTTGGCCGGGACTCTTACGTGCGGGTCGCTGTGAAAGGTTACTCAGTCGACCCGGCAGTGATCGGCAGGTTCGTTGACGTTCACGCTGGGCTCGACCGAGTCGTGGTGACCTGCGTAGGGATGGAGGTGGGTTCCCATCAACGATCTTGGGATCGTTGGCAGACGATCACCGACGCAACTCACGTCGCGAAGGCAGCGTTGATGCGAGAGAAGTTCGGGGCAACGCACCGCTTAGATGAGTGGGCGGCTCGCAGGTGCGGAAAATATCGTGACAGTGCGGCCTTGAACTAACTGTGACGCCCTGTTCAACCTGCACCGCAGCGACCGGGATGCGGGCAGTCACGTCGATGATCACGTCGTGTCGGAGGCATCGTGAGCAGCACCGTGGCGCACCAGGATATGACCGGTGATGTGACGATCCTGGCCCGCGACCCCAAGGCCCCGGTCATCGCGTCCTGGTCATCGCCCTGGACCGAGATTCCTGCAGAACCCGAAAACACCGCAACACCACAGCAGAAATCAGGTAAAACCACACGACACGGGGTCAAAATTCAACCGGCACCAAAGGGTCAGATTTCGGCTGGCGTTGACACCTGTGGAGCCGCAAGACCTCTCTCAGCAGCCACGAGTCCCCGTTACTGCCTGCTGGGACGGCGGGGCGTTAGCGAAGTTGCGGCTACGTCGGTGACGCACTGTGCCCCCATGCCCCACTAGAGACCGTCTGCGCCCATGCAGGACAACGGACGTCCGGCAAATGACGGACGAAGCCCTCCTGCGTCTGGAACACCGCAGAAAATCGCCGGCGAAAGCGACCATGTGACAATCCCCCCGAAGGCGATCGCGGGATCATGCCTGCGCCACACACGCCGAGAGCCGGATCAGTGTCGCTGATCCGGCTCTCGGCGGTGAAAATAATTGCGGTGCTAGAACGTCAGTGCGAGTACGACCGCTGGTATTCGAACAGCAATCCGCAAATGCTCAGGATCAGGAACACAAGGGTGAGGATCATCAGCCAGACCAGTAAGAACGCGGTCGCAATTGCTAAGACCGCTGCAGATCCGGCGATGCAGATCGGCCAGTAGGACCCGGGGGAGAAAAATCCGAGCTCACCAGCGCCGTCGGAGATTTCGGCGTCCGTGTTGTCTTCTGGGCGCTCTTGCTCGAGCCGACGCCCCGAGAACCACAGGAACGAACCCACAACCAGCGCTAAACCACCGGTCAAGCCGAATGCCACGGTCCCCACAGGTTCGTCAGCGCCAGCCCAGAAGCCGTACACCACCGCGAGAACAACAAAGAATGCCGCGAGGCCGACGAAAAGTTTATATTCAATTTTCATCAATTGCCTCCTGATGCGATGTTATCCGCAGTCCGGCTCGTGTTAAACGGATGTGTAGCGGTGGCGTAAGGCGAGCACAATTCACCGCAATTCATCTTGGTGAAAGCCTCGGCTACTGTGTACCCGCGGTTGGTTTCGGGGTTCATTTGGTTTCGCAGAGCCGTGTATTCCTGGTAGAGATTGTCGGGCAGAGCGCGGACCTCGAAGTTCATCATCGAGTGGTACTGGCCGCAGAGCTCGGCGCATCGGCCCACCATGGCACCTTCAACAGTGATCGTGTTCTGGAATGTGTTGCCAGCGTCGACCTGGTTCTCCGCAGGCGACGGGAAGACGTCGCGCTTGAAGATAAAGTCCGGCACCCAGAAGGAGTGGATAACGTCTTTCGACTCCAGGCGGTATTCGATCACCTTGTTGGTCGGCACGACCAGAACTGCGATTTCGTCAGAGGAACTGATGGTGTGCACCAGATCACCTGGGACGTCAGGGTTTTGAGTTCCATCGATGGAGAAATCCCAGCCCCACTTAAACGCGGTGACATTGACAGTAACGTCAGGATTTTCGACCTTCTTTAATACGAAGTTTTCAGTAACGACCGTGAAGTAGAACAGTACGGCGACCATCACCAGCGGGACGGCCGTGTAGACAAGCTCCAAGGGAAGGTTCTCCTTGGTCTGCTTCGGGTAGAGGGGCGAGCCCTTCTTCTTCCGATACACGGCGAAAGCCCAGAACATCAGCCCCCACACCAGTACGCCAACTACCAACGAAGCACTGAACATGGCGGACCAGAAGTGTTGCATCCGTTCTCCCTGAATGGAATGACTCTCAGGGAAGCCGTACCGCGGCAGATCGGCGAGGGAACAGCCGCTGAGCAACAGCGAAGCGGCGGTCAGCCCACCCACCAGGGTGAACCGACGTACTGCACGGGAGGAAGCCACGTTCACGCCTTTCTTCCACTGACCTGTGATCGGCCAGTGCTGTACAAATCGGTGCCCAGAGATTGCGACAAGCACCGTCTATTTTTCCAACTCCTTCAGATTACGTCACCGCGCGGGCTCCCGCTGGACCGGGCGCGGCGATTCGGTCGTAGGACGGTGTCAGTTCCGGCACATCTGTGGCACGGAACGGGGATACTGAGTGCTGCAGTTCTAACAGATCGCCTCAACGGCCTGCCAAAAGCCGTTCGCCGACGATAGTGCAACACGCGATACAGAAAGTGGTGACCTGAGCGAGTGTGTGGGTTGATGGGATATGTCTCCAATAACGGCAACGCAGCATCCAAGGTCGACGCTCTTGCGGCAGGAATGTTGTGCGCCCGCCACCGCGGCCCGGACGACCCCGGCACCTGGCACGACGCGGACGTGGCTTTCGGCTTCAACAGGCTGTCCATCATTGACATCGAGAAGTCGCATCAGCCTCTGCGCTGGGGCCCAGCGGATGACCCTGATCGGTATGCCCTAATTTTCAATGGCGAGATTTACAACTACCTGGAACTGCGGGAGGAGTTAGCAGCCGAGTTCGGCGCCGAATTCACCACCTCGGGTGACGGAGAAGCCATCGTCGCCAGCTACCACTATTGGGGCGAAGACGCGGTCGCGAAATTGCGCGGCATGTTCGCTTTCATCATCTGGGACACCACTAAGCGCAGAGTTTTCGGTGCCCGCGACCCATTCGGCATCAAGCCACTTTTCACTGCCACCACCGACGACGGTGTCGCATTCTCATCCGAGGCAAAAGGCCTGCGTGAGCTCACCGGACCAGCTGGCGTGGATCCTGTTGCGCTGCAACACTATTTGGTACTGCAATACGTACCGGAACCAGCGACGATGGACCCTGGGATCTCGAAGGTGGAATCTGGAACGTGTTTCACCATCGATCTCGACGACAGTACGGCGCCTCTGACAGTTTCTTACCGGCGGTATTTCCACCCGGTCTTCACCCCCATGACGCTAACAAGCGCGGCGCAGAAAAGCGCACTCTACGAAGAGATCGCCGATGTTCTCACCGACTCGGTGGCAAAACATATGCGCGCCGACGTCACGGTGGGCGCATTCCTTTCTGGGGGCATCGATTCAACTGCGATTGCAGCCTTGGCCAAGCGATCCAATCCCAATTTGATCACCTTCACCACCGGCTTTGAATACAAGGGGTTCTCCGAGGTGGATGTAGCCGCGGAAACTGCTGCGGCGATCGGTGTCCGCCATGTGGTGAAAACCGTATCGGCTGCGGAGTTGATGCAGACGTTGCCGTTGATCATCTGGTATCTGGATGATCCGGTAGCGGATCCGGCATTGGTGCCGCTGTACTTTGTGGCTCGCGAGGCCCGCAAACACGTCAAAGTGGTGCTGTCCGGCGAGGGCGCGGACGAATTGTTCGGTGGGTACAACATCTACCGCGAACCACAAAGTCTCGGACCGATCACCGGGCTACCGCGAGGATTAAGGAAAGGTCTGGCCTCTATGGGGCGCGCGCTGCCGGAGGGTTTCCGTGGCAAGGACATGCTCCGTCGAGGTGCTTTGGATCTTCCCGATCGCTACTACGGTAACGCCCGCATTTTCCGGGAGGACCAGCTCAGCGGTTTGCTGAAGACTTACTCCCCCGAGGTCTCTTTCCGGGACGCCACTGATGCTGTGTACGCCGAAAGTGCGGGCTGGGACCCTATTTCGCGAATGCAGCACGTCGACTTGTTCACCTGGCTACGCGGCGACATCCTGGTGAAAGCCGATAAAATGACTATGGCAAACGCCCTCGAATTGCGTGTCCCTTTTCTGGACTCGCGCGTCTTTGAGGTCGCCCGAAAAGTACCTTCGTCAGAGAAGATCACCAAAGAGACGAGCAAATACGCGCTGCGTCAAGCTCTTCGCGATATCGTTCCGGCCCACGTCTTAAACCGGCGAAAACTCGGCTTTCCCGTGCCCATCAGGCATTATCTGGCGGCCGAGGCATACGACTGGGCCCACGAGATCATCACTGGGTCAGCTGCCGACGAGTTCCTGGACAAAGCTGCGGCGTTGGCGTTGCTGAACGCGCATCGCGCCGGCGAGGCAGACCATTCACGGCGGATCTGGGCAATTCTAGTTTTCCTTTTGTGGCACGGCATCTTCGTCACTGGTGCGATTACGCCCCAGATTCCTGACACGGTGTATCCGGTCACCCTGTAGCTGGTAGGCGAAGGTCTGGGAAAACCAACGCCTACCTCCAGTGGTCTTAACCGGCAGCGACACCCAGGGCTGTCAAAATCTCTCCGGCAACGTCGTCGCCATATGCCGAGCGCAGGCGCGGAAGCGCAGTTTTCCAGTCCAGCTGGTACTCCTGTGTTCCCACTGTCTCCAACACGAGCGTTGCTAACAGCGCCCCCAGCTGCGCAGACCGTTCCAGACTCAGCCCACGGGCGCGACCAGCGAGAAATCCTCCTCGGAACCCGTCGCCGACACCCGTCGGATCGACTTTGCCAGTCTCAGGCAGCGCTAAGACGTGAATCCGTTCGCCGCCGCGGGCCGGGGAAGCCACGATTTCAATGCCTGCAGCGCCGAGTGTGGTGACCCGATAGCCGACGTGATCCAAGATATCCGCGTCATCCCAGCCGGTTTTAGCCTTCAGCATTCCGAGCTCGTAGTCGTTGCTGAACAGCAACTCAGCGCCCGTCACTAACGCGATCGACGCCGCACCGTCCATCCTTGCGAGCTGCTGGGAGGGGTCAGCGGCAAATTTAATCCCGCGGAACCTGCACTCTTCGGCATGGCGAACCATGGCGTCGGGGTCGTCAGCGCTGATCATGACAAACTCCAAGCCACCCGCGGCCGTCGCAGCCACCGGACCCAGTTCGATCTCGCGCGCCCGAGCCATTGCTCCTGCGTAGAAAGTGGCGATCTGGTTCATATCGTCATCCGTGGTGCAGACGAATCGCGCGGTTTGCACGTCATGGCAGATTTTGACGTGCGACACGTCGACGCCATGACGTTCAAGCCAGCTCTCGTAGTCGGCCCAGTCCGCGCCGACGGCGCCGATGAGAATTGGCCGTACCCCCAACAGACCCATAGCGAAGCAAATGTTCGGGGCCACGCCGCCGCGGCGAATTACTAGATCGTCTACCAAGAACGACAGCGAGATCCGGGAAAGTTGGTCCGGGAGGATCGAATCGGTGAACTTGCCCGGGTAGTGCATTAAATGATCGGTCGCGATAGATCCGGACACTGCAATACTCACAGGCAAAACCCTTCGGATGCTGTACTGGCGGAGTGTGCCGCGCCTAATAGCGACCCGACGCAGATCAGACTAGCCGAGCGCACCCCCGCATGAGAAAAGCCGCTTCGCTGCAGATTCTGCATCGAAGCGGCCGTGCGCACCTTCAGTACGCCGAAGTTCTCACCACCATCACCTAGCTAGTGGAATGAGTCCCCACAGGCGCACGAGTTACCCGCGTTCGGGTTGTCGATGGTGAAGCCTTGCTTCTCGATGGTGTCAACGAAGTCGATGACTGCGCCGTCCAAGTAGGGCTTGGACATCCTGTCGATGGCGAGGCCGACTTCGTCGAACGTGACGAGGGCGTCGCCGTCCAAGGTGCGGTCGTCAAAGAAAAGTTCGTAGCGCAGACCCGAGCATCCACCCGGCTGGACAGCGATACGGAGGACCATATTGGGTGTGCCATCGCGTTCCAGCAACGCTTTTGCCTTGGCCGCCGCCGCATCCGAAAGCTTGGCCCCGTGCGCGGGAGCTGCCTGTTCCGTGGGCGTGCTCGTTGTGTGCATCTCATCAGTCTCAGCGGTGGTCACGGCCGATACCCCATTCCTTGCTCATGCTCATATATAGGTTGTCCCTCGATGATGCCATGAACTGCAGTAATCCTGACAGCGGGAGGCACTACTTGAAGTAACCAAAAAGGGTGCGCACCTATTCCACTCCGAGGCACCCGGTGCGGTCCTCCGGTTGGCGGCGGGTCATCTAGTCTGAGGTGGTGAATTTCTTGAACCGTAAGAGCCCCCAAAAATCCGCCGGAACGGGTGCGCCCGACGTCGCTGTTGACAGGACTGTGCCCCAGGACGGCGAGGTCAACCTTCGCAAAGGGGTTCCCACTCCGAAGCAGCGGGAAAAGGCACCGCGTCGTGGCCCGGTGGCGCCTCCTCCGCGGACCCAGCGCGAAGCGATTAAGCGCTCACGATCAACCCCCACCACAGCCCTCACCAAAGAAGAGCGGAAATTAGCCGGTCGGGTTCGCCGCGAAGCGATGATGCGCGGCGACGACAGTGCCGTGCTCCCCCGGGACCGAGGTCCTGTTCGCAAATACGTGCGTGATCTGGTTGACGCTCGGCGCAACCTGGGTGGCCTCCTGTTGCCCATTGCGCTGCTGTCGTTCCTCACGCTTCTCGTTCCAAGCCCCGTACTCCAGGTCTATGCACCGCTCGTGCTGATGATCTTCATGTTGGCTGCCGTTGCCGATGGCATCATTTCCGGTCGTCAGATCACTCGCAAGGTCGCCGCAAAATTTCCCAAGGGAGACCCCACGGGCATGTCCACCAAGGGCCGCTCGCTGGGGTACTACGGTTTTCAGCGCGCTATGTTGATCCGCCGCTGGCGAGCACCGCGTCCGAGCAAGCGGCCCGGCGATATCGTCGACTGACTCGTTGGCCGACCGCCCTACAGCGACAGGTATCGCTTCAGTTCGAAAGGTGTGACCTGCCTGCGGTAGGCCTCCCATTCGGCCTTCTTGTTTCGTAGGAAGAAGTCGAAGACATGCTCGCCAAGGGTTTCGGCCACCAACTCCGATCGCTCCATGAGTTCGAGCGCGTGTCCGAGCGAATTGGGCAGGTCTGCGTATCCCATGGCGCGCCGTTCGGCATCCGTCAACGACCAGACGTCGTCCTCTGCGGGGGCTGCCAACTCGTAGCCTTCCTTGATCCCCTTCAGGCCAGCCGCGATGATGACGGCAAACATCAAGTAGGGGTTGCAGGAGGAATCCGGCGACCGAACTTCGATCCGCTGGCTCGCCGACTTCCCCGGTGAATAGTTGGGTACCCGGACCAGCGCAGACCGGTTGGCCTGGCCCCAACACACCGTGGTGGGAGCTTCGCCGCCTAACACCAGCCGCTTGTACGAGTTGACCCACTGGCAGGTGACAGCCGTCAACTCGGGAGCATGTTTAAGGACCCCGGCTAAAAACTGCTTACCCGTAGTCGACATTTGGTAGGGATCATCCGCGTCGTAGAAGGCGTTGGTCTCTCCCTCGAAAAGCGAGAAGTGAGTGTGCATGGCCGATCCCGGCTGTTTCGGGAAGGGCTTGGGCATAAAGCTGGCCCGCACGCCCTGCGTCATAGCTACTTCTTTGATGACGTAGCGGAAGGACATGATGTTGTCGGCCATCGTCATTGCGTCGGCGTAGCGCAGGTCAATTTCCTGCTGCCCCGGGGCGCCTTCGTGGTGCGAAAACTCGACTGAGATTCCCATCGCCTCCAGCGATTCGATGGCGCGCCGCCGAAAGTGTGGCGCCGTGTCGTGTGACGCTTGGTCGAAGAAACCGCCGTTGTCGGCCGGAATGGGCGCCGTGCCATCTTGGGGCAGGTCTTTTAAAAGGAAGAACTCTATCTCCGGGTGGACGTAGCAGCTAAAGCCCATGGCAGCGGCATCGGCCATCACACGCCGCAGGACGTGCCGCGGGTCGGCCCACGACGGGGACCCGTCCGGCATCGAGATATCACAGAACATCCGCGCGGAATAGACGCGACCATTGTCCGTTTCCCACGGTAAAACCTGGAAGGTCGAGGGATCTGGTTTGGCGACCATATCGGACTCGAAGACTCGGGCGTAGCCCTCGACGGCCGAGCCGTCGAAGCCGATGCCTTCGTTGAAGGCACCTTCTAGCTCGGCGGGTGCAACCGCTACGGATTTCAGATACCCCAGCACGTCCGTGAACCACAGCCGGACGAACCGGATATCGCGCTCTTCAAGGGTGCGCAAGACAAACTGCCGCTGTCGATCCATGGCTCAAGCTTATGGCCCTCGCGTCAACATCTTGTTGTCAGGATGCGCGACTCGCTGCACACCTGCCGTACGGTGGCCAAATGCAGCTCCCTGACGGCGTGCCCATCGTCACCCAGACCGACGTCACATTCTTGATGCCAGATCCGCATAGCGAATACGACGGCGTCCGATTGGAGCTTGACTTCTCCGTCGCGCCAGCAGATCTGGACTTCTCCGCAGTCGACGGCGGCTGGCAGTTGGTTCTGCCCCGACCAGCTGTGGGCCGCTTCGAGTATCAGTTCACACTGCGTCGGGGGCAGGACTACGAGTGGACTATCGATCCGGCCAATCCCGCCAGCGTGCCGAATCCCTTCGGCGCGAAGTCCGAAGTGCGATTCCCCGATTACGAAGAGCCGCACTGGCTCGACTCTGTCGCGGCTGGGTCAAGTCTGTCGATTAAAACCCGACCGAGATTCCTGTCCCAGGCTGTTCCCGTCACATTGTGGTCTCCGGAGGGACTCGATCCCCGCCAGATGACTCCACTGCTGATCGCCAACGATGGAAGCGACATGGCCGACCGCGGCAGCCTTCTCGGCTGGGCTACCGCTGCTCAAGCAGCCGGACCGTTTCGCGTGGCGTTGCTGGACCCGCCTCACGGTCTGCGAGACGAGTGGTACGCGGCAAACCCTGCTTATGCCGATGAGATCGTACGGAGCGTGCTCCCCGCGATCCGCCGCAAGGTGCGAGTGGGCGCCGTGGTCGGTCTGGGAGCCAGTCTCGGCGGGCTCGCGATGGTGGCTTTGCAGGCGCGGCACCCGGCGGCCGTGTCCGCTCTCGCCGTCCAGTCCGGCTCCTACTTCACAGCCGATCTCGATGCGCAGGAAAGCGATTTCTATCATTTCGCACAGATCTGCAGCGCCGTTACTGCTATTGCAGAACGGAGCCACAGCCAAGTCAGGCCGGTTCCCGTGCTGATCACCTGCGGCGTGGTCGAAGAAAACTTCGCCAACAACCTCGCCATGGCGGCGGCGTTGGCCGGACAAGGTTACGAACTTCGCATGCGGGAAGTAGCCGACGCTCACACCATGATTGGGTGGCGGGACTGCTGGTCTCCTGACCTCGAGGAGTTGCTCATCGCAGCCTCGCGCACCCTCTCTGGCGCAGGCCTAGGGGGAAAACGTGACTAACACCGAGTATCACCGGATCGACTCTCCCAGCATCGGCGGTACCCGAGAAATCGTGGTGCACGGTCACTATGGCCGTCCCATCCTCGTTTTTCCGTCGGAGAACGGGAGCGCTCACGAGTTCGCCAGCCAAGGATTACTGGACGCTGTTCGTCCCAGCGTTGACGCCGGCCGGATCAAAATCTTCTGTGTGCCGTCCTACGATGGCGATTCCTGGTCACGCTTGGACCTCTCTTTGCTGGAACGAGGCAGGGCGCATCGGCGATTCGAAGATTGGGTCATCTGGCAGGTTGTCCCGTTTATCTGGGATCACTGCGGCGGACGCGCAGATATCGCTACGTTTGGCCCGTCGATGGGCGCCTATCACGCTGTGTTGTTCGCACTGCGGCACGCGCATATTTTTAACGCCGCTGTAGGACTTTCGGGGAACTACAACCCGTGCTCCTGGCGCGCCTGGGGCGAGGAAAGCGCCGAGACTTACGATCTCAACCCGATTCAATTCGTGTCGGGATTACACGGCGCACATTTGGACCACCTGCGATCGCGATTGGAACTGACCCTGGTGGTCGGGTCAGGGATGTGGGAGGACTCCACAGGGGCGCTGGCATCCACCCAAGAACTTGGATACTTGCTGGCCAGCAAACAGTTTCACGCATCCACCTTGGTGTGGGGCCAGGAGTGGCCGCATGATTGGCCGAGCTGGCACGCGCAAGCTGCCCTCTACTTACCGAGTCTGGGGTGATCCGCTGCGCCGCTGAATTGATGCACTGAATTCAGCGTTTCCCCATTGCCGGATAGTGGTGATACCGACATGATCGCTGTATGACAACAGCGCGCGATGACACGTCCCGATTAATCGGCCTGCTTCTGGGTACCGAAAGCGATTGGCCCACCGCGTTTGAGTCGCTCGTGGGCAAACTGGGCCCGGTCCCCCACGCCGGCCGGCAGTATCCGATCACCACGGAGCGGGTCACCATCGAACCGTTCGATCTGCGCGATCCCGTGCGGCATGACGTCGTCATCGATCGACTCGCATGGTGGTACTACCACCCGCGGGAGTGGCTGAAGAAGGCTGCGTTGATCAACGACACCTATTTGCTGAACAACCCTTTCACCTTTCAGGCAATGGAGAAGCACTCCGCTTACTGCGCCATGATTCGGTTGGGGTTCGACATCCCAACGACGGTGCTCGTGCCGTACAAAAATCCCATCGACCATGAGAAGTGGGCGTATACGGCCGGCACTTACAACCTGCCATTCGATTTGGACGAGGTGGCCGGTCGCGTGGGCTATCCGATGTTCATGAAGCCATTCGACGGCGGCGCCTGGCGCGGTGTCAGCAAAATTGACGACCCGGACGCATTGCATAAGGCATACAACGAGTCTGGCGAAATGTTGATGCATCTACAGGCCGCAGTCGACAATTTCGATTCGTTCGCGAGGTCCCTCACTATCGGCCCTCGCACCCAGGTGATGAAGTTCCGGCCCGAGCTACCGATGCACGATAGGTATGAGGTCGCACATGACTTCCTCCCACCGAGCGCGGGCGCCGAGATCGAAACCCTGTCAAGAACAATCAACGCTTTCTTTCGCTGGGAATTTAACTCGTGCGAGGCGTTGGTGACCGGCACGCGGGTGCAACCCATCGATTACGCCAATGCTTGCCCCGACATTTCCATTACCAGCCTGCATTACTACTTTCCATGGGCCATCACGCAGCTGATCAGCTGGTCGATCTTCTGCGCGGTGACTGGCCGCAAGACCAAGATAGATACATCGAGCCGCGAGTGGTTCGACATTGCAGATAACCCGGACTTCAGCTGGAACGACAAGCTCGCTGGTTATGCAGGTTTGGCCGATGAGTACTTCCAGACCCAAGCCTACGAGGAGTTCTGCGCTACATCCTTGGCCAGCCTGCCCGCCATCGTGCTGGACTGGGTGGACTCCCCCGCATTTGATGACCTTCTTGTTCGAACAGTCACCACCACGTATCCGGCGAGCGAACACGACCGGTTCCTGGGGCACTTTCGCGGACTCATGGCCATGTACGTGGCCGACCAGCGGTGAGCTGGTCGGCCCGTCGACTTACTTGCAGGTCAAACCAGTTGCTGGAAGCGCTAAGTCGACCAAGTAGGCGGTGCCAGCGTCGTCGACACAGCTAATGCCAGCGCTAAGGAAAGCGGTGTGCCGATCTCCTTCCACCGTTATTAACGAACCACCCAGTTGCTTGGCCAGCTGCACCCCCGACTCGTACGGGGTAGCCGGATCACCGGTCGTGGAAATCACCACGACCGGTGCCAGCCCAGGCGTTGCGGGTATTCCAGGGGTCAAACTTACTGGTGCGGACCAAGATTCGCACACGCTTGGGAGCTCTACGACGGGGTCGCCACTGTCCTGGAAGGGCGCTGCCGCGTTGTATGCGGCGCCCATGCTAGGCGTGGTATCGACAGGATCATCGACGCAGCGAACCGCGGTCAGTGCGTCGGTCAGTTCGGAGTAGTGACCGGTTTCGTCCCGGCCTTCGTAGCTGTCAGCGAGCAACATGAGCAGGTCACCATTTTGCTGGGTGAGGTTCGTCAGGCCGGTTTCCAAGTACTGCCAATAGGTTTCGGAGTACATTGTGAACACCGTCGCAGTAATCACGTCATTGTAGGTGAGCAGTCGGCCGTCTGAGATCTTGAGCGGCTTTTCCAACAGTGGCCGCGTGAGGGCTTGGAATACTGCGGTAGCTTTTCCTGGATCTTGGCCGAGGATGCAACCCTGCTTTGCGGTGCAGGCCGCTGCGAACGCGTCGAATGTTGACTGAAACCCCTTGGCCTGCCCCAAAATCGAATCACTGCTGTTGTCGTCCGGGTTCACTGCCCCATCAAGGACCATGGCGCGGACATTGGCCGGAAATTGGCCGCCATAGACGTAACCAAGCCTGGTGCCGTAGGAGTATCCGAGATAGGACAACTTGTCGTCGCCGAGGACTGAGCGCAGCACGTCCATGTCCTTTACGACCGTGCTGGTGCCCACGCTGCCCAAAAACGCTGCGCCATTAATGCCAGCCGCCGCGCCTGAGCGCTGAGCGCACAGTGCAGCCTCATCCTTCAATTCCTGGGCGGCGGCAGCGACCTGCTCGGGGGTCAGCAAGCGGTTGTTCTCAGCCCTGCTCGCATCTTTCTCGGCGTCAGTTTTACACGCGATGAGCGGCCGCGATCCACCGATGCCACGAGGGTCAAAACCGATCAGATCGAAGCTTTTCTTCAAAGCGGCGGTGCTGGGGTCAGTCGCAAGACTCGCGACGGAAGCCATCCCGGATCCGCCTGGCCCCCCGGGGTTGACCTGAAGTGTTCCCACCCGGTTGGGACCGCTCGCGACCGAGCGCAGAACACCCACGGAGACAGTCTTTCCAGCAGGATCGCCGTAATCGAGCGGGACAATCAAATTGGCGCAGTCAAAATCCTTGCTGGCATAGGACGCAGCGGAGGCGGCGTCCGGAGCGTAGGGACTGCAGCTACCCCATTGCAAAGACTGATTATAAAATTCCTCGAGTCCGGCGGGGATGACCCCCGCTCCCTTGCCACCGCTCAGAGGGCGACCGATCTCGGCCTGCGGTGGGCCCGCTGCGGCACCGTCCGTGGCAGGTGCTGTGGGAGCGGCCGCAGTCTGACTTGGCGTCGTATCGGCCGGGCTAGGCGTAGAAGGAGCAGGTTGGTCGGATTGAGGCGGAGCTGCAGGCTCGGCACCCGCGCTCGTCGAAGCGGTGAGCGATGTGGCAGGCGCAGCCAGCCCAGAAATGCTCGAACTACACGACGCGAGCAGAGAGGCTACGGCCACGACGCCAAGGATTCGAGCCCGAGCACTCAGTGTTTTCTTCACCTCGCCGATCCTGCCAGCACTTTCGGCCGGCAGGGCGAAAACGCGAGCGACACGAGGGTCAGCTTTCTCTCCACCGACGGTCCTCCGCTTCCTTGCGGTCCTCCCGTTCGTGAATCGTGGCGAGCGCGTTAGCCGCGGATGCCGCGTCCGGGAAGGGACCGAGCAGGTCAGCGGCCCTGCTCTGGCCTTCTTGTTCCACTTGGTGTGTCTTGATGTTAAAAAAATACTGAGTCTTGCGGCCTATTTCATCACCCATAATTTTCACGTCCCTCTTCGCGGTGGTGGCTTGGTGGCAGTTTCTTGGCTCTCAGGTGAGCGCTTGGACCGTGTAGGTGTTAGCGGCGACATCAGCCGCGAGAAGCACAACCTTGATCACCGCCCCCACCGACAATCCGGCGGACTCGCACTTCGCCCGAACCGGGGGGTCGGAAAGAATCACCGATGCCCGATTTTTCTCGCTGTCAACATGCAAGACGGTGGCAGAGAAATACTCGCCGATCCTGTCGCACAGCAAGAATGTTCCGGTTGCCCCGACGCAGGCCTTTTCGAGGGTGTTCGCCAGGCGATCCGAAGTTCCCATCACCTCCGGCAGCGACTTCAACCGATCGGTGACCCAGCTGGGCACTGGCGCGCGGGAGTGCAACGCCAACACCACTTCTGTGCCGAACCGATCGACCAGACGTCGCAGCGGCGCGGTCACGTGTGCGTAGGGGGCACCGACACCGGCGTGAGCAATTGCGGTGGGTGGCGCACCGTCAAAAACGGTGTACCCGGCCCCCCGCAGCAATTTGACGGCTTGTTCCAACAAAGCAGCGTGTTTTGGGTTGCTGGAATCCAGTGCTGCCACGATGCTGCCCGCGGGGGCCCCTTCGGGCCACGCCACTCCCAGTGCTACGAACGAGGAGCGCAACTCTTCGACCTGTTTCTGGTCGGGAACAGGCAGTGTACGCAGAATGCCGACATTTCCCCGAATCATTATTTCAGCCGCGCACATCCCGGTGAGCAGACTAATTTCGGCGTTGTACTGCTCAATCGGGGTGATCGCTCGCAGCTCAAGGGTCCACTGGCCACCGGGCGTTGCAAGCACATTGGTATCCGGGAGGTCCAAGCTGATCGCGTGCCGTTGCCGGGCGAGATCCTGTCGCAGCTTTCCCACTTCGGGCAACAAGGCTATCGACGGGTGCAGGGTGCCCATTTCGATGTCGCGCTGCGCCGAGACGTAATCGAGCCGGGCTATCGATCGCACCCATACCCGCTCGACGTCCACACCCGTGCTGGCGCCGGACGAATCAAGATCGATTGTCCACAGCACCGCAGCCCTCCGCTGGGCGGGTAGCAGGCTCACCGCACTTTCGGAAAGCTGAACGGGGTGCAGCGGGGTCGCGAGGTCCGGGCTATACAGCGTTTGCCCGCGAGCGAACGACTCCTCTTCGAGGGCGCCCCCGGGATGGACATACGCGGCAACGTCGGCGATGGCGTACCGGACGCGGTAACCAGACGGTGCAACTTCAATGAGCACCGCTTGGTCCAGATCCATCGAACCAGCGGGATCCAGAGTCACCAAGGGTAGATCTGTGGCATCCCGTCGCTCGGGCGCGATCCAAGGGCCGGCCGCACAACTACGGACCGCGTCATCGACAGCTTCCGCGGGATACTGCTCGGGAATGCTCAAGCTGCGGCGGATCGCCGCAAAGTCGATCGGGGCAGGAGCGAAGTAAATCCGGCGCTGGAGCACTCCGGCAGCGTACTTCGCCGCCTTTGGGCACAGGCGCGCAGGGGTAACGTCGTGGCGCCTACTACCGTCGGCCGTCGCGAATTTGGTAGATCCGTGCAAGCGTCAAACCGGTGGGGGCTACGTAGGCAGAACCAGGCACTCCGGCAGCCATTCCGGATCGGATCGCACTCGCGCGGGCCCCTGAAGTCGCTTCCTCCGTCGGCGTGAGGAGCGCGGTGCGGAGCCACTCGACCCACACCAGGTCGGCGCTGGTCCGATGCCGCACTTCTTGCTGCAATTCAGACTGCGGCCCAGGCTCTGGACGAAGGCTCTCTTGAACTATCGCGACCACCGCGGGCACGACCTCCCGCAGTAGCCGTTGCCGTTGCTCGGTCGTCATCTCCGTTTGTTGTAGCTCATGAAGAACGGCTACCAGGTCCGATGCCGAATCTTGATCTCGCACGCAGGCTCCTCAGTGTGGGTCAGTGGGGTAAGGGCGAAGGTGTGCGGCCGCGGCCGGGCAATCCCGTCGGCCCCGCGCTACGAATAACTTGGTGGGGTTTTACGTTCTGAGCAGGCCCAGTCACGTGGGTATCAGCGGCAGCTTGTCCACCTCAGATACCGGCACGATAGTTCCGAGGAGACCAATATGACAGATTCGCCCGATAAGAAGCCATCGTTGATCAAGGTAGAGGAGAGCCTGGATAGCCAACAGCCGCTCGGCTTCCTCCGGCCGAAAGCCTTGGTCCTCATCGGTGTCGTGGCCATTCTGGCCGCGCTCACTTTCTTGATCATCACGCTGACGAAGGCGTAGCCGACTCTGCGCTCAGCGCTTAAAGGGACGAGTTGGCCTATAAGCCGGGTCCTGTTCCCGGGTGCCTCGCGGCAATCCCGTTCGGCAACCATCCATCTCGGCATGCCGTTGCCAGCACGCTCTAGCGGTCTACCCGCAAGCTCGGGCGAGCCGCCCTCAAACACTTGCGCACCGCAGCCTAAGCCGCGGATCCTGACCTTGCTCCGGGTGGGGTTTACCTAGCCGCACCGGTCGCCCGGCACGCTGGTGGTCTCTTACACCACCGTTTCACCCTTACCGGCGTGGGCTCGAAAGCCCTCGCTGGCGGTCTATTTTCTGTGGCACTGTCCCGCGGGTCGCCCCGGGTTGCCGTTAACAACCACCCTGCCCTGTGGAGCCCGGACTTTCCTCGACACCGATCCCTCGACCAGTGACGCGGCTGCCCAGCCAACTCGTCCGTCAGTGATGGTACGCATCGTTGGGGAACCATCCCAATTGTGCGCCTGCGCTCGCAAACCTTCTGGATCAGCCCATCAAGTGTCCGGTGTCGTTGACCGTCCACACGGTCCTCACGTTCTCCGCGTCGACGTCAATGCCGGTGACGGATGCGTTATCGACGCGAATGCGATACGCGACTTCCGTCGGAGCGCCCAAGCCCCACATCACCACCATTTTGCTCGGGGCCGCGTGGGTCGTCAGCACGAGCACCTTGCCCCTATTTTCTTCCACCAATTGGCAGACCGTTGCGGTGATGCGTCTCCGGATGTCAGCAAAAGACTCGCCCCCGGGCGGGGCGGCGTCGGCATCGGAGCGCCACGCCGCGAACTGCTCCGGGTAGCGCTGCTCGATATCGTCAGCCGACATCCCGGTCCATTCCCCCAACTCACCGTCGATCAGACCATCGTGAACGAGCACCGGGTGCGCCACCCCCGCTGCCGAGACGATGGCATCGGCCGTGACGCGGCACCGCAGGAGGGGCGAACTCACCACCAGATCAGGCCGCATCGGTAGCAGCCGATGGCCCACGGCCTTCGCCTGTCGGATCCCTCGCCCGGTGAGCTCGATATCGGTGCGGCCCACAAACCGGCCTTGTGCGCCCCACGTCGTCTGCCCATGTCGCACGATCAACAACGACGTCACGTCGGCTGCCCGAGCGACACGGGCCGATTTCACGAGCGAATCAAGATGGCGCCGCATTCGCTGCAGCGAACGACTTCGTCAACCGGGGCGCTGCGGATTTCAGACAGCGCGGTGCGGTCAATTTCGATTCGGCAAGCGCCGCACCTTGCGCCAGCGAGCTGCGCCGCGGCAACCTGGCCACTGCCCAGAATCCTGGTGTACAAAGCCAACACATCGGCCGGAAGGCTCGCGCTGATCTCAGACCGATCGGCCTGCTGAACCCCCAGGAGCGCATCAATCTCTGCAAAAGCGGCATCCCTGGCTGTGGTGGCGTTGCCCAGGGCTCCGTTCACTTCTTCTAGGGCAGTCCTTGCATCGGCAAGCACCGACTCGGCAACCTCGCGCTGTTCCATCAGTTCTAGCTCGGCGTCCTCCAACACACCCTGCCGGCGCTTCAGCGATTCAATTTCATGCTGCAGGTTCTCCAGCTCTTTGGCACTGGCAGAGCCCGAGGCAACCCGATCGGCATCCCGTTGGGCGCGTCCACGAACTTGATCTATTTCCATCTCCAGTTTGTTCATCGCACGACGAAGGTCGCCCACTTCCGTGTCGGCGACCACCACGTCTCGCGCCAGTTCCGTTGCCTTGTCACCTCTTTCGGCAATCACAGCCAGCTCCGGCAGGGTCCTGCGGCGATGCTCAGCGGCCCCGATCACTTGATCAGCTGCGGCCAAGTCCAACAACCGACGCTGAATGAAAGGGTCAAGCTTGAGTCCAGCCACGTTTCTAACCTCCACCGAGAGTGCTGCTGCGTCGCCGCAGGCGCTGCGGCAAACGTACCTCGCGTGAACCTATCCCGCTCAGCGTTCCGACGCAGCATCCAAGACCTGGATCAGGCCTGATGGATAGTCCAGGCGTCGGTGCGCAGTGTTGACACACAGACCTCCAGCCGGCCAGGAAATGCTTCGGTCAGAACGCGGGAAGCCAGCGGCAACCACGGCCATTCCCCCGCCCAATGCGCCACCGTGATCAGAGCCGGGTTACCGGGCACTGCGACATATTCCGCCGACAGATGATGGCTGACATCAGATGTCAAAAACACGTCGGCATCGACTTCTGCTGCCCGGCCCAGCAGGGAACTACCGGATCCACCGCACACTGCGACTTTGTGCACTAACCGCGCGGGATCGCCGGTGCCGTTGACTCCGCCAGCGCAAGCTGGCAGCACCCGGGCAACCACCTCGACCAGCTGCTGCATCGTCACCGGCGTTGCCAGGAAACCGGTTCTACCCATACCGACGGTGTCCCGGACGCTCAGGTCTTCCAGATCTGGGGAGGGTTGCAGCGGACAGATCTCCCGCAATCCGAGCGCCTGCGCCAAGGCGTCATTGACCCCGCCCGCAGCGCTATCGGCATTGGTGTGGGCCGCAAAGTGCGCCACCCCCGCCCTGATCAGCTGATGGATCAGCGCACCCTTTTCGGTGTCGGCTGCCACCGACTGCACCGGCGCAAAGAGAAGAGGATGGTGCGTCAGCAGCAGCCCGGCTCCGGAGTCGATAGCCTCGCCCACTGTGGCGCTATCGACATCGACGGCCAGCAAGACCTTGGTCACAGCCACGCTCGGATCGCCACAGGTCAACCCGATGGCGGTGTCCCAAGACTGCGCCAAAGCCGGCGGATAGGCCTGCTGCAGCACATCGATGATGTCGGCGAGGAGGACGGGTGGGCTAGTCATGCCCGGTGAGTCTGCCAGTGCCTACACCCCAGTCCCGCCGCCGCCCCGCCGCGGTGCCACGCGGATGCGCCTCGATCCCCCACGAAAGCGCCGCAAGGCTCACACCAGGGTCCACATCAACGTAGGGGACAATGAACTGGTGCCAGGCCCCTCCCCGACGATGCAGACCTCCGACTCACGCCTCCACGTGAGCATTATCTGCACGGGCAACATCTGTCGCTCGCCCATCGGCGAACACGTCTTGCGCGCGGCAATCGCCGAGGCTGGCCTGTCTGAGCAGGTGCGGGTCAGCAGTGCGGGCACCGGGTCATGGCACGTCGGCCAAGGAGCCAACCCGCCCGCTGCCAAGGTTCTCGCCGACCACGGTTATCCCCACGACCACGTGGCGCAGCAGATTACCGCCGAAAAACTGGATCGCATCGACCTCGCCCTGGCAGCTGATCGCGGGCATCTGCACGATTTACTGCAACTACGCCCAGACCCAACCGGGGAGCGCGTGATGTTGCTGCGCAGCTTCGACCCCACCAGCGATGGCGCGAGCGATGTCCCAGATCCCTACGGCCGCGACGAAGCCGAATTCGTCCGGGTGCTGAAGATGATCGAAGCCGCAGTGCCCGGGGTGGTTGCCGAAATCAGCCGCCGGCTCCAGTCGCGTTCGAGCTCGCCCGCCGATGCTCCTTTTGAGCCGACACCATGAGCACCGACACCCGCCCAGCAGCCGAATTGGGCGAATCCACACCGAAGCGTCCAGGCTGGCGAGGGCTGCTCAATCCGAACTGGATAGCCGTTGTTGTCATCGCGCTCATATTTGCCGGCGCTTGTTTCTGGATTCTCGCTCCGTGGCAGTTTGGCCGCAACAGCGAACGAGAGCTGCGAAACAACCAGATTTCGGCCGCTGTCGACGCGCCACCGGTACCGGTCTTGGACAAGTTCAGCACTTCGTCGCAACCGTCATCGGATGCCACCTGGCTCCCCGTTACTGCCACCGGGGTGTTCGACGAGTCGGGGCAGGTGCAGTCGCGGCTGCGCCAATACGAAGGCAACAATGCCAACGAAGTGATCGTCCCCTTCCGGCTTACCTCTGGTCAGTGGCTTTTGGTGGATAGGGGCTACCTCACCAACAAACAAATTGTCGACGGCGAAACGCCGCCAGCGCTGCCATCCGGACCCGTCACCATCACCGGCCGAGTCCAGGCGGACCAGCCGTACCCGGCAAACCGGGAAGCCGTGCGCAATGGGAACCGGGTCGAGGTCTATGGCATCGATTCTGCCGTCATTCTGGCAGGCAAAACGCCAGCCCTGCAGGGTTTCATTCAACTGACCGCAGCATCCCCCGGCGCCATGATTGCCGTGGGCATGCCGCAGATCGAAAGCGGTCCGTACCTCTCGTATGCGTTGCAGTGGATTACTTTTGGCCTCATTGCCCTGATCGCAATCGGCTTCTTCGGCTACCGGGAGTTCCACGAGGGCGGGACCGAAGATGTCGGCGGCACCGAGAAGGATTTCCCAGATCCAGCCGTCCTGCAGTCGATCCCCTCCCCCCTGCCGGTTTCTGCTCAGACACCCACCGCGCCGGCCGCCAACGCCCCACACACCGCTCCCCCACAGCGGTTCCGAAAGTCCGACCTCTACGACTAAGCGATTCGCCGCCTGCGCCCGAGCTGTGCGGCTGCCCTAAACTTGGGTGGTGAATCTGACCCTGGCGCAGCATGTCGAAAGTATTCTGGCCCAGCCACGGCCACTGCCTATCCTCACCGCTGGCCATCCAGTGCTTCGGATCCCAGCGGCCCCTGTGGACGGGCAGCTCGACGACGAGGTGCTCGCCGACCTCATCGAGGCCATGCGCGAAACGATGCACGCAGCTCCCGGCGTCGGGCTTGCGGCGCCGCAAGTCGGCGTCGGGCTGCAGCTTGCCGTGCTGGAAGATAGCGCCCAGGTGTCGGCGGAGGTAGCAGATGCTCGCAACCGCCAGCCGCTTCCGTTTCGGGTCATCATCAATCCGGTTTACGAAGTGACCTCTGCAGAGCCGGCGGTGTTTTACGAGGGATGCCTGTCCGTGCCGGGCTATCAGGCTGTGGTGGCGCGCGGCGCGGCGGTGCGGTTGCAATGTCGAGACGAGAATGGAGCTGCGGTCGACGAAGAGGTCGCTGGCTGGGCAGCGCGCATTGTCCAACACGAAACAGACCACCTACGCGGCGTTCTGTACCTCGACCGAGCAGTGATGAGGTCCCTCAGCGACAACGAACACTACGTAAAATACTGGGCGCGCCCCGGCATTGAGGCCGCCCGCGACATGTTGGGATTCTGATGACGACATCCGAAGCGGGAATCCGAGCTGGAGTGGTCATCCTGCCGCAGTTCGGCCACCGGGAAACTGCCACACGATGGAAAGCAGTGCAGGAGATGGGCTTTGCCCACGGCTGGACCTACGACCACCTCGCGTGGCGTAGCTTGGCCGACGAACCGTGGCACGCCACCATCCCTACTTTGGCGGTGGCTGCTCTGGCGACCACGACGATGAAAATAGGGACGTGGGTGACTTCGCCCAACTACCGACACCCGGTAACGCTGGCCAAAGATCTGATGACCCTGGACGACATCTCCGACGGCCGCATGATCGCCGGAATCGGCGCTGGCGGTGAGGGCTGGGACAGCGCGGTGCTCGGCCAGGACGACATCACTCCCCGAGAGCGGGCCGATCGGCTTGTCGAGTTCGTCACGCTCCTCGACCTGCTCCTGCGCCAGAGCGAGACCTCCTTCAGCGGCAACTATTTCGATGCCGTGCGGGCGCGGATGATTCCCGGCTGCATCCAACAACCCCGGCTTCCACTGGTCATTGCCGCAAACGGCAAGCGCACCATGCGCCTCGCAGCAAGCTTCGGCGCGTGGGCGACAACCGGCGCCCCACTGCAGAAGTGGGAGGACCGCGAAACTCTGACCATGGACCAATGGTGGGCAGGGGTGGCGCGACTCGTCGACGGTTATAACGCGGCGGAACCTCCCGAAGCTAGCCTCCGATATCTCAGTCTTGATGGGGCGCCGGTGTTTTCGCTCGCCAGCATCGATGCTTTCACCGATGCTTGCGGCAGAGCAGCGGCATTGGGATTTACCGATGTGGTGACGCACTGGCCGCGCCCCGAAGGCGAATACGCGGGTGATCCAGCAGTATTGGAGCATGCTGCGAGCCTGTTGGGCGACGGCGGCATCGTAGGTTTCTAAACAGCATTCAGCGCGGAGAAATCCCGCGTGCGCGGCGAAAGTGTGGGGCTGCCGGGGCTTTCGCCACCCCAGCGAGCAGCCCTGCCCCCACGGCGATCATTTCCACACCGCCGGCAAACACCAGCCACGGTCCGACGCCCGCACGTGATTCCCCGCTGTCAAGAATGTTCACCAGATTCCCAGGGTTGAGCCCCCGGTATAGCCCCCAGCCAGCGACGCAGAGGCCGCAGGCCACCAGGGTGGCGGCGCCAATCTTCGACGGGCCCCAGCCGAGCCGGATCGCCGCGATGGCGGCGAGACCGGCAAAAATCACAGGCAACACCGCTTGCCGGTAAGAACCGCTCACGTCCGCCAGCAGGTCGTTGATGTTGGAGCCGGCCAAGTCACTGGTGCCACCAATCAGACCCCAACCGGATACCGTCAGACCAGCCAGGTCGCCGGCGTCCACCCTGAGCCAGGTCACAAACCCACCCACCACCACGAGCCCAACACCGACGACCACCGAGGCGGCCAGCGCAATGCGTAGGGTGATGTGAGGGCGTATCGGAGCTGGCAAGGTGGCGTCTTTCTTCGCTGAAACTGTCGTTGCGGCGGGAGGGAGATACCTCGCCACACCGAATTGCTACGACGACCGTACCGGGCTTTGAATTTCAGGACCGGCGAATACAGGGGCGAGGGTATTTTTATGACGATGTTGGGGCTGCTGCTGGATTTTGACGGAACCCTCTATACCGGCGATTTGCCCATCCAAGCCTATGCCCGTCGGGTGGCGGGTGCTCTCGAACCCGATGCGGGTCAACGGGTTATTGCGGGCATGCGGGCCTTCCTTGAGGGAGCGGGCGAAATACCGCCGGTGATTGCGGAGGCAGATGACGGCTACAGCGCTGTGCATCTGTTGGCTAGGGACGCCGGGCTGGACGAAACGATCCGCCAGGATGCCTACCAACTGAGCCGACATGATTTGGCGCGCAGCGCTTTTGCTCTCGAACCGGTCGCCGGGATGGCGGAGTTCCTTGCCGAGATCAAACCCCGTTCACGGATCGTGGTGCTCACGAATGCACCCGCGGCTGGCGTCCACGAAGTGCTTGAAGCTATCGGACTTCGCGCCTTGGTGGACGAAGTTCTGGTGAGCGCGAACAAGCCAGCGGCGATGCCCGGGCTGATTGCCAAAATGCTGATGCAACTGGGACCGAATGCGCGCCCCGATCAGCTGCTGGCAGTCGGCGACAGGTGGGAGGCTGACTTGTCCGATACCCACCACGCGGGCGGTGCGACGGCCTACATCGATCGCTATCAGCGCGGTGACGGAACTCCCACCTGGCGAGCGCAATCGCTGGCGGAACTGCTCCCAGAGCTGTGCGCTTGGGCGGATTTTGTCCCATCCCCCTAACTCAACAGCGTCTGGATCCAGCTCGGGGCCACCATCGCTACGAGAGTGCCGAGAAGCAAAAATGGCCCGAACGGCAATGCGGATTTAGCCGTCATCCGGCCGGCAGCCATCCCCGCCAGCCCCACCACTGCGCCTAGCAAAAACGCGAGCATAATCGCGAAAATTACAGCCAACCAGGACTGATATCCGAGTAGCAGGCCGAGGGTGAAGGCAAGCTTGGCATCGCCTCGCCCCATAGCCACGGGCAAGCCGTACGCCAGCGCACAAAAGGCACCACCCACTACCGCGCTAGCGATACCGGCGCGTGCCAGATCACCAGCCCCCGGGGTCACGAGGGTGGTAGCCACGAGAATCACCGCGGTGATCGGAAATGCGGACAGCGTGATGGCATCCGGCAGGCGGTGATGGGTGAGATCGACTGCGGACAGGGCAACGGCGAGCAAACCCGCCCACAGTGTCACTGGCAACAACGCTGATGGGCCCAGGATCAGCGCCGCGCCTCCGCAGACCAGCGCGCACGCTGCTTCGATGGGCCCGGCAGTGAACACTGCCCCCCGCCGCAGTCGGCGCAGTAGCTCGCGAATGCCGACCCCTGCGGGTATCGCCGCCGCAGCCACGATGCCCGCCACTAGCCAGTTCTCCCCCATCACGACGCCAGCGTGCCACCCGGGGCCAATCAGCGGCAAGTGGACCCCTAGATCGGAAGCGGAATGTGCACTCCGGCCGCGCTCTTAAGCGCCTCGCGCATCTGCTGGCGGGGGGCTGCCTGTCCCGTCATCAATCGAAACTGGGCAAAAGCCTGATGCAACAACATGTCCAGACCAGTGACCGTGATCCTGTCCGAGACTCCGGCAGCGGCCAACGGGGTGGGCCACGGATGATAAATAGCATCGAACAGCGCGGGAACCGCGGCGAGGTCGGCAGCAAACTGGTCTGCAGCACCCGCGGGAACAGTGGACATCACCACGTCCAGCCCCTGCGCATGCGCGCCCACCCCCTCCCACGGCACGTGTTCAGCGTTCATTCCCAGGGATGCGGCCAAAGCCAGTGCCTGTTGGGTGCTTTCGACCCGGCGGCCGGCCACCAGGAGTTCAGCTACTCCGAGCTCGTGCAGTCCGGCGACCGCTGCTAGGGCAGTCCCACCGCCACCGATCAGCAGTACGCGATGCGGCGCCGTCACGCCAGCGGCCCGCAATGCGCCGACAACGCCGTCCACATCGGTGTTCTCGGCCAGCCATCCGTGGTCCGTGCGGACCAGGGTGTTCGCCACCCCCAGCAGCTGCACGCGCGCGCTTTTCTGGTCCGCCATCTGCGCCGCGGCCGCCTTACCCGGCATCGTCACACTGACCCCGGCCCATTCCGCGCCCCAGCCTTGCACCAACGCCGGGAGAGCCGCGGCGTCGCACTCGATGGCGTCATACCGCCAATTCAGGCCAAGAGCGGCGTAGCCGGCTCGGTGCATCACAGGGGAGAGTGAATGCGCAATGGGCAACCCCAGAACTCCGGCCCGTCGAGCAGATAGCGGGTCAGCCGTCGAAAACACCAGCAGCCCTGGCTTTTTTGATGCACTCGTTCTGTTCATCAAGCGTCACGCTGAAGCAAGAATTGCCCTGGAGGTCGACTGCGACGAAGAACAGCCAGCTACCCGCAGCGGGCGAGAGCGTCGCCGCGATAGCGTCCGGCCCCGGCGCGCTAATGGGGGTCGGGGGTAAACCGTCGATCGCGTAGGTGCTGTACAGGTTCGTGGGGTCCAGACGGGAGCCGCTGGTGGTGCTGATTTTTGCTCGACTCAGCCAGTAGTTCACGGTGGAGTCCATCTGGAGCTTCATCGGGGGCGTCTGCGACAGCCTGTTATCGATGACGCTCGCAACCTTGGGCATCTGAGAAGCTTTCGCCTCCTTTTCTACAATGGAGGCAATGATGGCCATTTCGTAGGTGGTGTGGCCCTGCTGGACAGCTTTCGCCTTGATATTCGTAGTCGACCACTCCACAGCTGATTCTGTAATGACGGACCGCAGCACTGCCAGCGCGTCGGTACCCGGTGGAACGTTGTAAGTACCGGGCAAGATCATGCCCTCCAAACGCCTTTTCTGATCCGGGGCCGCGGTCACATCCGCCACAGCCCAATCGACCAAACCTAAACCTTTGGGCCCCAGATCAGCAGTTTTGGCCACCTCCCACAATTGGTCGGCGGTGAAACACTGGGAATCGCCGTTGAGCGGCACGCACGCGGCCTTGGTGAGTTGGCTGATGTAACCAGGAATCACAGTTGCCGCTGCGCCGGTGGTCGTGTTGGCAGGTACCTCAAAGTCGGCCAGCGCCACACCCGGGGTCAAGTCAACCTGGCCCACGCGGCTGTCGGGATTCAGCAGAGCCGCAATGGTTTCGTCAACACCAGACTGCTGCTTCAGTTTGTAATAGCCACCCTGGATCCGCGTCAGGTCGGTATTGCCATCGGCGGCGCTTACATAAGCGGCAGCCGATTTGATGACGCCAGCGTCCACGAGCGTCTTGGCGATGTCGCCAGCGCCGTCGCCTTGACGCACTCTGATGATCGTCTCGGTGGTGCCGCTACCGGCATAATTCGGCGCCACTTCAGTCTTGCTGGACAAGCTGCGCACGAGCAGCGCGGCGCCAGCGCCGATGAGTCCGAGAACCACTAATGCCACCAACGAAGCGCGCAGGCGACGTCGACGACGCTTCTTCGCCGCGTCCCGACCCTGCCGCTGCACGCGGCTGCGCTGGGCTCGATTGCCGGGCAGCACGTGACTGGCGGTCGGGTTCTCTTTTAATCTGCGGCGGAGCTCGTCGACGTCCACTTCCTCCGAGCCGTCATCTCGGGACCCGAAGATATTGAGATTGTCGTTCAAGGGGACACCCCACGCTCTCGCGCTGCCGTGTCCAAATAGGTCTGCAAGATCTGCACTGCGGCCACTTGGTCTACCACCGCACGTCGTGATCGAGATTTGACGCCGCTCTCGCGCAGCATCCTCTCGGCCGTCACCGACGTTAATCGCTCATCGACGTACCGCACCGGAATGGGAGCGATCCGCTTACCGAGTGCACTCCCGTAAGCCCGCGCCGCTTCTGCTGCTGGGCCTTCGCGCCCGGACAGCGATCGTGGCAGCCCCACCACTACCTCCACGACGCGGTGTTCGGCGATCAGCTCCACCAATAGGAGCTGGTCCTTGCCCGACTTGGCATCTCTTGCGAGCGTTTGCAAGGGGGTAGCCAGAATTGAGTGCGGGTCACTGATCGCAACCCCCACCCGAACGGTGCCGACGTCAACGCCAAGACGCACACCGACCGCAGCCGTGTTCGTTGCGGCCGAACTCACCGCGCGCGAGTGGTCGGTAGGGGCGTGCTGGGGTTCAGCAGGAGTGGACGTCACCCAGCCGCCCCGCTGATGGCCGAGCGGAGGGCTGCGCGGGCGTCGGTCACGCCCGCCGGATTGGTCCCGCCGCCCTGCGCCATTTCGGCCTTGCCACCGCCGCGACCCTGGATCGAGGGGAGGAACGACGTGACCAAGGCGCCGGCGTTTTTACCCGCGCTCACTGCGGCGGGGGTTAAGGCGACCACGAACGAGACCGCGTCATCGACGATGGCGAACAGTGCAACCACACCCACCCGGCTGCCGAGGCGGCTACGGATATCGGTTGCGAGTGTGCGCAAATCCGCAGCGCTGATGCCGGCTGGCAGCAGCTCCGAAATGACGGCGGTGTCACCTACCTGCTCCGCTCCGTCAATGAGTCCTTGGGCGGAGGAAAGCACCGCGGCCGACTTCAAGCCCGCGAGTTCCTTCTCCGCCAAGCGCAGACGTTCGACGAGGCCGGAAACGCGGCCAGGCAGTTCCTTGGAGGGGACCTTCAGCATCCCTGAGAGGTTTTCCACCAGCGCCCGCTCGGTAGCCAGGTGCTGGAATGCTTCGTAGCCGACGTAGGACTCGATGCGCCGCACCCCCGACCCGACGCTGGATTCGCCGA
The DNA here is from genome assembly GCF_003860405.1 of Nakamurella antarctica. NCBI lineage: Bacteria > Bacillati > Actinomycetota > Actinomycetes > Nakamurellales > Nakamurellaceae > Nakamurella > Nakamurella antarctica. Next base: position 1,344,947 of record NZ_CP034170.1, on the reverse strand, counting down.
GCAGGACGAGTGTGCCGATTTGCGACGAATGCTGCACGTGGGTGCCACCGCACAGTTCGAGCGACCACGGACCGCCGATCTCCACCACCCGCACCTCGTCGCCGTACACCTCCCCGAAGAGTGCCACCGCCCCGCGAGCCTTGGCCTGAGCCACGGTGGACAGGCTTGTCGAGACCGCCAGGTCAGAACGGATCGCTCTGTTGGCCACTTCCTCGATCTCGGAGGCTGCGCCCGCAGAAAGCGACCCCGACCACGAGAAGTCCAGACGCAGATAACCGGGCTTGTTGTAGGAGCCAGCCTGCAAAGCGTCCGGACCAAGCAACTCGCGCAGAGCGGCGTTGACTAAATGGGTACCGGTATGGGCCTGGTTGGACCTGGCCCTTGCCGCGGGGTCGACCTGGGTCAGGACAGCGTCGCCTTCTGCTAACTCGCCCTCGGTAATGCGCACCTGGTGTACCCAGAGTTTCCGGGAGATCTTCTGCACATCAAGCACTTCCGCTGACATGCCGGCTCCCAGGATTGACCCCGAGTCCGAATCCTGCCCGCCGGCTTCGGCGTACAGGCTGGTGCGGTCCAGAACCACTTCTACGATGTCGCCGACGCGCGCCACGGGGATGCGCTGACCCTGGCTAATGACGCCGCGCACGGCCGCTTCAGAGTTGAGCTCGTCATAGCCGGTGAACTCCGTTGCTCCCGCCTCGAGCAGTTCGCGGTAGACGGATTGGTCGGCGAAACCGCCCTTGCGTGCCTTGGCATCGGCGCGGGCCCGCTGCTTTTGCTCGTCCATCAGGCGGATGAAGCCGGCCGTATCCACGGTAAGTCCTGATTCCTCGGCCATCTCAAGTGTGAGGTCGATCGGGAATCCATAGGTGTCGTGCAGCGCAAACGCCGTGTCGCCGGGCACTACCGTGCTGCCCGAATCTCTAGTGTCTGACGCCGCCGTGCCGAACAGCTTCGACCCAGTCTCCAACGTCTTGAGGAAGGCCACCTCTTCGGCGACGGCGACCCGTTCGATCCTGGCAAAATCCGAGGTCAGCTCCGGGTAGAGCGGCGTCATAAGGTCTCGCACTTGAGCGACGAGGGCGGGCATCACGGGCTCGGTCACGCCCAGCAGTCGTGCCGAGCGGATTGTGCGTCGGAGCAGCCGACGAAGCACGTACCCGCGCCCCTCGTTACCCGGGCCAACGCCGTCGGCGATGAGCAGTGTGCCGGAGCGAATGTGGTCGGCAATTACGCGAAAGCGAACATCGTCGGTCTTGCCGCCCTCAGCGCCATAGACCTTGCCGGACAATGCTTCCGCGGTGCTGATAAGCGGGCGAAGTAGGTCGGTTTCGTAGACGTTCTCGACTTCTTGCAGCAGGAACGCGAGCCGCTCCACGCCCAACCCGGTATCGATGTTTTGCTGCGGTAGCGGCCCCAGGATCGGGAACGCCCCCTTGTCGCCGCCCTCGCCACGAATATCCTGCATAAAAACGAGGTTCCACACCTCGAGGTAGCGATTCTCGTCAGCAACCGGGCCGCCTTCTTTACCGAAAGCGGGGCCGCGGTCGTAATAGATCTCTGAACACGGACCGCAAGGCCCGGGGACGCCCATGGACCAGAAGTTGTCCGCCATCCCCATCTTCTGGATGCGCTCCAGTGGCAGCCCGGCAATCCGGTGCCACAGTTCGATGGCTTCGTCATCTGTCTCATAGACAGTCACCCAGAGACGATCCTTGTCCAGCGCAAAACCACCGTCCTCGATCGACGATGTGAGCAGCGCCCACGCATGCGTGATGGCGCCCTCTTTGAAGTAGTCGCCGAACGAGAAATTACCCGCCATCTGGAAGAAGGTGTTGTGCCGCGTAGTGATACCGACATTGTCGATATCCGATGTCCGAACACACTTTTGGACGCTCGTGGCGCGCGTGTAAGGCGGTGTCTGTTGTCCCAAGAAGTAAGGCTTGAACGGGGCCATGCCGGCGATCGTGAACAAGACGGTCGGGTCTTGGCTAATGAGCGAAGCTGACGGCACCACCGTGTGCCCGGTGCGAGCAAAGTAATCCAAGAACCGCTGGCGGATTTCGACTGTCTTCATGAAATTCCTTGACGTGAGAGAACCTGAGAGGTGTTGGCGTGGGCGAGTATCGGACCCCCTCGCTACATGCGCCTGCGATCCGTGCTGGCCTGCCCGGCGGGGAGTGACCGTATGTCGGGTGCGGCAAGCTCTGGCGGCGACATCACCACAGCCCCGCTGAAATCATCGACGACGGCCACGAACTGCGCTTCTCGCTCGTGCATTCCGGCTCGGACGTCGGCCGCAAAGCCCCCCACGGCATTACCGAACTCCGCGATCGCGTCGGCGATTTCCCCCGCCACGGAGCGCGGCGTCAAAGCAGCCTGCAGTTGGTGTTTCGCACGCTGAGTGCGCCTGGTTGCTGCGACGCCGAGGGCGGCCCCCACTGCGATGTAGAAGGACCTTCTCATCTGTTGCGTCCCTTCGAACGGCTCCGCGCATTAGTCGCCGACTTTGCGGCTCCGCGAGCTGCCAAAGCTTTCCGCACTCCGTAGGTGAATGCTGCGGTCTTCACTACGGGCCCGCCCAGCGTGGCAGCAGCCACGCTAACAAGCCCGGACACGTTGGTCGTTACGGAGCGAGCAGCGCCCGTGACGCCGGCAATGTTGGACAGGTTCGTGTTGAGAAGTGCCAGCGTCGTATCCGCTTTCCGGATGACGGGGCTCGCATCGTGCTGGGTGGATTCCATCGTGGTGCGAGCAACGTCCAAGGTCCTGCCGAGTTTGCTCAGCGTGATGACGGCAAACAACACCAACACCAAGAATGCCGCTGCTGCTACGGCAAGAATGATCTCGGCCACAGTCATTTTTTTTTCATACCTCCGACAGACGAGCGGGAAATCCGCCCCGGCTTAGGTTACCCGGCTCTGCGCCACGCTTTGGTGTTCGGTGATGGCTTTCGCCAGGCTAGACCGGCACGTCCCAGGAAAACCGGACAATAGCTTCACCCATCTCATCGGTACCCGGACCGTCGCAGCGCATGCCTGCCGCCAGCATTACCCGCTGGGATGCCTCGTTTCCGTGGTCTGCAGACCCGATTACCAACTCGACTCCGGCCACAGCGTGGGGGTCAGCGTTGGCCTCGGTCGCGATTGCCAGCAGCATCCGGAGCGCGGCGGTTGCACTACCCCGGCCGCGTTCAGCAGGAACGATGCCGTAGCCAATCTCCACGACTCCCGAAGCGGGCGGGCTGTGGAAGCCAGCGCCCCCGATCACCACGCCGTTCCTGAGCACTTGGTAGTAGCCGAAGGGGTGCGCAGCGGAGGGGTCTTCGGTGGCACGGTCTTTGGTGGCACGGTCTTTGGTGGCACGGTCTTTGGTGGCACGGTCTACATACCCGCCGCATGCTCGTTGGTCGCCGTCCAGCGGATATTCGGGGTGCCAGCTTCCGTCCTGTGGCCGGCCACCCGCTAACAGCCACGTGGCCTCGGAAAGCGGCATAAGCCGCAGCATTACTGATTCGTCCATAATCTGCGATGGTGCCAGAAGCGGTCGAAGACTCCCCCGTACGATAAGCACCGGCAGTGAACTTGTATCAATGCGCCGTCCATGGGCTGTTCCGGCCCCCTGATGACAGGAGCCATCACCGATGACAGTCCCCACCGTTGACGTTGCAGAAGAGCCCAACGAAGATGCAACCATTGACCAGGCCGATGCGATCGAAGCGAGCGTGGACGTGCTGACACCGCTGGATCCGGCTGATGTCACCCCCGCCGAATGGGGCGATTGGCGGCGAGAAGCCGTGGTGTACCAGATTTATCCGCGCTCCTTTGCAGATTCCAACGGCGACGGTATTGGCGACCTTCCTGGAATTACCTCCCGTCTGGCGGCCATTGCTGATCTGGGCGTCGACGCAATTTGGCTCTCGCCGTTTTACACATCCCCCCAGGCCGATGCAGGCTACGACGTTGCAGACTTCCGAGCGGTCGACCCGATCTTTGGCGACCTCGAGGATTTTGATCGACTACTGGCCACGGCGCACGACCTGGGCCTGAAGGTCATCGTCGACCTAGTTCCTAATCACTCTTCCGACGACCATGTATGGTTCCAAGCCGCGCTGGCCGCACCCGCGGGTAGCCCAGAGCGGGACCTCTACCACTTCGTTGATGGCAGGGGGCCGAACGGCGACGAACCGCCCAACAATTGGAAGTCCGTATTCGGCGGCGGCGCATGGGAGCGCACCACCAATCCGGATGGCACGCCGGGCCAGTGGTATCTGCACTTCTTCGACGTTCGTCAGCCCGATTTCAACTGGAACAATCCGTTGGTACGCGAGGAGTTCCTCTCCGTCCTGAGATTCTGGCTCGACCGCGGTGTCGACGGATTCCGGGTGGACGTGGCCAACTCTTTGATGAAGGCTCCAGGGCTACCCGACTCGGTACCCGGCGAGTTGGGGGTGCTCAGTGGGCTTCAGCCAGACACTGCACCGGATGCGATCCCGCACACCCTGGTCACCGAAGCGCGATCGCCCATGTGGGACCAAGACGAGGTGCACCCGATCTATCGCGAATGGCGCGCCTTACTCAACACCTACCAGCCGGCACGAATTCTGGTCGCAGAAGCATGGGTTCAGCCCGCAGAACGCCTCGCGATGTACGTTCGGCCAGACGAAATGCATCAGGCATTCAACTTCGATTACCTCGAAACACCCTGGAGTGGAACAGCGCTGCGTTCTGTCATCACCGCCACCACTGCAGCAAACGCGGCAGTCGGAGCACCCACCACGTGGGTACTTTCCAATCATGACGTTGTACGGCACCCTTCGCGATTCGGTCTCCCGAACCAAGGCAAACGTCCCAACGGCATCGGCGCTAACGACGTCCAACCGGACGCCGAGCTGGGCCTTGCTCGGGCACGCGCTGCAACCATGGTGATGCTTGCGCTGCCGGGCTCGGCCTATCTGTTCCAAGGAGAGGAGCTCGGCCTACCGGAGCACACCTTTATGCCCGATGTGGTGCGCCAGGATCCCACATTTTTCCGCACCCACGGCGTGGAACTGGGGCGCGACGGCTGCCGGGTACCGCTGCCGTGGGAGTCTGCGGAGCCCGCTTACGGTTTCGGCCCTTCCGACCAGACCTGGTTGCCCCAGCCTGAATCTTTCGCGATGTTGGCCAGAGACCGACAGGTTGGCGACCCCGGGTCCACCCTGGAGCTCTACCGCAGCGCACTTCGGCTGCGCCGGGAATACGGGGTTGGCTCCGGTCAGCTGAGCTGGCTCAGCCCCAGTTCCGATGACGTCGTCGCTTTCCGCAATGGCCCCCTCACGGTGATGTGCAATATGGGCGCTGCCAGCGTCGAAATGCCACTGGGCACAGTGCTTCTCGCCTCCGGCGCCTTCACCGAGGCCGAACTGGATGCTCGAATGCTGCCGCCCAATGCGTCGGTCTGGCTGATCTGAGCTGGCGGTGGTTGATGTGGTTTCGCGTCGTGGGACTACGGAATCGGCAGAGGTTTCCGCAAGCCCGGCGTGCGGCGAGGTGTTCAGCGGCCTGAGCTGCGCAGGTGGGTGAAATATTCGGCCCACTCGCAGTTCAGGCACCGCGTGCGCGGGTGGGCCTACCCCGCGCGCGCTCCCCTGCGCTTTTTACCCTTCGCGTCCGCCCCTAATCAAACGCCGGAGCTTTCCAAGCCGCTCTGCGATCGCCCTCTCAGCGCCCCGGGCAGTGGGTTGATAGTAGTCCCTACCTATCAGGTCGTCTGGTGAATACTGTTGCTGCGCAATGCCTTCGGCAAGCGAGTGTGGATACACATAGGTTTTGGCATTGCCCAGTTTCTTGGCCCCGGGGTAGTGGCCGTCGCGCAGATGAGGTGGGACCGATCCTGTCTTTCCGGCACGCACATCCGCCATAGCGTCATCGATGGCAACGATCACCGCGTTCGATTTCGGCGCCGTTGCTAGATGAATCGTGGCCTGCGCCAGCGCAATTCGCGCTTCCGGCATCCCGACCAACTGTACGATCTGGGCGGCTGCGACAGCGGCGAGCAACGCCGTCGGGTCTGCCAGCCCAATATCTTCGGAGGCGTGAATCATCAGCCGCCGTGAAATAAATCGGGGATCCTCACCCGCCTCCAACATTCTGGCCAAGTAGTGCAAAGCTGCGTCGACGTCGGATCCGCGAATCGATTTAATGAAGGCGCTTGTGACGTCGTAGTGCTGATCACCGGATTTGTCGTAGCGCACCGCGGCCCTGTTCACGGCGCGCTCCACGGCAGCGAGATCGACTACCGCCTGAAGCGAATCAACCTCTGTCGCAGGTATTTTCGGGCTTGATTTTGCGGAAACATCACTCGGTACGACCGCTATAAATGCTTCGGCGGAGTCATCGAGGACGGAGTCTGCGGCAGCCTCCAGTGCGGTGAGGGAGCGTCGGGCATCTCCACCTGCCAGTGACACCAAGTGTGCGAGCGCATCGTCTGTCACACGAACTCGACCACCAAATCCGCGGGGATCTATGATCGCCCGTTGCAATAATTCGGTGATGTCGTTATCTCCCAGCGGCTGTAATTGAAGTATTAGCGATCGTGACAGCAACGGCGAAACCACTGAGAAGAAGGGATTTTCGGTGGTCGCGGCAATCAGGATGACGGTGCGGTCCTCGACCGCGCCGAGCAGCGAATCTTGCTGGGTCTTGGAAAAGCGATGCACTTCGTCGATGAAAAGGACGGTCTGCTCACCGATGCGCCGAAGGCTCGCGGCGGCGTCTGTGATGACAGCACGGACCTCCTTCACGCCTGCCGAAACAGCGGAGAGTTGAGCGAATCTCCGGCCGGTTGCCCCGGCGACAAGAGTCGCGAGGGTCGTCTTCCCGGTACCCGGTGGTCCGTAAAGCAGCATCGATGACGGTGCACCGCCCTGCACCAGCCGGCGCAGCGGAGCGCCCGGGCCGAGGAGGTGTTGCTGGCCAAGAACTTCGTCGAGCGTCTGGGGCCGCATCCGAACTGCCAGCGGCGCGTTGGGATTGAACGCTTTCGGATCGAGCGGGCGGGGGTCGGGATGCTGATCGGCAGCACGGGTAGTGCCGGGGCTTGTGCCTGTGCCTGTGCCGAAAAGATCCAGTTCATCCACGCGTGTGACGCTACCTGTACCTGCCTGGACTTAGCGCCCGGTGCCCAGTGGTGTCAGCGAACAGCGATTGGTGGGGGAACGAGTTCCACATTCCACTGACCCACATAGGTGCTCGCCGTGTTCTGCGTCGTCAACGTCGTGCTCCCCGAAAGCCCCGTGTTCGACTCCCATCGGACATCCCAGGCGGCAGTGACGGTCACTGGCCATGCCCGTTGACCGTTTGTCCGCTCAGCAGTTGAACGCCACGCATAGGTGTAGCCACAGGGCGCCGACGACAGTTCATTCACTGAAAGCGGGGGTGCCACACCCGGCCCAGCACACACCACCGGATCCGCCTTAACACTCGGCACCGCAGGGTCAACCGGCTCCCCCATATCCCATGAAGTAGTCGAGACAGACGCCGTAGCAGTAACTGTTATCCCGCCCGCACTTACCGAAACGGTGCGCTGCTGCGCGTTATCCATCCATAACCACGTCGTGTACTTCACCGCGATTTTCGCTGGATCGGGACCAAAGTTCAATCGCGGCGACGGCAACTTCAACTGCCCAAACGCCTGCTCAGCCAACTGCTCCGCAGTCACGGTCGGCACTACCGGTACAGCAGCACACGGATCCGCAGCCGTACCTACTAAATCCGGGAAACCACCGTCATAGGTGCAATCAAACGCGATCTGCGCTGCCGCGCAAGCTTCAGACTGGGTCCCGCCGGCAGCATTGACCACGCACGCCAAGTGAAGATTGTCGATGATCCCCCCAAGAGAGTTTGCTTCTTCGGGACTCTGGGCCGCGGTCGCCGCGTCTGGAGTGGCAACTTTGCCAGCCGTCTTGCCCACGGATACGTTGTAGGTGCCCTCTTTGCCAGACCCAGTGCTGGTGATAATTTCGTCGGCTGCGGCGGTAAGTGTGAATAACAAAGTCGTCAATAAAATCACCACGAGCCCCACCAGAGTTCTCATGAAACTTGGCATGGGAGATCCGGCCGGTAGCTAATCTCATAGAGCCGCCAAACGCCGTCCAACCGAGCGAATGCACCCACAGTATTGCTGGCGGCTACACCGACCGAGCGTTTTTCTCCGCTGGACGCGTACAGCGAACCAAATTGACTTGCGTCCCGACAGTCACTGATTTGGGCAGTCGCAAAGCCAGCGACCGGATATTCCCAATAGGGGTGCAGCTCAACGGTCCCGTAACTGTCGAGACCTCTCGCGTCAAAATCGGTCGCCTCAGCCAAGATGGCAGTCAGCGCGGGGTCCATTACGAGCATGCCCAGCAGCGCCGCGCGATCAAGAGGTTCGACCCTATTAATCCGCGCATACAAGACCCAGAACTCGCGCCAGACGCGCTCGATCTCTGTCCGGTCGGCTAGCTCCTCGGCGCTCAGGCTCAGACTCGGATCAATCGCAGCACTGCCAGGAACTGGATCGACGCTTGTGGTCGAAGGTGTAACACTCTCGATGGCGATCGATGTCGTCTCCGAAGGCTCAGTCGCCGAAAGCTCGGGCCCTGCCGGCAGGGTCAGCACCACCGAGGTTGTTGATGCATCAGTGGTTGCCGCTGAAATAGAGGTCGTTTCGGTAGCGGGGAGCTCGGGCTCCACAGCGGAAGACTGGGCTGGCAAAGTTTCCACGTCACCAAGAACCTGCGCTGGATCAGCTGAGCAGCTTGTCAGCAGCACAGCGAGTATCGCTCCCCTTAAAATTTTGTTCATTCGCCCCCCAGACCTCCAACCTTGCCCCGCACCTACCGGCCAAGCAAACCACACCGTCATGGCCAGTGAAAGCCCTCACAAAACCTGTGTGGAAGAACGATAAGACAATAGGGGCGTCGTAGGACAAAGGCTCCGTAACGCCCAGATATTTGAAGGGGCTGCCCGGACATCCGAGCTCGCCATAGCCCGCTGCTCCCGACGTACGAATCTATTTCGCTTAGTTCACTGAATAATCCGCAGTATCAGCTCGGACAATTCCCACATCCCCGAACCTGAAGGAATGGTGTATTTCGGTCAAACTGCACATCTGACATTTGATGCAAATTGTTAACTGCCCACCCCGCAGGCGGCAAAACCTGCAATGATGTAACTGCTCGTAGGCAAAGGGGGAGACTTGCATGAGACGCATTTGGATGATCGCATTATTGGGGGCCCTCACGGCCTGCACTGCTCAGTCGTCAGACACCAAACCCATTTCGATTACCTCATCGCTCGCAACCACGGCACCGATCACGTCAGCCACAACCACGTCAACGGCAACTCCGGTAGTCACATCGGCTCCCACCCAAGCAACGGCTATCACTACGGCCCCTACCGCTGATAACAGCCCGCGCTCTGAAACAACCGCCAACAGCCCTGAATCGATCGAACCATCCCCAGCAGCCCACTCCCCGCAAACCTCACACCCGAGCAAGCCCTCGACGCCCAAGCAGCAATAGACGCCTACGTGGGCTTCTTCCAGACTGTTGATCAAGGATTTGCAGATCCCGGAAGAGACTGGACCTCGCAGGTAGCTCAGTATGCAACCGGGCCGGCCAAACAGGGACTGCTCACTGCCCTAGAACAAACAGCACTCAGGGGTCAGTACAGGTCTGGATTTACCCAGGTTTTTCCTGTCGTTGATTCAGCCGAGCCAGCCCTAGTAAAAATGACGGTGTGTGTGGACTCCTCCGAAAGTGATATTTTCAACGCCAATGGGAAATCGATTAAATCACCGAATGTTGCAGGTACCTATTGGAGAAATATCTCTCAAGTCCAGGTTGCTCAATACGACACAGGACAATGGCTAGTGACGTTGATTCAAGAAGATTACTCAAATTCATGTTGAATATCAGAAGGTTCTTGGCAATAGCTGCGATATCGATGCCTTGGCTTCCGACTGTTGCTATCGCCGACGAAGCTCCGCTTCCTTTGACCGGTTCAGGTTGCACGTATGGGGGCTGCGGCGTTAATGCGTACGACCCGGGCAGCAACGCCGGCCCGGCAGGTTCCGTCGACGGTAAACCGGCGGTAGCCAGGGACGTGACCGCTGGCGCCGTGATCATTGATCCGGCACCCCAGTGTGTAGAAACTGCCTTGAATCCGCAGCCCTCTGCAACCAACCCTTGGTGGTCCGGCCATACCCCTGGAGATGGCCAGCTCATGATGTGGAATTGCAACGGGGTACTGATGTCCAGCATCACCCCCTACTTTCGCCCCAACGCAGATCCCGCCGCCCCCGCCGCTCCCCCACCGGTAGATCCAGCCGTCCTAGCGCAACAGGCCTACCAAGCACTAAAAATCCCGAACCCACAAATCAACTTCGGGCCCAACGCCAACCAGGTAGCGGTCAACTACTGGGTCTACCTGTGGGCCGGCGACACGGCCCCACTCACCGCCAGCGCGACCGCCGGCACGGTCACCGTCACAGCAACCGCCACATTGTCAAAAGTCGTCTGGACAATGGGCGAACCCGTCTCAGCCACCCACTTCACAGAACCAGCACCACCCATCACCTGCGCAGGAGGCGGAATCAACCCCGGACCCGACGTAGACATCGCCGCCAAAAATCCGATACCCGGAGCATGCGCCTACAAATACCGCACCAAATCCACCCCAGAACGAACCAACGATGCCCGCACATGGCCAGTCACCGCCGCCGCATCTTGGACCATCACCTGGACCGCAAACACAGGCGAGTCCGGCGAAATTGATGCCCCAACACGCGTATCAAACACCAACCTCTACGTCGGAGAATGGCGAACAGTCCTAATACCAAACACCCCAGCAATACCCGGCCAATAAAAACAAGCAGGCCCTAGCGCCCAGTGCCCAGGATGTCAGCGAATAGCGCTTTAGACTGCCGGACATCCGAACTCGCCATAGCCCGCTGCTCCCGACATACGAATCTATTTCGCCTAGTTCACTGAATAATCCGCAGTATCAGCCCAGACAAATCCCACATCCCCGAACCTGAAGGAAAGGTGTATTTCGGTCAAACTGCACATCTGACATTTGATGCAAATTGTTAACTGCCCACCCCGCAGGCGGCAAAACCTGCAATGATGTAACTGCTCGTAGGCAAAGGGGGAGACTTTCCATGAGACGCATTTGGATGATCGCATTATTGGGGGCCCTCACTGCCTGCACTGCTCAGTCGTCAGACACCAAACCCATTTCGCTTACCTCATCGCTCGCAACCACGGCACCGACGATCACGTCAGCCACAACCACGTCAACGGCAACTCCGGTAGTCACATCGGCTCCCACCCAAGCAACGGCTATCACTACGGCCCCTACCGCTGACAACAGCCCGCGCTCTGAAACAACCGCCAACAGCCCCGAATCGATCGAACCATCCCCCAACAGCCCACTCCCAGCAAACCTCACACCCGAGCAAGCCCTCGACGCCCAAGCAGCAATAGACGCCTACGTGGGCTACAACAGATTTGTCGACCAGGCATTTGCAACTCCTGGCGATGACTGGTCAGCTGAAGCTGCGAAATGGGCTGCAGACCCGGAGAAGTCGGATCTTCTCCGAAGCCTTGCGGGCACTGCCGCGCTCGGCCAGTACGGGGACGGGGCAATCGCTATCTATCCGAGAGTCACGCAGGTGCAGACAGGACTTGTTGATATGGCGGTCTGCGTGGACTCGACCTCAGCCGGGTTCTACGACAAAGACGGAGCGTCAATTAAGGCACCCGACGCCGCTGGCTCCTATTTTCGGCATCCTTCGAAGGTGCAAGTGGCCAAGTATGAACCTGGCGTCTGGCTAGTCACTAGCACCACGAGTGACTACACGACCTCATGCTGACTCGGACGGCGACGGTCGCTCTCATCGCAGCGCTCACGTTCTTGAGTACAGCTAAAAGTGCAATCGCGGACGTCCCTGTGGGATGTATTAAAGATAGATGCGGACTCAGTGCATTTGACCCTGGCACCTCCGGTGGCAGTCCCACGGTGGGCAAAGAGAACGTTGCAGTTGAGACTGCGGGGGTTCAGAACGGTGGCACTAAAACTGGAGAGGTGCCGACTCACGTCGAAGTGTCGCCAACCTGCGAAGAGGTACCACTGTCGCCTCAGCCGACTGCTGGAAGCCCCTGGTGGTCTGGTCAGAATGCGACTGAGGGCCTAGTGGTCAGATGGGTGTGTCCTGCCGGTCTGTGGGCTGAAGATTCAACGCCGCGCTTTCGCCCCAACGCAGATCCCGCCGCCCCCGCCGCTCCCCCACCGGTAGATCCAGCCGTCCTAGCTCAACAGGCCTACCAAGCACTAAAAATCCCGAACCCACAAATCAACTTCGGGCCCAACGCCAACCAGGTAGCGGTCAACTACTGGGTCTACCTGTGGGCCGGCGACACGGCCCCACTCACCGCCAGCGCGACCGCCGGCACGGTCACCGTCACAGCAACCGCCACATTGTCAAAAGTCGTCTGGACAATGGGCGAACCCGTCTCAGCCACCCACTTCACAGAACCAGCACCACCCATCACCTGCGCAGGAGGCGGAATCAACCCCGGACCCGACGTAGACATCGCCGCCAAAAATCCGATACCCGGAGCATGCGCCTACAAATACCGCACCAAATCCACCCCAGAACGAACCAACGATGCCCGCACATGGCCAGTCACCGCCGCCGCATCTTGGACCATCACCTGGACCGCAAACACCGGCGAGTCCGGCAACATCCAAGCCCCAACACGCGTATCAAACACCAACCTCTACGTCGGAGAATGGCGAACAGTCCTAATACCAAACACCCCAGCAATACCCGGCCAATAAAAACAAGCAGGCCGGGTCGCCTGCTCTCCAGATTAAAGCTAAAGGCGGCGTCTGGAATAGATATCCCAAACGCCGCCTCCGCCAAATTAGACCTCGGCTAGCCGATCTTCACGTTGATCTGCTTAATCTGTGTGAAAGACTCCATCGCACCTTCGAGAGAGAATTCCCGGCCAATTCCGCTGCTCTTATAGCCACCATAAGACTGGCCTATGTTCTGCCCGCCGCCTTGATTGACCTGGACCCAGCCGGACTCTATCCGGTTGGCCGTGTCGATCGCCTCGTCGAGCTTGTTCGACCACACGTACGCAGCAAGCCCGTAGGTCGAATCGTTAGCCATCCGGATCACTTCATCACGCGTCCTCCATGGGATGGCAACGAGCACCGGCCCGAAGATTTCCTCCTGCGCAATCCGCCATGAGTTGTCGACATTGGCGAAAATGGTGGGCGCTTGGTAGAAACCGTCAAGCCCGTCCGGCACTTTGCCTTCGCCGTCAAGCGCCACGCGCACACCGGACTGCGAGCGACCGTCTTCGATGTAGTTCTTGATCTGGTCAAACTGCTTTTGGTTGATGATGGCGCCCATATCGGTCGCCTCATCCAGCGGGTCGCCGACCTTGAGCAGCTTCACCTTCTCCACCAACCGGCCAACCACGTCGTCGAAAACGTCCTCGTGCACAAAGAGTCTGGACCCAGCGGTGCAGCTCTGGCCCTGGCGCGTAAACCGCATGGCCGTCAAAAGGCCGTCGACGGTGGCGTCGGTCGCAGCATCCGGGAACACGATGCTCGGGCTCTTGCCACCGAGTTCTAGCGAGACGTGCGCAAGCCGGGAACCAGCGGCCTCGGCGACGTGGTGTCCGACCCGGCTAGATCCGGTGAACGAAACCTTATCGACGCCTTTGTGCTGCACCAGCGCTTCGCCAACCTCCGTGCCAAACCCGGTGAGCACGTTGAGAACTCCGTCAGGCAGGAACTTGGAAGCGATCTCGGCCATCAGCAAAATCGTCAGAGGCGCGTCTTCGGCTGCTTTGAGAACGATAGTGTTTCCTGCCGCGAGCGCAGCGGGGACCTTCATTCCGGCAATCATCAACGGCGAGTTCCACGGCAGAATGCCTGCAACCACCCCGAGCGATTCGCGGCGCGTGTATTGGAGCTGATCACTCCCCGCTGGCAGCACCGTCCCCTTGAACTCACCGGCGATTCCGCCGAAATAACGGAAAAGATTGACCAACGTCTGCGACTCGGGGCGAGCTTGCGGACGCAGCGCATTGCCAGTATCCCAAGCCGTCAGCTGCGCTAGATCCTCAGCTGCCTTCTCCAACGCGTCAGCGATCTGTAGCAGCGCCTTTTGTCGTTCCTTGAAATGCAGGTCGCGCCAAGCCGGCCAAGCCTTGCGAGCGGCTGCGACAGCGCGGTCTGCATCCTCTTCGCGGGCGCGCGGAACCCGGGCCAGTTTCAGTCCACGGTGACCGGGGCTCACCACATCAATCCATTCCCCTGCAACCGCTTCCACCCATTGGCCACCAATCAACATGGGCCGGTCGGGGGCGGTGCCGTCAAAGGGCTTTGCCACGGTAACTCCAGATACAGACATGATTCTCGTCCTTTTAGGTCGTGAGGATTCAGTGCACCGCCAAGCGTCGCACTGCACTGCTTTGCAGGGTATCGGAGACAAGCTGCCGGGCGACAAGGTGCCCTGGCAGCGAAGACTCTGCAGCGGAAGTTCCCGCTTGCTGATCTGTCAGATCTGAATAGTGCCGTCGACCTGCCGCACGAGGATCGAACAATCCTTGTCCCCGTAGCCGGCCTCGATCAGCGCCGCCATCCGGCCATGTGCCGCGATAGCGAAATCCAGTGGCGTATGTGTGCTTTCGCCGGCCGCCAATGCCAGCGATAGGTCCTTGTGCATCAACACCGTGGCGAACCCACCCTCGAAATCCCTGTTGACGGCGGCAGTTTCAACCACTCCCGGCACCGGATACCACGTTCGCAAGGGCCAGGAATCGCCAGATGACGAGCTCGCCAGAGTGCGGAATGTCGCTGCGTCGAGCCCGAGCCTCTCGGCCAGCACGGCCCCTTCGCATGTTGCTGCAAGGGTGATCCCGAGCATCATGTTGTTGACGATCTTCGCGGCTTGTCCATTGCCAGCGCCGCCGGTATGGAAAACGCGACCGGCCATCACATCAAGGAACGGGCGCGCTTGCGCAAGGTCGTCATCAGCGCCGCCGATCATGAACGTCAACGTCCCTGCGACAGCCCCGAAGACGCCGCCAGAAACCGGCGCATCCAAAAATCTAAACCCGGCGGCAGATACCTGCTCGTGGAACTGGCGCGCGCTGTCAATGTCAATGGTCGAGCTATCAACAATCAGAGTTCCTGGCGCAACCGAAGCCAAGATTCCCTCCGGACCCTGAAGAACCGAGCGCACATGCTCACCTTTGGGAAGCATGGTGAAGACAATCTCCGCAGACAGCACCGCTTCAGCCACCGAGGCGGCAACCTCGATTCCCGCTGCTGCGGCGGCCTCGAGTGCCGCCGGGTTGAGGTCAAAACCCGTGACGTGATGACCTGCGCGCACCAGGTTGGCAGCCATCGGGCCGCCCATATTTCCCAAACCGATCCAGGCGATGGACATTTCGCAGGCTCCTTTGCCTCGTCGATTCCCACTGTGCCGGGCGCCATTACCCACAACTAGAAGGTCGGCCCCGGCACTGAACTCAGTGTGTTCCTTTTGGAGTGAGTTGACCAGCTCTCACTCAGCGACTGGTTGCGGCTCCGCGGGCTTGACGGGAGCAACGTAGTCAACTCCTGCCTCCTTGCGCTGCTGCGGTGTGATGGGGGCTGGGGCAGCCGTCAACGGGTCGTATCCGCCACCGGATTTCGGGAACGCAATGACGTCGCGAATGGATTCTGCACCCGCCATCAACATGACGATCCGGTCCCAACCAAAGGCAATTCCACCGTGTGGCGGGGCGCCGAATGCAAAGGCGTCAAGCAAGAATCCGAATTTCTCCTGCGAATCCTCTTCCGACAGCCCCATGACGGCAAAGACCCGCTCCTGCACGTCGCGGCGGTGGATGCGAATGGAGCCGCCGCCAATTTCGTTGCCGTTGCAGACGATGTCGTACGCGTAGGCCAGCGCCGCACCGGGATCGGTGTCGAAACTCTCCATGCTTTCGGGCTTGGGCGAGGTGAACGCGTGGTGGACTGCGGTCCACGCGCCGCTGCCCACTGCCACGTCGCCGTTTTCGCCCGCTGGCTCGAACAATGGTGCATCGACGACCCACACGAATGACCACGCGTTTTCGTCGATTAGACCGCCGCGTTTGCCGATTTCTAGCCGTGCAGCCCCGAGCAGTTCCTGGCTCTGTCTGCGGGTGCCGGCCGCAAAGAAAATCGCATCTCCCGGCTTCGCGCCCGTCGCGGCGGCCAGCCCTTCGCGTTCGGCGTCTGAGATGTTCTTGGCTACCGGGCCACCGAGCGTGCCGTCCTCGGCAATGGTGACGTAGGCGAGTCCGCGAGCGCCTCGCTGCTTTGCCCACTCCTGCCACGCATCGAAGCCGCGGCGCGGGGTTGCGGCGCCGCCTGTCTGGACAACTGCTCCCACGAAGGGGTTCTGAAAGACCCGAAACTCCGTATTCGCGAAATAGCTTGTCAGCTCTTGGATCTCGAGGTCGAAGCGCAGGTCGGGCTTGTCGCTGCCGTACCTGTTCATGGCGTCGTGGTAGGTGATTCTTGGGATGGGAATAGTGATCTCATGCCCAATCAACTTCCACAACGCCGAGATAATGCTCTCGCCGAGAGCAATCACGTCATCCTCGGTGACGAAAGACATCTCGATGTCGAGTTGAGTAAATTCTGGTTGCCGGTCCGCGCGGAAATCCTCGTCGCGGTAGCAGCGTGCAATCTGGTAGTACCGCTCCATGCCCGCCACCATCAGCAGTTGCTTGAACAGCTGCGGCGACTGCGGCAACGCGTACCAGGAACCCGGACGCAGTCGCGCCGGCACCACAAAATCGCGGGCACCCTCGGGGGTGGAGCGGGTCAGCGTGGGGGTCTCGATCTCGACAAAGTCCTGTTCGTCCAGTACCCGACGTGCTGCCTTGTTGACCTGCGACCGCAGTCGTAGCGCCGCGGCTGGTCCACTCCTGCGCAGGTCCAGGTAGCGGTATTTCAATCGAGTCTCTTCGCCGACCTCGACGTGATCGTCGATCTGGAACGGCAACGGTCCGGCCTCGTTGAGGACTTCAATCTCGTCGACAAGTACCTCAATGGCTCCCGTTGGGAGGTCTGCGTTCTCATTGCCTGCGGGCCTGATCGCGACTGCCCCGACAACCTTCACGCAGAACTCGTTGCGCAGCTTATGCGCCTGTTCGGCCATTTCACCTTCGCGGAAAACCACCTGCGCAGATCCCGACGCGTCGCGGAGATCAACGAATATGACGCCGCCATGATCCCGGCGCCGAGCCACCCAACCAGTCAGTGTGACGCTCTGCCCGTCATGTTCGGGACGGAGGGTTCCTGCGGCGTGGGTGCGGATCACGAAAGTCCTTAGGTGGTGAGTGTGCTCGACAAGCTCGATGGGCGTTATCGTAGTGTCCCCGAAACACTGGGCTGTTGTCGCCTCGAGCGTTGCGAGCCCATGATGATCGTCCGATACAAGACACAGATCACACTTTTTGGTAACGATTCGGTCCCGTAAACCCTCGACTTTGGGTGCACATCCGGGTTACTCTGAATCGTTCACGGAGTTCGTCGCGACAACACAGCGGCACGGTGCATAGCCAGGTAGACGGCATTCGCGCCAGAGAAACTCCAGCCCTGAAAATGGGCCCATGAGAAATGGCGCAAATGGCGACCCCTGCTGTCCTGTCCGACCCGTCCCACTCCTACAACGAAGCTGATTTGCTCAGCGAAAACCTCTCTGCTGATGAAGTTGAGAACCTCGATGATGTCGTCGACATGGTCGATACCGAAGACGACGACACTGTCGGTTTCGAAAACTTGGGCCTTCCCGCAGCACTGCTGCGAGCAGTCAAGGACCTCGGTTACACCATCCCCTCCGACATTCAGGCTGCCGCCATCCCGGCATTGCTCGCAGGTAGCGACATCACCGGCGTTGCGCAAACCGGCACCGGCAAGACCGCAGCATTCGGTTTGCCGTTGCTCGCGGCAATCGATACGTCTGTGCGCGGCGTTCAGGCCCTTGTCCTGACCCCGACCCGCGAACTTGCCATGCAGGTCAGTGACGCTATCGCTTCGATGGCCGCACACTTGCCCGGCGTCCGCGTCCTCGCCGTCTACGGCGGATCAGCTTTCACCCCGCAGCAGCGTGCGCTGTCCCAGGGTGTCCAGGTAGTTGTCGGTACCCCCGGCCGCATCATTGACCACTTGGAACGTAAGACCCTCAACCTCACAGGCCTGCGTTACCTGGTCTTGGACGAAGCGGATGAAATGCTTCGCATGGGCTTCGCCGAGGACGTTGATCGCATTCTGACCGATGCTCCCAAGGACCGTCAGACAGCGTTGTTCTCCGCAACAATGCCGCCTCCCATCCGCCGGGTTGCCGAGCGCCACATGACGAACCCCATCGATATCGCCGTATCCCGGCAGTCTTCGACGGTGGCCAACGTCCGCCAGACCTACGCCGTGGTGCCTTTCCGGGACAAGGTCGAAGCACTGGCCCGCATCCTCGAAGTTTCCGACGCTGATGCCACCATCGTTTTCACCCGCACCAAGGACGCCGCTGAAACTGTCGGCTCCGAGCTGATTGCCAAGGGCATCTCCGCGGCCACCATCAGCGGCGATGTCGCCCAGCGCGAACGCGAGCGCATCGTTGAGCGTTTGCGCAACGGTCGCCTGGACGTGCTTGTCGCTACCGACGTCGCGGCTCGCGGCCTTGACGTCGACCGCATCGACCTCGTCGTTAACTTCGACGCACCGGGTGAGCCCGAGGCGTACGTGCACCGCATCGGCCGCACCGGCCGTGCAGGGCGCACCGGCGAAGCGCTCACCTTCTTCACCCCGCGGGAGACTTCGCGGCTGAAGGCTATTGAGCGCGCCACCAGGGTCAAGTTGGAAGAAATCAAGCTTCCCTCCCCCGCCGACGTTGCCGTTCAGCGTGCGTCCAAGATTTTGACCAAGGCCGCGGCTCGCGCCGAGGTCGGTCGGTTGGAGACCTATCGCACCGCCGTGGAGACCTTCCTGGCGAACAGCCCGATGACGGCCGGCGACTTGGCAGCCACGTTGGCAGCTCTTGCAGCCGGAGACGACGGGAAGGCCCCCGAGGTCAGAATCTCGGCACCGCACACCCTGACCCGCGAGAAATCGGATCGTGGACAAGGTGGGCGCAGCTTCGACCGCGACCGCGCGCCGCGCGAGCGCTCCTACGCAGACCGCCCGTTCGCTGACCGTAGCCATGGCGAGCGCAGTTATGGCGATCGCCCGGAACGTCCATCGTTTGATCGGCCCCGGTCTGATCGTCCGTCCTTCGATCGTCCAGGCGCTGATCGTCCGTCCTTCGATCGTCCAGGCGCTGATCGTCGCACCAGCCGACCGGCAGGTAAGCGCTACCGCGTCGCAGTTGGTCACAACGACGGCGTTCGCCCCGCTGGCATTGTCGGTGCGATCACCGGTGAGGGTGGCGTCAATGGCCGCGACCTGGGCAAGATCGACATCTACGACAACCACAGCATCGTGGAAATCTCCGCGGATTTGAGCCCGGATGCGTTCTCCCGCATCTCCTCGGCCAAGGTCAGCGGCCGCGAACTGCGGATCCAGGCTGACAATGGCGCACCGTCGACCGAGGCTCCTCGCTCGGCACCCCGCCGCGACAGCTACGATTGCCCGGCTCGCAGCGATAGTGGTGCTCGCAGTGAAGGTGGCTACCGCCGCGACGATCGCAGCGAAGGCTATTCCCGGGCGCAGGCGCCGGCTAGCGGCTCCAAGTGGTCGACCACTCGTCGGCCGGTTCGCTCCAACTGACCTAAGCCTTATTCAGGAGGCGGTGCACACCATCTGGTGTGCACCGCCTCTTGTGTGTTTTGGCCCCTCGGGGGTACTGCAAAAAACAGGGAGCTTCAGGAACACTGGCTCAGCGTTCAGAGGAGACAATCAGCGGTGGAACAGCCTTACACAAACAACGAGCCTGTCGGTGACCCTGCTCAGCAAGTCGATTCCGTGTCGCTTGCAAAGCCTGGGCCGCCGGTTGCTGCGCCGCCGGCGTCTCGGGTAAGACTCGTGGCTGCACGCGCCGATGATGTCAGGATGGCTAGCCTCGGGCATGCTGCCGGCGGCCTCGAAAAAGCAGTGCGGCTCCTTCGCTTTCCCAGCTGGCTGGTGATGATGGCGGCTCTTGTTCCCGCCGGTTTTCTAGGCCTTGTAGCCCTATTTTGCGATGCCCCAGCAAAGTGGATCCTTCTCGTTTTCGCCGCTCTCGTCGTACTTCTGATGCTCGCGTTTCGCCGACGCCGACTCGCCATGATGGCTGCAGTTCAGGACAGGGAAGCGCTGAGAGATGAACTGATGCAGGCGTTCTCAGTCACGTCTGCGTGGAGCAGAGTTCAAGACAAGCTTTCCTCCCTAGCCTTTGGCTCAAATAGAGCCGACCAGCGATCGGGCCCCCGCGCAGCAATGACATTTCTTCGCGGGTGGCGAGCACTGACTGCGATTGCCGCTGAGGCCACCGGTCACTTTGAAGGATTGGACCTGGTTCGCCCGTTCACACCTATCCGGTTACGTGGCACCTGGATGCTTGCGCTCGCCTGTCTCGCGGCTGGGGCCATCACGGCTGCGTTGGCCGGGCTCGTCCTGATAGGTCTCGTACTCCGCCTGCTCTGACCCCAAGCCCCACAGGAGCCTGCTGGGTTAGGCGCTTGCCGCCAAGTCCTGAACACGCCGCGCCACCCCGGAATAGTCGAGAATGTATCCATCCGAGTCCAGCTGCAGGACGCTGACAAAATCGTCGCCGGAATATCGCACTCTGCGAGCGGCTTCCACCCCGTCAGTCCCTACCGAGTTGACACCGCCGACCATCCCGACCGGTCCTCCAGAAGTCGAAATCATTTCAGACGTGTAGGTGCGGCTTACAGCAAAAACTCGGAGTGTGGGCAGCTCTACCCGAGCAACCATCACGTGGAGCCCCCGATCCAATCCGAAGTTTGCGCTCGCGCCTGGCTCACCTGCACCCATGCTGATCCGGCGCAGCGGCAGCGCAGGCGTCATCGGGTTAAAATCCAGGTCGCAATCGGCGACGCCATTCAACACCGCCGCATTGGCCATCCCTGGGGGCGGTAACGGGGCTGCTCCGCTAGCGGACTCACTGGCGACAGTTTCACTCGACCAGGAGCCATCATGGGATCGGCATAGGAAAAGTGACCGGTTGAGCGAACGCCTGTTCGATTCGAGTCCAATGATGCGAACCTCTAAACTTTCTATCACCCAACTCGTGCTCGCGTTGAGGTGCCAGGTCAGTTCGTACTCTTTTGTCGAGCTCTCCCCATACGCGCTGAAGCCAGCGACACTTGCATGCCTCGCATCGACGCCGTGAAGACCGCCCGAAACGCCCCGTTTCACCGTCGCACACTCCCAGCGTCTCTCGACGCCAACAGACTGCCAGTACAGGGTTTTCGTATCCATCCTGGTTTCACTGCAGCTGTCTTTATGTATGTCACTGTCGATGCCCACGAAACTCCTCCTCGGTTTGGCGGAACGAAGCCGACCCTCGCCTGCCACTCACGTAGCAATTGTCGACACCGGTCTATCGCGTCAGCCAGCGTGCACAGTGCAAGCACCGGACGACCTCGAATCAACTGCGGATCGGTCAACTTCGAACCATCTGTATTCGAACAGGTGTACGGTCTTAAGTCAAGAGGGGGAGAAAATGAGACGGACAGGATTAACGCTGGCTGAGCGCCAGCTTCAGGGAGGCGACCACGTCAGTGAGCAAAATGGCCTCTTGATTGCCAGATTCCATCTCCCGCACCACCACCGTGCCCTCAGCCAGCTCACGCTCGCCGAGTACCAAGGTGAACGCGGCACCCGAAGCGTTGGCTGCCTTCATCGAAGCCTTCACGCCCTTGCCGCCATACGCCGAATCGACTCGGATTCCTGCGGCTCTCAACTCGCCAGCCAAGCGGATCATTTCGGCGCGCGCAGCATCACCCATCGGGACACCGTAGACGTCCACCCGAGCCGGGTCTGCCACGGTCAGCCCCTCTGCACGCGCGGCCAACATTGTTCTATCAACGCCGATACCGAAACCAATACCGGAGAGCGCCTGTCCGCCCAGCTCCGCCATCAAACCGTCATACCTGCCTCCACCACCGATCCCGGACTGTGCGCCCAATCCCGGGTGCACAAACTCGAAGGTCGTCTTCGTGTAGTAGTCCAGACCGCGCACCATGCGCGGATTGCGAACGAAGGGCACTTTCAGCGACCGCAGACCCGCCAGCACCGCCTCGAAATGCTCCGAGCTTTCCGTGGAAAGGTTGTCCATCATCAGGGGCGCGTCAACCAACATCTCCCGCACCTGCGGACGCTTGTCGTCCAGCACGCGCAGCGGGTTGAGCTGGGCACGGGTTTTGGTCGCCTCGTCAAGCGGCAGCTTGCCAAGGAATGCTTGCAGCTTTTCGCGGTAGGCCGGGCGCTCGGACGCATCACCCAAGGAGGTGATGTCGAGTCGAAAGTCCTTCAACCCCAACGATCTAAAGCCCTCATCGGCGACGGCGATCACTTCGGCATCCAGCGCGGGATCGTCGACACCAATGGCCTCAATACCGACCTGTTGCAGTTGCCGATAGCGGCCTGCCTGCGGTTGTTCGTATCGGAAGAAGGGCCCGGAGTAGTAAACCTTGACAGGAAGAGCGCCACGGTCCAAGCCGTGTTCGATAACAGCCCGCATCACACCGGCCGTGCCCTCGGGACGCAACGTCACACTTCGGTCACCTTTGTCGGCGAAGGTGTACATCTCTTTGGAAACGACATCGGTCGATTCGCCCACCCCTCGCGCGAAGAGACCGGTGTCTTCGAAAATTGGCAGCTCAATTGGCTGATAGCCGGCCCTGATGGCAGCGTTCTGAAGAGCCTCTCGGACGGCAATAAACTCGCGCGATACTGGCGGAACGTAGTCAGGAACGCCTTTTGGCGCATAAAAATCAGGCATTTCTTTGTCCTTCTGTGTGGTGAGGTAGTCGGCGCGGAATCAAGCCAGATTCGCCAAAAAGGGGTTCTCGGCTCGCTCCGCACCGATGGTGCTGGAGGGGCCGTGGCCAGGCAGGACCATTGCGTCATCTGGCCGAGTCAGCAACTTAGTCTTCAGCGACAACAAGAGCTCATCCATCGAGCCCCCTGGAAGATCCGTCCGGCCGATCGAGCCCTGGAACAGCGTGTCGCCCGTCAGCAGCACCTCGGGGCGCTCCGCCTCTACGTCCGCGTCGAACCGGAACACAACGCCGCCGCCGGTATGTCCTGGGGTGTGATCCACGTGCAAGGTCAACCCTGCCACGCACAGATCTGCGCCAGGGTGCAAGTGACGCAGATCTGCGGGGCGCATGTTGGGCATCAATTGACCCGCCATCATCGCTCTCAACTCCGGCGACAACGACGCCATCGGGTCGTCAAGCATGTATTCGTCTGCGGCGTGAATATAGCCCGGAATGGCCCACTCGGCGCAGACCGCCCCCAGGCTCGCTGCGTGATCAAGGTGCCCATGAGTGAGAACGGCCGCAACAGGTCGCAGCGAGCAGTCGGAAACCAGCTCTTTCACATACGCAAGAGCGCCCTCCCCGGGATCGACAATGACGCACTCCGCGCCTTCGTCGAGGGCGAGCACGTAACAATTGGCCTGCAAGGCTCCTGTGGCAAATCCGGCGATCAACACGTTCTGAGCTTATCGGCAGCCCACCGCTGGATACATCGATCTCGCCGGCTTGAGGCTCGTCCACTCACTCACTTCCCAACTGCGGTGGGGCGAACACACAGGCTCGTCACCTAGACTTTGCCCGAGCTCGTCGCACTTCGTGCCCTGCTCGCCATAATGCTCACAGGAGGACCCACCAGTGTCGACGAACCAACAACGCCGAGAAGCCGCGAAGCGCAAGCTGGAGCATCAGCTCGTTAATCGCTCCGAGCGTTCCCGCTCCAGGCATCAGCGGAACTTGGTGGCAGGCGTCATCGGCGCGGTTGTGGTTGTCGCAGGCGTGATCTGGTTTGCCACTGCGCGGGGAACCTCCGATACGCAGGCCTCTTCGGCGACCACCACCTCTGACGGGGCTTCCGGATCAGCCCCGAAGGCAGCCGCCCCGTGTTCTTACCCGAACTCGACGGAAGGCCCAGTCAAGGCGGTATCGGCTCCGACAAACACGGACCCGGCGGTCACGGGGACTGTGGACGCCACTCTGACACTCGGCTCCGGCGTGATCCCCGTCACCTTGGATCGGGCTTTGGCTCCGTGCGGCGTCAATGCCGTGATTTCACTGGCGACGCAAGGCTTCTACAACGACACCGAATGCTGGCGCCTGACCGACTATGACGACCTCAAGGTTTTGCAATGTGGTGACCCGTCGAAGACTGGGCGAGGCGGACCGGGTTTCCAGTACGCGCTGGAAACAGCTGCACCGGCCGCTGACGCCACCGCCGCTGGGCCTGCCTACGCAGTAGGCACCGTCGCACTGTCAAATGCTGGAGGCGGCGAGAACGGTTCCCAGTTCTTCATCGTTTACGGCGACTCCACCATTGCCAAGGATGCCTTTACCAAGATCGGAACCGTTGACGCTGCAGGGTTGTCGGTGATTTCCGCAATAGCAGAGAAGGGCACGAAGGCTGGTCCCAACGGGTTGAAGGATGCGCCAGCTGAGGCCGTCGAGATCAAAACTTTCGCCGTGCCGGAGGATTCGGTTGTCGCCACTGCCGTTCCGGCACCTACGACGTCGGCTGCCGAATTGTCGGTCGATCCTTCGTTGACCGAGCGGCCCGTCACGTCGGAGCCCGCAGTATCGACGACAAGCTCCTCTGGCTGAGCTGTCACGGGGGCCGATGAAAGCTGCACGCATGCCGCTTTCACCTGCGCTCTCCCCCTTCTGCGCTGGCTTGGCAGCCTCAGGTGACGACGCTGTGGATCTGCGGGTCCTACCAGCGCCCGCGCTGCTGCTCATCTGGTGCTAGCTCGGCTTGTGGCCTGCGTGGGATCGGGTTGTGGACTGCGTGGCATCAACAATGACGCTTTCTCGTCGGCCCCTGCTCGACGCACGCACTGCTCTCATGCACTGCGAAACCCAGGCACTGCGAAACTCAGGCACTGCTCTCATGCACTGCGAACGAACGTGGCGACGAATCACAACATCACGCCAATGAGCGCCCTGCAGATCTCTCTGAGCTCGATTAGTTTCGATCCGGACTTGAATCTGTAGCCTTCGGAGTGCATTCCCTCATCACTCTTATGATGGAAATCATTTCCCGTGTTCAAGAGGTAGAATCGAACATATATTCGACACAGGGGCAATCGTTACCGGGGGGTGACAGACATGCACAGCGGCAACCCAGCACCAGGCGACTTGAACGCCGCACCCGGACCTGAACTGGCCGCCACGCTGCACACCCTCAACCTTCCCAACGCCACCCCCACCGAGCTCATCGACGCCGCCGTCGCACTCAACCGCCTCGCCTCCTGGACCCAAGCCCTCCAGCACAAAGTCCTCCACGAGGCAGCAAAACCCGACCGCGTCACCACCCGCGACGAAGCCATCGACATGCTCGCCGCCCACACCGCATTCAACCTCGAAAAGCTCGAACGCAACCACCCCGAACTGCTCCGCACCAAAATCGAAGAACAATGCCGCCGACTCACCGCCATCCAACTCGCCCCAGCCCTCACCATCGCCAGCATCACCGCGCAAATCAAAGTCGACGCCGCCCACACCATCGTCACCCAACTCCCCGCCACCCTCACCGCACTCACCACCGGAAAAATAGACAGCTACCGCGCCGCCCTCATCGCCGAAGGCACCGCCACCCTCAGCCCCACCCACAAACGCACCGCCGAAAACCACCTCCTCGCCACCGGCACCCAACTCCCACCGGCGAAACTACGACACCTCATCGACCGCATCGTCATCAACCTCGACCCCCACACCGCCGAAACTCTCTACGAACAAGCCAGCCATAACCGCACCATCGGCATCACACCCGACAAATACGGCCTCGCCAAGTTCTGGGCACTCCTACCCGCCCAAGACGCCGCCACCGCCTACCACCTCATCAACACCCTCGCCGATCACAATTACAGCCACGAACGCACCCACACCACCACCACCAGCAACGTGAGCGACGGTGCCGACACGCCGGCCACCCCCCTGCGCGGCATCGGCGAACACCGCGCAGACGCATTCAGCGACCTCATCAACCACATCGCCGACACCGGCACCATCAACCTCCTCCCCTTCACCACCCAAACCCCACCAACCCCAAAACCAAAGACAACAACACCGACCGGTGAAACCGACAGCACCACAACAGATCTGCAGGCGACAGGTCAGCAGGCAAGGACCGAACGAGAAACACCTCGGAAAAAACCCACCGAATCTGGCCCAGCGCCGAACCCCACACCCGCCGCCAACCTTGAGCCCAAACCAAGACCTGTCTCGCAAACCGGCACCGAATCAAATCAGCGCAAAAAGACCAGATCAACCGCCCCAGCCACACCAGCACCAACCCCACCAGCACCAACCCCCGCCACACCAATCCCAGCCCCATCAGCCCCAGACCCGACCCCGAATCCTGGGACAGCCACGCCCATATGGCGACCACTACGACCACCACCGTCCCTACAGATCACCCTCAACCTCGACACCCTCGCTGCCTTGGCAAACAACCCAGGACACCTCGACAACTACGGCTACCTCCCCGCTGGAATGTCCAGAGCCATCGCCGCATCAGCAGCCACCATCACCGTCCTCGCACTCAACAACTGCGGCACCCTCCTCGACCTCGGCCGCACCGTCAGATACCCGACCACCACAGTCGACAAATTCATCAAAACCCGAGACCACACCTGCCGCTACCCCGGATGCAACCGCAAAGCCACCAAAAACGACATCGACCACCAAAAGCCATGGACCCCCACCAATGACAACGGCGGCCCCACCTGCCCCTGCAACCTCGCCAGCCTCTGCCGAACCCATCACCTCACCAAACACCGCACCACCCACACCGTCCAACACCAACACGACCACACCCTGAACTGGACCACCCCCACCGGACACACCCACACCAGCCACCCCCACGACTGGAACACCACCCTCCCCAACACACTGCCCCTGCACGCCAAAAGTGCCAACGCAGCTACTGACGAGCGTGGAGCCGAAGCGGAGGCGACCATCGTCGGGACCAAACCGGTGAGTGAGGAACAGTCCACACAGCACCAACTCGCAAAGTGTGAATATGACCTCCCGCCATTCTGACGGGAGGTGGTTATCCGGAGCTGGCGTATGCCGCTGATTCCCGAAGCTCACAGGGCAGGTCATCCATAACCGTCACGCCAGCGCGGATTAACCAGAAATCGCAGGTCAGAAGTCGAGGGTCACGACCAGCGGCACTGCACCAGCAGCAACCCGCTATCTATTCCTCATCAAGAAAACATCACTGCCGCTCTAGCCACGACACGAGACCACGCATTCAGGCATTCACGCCTTTAGGCGTTGGTGACCCGGTACACGTCGTAGACGCCCTCGACCCCGCGGACGGCTCGCAAGAGATGGCCCAAATGTTTGGGATCGGCCATCTCGAAGGAGAACTTGGTGATCGCCATCCGGTCCTTCGTCATCTGAAGGTTCGCAGACAGGATGTTGACTTTCTCATCCGCCAAAGTCTTGGTGATATCGGAAAGCAACCGGTGCCGATCGAGGGCCTCCACCTGGATGGCCACCAAGAACACAGAGGCCGAACTAGGGTCCCATTCAACCGGGATCAGCCTCTCGGGCGCGCCCTGCAAGAACTCGGCGTTGGTGCAATCCTCGCGGTGAACCGACACCGCTCCACTTTTGGTGATATAGCCCAAGATCTCGTCGCCGGGCACCGGGGTGCAACACCGAGCAAGCTTGACCTGCAAGTCGGATACACCCTTGACGAGCACGCCGGCATCCCCGACGGCAGTGCTGCGACGCGGGCGCAGCGGCGCCGACCTTTCGGCCATTTCTTCGCCGGCCTCTTCGGCCCCGCCGTGCATTGACACAACCTTGGAAACGACAGTGGTTGCTGCTACGTGACTTTCGCCAACTGCAGCGTAAAGCGCCGCGATATCGCGGTAGCCCAACTCATGAGCAACAGCCGCGAGGCTGTCGTGGGAAATCATTCGCTGTACCGGCAACCCAGCGCGCCGGAAGGCTTTGGTGATGCCTTCTTTGCCAGCCTCAATCGCTTCGTCGCGGCGTTCCTTGGCAAAGTACTGCCGAATCTTATTCTTCGCTCGCGAGGAGACGACGAAGTTCAGCCAATCCCTGCTCGGTCCGGCACCGACGGCCTTCGATGTAAAAATTTCGACGATCTGCCCGTTGTCGAGAGTGCGCTCCAACGCCACCAACCGGCCATTGACCTTGGCGCCGATGCACCTGTTGCCGACTTCGGTGTGGACGGCATACGCCAAGTCCACAGGTGTCGAATCGGCGGGCAACGTGATGATGTCGCCCTTGGGAGTGAAGACGAAGATCTCGCGGGACGCCATTTCGTAGCGCAGGTTGTCAAGGAACTCCCCCGGGTCGCCCGCCTCCCGCTGCCAATCGAGCAGCTGTCGCATCCATGCCATCTCGTCGACACCAGCGGCGCCGCCCTGATGGGTGCCTCGAGTCTCCTTGTACCGCCAGTGCGAAGCAATCCCGTATTCGGCTGTGTGGTGCATTTCGTGTGTCCGGATCTGCACCTCCAGCGGCTTGCCGCCGGGGCCGATCACCGTGGTGTGCAGCGATTGATACACCCCGTACCGAGGTTGCGCGATGTAGTCCTTGAACCGCCCCGGCATGGGCTGCCACAGCGCGTGCACCACCCCCATGGCCGCGTAACATTCCCGCAGCGATCCAACCAGAATTCGGACCGCAACGAGGTCGTGGATCTCGTCGAAGTCGCGGCCGCGGACCTGCATTTTCTGGTAAATCGAGTAGTAGTGCTTTTCGCGGCCTACGATCTCCGCGGTGATCTTTGCGGTACTCATCTCCATCGACAGCTGCGAGGTCACGGTCGCTAGATACGTATCCCGCGACGGCGCACGATCAGCAACAAGTCGGACAATTTCGCCATAGCGTTTCGGGTGCAGGATCGCGAACGCTAGATCCTCCAATTCCCACTTGATGGTGGCCATCCCGAGCCGATGCGCCAGCGGCGCTAACACTTCCAGGGTCTCGCGAGCCTTCTTCGCCTGCTTCTCCGGTGCCAGAAATCGCATCGTCCGCATGTTGTGCAGGCGGTCAGCGAGTTTGATGACGAGGACCCTGGGATCCCGCGCCATGGCGATCACCATCTTGCGAATGGTTTCTGCTTCGGCTGCCTCACCGAAGTTGACCTTGTCCAGCTTGGTCACCCCGTCGACCAAATGCGCTATTTCAGCGGAGAAGTCCGCCGTCACCTGCTCGAGGCTGTACGGCGTGTCCTCCACCGTGTCATGCAGCAACGCCGCCACCACAGTCGTGGTGTCCATGCCCAGGTCGGCCAAAATGGTTGCTACCGCGAGAGGGTGGGTGATGTAAGGGTCGCCCGACTTCCGGAACTGACCGTTGTGCGCCTCATCTGCAACTTCGTAAGCCCGTTGGAGCAGCTTCAGATCAGCTTTTGGGTGGTAGGACCGATGCACCGCAAACAAGGGTTCCAAGACCGTAGTCGGACCGGAAGCCAGTCGCTGGCCGCTCATCCGGCGGGTGAGTCGGTTTCGCACCCGCCGCGTGGCAGAGATGGTCTCAGGAGTTGCCGGTACAGGCTCAGGCATCACCGGGTCCGCGCCGACATCGGCGCCATCCAGCATGGTCTTTTCCACGCCCGCGACGTCTGAACTCAACGGGCCCTCCCTCTGTTACGCGCTAGACCGGATCGCGCCGCACAGACTCAGGCTACGGCGGGGTTGGCTACGGCTAATCATAGTCGCCGGGCGTTACGGCCGGATGACGATAGTGGGCAGCGGCTACAGCGCACAGATGGCGACCACCGGAGCGTCCGTGGCGGCCTCCACCCGGGCGCGTCCGCCTAGGTCGACGAGTTCCATCACGACAGCAACACCAGCAATCCTCGCGCCTGCCTGGATCAGCAGCGAACAGGCGGCCGCGGCGGTTCCCCCGGTCGCAAGGACGTCATCGACGACCAGAACACGGGCGCCAGCGGGGACGTCGTCGGGATGCAACTCGAGTCGACCCGTCCCGTACTCGAGTGAGTAGTCCTTCCCGATGACGGCGCCGGCGAGTTTGCCAGCCTTGCGGATTGCAAGTACCCCGCAGCCTGTGTGCACTGCAACAGCCGCGCCCAACAAGAACCCGCGGGCATCGAGGCCGGCGACGAGGTCGAAGGGTTGAGTCACGGCTACCGAGAGTGCCTGAGTCACCGCCATCAGCCCCCCAGGGTCGGCCAGGACCGGAGTGATGTCACGAAACACCACACCGGCGCTGGGAAAATCCGACACCACACGCGTCAGCTGCTCGAGAGCGGTGACGGCAGAGCCCAACAGCTCCGCGCGCGTGGGAGCTGGGCTGCTATGCGTCATAGGTCAGCGAGATCGTTTGCCAGCGGGACGTTGTCCCTTGCCGCTGGGCCGCTGCGGCTTGACGCCGGGTCGAGGTGCCTGGCCCGACTGGAGCGGAGCTGTTTTCGTGGACGCCGCGGTAGGGGTACCAGCCGCTGCACCCGAATCCGTTTCGCGCTCCAGCAGCGCTACCGAGCCTGCCGCCGGACCGCTGGCGGACTTCGCGCCTGTGGAGTGCGCTTTCGCCGGCACCGCTACCCGGCCAATGAGGTCGCCGTCAGCATCAACGACGAGTCCCTCCGACTTGCGCTTGGCAGCCACCCGAGCGGTGTGCGCCTTGATCAACGGGTCACGCATTTTCAGGTCAACGGCCAACGGGACGGCGATAAAGACCGAGGAGTAACCAGACACGATCATGCCGACGAGTTGCACCAGCGCGAGGTCCTTCAAGGTTCCAGAGCCCAGAATCACTACGCCCGCGACCAGCAGACCGCCGACGGGCAGCAGCGCGATGATGGTGGTGTTGATCGACCGCATCAAGGTTTGGTTGATCGCCAGGTTCGACGCTTCCAAATAGTTGCGGCGGATCAGGCTGGTAAGGCCCTTGGTGTTCTCCTGCACCTTGTCGTACACGACAACGGTGTCATACAGGGAGAACCCGAGGATCGTCAGCAGACCGATCACGGTTGCCGGCGTGACCTCGAAGCCGACCAATGCGTACACACCGGCGGTGACGAGCAAATCGTGAAGGACAGAGACAACGGCCCCGACGGCCACGCGCTTCTCGTACCTGATCCAGAGGAACAGCGAGACGACCACAAGGAACACGATGAGAGCGATCAACGCTCGCTGCGAGATCTCGCCGCCCCAGGTCTCGGAGACGGCTGAATCTGACACCTGATTTTCGGCGATTCCGAAGGAGGCGGTCAGAGCTTGTTTTACCGCCACGATTTGATCAGCTGACAGCGTCTTGACGCGGACCTGAATCACCGAGGCAGTGCCGGTGCCCACGGTCTGCACGGTGGCATCTTTGATACCAACGCTATCGGCGACGAGATCGGTGACCTGCTGGGTGGTCGTGGAATTTCCGGGTGGGAACTGCAGCTTGGTGCCGCCCTCAAAATCAATGCCGAGGTTGAATCCTCGCACCAGGATCAGCAAAATCGCCAGAGCTGCCATGGCGACTCCGATGATGTAGTAATAACGCCGCTTGCCCAAGATATTGAAAGCGCCGGTGCCCGTCGAAAGCCGGGCGATGAACCCCACCGGTAAAGGAGCGGGGCCGGTGGCTCTCACCTCTGAACCGGCGGAGGTGATACTGAAGTCCTCCTTGGTGGGATCGATACCCATGATCAGGCCTCCTTCTTGACGAGCTTGGATTGGTTGACGCGCAACCGGTTACCGGCTGCAGCGACCGCGCCAAGGCCAGACCACCGCGGTGAAGCGAAGATCTTGTTGCCGGAGGCAAGCGCCACCAGCGGGTGCGTTACCAAGAACACGACCACCAGGTCGAGGACTGTGGACAGCCCGAGGGTGAAGGCGAAGCCCTTGACCTCACCGACCGCCAATGCGTACAAGATCGCCGCTGCAAGGAACGAGACGGCATCCGCGGAAAGAATGGTCCGCTTTGCCCTGGCCCACCCGCGAGGCACCGCGGAGCGGAACGTCCGCCCCTCCCGGACTTCGTCTTTTATTCGCTCAAAATAAACGACAAACGAGTCAGCGGTGATACCAATCGCGATGATCAACCCAGCGACACCGGACATATCCAGTGCCAGACCAATCCAACGGCCCAGCAGGACCAGAACCGCGTACACCAGCCCGAATGAGAGCAGCAACGAAAGGATGGTGATGACGCCCAGCAGGCGGTAGTAGATCAGGCAGTACAGCACCACAAGCAGCAAACCGATACCGCCAGCGATCAAGCCAGCTTTCAGATACTCGAGCCCGAGCTCGGCGGAAACGCTGTCGGATGATGACCGTTCGAATGCCAGCGGGAGCGCGCCGTACTTCAGCGAGTTCGCCAAGTCGACGGCCTCGGCTTGTGTGAAGCTGCCGGTGATGGCGGTGGCAGTGGTGATGGCGCTGTTAATTCGGGGTGCCACCACGATGCGGCCGTCGAGGGCGAACGCAACCTGCTTGCCGATGTTGGCGGTGGTGTAAGCGGCCCAGTTGTTGAAGCCCGTGGTCTTGAAGTCAAGGCTGACTGTCCAGCCGTCTACCGGGCTCAGGGACGAAGTAGCCGACTTGATTTCGCTACCCGGGATGATGGTGGCCTGCAGCAGGTAAATGTAGACGCCTTTGGAGTCGCAGGCGATCAGCGGCTTCGCAGGATCATCGATTCCTTCGTAGGGCGCCAGCTGCTCACACGACAAGCCGCCGGATTGAATAGCTGTGGTCGCCGCAGTGATCCAGGGAGCCCAGTCGCCGGCTACCGAACTTGCGGGTTGCGTGGGGTTGTTCGGATCGCCGCCGACAGGCAAGTCCACGGACTTGGGAGCGGCGGCGGCTTCGGTACCGGTTGCCACAGGAGCGCTGGCCCCAGCGGCGTCGGTGCCAGCGGCGCCAGAAGTGACAGCGGCGCCAGAAGTGACAGCGGCGCCAGTGCCAGAAGTGACAGCTGCATCAGACGGAACTGCGCCGCTTTCGCTGGTCCGGGCGGCCATGTAGGGGTTGCGCAAGCCCTGGCTGCTGGGCGCTGCGGTCTCTGCAGGGGCGCTGGTGGTGGCGGGTGCGCTCGCGGGGTCCGATCCGACGGTGGCTGCGCCCGAAACATCGGCCGACGCAGGTGCCTGAGTCCCGGGTGCAGTTGCGCCAGCACTGGCCTGAGCCTGCTGAGCGAAGCTGGCCGAGAGGCCCTGCCCGACGACCGGACGGAAGTTGAGCTGCGCGCTACGCGTCAGGTTGCTCAGATCCTCGGTGCCGGGAACGGTCACCACGAGTTGGTTGGCGCCGTCTATCTGGACCTGCGCGCCGGCCACACCGGAGCCATTGACGCGGCGCTCGAGGATATCCCGAGCCAAGGCCATCGAGTTGCGATCCGGGGTGGTCTTATCACCGGTCTGCGCGGTCAGAATGATCCGCGTTCCGCCCTGGAGATCAATTCCCAGCTTGGGGGAATTGGATCCAGCTGTGAAGAAAACCAATGAATATAGACCAAGGGTGATCACGATGAAGCTCATGATCAGTCGCCATGGTCGGAACTGCCCGGCCGGTGTTGCCACGTTTCGTCTATCTCCTCATGACACGCACAGTTGGCTCCCCGGCCGCATTGCAGGCCGGGCCACCATACTTACGCTGGTATCCGGGTGAAGGTGTCGCCCGTTTTGAATACATTTTGCACAGCTGAATCCACCATCTCGCATCGTCGACGGCGTCGGGAAGGCAAGAAACTGGACAGGTACCGATCGGGAAGTTTAGCCGAGGTCTTTCTTCCGCAGATCCACATTGGTCTGGTCGGAATCGGTGTCGTCGCCCAGGTCGGCGTAATCGTCCTCGAAGCCGTCCAGCGGCTCATCGAGGACCGGCACGACAACTTCACGAATTGCAGCTTTGATCCACGTGGTGCGGACGCCGGGGGCAATTTCCAGCTCGACGGTGTCGTCAGCCATCGCGGTGACCGTTGCGTGCAAACCGGAGGTGGTCATGATGCGGGTGCCGGGGACGATCGAGTCCTTCATGGCCTTGTCGTCGGCAAGCATCTTCTTGCGCTTCTTGGAGGAGAAGTACATCACCACCACGAGCGCGCCGATCAGGATGATTGGCAGCAAAAGTTGGTCCATCTCGTTACCTCTTTCGGTGGTGCCTCGCGGCACCTTCGGTTCGAACGTGTTGCTGGGCTATGAGTGCCGGTCAGAGCGCACGCACGCGTGGCTCTCCGGAGTATTTTGAGAGCATGCTGTCCGCCCAGATCAGGGCATACGAGTCTGAGAGTACCGGACGCACATGTCGGAATTAGTCAGTAAAGAGCGGTGTCGGGGCGAAGGCGCCGGTGTCCGGGCTCAGGCCGAGGTGTTCCCAGGCTCTGGATGTTGCTACCCGGCCGCGCGGGGTTCTCGCCAGCATTCCCACCCGCACGAGGAAGGGCTCGCACACTTCTTCTACCGTGGTCGGCTCCTCACCGACCGCGACGGCCAGCGTGGTCAGGCCCACGGGCCCCCCGCCGAAGGATTCGCACAGCACCCGCAGGACCGCACGGTCGAGTCGGTCCAGCCCGAGTTCGTCTACGTCGTAGACCTTGAGTGCCTGACGGGCGATATCGACGGTGACGGCGCCGTCTGATCGGACCTCGGCGAAGTCGCGGACGCGCCGCAGCAGGCGGTTGGCGATGCGAGGGGTTCCTCGCGAGCGACGCGCAATTTCCTCCGCGCCCGCGGCCCGAAGGTCGACGCCGAGGATGACGGCGGAGCGAGTGATGATGTGCTGTAACTCTTCCGGCGAGTAGAACTCCATATGGGCGGTGAACCCAAACCGGTCACGCAGGGGCGAGGTCAGTTGCCCGGAGCGGGTTGTTGCGCCGACCAGGGTGAACGGCGCGATCTCGAGCGGGATCGAGGTAGCACCGGGGCCCTTCCCGACGATGACGTCCACTCGGAAATCCTCCATCGCCAGGTAGAGCATTTCTTCTGCGGGGCGGGCGATCCGGTGGATTTCGTCGATGAACAGGACGTCACCTTCCACCAGGTTCGACAGCATCGCCGCCAGGTCGCCGGCTCGCTCCAGCGCCGGCCCCGAGGTGATCCGCAACGAAGTACCCAACTCGGCGGCGATGATCATTGCCAGCGAGGTCTTGCCCAGCCCGGGCGGACCTGCGAGGAGAACGTGGTCGGGTACTGCGCCGCGCTGCTTCGCGCCGGAAAGCACCAGCTCCAATTGTTCGCGTACCCGGTGCTGCCCCACGAACTCCCGGAGATTCTTTGGCCTCAAGGAGCTTTCAAGTTCGTCGCCGGGGATTTCGTCGGGGACCACGACAGAAGTGTCGGCGTGCGGGTCTAGATCGGGTTCGTGAAATTCGGACCGGAACTCCGGAATATCCGTCATCGGGAACGCCCCAGCAACGCCAAAGCGCGACGGAGCAATACGCCGACGTCACCGGAAACGACTGCGGCATCGGTGGTTTCGGCAGCAATTGACTCGACGGCGTCACTTGCTTGCTTCGCGCTCCAGCCGAGCCCCACCAAAGCCTCGGTCAGTTTGTCGGTCCAGCCCAACCCGGAGCCCGCGGAGAGCGAGGTCGCGCCTCCTGCAGTGGCGAGGCGGCCGACCTTGTCGCGCAGTTCCAGCACTAAGCGCTCCGCACCCTTGGTGCCGATGCCCGGCGCTCTGGTCAAACGTTTGACATCACCCGTCCCCAGCGCTTGGATCAGCTCGTCCGGCGGGAAAACGGCGAGCAACGCCATCGCAATTTTGGGACCGACGCCGGACACTGACTGCACCAATTCGAAGAGGTCGCGCGCATCGTCGGCGGCGAAACCGTAGAGGGTGAGCGAATCTTCGCGCACCACCAGCGTGGTCGCGAGGTAGGCTTCGGTCCCCCGCTTCAGGGTTGCCAGCGTCGCGGGGGTGGCGCGGACCGACATTCCGACGCCGCCCACTTCGATCACCACCCTGTCCAATGAGATGCCTTGGACCGTGCCGCGTAAAGACGAAATCACCGTAACCCTGCCTTCTTCGTTTCTGCCTGCAGCGCCGCTCGGCGACGGGCAAGCGCGATGGGTGCTTGCTTGCGCGCCTCGCGCTCCGCGAGCTCCCACCGGGACGGCGGCGCGCCCGCGGCTTTAGCCTCGGCCGCGGCGATCTTGCCCGTCTGCTGGACGGCAGCCAACCGTCCGATCAGCGGCGACCGCATCAGGTGACACATGGCTAATGCCAACGCATCCGCAGCGTCAGCCGGCTTGGGCGCTGCCGTCAAGCGTAATAATTTGGTGATCATAAACGTGACCTGCGCCTTGTCGGCGACGCCACTTCCGGTGACGGCGGCCTTCACCTCGCTGGGCGTGTGCCAAGCGACCGGGATTCCGCGCCGAGCGGCAGCCAGCGCCACCACGCCGGTGGCCTGCGCTACCCCGATCACCGTCAGCACATTCTGTTGGCTGAAGACGCGCTCGATGGCGACCGCATCCGGCCGGTGGAGGTCCATCGCGGCCTCGACATGGGAGGCAACAGACAGCAGCCGGTGCGCGAGATCCGAGCCCGATGGCGTCCGCGCGACGCTGACGTCAATGAGCTTCCAGCGTCTGCCCAGACCCTCATCGACCACGCCCACCCCGCACCTGGTCAGCCCGGGATCCACGCCGAGCACGCGCATGGGCCGGACCTCCAGTACTGATTGCCGAGCAGTTTCAAGCGAACGGATGACCCGAACAGGTGTACGTGTTAGGACGCTACCGGCAAGCACCGACAGCTGGCCGCAGCGCCACGCCGGGTTGGCGCGGCGGATGGCCGGGCCCCGCTCAGTCCTCTTCGAGCGCCGCGCCCACCTCGTCGGAGATGTCAACGTTGGTGTAGACGTTTTGCACGTCGTCAAGGTCTTCAATGGCGTCCACTAATCGCAGGACCTTGCGGGCCGCCTCCACATCCACCGCCACGTGGAGTGTGGGGATGAAGGTGAGATCGACGGAGTCATATTCCATGCCCGCTTCGATCAGCGCGGCGCGGACAGCAGAGAGGTCAGTGGTCTCGGCCAGCACCTCAAAGGTGTCACCCTGGTCGATCACTTCTTCGGCGCCGGCGTCCAGTACCGCCATCAGAAGGTCGTCCTCACTGAGGTCGCCCTTGGGCAGGACAATGCTGCCCTTGCGGTTGAAAAGGTAGGACACCGAACCGATTTCGGCCATATTGCCACCGTTGCGCGTAACGGCGACACGAACTTCGGAGGCTGCCCGGTTACGGTTCTCGGTGAGGCACTCGATCATGATCGCGACCCCGCTCGGACCGTAGCCCTCGTAGGTGATGGCGGTGTATTCGACGCCGCCGCCGTCGGCGCCCGAGCCTCGCTTGACGGCGCGGTCGATGTTGTCTTTGGGAACAGACTCTTTCTTCGCGCGCGCGACCGCGTCGAACAACGTGGGGTTGCCGTTAACATCGCCGCCGCCGGAACGAGCCGCCACCTCGATATTCTTGATCAGCTTGGCGAAGTTTTTACTCCGCTTGGCGTCCTTGGCTGCCTTCTGGTGCTTGGTGGTTGCCCACTTTGAGTGGCCGCTCATAGCGCTGATGCCCCTTTA
Source organism: Nakamurella antarctica (assembly GCF_003860405.1). NCBI lineage: Bacteria > Bacillati > Actinomycetota > Actinomycetes > Nakamurellales > Nakamurellaceae > Nakamurella > Nakamurella antarctica. The sequence goes on along the minus strand of NZ_CP034170.1, from coordinate 1,307,145 downwards.
GATCGAGATGCCGACCTTATGGCCGAGGGTTGATTCTATCGGGACTCCGGGGCACCCGCGCGCGGCTGCTCCGGGCCAGCCCCAGCGGGTTCAGTTGCAGGGGGTCGCGGTTTAATGTGGAAGATCGGCATCATCCAGTGCAGGCAGGGCCCGATCGTTGCGGCGTAGAGAACGGTGCCGACGAAGACGGTGCCGCCGAGTAACCAGCCGATCAGCAACACGGTGCCCTCGAGGCAACTTCGGACGACGAACACCGATCCGACTCCGCGCCGCACGAGCCCCGTCATCAGCCCATCACGCGGGCCCGGTCCCAACCCGGCGCCGATGTATAGGGCGCCAGCGAGAGCGTTGGCTCCGATGGCCAGGACCATAGCCGCGATCCCCCATGCCACCTGGTGAATGACGGGAAAGAGCCACAGGCCCAAGTCGGTAGCGGCTCCGACCACGAACGCGTTCGCGACGGTGCCGATGCCGGGCTTTTGTTTGAGCGGTATCCAGAGCAGCAGCACGACGAGGGAGACGGCAATGACGACCACACCGAAACTCACCGGTACACGTTTGGCCACACCTTGATGGAATACATCCCATGGGCCGAGGCCAAGGCTGGATTGGATCATGAGCGCCATCGATAGCCCGTACAGCAGAAGACCGACCGAGAGTTGTCCAAACCTTCGCACCAGCTGATCGCGGGGAATGGGTTGCACGGCGCGAAAGATACCGCGGTGGACGAAATATGAGGGTTCGGGTGCGGGCTGCGCGTGTGCAGCTCGAGGTAATTGGCCTGTCATATTCGCTATTTTGATCAAAAGTGGCCTGGACAGCCAGTGCCAATTACGGGAAAGTGGACTGATGTCGATGCCACAGTTGCGCATTTCCGCGCCAAGCCTTGTTCGCCAGGTCAGCGTCGGCGTCACTCCCGATCGGCTCGCCGACGACCTGTCGCGCGTGGGCCCGAGCTACCGAGAGCTGGCGCGGCGCATTCGATCGGCACTTCTTGAGGGCAGGCTCGCGGTGTCCACCGGGCTCCCCAGCGAGCGCGAACTTGCCACCGCCGCGGGCCTGTCGCGCACTACGGTGGCGGCTGCCTACGGGTTGCTACGCGATGACGGCTGGCTGAGCAGTGTGCGCGGATCCGGTAGCCGGCTCACGTTCCCCGCCGATACGAAATCGGCTGGCGCGTGGGCGATTGGCGGAAAAATCGCGACGGATGACTCGGGCGCCATCGACCTGACCACCGCATCCTCCCCAGCACCGGCGGACGAAATTCTCACCGCCGTTGCCGCCGCCGCCCAGCAATTGCCTGCGCTGCTCCGAGCTGACGGCTACCACCCCTTGGGCCTGCGGCAGCTTCGTGAAGGGATCGCCCGCCGCTACACCGACGCTCATCTGCCCACCAGCGCAGACGAAATACTGATCACCAACGGCGCGCAGCACGCGTGGTCGCTGATTCTGGCGACGCTGTCCGCTCCCGGCGACCGGGTGCTGCTGGAGTGCCCGACCTATCCGCTCGCCTTGGACGCCGTCCGCGCGGCGCGCCGGGTTCCGGTACCGATCCCCGTGCGTGCGGACCCGTCACACGCGTGGGATATCGACCTGATCGCGGCGTCCCTGCGGCAGGCAAGCCCGCGGCTGGCGTACCTGATCCCCGACTTTCACAATCCGACCGGCGCACTGATGGATGCGGACACTAGGGCACGTGTGATCGCAGCGTGTGCGGGCACGTCAACGCTGCTGGTGGTCGATGAGTCGCTGCGCGAAGTCCCGTTCCCGAGCACCGGAGAGTTGCCGCCGCCCCTGGCCGCCTTCGATGACGCCAGCCGCGTGCTCACAATCGGTTCGATCTCCAAATCGCTGTGGGGCGGGCTTCGGGTCGGGTGGATCCGCACCACCCGGACGCTGGTCAACAGGCTCGGCGAGGCGCGCTCGCTCGGCGACATGGCCGGGTCGGTTCTGGATCAGCTTGTGGTTCTCGCCATCCTCGAAAACCCAGGCACCGCAATGCTTTCTCAAGCAACGAGGCTGGCGGCGGGGTGCGCGGCACTGTTGGAGGCACTGGCGGAACATCTACCGAAGTGGACCCCGACCACGCCCAGCGGTGGGGCGTCATTGTGGGTCGAACTTCCCGGGCCCTATGCCAGCGAACTGGCCAGGATGGCCCCCGGCGTCGGAGTGCACATCGTTCCGGGACCACGGTTCGGACCAGACGGAACCATGGACTCCTACCTTCGCTTGCCGTTCACCGCCGCGCCCGAGCAACTGACGGCAGCCGTCATCCGGCTTGCGAGTATCGACGCTGCGGCCGCGGCGGCCCGGCCCGGCATCCCCGAACGCTGGATGACCTGATCCCCGGCCGGCGCCCTAGCCCTCCGAAACGGAAGAGTTCTGCGGCGCCAACATCACCCAGGTCTTGCCCGGCTTGAACAGGACGGGCGCGCCGGCGCCATCGAGGTAGCTGGTGGCGCCGTCGAGTTCGGTGCGGCTCCACGTTCCGTCGATAGCCTTGCCGTCGCGATACAGCGTGAAGGTGCCCGAGCCGACGGTGTCGGTCTTGTACGAGGGGCTTCCATTGGTATCGACGACGCCGTCCGGCTGGTTTTGGACGTTCTGCACGAGCAGATTGACGGGCGCGATGGTGGCGCCGTCGTTACCGTCCACTGACACCTTGTCCTTGCGGATGTACTGGTAGGCGCCGTCGTTGTAGGTGAATTTGATGGTCCTACTCATGCTGACTGCCAGGCTGGTGACGTCGCGCCCGGCGGCCATGGCCGGGTAGTCGGCGCCGAAGGTGAAGCCAATGTTGTTGGGTTGGCTGATATCCGGAATCGAGGTGGAGATTTGTGCCAAGTTCGCGTGCAAGTTGTACGAGCCGGACGCGACCGACGAGCGCCAGTAGGCCCCGCCGATGGCGCCTTGGGACGCGTCAATGACGGGTGATTCCCGCAGAGCCTGGACGGGAACTCCCGAACCGCCGGAGAACACCAACGCGGGTTTTCCCAGCGGCCGCAACAGTTCGGCGTCGGTGGTTCGAACGCTGCGGACTGGGCCGACCTCTTCGGGCAGGGTGCTGTGGAACACGGCAACGAGCCTGGTGAGACCGCCTTCGACTTGTTCGACGTAGACGATGTCGGCTGCGGAGGTGCCATATTGCAGCCCGCCGAAGTCGGTGTTGTCGATCTTGACCGCGAGCACCGGGTTAGCGGAGAAATCTAAGCCGGTCAGAGGGTTGATCGGTGCGGGGGCCGCGGGTGGTGCCGGAGCAGGCTCCGGCGTGGACTCCGGAACCGGGGTGGGGGTAGGGGTGGGCGTCGTCGTCGTGGAGGTGGTCTTTGGAGTGGTCTTCGTGGTGCTCGACGTGGAAACAGTGCTGGGCGCCGCGCTGGATTCGACGGCGACGTCGGCGGAGCCACAGGCTGCCAGCACCGTCCCTGCCAGCACCGTCATTGCCACCACTGACGCGGCAAAACCAGCGAGCTTCGGGGCGCGTCTGGAAAATGTCCGCTGGGACGGGGACAACCTTGAAGTCAACAACGTGAGATACCTCCACTGCTCATGTGCTGCGCGTAAATTTTGCTACGTCTGTGGCCGGGGTGCTAGTTCTTCTTCGCAGGGCGCGACCGTGTTCACCCCACCCGCATCCCACGCTATGCCATGGGATGGGCGGAATGTGAACATCAGCGCGCGGGCGCGGCCTTCGAGATGATGATGAAAGCTAATGGATCTGGGTGGGCGAGGCGTCGGTCGGCGCCTGTAGCACTGCTAACGCGGCGGGCAGCTTGGCGGCTAACTCCACCGGGTACACCGGACTGTCCGCGCCCACCAGTTCGGCCCTGTCAAACCACCGAAGTTCGCCGATGGCGAGCCGCTCCAGATCGGTGAAACCTGCTCGGCTGAGCCACTTGTCGGGATCGGGGTGGGCTCTGGCCAGGAAGAAGTGTTCGGTCTGCTCGAAGATGGCGCCGTCATAGGAGATGCGCGCGACGCGCCACCAGATCGGCCCGTGCAGATCACTCTCGGCCAAAGCTAGGCCGGTCTCCTCGTGCAGCTCACGCACCGCCGCCTGCACCAGGGATTCGCCGGTTTCGACGCCGCCCCCGGGGGTGAACCACCAGTTGGCGCCAGGTGCCGACGGGTCGTGGCCCTCCATGAGCAGGACCTTGTCGTCCTCGTTGAATAGCACGACCCGGGCGGACACGCGGGCCACCGCCTTCGGCAGCTGATATTCCGCGATTTCGAAGTACTGCGGCAGGGATGCGCGGCCTGCGAGCCGGAACATCCTGGTGAAGCGGTCACTGCGCAGCGCACGGGTATCGCGGACCGCATCGTTGTAAAAGCGCCTAGCCAGCATGACGCGATCTGCTGTTTCGAACAGCTCGGCGGCAAGGCCCGGGTCGATGCTGATTGGGAGTAGCTGGAGAGCCCTGGTCAGCTCGTTTTCCGCGTCAGCACGATCGGGCCGGCTGGCCGACTCGACCGCGAGTGCGCTCGACCGCAGGACTGCTGCCAGGTCGGGGTCGAGTCCCCCGGCGGCCGCCAATGCTCTGGCAGCGACGGCGCGGCGGGCCAGCGCGACTTCCAGGCCAGCCCATGCTGCCTCGGTACGCCGATGCAGGCGATCGACACGAACAGCGATTCTCCACAGCCGCAGCGCTGCCACCAACAGCAGTGCAATGACGATCGCGACGACAAAGCCCATCAGTCGGCCTCGATCACGGAGCGGGGGTCCGCGGCGATCACGGTCTCGTAGACCTGAAGGATGCGGGCCGTCACCACTTTCCAGTCGTACGGGGCGACCACAGCCGTGGCCCGCACGACCATCGCAGCAGTTGCCGCAGGGTCTGAAAGGACGCCATCGAGCGTCGCTGCCAAGGCGGCCGCGTCCCCCACTGGGAATAGCCGGCCGGCTTTGCCGCCTTCGAGAACCCGCTTGAACGCGTCCAAATCGCTGGCGACAACGGGGGTGCCGGCGGCCATCGCTTCGGTGAGGATCATCCCGAAACTTTCGCCGCCGGTGTTCGGCGCGCAGTACGCATCGACCGATGCGAGCATCGAGACCTTGTCTTCTTCGCTCACCAACCCCAGCAGGTGCAGGTGCGGGGCAAGATCTGGTCCGGCGAGTTCCAGCAGCGCCGCCGGATCGCCCTTCCCCGCCACCAGCAGCGTCAGTTCCGGGTATTTCGGCAGCAACAGCCGGATGGCGGCGAGGAGGACCGCCATGCCTTTGCGTGGTTCGTCATAGCGGCCGAGGAAGCCGATGGTGCGGCCAGGTTTCGGGTAATCCGCCAGCGGGCTGGCGCCGGCGTAGTGCTCGAGGTCCACTCCGTTGGGAATGATGACGGCGTCGCCGCCCAGGTGCTCGACCTGGACCTGCCGGGCCAACTCGCTGACGGCGATCCGGCCGGTGATCTTTTCCATGAAGGGCTGCAGAATACCCTGAAAAGCGTTGAGGGCCCTGGACTTTGGGTTTGCAGTGTGGAATGTCGCGACGATGGGACCGTCGGCAACGATCAGCGCCAACATCGACAGGCTGGGCGCCACCGGCTCGTGGACGTGCAGCACATCGAAGTGGCCGGCCCGGATCCAGCGGTGCACTCGGGAGTACGACACCGGCCCAAACGAGAGCCTGGCCACCGAGCCGTTGTAGGGGATACCGACGCTGCGGCCCGCGGTCACCACAAAGTCGGGGACGGGGCTGTCGTCATCGCCGGGGGCCAATACCGAGACATCGTGGCCGAGGGCGATCAGGTGCCGCGCGACGTCCATGACGTGGACTTGGACGCCGCCGGGCGAGTCGACCGAATACGGACAGACGAGACCGATTTTCACGGCGTGGCCTCGGCCTTGCCCGCCTTGGGGGGCCGGCGGTCTGCCGCCCAGAGCGGCTGCAACATATGCCAATCGGCGGGGTGTTCGACGATTCTGGACGCGAAGAAATCGGCGAGAAGTTGGGTGCCGCCGTGTACTTGGTCTCGGAGCCTGACTCCGGGCACCTGAATAGGTGCGCCGATCTCGGTGGTCCAGCCGTTGTCGGTGAAAAAGAGGTTGGCTGGCAACAGGTCTGCGCCGGTCAGCGCCGCCAACATCGCGGGGCCCGCGGGCATCGTGGTGGGTTCGCCGAAAAATGTGACAGGGATGCCCTTACTCGACAGGTCACGATCTGCGAGCAGGCAGACCATCCGGCCTTGTTTGAGACGCTCTTGCAGCACCTGCGAGGGCGGCACCGCGCCGCCGGTTAATGGCAGCACCTCAAAACCCAGCGATTCGCGGTAGGCAAGGAATTTGTCGTACAGGCTGGCTGGCTTGAGTCGCTCGGCCACCGTGGTGATCCCGCCGTAGAACTGCGCCATGACGAGGCCGGCGATGTCCCAGTTACCGCAGTGCGGGAGCGCCACGATAACCCCGCGGCCGGAGGCAAGGCCGTCGGTGATGTTGTGCAGCCCGATGTATCCGTCCCGACCCCGCTGCGCGACCTCGGTCAGATCCATTGCGGGCAGCCGGAAGGTTTCGCGCCAGTACCGGGCGTAGGAGCGCAGACCCGCATGGGTCACCGCGGCGAGCGACTCGGGTGTTGACTGGTCCCCCAGGACGCGGTGCAAGTTTCGCGCGAACTGGACCGTGTTGGGGCCGCGACGGCGGAAGGCGAGGTCTGCTGCTTGATCGAAGGTGAACTTGGCGAGCGGCTCCGGCATTTTCTTGACCAGGGACCACCCGGCGCCGTAGCCCAGGTCGGCCAGCTTCTCAGCTGCTCGACTCATCGCGGGTCACCCCGACCGGACGTTGCTGGTAGGCGGCGCGGACCTGCAGCAGACGTTGCACCACGGTGAATACGCTGGCGGCAGCGAGGATCCACAGGCAGATCTCCAGGGCGTGCGGCACGCCGAGCCCCTGCAGACCGGCTCCCACCAGTCCGAGGACGTTGCGCTCAGCCCGTTCGGCCAACGCACCCGAGATGGTGAGCCCCACCGAGTCGGCGCGGGCCTTGATGTAGGAGACAACCTGGCCTGTAACAAGGCTGAGCAGTGCGGCGACGCCGACGCTGGGCTGGTCCAGGTAGACAAAACTGTAGAAGGCGAGCGCCCCGAAGACAGCGCCGTCGGCGATCCGGTCGCAGGAGGCATCCAGCACGACACCGAAATCGGTGCCGTATCCCCTGGCCCTGGCCATCGCGCCGTCAAACAAATCGAACAGGACGAAGAACGTGACGACCATGGTGCCGGCAAACAGCTGGCCGATTCCGAAGAGCCAGATCGCGCCGACTACCGCGCCGACGGTACCGATAACGGTGACCGCGTCGGGCGTCAATCCGAGCTTGAGCAGGCCTCTGCCAACGGGGTCGGTGACGCGTGAAACTGCGTCGCGCGCCAAGCCGTTGAGCATCTACGTCCTATCAGTACCGGGGTGAAACTGTGCATCGAGGGATGTTCTACTTTATCCGCCCTCGGCGGGCGGTGGAACCACAGTTAGTTCCAGGCGGCGGAGATCATCGCTTGAGTCTGGCCAAGCAACTCGGGCAGCACTTTCGTCTGAGCGAGCACCGGCATGAAGTTCGCATCCCCGGCCCAACGCGGCACCACGTGCTGGTGCAGGTGCGCGGCGATTCCGGCGCCCGCAACACTCCCCTGGTTCATCCCAATGTTGAAGCCGTGGGTTGCCGAGACCGAACGCACCACCCGCATCGCTTTTTGCGTGAACGCGGCGAGCTCGTGGGTTTCCTCGTCCGTCAGGTCCGAGTAGTCGGCCACATGGCGGTAGGGAACGACCATCAGGTGGCCCGGGTTGTACGGGTACAAGTTGAGCACCGCGTAGACCCGGGTGCCGCGGGCCAGGATCAGCGCCGCAGCGTCGTCGCCACTTTTCGGGATTCGGCAGAACGGGCATTCGTCGTCGCCGTCATCGGCGGGCTTCGACGCACCCTGGATGTAGGCCATCCGGTGCGGCGTCCAGAGCCGGCCGAGCCCGTCGGACTCGCCGACCCCGTCCTGGAGTTCGAGGTTTTCAGGCACTTGCTACCAGTGCGGCGAATTCCGGGGCCGCCGCGGTGGGGACGGTGTTGACCCGGCGAGCCACCCAATCGACGATCGCGTCTACCGCTGTTTGGACCGGCACACCGTTGACCTGGGTGCCGTCGCCGAACCGGAACGAAACCGCGCCAGCTTCGACATCCGCAGCTCCGGCCAGCAGCTGGAACGGAACCTTGCCGGTGGTGTGGTTGCGGATCTTCTTCTGCATCCTGTCGTCGGAGTGGTCGACGTCGATCCGGATTCCCTTGCTGCGCAACAGTTTCGCGACAGCATCGAGGTGCTCACCGAAGGCTTCGGCGACGGGGATGCCCACCACCTGGACAGGGGCGAGCCACGCAGGGAAGGCGCCGGCGTAATGCTCGGTGAGGACGCCGAAGAAGCGTTCGATGGAACCGAACAGTGCCCGGTGGATCATCACCGGCTGCTGCTTCGAGCCATCGGACGAGGTGTACTGCAGGTCGAACTTCTCCGGCAGGTTGAAGTCGAGCTGGATGGTCGACATCTGCCAGGTACGGCCGAGAGCGTCCTTGACCTGCACGGAAATCTTCGGGCCGTAGAAGGCTGCGCCTTCCGGGTCCGGCACCAGGTCTAGGCCGGACGCGGTGGCGACCTCGGCGAGGGTGTTGGTCGCCTCTTCCCAGGCCTCGTCGTTGCCGACGGACTTCTCCGGGTTGCGGGTGGAGAGTTCGAGGTAAAAATCGTCCAGCCCGTAGTCGGCGAGCAGGCTCAGCACGAAGTTGAGGGTCGAAGTCAGCTCGTCCTTCATCTGTTCGCGGGTGCAATAGATGTGGGCGTCGTCCTGGGTGAAGCCGCGCGCCCGGGTGAGACCGTGGATCACGCCGGACTTCTCGTACCGGTAGACGGTGCCGAACTCGAAGAGCCGCAGCGGCAGTTCGCGGTAGGAGCGGCCGCGGGAGTCGAAGATGAGGTTATGCATCGGGCAGTTCATGGGCTTGAGGTAGTAGTCCTGGCCCGGCTTCTTGATAGTTCCGTCCTCGTTGAGTTCCGCGTCCACGTGAATGGCCGGGAACATGCCCTCCTTGTACCAATCGAGGTGGCCGGATGTCTGGAAGAGGTCGCCCTTGGTGATGTGCGGGGTGTTGACGAACGAGTAGCCGGCTTCGATGTGCTTGAGGCGTGAGTAGCTCTCCATTTCGTTGCGGATAATCCCGCCGCGAGGGTGGAAAACCGGTAGGCCGGAACCGATCTCGTCCGGGAAGCTGAACAGGTCCAGTTCGGTGCCGAGGCGGCGGTGGTCGCGGCGTTCGGCCTCGGCCTGCTGGGTCAGATACTCGTCGAGCTTCTCGCTCGACTCCCAGGCGGTGCCGTAGATGCGCTGCAGTTGCGGATTCTTCTCGCTCCCGCGCCAGTACGCGGCGGCGGAGCGCAGCAGCTTGAACGACGGGATGTGCTTGGTGGTGGGCAGGTGCGGCCCCCGGCAGAGGTCGCTCCAGATGGTGTCACCGGTGTGGGCGTGCACATTGTCGTAGATGGTGAGATCGCCTGCGCCGACGGCGTTCAGTTCGGCGTCATCCGTGCCGCCCTTGATGCCGACCAGTTCGATCTTGAACGGCTCATCTGCCAGCTCGGCAACAGCTTCGGCTTGGGAGGCGAAGACCCGGCGCGAGAACCGTTGGCCTGCCTTCACAATCTTGTTCATTCGCTTTTCAAGGTCCGCGAGATCTTCCGGGGTGAACGGGCGCGGCATCTGGAAGTCGTAGTAGAAGCCGTCGCGGATCGGCGGGCCGATGCCGAGCTTGGCCTCGGGGAACGCCTGCTGCACGGCTTGGGCCAGTACATGCGCCGCGGAATGCCGGATGACGGAGCGGCCAATGTCCGAGGACGCCGGGACGGCAAAAACGTCCGTGTCGACGTCTGGGGTGAAGGCCAGGTCGCGGAGTTGCCCGTCGGCGTCCTGCACCACGATGACGGCGTCGGCGCCGCTGCGGGGCAGCTCGGCCGCGCCGATCGCGGCCGAGGCCGTGGTTCCCGCAGCCACCCGAACGAGGGCGAAGGGGCTGGACTGGGCGGCTGCGGACACGATGAACACTCCTAAGGCATGGCGGAAACTGTTGCCACTGATGTTATCTGTGGGGGTTGACAGTCTTTACAGGGTTCTGGTGCGCTGTGTTGGTGGACAAACATTGTTGGCTGATGCACTGTTGCCGCTAAGGCCCTGAATATCTGAACTGGAAGTGCGGTCGAACCTTGCGTACAACTCTCCGATTCGTGCTGGCCGCCAGCCTTCTGACGCTTGCGGGCTGCAACCAGGTAAGCAGTGGCAGCGCTACGGCAGTGCCTACCCTGCTGCGAGTGTGAGCGAGCAGCGCCAGATTGGCGGGACTCCAGCGCCGCCGGAAGCGGCTGTGGTGACCACCGTGGTGACTACGGTTCAGACTTCGGTATTCTATGCCCGTCGCGTTCACATTCAAGGAGGCAAGCGTTGCACTCCTAAGCCAAGTTCAGGTCGGAGAAATAGCCCAGCGTTGGGTCAGAAAAGGTGCCGATAACCAGTCCCCGATCCAGAAACCTGTTGAACTCCTCGCAACTCGTCTCCGGAAGCAGCGCGCACCCATGGCATGCGGCCAGATTGCACGAATCGGGCCCTTGCCCCTTCTCGCCGGCGTCCATGCAAACGGGATCGGTGGAGCACCACTTGGCATCGGTCAGCGCCGAGGCGAAGACCGAACGGAGGTCATCAGGGCGGCTCATTCGAACAAGGCCTCCCATGGTCCCTTCGGAGTCGCCAGCGGCGGTGTAAATTAGGATTCCAGCCATCTCGTGCTCGTCGGCATTTGAAACGTAAATGCGCTCCCGCAAGGAGGCAGAACTGTAGCCACACGCAAACACCAATTGGTTCACCAGCAGATGTCCCAGAGTGTGTAACAACACAAAGCGAGCACTCGGAGTGCGGTTTTGCAGACCGCGTTGCGACGCGACGGCACTAAAGTTAGTAGCGATTTTGCCGGCTCGCTTTTGCACCTCCGCACGTCCCTCCCAAGCTGCCAGTCGGTCGGGGTCAAGCTCGAAGTAGATCCCCTCACCTTTGACGACGTACGCAGGGAGCCAATCTTGATCCGGTGGTAACGGTTTGCGTCTCAATAGAGCTTTTCCAGAACTCAGTTTGAGCACGTCATCCCGCACTCGCGTGAAGCCACGGAGTGCTCGAGTCTCCCTCAGCACATCCACGGACCGGACCCGCTCCAAGCTCGTTTCAAGGTCGCAATGGATGCCTGGATCAGTCGCAGACAGATAGTCATCTTGCGGCGTCTCGCGGATGTGTTTGAACTCCGGGTAGCGCCACTCGTCGTCACCAGTGAGCAGCTCGTTGCCGCTCTCTTCAGCCGCAGTCGACAGCTGTTCCCCAGACCCAAACAAGTCCAGATAGCCGGCCATAAGTTCATCGTCGGGGATCGGACCAAACAACTCCGGGGGCAGGTTCCGAAGTAAGTTCTTGCGCAGCACTTCGACCTTGAGATCAGCCCCAAATATGTCGTACAGGGTCCGCATTGTGCCACTAACAGCGGGGTGGCGCATGAGCTCATGCATCTCTGCGCTAACGGCGCCCTCCTTTCGCGGCAGATAAATAGACGATTCGACCTTTGGGAAGTAAACGTTTCCGGCGGCTCGGAGGGCACCGCGTAGTGGCTCGCCGCAAGCACCTTCCATCTGGGCCAGCCACGGCCGCGCTCCATGACAAAGGTATGGGTTGGCAGTCGAGACCAACTGATCTGTCAAGTTTGTGTGCTCAGCACCATTGCGGTCGTAACGAGCCTCCGTGATTCCCCTAAGAGACCGCTCGTTACCGCAAGAATCGCACGTCACTACCTGACCCTCTAGTCCGCCGCCGCCGCGCGAGACCAGGCGCAAAGTCCCAGGACAAGAGGGTGTGTGGGAACGGTGAACCCAACAGTTGAAGGGGAAATCGTCGAGGTGCCCCTGCGTACATGTAGCAACGAAAGGCACCTGCGACATCCGCGGCTTGTATGACTTGCTCGCGTGCGTCTTATCCATACAGATCACCTGCTGTTGCATCGTGAGCGTACTCAGCTCGAGGCGCTTGCAGTAAATACAGAAGCACCACCGCGGAAACCGCAGTACCGGTACGGTGAGCTTGACATTGCGCTGATCGCTGCTCCCTCCTTGATATCGGTAGTCAGGCGGTAGGCGGAACTCCGAGACACGGAGTCGTGCTTCCAATCGCCAGTCGTGCTCCTGGTATTCCTCCAAAGCCAGTGTGCTGGCTTCGTCCGCCGCATACCAGTGGTCCAAGCCCGCTGTAATAACGGAAGTTCCGTTGACGAGTACGCTCATTGCGCCGACGCCAAACGGAGTTACTAGCTGAGCCCTGCGCATGTTGCCTGTACTCACTTGACACCTTCCTCGCCATCCTCTTGGGCGTAGGCGATCGAAATTCGTATTTGACACTCGGCGTCCACATTTCGCACGCTGGTCGGCACGTCCCAAATCATTGCTCGCCTGTCGAGATCTGGCAGCGTTCCTGCCCGGCGCATCAGTCCTTGCTTCGGATCGCCACCGATAACGTTGGCTTCCCAGGTCGTCCGTTCCCAGCTACCCCATTGATGCGCTCGGCGTTGGGCCATCTGATCGAACACCCCAATCTCTTGCGGATCAACTATGGCGGCACGCTCACGAAGCAGTGAGATCGCGTCGTCATACTCCGCATGAGGGAATGGGTGCGGGTTCAACGAGGGTGACACCTGGCGGATGTAGGCGATAGCGGCGGCGTGTAAAGCCCTGCGCAGGACCGGCGTCGCGAATGGCGTAACCGATGTCGGCTCCACCTGGGCATAGAGTTGTTGATGGTAGGTACGGAACCGTTCATAGTGGCTTCGATCCCGGGGCTTGGCTGCCCCATAGATCGTCACTACTAGGCCAGGGCTCACATCCGCACGGCGACCGACACGGCCGCTGACCTGAATGTACTGCGCTGTGGTCTTAGGTTGACCGACGATGGTCATTAGTCCAAGACGATCAATGTCCACCCCAACCTCGATAATGTTTGAGGCCAAGCAGATGTCCACACATCCTTGCTGCCCATAGGTCACCTGCAGTTGTTCGATGGCTTTTGGAATCTCGTCGCTTCGACGCCGAGAGGTCAACTCCATCGTATGGCGCGGCCAGCGTGGATCAATGCCGTCTCTGCGGCGCAGACCGGTCAGGTAGTCCGGCACGTCGGACTCCAAGAGCGAGACTGTGTTGCCGAGCTCTCGCAGACTGTTCAGGAAGTTAACGTTGGTCCAGTAGCCGTCACGATCAAGCTCCGGGATTTTGGTAGCCGCTTGCAGCGTTGCGGCAGTCACTCGCACCTGAACAGTCTGCATCGAGCCGAGCGAGGCGCTCATGATTCCGACGTATCTTCGGCCAGGTTCAGGACGCCCATCGGTGTCGGTCGCGGGCTCGGCGAAGAACGAGTGACCCTCCTCAAGTCCGTGCGGCGGAAAGAGCGCGACCTGCTCACGTCCGAAGAGTCCTCGGATCTGATCCTCATAGCGCCGGATGGTAGCGGTTGAAGCGATGATTTTGGCCGGTATCGGCTCTCCTGATCGTCGATCTGTGCAAAGCTCATCGATCACAGGCTCATATAGTCCGACCATTGAACCGAGTGGTCCGGAGATCAGGTGCAGCTCGTCCTGGATGATCAGACCTGGTGGCGAGGCCACACGGCTGCCATCATTGCCGAGGCCGAACAGTCTCCCTACCTGTGGCCTCCATGCCATCATCGCGAACTTGTCGACAGTGCCAATGATTATGCTTGGCCGCACCTCGTATATATCCTCGTCGACCACATGAACCGGCAGACCCTTGCGGTCTGAGTAACGACACTGCGAGTCGACGCAACGAAATATAACCTTCTGTCCAACCTGCTCGTATCCGATGACATCCTGCCCTGTACGTCCTCGAGCTTTGGTGCCCATCTGAGTGCCGCACCACGGGCAGCGTAGAAGGAGGAAGAGGTTCTGGGTTTGCGGATTCTTCCGTAGCTGGGTGAGCACTTTTACCGCCTGCTTCCAGCTGTTTGGCGTCGACGAACCTCCGACCCAAATTCCAATTCCGAACGGCGAGTCACCAAGCTCATCAACACGTCTTGCACGGATGTCTTCCAAAACGCACACGAGCGCTGCCGCCCTAAGGAACTGCTGCGCGGTGAGCAGACGAAGCGTGTAGCGCATCAGCGTGTCCGTGCCAGAGTCATTAGGATCGCGTAGTCGCCTTGCCAGCAGACTAATCGCTGAGGCTCCGAGGTATGCCTCGGTCTTGCCACCACCGGTTGGGAAGAAGATCAGGTCAACGATGGACCGGGTCGGCCGCGTCGGTTCGACAAGCTCCGGGAGACTGGCTAGAAGAAATGCAATCTGAAAAGGACGCCAGTTCCCTTGGCCCGGCTGCGGAGTTGCAGCCGGGTGCGGGCCAGCTGGTCGCAGTACACCGTCTCTGCCGCCCTCTACTGCCCGAAGCGGCAGCCGCGAGCGGATCTGCTGGAAGTGCATCGCCTCGTTAGCGAGTTTAAAAGCCCTATGAGCTACGGAGCTCGACCCGACGAGACTCCAGCCAGTCTGCATCCGTTCCAGGGCCTCACGGCAAAGCTCCAAATGGCGACAAGCCGCCTCCTGGAAGCGCGGAAGCAAGTCGGGAATCAATGCGTCTTGTCGCGTGATCCACTCGTCGTAGAGACGCAAGACCGTCTCTACCTGGTCACGGCCGACTTGGCTTCCGGCGGCTAGCTCCGCCATACCGACGGTCACCCGTTCACGGGTGCCCGAGGCGTTCGTTACGTAGACGTCGGGCGTGAGGCTAACCACCTCATATGAGGGGAGTGGGTCAGCCCGCACCCAAGCCGTTGTGGTCTGACCTTCGTCGCTCCATTCGGCGGCGCACCCGTGCCCAATGGCATACGTGCGCTTGTTCCGATAGAGCAGTTCAATTGACTGCTCTTCCTCGTCGCTATCCAATGGTTCGGCTTCCGGGTAAGGCTCGATCGTGAGCCCTTCCATGGCCGTAACCGTCAGGCCCATCTGAAAGAGCGCGCTGCTCGCGCCAGACCCGACTGAATTATTCACAAGCGCGACAGTCACCAAACGGAGCTCCGGATCAGATTCGTTTGGGACGGTACGGCTGTAAATCTGGGTCGTGGGTTTCACATGTCCGCTAGGTACCGCCGAAGACATCTCGACGTGCTTGAGACGGTTGTTTTGCCCTAGCAAGACCTGGCTAGGCACGCTGCCCGTGAGTTCAAAAGGCTTTCGTAGCCACCAGTCTCGCGGCCGTTTGAGCCCGGGGATGTGAGCGCTGATCTTCTGGTACGCGGCTCCTTCTACTGTGATCTTGATAGAACCGCCGACCGAGACCCGGCACTTGAAAGACACCGCCATCGCTGACGGCTTGAATGTGTTCGCGTCCGTGAGGTCGAAGTCATCAGAATCGGCCTGGTCATGTCTGAGCGTGCCTTTTACCTCGACCGGGGCTTCACCGAGGCTCTCCTCACTCTCCGCGATGCCTGACACCCAGGCGATATCAATATCCCCAGCGTCTTCACCTGAAATAGCGATCGCGCTCCCCCGCTGCGCTGCGCCGTTGTACAGGACACCGATCCCATACCTTCGTAGTGGATCTGATTGGGTAAGGAGTTCCTCCAGCGATGCCGCCTCGTGGAATTGACCACGGCTTGCCTGGGCCGACTCAAATCGGACTGAGCCACTGGAACAGTCAAGCGGAGCGCCCACCGGAGTCTCGCCGCGGGCCGGGCCAAATAGTTCACGACGGACCGCCGCCTCGACAATGTCACGCGCTTCAGAGCCCGTCATGCTTTTCCTCCTAGAACTGCCCGGATGGTTCTGGATTCGATCAGCGCGATCAAGCGGTCTGTCGCTCGCGTCAGTCCTACGTACAGAAGGGACTCAAATCCAGGCACTGCGGACCGATCGAGATCAGTGACCACCACAGCGGGCGCCTCAAGCCCTTTGAATGCATGGATAGTGGCGTATTGCAGTTGGCCTGGTCGAGCCTGTTCCCCACCGAAGGAACGCAAAACCTGACGAAGCCACTGATCGGTGGTGGTTTCTGCCGTCGATCCAGATCGGAGAGGGCTCAAGATCACAATCTCGTTCAGGTCGAAGCCATCATCTCGTAGCTGTCGAACCGCCTGAACCAACTTCTCCGACTGATCTTGTCCAGCCGTGTAGGGAGTGAATGAGGGGTCCACGCCATCGTCTTGGCGCCGAAACCGCTGGTATCCCGGGTCCAGCTTGCTGATGAGGTTGACCTGGTACCCAATCCGAGGTAGGTTGCGGCAGTTTTCGGTGAGCTTTCGGCTCACCAGCTGCGGAGATCGCTGACGTAGGAGTTTGCGGCCGTCGCCGCTCTCGAAGATCGCTTGACGCTCGAAGTCCCCGAAGAAAAGAAGACGACCGCCCGCAAGACCACCGACGACCATAAGGTCGAGTACATCAAGAACTAGGTCCGTCGCGATGTCTTGAATTTCATCAACGACCAGGAAATCGCATTGTGGAAATTCACCAGCAAGCATCACTTCGATCGCGAGGTTCGGAAGTTCTCGCTCCCAGAAACTTGAGCCGCCGTTCGAAGGAGGACGGACGTTCGCGAGTTGCAGTAGCTCCTGGTGGAGAGTTCCGACGCTAAGACCCTCAACTTGGCCCAATTCGCTTGCGAGTCGTTTGCCGAGGAGTCGATTGAAGCAGAGAAGCCGACCTGATCGACCCATCGCAGCCTCGCGCTGGGCTGCCTCGACTGCGAGAAGAGTCTTGCCTGAGCCCGCGGGACCGGCGAATAGGACAGCATTATTTTCCGCCATAGAATCAAGGGCAAGGTATTGCTCCTCGATGAATGTCACCAGCTGCGCGTCACGAGCACGACGCCCGTCGCCTGGAACGATCGCTACTTCGAAACGAGGGCGCAGTACCGAAGCGACATGCTGTGCAACCGCACCGTTTGGACCAGGACCGCCATGTGAGAAGTGGTGGATCTTCTGGTCGAGATGCGCCGCCCCCGCCGCCAGTACCCGCAAGACCGCTGAATCAGCACCTTTCCGCAAGTCCTCTGAATCGAGTACCTGCCACTGATGCCACTCCGGCGTCGATGGCAGCATCGTGCTTGCACGCACGCTCGTAAACCAGACCGCGCTCAGCATCGGGATCGATCGGAAATCAACCTCTTTTCGCGTGAGGAAGTTGCGGAGGCTGTACATCGCCTCGCTGGCCTGCTGAAACGGACCGCGCGAGGTGGGCGCATCGTTTCCCAATTTCCATCGCCCGTCATCAAGCCGGTCGATTGATAGATGCGACTTTATTTCGATGACCAGCACCCCTCGGCCCGGGACGATCACCACAAAATCGGCCTCTCCCTCCACTTGACGGACATGGTCAGCGATCCCGATCGAGTGCAGCACGATCCAATCGTCAGTATTCCTACTCGACGCTAGCGCCGCGTACAGAGATTTTTCGCCTGGGGGCGCAGTGTCCGGGCAATATGGCGGCATCATGCGCGCCACTGCAAACTCCGATCCTCATAGGGCAACCTGGCTTCATGTCGTGACACAATCTCCGTGTAGGGCGACACCGCGAGCACTCGCGTTGCCAGGATTCCCCGAAGGCCTGCCGTCTCGACATCGAGACTCAAGTGGCCGTTGTGTTCGAGCGCCGCGAGATCCGCAACTGAAACGGCCTTCTCTAGCTGATCGCGAACCTCGGAACTGGCTTTATAGAGCGCTCGGCGGACCAGCAGCGCGTAGTTGGATGTCGGTTGAAGCGCAATCCCCAGCCACTCCAACATGGCTTCGAAATCGTGGTCGCTGTTAGGACGCACCAGATTCGAATCCGTCCAAGCGCGTGCTCGGTCGGCTGCCTTGACGCCGCGCTTTCGCAGCTCCCCCACAACCTGCGGGTACCCGCGATCTACTAGGCACTGGGCTAGTGCCGCCTTCCAGGTTATTTGCGTGGTGGCCGCTGCATTTCCTTTGTCACCAAGCAGGCTCAAAGCAGCTTGGTAGAGCACGCCTCTTTCAGTCTCCCCCCTGCGCAGTAGGAGGTAGATCCCAGCACGCACAAGACCTACGTCGGTATAATGCACCCGTTCGCCGGCAGGTTGAGCCGGATCAAGTACGCGGATACGATCGCCATCGTCGAGCCAGATCGCCAGGTTTCCACTCAGGATCACCTTTCGCGCCACCACCTCCTCGCTGCCCGGCTCACGATCAGCGGACTTACCACTCCCCCACACGAACTGTGGCAGAAAATCGCTCTCGACTTCATCGGTCCGCACCTCAAAGTCCGACCCGTCAACATCTCCCTCAGTGAAAACACGCGCCCTGATCGTTATCGCGCCATCGGCATACGGCGCGATTGCCGAACGCGGGATCGATCTGTCTCCAAACCATGCGGGCATGATGAAACTCATTTCCTCAACGACGGGAGCAGTTAAGAGCGAAGAATGAAAGAAACGCGGTGGGCCGACTACGTATGCCTGGTTGGTGCCTGACCGCACACCCTCCAAGTCGCCTGCAGTCGCAACGTCCACATCAAATCCCTCCAACCAGGATTGAAGACCCGCCCGCGCAGTCGTGCTCGCGGCTACTACCAGGCACGAACCAGACCCGACCTCCTCGATCGAACGCAAAAGAATTGGCCCCACCGGGGGATCCGTCTCCCCAACCGCATAGGCAGCGGCTAATAAGTTGTCGAGGAGCGCCTCATGTGCCATTACCCCCCGCAGTCGCAGCACCTGACGAGAGATCTGTTCAACCGCGCTTCTTACGTCGGCGTTGAATTGAAGAGGCTCCGGCTGGGTCAGCAGTCTCCAACGCAGCGCCTTGGCGGCGCCTACGAGATCCTCCCAAAAATCCGATCCATCGTCCCGAACGACATCGAGAAGACCACGAACTACAGTGTTGAGACGCGCACCGACTGGATCGCCTACGGCGACAATCTCGACCCCGCTGCGGGCAAGAGCTACCGACGCGGCATAACGCAGGTTTAGAGCCTCGACTCGACTCATAGCGCCACCGTAAAGGCGAGAGCCTCTACACCGCCGGGAGGAGTCCACCCAAGTTCCGCGCGAAGAGAAAGCGGCTCACTACGAGAGTTCCGAAGCTGGACGACGATCTCGGCCGATGTTTCATCCGCCACCGACCGATCGAGGACGCAGACCACAACCGGCACTTCGATCTGCGAGAGATACTTGATTGCTCCAGCTCCGTCAAGCACAATCGATCGAATGTCGGCGGGAAACGGAAACTGATCCGCGAATTTTGCGCTTGAATAGAGGCGGGTGAACCACGTCGCTGCTTTCGGTCCATAGGGTAATAAGACGTTATTCAGCGAACCGACACCTTGAGCCGTTCCAACGTCATCGGAATTCCTTCCCCAAGCAGAATGTTTGGGGATTACGATTTCGTCCTCACGACTCACGAGTGCATCGAGCTCTTCGCGCAACCAGCTCAACGTACCAACGATCGCAAGGTCAGCTGCCGGGTAGGCGAGGCGGAAGTCCCAGCTATCTTCAACGCAAGCAAGTCGGCCAAGAGCACCGGGGAAAGGACGAGGTGTTCTCGCCGACAAGGAAAGGTCTTCAAGCACCTTGACCGCCCTGATCCGTGGCACTGGCCACTGCGAACCTCCCAGTTGCGCCCGAGGTGGATCTGTCGCTTCGTGCAGGCGCATGAAGTAGTCCGTAATGACCTCTCGATTGGTCACCACTCGAACTGGCGTGTGCGCCTTGAGGCCTCGGAAAACTTCAAGTGTGTCGGTTCGCATGGGCTCAGCACTTGCCATGACCCAGCCACAGCCGATCAGAGCGGCAGCGAAGTCACGACGAGGAACAGAGAGGACAACGACTAATTGTCGGCCACGTAGCTGACTACTAAATCGTGAAACGCGAGCGCCAAGCGCGACCAGGCGACCTATCCACTCTGCTGGCTCTGCTTGGCCACGTGGGTTGTCGGAAAGAGCCAACCTGAGCTTCGCATTCCCGGAAGACTCGGCCACGGACACATCCCTCCATCGCGCATGTCTGGCCGAGTGACCCGTATTGTTGTTTCTGTAGTGTTGCTGCAATGACTACAAACGAATAACGACGTAAATGACTTATGCGCTGCTCAGCTCATTGTGCATCTCACGGAATGCCAAGTGGTCGCTTGGATAGGTTTGGAATGGAAGCCGGTGAAATCTGGTAAACACGTGAAACGTGTCCGCTTGACCTATGCAACAAGCGTACTACTAACCTCAGTCGTTCGCGCCGATAAGTCCATAGCCTCAATAGTTGCGTGAGCGAGCGCCTGCGCCAAAGGCGGCGGGACAGCGTTTGATACCTGTTCGACCTGGGCTGACAATGGTCCCTCCAGAACAAACTCATGAGGGAATCCTTGGAACCTCATCGCCTCGTAGATGCTCAGGCGACGACGACCGTCGGGATGGATGTGGATCTCACGATGCCCGTACGCCACGGTCGGACTCGGCTTATCCCAGGCGAGACGTCGGAAACTCCTGCTGCTGTTCATCGAACTATCAGGATCATTGAAACGCTTGGAAATAGGACGCATCGTCCAGTGATTCGGATGGTGCGGGATGTCTTCCGGGCTCAGGTCGCGATCGAAAAAGGCGGGGTCAGGTAGGCCGCTAATCGCCGTCCTCGCGTCGAGGTGTTCGCGAGGCACAGTCTGAGGAGCGAATGCGTTCGCGGCGGTCGGTGACGCAAACGCCGAGATGATCACCCTCCGTCGGTTCTGCGGCACACCAAAGTCGAGGGCACAGTACTCATCGACCTTCTGTGTTAAGCCGAGCTCCAGGAACTTGGCGAGGATGCTTTTGAATGCAGTCTCATGCTTGAGATCTTTTATACCCACCACGTTCTCGAAGAGCACGAACTGGACGTCGTACTTCTCTTGCAGCGCTTCTACTATCTCGAGATAGAGGATCGGCAGGTTGTTTCGCGGATCAGTTGCGAGAGCTGCTGGGTTGGCACGCGAGAAGCCTTGACACGGCGGTCCACCGATGACGCCTATCGATACTCCATCTTCGAGGACTCGAGAGAGTTGTGCGAGTACCCCCGCAGGCTGCAACTCGATTAGATCTGCGGCGACGGACTTGGTCTTTTTGAAGTTTCGTTGATGGGTTTTGATAGCCCACGCTGAATTGTCGACGGCGAATGCCAATTCGAATCCGGCCTGTTGGAAACCGAGATCCAGTCCGCCGGCCCCGGAGAACAAGCTGACAACTCTCGGCAGTGCCATCTCTTATCCTATCGTCGAGCTCAGCGAGCGGAGACCTCTTGCTCGCTAAGCGAGGCCCCGCAACACGCGCCGGACAATCCGACTCGGCCGGAGCTTACTAGGTGCCACGGTCGGCGTCCATTGAATGATGACCCAATCTGTCGAACCCTTGCCCTCAGCAGGACATCCGCAAGCCTGCGTCACACACACCGGCGGCAACGGTCCCTGAGTCACTAATGCGTCATCGCGCTGCTCGTCCTACCGGAAGTAGTCCGTTTCGATCAAATGCGAAACTCGCTGCTCAAAAGGCACTGACCAGTGTAGCTGTTGCGTCTCGAACAGACACTGCCGGGCACTTCAGCACCGAACTCTTCAACCAGCTCAAGCGACTGGCCGCTGACACGCGGGTAGGCCTTTCCAAGCTGTTGAGCAGTGGCTCGAACATAGCCGGTGCTCTCAGACAATCCGAATACGCAGAGCAGGTTCGGACATCTACTTCCCCCCTCGCGGACTATCGCCTCGCTACGATCACCAAACATGAGCTCCAAGCCCGCTTACCTCTACCGTCAGGACCAAAATGGCTGAAGAAGAACTCTGCGCTGTCGGCCACGGCACCGTCCGGGTGCGGAACGCCGAAAAGCGCGCATACCGGGACGCGGAGAACAAGGTTTGGTGTTGGCCGACGGGCCGTAAAGGTCGGACGCGGGCGGGCGAAGACATAGCCGCGACGTTTCAACTATCTGACTCTTAAGAACGCGAGACCCTTCGGCCTCAGCATCACGCACTAACTGGTGGTCGATACTGGGATTGAACCAGTGACCCCTTCGGTGTGAACGAAGTGCTCTCCCGCTGAGCTAATCGACCTGACGGGTAAATCTGACTGCCTGGCTCCGCTTAGCAGCGCCGGAAATTACGATACCCGATCGCGCACCGGCTTGCAGCCAAGCCCACCCAGCGCCATCAACAAGCCCATCAAGCGCCAGCTAGTAGCCCAAAAACGAAGCAGAACCGCTTTGATTCCCCTGTTGGAGTGATGAGCATCCAAAGCTGTGTGCCACTTTGCTAGCCCGGAGGTGCCAAATCTTGAGAAGGTTTTGTGATCACGACTCTGGATGGCTCCAATTGAGTGAACTGATAAAAGCCGCGTGATCGGCGCCACTTTGGCCCGTCTCACTATTTGTAAGCCAACCGCAGCCCGGACGACTCACCTCTCCGGTCTTCACCCCGCCAGGACGCCAACATGAGCATTCAGCCATTCCACACCAGCACCGACGTCATCCACACCCACATGACTCTCACACTCGCAGGCGGCACCAGCGCCGACGTGGTAACTGCCGACTTCCGCTACAACGTTCTGGAGCCCTACGCCGTGCGCGCCTCCTTCGCCCTCCCCGGCAGCCCAGCCGTCGAATGGGTGATGGCTCGCGACTTGTTGCGCGAAGGCCTTGTGATGCCCGCTGGCCTCGGCGACATCCGAATCCGCCCCACCGCCGACGGAATCGCCATCGAATTGGTGTCCCCGCAGGGCAGTGCCATTCTGCTCGGCGACGTCGCTCCCCTGGTCGACTTTGTCACCCGCACGTGCCAGGCAGTGCCGGACAGTCACGAGAATGAATTCTTCTCCATCGACGCCGAACTCGACATGCTGGCCAGCTACACCCGCTCTGCAAACCGCGCCAAAGGTCACGACGGAGCCTGACCGACTGCGCCCAGAACCCACCGAAAGCTCGCCGAGACCTATTCTGGCCTGCACGGTTTGGAGGTGGCGCCGTACCTCGGATATGGTTGCTCAGCACCGCAGAAACGCGGTATGCGGACGTGGCGCAGTGGTAGCGCATCACCTTGCCAAGGTGAGGGTCGCGGGTTCGAATCCCGTCGTCCGCTCGGATTTACAGTTAGACAAGTTCGCAAGTTTCATAGCTTCAAGAGTTTCAGAGCCTGGAGAGCGAATCGGGTGGGATGGCCGAGAGGCGAGGCAACGGTCTGCAAAGCCGTCTACACGGGTTCAAATCCCGTTCCCACCTCGCAGTGAGAAATGCCCCGCAACGAATACGCAGTAAAGTTTGAAGGCTTGCGCTAGCGCAAGGTTCCCGGGTGATTAGCTCAGCGGGAGAGCACTTCCCTGACACGGAAGGGGTCACTGGTTCAATCCCAGTATCGCCCACCAGTAGAAAGCCCCATCTCAGCCCGCTGAGGTGGGGCTTTTCTCATTTCAGAGCACCTGCCTCCAAGCCAGGCACACTGTAAGGAGCCCGCCGGAACACAGCGGGCATCAAGATTGTTAACCCAGACGTCTACTACAGAAGGCGATAACACCATGAGCGAAGCAACACAACGAGCAGTCTTAGCGGGCGGCTGCTTCTGGGGCATGGAAGATCTCGTGCGCAAGCGCCCAGGCGTCATCTCCACCCGAGTCGGCTACACCGGCGGCGAAGTCGCCAACGCCACCTACCGCAACCACGGCAACCACGCCGAAGCCCTCGAAGTTATCTACGACCCGGAAAAGGAATCGTTCCGCGGCCTACTGGAGTTCTTCTTCCAAATCCACGACCCGAGTACCAAGAACCGCCAAGGCAACGACGTGGGCGCCAGCTACCGCTCGGCGATCTTCTATACCGATGACGACCAGCGGCTCGTGGCCGAAAGCACGATTGCCGACGTCAACGCCTCCGGGATCTGGCCCGGCAAGGTCGTCACCGAAGTAGTCCCCGTCGGCGACTTCTGGGAGGCAGAACCCGAGCACCAGGATTACCTGCTGAAATTCCCCGCTGGCTACACCTGCCACTACCCGCGGCCGAACTGGAAGCTGCCCCGGCGCCAAGCATAAACAGCGCCAGGCATCAACAGCGCCAACCAGAAGTCATAAGCAACAAAGGAGCTCACCCCGCAAACAGCGGGGGTGAGCTCCTTTGTGGCGACTACCGAATTACAGTCGCTCGCCGGCGTTGACCTTGCGGGCGACGATGCGCTCTGCCCAGAACGACACCAGCGGAATGATGCCCGACAAGATCACCAGCAGGGTGCTGAGCGGCTTCCATCGCGCTTTAAAACCGAGGTCCAAGGTCAGCAAAAAGTACACGAAGAAAATCAGGCCGTGAATTTGCGGCCAGAGCGGAAACACATCCTTGTCGAAGCCGTACTTCAGCACGATCAGCACCACCAGAATGATCAGCGCGATGCTCTCGGCGATCGACAAAATCTTGAAGCGCTGCAGCGCGGTGGCGACCTTGGGCGTCATCCGTGAATGTGCAGGGGTAGCGGGTGATGATGCGGGCAAATCAGCGGGCACGACGGTGGTCCTGTTCAGCGAGTGCGGCCAACGCGCGGTTGTACGCAATGAGTTCTGGGTCATCATTATCTTCATCACCGACGGTACCCATGCCGATGACGGGAACTGGGGCGGGTTCGGTGTGAATCGTCTGTAGGTGGTTCTTCTGGCTGACGGGGATCTGGGTCGCCATTGGGTCAGCAGCCGTGGGGGTCGCCGCCGCCTGGGTGGGCGAGGCTGAAGCCTGCGCAGCCGCTGCGGTCAGCCCTTCGGCCTCGGCCAACATACTCGACACATCCGCGGCATGCGCTTCCTCTTCACCCTCGGCGCGCAGGGTCTCGAGCTTCAAGAAGCGCGACCACATGTAAATAAAGGCTGCGCCGAACGCTGGCCACAGCAGCGCATAGCCGAAGTTCTGGGCCCCGCCGGTGCTTTCATGGCTGCGCTCCAGTTGCCACCATCCGAGCCGCAAAGTCAGCAACACTGACGCCACTACCAAGACGTGGCCGAACAGCCAGCCTGGGGTGAGGAAGCGTCGGGACACGCCTTTCACGGTAACACCGCGGGGTAATGGCCCGCCGGTTCGCTGAGCTGGTTAGTCTGTGATTTCGGCCAGGCCAATTTCGGCCACTAAGGCGCTGGTGGCAGGCCCAAGACCCTGAGGCCACGGCGCGCCTGTGAGGTCGGCGATCACGTCCACGTCCCGGCGCAGGCCGCTGTCTGC
This sequence comes from Nakamurella antarctica, assembly GCF_003860405.1. NCBI lineage: Bacteria > Bacillati > Actinomycetota > Actinomycetes > Nakamurellales > Nakamurellaceae > Nakamurella > Nakamurella antarctica. Next base: position 1,281,892 of record NZ_CP034170.1, on the reverse strand, counting down.
TGAAAGGCCGATCCCGGTTGCCCCTGCGTGAAGGTGCGCCGCGTACGAGCCCGCGCCGAACCGGGGCACCAGATCGCGAGCATGCGCGGCGATCAGCACCGTGGTACCCGTGCCGAGAGCGTCAGGAACGGCCGATACCGAGTGTCCCTGGGCTGCTTGAGTTTCCGCCTCGAACAACGCGGCAGCTACGTCTCGTGGCGTCAGTCCTGGCAGGTCGCCCAGCACTGCGGCCACGCCGCCGGCCCAGCCACCGGCCGCTAGGTGTCGAACCCCGTCCTCGATGGCCGGGTTGAGTCCATCCGCGGAGGTCGCGATCACCCGAACCCGCGGGGCGCCGTCGCCCTCCCCCACGGTCTCAAGGGCAGCAACATCATCTGCGACTTCGACGACGAGCAGCACCGCGTGGACCTGCGGGCTGCGGACGAGCGCTGCGACCGTGTCAGCCAACATGGCGAACGCCAGCCGAGCACGCAGTGGCGGCGGCAGGTCGATCCGGGATTTTCCGCGGGCGCTCGACTTAAACGGAATGACAAAACAATAGGAAACCCCGTCCACGGCAGGGCCGTCACCCTCGGTTGGCTGCACCGGCCCATTGTCGTCCCACTACCTTGCACGTCACAAAACGCGCAGCCTAAACCTCCGAGGCCAGCCGCTGCTTCTGCTCTTCCACGTCGAAATCTGCCGGCGGATACTGCGGGTCAATTTTCTCGAGCGCTTCGGTGAGAACTGCTGCCACCGCCCAGTTTCGGTACCACTTGTGGTCGGCGGGAATCACATGCCACGGGGCGTTCGCAGTGGAGCACTTGGTCAGCGCCGCAGCGTAGGCCTGCTGATAGTCGTTCCAATATCCGCGCTCGTCGATGTCGGCCGGGTTGAACTTCCAGAACTTCGTCGGGTCATCAAGGCGTGCGGCCAACCGCTCCTTCTGCACCTCTTTGGACACGTGCAGGAAGCATTTGACGACTGTGGTGCCGAGATTGGTGAGCCGAGCCTCAAATTCGTTGATCGTGTCGTATCTCTGCGACCAGACCTCCTCGGGCACCAGGTTGTGCACCCGCGCGATCAGGACGTCCTCGTAATGGGAGCGGTTGAAGATCCCGATCGCGCCAGCTGCCGGCAGTGCCTTCTCGATGCGCCACAAAAAGTCGTGCGCCAGCTCTTCGGAGGTTGGTTTCTTGAAGGACGCAAGCCGCATCCCACCGAGGTTGAGCAACCCGCCCACGGCCTTGATCACGCCGTCCTTGCCAGCGGTGTCCATCCCCTGCAGCACCAACAGCACCGCGCGCGGATCGCCCGCTGTCGACTGGGCGAAGAGCCGCTCCTGCAAGCTCGCCAGCCGTTCGCCGAGATCGGCCATCATCGAGGCCGCTTCGTCCTTGTCGGCCGGGCCCACCTTCGCCTGTTCGGTGCTGATCGCCATCAGGTCCACCTGGATGGGCTGCACCGAGAACGTGTCGCCCACCGCCACCAGTGCGGCGCTGGCTGCCTTGTCGGCTGCGTGCGCGGCTGCTGTGGAAGCTGCCTTCGCGGTCGCCTTGGAATCTGATTTGTGTGCGGACTTGCGGCCGGACTTCTTAGCTGACTTGTTTCCCATGGGCACACTCTGGCACGCCCGCGGCGGCGACGGGCAGGGGGGCTCCCCCACTGTGCTTTCGAAACCATCGTTTGGCGCAATAAACATCTACAAATGACGATCCAGACGGAGGTTTGGGCTGGTAAGACGGCCTATGAGCCCTCTTTGCGGCCCTTGTTCTGCACGTAGAGTGGTCAGTACCAGATAGACCACGTCGGCGAACAATCGCCCATCATTCGTTCGGAGATCAGCACCGTGTCACTCGCGCATCCCGCCCTCGACGACCCGCAGACTTTCCTCGACCTGGACGATAAATGGTGCGCCCACAACTACAGCCCGCTGCCTGTCGTCGCCGCCTCCGCTGAAGGAGCCTGGATCACCGACGTGGCGGGCAAGAAGTACCTCGACATGCTCGCTGGCTATTCAGCTCTCAACTTTGGTCACCGACACCCCGCACTGATCGCGGCGACCATCGAACAGCTCAACACCGTCACTTTGACCTCCCGCGCCTTCCACCACAACCAGCTCGGCCCTTTCTGCGAGGAGCTCGCGGAGCTGACTGGCACCGAAATGGTGCTCCCGATGAATTCGGGAGCCGAAGCGGTCGAAAGCGCGCTCAAGGTAGCCCGCAAGTGGGCCTACCAGGTCAAGGGCGTTCCCGAGAACCAAGCGCAGATCATCACCGCGGGCGGTAACTTCCACGGTCGCACCATCTCGATCGTGTCCTTCTCTGACGACCCCGTCGCTACCGCCGACTACGGCCCCTTCACCCCCGGCTTCGTCGGCGTCAAGTATGGCGACATCGAAGCTTTCGAATCGGCCATCACCCCGCATACCGCGGCCGTGTTGATCGAACCCATCCAGGGCGAAGCGGGCGTGGTTGTCCCCCCAGCGGGATACATGGCCGCCGTTCGCAAGCTCTGCACCGAGCACAACGTGCTGATGATCGCTGACGAAATCCAGTCCGGTCTAGGCCGCACCGGCGCCACCCTTGCCCTCGATCACGAAGGCGTCCGCGCCGACCTGTACACCCTGGGTAAGGCGCTCGGCGGCGGTATCCTCCCCGTCTCGGCCGTCGTCGGCAGCCGCGCCGTCCTCGGTGTCCTCCAGCCCGGAACCCACGGCTCCACCTTTGGCGGTAACCCACTGGCCGCAGCCGTGGGCCGCGCCGTCATCACGCTGCTAAAGACGGGCGAGATGCAGGAGCGTGCAACACGTTTGGGCGATGTTCTGCTCGATAAGCTGTCCGGCTTGGTCGGTCACGGCGTTGCCGAAGTCCGCGGCCGCGGCCTGTGGGCAGGCGTCGAGTTGAGCCCCGGCGGCAGGTCCGGCAAGGAGGTCTCGAAGGCGCTCGCCAAGCGCGGAATCTTGGTCAAGGAAACTCAGATCACCACTTTGCGGTTCGCGCCGCCGATCGTTGTCACCGAAGCAGAACTCACCGGCGCCGTCGACACCCTGGCCGACATCCTCGCCGAGTAACGACTACTGCTGGCCCTCCCGGGCGAGCGCCAAAATGCGAGAGGTGGCCCGGAGATATTTCTTCCGGTAGCCACCTTTCAGCATTTCCGGGGTGAACAACTCGCCCAGCGATCCGCCTGATGCCAAGACCGGGATCGAGCGGTCGTACAGCCGGTCGATAAAGGTCACCAGCCGCAGCGCCACCCCTGGTCGGGCGCAGGGTGCACCTTCGATAGGTGCACCGAGGAGACGCCGTCCAGCAGCTTCCCGTACTTGGACGGATGCAAGGTGGACAATTTTTTGCACACCGCGTCAAACGGGTCGACCGTGCTTCCGGAAAGTGCTTCGCCGGCTGCCACTTGGAGGTCCGCCTCGCTGAGCGGAGGCGGCGCTTCTTCCATCCCCGAATGACGAAAATCGGGCCCATCGACCCGGACGGTGGCAAACCGGGCGGACATCGCGGAAATCTCCCGGCGGAAATCCTCCGCGGCGAACCGGCCCTCGCCGAGCTTGTCGGGCAACGTGTTGGAGGTCGCCGCGATCCAGACGCCCGCGTCTGCCAACTCCCCCATCAGCCGCGTCATCAACATCGTGTCGCCCGGGTCGTCAAGCTCGAACTCGTCCACCGCGATGAGCTTGTGGCCGGAGAGCCGCTGGATCGTCGGGATGAAACCAAGCGCACCCACCAGCTGGGTGTATTCGCCAAACGTTCCGTAGGCCTTCGGCGCCGGGCCGGGAACGGCATGCCACAGCGAGGCCAACAGGTGGGTTTTGCCCACACCGAAGCCACCGTCGAGATAGACACCGGTGGGGCCCTCGGGGGTGGCGCTGCGGCGGAACAAACTTGCCTTCTTCGGCGGCGCGGCGATCCGGTCGGCGAAATCTTTTAACGCGGTAACCGCGGCGCTCTGGCTCGATTCGGCGGGATCAGGGATATAGGTCTCAAACCGCACTTGCGAAAACCGGGGCGGCGGAACGAGCGACGCGACGAGTTCGTCGGCGCTGATCACGGGTTCAATATCAACTAGATGGGCGAGAGGCACGATCGCTGAGCCTAAGGGTCTGAGCGCGCGCCGGTGATACCCAAAGCCTCCCGTGTGAGGCAGATCGCGCCCGCTGTCGGCGGGGCGTGGTCTGATGGAAGGCGTGGACACCCTCTTCCCAGCGCCAGCCGCGAACCTCACCGATGACGACCTCGCCGCCATTTACCAATTTCCCCCCGAGTCACCCGGCACGTACGTGCGCGCCAATATGGTCATCTCCCTCGAAGGCGGCGCCGCGATCGACGGTGTCTCAGCGGGCCTGGGAAGCGATTCCGATCGGCGAGTATTCAACATCCAGCGCGACCTCGCCGACGTGATCCTGGTCGGCGCCGGCACCGTCCGGAAGGAGGGGTACGGGCCGTCGCCGCTCCCCAACGATCGCGCCCAACGGCGCCAACGGTGGACCGGGAGAGCGCAGGCGCCCTACGCGGTCGTCACCAAATCTGGGCTCGACCCGGAGCTCTCCTTTTTCAACGCCTCTGAGGTGCAGCCACTGGTGATCACTACCACTGCGGGCGCCGAGGCCATGTCCGGATTACGCGCGGGCGCGGCCAGCATCATCATCGCGGGCGATGAAGATGTCGACCTGCAGGTTGCACTGAAAGCATTGCGGGACAAAGGCTTTAGCCGCGTGCACTGCGAGGGCGGTCCCTCTCTCCTTGGCCTCATGGTGGCTGCCGGCATGGTGGATGAACTATGCCTGACCACGGCGCCGCTGCTGATTGGCAATGCCAGCAGCACCACACTGCTCGGCGACACAGAGCTACCGGCCCCGGCAAAATGGACACTGGCCAGCCTGCTCATGGGTTCTGGTCAGCTGTTCTCCCGCTACGTTCGATCTAGCAGCTGAGTTGCTGCACCAGCCCTGCCAGCCGTATTAACCTTTTGGAGCTCCGAGTGTCCCGGCGTCTGCTCATCACCCTGACCATCGTCGGGTTGCTGCTTGCTGGCTGCACCCTCGGTCCGTCTCAGCGCGGTGATCTCGCCGTGTACGGGGGGTCCGTCGCCCCTCCTGCTTCCACCGCATCTGAGCCCACACCCGCCCCCACTGGCCCCGGCGGCCCCGGCCAGGACGCCTCCTTCGACGGCGATTGGCGGGCCTGCGCAAAACCCCCCGCACCCGCTGCGGGGACGACAGGTTTCACCGTCGCGTGCAACACGATCGGCGTGCCCGTCGACTACAACGCCGCGGCTACCAGCGACACCATTGAGTTAGCAGTAAGTCGCGCCCAAGCCCCGGGCTACCTGCCGATGCGCCAACACTTCTGGTCATCCTCGCCGCCGGCCCCGCGGGTTCGCCCGCTGCAGGCGCCTCCCAGTTGCTCATCGCCGCCAGCGCGCTACCCCCCAGCATCACCTCGCGGTATGCGCTTGTCGGAATGGACCTGCGAGGATCCGGCAACTCCGTCGAGGTCAATTGCTTCGACGCCCGCGCCGAAGTTGACGTATTGCGGACTCTCACCTCGCTTCCCCGCGACCCGACAACAGCACCCGGAGCGACCACCTTGGAAGCGGCGAGTCGAAACTTCACCTTCGCCTGCCAGGACTACATCGGCCCCCAGATTGTGCATTTCAACACCGTCCGCGTCGCCGACGACCTCGATTCGCTGCGTTCGGCCCTGAAAGCGCCCACCCTGAACCTCTTCGGCGCCGGCTACGGAGCCACCGTCGGCGCTGTCTATGTCGACCGCTACCCTGGCCGAGCGGGCAAGGTCGTACTGGACGCCCCCGAGGATCATCTGGCCACGAGCACCGCGCTGGCGCTCACTTCCGCGCAGGCCTTCGAGGCTTCGCTGGATGCATTTGCCGCCGATTGCGCCGCGAAACCCGATTGCTCACTGGGCAAAGATGCGCGGGCCGAAATTGTCGCGCTACTGGCTGATCTGGGCGATCCCCGCGCCAAACTCGACAGTTCCGTCGTGTATGCGGGGACGGTTTTACTCACGCTCACGCTGGCGCTGCCTGACCGGGGCCGCTGGTCCGCTCTCGCATCCGCCCTCGCCGCGGCGGAAGTTCAGAACTACACGGTGGTAGCGGGCCTACTCTCTGAGCTGATCGGAAAGGGCGGCAAAGACCTTTCGCTGCAACTGATTATCGGCTGCAACGACACGGCAGAAAGGCTTACTGGCGCGGATTTCACCGCGGCGGTCGAGGCGTCCAAGACGACGGCGCCGCTATTTGGCCCCTTCACCCTGGAGCTCGCTGCGCTGTGTCAATCGTGGCCCGCCGCCGACCAAGCTCTCGCAGGTATGCGCGGCCGGGGTGCGGCCCCGGTGGTGGTGATCGGTGGCGCGGGCGATCCGGTAGCCCCGTACCCCGGGGTCAAGTCCCTGGCCAGTCAACTTTCGTCCGCGGTCCTGCTGAGCTGGCAAGGCGACGAACATGGCTCCTACACTCGGAGTAAGTGCATCGCTGCAGCCGTCGACAGTTACTTCGAGAGCGGCCAAATACCGAACGGGGGGACGCTATGTCCGGCATGAACAATGAGGGCCGCCGTCGTTTCCCCGACTGGATTCCAGAAGCCAACCGCGAACGCAATGCCGAAAACGACGCGAAATTTCGGTACGCCCCTTGGGACGCTGACGACCTCGACCGCAATGACCCCGACCCGGAAGTTCGCGCGTTCATCGCCCACATGGATCGCACGACGCGTATCCATAACGCGTTGACTTTCGAAGGCCAAATGACGCTACTGGAGACCGCTTCTGTGTCTCCGCACCACAGCCCAGTAAAGATCTGGGCCATCCGGGCGGTGGGGTTCTTCATCCTCGTGGGGTTCGCGCTGGCCTTTCTTGCACGCCTGTACTAACTCGCGCCTGTGGTGCGTGATGCCTGTGGTGGTGAGCGCGCGCGAGTGACGACCTGCCTTCGCCGCTCGGTAAAAGCAGCGCGAAGGTACCGTGAAGGTATGGGAATCAAAGTCAGAAAAACTGATGCCGAATGGAAAGCCGAACTGACCCCGGAGGAGTACGCGGTTCTTCGCAAATCCGGCACGGAACGGGCCTTTACCGGCGAGTACACCGACACCACCGCCCCAGGCACCTACTTCTGCCGGGCGTGTGGAGCTAGTCTTTTCACCTCGAACGAGAAGTTCTCCTCGCACTGCGGGTGGCCATCGTTCTACGCGCCCACCGAAGCCGATAACGTGATCCTGCTCGAAGATCGATCGTTTGGGTCCGTCCGTACCGAAGTTCGCTGCGCCACCTGCGACTCCCATCTGGGGCACGTCTTTGCGGGCGAGGGCTACGCCACCCCCACTGACCAGCGCTATTGCATCAACTCGGTCGCCCTGCGGATGGAGCCACCCGCCGCCGGCTAACGATGGGCGGCGTGGTGCGGGCGGGCTGTCGGTCCTCGGTCGTACCCTTGCCGGTATGGCCAGCCCCACTTCTCCCCTGGTAGGAGCACCCGACGAGTTTCTCGCCGCGGTGGCTGGCCTTGATGTGGCCCACGTGCGCCGCGAGATTGAACTGAGCACGTTGCCCGCTCCGGCTCGCCTAGCCCCGTGGACACACGCAGTATCTGCCCTCATTCACGACACGGACACCGATGAGGAAATCGGTTCCGGTCGTCTTGTACTGCTGCACAACCCCGAGGGTGTTGCGGCGTGGGAGGGCACGTTCCGATACGTGGCGTTCCTCAGCTGCGAAGTAGAGGGAGGAATTGCGCGCGATCCGTTGCTGCCCGACGTGGCGTGGAGTTGGTTGGCTGAAGTGCTCGATCAGCATGACGTCAATTTCACCGCCTTGGGGGGTACCGTCACGGCTACATCTTCAGTGCGATTCGGAGATATTGCCGGGTCGGACCGCACGGACGACGTGGAGATCCGGGCTTCGTGGACAGCTGTTGGCAACGATTCCGCCTCTCACATGCGAGCCTTCATCGGGTTGCTTGCGATAGCGGCGGGCCTCCCCCCGGAGGGCGTGGTGACTTTGAGCGCGGCGAAGCAGTCTGGTGATCAGTAGCGCCCGTGGGGCTATTCGGGTCATACAAACTTCATCCGGATGATGTTCAGCACTTTGGGCTACTCCGGGTTATGCTCATAACAGACATTTTTACCGTTGACCGCCGCGTCTTAATGCGCCACACGGGTAAAGACCCGGTAGCATTAGGGTCGAACGAGTCGATAACTGTTTCAATTCTTGATTGTTTTGCGGTGAAAGGAAGGTACGGGAGTCATCATGTCTACCCTCAACATCATGGGCGGCTTGGATCTGCGCCAAGACGTACGTCCCGCCACGACCGGCCTGCCCGGACCTCGACCAGCACTGGACGACTCCCTTTCCTCCGGACTGCTGCCGTCGACGGTCCTGCTTGTTGACCCCGATTCCACTACTCGCGAAGCGATGCGTAAAACGCTGCTGGTGACTGGAATCGGCCGCGTCCGCGAGGCTTCCTGCCTTGAGGACATCCGCGCCCTGGTTTCCGGCGAAGCTCCGGACGACCTTGCGCTGGTCAGTCTCACACTCGGTTCCAGCGTGCGAAGCATCATCACCACGCTGCGACAGTCGGGGTGGAACCGCGTCATCGCCCTCTCGCCCACGTCCGACATCGGTCCCGTCATCGACGCGGTCGGCGCAGGAGTGCACGGCGTACTCATCGGCCGCCGGGCCAATCCCGCAGCCGCCAACGTGCCGGCCGCCATCCACGATCTTTCGGCCCGCGAACTGGAAGTGGTTCAGCTGGTGGCCGAGGGGCGCTCAAACAAGTGGATCGGTGAGCAGCTTTCGCTCTCGGCCCTCACGGTAAAGAGCCACCTCGCTCGCATTGGTCGCAAACTCGAAACAGGCGACCGGGCCCATATCGTCGCTTTGGCATTGCGAGCCGGTGTCATCTCCTGAACTGGAAACAACACCTGCGCCAGTCACCTCTGGCGATCGAGCGGTTCCACACACCGACGTTGAAATAGCGCTATCAATCAACGGGGGTCAGGCACCGCTCACTATCGACCGCGCACTCTCCGACACTGCAGACTCCGACGGCGCGGGGCCCACCGTAGAGATTGCGCCCACAGCCATTCCTCTTTTGGCCCCGCGCAACGGCCCAGTAACCCCCGTCACAGACCCCATCGCGCTGAGTAGGCTGGCGCAGGCGATGGGCGGCAGTACGAGCCCCATCGCCTTGGACGCCGAGCGCGCATCCGGTTTTCGCTACTCCTCCCGCGCTTACGTTGTACAACTCAAACGCGCCGACATCGGCAACGTCCTGCTGGACCCGATAGCTCTGGGCGATCTCACGTGCCTTCAAGCCCCGCTCGCCGCAGCGGAATGGGTTCTGCACGCTGCCAGCCAGGATCTCCCGTGCCTGGCCGAAGCGGGTTTGCGCCCGACCACACTTTTCGATACCGAGCTGGCAGGCCGCCTCGCTGGCCTCCCGCGCGTGGGGCTCGGACCGTTAGTAGAGCAGATGCTCGGACTGCATCTGGAAAAAGGCCACGGCGCAGCAGACTGGTCGATCCGGCCGCTCCCAGCGAACTGGCTCAATTACGCCGCCCTCGATGTCGAGGTGCTGATCGAATTGCGCGACGCCATGGAGGCAGAGCTCACCAGGCAGGACAAGCTCGAGTGGGCGCACCAGGAGTTCGCCGCCATCGTCGCGGCTCCGCAGGCTGCGCCGCGAATCGATCCTTGGCGTCGCACCTCCGGTATCCACAAAATCCGGGATCGTCGGTCGCTGGAAATAGTGCGTCAGCTGTGGCTTGGCCGAGACGACACAGCCCGTAGGCGCGACATCGCTCCGCACCGGATCCTGCCAGACACAGCGATAGCCGCCGCCGCTGCCGCCAAGCCGGCTTCCGTGGCCGCACTCATAGCCCTCCCGGTCTTCGCCGGCCGTGTCCAACGGCGTCAGGCCGACAGGTGGATGCAGGCCATCGACCTCGCCTTTCGCACCCCCGAGGTTGACCTGCCGCCGGTCCAGCTGGTCTTAGACGGCCCCCCGCCAGCAAACCGTTGGAAGGACAAGCACCCGGAAGCAGCGGCCCGACTCGCAGTTGCCCGGGAAGCACTGGCCGCTCTCAGCGAAGAAGTCAGCACCCCCGTGGAGAACCTGCTGTCCCCGGAGTTGGTGCGGCGGGTGTGCTGGGCAGGGATCAACTCAGCGCCGGAGATCGAACAGATATTGACTGACGCCTACGCCAGGCCGTGGCAGATCCAGCTGACCGCCTCGCTGCTGGCGAAGGCAAACGCGGCCACCGCGTAGCAGGGCATTCCCAAGAAGGTGCCCTAAGTTACTCACCAGTAGCTCCGCGGGGTAGGCTCAGCGCAGCATCCGAGGCCAGCGCTGCCCGGTCGTTTCTTTCATGACCCACGCTGACTCTCGTCCATCCCGATCACGAGGAAGCGAGCACCCGTGTCATCTATCCCCCGCACCCTGCACGATGTGGTTTTTGTCGAAGGAGTCCGAACACCGTTCGGCAAGGCTGGCGACAAGGGTCAGTACGCCCAGACCCGCGCCGACGACATGATGGTGAAGGTGATCCGCGAATTAGTTCGTCGTCATCCCGAGCTTCCCCCGGAGCGCATCGACGAGGTGGCCATTGCCGCGGCCACCCAGACCGGCGACCAAGGGCTGACAATCGGCCGCACCACCGCCATCCTGGCAGGGCTTCCCAAGTCGGTTCCCGGCTTCGCCATCGATCGGATGTGCGCTGGCGCGATGACGGCCGTCACCACCGTTGCCTCCGGCATCGCTGCGGGCGCCTACGACGTCGTCATCGCCGGCGGCGTCGAGCATATGGGCCACCACCCCATGGGTGAGGGCGCCGACCCCAATCCGCGCTTTGTCGCAGATCGCTTGGTGGACGCGGACGCCCTGAATATGGGCAATACCGCCGAGACCCTGCACGATCGCTGGCCCGAGCTGACGAAGGGGCGGGCAGACGCGTACGCCGCAGCCTCCCAAGCCAAGTACGCCAAGGCCTATGCAGACGGAAACATCTCTCCTGATCTGGTGCCTGTCGCCACCGCCTCCACGCTGAACGGCTGGGGCCTAGCCACCACCGACGAGTTGGCCCGCCCTGAAACCACCGTGGAATCGCTGGCGAACCTACGGACTCCGTTCCGCCCGCACGGGCGCGTTACGGCAGGCAACGCCTCCCCGCTGACCGACGGCGCTACCGGCTGCATCCTTGCCTCCGCGGAGGCTGCCGCCGAGCTCGGACTGCCCATTCGGATGCGGATGGTGTCGTTCGCGTTCGCCGGAGTCGACCCCGAAGTGATGGGTACCGGACCCATCCCCGCGACCGAGAAGGCCTTGGCCAAAGCGGGTCTCACGCTCGATGAGGTCGGGATTATCGAGATCAACGAAGCCTTCGCAGTCCAGGTGTTGGCCTTTACCTCCCACTTCAATCTCGCCGATGACGACCCTCGGATCAACCCCTACGGCGGCGCTATCGCCATGGGCCACCCGTTGGCCTCGTCCGGCGTCCGGTTGATGATCCAGTTGGCCCGACAGTTCGAGGCAAGCCCCGGCGTCCGCTTCGGTATTACGACCATGTGCGTAGGCCTGGGGATGGGCGGAACCGTCATTTGGGAGAACCCGCACTTCGCCGGAGCCGCTGACGCCGCGAGCACGATCACCACAGAACCGAGGAACTGACATGACACAGGCACCGCTCACCGACCTGACATCGCTCTACCCGCAAGAGGTCGTCACCCGGTCGACGACCCGATTCCTGACCGTGCCCGGCATTTCCGGCAAGGTCGCGCTCATCACGATGGACAACGGCAAGGACCACACGCGCCCCTCCACCTTTGGACCCGCGGGGCTGGCGTCCCTGTCGACGGCAATCGACGAGGCCATCGCCGGCTCCCCCGCCGCCATCGCGGTTACGGGAAAGCCGTTCATTTTCGCCGTCGGCGCCGACCTTTCGGGCATCGGCATCCTGGCAAGTTGGGAGACCGGGCGCGCGTTCGGTCACCTCGGACACGCGACCTTCCGCAAACTCCGCGAAACCAGCATCCCGACCTTCGCTTTCATCAACGGCGCTGCCCTTGGCGGCGGTGTCGAGGTCGGATTGCATTGCCACTACCGGACATTGGCCTCCAACGCCGCGATGATGGCACTGCCGGAGGTGTTCCTCGGGATCCTTCCCGGGTGGGGCGGCACACAGCTACTCCCCCAAATCGTTGGTCCTGAAAACGCTGTCACGGTGATCATCGAAAACTCCCTGAGCCAAAACCGATCGATGAAGCCGAAGGACGCGCTGGGCTTGGGGGTTGTCGATGTCGTCCTCGATGCCGCCGACTTCCTCGAGCAGTCGTTTATCTGGATGGCTGGCGTGCTCGCAGGCGATGTCACGGTGACGCGCCCGGAACCGGCCAGCGACACCGAATGGGAAGAGGCGCTGGAGCGCGGAAAGCTCTTGGCCGATATGCGCACCAAGGGTGCGTCGCCGGCCCCCTACAAAGCGCTGGAGATGATCAAGCTTTCGCGCACCGCGCCCCTGGACGAAGGCTTACGGGCCGAGGGGGACGCGCTGGCGGACCTGATCCACACCGACGAGTTCCGCGCGGGGATTTACTCTTTCAACCTGACCCAAAAGCGCGCCCGCAAACCCGCAGGGGCGCCCGATGCGTCACTGGCTCGCAAAATCACCAAGGTCGGCGTCATCGGAGCCGGGCTGATGGCGGCCCAACTGGCCCTGCTCTTCGCCCGGAACCTCCACGTACCAGTGGTTCTCACCGATGTAGATGGCGCTCGCCTTGACAAGGGTATCGCCGGAGTCCGCAAGGACATCGACGCTTTGGCGAAGAAACGCCGCATCTCCCCCGACGAGGCGAACCGGCTCAACGGCCTGATCTCCGGCTCCCTCGACTACGCCGCCTTTGCCGACGCCGACTTCGTCATTGAAGCGGTCTTCGAGGAAATTGACGTCAAAAAGAAGGTGTTCGCTGAGCTGGAGAAGTACGTGACGCCCGAGGCTATTCTCGCCACCAACACCTCCGCACTCTCGGTCTCGGCGATGGCCGCCGACCTCGAGCACCCCGAGCGGGTAGTTGGATTCCACTTCTTCAACCCCGTTGCCGTGCTGCCGCTGGTCGAGATCGTGAAGGCTGAGAAGTCCGATGACGCCGCGCTCGCAACAGCTTTCGCACTTGCCAAGGGCCTAAAGAAGGGCCCCATTCTGGTGACAGACACCGCCGGGTTCGTTGTTAACCGGCTGCTGCTGCGATTTATGGGTGAGATTTTGTCAACCATTGACGAGGGCACACCAGCAGATGTGGCCGACAGCGCGCTCGCCTGCCTGGGGTTACCGATGTCGCCGATCATGCTGCTGCAACTCGTCGGACCCGCCGTCGGCCTGCACGTCCAAGAGCGGCTCCACGAGGCATTCCCGGATCGATTCACCCTGAGCGCCAACCTGGCTCGCATCGTCGAGAGCGGGCACCGAGCACTGGTTACCTGGGATGACGATGGCAAGCAGACCCTCGCTCCAGAAATCGCCGCTCTGTGGCAACAAGGCGACAAACCCTCCACTGCAGAGCAAGTCAAGGACCGCGCACTCGCCGCACTTGCGGTGGAAGCCCAGTTGATCCTCGACGAAGGTGTAGTCGCCGAGGCAGCAGATATCGATCTCGCGATCCTGACGGGCGCCGGCTGGCCGTTCTGGCTAGGCGGAATTACCCCCTACCTGGATCGCACCGGCGTGTCCGAAAAGGTACTCGGCAAGCGCTTTGCCCCGGCCGGCGAGGCAACGCTGCCAGCGCAGTAACCCAGAAGCTCGGGAAGGCAAGCGCCGCACCGCGAGCGGCCCACACACAACGCGGCCCGGCAGGCATCGACACGATGCTCGCCGGGCTTCGTTTTTAGTGCGCAGCCAGCGGCAAGCTCACGCGGATCTCCAAGCCGCCGTTCGGCACCGGCACTCCGGTGACCACACCGCCGTGCGCCGCGACCACCGCCTTGACAATAGAGAGCCCCAACCCGCTTCCGGTGTGGGCTGTGCGCGCCCTCGCGCCCTGCCGAAATGGCTCAAAAAGCTCCGCCACCGCTGCGGCCCCGATCACCGGCCCGCTCGAGCGCACCGTGAGGTGGACATGCCCCTGTTCCACCCCGGTGCGGACGTCCACCCAGCCGCCTGACACGTTGTGGCGCACCGCGTTCTCCACCAAATTACCGACAAGCCTGGCAAGCAGGGACGGATCGCCCTGCACCAACGCCTTGTGGGGCAGCAGGTCCATCTTCAAGCCCTTCGCCCGCCACTCCGGCTCGATGTCGGCGACAGCGGGGGCGATCAGCGTCGCCAGGTTGACAGAGGTAATTTCCGATAGGCCGCTGGCCTGGGTCCTGGCCAGGACCAGCAGCGATTCGAGAAGTCTGTCGGCCCGTTTGGTCGCCTCCCGCACCACCTCGCCCATCTGGCGCAGCTCGCTCACCGAAGCATTCGGATCCGCCAAGGTCACGTCGACCTCTGTTCGCATCACGGCGAGCGGCGTGCGGATCTCGTGAGAGGCGTTAGCGACGAACCGCCGCTCGGCGGCAAACGCCCGCTGCAGCCTCGCCGTCATTTCGTCGAAGGTGTCTGCCAGCTCGGCGACCTCGTCATGCGGACCGGACAAATTGATACGGCGGTCCAAGGACGCCTCGGACAACCCCTTTGCAGCCCTGGTCAACGTCGAGAGCGGGCGAAGAGTGCGCCCGATCAGCACCCAGGCCACCCAGGCGCCGGTAATCAATTGCAGGGGGAATGCGACGCACCCAAAGACCAACACTGACCGCTGCGCCTGGTCCGCCACCATCGCCGCGACATCCCCCGCAGCCATCATCGCGCCGCCGACATTCACTTCCTGCCCCGCGATCTGCTCGGGGATCGTTGCTGCGATGCGGCCCACCAAGATGTAGGCCAGCAAGAGCAAGAACAGGCCAACCAAGGCGAGGATCGCCGTCGACAGGAGCGTCAGCCGCAGCCGCAGACTGCCGCGCCCAGAGCGCTGCTGCGGATGCTGCTCCGGTGCGGGAACGGGCTCCGGTGTGGGAGCGGGCTTTCGGGCGCGACGTAGTGCGGGGGCGGCCTTCCGCGGCCCGGTCTGCCGTTCGGCTACTTCCACCCACTCCCCAGGAAACCAGTGCGCATCAGCATCGGCGGGCGCGCCCATTTCACGTCGCCGCGGGGCTGCTGGCCACCCGGTAGCCGGCGCCGACAACCGTGTCGATCACTGCTGGCTCGCCCAGTTTGCGGCGCAACGTCATCATGGTCACGCGGACTGTGGTGGTGAACGGATCCGCATTCTCGTCCCACACCCGCTCCAGCAGCTCCTCGCTTGAGATCACCACACCATCGGCGGCGAGCAACACCTCGAGGATGCCGAACTCCTTGCGCGTGAGCTCCACAAAGTGACCATCCCGAGTGACAGTGCGCTTAGCCGGGTCAAGTTCTATATTTCCCGCCCGCAGAATAGGCGGCGCCGCCGGGGTGGCCCGTCGACCCAGTGCGCGGACCCGCGCCACCAGCTCGTCAAAGGCGAACGGCTTCGTGAGGTAGTCGTCGGCGCCCAGCGAAAGTCCCTCGACCTTGGAGGTGACATCTGCTGCGGCCGTCAACATCAACACCCGCGTCAGTGCCTGCGAGGCGACAAGATCGGCCAAGATGTCGTCGCCGTGCATGCCCGGCAGATCGCGATCCAGCACGAGGACGTCGTAGCGAGTCATGGTCGCTTTTTCGTGCCCGTCCACGCCGTCATACGACACGTCGACCGCCATGCCCACGGCCCGAAGGCCGCGGCCAATCGCGTCCGCGAGGCGCTGCTCGTCCTCGATCACCAAAACGCGCATCAGTTCTCCCTTGTCATCCCTGAGTCGCCGGAATCAGCAGCTTCGCCATATCCACCGGCGCCTTCAGAATCGGAGCCGCCGCTGTGCCTGGCTGTGTCTGCTGCCGTAGCAACGACCTGTTCGGTGATGGTGCGCGAGACCGCCTGAGCTGTCAAACCCAGCTCGCCCAGCAGATAACCGCGAGCCGCAGCTTCTTGGAACTCCTGACCGATGGCCATCACACTCACCGGCACGTTGCCACCAGCAAGCGCATCGGCCACCGCAGCTCCGACGCCGCCCTGACGGCCACCGTCCTCCAGTGTCACCACCAGACCGTGCTGACGGGCGAGCTCGTTGAGGCCCGCTGGTACGGGCAGCGCCCACCGCGGGTCCACCACCGTGACGCCGATGCCCTGGTCTGCCAAGCGCGAGGCAACCTCCACCGCCATCCCGGCAAAGGCGCCGACCGCCACGATCAGCACATCAGTGGTATGCCCCGCGCCGGGCTCGGCGAGCAGGTCCAGGCCGCTCACCTGACGAAGGGCCGGAATCGACTGCGGCACAGCCCCTTTCGGGTAGCGAATCACTGTCGGGCCATCGTCGATCAGCAGCGCCTCCGCGAGCAGGTCGGCCAGCGTCACCGCATCGCGCGGCGCCGCCAGTCGAAGCCCGGGAACCAGTGCCGCCAGCGACATGTCCCACATGCCATGGTGACTCGGGCCGTCCTCGCCGGTGATACCCGCGCGGTCCAGCACAATCGTCACACCCAGCTTGTGCAGCGCCACATCCATCAGCAATTGATCGAAGGCGCGGTTGAGGAACGTTGCGTACAGCGCGATTACCGGGTGTAGACCACCCATCGCCATTCCCGCAGCGGAGGTCAGGGCGTGTTGTTCGGCGATCCCGACGTCGTACAGACGGCCCGGAAAAGCGCGCCCGAAAGCGTCTAGCCCGGTCGGCCCTGACATCGCGGCCGTGATGGCCACCACCTTCGGGTTCTCGGCACCAGCCCGCACCATTTCGCGGCTGAACACGGACGTCCAAGTGGTGACCGCGGAAGCGATGGGGCGACCTGTCAATGGGTCGAATGCGGGCGGTGAGTGCATCTGCTCGGCGTCGTCGTTTTCTGCGGGCGAATAGCCCATACCCTTGTGTGTGAGGCAATGCACCAAAATGGGCCCACCGTAATTGCGAGCTTTCGTCAGCGCCAGTTCCAACGCGGCAACGTCATGCCCGTCGACCGGTCCGATGTACTTCAGGCCCAAATCCTCGAACATGCTCTGGGGCAGCGCCCAATCTTTGGCCGCGCGTTTAAACGCGTGCAGCATTGCATAGAGCGGGCGGCCGACCACCGGCGCCCGCGGGAGCGTCCGCTTGACTTGATCCAATGTTCGCTCATAGCCCGGGCGGGTTCGAAAGCTCGCGAGCTTTTCCGCCATGCCGCCAGCGGTGGGGGCGTATGAGCGACCGTTGTCGTTCAACACCACGACCAGCGGGCGATCTTTTGCTGCGGCGATATTGTTGAGCGCCTCCCATGCCATGCCGCCCGTCAAAGCGCCGTCGCCGATCACTGCAACCGGGGTTCGCGGTGATTCGCCGAGCACCTGGAAGGCCTTCGCGAGCCCATCTGCATATGCCAAAGATGTTGATGCGTGGGAGTTCTCGACCCAGTCGTGAACGGATTCGAGCCGCGCCGGATAGCCGGACAGTCCATCTTTGGTGCGTAAATCGTCAAACCGATCTGCGCGGCCGGTCACGATCTTGTGCACGTACGCCTGGTGGCCGGTATCGAAGATGATGGGGTCGTTCGGCGAATCGAACACCCGGTGCAGCGCGATCGTCAGCTCCACCACGCCCAGATTCGGCCCCAAGTGGCCGCCGCGGCGAGAAACCTTGTCCACCAGGAAGGTCCGGATCTGGGCGCTCAACTCGGATAGCTGATCAGCGTCGAGGCTTCGCAGATAGGCCGGCGAGATCCCGGACAGCGGCTCAGACACGAATTCCTCCTGCAACACCGCGGACGTAGTGATCAAGCCAGCCATGACCGGTAGTCACGACAGTCAGGCAAGTATTCCAGGCGCGGAAACCCCGGTCTCTCACCTTCGACGGTACCTTCTGCGGCCACCGCAAGGCCACAGAATGACACAACGGGTGCCGCCTGTCGCACCAGCTGCGAGCCACCTCGGTGCCTCGGCCTCGGGCGGTGAAACGGGGGCAGGTTATCTTCTTCCTCGTGACCTCCCCCTCCCCCCTGTTGCGCTTCGGCGCACTCCCCCTCGTCATCGCGCACCGCGGGGCCAGCGCCCACGCCCCCGAAAACACCTCGCCCGCCTTTGCGGCTGCGTGGGCGGCAGGGGCGCAGTGGATAGAGACCGACGTCCAAGTCAGCATCGACGGCGTCCCGGTCCTCATCCATGACGACACCGCCGACCGCACAGCGGGAGCGCCGGGACCCATCGGATCCTTCACCGCCGCCGAGCTTGCCCAGTTGGACGCAGGCAGTTGGTTTCACGAAAGCTTCGCCGGTTGCCCGGTGCCGACCCTGGAGCACCTGCTGACGAAGATGCCCACTGGCGGGCAAGTGCTGCTGGAGATCAAGGGCCCGCACACCCCCGCCCAGCTCGCCGCCGAACTTGCGGTAATCGACAGCGCCGGTGCGGCTGACCGGGTCTTTCTCCAAAGCTTCGAAACCCAAGCGCTGCTCGACCTCCGGCCTCTCGTCGGCGACTCAGCGGTCGGGCTTCTGGTCGAGCACATCCACGAAGACCCGGTGGCCGCGTGCTTCCGATATGGCGCTATTTCCTACAACCCCGACTACCAGGCCCTGCTGGCAGCGCCGCAGATAGTTGCGCAGTTGCATGCTGAGGGAATTTCGGTGCTGGTCTATACCTGCGACGAACCTGACGGGTGGGAGGCACTGACCGCGATCGGGGTCGACGGGATCATCACCAATGACCCTGCTGCGCTGATCGCATGGCAAAAAGGCGCCGTCACCACCTACGCCGTCGCCACCTGACCGGGCTGCGCGCCACCAGGGAGGGTTACTCAGGCCCTAACAAACTTCGCGACGCACTCCACGTGCGCCGTCTGCGGGAAGGCGTCGAACGCACGCACCTCCTCGAGGAGGTAGCCCAGTTCGTCCAGCGTTCGGGTGTCGCGGCCCAGCGCCGCGGGGTCGCAGGCGACATAGACAATGACGGCGGGGTCGCGGTCGGCAATAGCGGCGCAGATGATCCGGCCCGCGCCGGAGCGCGGGGGTCCAGCACGATCACGTCGGCCTTGCGGTCCAGCCTGGTGATGACATCCTCGACCTTGCCGCACACCACCTGCACCTGCGGCACATCGCGCAGGTTCGCTGCCGCAAGTTCGCTGGCGCGCTCGTCGAATTCGACGCTCACCACCTGCCCAGACGGACCGACCGCATCCGCGAGGAAGGCTGCAAACAGCCCCACACCGCCGTACAGATCCCAGGCAATCCCGCCCTGGACGTCCGGAACGAAGCCCATCACCGCGTCGACCAGGGTGCTTGCCGCAGCTGGGTGCACCTGCCAAAAGCCATCTACCGCAACGTCAAATGCGCGGCCGTGCACGGTTTCTGTCACCGTGTCGGGATACGCGGGGTGTGACGATGGCGACGCCAACCCCATTCCCGCGGCGGCTGCCAGCACGCTGCCATCCCCGGCGGCGGTCAACACAATCTCGGCTTCGGCGTCGCGTCGGCCGCCGCCGGTGACCGGCCGGTCAGAGAGTTTTTGCCCATGGCTGCGGCCTCGGCCGCCACGATGGCCCTTGCCGGGCACCGTGCCCGGGGACACCTGCTGCTGGGCCCTTCGGGCGAGTTCGGACACCGCCGGGCTCAGAGCCAGCTCCGTCAAACCCGGGGCAGCGATCAGGCACGGCGCCGCCGGCGACAGGGCAACCACGTCGTGGGATCGGGCGACGCGCGGGCCTACATTCCCGTCCCGGTCGGTCGCCCACCGCACCCGCGTGCGCCAGTCGAACTCTCCACCCGGCAACTCTTCGACCGTCACCGCCATCTCGACGCCGCCCAGACGCTCCAGTTGCTCACAAATCACCGAAGCCTTCAGCTCCCGCTGCAGCTCTGGCTCAGCGTGCTGAAAATCGCAGCCGCCGCACACCGCAGGCCGAAAGTGCGCACACGGGGCCTCACGGCGCCCTGGGGACGCCTGAAGCACCTCCACCGCATCCCCGCGGCAAAAGGAATCTCGCTTCGTCTCGGTAATCCGCACCAGTACTTGCTCACCGGGCAGGGCATGCCGGACGAAGACCACCCGGCCGTCATACCTGGCAACGCAGTGGCCACCGTGCGCCACCAGGCCCACCGTGACCTCGACGACGTCGTCGACCTGCAAACCCTCGAATGCGCCGCGGGCGGGTAAAGCTCGGTTAACTGCCACGCTGATGTGATTCCCCTCAAAACAGAAATAAGTGAGTTAGTCGTCTTCGTTTTCTTCGAAGCGGGTAGCCGCGCTGCGCCGACCTGCGGCGCTTACTTCCCTGTCCGAACGTTCCTTCATCCGAGCCTTGGCCGCTTCAGAACTGGCCGTCTGCCACGGCACGGATGTCACCATCACGCCGGGGGTGAACAGCAACCGGCCCTTGAGGCGCAGCGCGGATTGGTTATGCAAAATTTGCTCCCACCAATGTCCCACCACGTACTCCGGAACGAAGACGGCAACCACATCGCGTGGCGAATCTTTTCGGACACGGCGAACGTAATCCAGGATTGGCTTCGTGATCTCCCGGAACGGCGAATCAATCACCTTCAAGGGAACCGGGAGGCCCCGGTCCTCCCACTCCCGCGCCAGATTTGCGGTCTCGACCGGATCGACATTGACGGTGACGGCTTCCAGAGTGTCCGGCCTGGTAGCTCGGGCGTAGCCCAGCGCCCGCATGGTCGGTAGGTGCAGCTTGGATACCAACACAATCGCATGGATGCGGCTCGGCAGGATCAGGTCGTCCTCGTCGGCAGCAACCTCGCTTGCCACCCGGTCGTAGTGCTTGCGAATACCGACCATTCCCGAGTAGATCACCGCCATCGCCAGCAGCGTGATCCACGCACCGGAGAGGAACTTGGTGATCAACACGATGACGAGCACCGTGCCGGTCATGACGAAACCGGTGAAGCTGATGATCTGGCTCCGCCGCAGGATCCGACGCCTCGCAGGGTCCTTCTCCGTCGCCAACAAGCGCTTCCAGTGCCGGATCATCCCCGCTTGGGACGTGGTGAAGGAAACAAACACTCCGACGATGTAGAGCTGGATCAGCGAGGTGACATCAGCCTTGAACGCGATTATCAACACGACGGCGACCAGGGCCAATCCGACGATGCCGTTCGAGAAAGCCAACCGATCGCCGCGGGTGTGCAGCTGGCGGGGCAGGAAGCGGTCCTGGGCCAAAATTGAGCCCAGCACGGGAAAGCCAGAAAAGGCGGTGTTGCAAGCAAGCACGAGGATCAAGCCGGTGGTGAACGAGACGATGTAGAAGCCGATCGGGAAGCCCGAGAACACTGCCTGCGCGATCTGTGCGATCAGCGTCTTCTCGTGAAAATCCTCCGGCATTCCCACCAGGGTCAATCCAGGCTCGGCGATGTGCACCTGGGTGATGCGCGCGAGGGCCACAATGCCCAACAGCATGGTTACCGACATCACCCCCATCATTGCCAGCGTCGTTGCGGCGTTCTTCGACTTCGGCTTCTTAAAGGCGGGGACTCCGTTGGAGATTGCCTCTACCCCCGTCAACGCCGCCGACCCCGACGAGAAAGCCCGCAGGAGAAGGAACACGAGCGCCACCCCCGACAGGCTGTGGGTGGCTACGATCTCGAAACCCGCGCTCTCAGCGCGCATCTCGGAATTGCTGGCGTAGCGAATAAGACCGGTGATCAGCATGGCGAAGACGGAGAGGATAAATGCGTACACCGGAATGGCGAACGCCGCGCCAGCCTCCTTGAGGCCCCGCAGGTTCGCCGCTGTTACCAACACAATGATGCCCACGCTGAAAGCCACCGGATTGTCGCCGACCACTCTGATGGCTGACCCGATATTGGCAACGCCCGCCGCCGTCGACACGGCCACGGTGAGGATGTAGTCGACCATGAGCGCGCTCCCGACCAGCAGGCCGAACCGCTGGCCCAAGTTTTTGGTCGCAACCTCGTAGTCACCCCCGCCGCTGGGGTAGGCATGCACGTTCTGTCGGTAGGAAAGCACCACGACGATCATCACAAACGCCACCAGCGCGGCGATCCAGGGCGCATAGGAGTAGGCGGCCAACCCCGCGACCGACAGCACCGTGAAGATCTCCTGCGGCGCGTACGCCACGCTCGACAACGCGTCGGAGGCGAAGACCGGAAGCGCTATCCGTTTGGGTAGCAATGTGTGCGAGAGCTTGTCGCTTCGAAATGCGCGACCTACGAGGATGCGCTTGAACGCCCTGGTTGCCTTAGACACAGGGCAGGAGCATAGTTCCCTCGCGCGGCATTGCGTGCATTCTCGGTATTACGAACTGACCACAATGAAGGTATGGCAGTGAACCCATCAGCTGACGGCGAGAGAAGTTGGTTGTAGGGTCGCTAAGCGCCGACCTGCGAAAGCCACCTGGTTTTTGCCGCAAAAGGAGTGCTGAAGAGTGCATATCGTCATCATGGGGTGTGGCCGTGTCGGTTCCTCCCTCGCCCGACTACTTGACCA
Source organism: Nakamurella antarctica (assembly GCF_003860405.1). Taxonomy (NCBI): domain Bacteria; kingdom Bacillati; phylum Actinomycetota; class Actinomycetes; order Nakamurellales; family Nakamurellaceae; genus Nakamurella; species Nakamurella antarctica. The sequence goes on along the minus strand of NZ_CP034170.1, from coordinate 1,259,357 downwards.
GCGGGGACACTCTGTCGCCGTGATCGACCGCGAGGTCTCGTCGTTCCGCCGGTTGGGACCCGACTTCAAGGGCCAGCAGGTGGTCGGCGTCGGTTTCGACCGAAACACGATGATCGAAGCGCGCGTCCCAGAGGCGCACGCGTTTGCCGCGGTGTCCTCCGGCGACAACTCGAATATCATCGCCGCACGCGTGGCCCGCGAACAATTCGGCGTCACCACCGTGGTTGCGAGAATTTACGATCCCAAACGTGCCCAGGTGTACGAACGCCTCGGCATTCCGACGGTCGCCACCGTCCCATGGACCACCGACCGGCTGCTGCGCGCCATCATCCCCGACGGCCTGATCAGTGAGTGGCGCGATCCTTCTGGCACCGTCACCGTGGTGCAGGTGCCCTACCACCCGCACTGGCTCGGAAAGCCGTTGACAGAGCTGGAAGCGGACCTGGAAATGCGCACCGCGTTTATCGTCCGGTTCGGCGCGGGAATCCTGCCGACCTCGGAAACAGTGGTGCAGCAGGGCGATCTCGTCTACGCCATCGTGCTGGCCGATGACGTCACCCGCTTCGCCGCGTCAGCCCTCGAAGTACCGGAAGAGAGCCTGTAATGCGCATCGCTATTGCCGGAGCCGGCTCCGTCGGACGTTCCATTGCCGGTGAGCTGATCGAGAACGGTCACCAGGTCATGCTCATCGACCGCGACCCCATCGCTATTCGCACCCACCTGATCGAGAACGCGGAGTGGGTGCTTGCCGACGCCTGCGAGGTCTCGTCACTGGAGGAAGCGGGTGTGCACACCTGCGACGTGATGATCGCCTGCACCGGCGACGATAAGGTCAACCTCGTCGTGGCGCTGCTGGCCAAGACTGAATTTGCCGTCGACCGCGTGGTCGGGCGAGTCAACGACCCCCGCAACGAATGGTTGTTCACCGACGCTTGGGGCGTAGACGTCTCGGTCTCCACACCGCGCATCATGGCGGCCCTCGTCGAGGAGGCCGTCAGCGTGGGCGATCTCGTGCGGCTATTCACACTGCGCCAGGGTCAGGCCAACTTGGTCGAAGTCACCCTGCCGAAAACCACGCCGCTGGCCGGCGTACCAGTGCGAGACCTGCGGTTGCCGCGCGACTGTGCGTTGGTCACTATTTTGCGCGGTGGCAGCGTCATTGTGCCCGCGCCGGACATCCCGTTGGAGCCGGGCGACGAGTTACTGTTTGTCGCTTCCACCGAGGTGGAAGACCTGCTGCGAGAGGCCCTGCGCTAACGGCTGGGCCGCTCATAGCTAGGGGGCCGGTTCGGAAGCTGTGGATTTCTTCTTGCCGAGTATGACGGCGAGCGTCGGAAACTTCCAACCGGTCCCCCGCGCCACTATCCACACGGTGGCTGCTATTCCCAAGAGATAGAGGGGGTAGCCCATCAACAGGCGGGCAGCGGCCAGCCAGCCAATTTCGTCGCGGTTGAGCAGGAAATTCTGCACCGAGTACCGCAGCGCAAAGATTGCCAGCCACACCAGCGTCGCGTAATCGTATCGGCGGACTAACTTTTTATTCGATCGCCATCCTTGGCCACGGCCGTTGATGCTTTCCCAAATCACCCCGATCAGCGGCCATCGCACGAGTAACGACACCAACAGTGCGCCGCCGTAGATCAGGTACGACCAAATTCCCAATTTGAAGAATCCCCCGGCGGAGCCGGATCGGTGCGCAATAAAAGCGGCTATCGCCACGCCAAACAATCCGGTGATCGCATGGATAACGGGACGCTTGCGGACTAGCCGGAACAGGGCAATCACGATGCCTGCGCCCACTGCCGAGAAAATCGCGGCGTTCAGACCAGCGAGCGCGTTGACTGCCACGAACACCACGACTGGCAATCCCGAGTCGACCATGCCCATGGGACCGCCCATTTGCTCCCACAATGGAGGCAGCTTGGCAGCGGGTTCGGCAGCCACTATTTCGGCATCCACTATTTCGGCAGCCACTATTTCGGCATCGGCTAGTCCGGCAGCGACTAGAGCGGCATCTGGGTCCTGCCGGGCCGACTCTTCCCCACTGCCTCGTGGTGTCGTCATAAGCGGACCGGCCTGAGCTCGTAATTCGGGTTGTAAATGCATTTACGTCCATTACGCACGGAGATGCGCCCGGTGACCTGGATGGTCCTGCCCGGCTCTATTCCGGGAATGGATCGTCGGCCGAGCCAGACCAGTTCAACCGCGTCGGTGCCGTCGTACAGCTCCGCTACGAGGGTGGCGAGCGCATCAGCTGGCCGCAGATCCACAGAACGCAACCTTCCTTGCACCGTTACCCGCTGGCCCTGCGTGCACACCGAGGCGTGCTGCGCGCCGCTAGCCTCCGAGGATGTGGTGAGGGCTGCTGCCTCCAACTGATCGTCATCGCTGCCAAGTTTCTTGAGCCACCGAGACAGGGAACCAGCCATGCGCTTCTCACCTCACGTAGGAACGTAGAACTCACTCAAAAAAACCGCCCGGCAACCTCCATGCTAGCCGCGGCGCGCATCCCCCTGGCCCGCGTCGCCGCCAGCGCCATAGTGTTGGTTAAGGATCGCTGCCACCCGGGGCGGTTCGTAATCGGGGCCTTTGAGCACCTTGCCATCGAGCCGGCGAACCGGTTTTCCCCCGGCCCCGAGCTTCGTCATATTCGACCGATGGACCTCAGTGAGAACAGCATCCAAGTCGATGCCGTACACGTGAGCGGTCCCGTAGGCGACATACACGATGTCGGCCAGCGCGTCAGCGACCTCTACGAGGTCGCCCGCTAACGCCGCCGCGCGTAGTTCTCCGACCTCCTCCTCGATCAGCGCTAACCGCAGGTCAACCTGATCGGCGCCGATGTCCATGGTCGGCAGGGTCCGCAGCGGGAGCTCAAACGAGCGGTGAAACTGTCCGACCTGCCTGGCTGCGAGACTGCCCGCGTGCGAGCTGGGCTCCGATGGCGCGGTCACCGGATCTCTTCGCCAGTAATCGCAGCCATCAGAGTCCGCCGTCAGGCACAGTCGACGCAGATCTCGTGACCTTCGCTCCCGGAGGCAAGTCGGCTTCGGTGCTGTACCAGGAAGCAATTGGTGCAGGTGAATTCGTCCGCCTGCTTCGGCACCACCTTGACCGTGAGTTCTTCCCCGGAAAGGTCAGCGCCAGGCAGCTCGAAAGACTCTGCGGTGTCGCTCTCGTCGATGTCGACGACCGCTGACTGGGCCTCGTTGCGTCGCGCTTTCAGCTCTTCGAGCGAATCCTCACTGGGCTCTTCGCTTTCGTTACGTCGCGGTGCGTCGTAGTCCTGTGCCATGGTGTTTCCTTTTCTCCTGCTTATCGCGTTCGGGCGAGTTCGTCCGAACTTCTCATTTCCGAACCACTTACTACGGCGCAACCCGCACGCTCACATCGCCCGCATGGTGATTCCCGACTCAGGCGACTTTTCACTTGGCGTCGGTCGCCCCTGCGGACCATCCCGTGCAGTAACGCATCAGACCCGTATTTTGTGCCCGACCACGACCTTTTGAGCGCGAAAACCACTGACCTGTGCATCACACCTTGCGGGCTCGCAAATTTGCACTCGGCGGGAGGGTAACTGACTTCTGCGAGAAATGCACCGTCCGACGCCCCCTTGGGTCCTCTCGAACCCCCTTGTGCACACAATCGCGCCTTATTTGCGCTGTCGCTGGCACACGGCCAACGCCAGCATTGCCAGTCTTGGGCAAATGCCGCATACCCTTGCAGCGGCGCTTGTACGATCCTGCAGGTGCGCTTTTTAAGGGCGCCACCCACGCATGAGGGTCCGGATGGCCTCTGCAGCAGGCACCGGACGCTGTTCAATCTTGACGCTGAGAAATCTAAACGCGGTTTTTTTTACAGGAGGCATCACCGTTGAGCACCGATAGCGCACCTGTTCGCTACCGCAGGCGCAGGCGCTGGCCTGCCCTGACGGTCATCACGCTGTTGGCCATCGCTGCTGCGGTGATCTGGATTACGGCGCTGCAACCCAAGCCCGTGGTCAACAACGCGTGTAACGAACCGGCGCTTCCGACGAGCAGCAGCGCGTCTGGCTCAGCTGGGGGTGCTGCTTCTGGGGGTGCTGCTTCTGGGGGTGCTGCTTCTGGTGGGACTGCTTCTGGTGGGACTGCTTCTGCTGGTGCTGCCAGCACCGATGGCTCGAGTGCCAGCTCTGGCGAGGTCACGATTACTACCACACTGGGCACCATCACCGACAAAAACACGTTGGCAGCCACCCGGCCGGCCAACCCCGCAACCGTGCCGTTGCGTGTCCTCAACGCGAGTTTGATCAACGGTCTCGCTGGCACCGTCACCGAACAGTTCCGCAAAGCCGGGTTCCAATCGATTCAGCAAGCCAAGGACGACAACCTGTACCCGGCTCGCGACCTCCGCTGCTACGGCGAGATCCGTTATGGCGCTGCTGGTTTGGCTGCTGCGCGAGCAGTTCTTATCGTCGCGCCCTGCGCCACCCTGGTGGTGGATAGTCGCATTGACGACTCCGTGGAGCTCTCGATCGGCGCTCTCTACCAACAGGCAGAATTGAGCCCGGAAACGCTGGCGCAGCTCAAGCAGGCCACCAACGACGCCAAGCCGCCGAACGTGATCGAAGGCCAGACAGCGGCGCGAACCCTCTCCACGGTGCCCGCGCTCCCGCAGGCCACCTGCCCAAGCTGAACCGGTACAGTCCCCCGTTGGAAAGCTCCCGCAGGATCTGCTGCGTGCAATCGACTGAACTGCCTAGACGACTGAGCCGACTCGTCGAGCTCACACCTGCCATCGGAGGAGATCCCACATGTCCAGCCACAAGCACCACGCGTTCGGCGTTGATATCGGTGGCACCGGAATCAAGGGTGGCATAGTCGATCTGCGCGACGGGACCCTCGTAGGCGATCGTTTCAGGCTCGACACTCCCAAGCCATCCACCCCGACGCTGTAGCGCAGACCGTGGGCGTCGTCGCCTCACAGTTCGACTATCGCGGCCCGTGCGGTGTCACCTTCCCCGGCGTGGTGCAGCGCGGCGTCGTGAAAACAGCCGCGAACGTCGACGAGGCATGGATCGGCACCTCGTTGGTCGACTCGGTGTCCCCGCACGTTCCCGGCTCCGTCACGGCCCTCAACGACGCCGACGCCGCCGGGCTTGCTGAGGTCAGATACGGCGCGGCGAAAGGGCACCGTGGCACCGTCATATTGGTGACCTTCGGAACCGGAATTGGAATCGCGCTGCTCAACGACGGAAAACTGGTTCCCAACGCGGAACTTGGCCATATCCAGATTGACGGCAAGGACGCTGAAGACGGTGCGGCGGCCTCTGCGAAAGATGCCGAAGGGCTTACCTGGCAGGAATGGGCCGTACGCGCGGACCGCTACCTCAAAACCCTCGAGAACCTTTTGTGGCCAGAGCTTTTCGTTCTCGGTGGCGGTGTCTCGAAGAAGCCCGAAAAGTGGGTCCCACTGCTCAAGACCCGCACCCCACTGGTGGTGGCGTCCATGCGGAATAACGCGGGAATCGTGGGGGCTGCCTTGGCCGCGTCCGAGGCCGCTGACGCCTGAGAGCGGCCCACACGCGGCGCGCGAAAATCCGCTTTCTGTCCTCGCGCAGCTCACCGCGCCGTTACACTTAAAGCGTCGCCGTCCCAACAGGGTCCGCAAGGTAACGATCCAAACGCTCGCAGTGCAGCACATTTGGCTCCCATCCGGCGGATCCGCCCCCTTCAGCACCTCACCTCCTCGCTTCTTGGTGGGCGGTCGTCATTCGTGAAAGGTCTTCCGTGGCAGTCGCAGCATCCTCCAGCCCCTCAGACTCCGGCACCGACGTGTCTGAGTCCCCCGCCGCAGTACCAGCCTCAGTGAAGGCGCCTGCCAAGCCGCGGGCCAGCCGCGCCAAAGCCGCTCCAGCCACAGCCGCTCCAGCCACAGCCGCAAAGGCAGCCTCTGCAGCAAAGGCAGCGCCAGCCGCAAAGACGGCGCCAGCAGCAAAGGCAGCGCCAGCCGCAAAGACGGCGCCAGCGGCCGCCACCACCGCAACGGCGAAGGCCAGGGCCGCTGCCAAGCCTGCTGCCGCAGCGAAACTTACGCCAGCCACTAAGCCTGCCCGAGTAGCCGCTACCAAGGCTCCCGCCAAGGTGAGCGCCGCCGCAGCGAAGGCAGCGAACGCTTCGACAGCCGAAGCAGCCGCCAACGAATCGGCAGCCATCGAATCGGCAGCACCAAAAGAAGCAGTAACCGCACCCACAGTGACCGCGGCTGAAGCAAAGCGCCTCGCAGCAGCAGCCAAGCGCGCTGCGACCGCAGCTGCCAAAGCCGCAGCTGGAGCTGCAGCACCGGATTCTGCGAGCGCCGCTGCCAAGCCCGCCCGACGCAGGCCCGCCGCTAAGAAGGTGGTCGAAAGTTCCGATGAGCCAGGCGGCGAGGACGACGCCGAGGTGGTCGGACTCAGTTTGGTAGGCCCCGTTGCCGACGATCTCGAAGACGTAGCCGCAGACGGCGTCGTCATTGTGGTGGATGACGACGATGAGGATGACGAGGACGACGACCCCAAGCCCGCCGTGGCGAAGGACGCCAAGACCGGCGACGAGTTCACCTGGGACGACGAGGAAGAATCCGAGGCCCTCAAGCAGGCGCGCCGCGATGCCGAGCTCACAGCGTCGGCTGACTCCGTCCGCGCCTATCTCAAACAGATCGGTAAGGTCGCGCTCCTCAACGCCGAAGAAGAAGTTGATTTGGCTAAACGCGTTGAAGGCGGGCTCTACGCCACCGAGCGGATGCGCGCCATGGCCGAGGCCGGCGAGAAACTCACCACCCAGGTGCGCCGGGATATGAACTGGGTCAAGCGCGATGGGGAACGCGCAAAGAACCACCTGCTCGGCGCGAACCTCCGGCTGGTCGTTTCGCTAGCAAAGCGTTACACGGGTCGCGGTATGGCCTTCTTGGACCTCATCCAGGAGGGAAACCTCGGGTTGATTCGCGCGGTTGAAAAGTTCGACTACACCAAGGGTTTCAAGTTCTCGACCTACGCAACCTGGTGGATTCGGCAGGCCATCACCCGGGCCATGGCCGATCAGGCTCGGACCATTCGAATCCCCGTCCACATGGTCGAAGTGATCAACAAACTCGGACGTATCCAGCGGGAGTTGCTTCAGGACTTGGGCCGCGAACCCACGCCCGAAGAGCTTGCCAAGGAAATGGACATCACCCCGGACAAGGTGCTGGAAATCCAGCAGTACGCCCGTGAGCCGATCTCCCTGGACCAGACAATCGGTGACGAGGGAGATTCCCAGCTCGGCGATTTCATCGAAGACAGCGAAGCAGTGGTCGCGGTGGACGCGGTGTCGTTCACCCTGCTCCAGGATCAGCTGCAAGCCGTGCTGCAAACGCTCTCGGAGCGTGAGGCAGGGGTGGTGCGGTTGCGTTTCGGTCTGACCGATGGCCAGCCGCGCACGCTGGACGAAATTGGCCAGGTCTACGGGGTCACCCGCGAGCGAATCCGCCAGATCGAGTCCAAAACCATGTCGAAGCTGCGCCATCCGTCGCGCTCGCAGGTTTTGCGCGACTACCTGGAATAAGCCTGACGCTTTTCACGACACAACCCCGGCGGGGCTCCTGCCGGGGTTGTTATTTTTTCTCCGGTTGCGTTGACCCGGCGGAGCTGTGACGCGGAAAGGTCGGATTCGCGGGGAGTGCTGTCGATTGCAGGTCTGCCCATAGCGAACATCCGGTGCCGTGGCGCCCGACTCAGGCTTACCCGGTCGCCATTGGCCGCAAGTGGATGTGCAGCCCTCATCGCGCCGGGAACTGCGGAAATAACGTGTTGCAGTCGGATCAAGACCAGGTCACAATTGCGCATTCGGTGCGCCGTCATGTCGGGAATGCGCTCGACGGACTCGAAGATGGTGACACCATGGGAAGGGTGGTCCCTCTCAAGGGAACAGATTCGATCACCCATCTGTCTGTACAGGGGTAACGAATTGCCATACGAGCGAGTGAAATTTGCTCGCGGGTGCCGCCATCGCGGTGGTATCCAACTTTTGTCCTGACATCGGCAACGGTGACAGGCGGACGGGAGGACAAAATGACCGGATCCGTAGCCAGTCCGCTGGCCCTAACCGCAACTGATCGCTGCGACCGCTGTGGCGCAGCCGCTTCGGCGCGTGCCGTGATGGCCTCAGGTGGTGAGCTGTTGTTTTGCGGCCACCACGCCCGTGAATACTCGACCAAACTGGAACAGCTCGCAGCCCAGATTCACCTTTCGGAGAAGGAAAATGTCGCTGTCGCGACGTCAGTCAATTCCGGTTTCTGAGTCGTTGTGCGGCGCTGCTTGCTGGCGAAGCTAGCGTTGGAATTCAGATCGAAAAAGGGGCGCACCACTCACGTGATGCGTCCCTTTTTTTGCTCTTATCTCAGGCTTGTGGCACTGATTCGGACTGCGCGCGCGGGGGGCGAAGCGCGTACGGAATGATGGAGTCATGGTTGCGCACGAACAGACTTATCCACGTCGCTGGGCTGGCCGATGAGCTGGCCCGTCGCGAGCGATTCCGCCCCACGCGTGTACGACCAGCCGCGGCCCCACGGGCTTGCAGCGGTGCTGCTGATAATCGGCGGCGCCTGTGGGGTCACCCAGTGGTTCATCAAGGGGTACCCGGTCGGCCAGCTGCAGCCGGTGGGCGGCTCGAGCTACTCGGGCTCGGCGCTGTTGGCCAACCTTCAGGAGTATTCCGGCGAGACTGCTTTCGCCATCACCAGAGTCGCACTCCTGATTGTCACGATCGGCGGTGGCGGAATCGTGATTCTGGCGCTCGCGATGCTGCTCCCCGTTAACCACCGGCCGCTCGGTGTCGCCGGGTTGGTCCTCGCCGCCGGCGCGGCGGTGTCGGCTGTGTGGACCATCAGCAAGGCCAGCGAGGTCTTGGGGTCGGCGGCTTCCTCGTTACTCAGCTCCAGCGACCCCGGCTGGTATTTGATGGTGGCGACCGCTGTCTTCGGCGGTTTAGGGTCCGTGGCGGCGTTGGCGAGGCGCTAGACCACCGCACCCCACTCAAGGTTGCCGGCCATACCCACTGCGGCACCAATTCAGTACGAGGGAACTACAGCAGCCCCATCAGGTGCTCGCGTCGACGTTCCAACAGATCCGCACTTGCCGACGCTGAAGCCGGACCTGGAACCGCCCGGCGCAGCTGCGCGTGCACCTGTGCATGGGGCGTCCCGGTGCGCGCCGAAAGCTGCCCCACCAGCTGGTTGACGTCGGTACGCAGCGCCTTCGCAGCTCGCCAGCCTGCCTGTCCCGCCGCCAGATCTTCGGCGCGGGTGGCCTGTGCTGCTTGGCGCACCGGGCCATGGTCGCGGCTCGCCGCATCAACCCGACGGCGCAAATCGGAGTCGCGTTGGGCGAGCAGCGATGCGGTCTGCTCCGGGCTGAGCAGACCGGGCAGCCCGAGATAGTCCGCCTCGTCGCCCGTCACCTCGCTGCTGTGTTCTGACGCCGTCACCGCTTTGCCCGAATGCAGCACGTGGGCGAAACTGGCGTCGGATTCGAGAATCTCCATACCCGGGACAGCGTCGGGGTGATCCTCCGGCCCCTGCGGCATATCCAACGGGTCAGCCAAATCGTCGTCCGACGCCGTCGACGTGGGCGGCATCATGACGAAGTTCCGGTCGATTTCCATCTCCGCGGCCAGCGCCAGCAGTGGCCGAACCGCGGGTAAAAATACTGTCGCCGACTCGTGTTTACCCCGCGCTCGGACCACGCGTCCCACCGCTTGGGAGAAAAACAGCGGCGTCCGGTACGACGTCATCCAGGCCAAGCACGCGGCTCGCGGGACGTCGACCCCCTCCGAGATCATCCGCACACACACAGCCATGCGCTGGTCCGAAACCCTAAATGCCTCAATCTTTTTCGACGCCTTGGGATCGTCGGAAAGGATGAGGGCGGGCTTCTCCCCCGTCAGCCGTCGCACCACTTCCGCGTAGGCCCGCGCGTCCTCCTGGTCGCTGGCCAGCACCAAGCCCGCCGCGTCGGGCATCCCAGTTTCGCGCAGGTGCGTGATCCGCTCATCCATGGCGGCAATGACGTGCGGTACCCAGCCGCCCGACGGGTCGAGCGCGGTCTTCCATGCCGCGGCTTCGACGGATTTCGTCCCGGCGTCCGTCAACGACGCGGCAATTACCTCTCCCGCCGAGTTCCGCCACCGCGAAACGCCCGTGTAGGCCGCGAAGACCACGGGGCGCACCACATGATCCCCGAGCGCCTGCCGGTACCCGTAGGCAAAGTCAGCCTGCGAGCGGAGCAGGTCGCCGTCCACCTCGTAGGTGACGAAGGGAATGCGCTCCTCCGATTTGGTCCGGAATGGGGTACCGGTCAAGCTGAGCCGGCGATGCACTTCGTCGAACGCCTCGGCCACCGCGTCACCCCAACTCAAACCGTCCCCGGCGTGGTGGATCTCGTCAAGGATGACCAACGACTTCTTACGCCGCGACCTGGCCGCATGGATAGCGGGCCTGCCCGCCACCTGCGCATAGGTCGTGACGTAGCCGTGGGCACCGTCACGAACGGGGCCTTGGGCGTTTGACATCGTCGGGTCTAGGAAGATGCCGAACTCCGCGGCGGCGTCCGCCCACTGGGTCCGCAGATGGTCGGTGGGGGCAACCACGATCACTCGGTCGACTACCCGCCGCCGCAGCAAGTTTCCGGCCAGTACCAGCGCAAACGTGGTCTTACCCGCGCCCGGGGTAGCGGTGACCAGGAAATCGGCTGCATTGGCTTCGTCATAGGCGGCGAGCGCCTGGCGCTGCCAGAGGCGAAGCCTGGCGTGGTGTGGGGCTGCCGGAGCAAGACTCACCTGCTGTGCCCCCACCTTCCTCGACTCCACGTTCGCTGACCACTTGAGTACCCGCCTGGTAGCCCGGCTCGGCTCCACTGCGGCGGCCACAGACGGCGCCAGAGCATCGCGCAGCGGCAGGAGGGCCTTGGCAATGTTACCGCTCGAGAGACGGGGTACTTGGCAGGCGTGGAAGGGGCCCAGGGCAGCACTAACCTCCCCGCCCCCGCCTCGACAACGCTCTGAACAGCGGTAACAATGGATGTCCAGCCGGGGGTGCCAGGGTGTGAGATATCCCGCCACCTGATCACAAATTGGTGACTGGCCGACTAATTAACCAGCCCGACGGGCACCAACCGGGCATGCTGGAGCCAATGAACACACCGAGTTCCCCTGTGCGCGGGCAACGCCTGCCCGGGGTAAAGGCTGCCAGCGACCTGGAATCGGACATAATAGCGACACTTCCCGCGACCCATCAGTCGGCACCGGCGGCTGAAGGCACCTCCCCCTTCGACGACAACGCCACCCAGCTCATGCCCCGCCGAGACCCAAGTTCGCCGCTGGATGCCGACACCAGGCCCTGGCATCACCCGGGTAGCGGTGCCATCGTCCTACCCCCACCGGTACCCCACCACCGCTGGCGCAAGGTCTTCAAGCGGTTCCTTGGCAAGTCGTGGGACGACGGGCTGTTTGGGATGAGCGCGGAAGCTGCCTTCTGGCAGGCGCTCTCGACCGCGCCACTGCTGCTGGCCCTCCTCGGTTCCATCGGATTCGTCGGCAACTGGTTTGGGCCCGACACCGTCAACACGGTCCAACAGCGCATTGTCACGGTGCTGCGCACCGCTTTCTCCTCAGACGTCAGCGGCACCCTGATCGAACCCACCGTGGATTCCATCCTGCATCGGGGGCAAGCGGACGTGGTGTCCGTCGGCTTCGTCATCGCGCTGTGGGCCGGGTCGTCCGCTATGTCGTCATTTGTCGAGTCGATCACCATCGCCTACAGCCAGCACGAAGTACGACACCCCGTTGCGGAACGATTCTTCGCGTTGGGGCTGTATCTGCTCGCGCTGATTTTTGGGATTTTTGCACTGCCGCTCTTGGCGGTCGGACCGGAATACCTGCCCACGTTCTTCCCCGACAACTGGACCAGCCAGGTGACCTACATCGTGGGGATCGCCTACTACCCGGCAATCGGGCTGCTGTTGGTGTTGGGCATAGCCACTCTCTACAAGGTCGCGCCGAGACACAAACACCCCTGGCGGCGCGGTCTCCCGGGTGCCATCCTTGCGGCTACCGTTTTTATCGTCTCCAGCTTCGGACTACGGGTGTACATCAGCTACGTGACCACCCACGGACTGACATACGGGGCGCTCGCCACCCCAATCGCGTTCCTGCTGTTCGCCTATTTCGTTGGCATCGCCATCATCCTCGGGGCGCAGTTCAATAACGCCACCCTCGAGTACTACCCCCCGAAACGCTCTCGGCGCGAGCGCGCCAAATGGCAGCGGCTAGATCAGTCTTTGCCTTTGGGCATGGACTCATAGATCTTTTTGCAGTCCGGGCACACCGGCGACCCCGGCTTCGCCGACTTGGTGACCGGGAAGGTCTCGCCGCAGAGCGCTACGACGTAATTGCCCAGTACCGCGCTTTCGGCGATTTTGGCTTTGCGCACGTAGTGGAACATTTTCGGTGCGTCATCGGTCGTAGTGTCCTGTCCTTTTTCAAGAACCTCAGTCGACGTGCTCACCAGTAACTCTCCTTCGCTGTTAGGTACCGCGTCCATCATGCCCCATGGCTCTGTAGCGGCTTGATGTCTCTGGCTGCGCCCGCTTCAATGGGGGCCGTGGGCCCATCATGGTCCAGACTTCGATGAGGCAACCCCCCACCGTGATGTGACGAGCAGAAGTGAGCCGCAGTGAGCGCGAGCGCTGTCCCCGCTACCCAACCGAACCGCGCCGGAGATTCGCCGCGCGTCACCGTGATCGGCGACGTCGGATTGGATGTGGTCGCCAAGCTCAGTGGCGCCGTCGTGTTCGGTCAGGACACCCGAGCCGCCGTCACCGTGACCCCGGGTGGGGCCGGCGGTAACACCGCGGCCTGGTTGGCCCGCTATGGCGTTGACGTCTCGCTCATCGCCCGCGTCGGGGACGACGAGGCCGGACGCACCGCGGCCGCCGAACTCACCGCGGCCGACATCACCTGCTTGTTCGCGGTCGACCAGGCGTTGCCCACGTGCTGCGTGGTGGTGCTGGTTGCGTTGGACGGCGAGCGCACCATGTTGCCCGACCGCGGTGCCAACCGCGCATTGAGCCCCGAAGACGTGGTGCTGCCGGACAGTGATCAAAGGCAGCATTTGCACCTTTCCGGGTATGTGCTCCTCGATGAGCAGTCCCGGCCCGCTGGCCTCGCCGCGTTAGCAAAAGCCAAGGCCGCCGGATGGACGACAAGCGTGGACCCCCAATCGGCCACCCACATCGCCGGGGTGGGAGCAGCAAATTTTCTTTCGTGGATCGAGGGCACGGATTTGCTGCTGCCCAACGATACGGAACTCGCGGTGCTCGGCGGCGTAGATGCCGCACTCGAGGTCGCCCGCTGCGTGGTCGTTACCCATGGCTTTCACGGAGCGTCCTGGTACTCGGCCGAGCACCGCATCAATGTCCCTGCGCCAGCAGTCCACGAGACAGACTCCACGGGCGCGGGGGACGCTTTTAACGCTGGCCTATTGAGCTCTTGGCTGACCGGTGGGGGCGAACTTGCCTCGTTGGAGGCGGGCGTCCGAGCAGGTTCTGCCGCGGCGGCCACCATCGGAGCGCGTCCGAAGAATTGAGGTCCACCAGCGTTAACGCTCTTGTCGGGCTAGCTGTGTGCGGTCTTTTTCGGCTCGTCGTCGGCGGCATCGATAGCTTCCACCACGTCGTACACCGGCGCGATCGCGCGCTCAAAACTGATCGTTCCGGGGACGATCTTGCGGATGCGATTCTTCTTGGCCGGCGCGTCATTGGCGATCAACACCGCCATCCACGGCAGCGGCACCGACGCGACGATAAAGATGAGGGAAAGCCACAGCGTCTGATAGCTGGCGGCGGCGGCAAGCAAGAAAGGGATCCGCAGCAGCATCATGATCACGTAGCGCTTCTTGCGCGAGGCCACCTGGTCGGTATAGGAGACAGGGGCGTCCGTGATCAGCAAGGCATCGCCAGTGCGACCCGCCTTGGCTGCTCGCATGGTGGACGGTCCCGCCACTACATCTGCGTCATATGACGACACAACAGGCCTTCTTCCGTTCGTAGAACACCTCATCGGGTGTCAGTTTCCGACGGTACTCGCCAGCGCGCTCGGGGCGCGGAATACAGGTAGCTGGAAACGCCGCCGACACCCGATCATCGTGCAGGACTAGGCGATTGTGACCTGTTTCGCAGCCAGCTTGGCGGCCTTTTTGGAAGCCCGAACCAGCGTGATTGACTCCAAATCGCACGCATCTGCGAGAGAGATGAAAGTGCCCTCGATCCCGTATCGACCTGCGGCTTCACGCCAACCATCGGGAGTGACGCCATATTGCTTACCCAAGAACGCAATAAAAATTGAGGCCTTCTCGTCTCCGAATCCGGGCAGTGCGGCAATTCTGTTTTTCAGCTCTGCACCAGAGCTCACGGTTGCCCAGATGTTGCTCGCATCACGTCCGTATTCGTCGACTAACACCTGGCAGAGAGCCTGCAGACGCCCCGCCATCGAGCCCGGAAACCGGTGGATGGCAGGTTTCGCCGAGCACAGGCTCGCGAATTCGTCCGGCGCGGCTCCGGCGATTGCGGCGACGTCGAGGGTTCCGCCCATCCGTTCAGCAATGACGGCGGGACCAGCAAATGCCTTTTCCATCATTATTTGCTGATCCAGCACCATGCCCAACAGCAACGCGTTGGCATCGCGCGCTAACAATGCGTCGGCTTCGGGGATGCCGGTCAGGTAGAACTCTTGTCGCTGGCTCATCTGGCCAGTTTTGCACAGCTCGCGAGCGTGCTGCCGCGGGCTGCGACGACACCGATTCCCGATACCCTCAACACCGTGAACACCCACCCCCTCGCCGACCTGACCATCGTCGATTCGATCGGCTCCGACCTTCGAGCAGCCGGATTCGACGCTGAAAACGTCCCAGCATTTCTCGGCGAACAGGCGCATCTGGCGCTGGGCCGCGGCGACAAAGTTCCGTCATTGAGGCAGACGTCGGATGGTTCGCCCCTGTCCACGCTGATCCGGCTTTTCCTGCTGGGTGTCACGGTGCCACGGGCGGCGGCAGAAGCTGCGTTCGCCGCCACCGGAATCGAGGCGGCGGTGGGCGCCGGGGCTATCGAGTTGGCCACCCACGAAGCTGGTGCTGACGAGGTTCGAGCCGCGTTGGATATCCGGCCGTACGCCGATGAGGATAACTCCTACCTCGTGGTCTCGGATCTCGATTCGGACATGCGACCGGGACCGGTGGATCCCGATCACGTGCTGGGTATCGGTGCGGCGTCAATCTCGTTGGTGCGCGCCACGGTGCGCCAACAGGTGGGCTCCGTATTGGATATGGGAACCGGCTGCGGTGTCCAGGCGCTGCACGCTTTCCAGCACGCACACACAGTGACAGCCACTGACACCAGTGCGCGAGCGTTGGCCCTGGCCGCGGCGACGGCGCGGCTCAACGGCCAGGAGTGGGAGCTGCTCGCCGGTTCGGCGTTCGAGCCCGTGGCGGGCCGCACCTTTGACCAGATCGTGTCCAACCCGCCGTTCGTGATCTCCGCCGGCGAGCAGCGGTTCAGCTACCGCGACTCCGGAATCGCGGGCGACGGATTGGTCCAGCAGATCGTGGCAGGCATCCCCGCGCACCTGAACATCGGCGGGACCGCGCAGCTGCTCGCCAACTGGATGGTTTTCGAGGGCACCGATTGGCGCGAGCGCGTGGGTTCATGGGTGAAGGCCACCGGATGTGATGCGTGGGTCGTGCAGCGTGAGCTCGCCGACCCAGCTGAATATGTGGCGATGTGGCTCAAGGACGCGGGTGAGGAAAGCGGTGACGCTCAAAGCGGTGAAAGCGAAAGCGTCGCCGGCGAGTGGCTGAAATATTTTGCCGACAACAAGGTCAGCGGTATCGGGATGGGGCTAATTACGCTGCGCAAGAGCGGTAGCGCCACCCCCGATGTGGTTCTCGACGAACTGCTCCTCGCCGGCGACGAGGTTACCGGCGATGAAGCCGCCGCGTTCCTGGCACGTCGACAGTGGCTTCGCGACACCGATGACGACGCCCTTCTGGGCACCACACTTTCGCTGTCCCCCGCTGTTTACCTTGAGCAGCGTTCGCTTCCCAGTGCGGACGGCTGGACCACCGTGCTGCGGGTGATTAAGCGGGCCGGTGGCGTGGGGGCAACATTGCAGCTCGACGAGTACAGCCAGTCGCTGCTCGCCGGCTGCCGCGGCGACGCTCCACTCTCGATGCTGATCGGGTTACTCGCTGCCGCTCACGGATTTGACCAGAAGTCGCTGACCGAATTGGTGCTGCCAGCCGTGCGGCAAGCGATCACCCGCGGCATCATTCATCCCATCTCGTGACGGGTATGTCGTTGGCGCCGGTCAAGGGTGCCAGCACAGCGTGCACTGCGATCAAAGCGGTCTGCCCTGCGGTGAAAGCGGTCTTGTGAAAGCCGTCGTTTCTCGCGTTTTACAGGCCTCAGTATCCGTATCCGGAAGCACTGTGAGCCAGATCACACAACCAGGTTTACTAGCCCTGGTCGGGGTGACACATACCGATACCACCAAGGTGGCTGCCGCCATGGCCCGCAAGCTCATGGGTCTACGGATCCTGCGCGGCGAATTGTCCATGATGGAGCTTTCCGTCCCCATTCTCGTGGTTAGCCAGTTCACTGTGTACGGCTCAACCACCAAGGGGCGGCGGCCGAGTTGGGGTGCAGCAGCAGGCCGAGAGGTTGCCGAACCAATCATCACCGCACTAGTAGAAGAGTTGCGGCGCAACGATTGTCAGGTGATGACCGGTGTTTTCGGCGCAGACATGCAGGTGTCCAGCATCAACGACGGACCCTTCACCGTGTTACTCGAGTTATAGCCGGAGGTACTCGAGTGATAGCCGGAATCGCTGACATCAGCCCTGCCCTCCGCCACTCATGGCGTGGCTCCCCCTTGTCCGCGGGCGCGCAGTTTTTGGCCCTGTCGACAGCTCCCATCCGACTCCCACCCGGCACATAGAACCAGCCAGTTCCGACCGCGATTAGCTACTGGGGCAAGCGAAACCACGGAAGTGACTCGCGTTACAAACCCGGAGCCATCCACTGCGACCTCGGGAACGAATGAAGAGAACAAGCCGTTTAAATTTTGCTGGTTTACACCACTGGTAAGCCGGTCGTTGTCACTGATGGGAGATTGACATGGTTACCTCCCCGAGCGCTGTACGCGCTGCCGCCACTGCCGCTGACCTGGACGCACAAAGTCCATCCGCGGATCTGGTCCGGGTGTATCTCAATGGAATTGGCAAAACGGCGCTGCTCTCGGCGGAGGAAGAAGTCGATCTCGCGAAGCGCATTGAGGCTGGCCTGTATGCGCAGCACAAACTTGATGCCGGAAAACGGATGACGGCCAAGAAGAGCTCCGACCTTAAGTGGGTAGTACGCGATGGCGAGCGCGCGCGTCAGCACCTGCTGGTAGCAAACCTTCGTCTGGTGGTGTCGCTCGCAAAGCGATACTCCGGCCGCGGAATGCCGTTGCTCGACCTCATCCAAGAGGGCAACCTCGGCTTGATTCGCGCCGTCGAGAAGTTTGACTACGCCAAGGGTTTCAAATTCTCCACCTACGCAACCTGGTGGATCCGCCAGGCCATCAGTCGCGGAATGGCCGATCAGGGCCGCACGATCAGGCTCCCAGTGCACCTCGTCGAGCAGGTCAACAAGCTGGCCAGGCTCAAGCGCGAACTACACCAGGCACTCGGCAGGGATGCCACCTTCGCCGAACTGGCAGAGGAGTCCGGCATTCCTGAGGAGAAGATCGCTGATCTTCTGGACCACGCTCGTGACCCGGTGAGCCTCGACATGCCGGTCGGCACGGATGAGGACGCCCCACTCGGCGATTTCATCCAGGACGGCGAGGCAACCTCTGCCGAGGGGATTGTGGTAGCCCGCTTTATGAACGCTGATATCGCCAGGGTGCTCGACACCCTCGACGAGCGCGAGCGGACTGTGGTGCGGCTGCGGTACGGCCTCGAAGACGGTCGGCCCCGCACGTTGGACGAGATTGGCCGGGTTTTCGGGATCTCCCGCGAGCGCGTTCGGCAGATCGAACGCGATTCGATGGCGAAATTGCGAGTGGGCGACCGCTCCGAGGCGCTGCGTAGTTACGCAAGCTGATCTGAGCAACATGTGTGCGAAGTCCTGATACCTGCAAGGGGTATCAGGACTTCGCTATATCCGGGCTGTTGTGGTTTCTGGCATCCTGCGTCGTGGGTCCACCTGGGCAGGCGCCCGACCAATGCGCCCCAGCGCCCCCGTAATCTGCAACCCCGCGGGTCCCACCAGGACGGGTCGCAGGCGAAGTTCCACCACCTCCGGCAGATCATCCGCCAGCGCCGAGAGCCGCAGTGCCAGCATCTGCAAGGCATCAATGTCGACCGGTTCGCTACCCCGGTAGCCGTGCAGGATCGGAGCTGTACGGGGTCCCTCGATCAGCTCCGCGGCGTCCACGTCGGTCAGCGGGACCGTCCGGTACGCCCTGTCGTCGAGTAGTTCAGTGGCAACCCCACCGAGTCCGAACGAGACGAGCGCCCCAAATGACGGGTCCGAGGTGACCTCGAACACGGTGGACACGGTCGCCATGTCGACCGGCGCCATCGCCTGGACGTAGACCTGCCCATCGCTCTGGGCCGCCAAATCTGCGTAGGCGGCTTTGACGTCATGAGGATCTCGAAGATTCAGACGCACCCCGATCTGGTCGGTGCGGTGCCGCCAGGATTCGTCAAAAGCTTTGAGCCCCACGGGGTAACCGATGACGGCGGCCGCCGCTACCGCCTGATCCTTGGTGGAAACCAACTCGAAGTCGGCAATCGAGATCCGGTAACACCCCAAAATGTCGACCAACTCACCGTCGGTCAACGCTCGGGTGTCAGGGCGCGAGGCGCCTGATTGCCCTGCCGCGCCTGATTGCCCTGAGACGCCATCGCTCGCGTCACAGGCTCGTATGGCGTCGACCAGCTCGCGAGCTCGGCCGCGGTCCAGCCCTTCGAGTGCGGGCAGCTGCCCCGCATCGCGCTGCCGCCACGCTGCGTATCGCGCCGCGTGCGCGAGCGCGGCCACCGCACGTTCGGGTGTGCGATACGACGGGACGGATCCGCGCCCGGCGCCACCGTGATCATCGATGACGGCTAATTGGGCGGGCACTCCCTCCACTGCGAGGAACGTCGAGACCACCGGAATCGTCGCTCCAGCAACGGCAGCCCGCAACGCCGCAGCGTGCGCCAGCCCCGGAGTTGCCACAGGCGGTACGTACACCACGACGACCGCGTCCGCGATGCCGTCGGCAAGCGCGGCCTCCACCGTCGCAGCAAGAACCTCCGGGCTGACGGCGACGCCAAGGTCGACGGGTTCCCCGCCAGCCACCAGCAGGCCTGCCTCTATACATGCATCCAGAGCGAGCACACCCAGGGCAGTGGAATTGCCGATGATGGCCACCCTGTTCCCGGTGGGCAGGGGCTGGGTGGACATCAACAACGCCACGTCGAACGCTTCGGCCAGCGTGTTAACCCGGATCACCCCGGACTGCGCGAACAATGTCCCGACCGACGCCTCCGAGATGGCAGCTGACGAGAGCGCCAGCCCCGGGGTCACCAGTGCGTGCCTGCCCGACTTCATCGCGATCACTGGCTTGCGGCCCGCGAGGACCCTGGCCAGGCGAGCAAATTTGCGAGGGTTGCCGAAAGACTCCAGGTACAGCATCACCACTTCGGTTCGGACGTCGTCGTACCAGTACTGCAGCAGATCATTCCCGGATACGTCGGCGCGGTTGCCAGCGGAAGCGAACGTGGACAGGCCGAGCCCTCGGGACGCGGCGTCGGCGAGGATGGCGATGCCGAGCGCTCCGGACTGGCAAAAGAATCCGACCCGGCCCGGGGGCGGCACCACGGGCGCGAGCGTGGCATTGAGGCGGACGGCAGGATCGGTGTTGACCAATCCTAGGCAATTCGGTCCGAGCACCCGCATCCCGTGCGCCCTGGCTAACGTCACCAACCGGCGCTGGGCGTCGGCGCCATCGGAGCCTGCCTCGGCAAACCCCGCCGTCACCACCACCAAGGCATGGACCCCCTTGGCCCGGCACGATTCGACCACCTCGTTAACGTTGCCCGCCGGCACGGCTACCACGGCCAGGTCGACCGCATCCGGAATGTCGGTTACCCGCGCGTAGGCGCGAACTCCCTGCACCGACCGGGCTTCGGGGTGGACTGGAAACACCGGGCCGGTAAATCCTGCCCGCAACAGGTTCATCAAAACCGCGTGGCCAATTTTCGTCTTGTCATTCGACGCACCGATGACCGCAACCGACCGCGGGCTCAACAGCCTCTGGATAGAACGCGCCTCAGCTCGTTGCTCCCGCGAGTAACTGACCGACCGCGACGCTTCGGTAGGCGCGATATCGAAGACGACTTCCACCACCCCTTGCGAAAATTCGCGCGTCACCACATAACCGGCATCGATAAAAACCCGCAGCATGGAGGAGTTGTCGGTGAGCACCTCGGCAGTGAACTTGGTGATTCCGCGCTCGCGCGCCGCTGCCGCAAGATGCTCCAACAGGATTGAGCCGAGCCCGCGTCGCTGGTGCGCATCTTCGACCAGGAAGGCCACCTCCGCCGCCGTCGAGCCCGCGGCGCGATGGTAGGTACCCGCCGCAATCAAATCGCCGCCCAACTCTGCGACCAGCCCCACCCTGCTGTCGTGATCGATGTCGGTAAAAATAGCGAGCTGCGAATCGCTCACCTCGTTCACCGCGGAAAAATACCGGAGGTACCTGGTGCGCCCGCTGGATCGAAAATGCATGGCCCGCAACGCTTCCGTGTCGGCCGGGCCGGAGGGCCTGATGTGTACCGTGCCGCCGTCGGCCAACAGAACATCGGCCTCCCAGTGCTGGGGGTACTGCGAAGCGGGTGCGGCTGGTTCTGAGCGGCTCTCGGCCATATCGGTTCAGTCCCTCGCGTCGAATGGGTCAAGACCGTGCAGGGGGAAAATTGCCGCGCGGGCCTGCGCTATTCCCCGATCCACCGACGATTCGTGTTCCCCATGCCAGGGCGTGTACTCGGCAGGCCTCCCGTCAGAATCACTCATCGTTGTGGGCATGGGGCGCGCGGGGTCGCCGCCGAATGGATCGTACTGGGCCGCTTCGGTTTGGTAGGCCTGCGGTAATTCGGTGCTGGGGGCGACATCTTTGTCCGCAAGCACCGCCAACAAATGCGCCCACGCACGGGGCACCACCCGCGCGAGTGCGTATCCGCCGCCCCCCAGCGCCAGCCAGCGCCCCCCCGCCGCGTTCTCGGCCAAATCTCGCAGCGCCAGATAGGACGCCAGCTGCCCGTCAACGCTCAACTTCAGGTCGGCCAGCGGGTCCTCGGCGTGCGAGTCTGCGCCGCTCTGCGTGACGAGGACCTCCGGCCGAAATGCCTGCACCACGGCTGGCACCACCGCGTGGAATGCCCGTAGCCAGCCGGAGTCTCCGGTCCCGGCTGGGACGGTGATATTGACCGACGTGCCAGCGGCGGCTCCCCGACCGAGCTCCGACGGCCAGCCCGTACCCGGCCACAGCGCCAGTGGCGACTGATGAATGGACACCGTGAGCACCCGCGGGTCATCGTAGAACGCGGCTTGGACACCGTCGCCGTGGTGCACGTCGACATCGACGTAGGCAACGCGAGTGACACCTTGGGCGAGCAGTTCCTTAATCGCCAGCGCAGCGTCGTTGTAAACGCAAAAGCCGGACGCCGAATCCGCCATCGCGTGGTGCAGTCCCCCAGCGATGTTCGCCGCCCGATCCACCTCTCGGCGGGCGATGGCCCGAGCCGCCTGGACGCTACCGCCCGCGATCAAAGAAGCGGCCGAATGCATGTGCTCGAAGATCGGGTTGTCCGGCGTACCAAGACCGTGGATCCCCTGGGGTCGGGCCCCCGCCACGGAGCTCGCCTTAACCGCGGCAATATAGGCGGCGCTGTGCACGGTACCCAGGGTTTCGTCATCTGCCTGGGTCGGGGTGAGCAGCTCGATACCCTCCAAGACGCCCAGCTGGTCGGCCAACGACATCGTCAGCTCCCACCTCAACGGGTGAAGTGGGTGCTCAGCGCCCAGATTGTAGGCGAGCAGCTTCCGATCCCAGACAACCAACGGTGTCCCCATCGCCCCAGGCTAGTGCAGGGCTTAACAGAGGTGATAGCACTACGGGTATGACTCATCGACTTCAAGCAACCTGCGCCTTCGAGATCCAGCAATCGGATTCCGCCCCGGACGAATGGGCCGGCGGCATGCTCGGACACACCCGTTGGGAGAAGCAGTTTGTGGGCGCGCTCAACGGCAACAGTGTCGTCGAGGCCGTGTACTGCATGGTGACGGACGGACCTGCGATCTACGTGGCCATCGAAAGGTTCGACTGCGAACTCGACGGCCGCACGGGCACCTTCGTGCTCACCCATCGTGCCTCAACGCTGGACGATGTCCAGCAGGCGGAGTGGCGGATCGTCGAAGGGTCTGGCACCGGCGAGCTGGCTGGGATAACCGGGTCGGGCCGTATCACTGACGACCACCAGCTGATTTTGGATTACCAGCTCAGCTGAAATGGCCTTCTTCCGAGCAGTTGTCGTTCTACGAGGCGCGCGCTGGCCCGGTCTCAACGGGCAGTTCCTGCGCCACCCATGACGACCAGGAACCGGGGTACAGCGCCATGTCGATCCCGGCGACAGCAGCGCCGAGGATGAGGTGACAGGCGGTGATGCCCGACCCGCAACTCGCCGCAGCTTCTGTTCCGGGTGTGATTCCCACCGCCCGGAAAAGTGCCGCAATTTCGCCCGCCGGTTTGAATGTGCCATCCGAGTGCAGGAGTTCGGTGAACGGCAGGTTGACCGCCCCCGGGATGTGGCCGGCAACCGCATCCACCGGTTCAGCTTCCCCGCGAAAACGTGCCGCCCCCCGCGCATCGACGAGGGCCGTTTCCGCTCCCGCTGCCAACGCGCCCGCTTGCGATGCGTCGACGGTTGGCATCGCCGGCGCCGTAACTCTGACCCCGCCGGGCACGTTCGGCGTCCCGGCGCTCGCTTTGACCCGCAGGCCCGCAGCCTCCCAAGCCGCCAACCCGCCGTCAAGCACTCGGACGTTTTTGATGCCGCACCACCGCAGCAGCCACCATGCCCTTGCTGCGGCACTAGAATCTCGGGCGTCATACACGACGACAGAATCGCCCAGTTTAATTCCCACCTTGCGCCACGTCGCTTGCAGCGCTTCGGGTTTCGGCAGCGGGTGTCGGCCCTGCACACCGTCGCCGACCTCCCCGGCGAGGTCGGTATCGAGGTCCACGAACAGCGCACCGGGAATATGTCCGGCCGCGAAACCCTCGAAGTCGGAACCGGCTAGGCTCCAACGTATATCCAGGACTACCGGAGGGCGCTCGCCGAGCATCTCTTCCACCAGGTCTGCAGCAGCCACCAGTACGTTGTCCATGGTTACTTCCGTTTCGTCGCCGGCCCGATGCCGGGCATAAAGATTGACTGATGTTCGTTACAGCTCTTGCTGTTGGTCAACCAGGACCAGTCTGCGCGGTGCCCAACTCAGACAGCCGCGCGGGTCAGAGCCAGCGGGCTAGAATCACAGCAAGCAATGAAGGGGAACCCCAGAGTGAACGACCTTATCGACACGACTGAGATGTACCTGCGCACCATATTCGAATTAGAGGAAGAGGGAATCGTCCCGCTGCGGGCGCGTATTGCTGAACGGCTGCTGCAAAGTGGCCCCACCGTGAGCCAAACAGTGGCTCGGATGCAGCGCGATGGTTTGCTCGTCGTCTCAGACGACCGGCACCTCGAACTGACCGACCTCGGTCGCGATAGGGCGACGAGCGTGATGCGCAAACATCGGCTCGCGGAGCGGTTGTTGCTCGACGTTATCGGTTTGGATTGGCGCGAGGTGCATGTCGAAGCCTGCCGCTGGGAACACGTGATGAGCGAGCAAGTAGAGCAAAAACTTGTTGCGCTGCTGGGGCATCCGCAGTTTTCGCCGTACGGCAACCCCATCCCCGGCTTGGAGCAACTAGGCATGGAAGCACATGTCGGCGGCGAAACCCACGCTGACCTGATCTCAGCAGAACAGGCGGCCGAAAAAGGTGGAAAGTTTCAGGTACGCAGGATCATCGAGCCCATCCAGAATATTCCAGAGGTGATGGACCGACTGCAGCGTGGAGGGATACTCCCGGGCGCTGTGCTGGAATTCGCAGTCCGGCACGACACGTTGGTCGTCATCGATGGACCGACCACCACCGAGCTCGCCCGCGATGTTGCGCGTGGCATTCAGGTTCGGGCCGAGATCTGATCTCCCACCCTTCGATTCGAGCTCACCATCGAGGCATCCTGCACGCACGGTCGGCCCGGTACCTTCTGGCGCTGTCGTTAGTGGTGGCAGGGCTAGTTGGCGGCATCTTCGGCTCCCTACCCGCGGCCCAGGCCGAAACAGCGATGTGGACCGTGGACAGCGCGCTGGCTGCGCTGAGCAAAAGTGATATCGCCATCATGGACGGGGCGCCTGTACGACTTCATGGTTGACAATAAGAAGATCGAGTCGCAGACCCGAACCTTCTCCGCTGGCTTTGATCGGTACCTCCTCGCTGGCATTCTCGCGTCCCTCGTCATCGCGGGCGGTATCGCCAGTCAACTACTGCTGCGAAAGTCGCTCGCCGACGGCGCCGCCATCTTGGCCGCCAGCGCCGTTGTGCCCTTGGTGGGGCGAAGTCGACGAGGCCAAGATGACGACCTGGATCTGGCTCGGTCGAAGTGGGCCGACCTGGACATGGCACTGTCCACTGCGGATCAATCACTCGCGCCGGATAAGAAAGCCTTGGCAGACCGCTCGTTCATTCTTGCGGGCGCAGCGCTCGCGGGAAAGCGCCCGAGCCGAGCGCAGGCTCGGCGATCGCTGCGCTACCCGCGCGCTGGGCTGAACGCACTGGGCTGAACGCACTGGGCTGAACGCACTGGGCCAGGGCTAGCTAATCCGCTACACAAGGTACGTGGGGCGCGGGAGCTTGTAACCCCCGCGCCGGCCCGCAACCTAGGAAGTCTTCACCACTGTGACAGTGAGCTTCTCGCCGTCTCCCACCACTCCTTCTGTGGCGCCTTCGGTTTCAGTCCGCAGCACCCGCAGCGCCAGCGTCTCGCCTCGGAGGAGCTCGAGCCGGCTCTGAACCGCGGCCCATACCAGTCCCGAGCAACACAGCGACACTTCGATGCGATCCGAGACGTCTAGTCCTGCGTCCTTGCGGGCCTGCTGCACGACCCTGATGACGTCACGCACCACACCTTCGGCCCGAAGGTCGTCGGAGAGTTCGATATCGAGCACCACGAACCCGCCACCGCGCAGCATGCCAATCGCTTCCTCGTGCAACCCATCGCCTGCAGCTACCAAGTCAAGTGCGAACTCGCCAGCGGCAAGGTCGATGCCACCACAGGTCACGGATCCGTCGGGGGCCACTGCCCAGTCGCCAGCCTTGGAGGCCTTGATTACCTGTTGTACCTGCTTACCCAATCGCGGTCCCGCGGCGCGAGCGTTCACCGTCAACTGGTGCTTGACGCGACTCTCGCCGCCGTCGGCAAGATTGGAGAGCAGCACTTCGCGGACGTTAATCTCGTCCTTCAATAGTTCCAGGTAGGGCGCAAGGGCCGCAGAATCGTTGACCACCACCGTGGCCGATGCCAGCGGCTGCCGCACGCGCAGTTTCGCGCCCTTCCGAACGGACAGTGTGGTTGATGCAACCTCGCGCACCGCATCCATCGCGGTTACCAAAGCGGAATCCGCAGGCAGATCTGCTGCCAATGGATAGTCAGTCAGATGCACGCTGCGCCCTCCCGTCAGCCCCCGCCAGATCATCTCGGCGGTCAGCGGCAGCAGCGGTGCGCAGAGCCGCGTCAGCACCTCGAGCACCGTATGCAGGGTGTTGATGGCGTCAGTGTTGCCGTCCCAGAACCGTTGACGGGAACGCCGCACGTACCAGTTGGTGAGCGCCTCGAGGAAGAGCCGCACCTTCGCGCAGGCGCCCGCGATGTCGGTCACGTCCAGGTCGGCGGTGACCTCCTCGACCAATACCTGCAATTTGGCCAGGGCGTACCTGTCCAGAAGGTCGGTGGAGTCGGTGGACGAGTTGCCGGTCACGCCCGCGGCTCCCGCGTAGAGCGAGAGGAAATACCAGGCGTTCCACAGGGGTAGCACCGCCTGCCGGACGCTGTCGCGGATCCCGGTTTCGGTCACCACCAAATCGCCGCCGCGAAGGATCGGCGACGACATCAGGAACCACCGCATGGCGTCTGAGCCATCCCGGTCGAACACCTCGTTGACATCCGGATAGTTGCGCATCGATTTGGACATCTTCGCGCCGTCGTCGCCCAATACGATCCCGTGCGCCGACACGGTCCGAAACGCTGGCCTGTCGAACAGCGCCGTCGCCAACACGTGCAGTGTGTAGAACCACCCGCGGGTTTGGCCGTTGTACTCAACGATGAAATCGCCGGGGTAGTGGTTGTCGAACCACTCCTTGTTCTGGAACGGGTAGTGGACCTGCGCATACGGCATGGAACCCGATTCGAACCAGCAGTCGAGCACCTCCGGGACCCGGCGCATCGTGGATTGGCCGCTCGGGTCGTCCGGGTTGGCTCGCGTCAGCTCGTCGACGAACGGCCGATGCAGATCCGTGGGGCGAACGCCGAAGTCGCGCTCAATGTCGTCAAGGCTGCCGTACACGTCGGTGCGGGGGTAGTCGGGATTATCAGATACCCAGACCGGGATCGGGGAACCCCAGAAGCGGTTGCGCGAGATCGACCAGTCGCGCGCGTTCTCCAACCACTTGCCGAACTGCCCATCCTTGATATGCGCCGGCGTCCAAGTGATCTGCTGGTTAAGTTCAACCATCCGGTCGCGGATCTGCGTCACCGCCACAAACCACGAGGAAACGGCCCGCTGGATCAACGGATTCTGGCAACGCCAGCAGTGTGGGTAGGAGTGATCGTAGGTTTCGCGGCGCAGCAGCAACCCTGCGGTTTTCAGGTCGTCGATGATGTGGCTGTTCGCATCGAAGACCTGCATCCCCGCGTACGGCGGCACTTCGGACGTGAAAACTCCGGACTTGTCGACCGGGTTCACCACTTCGATGTTCGCCGCGTCAGTGACTGCCTTGTCGTCTTCACCGAACGCCGGCGCGATATGCACAAGCCCGGTGCCGTCTTCCGTGGTGACGTAGTCGGCGGCAAGGATCTGGTGCGCGTTATCGCGGCCCAGAAAGAAGTCGAACGGCGGGCTGTAGTGAAGGCCGAGCAACTCGGCGCCCTTGCGCCGCAGCACCACCGTGTCCGCAACATCTTCGCCCAGCTCACGGGAGTAGGAGCCCACGCGGGCCTCGGCCAACAGGAACTTCTCACCGGGCCGGGAAGCGGGAGCGACCACCACGTAGTCGATGTCGACGCCGACTGCGAGCGCCAAGTTCGACGGCAGAGTCCAGGGCGTGGTGGTCCATGCCAACGCCTTCACACCATCAAGTTCGGTTCCGGGAGCCTTGAGCGCGAACGCCACTGTGACGGCAGGATCTTGTCGTGACCGGTAGCTATCGTCCATCTTGGTTTCCGTGTTGGACAGCGGCGTTTCGCAGCGCCAGCAGTACCAGAGGACCCGGTAGCCCTCGTACACCAGACCCTTGTCCCATAACGTCTTGAAGGCCCACATGACCGATTCCATGTAGTCCAGATCGAGAGTTTTGTAATCGTTCGCAAAATCGACCCATCGCGCCTGTCTGGTGACGTACTCCTCCCAGTCCTTGGTGTACGCCAGCACCGAGGTGCGGCACGCATCATTGAACTTGGCAATGCCCATCGCTTCGATCTCGGACTTGTGCTTGATGCCGAGTTGCTGTTCGGCTTCCACTTCCGCTGGCAACCCATGGCAATCCCAGCCGAAGCGGCGCTCGACCCGCCGCCCCTTCATCGTCTGGAAACGCGGGATCAGGTCTTTGACGTACCCGGTAAGTAGGTGCCCGTAGTGCGGGAGGCCGTTAGCGAACGGCGGACCGTCGTAGAAGACGAACTCGTTGGCGCCGTTCTCACCTGCGGGGCGCGCATCGACGGAAGCCTGGAACGTGTGATCGGTGGCCCAGTAGTCGAGGACCTGATTTTCCAATGCAGGAAAGTTGGGGTGGGCCACGACGCTCAGAGCGCCGGCCTTCGGGTACTGCTCAGCTTCACTCGCGTGGGTCATTCGCGGCGCTCCTCGTCATCTGGTGATGAGGCAACTTCGGCGGGTACCGATGCTGCGCATCCGCCGCGCCCGGGTAGGCGAGACGAAGGTGCAGGGACGAACCGGCAACTACCCGATCCGCGGTACCACCCCGCGTTGACAACCGCCAGGGAGAGCGGTCGACCACTTTTTGCCACTGACGGCTCTTGTCGTGCCGCGGACGTTCGGTTCTACTGAGGCTGCAAGGCCCGTTCTTCCGAAAAGGCTCACCGGTGATGGCCGGGTCAGTGCCTTAACAAGCTCATAATACGCGGGCTTATCAGGTGAGTAACACGCGCGCACACGCCAATTTTTCCATATCAGAACTGCATCTGTCCGGTACACAAAAAACGGCCCGACCCCAGTTACCCGGGGCCGGGCCGTACACCTTTTCGCTACGAACTACTGTTCCGTTTCCGGTCCATCGTTCGAGCCGTCCAGCTGCTCGAGCTGCTCGGTAATCCAGCCCCGCAACCGTGAACGATAATCACGCTCGTAGGTGCGAAGGTCGTCGATCTTCTGCTCCAAAGCCGTCCGCTGAGTGGTGAGCTGCGTCATCACTTCGGTGTACTTGCGTTGGGACTCCCGATCCATCGACTCGGCCTTGACCCGCGAATCGCGTTCGGTGGCTTCGGCAAGCGCGGTGGCTTCGGTGACCATTGTTTCCGAGTGGCTGGTGGCCTCGGTAACCAAGCGCTCCGACTCGGCATGCGCTTCG
This sequence comes from Nakamurella antarctica, assembly GCF_003860405.1. Classification (NCBI taxonomy): domain Bacteria; kingdom Bacillati; phylum Actinomycetota; class Actinomycetes; order Nakamurellales; family Nakamurellaceae; genus Nakamurella; species Nakamurella antarctica. Next base: position 1,230,309 of record NZ_CP034170.1, on the reverse strand, counting down.
GCGAGCAAACGCTCGGACTCCGCACGCGCAGTTGTCAGGGTCTCGTTAGCCTCCTGTGCGGCGTCAGCCGTCAACCTCTCGGCTGTTTGCTGCGCCAAGCCAAGCAGCTTCGCTGCCTGGATGTGACTGTCTCCCCCGGCCTGGAAGGTCGGTTCAGCGGGAGCAGCTGGCTGTGCCACCACTGCCTCTGGCTCTGGCTCGCTCGGCTGCTTCACAAGCTCCACAGGTGCTGCCGGTTCCGGCGCTACTTCGCGCGGCGGCGGCGTCTGTCCGGACTCGAAGGCAGCGAGGCGGGAGGTCAGTTCGTTATTTAGCTCAATCAATCGTGCAAGCTCGTCTTCGACCAGGTCGAGGAAAGCATCAACCTCGTCCTCGTCATAACCGCGCTTGCCGATCGACGGCTTCTTGAAGGCAACGTTGTGCACTTCTGCTGGCGTCAGCCGCATTGCTTGTCCTCCGCTGTGAATCACTCGCCTGGAAAACGTCGACCTCGTGGCCAACGGCTCAAAGCCTTCGTTACTACCTGGAATTGTGGCATGCAGTGCAACCTCATGCTGACGTTGAACCCTACCTTGCCACGAAGATTATTCACCCCGATGCCAGCGGGCCTCAAGTCAGCATCACCCGATTAGGAGTTTGCTGCCAGGCTGAAAAGCAGCGGGAGAATCAGGATCTGGATCACAATGAGCAGTAAGAACAGGCTCAGATCGATCCCCACGTTGCCGATCCGCACCATCGGAATGACCCGACGCAAAGCCCGCAGTGGCGGATCCGTGACCGTGTAAATGACTTCCACCGTGATGGCGGACCGCCCGGAAGGGAGCCAGCCACGCGCCAGCATCCGGACGAACTCCACCACGATGCGGGCGATCATCAGTAAATAGAAAAACCACAGAGTCAGGTACAGAGCCTGCCAGAGAATATTCACTCTTCTACAGTATCTTCGACGCTTCGGGGACGCCGCACTCAGCGGCGACTGTAGGCCCCCGCGTACTCACGACGGTCCTCCGCGGAGAAATCAACATCGGGGGGTAACAGCATGAAAACCTTGGTCGTGACCTTGTCGATCGAGCCGCGCTTGGCGAACGCCAGCCCTGCAGCAAAATCAACGAGGCGACGCGCGTCGGCGTCGGCCATCTCTGTCATGTCCATGATGACCGACTGACCATCGCGGTACTTCTCGCCGATGACACGGGCTTCCCCGAATCCGGTGAGCTTGATGGTGACAGGGCGCGCAGCGGCCGTTGAGTCGGCGTCGCGTCGGACATCCAGCCGTGGTTGCATTGCCAGCGAACCTTGGGTGACGGGCTCGTTTGCGAAACTGTGGCCGGTGCTGCGTGAGGTTGCTCCGGCAGTCGGCTGGCGGTAGTCGCTCTGGCTGGAGCGCGGCGCGTACGAAGCACCTTCCGCGGCACTCCCGGCGTAGGAATCTCGCCGGCCGTAACTCGAAGAAGCACCCGCGTAGGTGGCATCGCGAGAAGAGCGGTAGTCGGCATCCGCGTCGTAGTCCGAGCTGTACTCGCCGGCGTAATCAGGGCCGTCAAAGTCTTGGTAATCGTCGTGATGTGCGTCGTTCCTGACGTCCTCTGGTACCAGCCCGAGGAAGGCACCGACCTTGCGCCCAAATCCCATGGAAATTCCCTTCCTGCGGTTCTTGCTGACCGTGCTGACGTTATCGCCACGAGCGGCGCGTGCGATGCAGCGACACGCCTAGTGCGGCAGACGGTTCACAATTTTCTCATCCGTCACAGCAGTCGAATGTGTGGCGGCGCTGAGTTCCAGCCACAGCAGCCCCGCCTGGCGACCTGTCGGCGCATCTCGCCGGTGGCTGAAGAAGGCTGGATCCTCTGCGGTGCAACAGGAGTCGACAACTACGCCGGATACACCCAGCGCCCGAAACTGACGGGCAAGCCCGGCGCGAAGATCGAGTCCCGCAGTCCCGACGGCGCTCTCGCAGGCACTTCCGGGCAATGCTCGATCGACGAGGTCTCGCATCGAAGCGGGCACCTCGTAGCAGCGGCCACAAATGGCGGGTCCGAGGACGATTGAGATGCCCGACACCGACGACCCGGCAGAAACCATGCAGCGCAGCAACTCTGGCCCGATTCCGGCGGCAGCGCCTTGCCGCCCCGCATGCGCCACACCGATCACCCCCACCTGCTCGTCGTATGCGAGGATCGGCACGCAGTCGGCCACCATCACAGCAAGACCCACACCGGGGGCGCTGGTGACAGCCCCATCAGTAGCGACGAGGACATCGCCTGCCGCATCCACCTGAACAATTTTCGTCGAATGCACCTGGTCCATCCAGACCACGTTGTTCACGCCCAGCCCCGCGCACTCAGCCAGCGTGACCCGATTCCTAGCAACGGATGTGGGATCGTCGCCGACGTGGGTGCCGATATTCAACGACCGGAAGGGCTGCGTAGAAACGCCACCCTCCCGGCCGGAGAAAAAGTACTGCACTCGCATGGGTACTTACCGCTTCATGAAGGGGGGAACGTCGACGTCATCATCGTCCTCGTCCATCATGCGGCCGCCACGCGAAGAACCGGACTGACCCATAGAAGACGGTGGGGTTGCCGGGGTCTCGGCTGGCGCATAGGTGATGGGTCGCGCTGGCGGCGTCGCTGGCGCTTCCGACGCGCGCACGTCACCAGCGGAGGCCGAAGCAACGGCCGAAGCACTGTGTCGGGTTGGTAAAGGTGCGCGGCTGGGGGCTGCGTCGAAACCTGCCGCAATGACGGTGACACGAACTTCGTCGCCCAAGGAATCGTCGATGACGGTCCCGAAGATGATGTTGGCGTCTTCGTGCGCCGCTTCTTGCACCAGCGAAGCCGCTTCGTTAATTTCGAAAAGGCCGAGGTCGCTGCCTCCCGCGATTGACAACAGCACCCCGTAGGCGCCCTCCATGGACGCCTCCAGCAAGGGTGATGAGATTGCCTTTTGGGCTGCTTGAACGGCGCGACCTTCGCCGCGTGCAGATCCAATACCCATCAGTGCGGTACCGGCGCCAGCCATCACGGACTTGACGTCCGCGAAGTCGACGTTGATCAAACCCGGGGTGGTGATCAGATCGGTAATGCCTTGGACCCCATTGAGCAGGACCTCGTCGGCGCTGCGGAACGCGTCCATCAGCGACACACCCAGATCACCTAACTGCAACAGCCTGTCGTTCGGGATCACGATGAGCGTGTCGCACTCGTTGCGCAGTTCCTGGATGCCGACCTCCGCTTGCCCACCGCGCCTCTTTCCCTCGAAGGCAAAGGGTCGGGTAACAACGCCGATGGTCAGTGCGCCAAGCTTTTTCGCAATAGAAGCGACGACGGGGGCGCCACCAGTCCCGGTTCCGCCTCCCTCGCCCGCGGTGACGAACACCATGTCCGCGCCCTTAAGAACTTCTTCGATTTCCTCGCGGTGGTCCTCGGCGGCTTGTCGCCCGACCTCCGGGTTGGCGCCGGCGCCCAGCCCCCTGGTGAGCTCCCGCCCGACATCGAGCTTGACGTCGGCATCGCTCATCAGCAGCGCCTGCGCATCGGTGTTAATCGCGATGAACTCCACGCCTCGGAGTCCGACCTCGATCATCCGGTTGACGGCGTTCACGCCGCCGCCGCCGATGCCGACAACCTTGATCACGGCGAGGTAGTTATGCGGTGGCGTCATGGCCCGGTGGCCCTTCTTTCGTTGCTGAGTGAAAAATCGAAGTACAGCGTTCGAGCTAGTGGAACAGCACTGCAACCCTAAACCTGAACAAGAACGTTATAGTTATGTCAAGCTGTTCTGTACTGACGACGGTAGGGGGCGGCTGGTACCTGCCGGTGGTAGGCGCGCCGCAGCGCACCACGTGCAATTGAAAAAACGGGTCTGCGCCGACAATGTGAACCTGCGCTAGTTACCGCACCGTCACCATGGCAGGGTCCGAGAGGTCGAACTTAGTCCCTGGTTGAGCAAGCACAGCGGGCAGTACCGCGGCCTTGCGCGCACTATTGTCTGCGCTGCCCCACTTCACTTCTCGTCCGTCTGCCAGGTCGAGGCTGATGTCATAGACAGATCTCGCCGATACCGACGTCAATCGCGCAGAGATCTCCGCGGGCAGAGCAGAAATCACCGTGAGTCCGGCGCGGGTGGCAGCATCCTCGGGTCCGGGGGTAGCTAGCCGCAGCGTTACCAAACCCGCTGGTACAGAGGGGGTTTCAAGGTACGGGAACCCCGAATCGTCCATCAAAAACAACGCGCTGTTCGCGGCAACCACCGCCACGGGAACGCGCGGCGTCACGGTGATAATGACCGAGCTGGGCCACCGGCGGCTAACCTGAACCGCAGCCACTGAGCCCACGGTCAGCACGGCCTCGCGTACTTTTGCAATGTCCAGCGAGATCAGCGGCGCACCAACGGAAATCGCCGCCACACTTTCGACCTGCGCCACCAGCTCGGGCGGTAGCTCCTGCCCGGACGCGCTCGTAACTGAGACTGTTTTAACGCCCAGAACCGGTGTCCCCCACAACACGTAGGCGCCGCCCGCCCCGATCAGCAGGACCAGCAGACAAGCGATCCAACCGTTTCTGCGGCGCCGCCTCGCTGCGACCATTCTCAATTTCGTGCGCTCATCACGGGTCAGCGTGGACCGGCCAGTTTCCAGCGTTGACGTCATCTCGACTCTTCTCCCGCCGTGAGAAGCTCCAGCAGTTCTGGTCCAATCATCGTGACATCGCCCGCGCCCATGGTGATAACGACGTCACCGGGGACGAGCAGCGCAGCGGCCGTGGTCGCCGTGGCGGCCATCGAGGGTTCGTACACAACGATGGCCGTCCCTGCTGGGATGGCATCAACAATCAGCTGCCCAGACACCCCCACTTGCGGCTCCTCGCGAGCTCCATATACATCCATTTGAATCACCAAATCGGCACCAGCAAGGGCCCGCCCGAAAGCCACCGCAAAGGTCTGGGTTCGCGAATACAAATGCGGCTGGAAGATAACCACGAGCCGCCCCTGGCCGACAATCGTTCGTGCTGCGGCGATCTGGGCCGAGACCTCGGTGGGGTGGTGGGCGTAGTCGTCATAGACCACGACTCCCGCCGCCCGCCCCTTGAACTCAAAACGTCGCCGGACCCCGGTGTATCGGGCGAGTCCGTCGATGAGAGGTTCCGCGTCGATGCCCAAGGCTAAGCCGGCCGCAAACGCGGCCACCGCGTTGAGGGCCATGTGTTCGCCCGGAACGTCGAGCGTCAGAGTGTGGGAGCGCCCCTGAGTCTCTATCGTCATGCGGCTGCCGTGCCCGAACTGCTCACTGTCGCGCAATAAAACATCGGCAGTGGCGCTGCGACCGTAGCCAATCACCCTGGGTGATCCCACCCCTAACCTGCCGACAAGTGCTGCCACACCAGGATCGTCAACACAGGCGATGAGAAACCCGCCCGGCGCGATGCGCTGTGCGAACTGATCGAAGACGGCGGTGTATGCCTCGGCGCTGCCATGGTGGTCAAGGTGGTCGGGTTCGAGATTGGTAATGATCGCGCCGTGCGGGCTGTAGGCGAGGAACGACCCATCCGACTCGTCCGCTTCGGCAATGAAGATGTCGCCGGACCCGGAATGCGCGCCGGTTCCGGACTCGTTCAGTTCGCCGCCGATCGCAAACGACGGATCCACCCCCGCGTGTTGCAGGGCGACGGTCAACATGGACGTCGTCGACGTTTTGCCGTGGGTGCCAGCAACACACACTCTTCGGTAGCCGTCCATCAGCGCGGCTAGGGCCGATGCTCTTCTGACGATGGGGATGCCGCGCTCCCGGGCCGCGGCTAGTTCCGGGTTGGATGGGTTGATGGCTGTTGAGATCACGACTGCCGTGGGACCGCCGGTGAGAAGGTCGAGATTCTCGGCCCGCTGTCCGATAGCGGTCTTCACCCCCCGTGCCGTCAACCCCGTGAGCACGTGCGAACCCTTGGCGTCAGAGCCGGAGACGACGAAGCCGCGGTCGATCAGGATTCTCGCGATGGCGCTCATACCCGCGCCGCCCACCCCCACCAAGTGGGCGCGCTCCAACGTGAAGCCGAGCCCAGCCGGAATGTTGTTGCTCACGTGCCTTCTCCCCTGCCTGCGGCGTGCTCTGCACCGAGATTTGCCACGATCGTGGCGAGCACCGCGTCCGCACGCCCTGTCGGCGAGGCGGTCGCAGCAGCAGCCATCGCTTCCCGCTTTGCTGGGTCTGTCAATAGCGGAAGCACCTGCGCCACCACAGATTCACGCGTCAGCTCGGCGTCGTCGATAATGATCGCCGATCCAGCTGCTACTTGTGCGCTCGCGTTCAGGCGTTGCTCTCCATTCCCGTGCGGCAGCGGGACGTAGACCGCCGGCATCCCGACAGCGCCGAGTTCGGCAACCGTCAGAGCGCCGGACCTGCCCAGGGTGAGGTCGGCCGCGGCGTACGCCATATCCATTCGGTCAAGGTAGGCAACAGCGACATAGGCGGGTCCCGGGTTGGTCGGTGCCTCGAACGAATTCTTCTTCCCGAACGCGTGCAACACCCCCACCCCGGCGGCGGCCAATTCCGGCGCAGCAGCCAGGACCGAGTCGTTGATGCGCACCGCGCCCTGCGATCCGCCGTACACCAGCAGGGTGGGCGCGTCGGGGTCAAGCCCGAAGAACTTCCTCGCCTCAGCGCGCAATCCGGCCCTGTCCAGGATGGAAATCGATCGCCGCACCGGGATTCCGATCACCTTGGCCGATCTCAACCCGGAACCGGGAACGGCAGCCACGACGGCGGCTGCAAAGCGCGCGCCGATCTTGTTGGCTATCCCCGCGCGGGCGTTCGCTTCGTGCACCACCACCGGTACCCGTCTGCGGGCAGCGAGATAGGCGGGTAGGCAGACGTACCCGCCGAACCCGACCACCACATCCACCTGCCGCTCCTCAATGATGGCGCGGGTGGCTCGAATGGATTTCCACAGCCGAAATGGCAGCAACAGCAGGTCTTTTGACGGTTTCCGCGGCAATGGCACCGCTGGCACGAGCACCAGCTCGTAACCGCGCTCCGGGATCAGCGTCGTCTCGAGGCCGCGGGCGGTACCCAAAGCAGTGATCCGAATGTTCGGATTAAGCCTTCTCAAAGCATCGGCCGTCGCAAGCGCCGGTTCGATATGGCCGGCGGTGCCGCCGCCGGCAATCAACACGCTCACAGTCTTCATCGGTAGTCCTGATCGTCGCGGAACTGACGGCGGGTTTCCTGTCGCTGCCCCCTGGTCCGCGGTGACCCGTCACGATTGCGGGGTGATTCGTCGCGGCTGCGCGCTGACGTGGCGGGTCGAGTTCGAGTGGGGGTGGAACGGGTGGGGGTGCTGCGGATGGGGGTGCTGCGGGCACGGATGCCAGAACCCCGGCCGCCGCCCGCCGGGGCGCCGCGATTATCTTGGTCAAAATCAAGCCCGCCGAACCGACTCCGCGGCGGGGGCACGGGCCGGCGGTCCCCACGCTGCTCACGACGTGTGGAAGCAATCACCTGCCCTCGGGCAGCTGCCTTTTTCTCCTTCTTTTCCTGCGCGGCTTTCCGCGCCGAAGTCCTGGCCCATTCACGGTTTTGCTGCTTGGCGGCCTTGCCCGCGAGCGCCTTTGCCTCCTCGATTGCAGTGCCCGGAATACCGATTCCAAAGAAGCGCGAGAGCCTGCCTGGGCCCTTTTCTTGCAACAGCGCCATCGCCTTGGGTTCACGCCTCGCGAAGTTAGCCAGCAGACCAAATATCGCCATCGTGACAATGAGCGACGTTCCGCCCGCCGAGATCATGGGCAGCGGAATACCAGTCACCGGCAGCAGGCCGATGACGTAGAAAATATTGATCGCGGCCTGTCCCACGAGCCACGCGGTCGATGTGGCGGCCACGAGTTTGACGAACGGATCCATATTGCGTCGCGCGATCCGGAGCCCGACCAGCGCCAGCGTCACATATAACGCCACCAATAGCCCTGCGCCAATCAACCCCAGCTCTTCACCAACAATGGCGAAGATGAAGTCGGATTCGGCGTGCGGCAGGTACTGCCATTTAGCGCTGGAATGTCCTAGCCCGACTCCGAACAAGCCGCCGTCCGCCATGCCATAAAGCCCCTGCAGCAGCTGCATTCCCGACCCCTGTGCATTCGCTTCGGGGTTGGCGAACGACACCAGTCGCTTCAGCGCGTAAGGGGTCGTAAACGCGTAGAGCACCAACGCACCAATGCCGCAGGAGGCCAGGATTGAGAAAAGCCACCACGAAGCTCCGGCGAAAAAGAAGAGCCCGAACACGATGATCATCAGCGCCGCCGTGGTGCCCATATCGGGCTCCAACATGATCAGGCCGCCCATGAGGAGCGCGATGGGCAACACCGGGATCAACAGTTCTCGCCACGAACCGAGGTTGGATCGCCGGGCCGCCAGAACATGGGCGCCCCAGATCACCATGGCAAATTTAGCGATCTCGCTAGGCTGCACCGTGAACGCGCCGACGTTGATCCAGCTTCGAGCACCGTTCACCCTGGGAGCGCCCAGCACCACCACGAGTAGACCCAGCGCGATGATCATTCCCGTGGTGGAAACTCCGCGGAGCCAGCTCAGTTTGATCCGCATGCAGGCGTAGAAGCCCACGAGTCCGAGTCCGGCAAACAGCAACTGGGATTTAAAAACTCCGAAGGACGAACCCTCTGTCTTGAAGGACTTGATAGAGGAGGAAGAAAGGACCATCAGCAGGCCATAGGCCAGAAGCAGGAAGAACACCGCAAGCAACAGGTGCAGTGACGTCATAGGGCGGTCAAGCCAGTCCGAGAAGCGAGCCTTGACCGCCCCGGCATAGCGTCGCGCCGCCGTCGGGGTGCGGGCGCGCTGCCGAGCAGCGACAGCAGCGCGGGCCCGTTCGGCGCCCGTCATAGGTGCGGGAGGTCCACCTGGCTTCGGCGTTTTAGCCGTGGGATTGTTCTTTGTCGGGGCGCTCACCGTGCGCTGCCTTGCCCACAACTCTCTTGCGTACGGACCATCAGTCCCACGCGCCCCACCGTCATCATTTGTCCATGGTGCTTGCCCGAGCAGATGATCGGCGGGACATCCGGGCGCGTGTCGCATCCACTGTCCCCTACGCGAGTGATGACCTGCGCGAATGCCCCGCTATCCCCCGAGTGAGGATCATCCGCCGGTGAGACTGAGCCACTCTGCATAAAACAATCCGAGGCCCAAAGCTGCCGATATCGCCGCGAGCAACCAGAACCGCACCATCACGGTGGTTTCGGCCCACCCGGACAGTTCAAAATGGTGATGGAAAGGCGCCATCCGGAACACTCGGACATGGCGGACTTTGAAAACGGCGATCTGGATCACCACCGACATCATTTCAACGACGAACAGCCCGGCGATGACGATCAACAAAAGCTCGGTTCGCGTCATCACACTCAGGCCCGCGATCAGGCCTCCGAGGGCCAACGAGCCAGTGTCGCCCATCATGATCCGGGCCGGGTGTGCGTTCCACCAGAGGAACCCGATGCAACCACCAAGTGCGGCCGCTGCCACCATCGCGATATCCAGCGGGTCCCGCGTGGCGTAGCAACCGGCCTCCGCTGCTGCGCTGAGCGTCGAGGAGTAACAGGAGTTGCGCAGTTGGAAGAAGCCGATTGCCACATATGTACCCAGCACCATCACAGAGGAGCCGGCAGCAAGTCCGTCGAGGCCATCGGTGAAGTTCACGGCGTTGGACCAGGCCGCGATTAACAGCACCACGAACACCGCTGCGCCAATGATTCCGAAGGAGAACCACGGCAGGTCTCTGGTGTAGGACAGAAACTTCGAACCTGGCGTTTCGTCGTTGGCACCCGGAAACAGGAAAATTAACACGGCAAACGACACTGCGATGAACGTCTGTCCCAGAAACTTCATCCGTTTGTTCAGACCGAGGTTGCGTTGCTGCCGGATCTTGACGAAATCGTCGAGGAATCCCACAAGCCCCATACCCGTGGTCAAGTACAACAACAGCCAGCCCGACGCCGTCGGACCGCCGCCGCCGTCCATCATGCTCACGGCGAGGGCTGAAAGATATCCCACCCACATCGCGATCAGGATCGCGGCGCCGCCCATGGTGGGAGTGCCACGTTTTTTCTGGTGGCTCTGCGGACCATCCTCGCGAATCTCTTGGCCGAAACCCTGCCGGGCGAACACCTTAATCAAGTACGGGGTGAGCAGGATCGCAACCGCCAAACCCACGATCGCGGCGATCAAAATACTTTTCACTCAGAAATTCCATTCTCATCTGCGTCGCCGGATGCAGGCGGGTTCCCGTGAAGTAGAGCATGAGCTACGCGCTCCAACCCAACCGCACGCGAAGCTTTCACCAAAACGACATCGCCAGGACGAAGCTCGTCCCCGAGGATCCGCACCGCATCCTCCCAGTCCGGTACGTGCTCGGATTCGCCGTCCCATGAGCCCTCGAGTTGCGCGCCCAAGTGCAACCCTCGCACCCCCGCACCCACTGCGATCAATCTTTCGATGCCGAGCCGAACCACCAACCGACCGATCTCGTCATGGGCGGCTCGAGATATCTCGCCCAGTTCGGCCATTTCGCCGAGCACGGCCCATCTTCTGCGGCCAGTGCCGATCGTGACCAGCGCTTTCAATGCAGCTTTCATCGCTTCCGGGTTGGCGTTGTACGCATCATTGATGACGGTGACGCCGTCGGCCCTATCAGTGATTTCCATCCGCCACTTCGAAGCGGGGCCACTGGCTCCCAGTACCTGAGCGATGTCCTGAAGGCTCACCCCAATCTCCAGCCCCACCGCCGCCGCAGCCAGCGCGTTGCTGACTTGGTGCACCCCTGATACCGCCAACTGAACTGGGACCGCACCTCGCGGCGTCATGAGAGTAAATCCCGCGCGCGCATGGTGGTCCTCGGTGACGTTCTCGGCGCGGACATCAGCTCCTGGGTGGGTGCCAAAAGTGACAACACGCGCCCTCGTACGGGTGGCCATCGCAGCTACCCGTGAATCATCCGCGTTCAGAATCGCGACGCCGCCATCGGCTGCAGCGGGCAACGCTTGCACCAGTTCGCTCTTTGCCTGCGCGATGCCGTCGACCGAACCGAACTCGCCAATGTGGGCGCTGCCGACGTTCAGCACCACCCCGATCCGCGGCGGCGCCACCTTCGCCAGCATCGCAACGTGGCCAGGTCCGCGAGCAGAAAGTTCCAGCACCAAAAAGCGGGTCTGCTCCGTCGCGCGGAGCACCGTGTAGGGGTGGCCCAGCTCGTTGTTAAAACTCTCCGGGGGCGCAATCGTGCTGCCAGCGGCCGATGCCAACGCGGCAATCAGATCTTTGGTCGAAGTCTTGCCCGCCGAACCGGTGATGCCGATGGTGGTGAGCTGACCCTGCGCGGTCAACGCTGCGGCAGATCGGGCGGCAAGCTCTGCAAGTGCCTGTAGCACGGCGTCATTATCTGCAACGCGCAGCAACGGCACGTCGATGTCGAGATCTTTGCTGCCCAACACAGCCACCGCACCCGCCGCCACCGCTGCGTCCACAAAATCATGACCGTCGACGCGCTCTCCGACTAGCGCCACAAACAGCGCGCCGGGGCTCACCTTTCGCGTATCGAATTCCACCGACGTAACCCCAGAGTCGTCGGTGGCATCTTTCGCGCTGCCGAGAATGGGGGTACCGATAGCTTCCGCAACCTCGGACACTGTCATGCTCTTCATCTGTTAATCGCCCTCGTTCGTAATCAGTTTCGCGCGCGCATCCACCAAAGCAGCGGTCAGCTCCGCCACATCGGAGAACGGAATTATCTTCTCGCCAACATATTGGCCGAGCTCGTGGCCCTTGCCAGCAATGACGACAGCATCGCCCGGCACCGCGGCGGCAACCGCGGCTCGGATGGCTTGCCGACGATCACCGATCTCGTGGAGGCGACCAGCGGTGTTCGGGTGTGTCAACGCGCCCAGCATTATCTCCTGCCGGATGGACGCCGGGTCTTCCGATCGAGGATTGTCATCGGTGACGTAGATCAAGTCCGCGGACTCACCGGCAACCGATCCCATGACTTGGCGTTTTCCGATGTCCCGGTCCCCGCCGGCGCCGAAAACGACAATCACTTTGCCGCGCACCGATTCCCGGATAGCAGAGAGCACCGCCTTCAACGCAGCAGGCTTGTGAGCGTAGTCAACTACGGCCAGAAACGACTGCCCGCCATCCACCGCCTGCATCCTTCCGGGCACCACCACACCAGAAATCGCTGCGGCGGCCACCACCGGATCGAAACCGGCCGCCGCCACCGCCCCGAGTGCAATCAGCGTGTTCGAAATGTTAAAGGTCCCCGGCAGCGCCAGGGCTACTGCGACAGTGAGGTCGGCTGGCCCGTTGATCTTCAGGAGCGACACCCCGCTCGGCGCTACCTCGCTGTGTTCAAGTTGCCAATCGGCAGTCGCGCCCGCCGCCGACACGGTGGTGAATTCGGGATGGCCGGCTGCCAACCGGCGCCCATATTCGTCATCGATGTCGACAACGCCAGCGCGCGAGCGTCCATCGAAGAGAAGCTCCTTAGCCTGGAAGTACGACTCCATGTCGCCGTGGAAATCCAGGTGGTCCTGGGACAAGTTGGTGAACGCGCCCACCGCAAACTCAATGCCGGCCACTCGGCCCAGGGCCAGAGCGTGGGACGAGACCTCCATAGCCACCGACTGGACACCGGCCTGAACCATGACCGCCAACAGGGCCTGCAGGTCTGGCGCTTCGGGCGTGGTGAAGTCGCTGGGCACTACCTCATCACCGATGCGAGTTTCGACCGTCCCGATGACCCCGGTGCGTTGCCCACAGGCCCGCAGCCCGGCCTCGACCAAGTACGTGATGGTCGTCTTACCCGACGTCCCAGTAACGCCGATGATGGTGAGCTTCTCGCTCGGATTTCTATAGATCATCGACGCGGCGGCGCCGAGAACCACTCTGGGGTCGGAAACGACGAGAACCGTGGGTACTTTCACGCCGAGACAGGCATATTCGGCAGCGATCTCGGCCCCGGCCTGATCCGTCAGAACTGCAACCGCGCCCGCCGCGACAGCTTCCGGGATCGACCTGGCGCCATGGGTTTTGCTCCCCACAACCGCGGCAAACACGTCCCCGGGTAGGACCTCTCCGGAACGCAGCGTTATACCGGTGACAACCTCGCCAAGCGGTTCCTCATTGCTCGAATTGTCGCCAGACGTACGCGATAGCGCACCACTCGAGGCCGGGACGACGGACGCACCAACAGTTCTGCGCACTGCTTCCAGAGGGAACGGCGCCAGATGGCGAGGTCGAGGGCTCGGGTTTGATGACACGAGGAGAAAATCTACCCGCCATAGTTCTTGTAGAGGTCATATACCGGTGCGGGCGTGGCCGACGGCGGAACGTCAAAGGCGCGCATGGCATACGCGGCAATATCTTTGAAGAGTGGAACCGCGTTCTTTCCCATCGTCGGAGCATCTAACATGATCGCCACCGCGAAGCGAGGGTTATCCGCCGGGACGAGGCCAGCGAACGTCGAGTTGTACTTGGTGGCCGAGTACTGGTTGGTCTCTGGGTCCACCTGCTGAGCGGTGCCCGTCTTGCCACCCACCTGATACCCCGTGATCGCCGCACCGGCAGCGGTGCCCTTATGGGAGATATCGCCGTCCTGCGTTGTGGCGCGCAACATGTCCCGCAGCGTGTCCGCGGTGGCTGGAGACATGACAGGGACACCTGGCTTGGCAACAGCTGGCGTGAACACACCGTTCGTTGTCGTACCTGCAATCACGGTCGGCGGAATCCGCACGCCGCCGTTCCCAATTGCCTGGTACATGGATGCAAGCTGCACCAGCGTCATCGTCAGACCCTGCCCGATCGGCAGGTTGGCGAACGTGGTGGAGGACCACCGGCTATCGCCCTCTTCCGGAACGATGCCCTTCTCCTCCCCCGGCAGTTCAATTCCGGTCTTCTTACCCAGGCCGAACTTTTTGAGCTCATCGGCGAATGCCGCCTCGCCCACCTTCTGCGCAATCATCAAGGTGCCGACATTTGACGATTTAGCCAGGATGCCCGTGGCCGTCATATCGATCTCGCCGTGTTTCCACGCATCATGCACGGTGATACCGCCCATTTTGATATCGCCGTCGACCTGCAACACTGACTCGGGAGTAATCAAGCCTGCCTCGAGCGCCGCAGCGAAGGTGACGACCTTATTCACTGATCCCGGCTCGAAGGTCTCGCTCATCACCGGGTTCGACACACTGTGCGCCGGGTCCTGACCCGCCACCGAATACGCCAACGAGTACACCTGGCCGGTCTTCACATCCATCACGACCGCCATGCCTTTTTTTGCACCGGTCGCAGCGACGTAATCGGTGACGTACTGCTGCACCTGGTACTGAAAGTCCGCATCCATCGTGGTGTTGATGTCGGTGCCATTTTTAGCTGGCACCTCGTCGCGATTGGTACCGGGGATGACGCCGCCGCGGGCATCCACATCGGCCACCCGACTGCCGTCGGTTCCCGAGAGCACCGAGTCGTACATGACTTCGATGCCCATGGTGCCGTGACCATCCCAGCCGGTATTTCCAACGATCGAACGAGCGACTCCGCCGTCTGGATACTGCCTAATATCCTGCCGTTCTGTCACGACCGCGTTGACTTGATCTTTCGTCACTGTGCGAATGTCAGCCATGATGGCGTCGGTTTGGGCAGGCATGAGGTTCTTCGCCAGATACACATACTTCTTACCCGACAACAGCTGTTCCATGATGGCATCTGCGGACACCGCCGGACCCAGCGCGGCCACCAGGATGTCAGCAACTTGGTGACGCTGCACATCCGAGACGAACAGGGCTGGCCTGGCCGCGATCATTCGCCCCTCGACGGTGAAGGCCAGCGGAGTTCCGTTGCGGTCGACTATGGCGCCGCGATCGGCGAAGAGCGTGATCTTGTCTGCCCGCTGGCTCTCGGCCTTTGCCGCGTATTCCGCTGCGCTGACCCCTTGAACGAACGTGAGTTTGACGATTGCGGCAACCAACATCACCAACAACACGCTCAACGCAATCTTGATCCGCCTGTTGGAGTCGCCGGGTGCCATGCGTGTGCGACGTTGCCTGCGACCACGGACCGACTTAGCCTTTGCCTGCGCCGATCGGGCAGCTGCGCCTTTGGCCGTGGGCTGCGGGTTGGCAGGGCGAACTTCGCGACCTGCCGGACGCGCTCCCCGCCGTGGCTGAGCCGCCGCTTCAGCGGATGAGCGTCGCGGCCGTGCGCCCGCACTTGCGCGGCGCGGCGCGGCCGCACCCTCGCGGCGCGGGTTGCTCCCCGGGGTGCCACCATCGCCAGCAGCGCCCGCCCAGACGCGGCGCACCGGAGCGCGCAGCCCGGCTGCGAACTGACCTTCGGCTGGCCGACGGCCGATCCGGGTGCTGTCCGTTCTCTTTTCGTAAGTCATCCGGCACTCGCTGCGGTGGTGACGGCAGCGGGTGGAGCCTCGATAGCCGGTGGGGTTTGCACTGGCGGAACCTCGGTTGCTGGCTGCACCTCAGCTGGCGCGGCGGGGGGCACCGCGGCCCCAGCAGCCGCCGATTCCTGAGCCTGGCTTGC
Source organism: Nakamurella antarctica (assembly GCF_003860405.1). Taxonomy (NCBI): domain Bacteria; kingdom Bacillati; phylum Actinomycetota; class Actinomycetes; order Nakamurellales; family Nakamurellaceae; genus Nakamurella; species Nakamurella antarctica. The sequence goes on along the minus strand of NZ_CP034170.1, from coordinate 1,214,726 downwards.
TGCTTGCGCTTCACTTGCTGCCTGCGCTTCACTGGCTGCTTGCGCTGCTATGGCTGCCTGCGCTTCACTTGCTGCCTGCGCTGCTATGGCGGCTTGAGCTGCAGCTTGTGCATCGGCAGCAGTCTTAGCGGCGGCCGCAGCCTGGCCATCTGCGGCGGCTTGAGCCGCTGCTTGCGCAGCCAAAGCCGCTTGCGCCGCCGTGACAACGGGGTCTGGCACTGCTGTCGGCGTGCCGACCACCCGCCCGCTGCCATCGTCGCCGACGACCAAGATCGCCGAGTCGCCAGCGGGCACCAGACCCAGCGATTTGGCAGCAGCTGCAATCGCAGGGGTCGCGTTTTTATCGGCGATGTCGCGCTTGAGCGCTTCGATTTCCAACCGCAGGCTGGCAGAGCTCGCCGTGGCCTTGTTTGCCTGTAGGCCGGCCTCGTCCGTCATCGTGTTGAGCCACAGCACTCCGACAATTCCTGCCGCCAGGATGGTCAAAAGAACCGCCACGAATGGCACCCGCGCCAGCTGCTGACGGACGGTGCGGTGCTCGATGGCGGCCGCTGGCACCATTTTGCCGCTCCGCCTCGCGCGTTTCTCGTACGCCTTCTGTGCGGCGCCGCTCCGGCCAGCCTGCTTCGCCGGCGCAAGTGATTGCTCAATGACCATGGTGATTCCCCCGCCACGCTGTAATAACTGAAACGAACCGATCTAGTGGAACTACGGACTTCGGTGCGCAGCCCCGCTGAGCGTGAACTCTCCGGGTGCTGACGCGAATGGGAGTGACGCCGTCACTGACATGGGCTGTCACGCCTGGGGCCGGGAACGCTTCCGTCCTCGTCATACCGAGGCCCGAATGCGTTCTACAGCGCGGATTTTCGCCGATGCCGCGCGCGAGTTGGCCAGCACCTCGTCATCGGTGGGAGCTTCGGAGCCGCGGGTAATCCACGTGAGGTGCGGAGCAAATTCGGGCAGGTCCATCGGGAGGTCCAAGGGAGCAGACGACTGTGTCTGCGGCGCCAACAATTTCTTCACGATCCGGTCTTCCAGACTCTGGAAGGAAATGACTGCAAGCCGGCCCCCCACCGCCAACGCTGTGACCGCAGCCGGGATCGCCCTGCGCAAGGCGCCAAGTTCGTCGTTGACCTCTATCCGCAGCGCCTGGAAGGTGCGTTTGGCCGGATGACCGCCCGTCCGCCGAGCCGCAGCCGGAATCGCAGCGCGGATCAGTTCCACGAGTGGTCCGCTCGTGGTCCAAGGCTCCTCCCGGCGTCTTTTGACGACTTCGGAAACGATGCGGGTGGCGAACTTTTCATCGCCGTATTCGCGGAGCAACCGCACGATGTCTCCGGGTGCGTAGGTGTTGAGCACGTCGGCTGCGGTGATGCCCGTGGTCGGGTTCATCCGCATATCGAGCGGAGCATCGACGGCGTAGGCAAATCCGCGCTCTGTGCGATCCAGCTGCATGGAAGAAACTCCAAGATCGAACAAGATGGCCTGCGCGCTAGAAATCCCGCGCTCGCTCAACACGGAACCGATCTCGTCATAGACGGCGTGCGCGGCGTCGAAGCGTTCGGAGAATCCGGCGGCAGCCACCCGCTCCGTGGCCATCAGTAGAGCAGTGGGGTCCCTGTCGATCCCGATCACCCGCAAGTTCGGATACATCGTCAACATCAGCGTGGTGTGACCGCCAAGGCCCAAGGTGCAGTCAACGAGAACCGAGCCCGGAGCCTGCAGGCTTGGTCCCAGCAACGTCGCCACGCGTTCGGCTAGCACCGGAACGTGCTCGTCGACCATGGGGAACCCTTCTTGCGGTACGCGGTGGTTGCGGTACGTGGTGGTTGCGGTCCAGAGGTGACTGGGGCGGGGTGCTCATCTGTGAAGCGGGCATCATGCATCATTCGCGTGTCCATGTCGTCTGGTCCCCACCCGTTGGCACACCTGACGCGGGGGAAGTCGCTTCAGGGGGGCCGATGTGGTCGAAGGCTTGGCGCGGGGGAAGTCGTGCCAAGATTTTCGCCAGAACGGGTGCAGGCCGGGCAGCATGGCCGGTGAATCTGCGGTGGTGCCATTGAGTTTTTGCAAATCGCGCACTGCTTGATTCGAGTTCCGTCGTGGAACAGGCTCGTCGGTTAGCTAGGCATCGAAGACCCCCCGGGCAGGGGTGGCGTACGCCTCTTCCTGCGCAGCTTGGTACTGGTTCCAGCGATCGGCCGCCCACACCTCCATGCGAAGACCTGCGCCGTTGAGGACGATGTCTTTGGTGAGTTGCGCGTAATCGCGCATTTTGGCCGGAATAGTGATGCGGCCCTGCGCGTCGGGGTGTTGGTCCTCAGCGTTGGCAAGCATGTACCGCTGGAAACCGATCTGTCGCTCATCGGTGATGTCAGCGTGAATGGCATTGTGGGCAAATTTCGCGAATCCCGCGAGCGTCAGGATGAACAAGGCGCGGTCTTGGCCACGCAGCAGCATTACTCCGCCCGCAGTTCGATCCCGAAACTTTGCCGGCAGCGTAATGCGTCCCTTCTCGTCCATCCGAGGGGTGAAGTTGCCAACGAAAGTGAAGTCCTCCACGCTGCCACCCCCTCGTTCTCGACATCGCCGCCAACCGGATCAAAACCTGTACATCCACTGGAATGCGCCCTTTGTGGCACCCACCACTCTCCATTGGGCGCCACGCTACCCCACTTTGCCCCACTTTCCACCTCCTTGTAGCCCAAATTTCTCTGAGACGACGCCATCGCCGCAGTTGGACGCTCATTTCGCCAGGTGGGGGAAATTCTCGTTCTCTCGGCTCCGCTGGTAGTCCGGAAGTCCGATTTCGGACCTTGACACGTCGTAACGGGTCTCATCTGCTCCACAAACCGACGATTTATCCCTCATCACCACCTCTGGTTCCATTTCCTGCTCACAAGTGGGGCAATGTGGGGACGGATGTAGATCCATGGAAGAACCCCGCCAAACCCGCGCAGGAACCTCGCATCCGGCCGCGCCTTTGGCAGACTGGTCAATGACGCAAGGCCGCACAGGTCGTTGCGTGGCCGGACAACCGGTGTGCGCGCCCGTGGCGTAGACACCGAACCAGGAGGACTTCAGTGACTCAGGACCTTGGCGCCTCGGCACCAGTCGGCAGTTCAGCAGCACCGCGAACCGACGGTTTTACACCGCCTCGCGGTCATGAAGCCGGTCCTTCCGGGGCCAGGGACGCTGGTACCCATTCGCACGCGAGCAGCCTCCCGCAATCCGCCCCTGCGGCTGCTGATCCGGCCAGTATTGCCACGGTTGGCGGCCAGATCGCTGCGGCCGTCAACAAGGTCTTGCTGGGAAAACCCGAGGTGGTGCGGCTGGCCGTCATCGCATTACTCACCGAAGGGCACCTTCTCATCGAAGATGTCCCAGGCGTTGGCAAGACCAGTTTGGCCAAAGCGCTGGCCAAGACCGTGGACGGCACCGTCAACCGCGTTCAGTTCACCCCTGACCTGATGCCCAGTGATGTCACCGGTGTGAGCGTCTACGACCGACAGACAAGCAAGTTCGACTTTCGCCCCGGACCGGTATTTGCCAACATTCTGGTCGCGGACGAAATCAACCGGGCATCGCCCAAAACCCAGTCAGCGCTTCTTGAAGCGATGGAGGAGCAGCAGGTCACGGTTGACGGAACCACCTACCCCCTCGAATCGCCCTTTCTCGTCATGGCCACGCAGAACCCGGTGGAGATGGAAGGAACGTATCCCCTCCCGGAGGCCCAGCGGGATCGCTTCCTGGCGCGTACAGCGATCGGCTACCCCGATCGCCGCAGCGAGGTGGCGATGCTGGCCGACCACGACCGCGTCGATCCCTTGGACTCGCTCACCCCCGTGACAGATGCGGCGACCGTGAAAGCGCTGATCCGCGGCACGAGAGCGATCTACCTCGCTCCCGAGCTGCAGCACTACATCGTGGAGTTGGTGGCCGCTTCCCGCGTCCTGCCTGAAGTACGACTAGGAGCCTCCCCGCGCGCAGCCTTGCATTTGGCACGCGCGGCCAAGGCCACTGCCGCCCTCGAAGGACGAGGATTCGTGGTGCCTGACGACATCGCAAGAATGGCGATCCCCGTGCTCTCCCACCGCCTCTTGCTAACGGTGGAGGCGCACGCGAATCGTCGCTCCGAAGCTGACATCATCGCTGGTCTCCTGCACGCCATTCGGGCGCCACGGCAACCCGGTGCCTAAGTCCGACGCCGGTGGCGCTGTTTCTAGCTTCGGTCGAAGCCACCGCGGACTCACCACGCGCGGTCGATGCCTGCTTGCCGGCGGATTGGCCGCGTGCGTCTGCGCGGTAATCCTCGACGAACGTGACTTGCTTCGGATAGGCCTTGTGGCAACGCTCTTGCCGTTGGTTGCCTGGGTCGTGTCGGCGAGTCGGCGGACGCAGTTGTCGGCAACGCACCAAGTCGCCCCCGCGAGGCTGAGCCCCGGCTTGACCGGACGCGTCGACCTCATCATCACCAACACCGGCTCTTCGCAGACGCGCCCCATCGAGTTACAGGAGGCGGCCACCCCTGATCTATCCCCCGGTGCCCACTGCCTCATCCCTGCCCTGGGGCGAGGACGCAGCGCAGTGACCAGCTATCCGGTGCACGCCAAACGCCGCGGCAGATTCGTTATCGGACCGCCCCACGTCCATATTGCCGACCCGTTCGGTACGTGGGAGGACTCTCGATCTTTGCCCGCCACCACCGAGGTGCTCGTTGTCCCCTCCGTAATTCCACTGACCGGCACTCCCTCCAGCGGTGGCTCCAAATCTGCTGCGTCAGGACGAGCCGCGCAGGGAACCGTCGGCGGCTCCCCCGATATCGGGATCAGGCAGTACCAGCGAGGCGACGATATCCGCTCGGTTCATTGGCGGGCCTCCGCCAGGCACGACGATTTGATGGTCCGACTTACCGAACCCGTTTCCCACGGTGGCGCGAGTGTGCTGCTTGACCACCGCGCAAGCGCGCACCACGGCACCGGCGAAGACTCCAGCTTCGAAACCGCCGTGAGCCTGGCTGCATCCGTGGCCTTGCATCTACTCGCAGGCGACCATCAGGTGCGATTGGTTTCTCATACAGGGAAAGTGCTCGCTGATGGCCACGACATCACCGATGACGTGTTGGCTAGCTTGGCACTCCTGGAGACAGACCCGCAGCGCACCATCGCAGCCTCGGCAACGACCGATACAGGCCTGCTCGTCGCGGTTCTCGGGCAAACAGACCGAGACACCACCAAGCTCCTCATTGCTGCAAGGCGACGGGCCAGCAACGCCATTGCATTGGTCATCGCGGCCGGCGAATGGGACCGTCACAGTGCTACAGCGGCCCGCGACTTCGAGACCACCATCGAAATGGTGGGGTTGCTCCGAGCCGCCGGCTGGCGGGTAGTCGAGGTTCACCCACAGGACAGTCTCGCCGCGATCTGGCAGCGTGCGTGTTCAGCTGGTGACTTCAACGGTGGTCTCTCCGGTGGTCTCTCCGGTGGTTTCTCCGCTGGTTTCTCCGGTGGCGGATTTGCCGACGGAGCGGTGCCGACCGGCGAACCCGTGGACGCGCCCGACGCTGCTCGGGCCCTCCGATGAGCACCAGCACCCAGCCAGCCGCGGCGCCTAAAACTGCGACCGGAGCGCGCGCGAAAAAACCGCCGCATTCCCGCTCCACCTCCGATTCCGCCTATCCGCTGATCGGGCTCCTCGGTGCTCTCACCGTCGTTGCGGGCGCTTCGCCGCTGACAACGACGCTCAAGGGCAGCAGTTGGGTCCCCGCGGTGCTTCAGGTGGTGGCGCTCGTGTGGCTGATCGGGTTCGGCTGCCGTCTTCTCCGCCTGCCGTCACCGGTGGTGCTGGGGGTCCAGATCTTGGGTGTCATCACTAGCCTGACAAGCCTTTTCACTGATAGCGGGTCTTGGGGCCTGATTCCGAACTCGCGTGTCCTTGCCGAAGCGCAGGAACTCATCCGGGGTGCTTGGAGCCAGATTCAGAACAGCGCGCCCCCCGCTGAGTCAACGCCCCAACTCGGGTTTCTCATCGCCATTACGTTGGCTCTCGTCGCGTTGGTTGTCGATTTCCTCGTTACAGAGTTGCAGGCGCCCGCACTGGTCGCGCTCCCGCTGTTGGTGATGTATTCCATCCCAGCGTCGATTTCGAACGAACTCCTGCCGTGGTGGACGTTCGCGGTCCCCGCTGTGAGTTACGCCGCTTTACTAGCCGCGTCAGACCACGCAGGCAAGCCCACGAGCCTACGTGCGGGTGTTGGTGTCGCGGTGACCGGCGCCATCGCCGTCGTCGTGGCCGTAACCGTCAGCCTGGTGGTTGCCGACAGCGTTACAGCAATCGGTACCGAGGGCAGATTGCCGCGCTCCAACGCCAACAGCGCAGGCAAGGATGTCGGGCTTTCACCCTTCACCTCCCTGAAAGGGAACCTCCAACGCGGCGATCCGGTGGACGTACTGCAAGTCGCAGGGCTCACCAGTCCCGACTATCTGCGAACCGCCGGTCTCGAAGTATGGACGGCCGGCGAAGGGTTTTCCGAAGGCGACCCGGGAACGGGGACTGAGCCCGTAACACCGGAGTTCCCGTTGGCTCCGCTCGCCGACAACCCCAGCGCGGCGCTCTCGGTCGTGACCGTACAAACCCCCAACTTCAGCGACCGATACCTCCCCATTTACCCGGGGACCGCGACGGTCAGCGACCTTGGTCCGGGATGGAACTACAACCGCAGCCTTGGATCGATCTTCCGTCCAGAGTCAGTGAACCCCGGTGGGTACTCGATGCTTGTGGCACTGGGAAAGATCAGTCCTGAAGCGTTGCGCGCCGACACCGTGACCGCGGGCGGAAATCTCACCGACCAAGCCGGCGTACCGATCAGTGTCGTCGAACTGGCACGATCGGTCACCGCCTCGGCGACATCAGCTTTCGACAAAGCCTTCGCGCTCACGCAGTACTTCACCACTCCCTCCAACGGATTTCAATATTCTTTGGAAGTGCCCTCTGGAAGCAGCGGGGACGCCCTGGTCGACTTTCTGAAAAACAAACAGGGTTACTGCGAGCAGTACGCCACGGCCATGACGGTGATGCTTCGTACCGTGGGGATTCCCGCCCGAGTGGCCATCGGCTTCACCCAGGGAACAGAGACCGCCCCGGGCGCTTACACAATCTCCAGCCATGACGCACACGCGTGGGTCGAAGTGCGTTTCGATAAAGCTGGCTGGGTGCGGTTCGACCCGACGCCGCTTGGTGTAGCCACCGGCGGTCAGCAAGGTTTTGCCGAACCTGCCGCGCCCAGCGAACCAACCCCCACGCCCTCGGCAACGCCCAGCCAGTCCGGCCAAGACGACACCGGTCGCCCCTCGGGAATTACTCAGACCAACACCGTGACCAGCACCCAGTTCGACGCCGGTGGGGCTGCCACTGGCTCGCCAGGAAGAGTTCCCACCTGGCTCTGGGTAGGCCTGCTGCTCGTGCTCGCACTTATCGGACTGGGCGCCGCCCCTTCCCTTCTACGTCGGCGGCGTAGCCGATTGCGCCTTCAGGTCGCGGCGCGCGGCGGTGCTGATGCTGCGCCCGCGGCCTGGTCGGAGATCGAGGATCTCGCCGTTGATCACGGCTTCAGCTTCGACCGGGTTGCAACAGTACGAAGTGTTGCTAACTCCCTGGCGACCAAGGCCGCTCTGGGCCAGGCCGCGAGGGCTGGACTTCGACGTGTGGCGCTCGCCACAGAAGAGTCCTGGTATTCCGCGAACATTGCCGTGTCGGTAGGCGCAGCTGCTCACCATGCTGGCGCGGTGCGGCCCGATGGTGACGCTGCGCGGGTGGATGGTGACGCTGCGCGGGTGGATGGTGACGCTGCGCGGGTGGATGGTGACGCTGCGCGGGTGGATGGTGACGCTGCGCGGGTGGATAGTGACGCTGCGCGGGTGGATGGTGCTGCAAATAGCGACCTAACCGCGAGTGTCGCTCTGGTCAGGACAGAATTCGCCCATACCGCTCCGCTATCGCTTCTGGATCGTCTCGTGCCCCGCTCGGTTCGCTCGCGGGTACGCCGGTAGGAGAGCGCAACTCGTCTGGCGGAACACCGCAGGTGGCAGGCCCGGGGCGCGAGTCCCTCTGTCCAGTCGGAGCGCTGGTAGCTGATCAGTCAGTGCGCTGATACCTGATCAGTAAGAGCGCTGATACCTGGCGGGCTGTATACGCAGAGAAGCCCTTGGTGAGGTCCTGACACAGCTATGGCCCAGTTCCACCGACACGGTTGGAACTGGGCCATAGACGGAGGCAGTTACTGTTCGTCGAACCTGCGGCGGAAGCGCTCTTCCATGCGATCGGACAAGTTAGATGTCGTTCGCCGAGACGGAGCCTCGACTTGCATCACGCCTGAGCGTGCCGGCTGACCGAATACAAGGAGGCCTACCGCGCCCACCATCACCAGGAAACCGACAACGCTCAAAGGAATACCAAAACCGGGCGCGCCTTGCGCCAAAATAACGCCTGCGCCGAGACAAACCAGGCCCAGGATAAACGCGATCAGCGCGATTACGGGGCGACGGCGGCGAATTCGCTTTTCGTCAACACTGTTAGCGAATTTCGGGTCGTCCTCGTAAAGTGCGCGCTCGATTTCATCAAGCATGCGTTGCTCATGCTCGGAGAGCGGCATGGGTCCTCCTCCGGCACCGATATCGGCGTGTAGGGCTGGTTGGCGCCACAAATTGTGACTTATCACCAGGATACGAGCACGCGGCGCGGACTTCTAGACCAAGCCTCACATTCGCCCCTTTCGGTGACTCTTCCGATCATAGATGGCCCCGGTGGCGGAGCCACCAACAGGAGCGTTCTGCCCCTCTCTTTGCGCTGAAGGCTGCCCAGATTTTGACTGCGACGCGACCCTCCAGCAAGCCACCACCTGCGGTGATCACTGTCGACGGGCTGCAGCGGAGCTACCGCGTACGGCGACCGTTACTGGTTGTTTCTGTCATTCGTATCTCAGAGCCCGACAGGCGAGTTTGCCTCCGTGGCGAGAAACTGCGTTCGCCCAGGGAGGAAAGGTGAATGCATCACACCTGCACTAAGTGTTTACGACTGGGTGTCGACTGATGTAATCCGCCGGTTCGGGCCGCCACGCAGCCCTGGGTAATGAGGGCGCATCAACGATGCTGGCCGTACGGCTCCTGCTCCAAATCGCGCAGTGACCTCATCGGCGACCTGCTCCGCCTGGCGCCATCCGGCAGATTTTTCATCGCCAAATGCGAGTTGCTGGGTCACCTCGGTTGCCGCCACCAGCTGCTCCAATCGCACCCCCACGAGCCGTAGGGTCCGATGGCCTGTCCCGAGCTTGTCGAACAAGAGCACAGCGGCTGCGTGAATGTCTCGAGACAGGTCAGTGGGCGCCGCGAGGGTAAGTGAACGAGTGACCGTGGTGAAGTCGGAGAAACGGACCCGCACGGCTATCGTCTTCGCCCGCTGCCCGGTAGCTCGCACTCGTCGGGCAAGTTTGTCCGACAGCCTCAGGAATTCCCGAACCAGTTCATCTCTGTCGTTGATGTCACTGGAGAATGTCTCGTCGGCGCTCATCGAAGACTCCGGCGGCCGCTCGGAAACACTGCGCGGATCTCGGCCCCAGGCCAGCTCGTGCAGCTTTTCAGCTCCGGCGACGCCCACGACACTCACCAAGCTGGCCTTATCCAACTGGGCGATATCCCCCACAGTTCTTAGCCCGATTTTGCGGAGTGTCTGGGCTGTTTTGGGGCCAACGCCCCACAGCGATTCCACTCCCAGCGGGTGCAGTACCGAAAGCACGCTGGCAGGTGGGATAACAAGCAGGCCATCGGGTTTGGCCAAACCTGAACCGAGTTTGGCCATGAATTTGGTGGCAGCGACACCGATCGTGCAGGTCAAGCCCAGCTCGCTCGAGATCCGGCTGCGTAACTTCGCGGCGATGGCGCCGGGGCTCCCGGCAATGCGGCGCATCCCACCTACATCCAAGAATGCCTCGTCAACTGATAGCGCTTCCACAAGCGGGGTAACGGTGGAAAAAATTTCCATGATGCGAGCTGATGCCTCGGAGTAGGCCCGGTGGTCGGGCTCCACGATGATGATCTGCGGAAACATCGATCGGGCCGTCGCCACCGGCATTGCTGATCTGATCCCGTGGGCCCGCGCCTCATAGGTGGCCGACAGCACGACGCCGCGACCAGCCGTAGATGCCACCATCATGGGCAGGCCCACAAGTTCCGGCCGTCGGCGCAATTCCACAGCCGCAAAAAATGCATCCATATCGGCGTGCAGAATGGTGCATTCGCTGTCATCGACCAGGCTCAGGTCTTCGGTGACAAGCCGGCGCTTCCCGGTGCTTGCACCCATCAAAGTCCCTTCTATAGGGCTGCTGAGGTCGTGGGCGAACTCGCGTGAAGCAGCGTTACCTGTACGGTAACCGGCGTGCTTGTAGCCAGCGTGTTATCTCTCAAAGGTGGTGTGGGGAAAACCACCGTCACCCTCGGTTTGGCCTCCGCCGCACGGCAGAGAGGCATCTCCACCGTCGTGGTCGATCTAGACCCCCAGAGCAACGCGACGACGACCTTGGAGCCGCAAGGGTTCGAAGCGACGATCGCTGACGTTTTGGGCAACCCCACCGTGGCTGTGATGGCTTTGGCGATTCGTCCCAGCGCGTGGGGCGAATCTGTGCGCGTTCTCGCTGGCAGCGAAGCAGCAGAACGTCACAACAATCCCGATCCAAGCAGGACACGGCTTAACCGGCTTCGAATCGGTGTGGGCCGCATCTACCCTGCGCCGGACTTGGTTCTCATTGACTGCCCGCCCTCCCTCGGGCAGCTGACGCGCAACGGCCTTGTTGCAAGCGATAGGGCAATCTTGGTGACAGAGCCAGCCCTTTACGCGGTTACAGGTGTTCAGCGCGCGCTTGAAGCTGTGCACGACGAACGGGTCAGGAGTAATCCGGGCCTGCGACCTCTCGGTGTAGTAGTGAACCGCGCTCGGACTCGCTCGGTCGAGCAGGAATATCGGTACACGGAGTTGAAAGACCTTTTCGGCCCTCTTGTCCTGAGCCCCAACTTGCCAGACCGGTCTGCGATTCAGCAGGCCCAAGGCGCAGGTATCCCGATCCACGACTGGCCCACTGCAGGCGCCCGCGAGGTTGCGGCTGTTTTCGACACGCTGCTGGACCGGTTGTTGCGATCAGCGTCCCGGGCGACCTGATCCAGTCGCTACGGTCCAGCAGCGAGGAGCAGTCTGAGGATTTCGATCTATGCCCCCACCATCGATTCAGCAATCTCAAGAAAAGCCGCTGTTTGCCGCACCATGTCGTCGGCATCTTGCGCCGAAATGAATCGGGTAATTCCTGCCTCTGCCGCTTTTCGCTTGGCCGAGCCTGCGGCAAAATAGTTCGACCAGTTTTCCAGTTCTGGTGTCACCTTGGTTAACAGCACCCATGCGCTCGCGTGCTTAAAGGACCTGGATGTTGGACGAGGACGCGTTTCCAAAATGGCGGCGGCCATTTTCAGTGCGGCCAAGTGGGCAGCTGCGAACCGGTCTGCGGGCTCGCTTAGTCCCATCGCGTGATTGAGACCCGCGCGCGCACCCGCGCATTGCGCCAGAGCATGGGCCGATACAGGCCCCGTAACGCTGACACGTGAAGCTACCTCTGGCTGCGCTGTTCGAGGTGAATTCGCTGCTGTGCGAACGCGCATGGAGGGTGAAGCGGCAGAGCTCGGGCGTACCCCGGCGCCGCTGCGGATTCGTGCAGTTCGCGCTGCCGGTGTTGCTGGGATGCGCACGCTCACTACCGTGGCAGTAGCCGTCGTCATGGCAGAGGTGCTACCCACCGCCGACCGCCGCATGCGCTTGCCTAGTTTCGAAGCTGACGGCACAGCGACCTCCCCCTCCCCATCCCCTGCAAGGTCGAGCGACCCGTCCAAGATCGAGCGCTCAGAGATCTGACCGACTGAAGTTGTTGTCACCATGTGAAGCACCTCTTTCCATTCATCGAACGTGCGTTCGATAGTACGCCCTGTCACCGACAATGGAGGTTGGCGTGTTCTCATTGAGAAATGCATCTAGTGCCGAGCACCCGCCCAAAGTGGCTTCGGGGGCGCCCGTCGAATTCGCAGAGCGGTCCCGCTCTTGCACCACTGCCATCATCATTCGCGACGGCACAGTTCGCGCCGGCACGGTTCGCGCCGGCACGGTTCGCGACGAAGTCTTGGGATTGAAGATCATGCGGCACACCCTGGTCTCGAGTGCAGACAATTGCACCTTAGGGCTGACCCCCGACACTCTGGTCGTGCGGCCCAGTAATGAGGATTCGATATGACGGTCGCGGCCCAGCCGTATCGAGTGATGGCATTGACACCCGCCCAGTTCCGCGCCAGGGTGGACGAACTTCTCGGCGTCTATGTTGCCGCAATGGGCTACCCGGCCTACACGCACGGGCAGCGGCGCCCGTTGTGGCTAGACCACAGTAACCGTGTCGGTTTCCATGGGGTGGTGGCGCTGGATAAACAGGGCAGCGTCTTAGGCATGTGCTTTGGGTACACCGGCGCAGCGGACCAGTGGTGGCACGGCGAAGTGCGGCGTGGTCTGACCGACACGCTCGTCCGGGAGTGGTTTACCCAGTACCGCGAACTCACCGAGTTGCATGTGCGCCCGGATACCCAGGGTGCGGGCATCGGCGAGGCCCTCGTCCGCGCTTTTCTTGCACCTTCCACGGAAGACGTGGTCCTACTCTCCACTCCCGAGGGCGAGAATCGCGCTTGGCGCCTTTATCGTCGTCTGGGATTCGTCGACGTCCTGCGGCGCTATCAATTTGCCGGTGACCCTCGACCTTTCGCGATCCTCGGCCGAGCCCTACCGCTACCAGCGGACCGCGGCCTGTCAGCCGATGATGCGGGTGGCGGCGCAGCAGTAGGCGGCACCTAAAACGCCGGACCGACTTGCTGAACGCTCGGGACTTTGCCAAATGGGCCCGCAGCTGGTCCAGCCCCTTGGCACCCCTATTGAGCGCGTGCTTGCGGCGGGTGGTGCGGTCACATCCAGGACCCTGGCGGGCCACCGCAACATTCCTGACTTGAAGCCGCACGCGCTCGCCCACTGTTCACCCGGTAGGACGAGGTGCATGGCGCCCAAGTGCTAAAGAGCCCGGTCCGCGAGGTTGTGCATTCGCTATTGGCGTCCATCCAGGCCGTGGACCTGACGGTGGTGCCCGGCATCCGACGCTGGCACGACCGCCGGGAGCTTGGCGCCCGGAAGCTGTCTGCCTGCCACTGATCGGAAATGCGGGTAATGGAGCTCGCCGCTGCGACGCTACCGCCATCTGTAGTAATTCGACAGCGCAGGCCCACAGCAGATCTTTCGGCTAGCTCTGCGTGGTCCCGGCAGAACCGCAAGCAGTTGCGATCGGGCGGGGGCAGCGATAAATGCTCGGCAGGATCTAATCCGCCACTGAGCAGTCAGGGGCGCAGGAAAGATTCAGGCACGCCGACGTCGTTCACGACGGGGCAAGGCCCTTAGCCGCGACGCTAGTGGCTGCGCACCTCACATCACCCTCCGCTTCTAGGGTTGCCCCATCCGTCTCGGGGTCAGCGCCCCCTTCCGTGTGAGCAAGATTCGATCGACCCGCAGCACTTCGCTCAGCCGTCTCGGTACGCAGCCGGTCGATCTCATTCTCGAAGTCGTCCACGGAGTCGAAGGATCGATAGACCGATGCGAACCTCAGGTAGGCGACTTCGTCCAAATTTCGCAGCGGTTCTAGGATCTCTAGGCCCACCTCGTGGCTGCTGATTTCTGCGCAGCCGGTGGCCCTAATAGCGTCCTCAACCTGCTGTGACAGCAATGCCAAGGCGTCCTCATCAACCGGCCTGCCTTGGCAGGCCCGGCGCACTCCTACCACCACTTTTGCCCTACTGAAGGGTTCGGTAACACCGCTCCGCTTCACAACGGCGAGGACGGATTCTTCCACTGTGGTGAAACGGCGTGAGCACTCTGGACAGGAACGGCGGCGCCGAATCGCCTGGCCGTCGTCCACTTCGCGGGAATCGATCACTTTTGAATCGGAATATCGGCAGAACGGGCATCTCATGGTGGGGTTGCACCCTTCCCTCGCCCCTTCGCCGTCAAGATCGTGACGAGATCGGAGGAGGGGCAGCACTAGCCTGGCATCGTTGAGGCGGACAGGAGAGCGCCTGCACACGGAGCCTTCTCCTGGTTGGTCTCGCGGCAGCAGCACCTCGTCAGCCGCCAGAAACCCACCGTCTGTCACTTTACCGGCCAACAGTCGCTATTTTTGCGAGCCTGCCTCAGGGCGAGGTGGTGGTCAGCCCGCTACGGGTACGAGCAGCACTTCGCCCGCAGCCAGTACTTCCGAATCCATACCGTTGATGTCCATAATCTGGTTGACGGTGATGCGCGGATCGACGTCGGGCGCCACTGTTTGAGCAATGGTCCACAGGCTCTGGCCGGGCGCGACCGTGAGCTGTTCAGTCGGCAAGTGAGCACTAGGGCCAAATCCGCCAAGCAGCAGCAGCACCCCAGTAGCGGCTACGGAGATGGTGATCGACAGACGAGCCCACTGGCTCATGCGATACCCAGAATCTGATGTCGCCTGCCGAGCACAACCGCGGCTGCCCGAAATCGTCGACCGCTCAAAGGCGGTGGCAATGGGAGCGATGGGTGGGCGCCGAGTACCGACCGTGCGTGCCCGACGACGAGTTGGGGCGATGGGT